>NYWU01000005.1 GCA_002685255.1 Idiomarinaceae bacterium
TGAGGAAATTAAGCGTAATACGGCGGTTGCTTAAAACAGTTTTTTTGGACAACTCGGTTGAAAAACACCGTTAAACGCCAAACAATATATCTTAATTCCAGAAAGAATAACAATTCCCACGCTTTACAATCTGGGTTTAAAAAGCCAGTTTGACTGCCACTTTCAGCTCTGCAAGGTAAAAAAAGCAGCCATTCACAGTCAACCTCAAACAGTCTAAGTGTCTGTAATTTATTCTTTTTTTTCAAAAAGACATATAAAAGATGTTTAATTGAGTCAAAAAAGAGATCCAATATTTGAATAATTCAGGATAAAAATTCAATAATGCCGTCGTACTGACTACAGACGCTCAAACGGAGCGTAAAAAGTGATAGGGCATCTCCTATTTAAGACATTAGAGTTGAAGGTTAGAGTCGATGAAGTTTGTAAATAAGATCCGCAAGTATCATAAATGGATGATGCTGTTTTTAGGTATTCAGTTTGTCATATGGTCGGTCACTGGCGCTTATATGGTAGTTATCGACCTAAACTATATCCATGGCAACAACTTGATCGCAGACCATCAACCAAACATCAATTCTCAAGATGTAAAATATAGCTTAACTGACATATTGGTTGACTACCCAAACGCAACCGAAATTGAACTAGCGACCTTAGCTGAACAAACCGTCTATCATGTGTCTAACGATGGTCAAGAGTTATTACTTAGTGCGCGAACTGGTGAACGCTTGGCACCATTTGATAAAAAGCGGGCCATAGAAATCTCTAATTATTATTACAGTGGTACATCAGCTGTAAAAGAAATTAATTTAATTACTGAAAATCCACCATATGGTTTAAATGAAAAGTTTTTACCGGCATATCGTATTGATTATGATGCCTTTAGCAGCCCATCAATCTATATCTCTGCAGAATCCGGAAAATTAGTTCGTTATCGTCATAACTTTTGGCGAATATTCGACTGGATGTTTCGATTCCACTTAGCGGATTACAATAATCGTGAACGCGATAACTGGCTGCTTTTCTGGCTAACCCTATTCAGTATTGGCGCCTGTTTATTGGGATTAGGATTAAGTTATTACACTGTACTGCGTAAAGCAAAGGAGGCGTGAGTATGCAGTTTATCAAATCAATACATAAATGGACCTCCGTATTAGTCGGGATACAGTTACTAATTTGGTTACTGAGTGGTTTTTATTTTAATATTATGGACGTGAGTAAAGTTCGTGGCGACCAATATCAAAATAAAATATCGCCTGTGGCAAGTCCTCTTACAACCTATCAATCTAATCAATCTAAACTTTTATATCCACAGGACATTTTAGATAATGTGCGTACCAGTAGCAGCCCGGTCCCACGCCCCACTCAATCAATTAAGCTTATATCTTTGCAAGATAAGCCATACTACTTGTTAACTCACCACAAAGGATTGAGGCGGCATTTTGAAAGTGATTATACTCTTATCGATGCTTATACAGGCCAACCAAAATTAATTGACGCCGAGTTAGCTAGCCATATCGCCTCTCGCTCATATAATGGTCCAGGTGAACTCCTATCAGCAACAAAGTTGACTCCCCCAATAGACGACTTGCCAAGAGAGAAAAACCAAGTCTGGCAAGTTAACTTCGCCGATAAGGTCAATACAAGTGTGTATGTTGATGCTCGTACTGGAGAATTAATCTCTCATAGTGATGACGACAAACGTTTTGCTGACTTCTTCTATATGCTGCATTTTATGGATTATAACGGCGTTGGCGGCTTCAATAGTTGGCACATTATCTTGTTCGCATTTATAACTTTATGGCTTTGTCTATCTGGCTTTATTTGGACCATTCAATTGGCGTTTGGAGGCAACTACAGACTGAGCTTTTTAGCCAAAAAACACCCTGTATTTATTAAAAAACAAATGAGTGAACCTGTTGGTAATTTAAAGATTTCTAGTCATCAAAATTTAATGGAAGGTTTAAATGCCCATGACATTCTTATTCCATCTACTTGTGGAGGTGGAGGCACATGTGGACAGTGTAAGGTTAAGTTAAATCCAGCCCTAACACCTAATTCTGCAGAGCGCGTATTATTGTCTCAGACCGAAATTGATGCGGGACACCGGCTCGCCTGTCAACATCACAGCAATGAAGTCAAAGAAGTTGAATTATTGGCTCATAAAGCGGAGAAACATAACTTAATATTGACACATTCAATATTTCTGAGCCCTTTTATAAAAGAGCTACGTTTTAAAGTTAACAGTGAAAATCCACTAAAATTTAGAGCCGGCGCCTATATGCAGTTTAATATTCCTGCTGCGCATGGTAGTTCAGTGCCGTCGATTATTCCTGATGAATTTCAAACATATTGGGAACACATTAAAAGGCTTAATTATAATCACACTGCGATTAACCGTTGCTATTCTTTGGCAAATTATGATTCGCATACAAATGAATTAACTTTTTTAATCAAGATGCAGCCGGCACCTAGAGCAAATTTACTGCCTGGTTTTGGCTCAAATTACATCTGCAATATGCTGCCTGGCGAAAGTATCGAAGCGATTGGACCGTTCGAAAAATTTTATGTAAGTAATTCACATATCGACACCGCAAGAACAATGGTAATGATTGGAGCGGGTTCGGGAATAGCCCCTCTCAAATCAATAATAATGGAGCAATTAGAAAAACTTAAATGCCAGGAAAATATTCACTTTTACTTTGGGGCTCGTCATAAAGTTGATTTAATTTATCGTGAGTTATTCGAAAGATTGGCCTTTGAATATCAAAATTTTCACTTTACGCCTGTATTATCTAAGCCCGACACAAATTGGGATGGTGCAAATGGTTATGTCCAGCAGGTAATCGATAATTCAATAGACACTCTGGGAGATTTAAATCAGATCCAGTTTTATTTGTGTGGCCCCAAACAGATGATGTTAGAAACCATATCAATGCTGAAAAAGCACGGTGTAAAAGACTCTGCCATTTTATGTGATGATTTTTCTAATTAAGCATTAAAGTTACCTTATAACTCAAGTTAAAATATAAAAGGGGGCAACTCCAATTTAATTGCTGTTTCGCAGTAAGCGTAACTCGAACCACACAACCGGCCAAGATAATTGACGCGGTGTTTTTCAACCGAGTTGTCCAAAAAAACTGTTTTAAGCAACCGCCGTATTACGCTTAATTTCCTCAACATTGGAGGGATTTAGCGCAACGTCACCAACGGGCGTCCAGTTTCTTGTGTTGCCTGACCAGCGCTCCGGGCGGCTGCGTTTTTGTTGCTCATATAATGCAGCGCGTGCCGCTAATATGGCGTTATCTTCACCACGCTGCCGGCTACCCGGTGTCACAAAGTTAATCCCGCTGTGCAGATGGTGCTCGTTATAAACGTTAACGAAGTCCATCATCCATGGGCGAACATGGCTGAGCGAGTTAAACCCTTTGCGTGGCCATTTCGGGCAGTATTTTACGGTCCGAAACAACGACTCTGAATACGGATTATCGTTGCTCACGCGTGGCCGGTTATGCGACATCGCCATGCCCAGGTTGGCCAACCTTGATTTCAGTGTAAACGAGGTCATCGGTGCCCCGTTATCTGAATGCAGTACCGGCGGATTATGCCAGCAGCCCTCGCGCAGCAAGGTTCGCTCAACCAGTTGTTTTGCCAGTTCACCGGATTCGGTTTCATGGACTTCCCAGCCGACGATTTTGCGGCTGTAAATATCAAGTATTAAGTACAGGTACCAGAAAACGCCTTTGACGTTCGAGGGACAATAACTGATGTCCCAGGTGTATACCTGATTCGGCCCGCTTGCCGTGTAACTGGTCGGCAACGGATGCTTATTCCGGGGTTTTGCTTTGCCCCGGTGTGTTAATTGCCGGTGCTTTTTCAGCACCCGGTAAATCGTTGATTCAGAGCCAATATAAACGCCTTTATCGGCCAGTAACGGCACGATTTGTGAGGCCGGTAAATCCGCATACTGCGGTAAATTACAGACCATCAGGATGCGCTGCTCTTCGTCTTCGCTCAACTGCCGCGGTTGTTTAACCGGCGCTGTTGTGGGCCGTTTATCCGGCGTCGGATTGTTAGCCCAGCGCTTTAACGTGCGTTGGCTTATGCACATAACATGCGCTGCCTGATGGCGGGATGTGCCGTTATTAACCGCTTCGTTAAAGTAATCGAGTAGCCTTATACGCTCGCTTTGCGGCGTTAGTCGTCCTCGTTGTCCGGTTCGTCCCCGTATAAGGCTTCGAGCTTTTTTGAAAGCACCAACAGGGCACTGGTCTCGGCCAACGCTTTATCTTTGCGGCGAACCTCGGCTTTAAGCTTTTTGATTTCTTTGGTCGTTTTTTTACGCTCTTGTTTTACCTGGCGCTCACTGTCAGCAGTGCGGCCAAAGCCCTGCAGGCAATCGGTACGCCACTGTTTGACCTGCTCGGTAAATAACCCTTTTTCACGGCAATAAGCCGACAGTTCGGCTTCCGATAAGCCGGCGGTTTCGATAACGATGGCTAACTTGTCTTCAGCGGACCATTGGTCAGCCTGTTTTTGATGTCCGGGCACTGCAACTCCTTGCTCACGACATTGTTTTAACCAATGATACAAGGTTTGCGGACTGATCCCATCCTCATCAGCCACAGAATTTACAGAACGACTCTGTGGCGGTAATAATTTTTTGAGCGTTGCAGCTTTACGCTCTTCAGAATAACGTGGNATACNTGAACNTATGCCGCCCACTGTTTATTAACTAATGGCGAAATTGCCAACTGGACAACAANGTTGACATAGTGGGTTAATTTTGTAACCTTTTAGTTAACCTATTGATTTGAAGTGATGTCCACTGCATGGCAGTATCTGTTCCGTTTAAACTTGAGTCNTGCTTAATCAAACCAAACGATTATTCAATAATATTTCCCGATGGTCAGACTAAGTTACTGCAACCTAAGTTTATTCATGTATTAGCCTATCTAGCAGCGCAATTTCCTCGGTTAGTAACCCGAGAAGAATTAATTGAAGCGGTATGGGATGGTAACTTTCCAGTAGGTGAAAAAGCCCTAACTAATGCCATCTGGAACTTGCGCAATGAATTCAAGCAATTTGATAATATTAATCTAGAAACTGTCCGTCGAAAGGGTTACCGGCTATTAACAAAGCCAGAATATATCCAGCCTTTAATTGANAGCAACGATGAAAGCGATCCTGCAAAGGCAGAGAAAAAACAATCCAATGCATTAGGTAAAAAAGTGATCTTAGTCGCTTTAGCTTTAGTTACTTTCATCTTAGTTTGGCAGCTGTCATTGCTACCTTTTGCAACCAAAAGCAGCAAAATCCTCAACCTGACATCAGAACCTGGACGTGAAGTGTATCCAACGGTCTCGCCCAATGAACGTTATCTGATTTTTACTTGGCGTCACATAACAGGATCGCCAAACTTGTATATTAAAGATCTTCAAGATAAAAACTCATCTTCAAAACAAATTACCTTTACTGAANATTATGAAGGACGCGCGGTTTGGCATCCAAACAGCGAGGTGGTTTTCTTTCAGCGTAAACATTGGGATTTTAAACGATGTGATGTTGTGCAATTAAATATTGTCACAATGCTGGAAAATAAAATTGCCACATGTGATGCCGAAAAAGACTTTTCGCTGACCATTTCATCAGACGGCAGCTTTTTGGCATATATTGTTAAAAAACAAAACGATCAACATTTGAATGTAAAATTAATTGATCTAAAAAGTGAGGCGATGGAAGCCAAACTATTAGCTTGTCATCAGAAGTGCCGCTTTCAGGACTTGGATGTAGCCTTTTCACCTGATGCTAAGCAGTTAGCGTTATCTCGTTCCGCAAGCGACGGAATGAANGAAGACTTATTTTTATATGATTTAAACACGCAGCAAATGGAATACCTAGTGGCAACTAAGGGGCGGTTACGAGGCTTAACCTGGCATCCAAATGGCGATCGTATTATTTATGGCNGTGAGGAATCTGGACGACGAAAAGGCTATCTAGTGTCGTTAAAAGATAAATCAACGATTAACCTTAATGTTGATGGATTTAGTTATCCTAGTTTTGTACCTAATAGCCATGAGGTTGTTTATCACAGTCGAGAAGATATAACTAAATTGTCCACGTTAGACTTAAGTGAAACAACAGGTGCGACANTTTTTCCATTGATCCATTCTAATTATATCTATAAAGACCCGCATTATAGTGAGGNAAATAACAGTATCGTTTTTATTTCTACTGAGTCGGGGTATGAAGAAATTTGGCGTGCAGATCCCGATGGGAGTAATCGAAAACAACTGACTAAATTGAAAANACACTTGTCGTCGCCAAGGTGGTCGCATAATGGGCAATCTATAGCTTTTTTGGCGCCCGATANAAAAACCAAACGCAGCGCATTGTTTGTACTTAATCTTCAGGAAGGCAACTTAACCCAGATGGATAGTGAATTTGATCAGNACTACAGACCTTCTTGGCTGCGTGATGATAGTGGGCTGCTTGCAGGGGCTAAGTTTAAAGGTAATTTGGCACTTTACGGATTTCCTATAGACGAAAAGCCCCCATACATTATTATTGATCAAGCGGTCACTTACGCAGAACAAGCNCGAAATGGTGATNTCTGGTTTACAAAGGGCCGCAATCTAGGCTTGTGGCGGTACACGCCAAGTTTTAAGGCAGATAAACCAATACAAGTACTTAATAACAATGTGTTTCAGGTCGAGCATCATTGGGAATTAACTGAAGATGGCGTGTTTTTTCAACATGATTATGCTAACTATCATCAAATTCAATTTTTTGACTTTCATACTCAAGAAATTAGTCCTTTGGTAAAACTGCCTTTTGGAACCATTTCGCGTAAATCATCTATTACTTATATTCCTAGCCAAAATAAGCTAGTGATTGCTGAACAAGAGTTTGTTAACACAGATATCAAACAACTTTCTCATCCAAGTTTATAAAGAAGAGGTAGGCGTTCTGAGTAAACACATGATAAATNAAGGTATTATATTTTAAACCGCTAACACTCTAATTCAACTTATACCCTACTCAATCCCCATTTCAAAATTCAAGATGGCATGAATAGCAATCTGTTTAGTTGATTGTCAATATCTAGTGCTAATCTTTCTGTACACCCTAACCTGTTGTATTTAAAAGAAAAGATAAATAAAAGACTTACAATAGAGCTTAAAAAGAGACTCGATGCTTGAATTTTACTTCTGTTCGAATTAACACTGGTGAGGGCTAAATTGAATTGCTCAATTTAAGCATCTTTGGCGAAGACCAAAGCTATCAATTAAAAGTAATTCTTTGGANATTAAAATGTACAGTAGAAAAATAAAAATCATGGACCAAAAGCTATCCTTAATCTCATTGTCGCTATTAACTGCACTTGGTACGGCCTCAGCTGCCGAAAGCGCATTTGAAGATGAGANGTCGGTAGAACGAATTCAAGTAACAGGTTCTAGTATAAAAAGAACAGATATAGAGGGTGCTTTGCCTTTGNCTACCATTAGCGCTGAAGATATTGCCAACTNTGGGGNGACATCAGTATCTGAATTAATTCAAAAAATTCCAGCAATGCAAGGCTATCANGTTGGCGCTCAGTCAGTTGGTGGGGGCGATAGCAGTGGTAACAATGGTAAACAAACCGTATCTTTGAGAGATCTTGGCGGCTCATATACTCTGGTTCTACTTAATGGACGCCGAATGGCGTCAGCTGATAGTGGCGGCACAGTTGATATTAGTTCTATTCCGTTGGCAGCGATTAAACGTGTTGACGTATTGATGGATGGTGCCTCAGCGTTATATGGCTCTGATGCTATTGCTGGTGTAGTAAATTTCATCATGAAAGATGACTTTGAAGGCGTGACAGTTAGTGCTAGAGCTGATAAGCCTCAAGAAGCTGGTGGTGAAAGTTCTGAATTCAGTATTACGGGTGGATTTGGCAACTTAGGTACCGATGGCTTTAATATATTGATGACCTACTATCATTTTGAAAACGAAAATATACGTTCACTTGATCGTGAATTCGGCAAAACAGGGATTGTGCCTTTTAACTACAATGGTGAAGATTTATTTTTGGTACAAGCTTCATCTAATGCCATTCCAGCAAATTTATATTTAAACTTCGATAAAGAAATCGATGGTTCGACGAGTAAGTCATATAATCCATATGCTGAAATCAACGGTGAGTGTGCACAATTTAACCAAGCTTCTGGTGATACATGTATTTATGATTTCACAGAAAATTTAGAAATTTCACCTGAAAGTAAAAGTGATAACTTATACCTTCAAGGCAGTGTTTATCTGAATGATAACGCTGAATTATATGCCTCAGGAAGCTATTCAAACTACAGTATCACAACCCGTATCGCAGCCAACACGCTAAATAATTACAAGTTTGAATTGGATTCGCCTTTTGTTACTAACCTAGTTCAACCTTTGTTAACTGCTGAGCAGTATAATGCTCTTTCGGATGTTAGAATCCGCTGGCGTACACGTCCTGCTGGTAGTCGCTCTAACGAATACGATACTGATACATTTAATTTCACCTCTGGAATTCGTGGTGACTATGGCGATTTGTCCTATGACTTGGCCTTTACAAAAGCTAACAGTTCACGTGACAGGAATATGGTGTCGGGTTATTTAATAACTGACCAACTAACTGCTTTGCTTGATAGTGGAGCTATCGATGTATTTGCTAGACCTGACCAATTGCCCGAAAGCATGAACGAAGCGCTACGCGCAAATGCCTACAGTGGTAATTGGGACACACTCAAAACTAAAACAAGCGCGATTGAAGGTAGAGCGTCAGCACCAGCATTTGAATTACCCGCTGGTATGGTTTATGTCGGTGGCGGATTTGATTATCGAGACAATGAGTTTATTAGTATTACCAGTCAAGCCAATAAGGACTCTATTTTAACCGGTACGCCAGACGCTGAGTATGACTTATCAAGAGAGACTTATGGTGTTTACTTAGAGGCTGTTGCGCCTATTATTGACGGATTAGAAGTTACCGCTGCGGCTCGTTACGATAATATCGGTGCTGTTTATGATGGTAAGCGTGCCGCTAATGCAGAGAAAGTTAACAATGACGCATCAGACACAACTTATAAGTTATCCTTCGCATATCGCCCCAATGAAGATTTGTTACTTCGAGGCTCAATTGGTACCGGCTTTAAAGCTGCATCAATGATAGATATTGCAGGGCCTAAAGTAGATGCCGGTGTTACATCTCAAAGCTATGATTGCCCACTTTCTGAACCACACCCTTTAGCGCAGTATTGCTTCCCGCAATTACAGCAATATAATGTTGCAACGTCAGGTAATAATGAGCTTCAACCAGAAACCTCAAAACAACGTTCTGCTGGATTTGTTTATGCGCCCTCTAATGAGTTTAGTGTGAGTGTTGATTGGTGGCAGATAAACCTTACAAATCAAGTTAAGAGAGTGACTCAGCGACAGATATTTGCCGATCCAGTTACCTACAATAGTCTTTATGGCACGCTTTTAAATGAGCTAAGTGGCGAGTTGGAAATCCAAGTATTGCAAGCACCAGTGAACATTGGTAAATCAAATAACCAGGGTATTGATTGGGTTGTTTCAATAGGGCATGACTTTTCTATGGGGTACCTTCGTTCAACTCTACGAGGTGCTTATATCCTTGAAAGTGAAACGTTACGAGTGGGAACAGTGGATATCTATGACACTAGCCTAGGTAAATTTGGTCCAAATAGTACTGTGACTTTCCCACACAAAATGCAGTGGGCGAATAACTTTAGTCATGAAGATTTTGCACACTCGGTTAATCTAAACTATCAGAGTGGTTATGAAGATCAATCCTACTCGGCAAATGCTTCACAGATCCGCTATCAGTCTGATATTAGTCAAGGCTTTGACCAGTCAGTTGAACGTAATGTAAGTAGTTACCTTACAGTTGATTACCTGACAAAGTGGCAGATCAATGACAGTACGCAAGTTGGTTTTGGTATCAAAAACTTACTTGATCGCCAACCTCCATTATCATTGCGTACTTCAGGTGGTGGTTATCAAGTTGGTTATGACCCGCGATACGTTGATCAGTTAGGTCGTACATTTTATGTTAAAGGTGAATATAACTTTTAATATGGTAAAAGCTAATCAAGGTTAGCCGTGTCCATGGCAATTGACTCTAGGTGAGTAACCACGACACGGTTGAAATAATCTTAATAAAAAGCCTTCAAACCAGCGAGATGGCTTTTTTGAATATCGTCAAAAAACTTGGCCTCTTTGCTATACTTATATACAGGTGCGTTGCTATGAATCACACAATTAAGCCCTGCTAATTCTGTTAATTTTGAAAATACAGAGAAAGGCATCCCTTCATTGATCAAAGCGTGCTGAGCTATGTCACTATTGGGGATACTACCAAAGCGTTTTATTGCGTTGTTTGTTGACACCCACCCCTCTTCAAGTGGTTGATACCTAAACTCAACCACTTTTTCTACATCTTTTTTAGACACTTATTATTTATAAATCATGCCCCATTTGTAATCCCCCCGAAAAATCGGAGCAGTTATAAGTAGAAAATTCCGTTAAACTAAAACGAAGGAGTTTTCTATGCGCAAATCACGATACACAGACAGTCAGATCTTAGCGATTCTGAAACAAAACGAAAACGGTATACCGGTTCCAGAGCCCAGCAATATCGCACTCAAGCCGTGCTGGTGGGCACCGGTTGGAAGCTGCGAAAATCCGACAAACACAAGCAATATAAAGAGCCGTGGTTGCT
>NYWU01000002.1 GCA_002685255.1 Idiomarinaceae bacterium
CTACATAGAGCGGGAAGTAGTTGACTGGGTAAGTGCACGTATGGAGGAACGAAATGCAAGCTGAAAATTTTACTATTGAACAACCCGAGTGGCCAGATCTGAGTAAAGGTTTGCCTAATTGCCCATTAATTAACGAAGCTGTTGAATACTTACATAAGACCGTTCAAGCCCCGCGTGAAATGTGCCTTGTAACTGTACTTGCCGCAATATCGGTTGCGCAACAGGGCTTAATCGATGTGGAGCAAATTTACGGTGGCTCCAGCCCATCTCCTATATGGATATGGATAACTGCTATGTCGGGAGAAAGAAAAAGCGCATTAATGAAGCTCGCGTTTAAAGTTTTGTATGAGTATCAACGCAAACACAGGAAGAAGTTCGAGGAGGAATTGAAACACTACGAGAAGCTCTGTGAAATTCATGACGATAAAAAGAGGCACTTAAGAAAAGAACATAGAAAAGCTTTGGAATCAGGGGATGAAGAAATCATAGAAATAGCGGAGCTATACTTGCTCGATCTGGAGGAAGAAAAACCAGACAGACCGATAAGCCGAGATCTAATTTTCGAGGATATCATGCCAGAAGCATTGCAATATGAACTTAAACAGGGCACAGGGAATGCTGCACTTATATCTAGTGAGGGAGGAACTATCTTAGGCGGTCCAGTCGTTCGAAACCTTGCTTTTTTAAATAGTACGTGGTCTGGCGATTCGTATACCGTGCACCGAAAGTCATCAGACAGTTATGTGCTTGAGAACGTGAGACTGACGCTTGCAATTGCAGCACAACCAGTTGCCCTAGATAACTTCATGAGCAAAAAGGGAGATGAAGCTAAAGGCATAGGTTTCTTTTCCAGGTGTTTATTCTGTAACCCGCAAAGTGAGCAAGGCTACAGAACGATCCCCCCTAACATTTCTTACTTTAAAGAGGGCGGCAGACGATTCAACAATAGGCTGAATGAAGTCTTGACTGAATACGATGAGCATTTGCTTTTGGGTGATAACAACCGCTATTTGGTTGAATATGATGAAGACTGTAAGCCCTATGCTTGGGAGATGTGCATGAGAATAGAGAACGAGTTAAAGCCGGGGGGAAAATATGAACATGCCTCAGAACATGCGAGCAAGTTATTCGAGAATATAAGCCGTACTGCCGGTGCCATAACTTACTTTGAGAAAGGTAAGGGAGCAAAAATATCACGCCGCATGCTTAATGACGCGGCTAAAATCTGCTTTCACTTCTCTGACCACTATTTGAAGTATTTTCAAGTTCAGCCTGACTACATTCAGGACGCAGCTGCTCTCTATGAATACCTTTTAGCACAACAACAATATGGTGAGCGTTACGTTGCTAAAACACCTCTTAGAAAGAGCGGTCCATATCGTTTGCGCAACATGGTGCGGCTAAATCGAGCTCTCGAGATTTTAGCAAACGAAGGCCACATTGCTGTTTGGAGAATAGTGAGAACTGGATTTACTTATATTGATCTAACCCCGAACGTACACGACGAACTACCGCGATGGGAAGCTTTTTGTCAAAAACATAAGGTTTCAATGGAGAACTGGTACGCACCTACTACGGGAGGAAAAATTAAAGAGCTGCCAGCTTACAAATCTCACTGGTACTAAGCTAAAAATCTTTAAGAGAAGAACGACCAGACACCATAAAATAGAGCACTTTTCAGCGCTGACCCATTAAAAAAACCGATACGGCTGATACGGATATCAGGTGTATCAGGATTTTCGACCATTTCGTTTTGAAAACGGCTCGAAAAAGGCTCTAGCTGCGAGGAACTGATCAGCCTCGTAGCATTGCCAAACCGGCAATCTTTTTGCCAGCCAAATACTAACTTCCGAACACTGAGAGTTAGTAAAAATCGTCGAGCACGCTGTCACTTGAGATCAAAAAGTGACGTGGATGCCGACACTCGTTTTCTCGGTAATAGTAATACTTATTACTAACACTGTTTATATCATTCATTGGTACGTCTAGTAACCAATGCTAAGCCAATGATAGGTAAGCCTCAAAGCTTACCGTCTGACTCATGGTTAAAAATTACAGGATCAGATCATCTATGAGTGGTCAATGATCAAGGAGCTAAATATGAATTTACCAACACGCAACCCTATGAACCATAATCATACGCTCTACTACGATAAGTCGTACAGAGGCTTCCCATTATGGCCTCAACATGCGCCATATATTGAGGAGAATTTAAGTCGCCTCTATAACACTATGGAGCGAGCGCTCGAAGAGCATAAAAGAACGTTAGCAGTGCGATTTGACTTGAAGGTGCCAGTAGCGGGGATTCCTTTACATCCTGTTCCTCCAATGGAGCGTTTATTCAAGGCTGTTAATAGAAAGGTTAAAGCTAAATATGAAAAAGAGCTGAAACTTAAGCCTTATGTACACCAATGCACTGTTCGCTATGCCCAAAAAACCGAGCAACGCGTGGAATCCCCCTACGAGCATTACCACGTTGTTCTTTTCGTAAATAACGATGTATTCAGACAAGTTGGACACATGGGTCCAGACGATGACTCAGAACTTACCAAGATCATCCGGAGTTCTTGGTTCAGTATCGCCAACGTTAGTGAAAATACGACTGAGTGTCTTATACATGGTTCTACACCTTCATTCCGTCGCCTGAAAGGTCCATTTAACTCTACTAACCAAGATATGAGAGATGCCTTTCGTCACTACAGCTATCTGTGTAAGGAAGATTCAACACTATACCGGCGAGGACGCCCTGCGTTCACAACCAGTCGGAAGTAAAGACAAAAAATAAAGCGCCAGCATAAGGCACCAAGCAACGTAGGGGAGGTTATACTTGGCCTCCCTCCGTTCTTAACGACAATACATCTGCCCCCTTCCGCACGGGTAACTGCAGTGGTAAAGCACCGGGACGTCTATTTGTTTTAATACGTCCCTAATGCGCTTCGTCACAAGGTTGTGCTCGCGAACCTTGTGTCGCTCTGTTTTTCTCTTCAATTTATATACGGAGCAGTCGAGGGAGTACTTAGTGGTTGAGCACTTTAAACATTTGGTTTAGTTTAAATAGTTCCTAACTGGGAGCTTCTTAATGCGTTTTTATTCTGACGGCCCTAATATTCCAGATAGCCTTTTAACTAAGAGGGATAGGGGTCGAGTTGTCTTTCTTTGTGGTGCTGGTGTTTCTATTAATTCCGGCATGCCCTCGTTCTTTGAACTTACAAAACATGTAGTCGACTTTTTTGATCCGCCCAAAAACTCTAATGTTTACATAGATTTTATTAAACTATTGAGCGACAATTACGGTGGCCGGTCTAGCGGCAATTATCTTGGCCGGTTGATCTGATAAGGTTCGGCACAGCAGAACGGAGGGAGTTCACTGTGCCGGGAACACGAATCACGGATCAACAGGTCATGATCTATATGAAACACAGAACACGAAATAGCCAAGTTGTCGCTGCTGCTAAGGCAGGCATTTCAGAGCGATCAGCCCGGCGCCTTGATAAAGCCAATCAACAAACGAACGACGGTAAGCGCCAGTGGCGCACCCGCAAAGATCCGCTTGAAGCGGTATGGGATAGCGTTGTTGTTCCCATACTCAAGCAGGATAATGACATTACGCCAGTGGGCGTTTTTGATCACCTTTGCGAATATCACACCGATAAATTCAGTCCCGGCTCGCGTCGTACACTTGAGCGCCGCATCCGTAAATGGCGATCGTTACACGGGCCAGCTAAAGACGTTGTGTTTATACAAACGCATGAATATGGTGCGCTCGGTATTACCGATTTTACTCATGTGAAGTCACCGGTCACCATTGCCGGCGAGCCATTAAAGCACATGCTGTTTCATTACCGGATGCCGGCCAGCGGCTGGGCGTTTGTGCAGGTCATCTACGGTGGTGAAAGCTTTGCGGCTTTCTCTGACGGATTACAAAATGCGCTACACGCCGCCGGGGGAGTGCCTCGGGAAGTCCGTACCGACAGCCTGAGTGCCGCTTATAAAAACCACTCATCGGCTGATGACTTAACCGAACGCTTCAACGACCTTGTGAAGCATTACGGTTTTAAAGCAACACGCAATAATCCGGGTGTTGCTCATGAGAACGGTGCTATCGAAAGTCCGCATGGGCACACCAAGTCCCAAGTCGAGCAAGCACTAAAAATCCGCGGTAGTTACGACTTCGACAGCCGTGATGCGTATGAAGTCTTTGTCGCCAATGTGGTAGAACGGCGTAATCGTCGCGTCAGCGACAAATACCAACTCGAGCAGCGGCAATTACAGCCGCTGCCCCGGGCAATGAGCGTCAATTACACCGAGCATTATGTCACGGTGTCGCGGACAAGCACGATTTGCCTCAAGCGCGTCACCTACACGGTGCCATCACGGCTTATTGACAGTCGATTACTGGTACGACTTTATGATGACCGGTTAGCNCTATTTTACGGCACCGACTNNGTGATGGAGCTTGAGCGAGTCTATGCCGACAAAGGTGGTCGCGCCCGCAGCGTCAATTACCGGCATGTNATTGATGCNCTGGTNAANAANCCNCGNGCNTTCCGCCANTCACAGTTGCGCGATGACCTATTACCGGACGACAATTACAAGNCCATCTGGGANTATGTCGACGACACGCTAACGGCCGATAAAGCCAGCTATTACATGGTAAAACTGCTTCATTTAGCCAAACAAAGNGGTTGTGAGCGTCAATTAGGNCGNTTTATTGCNGCGTCAATTACCCAGCGACAATTACCGGCCATCCGGGAATGCGAAGANCGCTTTTTAGTTATCGAGCCGAAAGCACCATCACTNACCATCAAGCAACACAGCTTAAGCTCNTATGCCAGCATGATACCGGGAGGCCTGCATGGATAACGCAACGGCNTCANTATCACTCATGCTCAANCAGNTNAAGCTCGCCACCATGGTTAAAGANTGGGANGCGCTGGGCAATAAAGCCNTNAAAGANCANTGGAGCCCTCAGCAGTACTTATCGGAGCTCTGNCATATCGAGCTGGCAAACCGCGAAGATAAACGCTTACAGCGGTTGCTGAAAGACGCCAAGTTNCCGGCTGGAAAAAACCTTGGCAACTTCGANTTTAATCTGGTCGACGGTATCTCAAAACACCAANTCATCGANCTGGTTAACCAACCCGGNTGGNTNAAACTCGGCTCTAACGTCTTACTGTTCGGAGCCAGCGGACTGGGTAAAACCCATATCGCCAGTGGCATCGGTTACGGGCTTATCGAGCAGGGCTATAAAGTTAAGTTCATCGCGGCGTCAGCCATCGTGCAACAGCTACAGCAGGCTAAACAACATCTTCGATTGCAGGATGAGCTGCTGAAACTGGATAAATACAATCTGCTTATCGTGGACGACGTAGGTTACGTTCGCAAAACCGAGCAGGAAACCAGTGTGCTGTTCGAGCTAATTGCACATCGATACGAAAGACACAGCATGATCATCACATCAAACAAGTCGTTCGAGCAATGGGATGAACTGTTCGACGACTCAACGATGACCATCGCCGCCATCGATCGGCTGGTGCATCATGCGACAATCCTTCATTGCGAAGGTGAAAGTTACCGTCGCAAAATGGCAATGAGCAACGGTAGTTAAAAATCGGTATCAACCGGCCAGGATAATTGCCGGAAAACCGGCCAAGGTAATTGACGCTACATACGGGTATGAAGCCTGCCAGATGCTGAGCCACCAAGTGCCGTATTAACGGCTCTTTTTATGGGGGGGGACGTCATTACTTACTTAGTTTTCTATAAAATCAAACAGGATAAAGGCGACATCAGTCGCCCCACTGCTGCTCGACTTTTTCTTCAATAATCAGCGGGCTGGCCCCGCCAAAAAAGCGGTAAGCCTCGTCGTTAAAGAAAGCAGCATTGGTAAGCCCATCAAGTTACCCAACCACCGTCACACCAAAAATATCTTCTACCCGCCCCTGCAGCGACATACCTCTTGAGGTCTGCGTAGCGGCCTTATCCAGGAGTTTGTTCCAGCGCATGTAGTTATCACGGTAAAGCTTTATGTTTTTATTATCACTTGCGCTATTGCCAATAAACCGATTCGCATTTTCGAGCGCGACACCGGCAGATGCCATACTTACAGCGACAGTGCCTTCAACAGCGCTTTCCGGTATCACGATACCTAAACCCGCGGAGCCTACAGACAGCAATGCAGGCAGACATGAGCGACCAATGTTTAATAAGTTTTCGTGCCATGAGGTTTTGTGGTTATTGATTGCGGCAAAAGTATCGCCGAAAAGACCAGCGTGCATGTCCTGAAACTCTTCTAAGCTCCATTCATGCACGAACCGCTTTCCGCTTTGCTCTTCCTTGGCTTGCTGAGCAATAACAGCGTCATCACGGGCTTTGAAGAGTAGATCGAGAAGTTTTGTAGGGCTGGTGACTTTCTTCTGCATTAACAATGCGTAGGCATACGGAAAGCTTTGCAGTGCTTCCGACTCAGTCTGGGACAGGCTTTGTAACTCATTCAGGCTCGACTGCTGTTGCAGTTGATTACCTAAGTAGCGCCAGAGCAGCGCGCTTTGTTGTGCTTTTAAGTCCTCAATGGCAGGAGCGGCGACATAGACCGCACTATGCTGTGCGGCCAGTTCATTTACAAAGTTTACACGGAAGCGGTCTATAAGCCCGGAGACTAACTGTCCGGTTTTATGGCAAGCGTCATCATCACTTTGCGCTGCCTGGTTAAACGCCAGTGTAAAATCGGAAACGGTGGATTGGTCAAAAGGGGCTTGCTCCGCAATGGTCACCAATAAACCGGCAACACATTTCGCACCGCGAAAGTTATTATCCGTTAATGTGCTTTTAGCCAGCTTGCGTCTGTCGGTAAACTTTTGGGTAAAGCCTTCAAGCAATGCTTGTTTAAACTTTTCGGCATCGCTTTGCGCAACGGGAGATTGCTCTGACCAGCGCTCGGGGCTTTCCAACCATTCTTTAATAAGTAATGCGGATTGAGCAGCGGCCTGCTGGCAGCAGCCTAACCATTGGTCGGTTGCAACCAAACTGGTTTCTTTAAGAAGGTCTCGGTAGAGATGGTTATGGTCTTTAAGTTGCTGTTTATCAGCTTGCTGTATGGAGCCATCAAACAACACCTTCGATGACATAGCCAGTGATTCCAGCACATTCAGCAATTGCATGAGCTGCTGCTTAGTCAGCTGCTTAGGGCACGTTTGCTCCCCAAGCATTAAGCTCATAGACAGGTTTAACTGTCGTGCGTTAAGCAATGATGCACCAGTATAGTTTTGTAGTGTCATGGTTTGCATTGCTTATACCCTGTGCTTTTTAAAAGTCACCTGCTCATTAGACGCTAGCGACTAATCACTTCCAAATAAATCTCGTGTATACACTTTATCAGCAACATCCTGTAACTCTGGTGCCATGCGGTTTGAAACAACTACGTCCGCTTCGGCTTTGAAACCCTCAAAATCATTCACTACACGCGAATTGTAGAAGTTGTCTTCCTCTAGCACCGGCTCATACACTATCACTTCAATGCCTTTGGCCTTAATGCGTTTCATCACGCCTTGTATAGCCGATGCGCGGAAGTTATCAGAGCCTTGTTTCATTACTAATCGATAAATACCCACCACTTTTGGCTTACGAGCAATAATACTGTCCGCAATAAAGTCCTTTCGGGTACGGTTTGCATCGACCACGGCGCGCATTATGTTTTGAGGCACGCCTTCGTAGTTAGCTA
>NYWU01000001.1 GCA_002685255.1 Idiomarinaceae bacterium
TTGCCCTGGCACCAAAATGATGTGTTCGACCCCGTCAGGTCGCTGCCACGTATCATTGCCGATGTTGTACTTACTGACTTGCTCGTTGACCAAGCGTTGCTGGACTGTCAGCGCCCGCGCTAGCTCGTGTTCGCTAAATTTCTCGTGTTCAAGAATCTGCTCTAAACGAGAAGGCCGAGCAGCATCGTAATACATACCTAAATCATCAATCACCCAAGATTTAGGTGCCGTTAAATCAGCGCCCAATCCCACCGAGCGAATAAAACCATCTTCCACGGAAATACGTGGGGTATGGTCTTTTCGACCCCACCCCACATAAAGCGTATCCTTCGGCGGCGCAACATGGCGCGGCAAAAAAACGAGTTCGGT
Organism: Idiomarinaceae bacterium; assembly: GCA_002685255.1. Taxonomy (GTDB): domain Bacteria; phylum Pseudomonadota; class Gammaproteobacteria; order Enterobacterales; family Alteromonadaceae; genus Idiomarina. The sequence continues at coordinate 370 of NYWU01000001.1, forward strand.
GCCATCTAAATACTGTTCAATAAATGGCTTTTTCCAGCGAGGAAAACGCTCCGCGGTAAGCTGTGGAGGAAAGGCTGAACGATACTCGCGTTGTTTAGCAATCCAATCAATCAGCGACTCTATTTCACAGAGCTGTTGACGTTCAGGGTGCCAATAACGGGCATAGCGGATCAGTGCCGCATGGACCAGTTGCACCAGTGAGACAGCACAACGTGAGTCAGGCGAATTAAGATAATCGTGAGTGAGTCCCCAGCCTGCATAAAACGGCATACCGTAGGTGTAAACAGGCTTACCCCATAACAACCCTTCAAAGCCCATCTGGGAGGTGACACAAAATACTGCCTCGGCAGACGCTAATAAATCCGGCGGATGAATCGATCGTCCCTCGAGTACGACTTGAGAATCATCTTTTAGGCTATCCGGATCAAAGTGCCCTTGCTTCGCGCCCGAAATCACATCCGGGTGGGTCTTGATAACCACCTTATGGTTTGGATAGCGCGCTTTCGCATCTTGCAACATCACCTTAAAGCGCTCAGGGTCAGCGGCGCCCCGTGTTATCGATGCATCACCAAAGGTTTGGTCTACCACCAACACATAAGGTGCTGAATAATCAATCTCTAAAGGTCGACAATGGTTATACTTAGATACTCGTGCGTAGCGCCATTGTATGATAAGCGCCTCAGCACGCGCTGTTTGTTGATCATTTAACGATTCAGGAATCAGCTTAAATAAGTCCGATGGCGACGTAGGATCATAGTACATTCCTCCGCGATCGAGCACGATACCCAGTGGGGACGACTCAAAGCCCAGTTTAACAGAACGTAAGAACGCGTCTTCTAGGCGCACAACAGGCAGCTTCATTTGCTGTGCCAGCCGCTCCGCCTTAACTGAAGAGGCTTTATAGCCCCACGCTAATACGCCTTCTGCGTGTTTTTTTGTAAAGTGAGGTCGTCTCGGTGATTGGTACACAACACGCGCGTTAAGCATGTCGGCTAAGTGCGGCGTATTTTTGAGCACGCGGGAACTTGTGTAATATTTAACCGAAGATTGAGGAGATTCCAAACTTTACTTCCCTTTTGTTAACGAGATCATCAAAATACCAGATTCAATCATGCTTGAGGATATTGTTTTGTCATCGTCGAAAAGCGCCCACACCATTGCATTTGTCGCCGGAAACAAAGCCAAAGACAAAATGCTGCAGGATCCTGCATTTATTTATCGATGCGAAAATCCGGCGTTAGCGCTTGAGGCGCAAGGTCACGACGTGACCTTAATTCACGTACACGATTTTATGAGTACCCATAAACGGTTCGATATGGTCGTGTTTCATCGACCCCATATGCGAGATTGGCGTACCCGTTGGCACATGAGTCGTATTCTGCGTCGTTTAAGAAAGCAACGTAGCGTTCTTATCGCTGATTTTGATGACTTAGTGTTTTCGCCCGATTTTGCACAATTTAGTCCCGGCTACGTTAATGGTTTAGTCAGCCTAAAACAAACGCAAAAAAATTTTGCTGCGCATGAAAAAATTTTACGTCGCTTCGATGCCTTTACAGTATCTACCCAGCCTTTACTCGAGGCCATGCAACAACGGGTGGAAGGTGCTAATGTTCACCTACTACCGAACTCACCTCATCTGTCTTGGCATCGCAACCATGCACAGGTGAATACGCCGAGCCCAAAAGAGTTTATCATTAAATACCTGCCTGGCACACGCAGTCACGACCGCGACTTTGCACAGGTCTATAAGCCACTCAGTGAGTTTTTGAGTCAGCATCCAAATGCTAAACTCAAGATAACAGGGGTGATCGACGAGCAACGTATTCGCGAACAATTAGATTGCGAACCAAAGCAACTCGTGTTTGAGCCGAAACGGCCATTCACTGAATATGCGGACGTAGTGAATGATGGTCATGTACATATTGCACCGCTAGAGCACTCGGTATTTAACGACTGTAAATCAGCTTTAAAAGCCATCGAAGCGGGATTCTATCAGCGACCGATTATTGCTTCGCCAATCCCCGATATGCAGCGACTAAAACATGAAGGACTCATATTGGCAAATAGCGATAAGGAGTGGTTGCGGGCGTTAGAGCAATGTTTAAAGAGTAAGAACGCATACGATTACCGTTTTGTGATCAACGATACATACAGCGCCGAGCAACACGCGCAGGACCTGCTCGCCATTGCCCATGCAAACTGAACTTATGAATCAACAAGAGTGGATAAAGTCAGCCAGTGAGGGAGACTACTCCCAGCCTGTTTTAGAGGCATTTAGGCGGGACTGGCAAACAAAGCAATCGGCGCAAGCCTTTTTGCGCTATGCCATTATGCTACGTAACCAAGGGCGGACGTTAGATAAGCAAGAACAAAAAACACTACTCGAGCTGCATCAGAGCTCCTTTTTTAAGCTGTTGTTAAAAGGGCTTTCTAGACACCAAGTTCGCCAATTGACGAATCTGGCTGATGAACTCAATAACAACACTCAATCGGCACTCGGAGTGCCTAAACATAGTCGTCGCCTAGCTTTGTCATTGCGATCTCAACAATCACAATGGCAAACCAAGCTGCAGTCCGAGCTATCTCAAGCACAATCGGTGGCGGTGGTTGGCAATAGTCCCAAGTTACTGGAATCAAGCCAAGGCGCGTTCATCGACTCTCACGACCTGGTCATTCGTTTTAATCAATTTTTGCCGACGGACGGACGAGATATATCTAGCAGTATCGGTAAAAAACTTGATATTTGGGTCATGTCCCCCGGTTTTCGCGATCCGATTCCCGAGCACGCCCGCTACATACTCATCACGGGCCCCAATATGGTTTGGTGGCAACAAAATTGGCAACACTTGGCTTGCGCGAACGGTCCAATCCTAGGTATTCCACTCACTTCATGGCAAGCCAGTGTCGCCAAGCTCGATGCACCACCGAGTGCGGGCTTTGCGTGCCTTGATTGGCTTATCAATGATCAAAGAATTGCAAACATTCGCCCCAGCGCCTTGGGTTTTGGCTATAATCCCACTCAACACTCGCGTTACCATATTCAAAGTGATGTGCATAAGGCCACTTCACGGCACAACTGGCGCGCTGAACAAGAAGTCATAGAAACGTGGAAAAAAGAATCAAAATTAAACCGACTGTAAAATTCGAAGTAAAAAGCAAACACTGGAAACTCAAGCTGACCTCTGGTGTCGCTAAGCTGATCGCCGTTGGACCTCAAAAGTTGGGCTGGCAACGGGTTACTCTTGCTGCGAAAAACCCGACGGCGCTTAAAAAGCTTCAAGGCACCCTAAACTTTTATCTTCGTCAAAATGACAATATCGCCAGCGTGTCACTCATTAAAGAGTCGCCACGTAAACTGGCGCTGGTATTTTATCGTCACAACCCGCTGAGCCACTTAATTTTAGAGTGGCAAGATGACAGCCACGAACTCAACCATGAAAAAGCACACTTCGTGATAAAGCATCGAGCGATAACAGCGACAAAAGCTTGGTTCTACATGCTGCAGTCGGTAGCTAAAAGAAAGTCGAACAAGGGTGAAAAACATTCTCAAATTTACCGTATCACCCGCGCGCGTCAAAAGCGTCAGGGCACAACGCACGCATTAAAAAAACTGGTCCAAGAATATCAGCCGTTATTGACTCACCAGCTAATAACATGCGAACCCTACCAATACTGGCGTTTGTACGCCGAGCCGAAACTCAGTGTGAGCCAAGCAACTACAAATAAAATTCAAGTCAATGCGTTCGCAAAGCTGAATGAGTTTAACGAAAACCATTGGTACACCCCACTGGGGGATGACGTCACTAATGCACGCCAATTCGATAAAGCCATCAACGAAGCGATTTCGGCGCACCCTCAAGCCGAGGTGGTGTACTGGGACCACGATTACTTAGCCGATGGGCACCGCGTACAGCCGCAATTTAAGCCGAGCTGGGATGCAGATTACTTTATGAGCTACGACTACATTGGCTTAGCCTTTGCGGTAAAAGGATCGGTACTTAAACAATTAATGAGCCATAATGCGGAATTAACGCACCGTCCGCATTTGCTGTTATTAAACTTGCTGGTAGGTGAACACATCCCATCTTCTCAGCAGTCGATTGTTCATATCGGTGCGGTACTGCAACACCTGCCTGCAACACAAAGTGTATGGTTAAACGCCAAGCAGATGGAGGCGCGACAAACACTCGTACAGCAGTGGTACCAACAGCATCAGTTAGGTAGTGTATCGGTCGAGTCGGGCTTCTCGGTTGGCGTGACCAAAGCATCTATTAGTCTAAGCGAGCAGCCCAAAATAAGCATAATTATCCCGACTCGGGATGCGCTTGAAGTGACCAAGACATGTGTTGACAGCGTCTTGCATAAAACCAGTTATGCGAACTACGAAATTATTATCGTCGATAACCAAAGTAGCGATCCAAAAACCTTAGCCTGGTTTGATGAAATAGCTCACGACGAGCGGGTAAAAGTTTTAGCCTATAACGCACCATTTAATTACTCAGCTATCAATAACTTTGCCGTAGAGCACGCAACGGGTGACTGGGTCTGTTTGCTCAATAACGATACCGAGGTCATCAACACGGGCTGGTTAACTGAGATGGCACAATACGCCCTGCGTGATGATGTCGGTTGCGTGGGTGCCAAGCTCTATTACCATGACAATACCATTCAACATGCAGGTGTAGTAATGGGTCTTTGGGGGCTTGCAGGCCATTCGCATAAGTTCTTCTTACGTCACGCACCAGGCTATATGAACCGTTTAGTATCGGTACAAAAATACAGTGCGGTGACCGCTGCTTGCTTACTGGTCAATAAGTCGATATATCAACGCGTTAATGGCCTAAACGAAGATGATTTAACGGTCGCATTTAATGACGTCGATTTCTGTTTAAAAGTCCAAGCGCTCGGGTATCACAACATTTGGACGCCTTACGCCGAATTGTACCATTACGAGTCTAAGTCGCGTGGTAAAGATGACACACCCGAAAAGCAAGCACGCGAGGCCGGTGAAATAGAATATATGCTTCAAAAGTGGCCAAAAGAAATTGAAAATGACCCTTGCTACAGTGTGAACCTAACCCGCGAAAACGAAGACTTTAATATCAGGTTATCCTTTGACGTCTAATAGAAAGGAAAAACCAAAGGTATAAAAACGAGGCTTAGTGCCACATACACAATCGCAACAGGCACACCACACAAAACGAAGTGTTTCAGTCGATAGTTGCTGGCGTTAAACACCATCAGGTTAGTTTGGTAGCCATAGGGCGTTATGAAGCTAGCAGAAGCCGCAAAAGCAACACCTAGCACGATAGGCATCGGATCAATGCCCAAACCTGTCGCTAGACTATAGGCAATGGGAAACATAAGCGCTGCGGCGGCGTTATTGGTTACAATCTCAGTCAATACATAGGTCAACAAGAACACGCCCACTAACAGGATATAGGGCGAGCTGTTGGTTAATGTGGCTCGTGCCCAATCTGATAACAACTGCGCACTGCCCGTCGCATCCATTGCCTCTGCCAAACACAACGCACTCGAAACGATCACCCAAATTTCGACAGGGAAACGACGCTTAATTTCGTTACTATTCAAACAGCCTGTCATCAGCAAGGCGGATAATAAAAACAGCATGCTGTAAAACAAGGATGTGCCGGTAATAACCGAACCTGCGATAGCGGCTAAGAATCCCCATAGCGTCAGTTTTTCGCGCCAGCCACTGAGCATCGAGTCGGGCTCAACGCCACTCAATACATAAAAGTTCTTAGTGATGTTAGTACGGGCAGAAAAGTCAGGGCCTGTTGCCAGTAATAGGAAGTCACCCGCTTGTAGGTGCACTTCACCCAGTTTGCCCGAAATCGCCTCACCCTCGCGACGAATCGCCACTACGGCGGCGTCAAAGCGTGCACGAAACCCCGAGGATTTCAACGTCTTGCCGATAAGCACCGATTCTTCTTTTACGATGACTTCGGTGAGCTCTTGAGTTTCTAACCCATGATCGTCGGCAAACAATCGCAAGCCATCAAATTGCGATAAAGTTTTCACTTTAGTGACATCGCCCGAGAACAAGAGCTTATCTCCGGCTTGCAGCACATCGTAACGTGCTACAGGTCGCAGATTTTCTTGCCCACCTTTACGCACAATTTCGGCTAAAAACAGTTCGTCTAGGTGCCGTAAACCGGCTTCATCGATTTGTTTCCCTACCAACGGAGAATCCGCATCGAGCTCGGCTTCGACGTAGTATTCTTTTATATCGTCGTGCTGACAGCCATCATTAGGCAACCAGCGACTGACGATAAACAGTGTAATACTGCCGCCGGCGACCACCGCAAGCCCTACCAGGGTGAAATCAAAAAAACCAAAACCTGGGTGTCCCGTATCGGTGAACATTGAGTTGACAATAAGGTTGGTAGAGGTACCAATCAGCGTTAAAGTACCGCCCATGATTGAGGCATAAGAGAGTGGGATCAGCAGCCTCGATGCAGCCACGCGTTTATTATTGCGTACCGAATTAAGCAAGGCGGCAACAACAGCCGTATTGTTGAGTACCGACGACGCCAGCGCGCTAACACCAATGGTGCGCATCACGCTGGCAGGTTCAGAGTCGGTAAATAAAAAGCGGCTTACACGCCGCAATAAGGAGGTTTTTTCTAACGCAAACGAAATAAGCACCAACATAATCAGGGTGATAAGCCCTGGGTTCGCCGCGTTACTCAATAGCTCATCGGCGTTCACCCAACCCACTAAAACAGTGACTAACATGGCGCTACCAAAAATCTTTACAGAATGCGTTTGGTAGCGAACCAATAGACCCACCATCACAGCGAGCAGTGCGATCAATCCCAGGGTATCACCCATAGTAGCGCGTCTCGTCTAGTATTATAGGTTACGCAAATCCTTCGCACCCCAATGTGGGAAGTGCTTACGGATTAAAGCGTTCAGTTCAAGCTCAAACTCACTAAAGTCGTTAGGCTCGCGCTCACCCTCATCGGATGAAAGGGCTTCATCGACCATACCCGCAGCCACGGTCACGTTGGTCATGCGGTCGATAATAATAAACGCGCCGGTTTCCTTATGGCTTTGATACGCATCAAAGACCACAGGTTCATGCACGTGCACATCGACTAAGCCAATTTCGTTTAACTCAAGCTTGCCCGCTTCTTTTTCTTTTAAGGTATTCACATCAATTTGATGATGAATCGCGGTCACTTCGCCGCGTGTCAGCTTAGAGTTGAACTTAATGTAGTACTCGCGGTAAGGTTCCATGGCTTTTTCATGCATCCACACAACTTTAGCGCGCATACGGTTAGACACATGCGGCAAGTTGTCCTTGCGCACGATCATATCACCGCGACTAACATCAATTTCGTCATTTAACGTTAGCGTGACCGCCATTGGCGCAAAGGCTTCTTCCAGCTCACCATCAAAAGTGACAATCGATTTAATCGTGCTGATTTTACCCGAAGGCAACGCACGGACCGTATCGCCGACTTTTACGCTACCCGATGTGATAGTGCCCTGAAAGCCACGGAAATCCGAGTTTGGACGACAGACCAACTGCACCGGCATACGGAATTGATCGGTATCTTGTGCACGCTCAATTTCAGCAGTCTCAAGATACTCCATCAGGGTTGACCCACGGAACCAGTCCATTGCCTCACTCTTGTTCACGACGTTGTCGCCTTTAAGCGCAGAGATAGGCACAAAACGAATATCCGGAATCTCAAGCGAGCCGGCAAGCTTTAGATAATCGTCTTGGATTTGCTTATAGACCTCTTGCGAGTAGTCCACCAAATCCATCTTATTAATGGCGACGATGACGTGCTTAATACCCAGCAACGAGCAAATGTAGCTGTGACGACGGGTTTGCGTTTGTACGCCTTGGCTGGCATCAATCAAAATAACCGCAAGATCACAGGTCGATGCACCAGTCGCCATGTTACGTGTGTACTGCTCATGCCCTGGAGTATCAGCAATAATAAATTTACGTTTATCGGTCGAGAAGTAACGGTAAGCCACATCAATAGTAATGCCCTGCTCACGCTCCGACTGCAAACCGTCAACCAACAACGCGAGGTCGACTTCATCGCCCTGCGTGCCCGACTTCTTACTGTCTTCAGTAATCGCCGCCAATTGGTCTTCAAAAATCATTTTACTGTCATGTAGCAAACGGCCGATGAGTGTACTTTTACCATCATCGACACTGCCACAGGTGATAAAGCGCAACAGCTCTTTGTTCTCATGCTGCTGCAAATAAGCCAAGATGTCTTGTTCGATAAGCGGTGATGCGTGACTCATTAGAAGTACCCTTCCATTTTCTTCTTCTCCATTGAACCCGCGCTATCGTGATCGATAACTCGGCCCTGACGCTCAGAGGTCTTGGTGAGCAACATTTCCTGAATAATTTCAGGCAAAGTCGCAGCACTCGACTCCACAGCCCCTGTCAACGGATAACAACCCAAAGTACGGAACCGCACCATCTTCATTTCTGGCTCTTCACCAGGCTCAAGCGGCATACGCTCGTCGTCAACCATAATCAAAGTGCCATCGCGCTCAACCACAGGGCGCTCTTTCGCCAAGTAGAGTGATGGGATCTGAATATTTTCGAGGTAGATGTACTGCCAAATATCGAGCTCGGTCCAGTTTGATAATGGGAACACACGAATGCTCTCGCCTTTATCAACTTTACCGTTGTAGATATTCCACAACTCAGGACGTTGGTTTTTCGGGTCCCAACGGTGATTTTTATCACGGAAAGAATACACACGCTCTTTTGCACGCGACTTTTCTTCATCACGCCGTGCGCCACCAAAGGCCGCATCAAATTTGTATTTATTCAACGCTTGTTTAAGCGCTTGTGTTTTCATGATGTCGGTGTGTTTAGCGCTACCATGCGAGAACGGACCGACGCCGGCATCCACGCCTTCCTGGTTGATGTATTCAATCAACTCGAAGTCGTATTCTTTTGCCATGCGATCGCGGAACTCAATCATCTCTTTAAATTTCCACGTGGTGTTTACGTGCATCAGCGGAAACGGAATCTTGCCGGGATAGAACGCCTTACGCGCTAAGTGCAAAAGCACTGAAGAATCCTTTCCAACTGAATACAGCATCACGGGATTATCAAATTCCGCCGCAACCTCGCGGAAGATTTGAATCGACTCGTTCTCAAGTGCCTTGAGATGGGTTAAACGTTTTTCGTCCATTGGTCTTTTTTTACCCTAGTTCTTAATATATATATACTCATATGTTCCTCGCCGATTCCTTGGCAAAGAACTTGAATCTAACACGACGCAATATCTCATAAAATATCGTTATGAGGAGAAACTCATTTTACCTGTAACCGTTCTTTGAATTTACTGATATGACGTTCGATTATTGTCAGTCGTCGCCCTGTCATATTTTTGTTCAAGGCGATTTGTTTGGCCTGCCCGAGCACATCTAGCGCAAACTCAGTTTGCCTCTGCAACTCAAGCAACTTAGCGACTTCTATCAAATAGTCTACACGGTTTGACTTGTCCGACAAAAAAACATCTCTAGTTGTCGCAGGTAAAGGAGTCTGCAGTATCGGTTCTGCCACTGGCACACCCATGACTTCAGCGAGCTTAAGCAAAGCATATGGCAACGCCTCACTAGTGCCATTCTCGCAATGCTCATGCAAACGTATGAGTAGGCGTTTCTGTAAAAGACCCATGAGTTCTGGCTGTTGTTTAAGTAAAAAGTGATACGCATCGACAACATCCACTAACCGCCGATTTATACGTGCGTTATCGACCGCGACAACCGACACGGGCTTAAAAAACTCCTCTGTACAGCATTCTAATAACTGCGCCTGCGCTCGCTCTAGAGCACTTTGGTACTTACTAGTAATGGCTTCATAAACTGTACTACTCACAACCTGATGAACTGCACTCGGATGTTTATTGGCTTGATCAACATGAGCTTGTAACGTGCGATCAATTCGCCTACTTTCTTCCGGCTCTTGTTGATCAAGCAACGCATTGAGCAAACGTTTTATTTCGAGCGCACCATACGTATAGCTTGTGTTAATACGTGCACGGCTTCGTTTAAACCGGTACGCGGACCAACCCTCAATACTCAGTCGTTGTAAAAAGTCTCGCTCAATCTGCTGCTTTACAAAGCAGCTCGTTAAATAGGGCCTCACCGATACTGCATCTCTGCCAAAGTACTCAATCCAATCAAAAAATACTTGACCACTTACACCACGGTTAATGACTCCAACTTGTTTATTCAGAAAGGCATCTAAGGTTTGTGTCGAATAGTGTCGTTTAATTGACTGATTATGATTAGAGACAAGTGATTCAAGGGGATGACGAAAATACGCTAACACGCTTACCGAATGCCCCTCGACAAGTCGCTTCACTCGCTCTGGATGTCGATACAACGCCTCTGAAGAAATCAATAGTTTAGCATTGAGTTGCCGTGCCTCGTTTAACCATTGCTCAAACAATTCCTTTGCACGATCAAGATCATTGGCAGCAATTGCGGTACCAAAGTGAGCATGTCCCCCCGATACTTTGTTTTCATCGAAGTTATGCTCTGGGTAGTAATAGCCATGCTTCAATAGCCGGGCGCGGTTCTGATGTAAAAAGTACTGTATCGCAGACGAGCCTGTTTTGGGCGCGCCAATATGTAAAACAACGTCCATCGTATCCTTATTATTCATTTTCTAATTCGCGCGAAGTGGCTAGGGCTACCAGTAATTTAGACTTTACTAAATCGGGCTCAAACTGCCTCGCACGCTTAAGCGCGCAATTTCGGAGTGACTCCATCTGCTCGGGTCGATTATAAAGCTCAATAAGCGCAGACGTTAACGCACCAAGATCGCCTAGAGGCACTCGAACGCCAGCACCATCGCTCACTAATTCTGTCAAGGCCCCCCACTCGTAGGCTATCACCACTTTACCTGCAGCAAAAGCTTCTAATACCGAGCGGCCAAAAGACTCCTGAAAATGAGATAAATTAAGTACCACATCGCACTGTTTAAGCGCATCCACAGGATCCGCTACATACCCGTGATTGTTAACATGTGCATGCGGATAGCTTTGCCGCGCATGGACTAAATCGTCAGTTTCGGGACCATATAGATGCCACTCAAATCGTATATCGTCCTTTAACGCCGTCGCCAGTTGATAGAAATCCTTTACGCCTTTTTTAGCTAGGTTGCTACTCAGCATGGCTACTTTTAAAGGCCGTCCAGCGGCGACGTCAGGCAGATCGGTATGCGCCGCTGCGTATTCGGCCGTGCGTATTACATTAGGAACAATATAGGTCCGTTCAGGCGCCTGTAGTGCCTCTTTAACCACCTGCGAGTTAGCGATCACATCAGTGCTGTTCTGCAACAAATGTTCGCAAATTGATTCAGGCGACGCAGCCAACGTTTCACACAATGCGCGATCATGAGCAGGTAACTCACGAACATGGACGGTACAACGGCGCTTAGCCTGTCGTGCGGCCAATAAGGGCTCGTGTAAGGTTAAGGTATTAATATACACCTGAGCGACATCATCCATCCATGACGCGAGCTTTTCAACTAAATAAGTATCTGTTGTGCGTGTTGATTGCCACCAACGTAGCGCTAAAAAGCTCACCTTATCGCTCAGCTGCTGAATCTGTTTAACGTACTCACTGTTTAAAGCCCCCGGCAGAACCACCCATAACTGATAATGTTCACGTAGCATACACAAAACATCCAGTAGGCTTTTCTCAGCACCAAACGCCTGCCCCGCAGTGCTATGAGCGATAACCATCAAAATGGGCTTGCTCGCACTTGTTGATGTTTGCCCCAGTGAGAGCTCAGGCGCTTGTTGTGGCTTATTTGCTGACTCTAACCGCATTAAATAATGTATTAGCGGATTCTTATGAGCCTCCAACGTGTGCAGAAATGCGTAACCTGAACTACTAAACTGTGCAGAGGGGTCACGTCCTTCGTTAGCTCCAAACTTGTAGTAGTGCTCGGCCGGCTCAATTCCAGCTGCGGCAATATCTGGATAGCGACTGCGATAATAGTCCGTATCAAATAAGGGTGATTGCTGTATGTGTTTTATTGCATTATCGCGTTGGGATGCCTGAGTACCGCGGCAAAGTGCTAATGGCGCTAAAAACGCTCGCTGTTGGGGATATCTTGCTAAGTAGCGAGACCGAGTACTTTGATGCCAATGCGCGGCAGTGACTTGATAATTATGACGAACCCCTGACAACATACTGCTCACGTGAGTCGGCTTTGCCTGTGTTAACGAGTTAATGTCCACTCGTCCGAGGGCAAGCGGTGTTGTTGGCATTACTTCGCGGATTGCCGTATCGCCAAACTCTGCTATAACTCGATTATAAAATTCGGTATCACCATCCGCTTTGACCGCATCCCAATAACCTAAGCGTTTAAACACGGTTCTTCTAAACATTAAGGACGAGACATTCGGGTAAATCCAACTCGATTCGGGACGCCAGCGACTAAAATTGAGTTTGTTGTCCGCTCTGACCCAAGCACTGCGGTTAGCCATGGCACTTGGGTGTTTTAGTAAATCTTCGACTTGGCTAGCAATTTTTTCAGGGTGAGACCAATCATCCGAATCGTGAGTGGTTATAAACTGTCCTTTCGCAATGCCCAAGCCAGCATTGCGAGCGCCATAAGCCCCCTCGTTTTCGCTTAACCGCAACAAAGTGATACGTTTATCTCGTTGGGCGAAGTGAGTCATCACCTCAAACGTTGCATCGGTACTGGCATCATCAACCAAGATGATTTGTAGACGATGCCACGTTTGTCGGCAAAGGCTCCGTACCGCAGTATCAAGCGTATCTGCGCAGTTGTAACACGGAATAATCACACTGACCTTGGGCTTGCGTTGCCATAATTTCCGACGCATCACATGACTCGATGCGTGCAGTTGGTCAAAATTCAACATTTTACCATCGGCTTCAAGTGGAGCTATACCCGACGATTGATAAACTTGATTAATTACAGCAATTTTTTCTTGCTTAGAGCTCGCGAGCATCGAACGCGCCAACGTATGGTCATGCTTATAAAGCAGTTTTTCAAGTGGCCAGCTGGGGTTCTCAAGCAACGCGCTTGCAGCATCTTTTTGTTTGGTGTGAACGAACGCATGAAAAAGACACAAGAACGGTCCAGGATGTGGCACCAGAGCGCGCAATAGCCTTAATCCGTCCGTCTGAGTAAGCCCACCTATAAGTCTCACCACTTCATGCCAAGAGTTTACGGAGCCGTAGTACTGAGCTAAAAACCAGCGCGCTAGCTGCGCATCTGCCTGTACGATCAGCTCATCATTGTTATCTGAGTTTTTTATAAGTTGAGTTAACTCAAAACGAGCAGCTTCATTGCTCCAAAGCTGGTGAGAGAGTCCGACAGACCTGAACGCCGCGGGCCAACGCCCTTCGAAACGACCGTGTTGTATATAGTGTTGAAAAGCTCTTTCGGCCGAATCAAAGCAAGCAGCTTTAATATCCGCGTACGCACGGCTGTAATGCTGCGCGTTGAAGAGTTTTCCTAGTAGTTGCTTCACACGAGTTCCGGGAATTGTTCGATTAATACTTTAATATCTGTGCATTCGGCCGATTTAACACGTTTTAGAAATCCTTCAGCTTGAGTATCTTGTAAATCATAACTGACCCTGACAAACATATGCGGCGTTGTATCTTCAATTAAATTATAGCGCTGGTTAACCGTCGTATGCTTTCCTGTTTGGTAAACATGAATATTCTTACCTATGACACTATTTTTCTCGGCCGAGTAAAATCCCACCTGCGCTAAACCTAACGCAATTTTTGGATAGTAAAGCTCAATAGCCTGACTGAGTTCATACTGACGCTGCTTATCTAGAAACGCCTCATACCCCTGAGAAAAAGTAACCATATAATTTAGATTTATTTTCGCTGTATAAAAGCGCAAGCGACGCTCAAAACGTCGATGTAAAATGTCGTCGTCATCTAACCGAACTGTCGAGTAAACACAGTCTTCTGATGCCCTATCAAATTGTTGTTTGAGATAGTTACTCGCTACGCTAACAAAACTGCGGTTAGGATCGACCGCTAAAATAGTCAAACAGGGGTGCTTTTTAGCAAGTTGTTCAAGTTGGTTTAAACGATCAGTTGGTAAGTCTTTTGAGGTGAGCAAAATCACCTCGTAGTTATCCGCTTCATCCGGTCGTTGTTGTGCGACAACGCTTGGTAAAGTCAATTGACTAAAAAGCTTATATTTAAGCGCCAAGCGCTCATCACCAAACAGCGCCCTCTTATATTGCTCGTAATCGTTATCCCGAGCGATCTTCCATTGCTTGGAGTCTTGCAACACTGAGTAGCGAATCAAATAAAATATCTTTTTTTTCATAACGCCCCTAAGAAATTCTCTACGCCGAGCTTCATAGCATCTGACATCTGTGAGTCTCGATAAAACTGACGGGAGAGTTCTCGCAGGTCCGCATTGCTTTTAAAAATATCCGTTATTACAGCTGGTGACTCAAGCATTTTCCAGCGTGATTCAAGCGCGTCAACTGACATATCACTTTTAGCATTCTTAAATTTAGAGTCACCGCCACCACCAAAGCGAGACAAGTTCGACATACGTTTTTCGCTGTGTTTTAAGTGGTTACCCAACAAGTCGGTTATCTTAACTCTGTCGCGGATAAAGTCATTGTAGCGAACAGTTTTTACGTTAAGCCCGAGTAAACTCTTCGCGCGTTCAGAATCAAAAAAATCCTTTGCTAGTGCTACCCAATGACCGGCTTGCTGCTCGACAGAAACTCTAAAATTGGGGTTAACTTCATTGTAGCGAGCGATAGAGGCGAGACAGTTAATCGGATCTCGTAAAAATAGGATGGCAGTATTTGACAGATGCTCACGCAGCGAAAGATTCTTTAAAGACTCAAGTCGTCCCGAACGACTCACACTGGGTACCGCTTTGTTTTCAAAGCTCATCAGGAAATGTTCTACATCCTTTTCACTGTACTGTACATCCCCAAACTCGTCAGCTTCTGAATGTAAGAACTCAATATTAATATCAGTCTCGATATGCTTTTTCTGATATTTATCACGCTCAACGTCGGGATTCACATTAACATTATTTAAATAAAAGTAGTCGTGTAGGTGAGAACACAGCCACTCAATAAATGCGTGATGACCACTTCGCTTGGTTGCAATAACACAAGTTAGAGACGATAAACCACTAAACTCATAATCCGTGCTAAGACTATATTTCACTGTAACTACTCTTCACTTATATTTTTGACATCAATGTGACCGGATGACATTTTGAATGTATCAGCCAATGCTTCTTTGGCTTGTTGGATAACACTCGAATGAGGGTCAGTCACGGGTGCCGCTCTTCGATCATAAAGCAACGCTGATTCTATTCCATAAAACTCTGGTGTTGCGACAACTGGATAAACTAGCAACTCGACATCACTTACGATTAAGCGTGCCGCGTTTACTTTATCTCCAAAAACAACAGGCTCTGCTAAACCTTCATGCAGCAGCTCAAAGTACTCATCAAAAAAGCGGTTCTGTTTACTATTAAAGCTGGGCCAGTGTAAGAGGGCAATTTTTTCGCCTTGCTCAGCAAGCTTTCGAGCATTGGAAAGTACGTCGCGACTATTCTGTTTACTCAAAAAGTCGGCAACAACGACCGTATCAAAGACTTGATAATCGCCCTGTTTTCTCAACATTGCCTTAGGGATAGAGGTCTTTGCTGTAGGGTCAAGACCCCGCTTATGATACCAGCGGCATATCTCGCGATAGACTTGGCGTAGTCCAAAGTAGACCGTACTTACATGCGTCGCTTTAGTACGAGTTAACGAGCTTTCATCATCTAAGGCAAACGCCATAGGTACTTCGGCAACTCCATGTAATATCGCTTCTTTACCAAAGTAATGCTGCGCACGCCAAATATATTCAGTGTCCGCACTGATACGCACTTCATCCCAGTTACCGATCGTGTTCACAGCCTCACGAGTTAACATAAAGGACGAGTGGCTATAATGGATAATACTATCTGAAGGTCGCCAGTTAATGGTAAAGTGCAAGTCATCCGAAGCGCGAACCCAACTGAGTATCACCCCCTGCGCTTCAGGCTGAGCACGCAATAACTCAATCTGCTGCTCAAGCTTCTGTGGATGAGACCAATCATCAGCATCATGTGTGGTGATGAGATCTCCGGTCGCCTCTTCTAAACCTCGGTTACGGGCAGGATAAGCACCTTGGTTATGCGGCTGTTGTATCACCTTTACACGACTATCACGAGCAGCAATAGCATTTAACACCGCGACCGTATCATCCGGCGAGCAATCATCCACCGCGATCACTTCAATGTTACGCCAAGTCTGGTTTAGTAGTGAGTTGATCGCTATTTCTATCCGCTCTTCAGCTTTAAAAATTGGCATGATGATAGATACTTTCTCGCGCTGCTCATCAGGCTCAACAGCACCATCCGATACATCATGCTTTGAGGTTAAGTTATCAAAGCCAAGCGGTTTATGCTCATCAATTCGTGTGACCGGCAAATAACCATGGCGTTGATACATCTCATTTATGCAAGCTAATCGCTGTTCATCGTCGCTAAACGTATTGGCAAGCATCAGACGTGTGTCAGGGTCATCTGGATCTTCGGCTAAGTACTCGTTGAGTATCGCCGCGGCTTCATTTGGTTGCTCTAGCTTTAACTGGCTATTCGCTTGAAGTAACACACGTGTTTTATTTAAACGCTGTTCTGGTAACAACTCAGCCATTTTAAAACTAAGTGCTAATGCCTCTTGATGCTCGCCACTAAATGAACGATACCGAGCCAATGACCACGCAGCCAGGTAGCGCTCGCGCAAAAGTGCACGCTCATTGTCGAGAATTTCAGTGAGAACACGACAGGCTGTAATCGCGTGTCCAGACCACATTTTATCTTCTAGGACATCCAGCTTATTCTCACTGCAGTGACGACCTTCTCTCGCACCATGCAGAATATAATGTACCAGCGGGTTCATTCCACTCTCGGCGACGTCTGGGTAGCGCTCAAGGTAAAATTCGGTATCAAAATTTACACTGGGATTTCTTCCCAACTTCGCACCAAATTTGTAGTAGTGCTCGGCCGGGTGCATGTCTAATAAGGCGGCATCAGGATATTCTTGCAGATACCACTTGCCATCAAACCATTCAGAGTTACGCAGCAGCTCAACATCTGACGTCGATAGATTAGTATCTGAATCAGTTTTTCTCAAAGCCCTTTTCACTTTACTCAAAAGACGTTGGGTTGATGGCTTTATTCGACGCTGATTATCACCACCTGTTAGACGCTTTGTCGCAGGGTGTTCAGGAAGTTTAAGCAATAGTGCTGTAAGCTTAGCGTTATCCTCTGCCTGCTGCTTAAGTTTTTCCTTAAGAGCCGCATTTTCTTCACGCAATGCTGCATTCTCTTGAATCAGCTCGTCACTCGTTAGCATAACGTCACTACCTGCACCTTATTTACTCATGCCATCAAAAAACTGTCATTAGGCTACTGGTTAAAGCGCCAAATATCAATCTTATCAACGGCTAGAACCAATCGACTGTCATTAATTATATCATTCGATCACAAACGGAATTTTCGACTTTACAAATCTTTTCCGCTTTAAGTACTCGTCGTGTAGATCTTCATATAACGAGTAATCTAGCTGACCACCAAAACCACTCTTAAACCTTTGCTTAAAAAGATTTTTGTCTTCTTCTGTGAAGTTGCCAGCATCAGACTCTTTCTTCTTAAAGTCTTTACTCTTATCGTTTTCGAATAAAATGGCGTCAGGCGCGTAAATGAACTGATTACAAGCTCGAGCAATAACGGTTAATTCGTTATCAGCTCGATGCGATCTATAACCCTGGTATAAAATGCAGTCTCCGTAGTATTGATAAACCCACTCTTTACGCACCATGCCAAAGGCTGCTATCCGACCGTGCCACTTGCCACAGTTAAACGCCAATACCGACTTATTTTCTTGCTCTAATCTATCATGCGCAAGCTTCAGCCAATTGCATCCGGGCACAGCATCTTCGGCCAAGTAAACAACGTACTTAGCGCTGGATACCCGCGCTGTTTGATTGAGCGTTTTTATGAAGCCTTGATACTCTGTATCAAGAGCAACAACAAAGTCCGCTTCAATACCGGCTGTACGCTTTAGTAACTGAATTCGCTTAATGCCAGCTTCTTTATTAATGCAAGGCATCACCACACAGATATCACGCTTGAATCTCAATTCAGCAGAGTTAAGCTCATTAACATCAACAATTGAAACTTCTGCTTCATCTCCCCAGCATCTTTTATCGCCAATTGCACCCAAGTCAGCAACGAGAAAACGGTCATCTGTGACTTCTTTAATCATGCGTCCCGACAGCATATTACGCAACACTGTTCGGTAGGAGAAAACATAGTTGGATTCTACAGAGTCACAAGCAACTGAGGCTGCTCTAACTATCACCTCGCCGTTACTTAATAGCGCTTCATGGCCAAACTGAAGCCAGTCACGACAAGGAAATGCACTTCTATCTGCCACCATGATGAAGCGATAACATGTATGATCTAAAATGCGTATAAGTAGCTCGTCGCGTTCGTTCTTCTCACAGCAGGCAATAAGCACGTCTAACTCATGATTGGCTCGGCGAGAAAATAGTCGCGCAGAATCAAACGCGTGCTCCTGCACATCAGTGAATACTATAGCCGCGACTTTTTTTTCTAAAACTCTGAGGCTATCGTTTGAAGTGAACTTATCAATAACACAAATTGATTCGTTACATTGGGAGTTAGCTATGCGCTTTACTGACTGCTCGTTTTTAGTGTTCATGATATCGTCAACGACGACTGCTAGCCGCATTCTCCAACTGTTACTGTGAGTGAAGCGGTCAAAAACTTCAGGGTCTAAATGACTGCGATCGGTAATTAGCTTTTTTACGTTTTCAATAAAAGCCTCGTGCGATTCAGAGCGCCAAACATAATCACACATAGCGATATTAGGTACGTCTGTCGCAACCACAGGGACATGATGGGTTAAATAAACATAAACCTTTAATGGGTTCATATTTTCGGTCAGATCCATCCGCTTATGAGGCACCATTCCCAAAGTAAACAGCCTGACAAAGGCACCTACATATTGGTATGGCACAACACCTGTCATAACTACATTAGGAAGCGCTTCTAATGCGCGTATGCTGGGGTTAGCATGCGTTGAACCAATTAATACAATTAGCGCATCTGGCATGTCGGTGGATAATCGACGTAGTAATACGTCATCAATTTTTGCCTCTAGATTGCCAACAAATCCCAACACAGGACCTTTATGCGAGGCAATACGTTGATAGTGTTCGTTAGACTCGGGTATGGCAATAGACGCGTCAGTTTCGCACCCGTTTGGCACTAAAGCGATGTTTTGATTAAACTCATACATTGATAGCTTTACGGGTAAGCAGTTGGTCAGCACTTTATCGGCGTTGCTGAGCATTGCCCCATAATGCTGATTCAATTGATTTCGCTTTTTCTCACCCACATTTGGCCAAGCTCGGTGATCATCGACAACATCCATGACTTTTTTGGCGGGTCTAAAGTGCTCAATGAGCTGCTCGCCCCATAATAACTTGGGGTACATCCAAAAAACACTTTGTGCAGGGTCGATTTCAAGAGCCGTGAAACATTCATCCAAAAAAGAAAAGTAGTCTGCAACACCTTGTTTGCTTTTGTCGTAAACAAATACGCGGCGGTAAATATTTTCATGGTCTCGGGCTTTATCAGCGATCGCCTTGGTGCCATCATAAACAAACTGATTTTGATCAAATCGCTCGCCCGAATTTCGTTGCTCGAGCGCATCTGAGTCAATCGGCGCATCAAGCACCAGTACTTTACCTACATCGCTTCTGCTGGCTAAGTACTTAGCCACCATATCACTGCGGCGACCATAAAGCTCTGAATCGTTCTGTTTCCAGAACATAACAACATTAATCATAGGTAGGGCAGTCTGTTAGCGCCAGTCCTTGGCGGTCCTTTTCAGAGAGTTGCGGCTCGCCATTAAGCGGCCAGTTAATAGCGAGAGAAGGGTCATCAAACCTCAAACTATATTCGTCATCAGGCGCATAATAATCGGTGCACTTGTACGAGAATTCCGCTGTTTCGCTTAATACATAAAACCCATGCGCAAAACCGGGTGGTACCCAAAGCATTTGACGGTTTTCGTCACTCAGCTCTACGCTCACCCAATCACCAAACGTAGGAGAATCTTGACGAAGGTCGACTGCGACATCAAAGACTCGACCTTGAGTAACTCGCACGAGCTTTCCTTGCGGCTGTTTGAGTTGGTAATGCAGCCCCCGCAAAATACCACGCCGTGACTTGCTATGGTTATCTTGTACAAAGGAATACTTGCCGCAGTGCCTTTCGAACTCATTTTGACGAAAAGTTTCCATAAAAAAACCACGTTCGTCGCCAAATACTTTGGGAGTCATCAATATCACGTCTGCAATTGCAAGAGGCTGATACTTCATATTATTCCTATCGATATTAGCTTAAAAGCTCATGTAAATATTGACCGTACTGTGTCTTGTCTAACGAGTGAGCATGAACTCTTAATTCTTGGTCATTTATCCAGCCATTCTTCCATGCTATTTCTTCTAAACAAGCAATCTTAAGGCCCTGCCGATGCTCTACCGTTTGGACATAAGAGCTTGCTTCGAGCAGCGAGTCGTGTGTGCCGGTATCGAGCCATGCAAACCCACGCCCGAGGCGCTCAACGTGCAGATCACCCCGCTCTAAATAGGCATTGTTTACGCACGTAATTTCTAACTCACCACGTGCCGAAGGTTCTACATTTTGCGCAATATTCACTACGTCGTTATCGTAAAAGTAGAGTCCAGTTACCGCGTAGTCTGACTTTGGCTCAACCGGTTTTTCTTCAATCGAGAGCGCCTTGCCCTCATTATCAAACTCAACGACGCCAAACCGCTGAGGATCTTTAACCATATAGCCAAAAACCGTTGCCCCTCTATCTCTTCTAATAGCACGTTTTAGCTGATCAGAGAAAAACTGCCCATGGAAAATGTTATCACCTAACACTAAGCAGACGGGATCGTTGCCTATAAAGTCAGCACCTATGGTAAACGCCTGTGCGAGCCCATCGGGCGATGCCTGTACTTTATAAGAAAATGAGACACCAAATGCACTACCATCGCCTAACAAGCGTTGGTATTGTTCCATATCCTCCGGCGTGGAGATGATCAAAATATCGCGAATGCCTGCCAACATCAGTACGGATATTGGATAGTAAATCATCGGCTTATCGTAAACGGGTAGCAACTGTTTAGACACGCCCCGGGTTATCGGATGCAGTCGAGTTCCCGAGCCACCAGCTAAAACAATTCCTTTATAAGGCATCCAAATACTCCGATAGTGTTAAATGCAGGCATGTTTGCCAATCTGGCAACGTAATATTCAATACCTGTTCAATTTTGTTGATATTCAATCGAGAATTCAATGGGCGCTTTGCAGGTGTTAGGTATTCTGACGTTGGAATCCCGTGTACTTGTTTTACCGCCAGAGCTTTTCCATGGGCACATGCCTCATCGAAAATGGCGTTTGCGAAGCCGCACCAACTTGTTTCCCCACGCGGCGCAACATGGTACACCCCCGTGAGCTTATGTTCTAGTAAAGGGTGTACCGATAAGCTAGTAACTTGCGCCAACAAGCGCGCGGGCGTGGGAGAACCGACTTGGTCATTCACAATATTTAGCTGATCGCGTTCAGCGGCTAACCGTAGCATGGTCTTCATAAAGTTATTGCCGCGCGCGCTATATACCCAGCTCGTACGTAAAATAATATGGTTACAACTACTCCCCATCACAGCACGGTCACCCGCCCACTTACTACGTCCGTATTCCGACAACGCCCCCACTTTGCTATCTTCGGTGTAAGCCGTATCACCAGTCCCAGGGTAAACATAGTCAGACGAGAAGTGAACGAGAGATGCCCGATTGTGTAAAGCATACTCTGCGAGCTGTTTTGGTAACAAATGATTCAATCGATCAGCTAGTTCCGGTTCCTGTTCAGCCTTATCAACCGCTGTATACGCAGCGGCATTGGCGATAAGCTCTGGCTCATGCTGAGCAAGATAGTCCGCAACCGCTTGTTCATTACTGAGATCGAGTTCGTCCCGTGAGGGTGCCAATACATGTCCGAAAACTGATAAACTACGAACCAGTTCAAAACCGACTTGGCCGTTTGCACCCGTAACAAAAATCTTCATTGCCAACCCCTAAACGAACAATATAACGGTATGATAACATCGGGTTCAATTTGTTGTCATTTCAGACTATTTTAATATCAGAACAGGATAGTAATTTCATCGAGCGTTCATTTGCGGTATCTTTCTCACCTCAATGAGTAAAACGCAGTAGTAAAAGCATGGATAACGTTAACAAGCTCGGCTTGAGAGAGAGAATCGAGCGAGCATTTGCCAAACGCGTACGTCGACGGATGTTAACTAACGCAGAAAAAGTGGAGTGGGTGTCTTACCACATTCCAAAAACAGCGGGTACATCATTCCGTTCAGCATTGCAAAACGCGTTTGAAGAGCGCGAATTTTTCGCAGTTTATGAATTCTCGGGGGCTAATGAGCTAAGCCGTGGTGAACCCATCTGGTTGCCAGCCAGCACGAAAGTAATTCATGGACATTTCAGACCGCATGCCCTTCATCGACAGCTGTTTCCAAACGGAAAACGCATTACATGGGTGCGCGATCCCATTAAGCGAGCTTGGTCGCTGTTGAACCATACCCTCGACGTGCAAAATAATGACAACGTCTATCAGTTCATAAAAACTAACTTCTTGGATCAGGGTATCACTGACCGTGAAGAGTTGTTTAGAGCAATGATAAAACACAAAAAAAGTGCAAAGTTTCTTAATATCTACACACGCGACTACAAATCATTTAACAAAAAATTCTTCTTCTTTGTCGGCTCAACGGAACACTACGACGAGGATTTAGACCGGCTTGCCGAACTTATGCAAAGACCGTTACCTAGACAGCAGCTTAACTCAAGCCAAAATAAACAGCCTGCACCAGAGCTGAGCGATAAAGAGCGCGCATACTTTAGTGAAGAGTATCGTATCCACGAGAGGCTGATTAAATAATCAGCTCTTTAAAAGAGTAATTTACAGCCTTTTAGATGAGCGAGGTTTTTAAATAACCCAGATTGTATAAACAAGAGCGCCCCCATTTGACTAAATGGTTCGTCCGTCTACTCTTTAATTTATAAAACTTAATCCGAAAGATTATCCGCTTCTCGTAGTGACCTTAACTGACCAACTAACTCGGCACCAAAATGCTTTCTTTGAATCACCTCAAAATCGTAAATCTTGGAAGAATTGATACGGTACTTTTCAAAGTCTGTAACGTTATTCTGATACTTCACGTCTAACAGCATATGCTCATCTCCGGACTTAAGCGTTACAATTGCGTTAGGGATCGCAAGTTTAAAGCTTCCAACATTCATTTCTTCATACTCTACATGCAAAAAGCCAAGTGCTTCTAAGTTTTTTCTCATCCTCAGATCGAGCCCTTTATTTATCGGCTCGCCTGTCCAAACATTATAATCAAGTAATTCCAGCACTTCTCGAGAAAGCAATCGACCCATGCCGATACTTTCACCAACACGCTCCGGCATGCCCAAGTCGCGCTTAGGTCCCCCATAGCCTCCCCAAAAAAGCATTTCGTTAGTCGAAGTATTGAAAAAATGACCATCAATAAACCCAACGACATTTGCGCCTTGTTTATAAAGTTCGGCATAACTTTTGAATACCGACGGGGATAGGAAGTCATCAGACCCTACTATAATTACAGCATCAAAACTCTGCTTTCGTAATACTTCAACCCCCGCTTGCCATTTCTCGTTTAATGGTGAGTTAGGCGCTTCGATATACCTACCTCCAAACCTATCGACAGCAGACGCGGATGCTATACCTTCCGAACCTATGACTAGCAGGTTTATTTCACAAGTATTTTCTAGCTGATATTTTAGTTTCAAATAGTAGTCATAAAAAATTTTAGTTAACTTCTCGCGCTTCCATACTGCTGTTATAACAACGAACTTGGGAACTCTTCTACTGATTCTTTCCTGAGACAGGTCAGGTAGAGGTTTCATTCCCAAAATTAAATTCCGTTTAATTCGGGATACAAATGGAAGTAGAAAGCGCGAACCGCCCTTAAAGGTATTTAATAGTTTAGATAGCTCTTGCGAATACTCACTAACAGTTTGTGCAGTTAGTTTTTGACGTCGAATTTGACGGCTTTCAAAGTATAGGTCTTTAAATCTAATGAAGTTATCCATTTGACGCCTTGTAAACTTAATTTCTTTGAGTCTAAACACCTTGAACGGTTAACTATATTTGACAAACGTGATCAACATAACATACACAATAATTCAACCTCTACTAAATGCTTAAACGTCTAATTAGCGGTTTTAGTGAAATAAAGCTAGCTCAGGTTAAGCTGAACAAAGAGTACTTAACATAAAAATAATTCTACAAATGAATAATTATGAGGTTAAGTGAGGGAACGTTCTCCTTAAATGAGCGAACGCCATTATCATAGTCCTACTACCGCCTTTATCTGGGTACCTTTCGCCAAGCCATCCGTTAGGAAAGTACTCTCTCTTCTTCATTACCAGATCGATTATGATTTCATTAAGTTCCAAGTTATTAAATTGAACCCATGAACTAATAAAGCCAGCACTACTAGTACCCCAGAACCGTTCATTCATCTTAATCTCCCTGTCGCTATCAATAAACTGAGGGATTTCAGAGCTAGTAATGGCTTTGTTCTTCCTTAAAACATCCACTAAATCAGTCAACAGTTCGTTGTCGTCAAGAATAATTCTTGATTCAAGCATGGCTACGGGCAACTCAACCGTCGCGCCAGCTTTCCATAGAGCTTCTGACGACAATTTCGTTGCAATCTCACCCGGAGATGGGGAGTAAGGCCATTTGATTAAGCCATCGCTTGATCTGCTGGTGAACGAATTGAAGTACTTGAGTAATAATTTACATACTCGTTTATAGTTATCGGGAGCGCTTTCAATTCTGGAAGCGTGCGCTAAGGCTGCACCATATAAGTGACTATGATTCAATGCCTCAACTATATCGTCAGACAGATGGAAAAAATAACCTCCTTCCTTTGACTTTTTGAACTCTGAAATAAACTCGTTCAGCATTACAAAAGTCTCAGACTCAAGTAATTTAGAACCATATAAAGCCGCGTACTCGGCAATAGGTAAAACTATTAATCCTGTAGTTGTAATTTCACACGCTCGTTTTCCATTCTTAAAGCGTGAACCCCAGCCGGCTACTAATCTGCTACGCTCTTCATCTACTAGTCCCAACACATCATCTCTTACCTCGAGCAACCTATAGACTGACCACAGAAAAAGTTCCTTAAATCTTATATCTTCCGTAGCCCTATACATATCGAGAATGGCCCGCCCGTAGTAGCCCCAATACCAACCAAACAATCGACCCTTTTCCCCATCACACAGATTATGATCTGTTCTATTGAACATGACATTAACCTGCTCAAACAGAAAGTCGTATATGTATTCGTCGCTGAGCTTTCGAATATCGTGAAAGTCCATTTAAAGCGCTCCTTCCTTTTTGTATTTACTGTGAAGTGACTTAAGATCGTTTAATAAGTGCGTATCAAAATTTTCTTCAATTAAATCCCAAACATTATGAATTCGTCTCACACTATTGTGGCTTCTATAAAAATTAGTCATTGGTGTTACAGATGACTCGGGAACTTTTACATCTACCGCAAAAATTCCTAGTTCTTTTAAAGATACACCTAACTGACCAAACTTGACGACCTTTCCATTGATATGTACGTCCAATAGTTTAGACTCTGTGACGGGCAGTAGCCCAAGATCTACTACATTCTCTCGCGCCCTACCATCTAGTCCTCTATTAATTGCCTTACCTTTCCAAAGCGAATAGTTCAAAATAGAAAGAAGCTCTGATGAATAAAATCGCCCCATCCCCATAGACTCATTAAGCCTCCAAGGCATACCCGCATTTCGAGACATGCCTCCGTAGCCACCCCAGTAGATAGATTCAACCGTGTCTGATATATCCATGAAGTACCCATCTGTTAATCCAGCCGCCATGACGCCATCTTCCACAAATCGCTTATACGTATAAAATAACTTTTCGGGCAAAAGATCATCAGAACCAACTATTATTACTGCATCATGGTGATGATTTCTTAACTCATTAAGTCCAAACTCCCACTTCTCATTTAATGGTAGGTTTGGATATTCCATATAGATGCAATCATTTCTCTCAGCGATGCGCCTACTAGCATCCCCTTCTGACCCGACTACTGCAACATCAAGTTGTATGGCAGCTGCAAGAGATTTGCTTAATCGGTTGTAGTAACTCAAAACGACCTCAGTTAAGTCATGCCGTTGCCAAACGCACGTGAGTATAACCAGCTTGACTATCTCGTCTCGCTCCTTGGGCTTTTCATCTGTAGTATCTTTTGGAAGGCTCCAATCGCTATGATGATTAATGATTATACTCATTATTTTAGATGATATAGATGCCGCATATTCCTTTAGTTCAAATGATGTTTGTCTATCACCAAAGTGTTTTAAAATCTTTTCCTTATGAGCTACTAAGAAATTAATATCAACCTTTTCATTTTTTTCCTTTATTGCTATATCTAAAAAATCATTGAAGGCGACTAAATCGTACGGGTTATCGTTAAGATGTTTCTTATAGTATGAACAACTCTCACTCACCTTTCCAAAATAAGCATTAGACTGCGCTAGTTTTAAATTTAGTTTAAATTTCTTATACAGATAATTCTCCATAACTGATCATTACTCCTAGTTCATCTTATGCTGTTAACTAAATAAATGCGTGAGGTTCTACTTAAATTAATTTCTTTCACATTCATATTTCGAAAAACCGATTTATAACGCTTCTTAATTTCGTTGCTTGTTTTAAAAAACCTTACGTGACCAAATGAGTCAAAGTTTGGAACCGAAAAAATCACATTAGCTCCAGAAGGAAACAGCTTTAATAAATTAATGTCATCGTCAATATGTTCCAAAACTTCTAGCATGATATAAACAGTTTTTATATCTCCGCTATCGCTTGTATAATTCCTAACATCTTCGCAAGCGAAACTAAGCATCGGACAACGTTTTCTAGCTAAGTTAATTGCAGTTTCACTAAAATCCAAACCTAAATAGTCCGCAGTCGGTAATCTATCAGTCAAATATTCAGAAAACTGACCTGGCCCACAACCAATATCGATTACTCTTTCTACTTTTTCTCTTTCAATTAAATTACATACCTCGTCCCATATCGGCTGATATATAGACTCAGAAGCTTCAAGAGCATAGTTGTCAGATTCCATGTAAATTCTATCGTAAAAGACTGAAGACACTTCAAAAAAAGTCTTATGTCCATCAGCTACATTTACTTTAAGTTCCGCAAGCATCGCCTCGACAGTAAGAGGAATATCTGACTTTAGACCTTTAAGCTGCTCCGTTGCTTTAAGAAGGTGTTCATAGGCTGTTATGTAATCTGCATCTTTCCTGAGCATATCAGCTGCAAAGCTTGCAAAACCAATTTTTAATGAGTAATCATGATGTTTACTAATTACCTCCTTAACGAGCCGAAGAGTAGTCTGAAAACACTGCTTATCTCGGTAATACACAGCCAACACGTGCAATAATAATGGTTTTCGACCTAACCTTTTAATACTGGACTCTAACGTTTCAATCGCACCCTTAAGGTTCCCTAAATTCCTCTGAGCTCGGCAATATTTTACAACTATAGCTTCAGTCTCCTCGCTAGTCGCTAAGATAGCTTCGTACATCCGCAAAGCAGACTGAAAGTTTTCTAAAGTCATAAACTTATCGGCTAACGCTATTCTATATTTTCGCGTTTCTTTTTCACTCAAATGAAGCGAATTAAGTGTAGTTTCGACTTGAACCAACTCATCATTTCCAATGCTGACCTCATTTTTTTGTAAAGCCGCAAACCATGCTTCGACCGAGTTAGACGTTGACAGACTATTCAAAACGCGTTGCTGAACTGTGATTGTTTGCATTACTAGTTCAACTAACCTAGCTGTTGGCAGGTTATCAGTAAACATCTGTATCAACTTGCGTACTCGAGCACCAGTTACTTCAAAGCCCGATTGAGCTTTAGCTTTGAGTATATTTTTTTCAATACTTGCTATTAACAAAACTTTTAGCAAAGTATTAGTCTGGAGCCCTTGACCTGTAAAAAAAGGCTCGTTTTGGCGAGTTAGATTATTTTTTTCTAAGTAAATTAATGTCTGAATTATTTTTATAAAGCTTCTATTTTGAAGTTCAGGTTCATCAATGAGCCGCTTTAGTTCCTGCTTGCAGCCTTGCCAGTCTTCAACTAACCAATTAAAAAAAAGAAGTTTGAATTTTTGGTGAAAGAATTTTTCAGACTGGTTCATAAATGCATGCTTCTCGATACTTTACTATCACAGTGATAAAGCGCTTTGAAGGCTCGAAGCTATTGCTTGATAATCGTCTTCTGTCATATATGGATGCATCGGTAATGACATAACCTGCTCCGCTACCATATCACCGACCGGTAATTTTGCCTCGCTATCAGCAACAGCAGGCTGCTTATTCAATGGAACCGGATAATGTACTGCCGTTGGAATTCCCTGCTCTTTTAAATAGCTTTGAACATGCTCACGGGAGTCTACTCTTATCGTGTACTGCGCCCAAGCGCTATAATTATGAGATTCAACTTTGGGAGAGATAACTCCTTTTTCGGAATCGAATAATTGACGATATCTATCCGCTACTAGGTTTCGTGCTTGAATCTCGCTGTCTAAAATGTCTAGTTTGGGGAGCAAAATTGCAGCCTGGATAGTATCTAAGCGACTGTTAACGCCAACTCGCACATGATGATAACGTCGATCTTGTCCATGACGGGCTATTTGCTTTATAACTTTGGCAAGCTCTTCATCGCTTGTAAAGATGGCACCTCCATCTCCATAACAGCCTAATGGCTTACTTGGAAAGAAACTCGTGCAAGCGATTGTCGTCAAATTGCAAGATTTCTTCCCTTTGTATGTCGCACCAAAACTTTGTGCAGCATCTTCAATGACAGGAATACCATACTTATTTGCAATTTCGTTAATAACATCGAAATCGGCACATTGGCCATACAAAGAAACCGGTATTATAGCCTTTGTTTTAGACGTAATAGCAGCTTCAAGCTTTTGAGGATCAATGTTGTATGTTTTTTCTTCAACATCTACGTAGACAGGCTTTGCGCCTAGTAGTGCAACCGTTTCAGCGGTTGCGATATATGTAAATCCCGGTGTAATAACTTCATCCCCGGGGCCTATTCCAAGAGCCATCTGGGCAATTTGTAATGCATCGGTACCATTAGCACAGGTGATACAATACTTAGCTCCAGTATATTGAATGAGGGCGTCCTCTAACTCAGAAACCTCTGGACCTAAAATGTATTTACCATGTTCAAGTACTTTTGCGATACCTGTATCTATTTCACTTTTTATTCGAAGCTGTTGAGCAGCCAAATCAATAAACTGCATTATGTTTCGTCCTTCTTAAATAAGATACCTTGAGTTAATATGTATTTTACACCAGTATGCTCACACACAGCCTCTCCATCGCCTTTTACAGGTAAATCTAGCTGCTCACCAAACTCACTCATCCAGCCAATTTGTTTAGCAGGTACACCCACGACAAGAGCATAGTCAGGAACATCTCTATTCACTACAGCTCCTGCACCGACAAAAGCAAACTTTCCAATTGTTATGCCACAGACGATGGTACAGTTGGCTCCTAGTGTTGCTCCTTCTTTTACGAGAGTATTTAAGTACTCGTCTTTTCTCTCCACATGTGAGCGAGGATTGTAGACGTTTGTGAATACCATACTTGGACCGCAAAAAACATTATCTTGCAGATAAACGTTATCGTAGACCGAGACATTGTTCTGAATTTTACATCCGCTCCCAATTGAAACTTTGTTACCCACGAAAACGTTTTGTCCCAAGGATACGTTTTCTCCAATCTTCGCTCCACCGCAAACATGAACAAAGTGCCAAACTCGACTGCCTTTTCCAATATCTGCGCCATCGTCAACGATTGCTGAGGAGTGAACGGTGTAGTCCATAATGTTTAGTCCTATCAATTATAGAAATTTAGTTAAAAATGGGTGACAGTAGCCGTCAATGGCGTTGACCGTATTTCCATCTCGAATATTTTCAACCGTCCTGATGCAATGCTCTGCGTCATCAATACCAAAGCCTCTCCCTGCCAATATCTCTTGATAACTAATTGTATGTAAGTCAGTAAACCCAGATGAGAACTCTATTTGCTTTCCATTAGCTGATATTGAACGAAAAGTTGTCTGTTTACCTACAACACTTTCTGGGAGATCATTCGCATCAATAGACAAAAACCAAGGAACTCTCGCTTTTTCATACTCTAAGTATCCTGCAGCCTTTAGCTCATCACTGTAATGTAACTCGTTCTTCTCTAGGTTCCCAAAAATAAAGTGCAACATGTCGAAGAAATGAACGCCGATATTTGTTGCCACGCCAAAGGACTTACGCGGGTCTCCTTTCCAACTTTCCAAGTACCATTTCCCTCTTGACGTGATATAAGTGAGATCAACATCAAACTTTTTTCCTTTGGGCGCAGCATCAACTTCTTTCTTCAAGTCTAGAATAGCCTTATGGTGTCTGAGCTGGAGTATGTTATAAACCCTCTTACCCGTTTCTTCCTCAACAGTTCGCAGTTCATTCAACACCTCTAACGTTGGTACCAACGGCTTCTCGCAAATCACATCACATCCCAAACGCAATCCTGCAGCAATATGCGAGTGATGAAGATGGTTGGGAGAACAAACAGAGATATAGTCGAGTTCGGTTATTTTGGAACGCTTTAATCGCCATGCATGCTCTTGAAAACGTTCAAACTCCGTAAAAAATTCACTATTGGGAGAAATACTATCAATAATTCCGACTGAATCATTGATGTCATACGCAACAGAGAGATTGTTATCTGTCTCTTTTATCGCTTTCATATGACGTGGTGCTATGTAACCCGCGGCACCAATTAACGCAAAGTTCTTCATTTCTATGTCCTCTGAATTATTTATTTAGGCTTTTATGACTTTGTCGTTAGGCTCTCTGAAGATACCACGAGTATCTACTATCAGCTTTGCTTTATCCAAGATAAGTTTGTAATCAAACTTGTCATGGTTAGTTGCTAAAACAACTGCATCGTAGCTATCAAGGGTAGCAGCCGTCAACGGCTGGCTATTCAAGTCGAACTTGTGAGCGCGCATCGTCGGGAACTTAGGAACATGGGGATCCGAATATCCTACCAAGGCGCCTTTATCACGCAGTATTTCCATTATCTCGACTGATGGTGACTCGCGCATGTCATCTACATTCTTTTTATAAGCAATTCCCAACACTAGAACCTTGCTTCCATTTAACGGCTTACCATGTTTATTCAATGCATCTGCAGTTTTATCAACCACATACCGTGGCATTCCCTGGTTTACTTCTCCAGATAGCTCAATAAACCGAGTATGCAAACCAAACTCCCGAGCTTTCCAAGTCAGGTAGAATGGATCGATTGGTATACAATGACCGCCAAGCCCAGGCCCAGGGTAATATGCAGTAAATCCGAATGGTTTGGTTGCCGCAGCATCAACGACTTCAAAAATATCGATTCCCATACGATCTGCGACAATTTTCATTTCATTGACGAGACCGATGTTCACTGCACGATGAATATTCTCAAGAAGTTTTGTCATTTCAGCGACTTTCGTCGAACTGACTGGCACCACTTTGTCGATAGCTTGCTCATAGAGCGCTTGCCCTACTTCTAAACACGCAGATGTATGTCCACCAACAACTTTGGGGATTGTGCGTGTTTCGAAATTAGGGTTTCCAGGATCTTCTCTTTCGGGTGAGTATACTAAGAACACATTCTTACCCACAGATAAGTTTTGCGCCTCAACTCTTGGTAGCAGTTCCTCCTCTGTGGTACCTGGATACGTAGTACTTTCTAATGAAACAACTTGTTCATCACGCAAGTAAGGTGCAAGGCTACTCATCGTATTAACTACGAAGCTTATATCTGGCTCACGGTATTTATTCAATGGAGTGGGCACGCACATAATTAGCGCATCACACTGTGCAGCCATAGAAAAGTCTGCAGTTGCTTCGAAGCCCTTTGCAACTGCATCCTTTATTCGCTCATGAGGAATATGCTCTATTTGACTCTTGCCGCTATTAAGTTCCTTAGTCTTAGACTCGTCGATATCAATACCGATAACTTTGTAGCCTATATCAGAATACCTCAACATTAAAGGTACCCCTACATAACCCAGCCCTACAATACCAATAACAGCACTACGAGTTCTCAATTTGCCAATTAAAGCATCTTTTGACATTTAAAATCCCTATCAATCTTTTTGAATTAAATCATTCAACAAACCCATCTGTATCTCAACGCGACGGACACTTTCAGATAACATCTTATTTTCTTTCTTTAACTCATCATTCCTAGCTATCAAACGCAGGTTTTCTAAACCTAATCCAGAATTTTTCTGTTGGAGCTGCTCTATTTCACTTTCTTTCGACTCTATCTTTTTAGTAAGCATATTTTTTGATTTTTCACTGTCTACTAGCTGGCCACTTAAAGTTTCCAACTCTGTATTTTTATTCCTAAGTGATCGTTCCAGTGAATTCAAGCTTTCATTAGCGTGTTCGAGCTCGTTGACTACTTCTTTATATTTCGTGCTTTTCTTATGAACTAGCTCTTCAGCCTTTCCTAGTTTAGACTCTAAGTCTTTATATTTCCTTTCTATTAGACTGATCTTGGCTTGAGCACTATTTCGGGACGTTCTCAACTCACACATTTTATTGTCAAGCTTACGTATTGAATCAATATACCTTTTATTTTCGTTTTCACTCTCAATTATAAGCTGCTCAAGCTGCGTGATTTTTGACAGGGCTTTATTATTATCTTCTAAACTTTCATTTAATTTAGCTTCTAACTGCATAGATCTTTGACGCGCACTCGAAGCATTAACCAAAGCACTTTCAAGCTCTTTTTTAAGCTCATTTATTTGTGCTAGTGAATGTTTATCGAGCGAGTAATATATCATGGGAAAGTCAGGATCGTCATATGGTTCATTTCGGGTATGATAACCCATTTCTTCAAGCCAGTTTTTAACTTCTATCAATGTGTCGCCATGTTCAAACACCCTATCTTTAGTAACTGTCAGAGCCAATTTAGAGAATAAAATACTATGTTCCTCTTTCCAAATAGACTCTAACAATTCCAATGCCTGGCCAGGCAAATCAATAACTAACAAATTATTTTCTTCGTTACTTAATTCTAGACCATTCAGAAAATTCGCTAACGAGTCAGTTTTAACAGATAACGTTTCTGTAAGCCTCAATCCAGGAAATAAATTATTAAGAGACTTTGACCTTTTGATACCACTAAACCCATCATAATTGTAGCTATACCAAGTTTTTTCTCCTCCTTTGTTAGACACTACATTCTTATACAAAGTTATATTGTCAGAGTTTTCAAGCAACTTGATAGATTGCCACAGAGAGTTGTATTTTGTAGCGTCCCCCTCAACTAAGTGCCAATGTTTGCTGTTTAGTTGCGCAGTCAATTTTTTTAACTCGTCACCTCTGCCAGCGCCGAGATAAATGACGTTTACGAACTTTAACTTTGCGAATGGATGTTTACCGACCACCTCTTCATTACCTCGCTACTGTTCAATGTCTTTAATCCGAGGTTTTGGCAACCGTCCTTCTGCCTCTCCGAATAAAATATAGTGGATCAAGGGATTAATACCTTCTTTAGCAACATCTGGGTTTTGTTGAAGGTAAAAAACACTGTTGAATTTTGTGCTCGGGTTACGAGCCTCAAAAGCGCCGAAACGCAAATAGTGCTCTGCTGGATTAACACCAGCTTCTTCTACGTCGGGATACTTTTGTAAGTACCATTCACTATCAAAGTAATCTGTTTGATTCAAATGATCAATCTGCTCATTTATCCAAGCATCTTTATCTTTTCGTCGCTGTCCAATCTTGAGGCGTCTTTTTATGCGCGACAATAAGCCCAATCTCACCGTCTTTTTTGTCCCATCGGCTGCTTTGGGAGCGTCTTTGGAAGAACTTAAATCTCCGCTAGGGCTTTTTAACTGTAGCTTGATAAGCCGCTGATTAAGCTTGGCAATCTCTAAATCTTTCTCAGCCAACAGCTTATCTTTAGTCATGAATTTCGCACTCTGTTTACTCTTAAACAGTTCTTGAGCTCGCCTTTTTTCACTATCTTGATACTTTACAAGGTAAGTTTCACACTCGCATTGAAGTTGTTTTAAATGCAATAGAAGAAATTCATTCTCTTCTTCCATTTCTTTCAACTTTGCAGGGTCGATCACCTCTTTACGAGAACTTGTATAAACGGGGGAGTTACATGACTTCTGTTCATCTTTTAGCTGTTGAATATGCTCCAGCAATACTTTATTTTCTTTTTCAAGTTCTTTATTACGATGCTTGTATGTTTCGTGTTCGTATTCCGTTTGTACGGACTTTTTCTCGTCAAACTCATTGAAAGCACTAGTTACTAATTTTTCACTTCTCTTTTCTAATTGTGCCAATTGCTGTTTAAGTGTTCTGTTTTCGATAAATTGCTGTTCAAAGTCCTCCTGTACTTGCTGCAACTGCAATGATAAAAGCTCATTTTCATCTTTACCTTTTTGAAATAAGCTTCTAATAAGTGCTAACTCTCTACTTGCGTCGGATGCGCAATCCACGGCATTATTAAACTTTTCGAGCGCACTTTCTACATCTATTTTTAACTGATATACGTGATCTGACAAATACATTGTGCATGCTTCTAAACGACCAAAAAAGTTGCCTATATTACCGTTCTGAAGCACAAGCTGATGCCCGACCATCAGCATAAATTGATCTGGAGTTACCTTAAACTCAGTCAATTCATCAACTTTCAAACTACTTTTCTTGAACAATTCTCTTGATTGCTCTAGAGCATCTTGTATGCAAAGCAACCGCACTTTGCGCCGATTTTTACGTTGCGCATCGAGTGCCTCATTAAGCCCAACAAGCCATGCATCAAAAAGCTCATTGCTTGCGATCCCTTTTTCCAGCCCGTACGCCACATAAATACTCGGATGACTGTAAAATACGTACACTGGTCCATCACTGATTTTCACTTGTTCATCTATCTGTTTGGCAGTGGCTGGCGTTGCCGAGTCATCAAATACGTGAACGCTCATTATTTTTGTCATCTAAGGTTTACCCATACTCGTTAGATTTTAATTTGCACCAATCATAAAAATGCACGATACAACTAGTCAATTTTACAGAAACTTTCTTTAATCTGCATGTGACTAATCACCTAAAGATTAGTTTTGAAGCACCCCAAGTCTTCTACTTTGGTAGCTACCATCTAAAACACGCTTCCACCAGTCTTTGTTCTCGAGGTACCAAATGACTGTTTTACGTATCCCTGAGTCAAAGGTCTCGCGTGGGCGCCATCCTAGCTCACGTTCTATCTTCCCTGCATCGATTGCGTAACGAACATCATGTCCTGGGCGGTCCGTTACAAACGTAATTAAATCACGATAGTGTTCAACGCCTTCCGGCGTCTGAGGCAAAAGCTCCTGCAACAGGTCGCAAATAGTTTCGACCACTATTAGGTTGGCTTTTTCGTTATGACCACCAATATTATACGTTTCACCCGCTGCACCTTGCTGTGCCGCACATATCAGTGCGCGTGCGTGGTCCTCAACGAAGAGCCAGTCGCGTATTTGCTGCCCATCACCATACACGGGTAGTAGCTTGCCTTCTAGCGCGTTTAAAATCATTAACGGAATCAGTTTTTCCGGAAAATGATAGGGGCCGTAGTTATTTGAGCAGTTAGTCACTAGTGTAGGCAACCCAAAGGTACGATACCACGCCCGTACCAAATGATCTGAGCTCGCTTTGCTCGCCGAATAAGGTGAGCTTGGCTGGTAGCGCGTGGTCTCTGTAAACAGGTCCTCAGTACCCTCTAAATCGCCATACACTTCATCGGTCGAGATATGATGGAATTTAAAGTCCGACGCCTTCTCTGGCGCAACCGACTTGAGCTCACTCCAATAGGCTCGACAACACTCAAGCAGTGTATAGGTCCCCATAATATTTGTATTGATAAACTCTGCGGGACCATCAATCGAGCGATCGACATGGCTCTCGGCAGCCAGGTGCATAACATAATCGGGATGGTATTTATTTAGTACGCGCGCTATTTCAGCCGCGTCGCAAATATCGACTTGCTCAAAATGGTAGCGTTTGTTCTCAGAAACCTCTGTCAGTGACTCTAAGTTACCTGCGTAAGTGAGCTTATCGACATTCACTACCCTGTGGTTCGTCTGCGAAATTAACTCCCGTATAACCGCTGAGCCAATAAACCCTGCGCCGCCTGTGACTAAAAATATTTTCTCTTCCATTTGGCTCACTCACCTAAAGCTCAAGTACTTCGAGCATGCGCTCATTGACTTCAATGACATTAAATTTCTTTTCGGCCAACTGCCGACTCGCTCGTCCCATACTGACGATCAAATCGGGATTACCAATTAATTTTTCCATCGCTTCTACTAAGCTATGCGTGTCGTGTGGCTTTACCAAATAACCATTGACTTCATGATCGACGGTTTCTCTACACCCCGGCGCGTCGGTAGTAATAATTGGTCGACCGATTGCTAAGGCTTCTTGGCTACTACGTGGCAATCCCTCTCGATAATAGCTAGGTAACACAAATACACTACTTTTGTGTAGATAATCGGTTACATTATCCACGTGACCAAAGTAGTTCACAACACGCTTTTTGATATAAACGTTCAACTCATGTTGGCTGATTCCATGCAACGCATCGGGTAAACCCATCACCCAAAACTCCGCGCTTGGATGGCGTTGCTTTACCTGCTCAGCCGCCTCAAGGTAATAGCGAATACCCTTTTCATTCAACAGCCGTCCACTAAAGATGAACCGTACGGGCGATACCGGTGGTTCTGACGCGGAGAACTTGTCCAAACACACGCCTATGCCACCGAGTAACGTTGTTTTAGGTTGCTTAGCCCCACAAATATGCGCAATCTCTCGTTCGTCATCGTGGTTGAGCAGAACCAACATGGTCGCCTTAGGCAATATCCATTTAAACAATCGTTTCTGAAACCATTTTGCGAGTATCAGTCGGCGGCTTTTCTTACCCTCGGTTTCGGTAAACGGTCTGCCGAGTCCCTCGAGTTTTGCAACCCGGTGAGGTACTTTAGCGAGCCATGCGGCATAAGTCCCGTAGAGCGCCGGTTTAGCAAAGTAGCAATAGCTCACTGTAATTTCGAGACGTTTAAATGCGCGGTACAACGCCCACACCACTTTTAATTCGTGCAGTGGATTCAACGTGTAGCCGTCTAGTTGATAACGCACCGGGATAAAACCTAAGCCACGCACGTAGGCTTCTGACTCTTCGGTATAGTCTATCGCAAATGCGTATACACGGTGACCGCGCGCCACCATTTGCTTCATCAGCTCCCCACGGAAGCCCAGCATCACATGTACTTCTTTGCCCACGACAGCGATACGTTGCATGTTACTTCCTCCCGCTTATGCGGGTCTGTATTTTGCGTAATAACAACTTTAATTTTGCGCTAAGACGCGTTGGCTGAGTTCGACGCTCTGCAAGTAATTGAACCGTTTGTTCGGGGGTTACTCTTGATCCCGACTCTGGATCCACGTAACGCGCATATAAAACCAGTGTGCAGTAGATAAGCGTAGACAAATCCACTCGCTTTGTACGTCGTTCATTAGGACTCTTATCAGACGTTAAACCCCAGCCGCTATAAAAGGGCTGTCCATAGCAGGTCACGCGTTTGCCTCGCAGCAGTCCCTCAAACCCACACAACGACGTCATGGTGTGCACTTCATCTACACATTCCAGTACTGTTGATATGTTGATATCCGTGATATACGCATCGCAGTAATCCAGCGCATCATTCGCGATGTTCTGACTCTTTCTCAAGCCTGCGACAACGTCAGGATGCGGTTTATAGATAATATACGCATCAGGGTTGGTTGCTTTAACCTGCTTGAGCAACTCCAAATTGGTTTTTATATTGGGTGAGCCCTTTTTGATACTCGCATCAGTCTCGACTTGACCTGGCACTAAAATCGCTTTTTTATTCTTGGGTAACTCAATGGCTTTGTTGCTGCCCGTATTGTATTTACTGATATTGTTTTCGATCAGCAACTGTCTTAAAGCTTTGGCGCGCTCGCGCTCAGTTTCGTTAAGTTCAGTCGTATTCAATAATGATTCGAGATCGGATGGGCGTGTCGCATCAAAATAGATGCCTCGGGTATCACAGACCCAAGAGCACGGTCGCTCCAATGCTGCACCTAAACCTATAGAGCGAATAAACCCGTCTTCGACGTGGACCACGTTAACGTCTTTATTAAACCGCGCTGAGTCGTAATCGATACCCCAAATATACGCGGTCTCGCCGCCTGGCACTTGTTCTGGCTGGTCAACAAAAACAGGCTCCAGTTCGTTAAAAAACTGAAGCCACGATTTGCGCCAATACGGGCGGGTGCCAACAATATAAACCATAGGATTAGTGCTTGTGATCGCGCACGATGGCTCTACCTAAGTGAACAATAGCCGCGATGAACAAGGTAAATACCAGCAACACCACAAAATTATAGAGTCTATCGGGTTTGGTTGAATATTCAGGTAACAACGGGAACTCCAGTATAGATACTTGCTTTAACTTACGGGCTGCCTCAATACGCGTACTTTCAAGCGCCACCATGGCATTCGAATACAGTTCTAAGGCGAACTCAGCGCGTAACTGTAACGTTTGAAACTCTGCTGAGGTTCTGTTGAGTGCGTCACCACTTTCACGGGTTAACTTGGCTTGCTCCTCAGTTATTTGCTCGTCGAGTGAACGAATTTCACGAGTTATTTCCATCACTTGTGGTGACGTGCGACTTTGGTAGTCAAGCAGTGCCGTTTTACGTGCGGCGAGGGCTGCACGCTGTGCTTGTAGTTGCGATACCGTAGCAAAAATAGCTTGTACGGTTTGCGAGGGTGACACGAGGCCGTTCTCATTTTGAAACTGCAGTAAATTATCACGCGCCTCAAACAGGCGCTCTTCCAAGTTGGCGACTTGCTTTTCGATAAACTTTACTTGCTCTTCGGCGAGTCGTTGACCCATGCTGTTCATGTGACGCTCGCCCTCTTTTAGCAGGGTTTGAACAATAGCCTGCGCCATTTCTGGATCAAACGCTTCCACCTGAATCTGTAGGACCCCTGCGTACTCGTCAAACTCTATTGACATATGCTCAAGCATATATTGATGAAACACTTCGATGGGTGCACCTTTCTCTGAAAGCGCTGACCATGAGTCGATAAAGTCTTGCGAATAGTGGCTTCTTAGGTCGAGGTCTTTTTGTAGCGTTTTTAACATGGTCACCGACAACAAATGCTGACGAAGTAGAAGCAGATCGCCGGAGCCCTGCGTACCGGATAGCAGCGAGCTGATGTTCATTGAGGACATACTAACTTCGGGGCTCTCGAGCACGATTTGTGCACGTGATACATATCGGTCCGTTGCCATGACCCCCCAATAAATTGCGCCAACAATGACAATGACTGCTGCAATAGCCCAATGCGGTTGGTTTTTAAAAAAGTCTTTCATTTAGTTTGCTTCGCTTTTTTCTTGTTCGGTTTATGCCCTACGCTATCGTAATAAGCGTCGATAGCATCTTTGAGGTCATCAAACCAAATGGCTTTACCATCGTGTAGCCAAATACCTGACTGACACAAATCCTCTAGAATTTTTGTTGAGTGAGACACCATAATCAGACTTGATTGCCCGACTCGCTCTTTAAACGCCTTTTTAGCTTTTTGCTTAAAGGTCACATCACCCACGGCTGTCGCTTCATCGGATAGGTAAATATCGAAATTAAACGCTAAAGACAACCCAAACGCTAAACGCGAGCGCATACCGCTCGAATAGGTCCTTATGGGCTGGTCAAATGCCGGTCCGATTTCGGCAAACTCTTGCACTTCATCAATAATGCGATCAATGTCGGCATTACCACCGTGAATGCGGGCGACAAACTTTACGTTTTGACGTCCTGTCATGGAACCCTGAAAGCCGCCCCCTAAGCCGATTGGCCAAGAAACGCGACAGCGCTCGATAATCTCACCTTTGTCGGGCGAATCCATACCGCCTATAAGCCGTAACAGCGTAGACTTACCCGCGCCATTTTTACCCACTAAGCCGACGGATACGCCGCGCGGTATTTTAAAATCTACGCCTTTGAGCACCCAGCCGCCGCCAAACGGGCCGTGGTAGCGCTTCCAGACATCTTTTGCCTCGATCATGGCGGGTTCACTTTGTTTATTTATCACTGCGCCACCATTCTTACCTTAAATTTTACGTGCAGTGCTAGACCAAATAACACTGTACAGATCGCCCACTGATAGACGTACCAGAGACTGACGCCTCGGACAGGGTGATAGGTGCTGAAAAATTCTGCTCGAATAAGCTCGACCGCATGTAGTAATGGGTTGTAAAGCAAATACTCCTGAATACCGTGTGGCATAAATTGAATCGGTAAAATAACCCCCGACAAAAAATAAAGTGGAAACGCAATCAGATTAACTATTTTGGACGACTCTGGGAAAAAGCTGACTAATACGGAAGTGATTAACCCCATACCCAACCCAATAAAGCTCATTGCCAGTAATACTTCCAAAGCTTCGAGGGGCGCATCGGGAATCATATCGTAGCCTAGCCCGGTGAATAGAAACACCATAATCATCAGCACAAAAGATTGTAATTTCGCCTCCATCGCGCAGCGCACCAATACAGTATCAGCAGGGTGTACTTGGCGGTAGGCAAACAACGCCTTATTTGCTTGAATCGCGTTCATACCTTGCATCCACAGAGTGCGGAACATGATATAAGTAGAGATACCTATTACCAACCACGGAATAAACTCAGCCCCGGGTATCAAACGCCCGCTACCGATAAAGTCACGGACTCCAACCAAAATAACCACATGTAAAACAGGTTGCAGGAACAGCCACACCGGCGCAAATCGGTCCGTTGTCATGCGCGAGACAAACTCACGCATAAACAACGCTGACCAAACGTGCCATGCTACTAAATAGGGGCTGCGCACCGAGCTTGCTGGATTCTGGTCTTTCATCTAGAGATCCAACGCCACCTTGGTTGCTACAGCAATCTGGTAAATGATTTGTGTAATCGACTGCGCGACTTGTAAGTTCTTCGAGCTGACTGCAGGCAGCACCAGCACCTCATCCCCCGGTCGCAAATCGGTGTTATTTGATTCAATCACTTCACCGTTTTGGCGGACGATCAATATGCGATCTTCGTTCGCACGCTGAGTAAATCCACCCGCTCCATTGATGTACTCCTCAACCGACTTGCCATCAACATACACGGCTGATTGCGGCACGTAGACTTCGCCACTCACGAGTACTGAGTCGGTTTTAGCAGGTAACGTCACAACGTCGCCGTGTTGTAAGCGAATATCC
Organism: Idiomarinaceae bacterium; assembly: GCA_002685255.1. Classification (GTDB taxonomy): domain Bacteria; phylum Pseudomonadota; class Gammaproteobacteria; order Enterobacterales; family Alteromonadaceae; genus Idiomarina. The sequence continues at coordinate 42,085 of NYWU01000001.1, forward strand.
ACGAGTTGGTTGTCGTTACTAACAACCAAGCGTCCGCTGGGTTTCACGTTACGCGCTTTTTGCACAAACTGGCTGATAAGCTCCGCTTCTTGTGCGCGCACTGCCGCTTCCTCGGCGGTGGATGATGGCGCCCCTAAGTAGGTTTGCTCTAAGCGATCTAAGCTTTCCTCTAGCGCTTTCTTTTGACGTTCTGCGACGCTTTGGCGACGAATCGAGATATTTTTGTAGTCGGTTTCTTGTGGGTCAACGGCGACTGTATTCAAAAATTCCATCAGTCGCGCGTTTTTAGGTAGCACAAAATACGACTGACCTAAGTATTTACCCTCGACTTGCACCACGATTTGGTCGGCGCGCTTATCGGCGAAGAATGCAACCTCATCACCATCGGCTAGTGACTCATCGGCGAACTGATCAATGGTGACGTAGTCTGCTACGGGGTTACCCATGCGTGTGCCCACCACGAGTGCATGCGATACGCCTGGGTTTAAGCGGGCTAGTGACTCTATTTTACTGCCTTTAACGCCTTCGGATTTTAACTCGTAATGGTAAGCACGCCCAACATCACCATAAACAGTGACTTGCGGACCGCGCGATTTGACTAACAGGGTGTCACCTTCTTGCAGTTGTGGCTGGTTAAGCTCACCGTCAATGAGGAAATCGTACAGGTCGAAGGTTTTGATCACTTCGCCATTGCGGATTAAATCGATGTTACGAAACGACCCCAGTTTGTTATCGATACCTGACGCTTGGTCTAAAAAGTAAAGAATTGAATCACTGGGTACACCTGCATATTTGCCGGGACGTTCGACAAAACCCGAGACCATCACACCAACAGGTTGAACACCTTGTACATTAGTATAGACGTTCACATTCTTGGGGTAGGTCGTTTTAATCGCAGATGTTATCACTGAATTAAGCTGAGCGACCGTGACACCCTGAACTTGTACGGGCCCGACTGATGGAATAAAAACAAAGCCTTGCGCATCGACAGAAAGTACCGAGTCGACCTCCGTCGCTCCCCATACACGCAAGGTAATTTGATCACCGGGCAAAATGCGGTACTGTGGATTAAGGCCATCTGAGCGTTTTACACGAAAGCCCCCATCAAACACTTCAGCACCGAACGGACGAATTTGGTTGCGTTCTTCGGGCGACAGCATTTCTTCCATCACCGGACCGTAAGTGCCTGTGCTCCAACTACTACGCACTTGCTGTTCGGCAAATTGGGTCGAAAGCGGTGAACGCGGATCGACATCACCAAACACTTGGCTCTGCGACATACTATTTGCTGGAGCTTGAGTAGAATCTGAGCCGCTCGCTCCCATTCTTTGTTCAAGCTGTTCTCTTTGTTCTGGAGAGAGATCTGAAATGCTCTGAGCCGAAGCGGTTACGCTCACTAACGACAAAAGCAGCGCTGCGATGCCTTGTTTTGTTCCTTTCATTTGCTGCCCCTGTTAACCATACTATCTATCGTATTCATTATTCACTCGTTAAACTTTTTGTAGTTTACCACTCGCACCGTGCTTTAGAAACTAGTTAAAGCGCTGCTAAAACTGCTCAAAAGCACGACTCAAACCCCATTCAGTGCGGTAGTCACACAACACCACCGTATTGGTTTGCGTCTCGGCCTCGAGGCACTCGCGTCCGCTCGCTGCGAAATATCGTTTAACGATAGTTACGTTATAGTTGCGTTGGCTGCGCGTAGTTAAACTGAGTGACTGTCCTGGCACGGCGCTAGCGATGGCATCATAGTTAGGTGATAAAATATAATCGACACTTTGGTGCGTGCCCTGCCAGTCACTGTTATTATCTTTTTCGGGTTGGCTTGCACAGCCGCTCATACCAAAAACGAGCACCCCTATTAGCGCTAACTTATTCATGTGCTACCTTATTTGTCCTTACCACTCATTATAAAATCGGCTACGCGCATCGGTAATACCATATAAATGCGCTGCGCGTTGCAACATTTGTCCACCATCACGGGTGAGCGGCGTCCATCCAATGGCGCCGCGACCGGTGCTGTGGTTAATTTGTAATAGATCAAACGGGATACTGATAAAGAAGCCTTTATTGAAGCTCCCCTCACCAAACTCTTCCGCTGATACGTTTGTCTTCGCCGCAAAAGCGCCGACGATAATACCTGAATCAAATTTCTTCTCAAATTTGACGTTTACACCCCAGTCTTTTGCAAGGAAACGCCCTGCCGACACGGTCAACAGTGTGTTGTCAAAGAAATAATCCGTGCGCAGATAACCCGTTAAATGCCCGGTTAGCACGTCGTAATCTCTAAATCCGAGGTGATTTTCGAAGCTACGTTGGCGCGCATAATTGATATCGACACCCACCGCCCACGGTTTATCGAGCGGGCGATAGAGCCATTCGGTCCCGATACCGCCAAACATGCGCTCAAGATACCCACCGTAAAAGGAGCTGTAAAGATTGTCTTGCCACTCTTTGACATAGGTACCCTGTGCACGTGTGAGTACAATGTCCGATTGCGTTGAATATTCACGCACATAGGTTCGCACGCGCGGCAACGGTGCTTCGCCGTCCTCAACGAGATAATTAAATTTATCGTAATTATCGACGATGGTGCCACTGATTACACCATTGACTAAGAAGTTCTCGGTCGGCACCCAATTAAAATAACCGTCCATGCGCAGCTTGTACATATAGAACGCTTCGGGCCCACCAAACGACTGCTCTAAGAAAGGACGGAAACCAATATCGGGTAGTCCCAGTTCACTGGTGCGCTCAAACAACAGTTGGTCGTCATCATCTTGATTAACGTTAACCAGTTTGTAGCTATCTTTGTAGCGCGTGGTAAAGTCGGCGCGGTAAAATGCCCGTTTAAAGGTGGGCGCATCGACATTCACCTGTGCGATAGGCATGCCGAGCACATCATCGACAAATTGATACTGGGTGACCGAAGCCGGTAAATAATTAGCCAGCACCGCTGCGGCTCTATCCAAACTCATCGTTTCATAGCGATAGCGACTTTGGTTACCCACCAACGTGACTTTTTTGCCGTTGTCGCTGAGGTAAAAGCGCTTGAGATAAAAGCCACTGGCTTTACGCAACTTGCTGCGCAACTCATCGGTGTCCAGCTGATCCATTGAGGTGAGTTGCGGCTCGGTGGGTGCCGGTACCGGATCGGTACGCTTGTATTGCGTCATATCGTCAAAGTTCGTACGGAAGCTAAACCCGAACATCCAGGTATTGCCCCGTTCGTAACTCAGTTTGAGGTTGACGTTATCGTTCATCCGATAGTGCAGGCCATAATTCCAGTGGGAGTCCTGAATGATTGGCGTGCGCGAAGACTCACGCGAGAAGTCGTTGGCATCGTATTCAACTTTGACAATAAGCGGATCCCAGGGCGTTTGGTACGCAATCCCACCAAATACGCCTGCGTTACCGGTAAACCAGTCGCCAATTTCGAACTCACCGCCTTGCCCGCTGAGCTCGTTGGCGCGATCACAAAAACGATCCGCAATGTCGCACAACGGGTTGTCGATATTGCCTGAGCGACCTAAGTAACCCCAACCGATACCTAACGTCACATCGACAGGGCCAAAGCGCTTACTTGCCGCAATGTACTCGGATGCAAATTGTCCAGTTCCGGCGATATCACGTAAGCCTAAACTGGTTTCGGGCAGCCAACGGCTTTCTTCTAACAATCTAAACTTTACATCAAGCCCACGGTCTTTATAGGTTTGGTCGCCACTAAAACCTTCTGAGTCACTGTATAGGCGCGTTCGCACATCGGTGTAGCGAATGGTTGACTCCAGCCACGGGAACAACTGGAGACTCAACGCCATGCGACGGTATTCGTCGTTGTCGTAGTAAAGTACCGAGAACTCACCATCGCGGTTCATACGCCCGGTCGGGGTTTGCATTAAACCCGCACCACCGATATCGGATTGCGTAGGCTGATAGATACGATCGGCACTGATATCTTGCGCAGACACGTTGGATAAATAACCTAACGCAGCCATGGTCAGTGTATAAACACTCAACTTTTTCATGACTGACCTCCGTTAGGCAGAATAAATTTTGCCAATAACATGAGTTCGAGATCCAACTGCTCGGTTTCGTCGGTAAGCCAATACTCTGAAAGTAAGCGCACGCTGTGAATTAGGTTGCCCTTAATGGCGCAGCGCTGAGCTTGGTCAGCGTTGACAGTTTGCATCGGGCTGCGTTCATCGTGTGGGTAACACGCAGCGGGCAAACGCTGGTTGTAATAAGCAACGGGCTGCTTTGCTACGGTGCCATTAGGTAGCACATTCCATAAGAAATCATTATCGACACCCGCTAAATCCTCAGGTAGACCGAATGTCAGCGCTTTATGAGGAAAGCTGTAGAGATGCCAGTTAAACACGCGGCCATCGGCACGTGTTAACAGTGGGTTCTGCTGCAGAATAAGACGCGTTTGGTCCGGTGTTAAATTAAAGCTGTAGGTGGCTTGCAGTGGCCAACGGCTCACCTGCGCTGCCAGACGCTTAATGCTATCGGCAACCTGTTGTTCATCTTGGCGACTCCAGTGACGCGCCAGCTGATCGAGCTGTTCAACCATGCGCTCGCGGTGACGCTCCAGCCTGGCTTGTAAAAAGTCGCTGGATAGGCGGCTCGCTGACCAGTTAATTTGGGCGAGTTCGTCAGCATTGATATCGCTTAAAATACGCTCATAGACTTGCGAAATACGCTCGGGTTGGCTCAGTTCATAGCTTTTTTGCCAACTGACATCGCCCGGCTGTTCTGGATTCTGATGCAAGTAAACGTTTACTTTAACCTGCGCTGCAGCAATCTGACTAACACTCATAAATACAACAAAAAGCAATCCAACGAATACGCGCATTAGTTTGCCCCTCTGTTCGAATTGCCCGGCTTTTGTAGATCTTTTTTGTAGGGTTTGAGCTCTTCGGTCACCACGCGTGGTAATGCGTCGGTCAGTTGTTGCGACGACTTCACCACCCGTCCGGTTTCGGTGGATAACCAATAATCGTTGGTCCACGTGGTACCGTTATCTTGGGCTATTTGTTCGCGCCAATGCACCGTATTAACTGAACGATTAATGGGGAGCTCTAGCGTTTCTGAGCCGATACGTGAAAATTGCGAGGTAATCGCGTGAATAGATGCCTCTTGTGCAACGCCTGACTGCACTTGAGCTTGCCATGTGAGTGAGCACTGACTATTTAGTTGCGTGAGACATTTAAGCGGATCATTGCGAAGATTACTGACCCATGCCAGTTCATTTAAATTACCCGAGACGCCCTGCGTTTGTACCACGCGACCATGACGCGTGACGACCACTTCTTGATCGCCTGACAACCATTTGTATTGGTCGTTATCATCAAAGCCAAGCCCTAACGCAATACGCCGCTGTTGATTAAAGCGTGCATACATCATGGGGTAATTAATTTCGTCCAATCGCTCTTGCGTGACCGTCACATCTTGATTGCCTGACCAAGCAAACGCCAGTGTCTCTTTCATCGACTCAACGCGGTTCATACATCCTGACAGCAGGACGGCTGCTGCAAGACTGGGCAGAAATAAACGGCTGTGGTGCATTGTTTTTGTTGTCATTCGACGCCGAGGAATTATCTATGGGTAAACAACTATAAACGAAAAAGCCGCCCATGTTGAGGGCGGCTTTGTAAACACTTAGTTAAGTGTTAACCAATTACTGGCCAGTACCTGTTGTAGTACCGGTGCCTGTACCAGTGCCTGTACCAGTCGCGGTTTCAGTACCCGTGCCTGGAGGATTGGTTGTACCTGGATCTTCATCATCGCCACCGTCAGCAGCGACAGCTACTGCGATACCCGCTGCAACAGCGCCCACACCGATAGTGGTTGCGCTAACGCCGCCAATACCAGAAGCTTCAGAGCCAGTTGGTTCCGCGTCTTGCGCAGAAGCCAAGCCTGGCGCCGCTGCTAAAGCAGCTGCAGCAAACAAAGCTGAAAGTTTTTTCATAATTACACCTCTGTGTACACGTTCTACAAAATTCAATCGATTGGCCAATCAATCTTGCGTTGTTAAAAAACGCATTCATGATTGCTTAATACGTTATCAGGTTTCTTTTAGTTTGCAAATTATTTTACTGTTTTAACACGATTTTTTCACAACATTGATCATAAGCCTGAGTTAGGCGACACTAACATAATCTAAACGTTTAGAGTTGATTATATGAAAATACTATCTTTGACATCCGCTATTGTGGCGTCACTGGCTTTGAACAGTGCTCTGGCGCAAACCGTTGAACCTCAGCCTACGCTGCATAACCAATTACAAACACAGCAGTTTTCGCTGGGTCAATCGGTTGCGCTACCCTTTGATAGTGGCTCGGATAACATATCGGCTGAATATGTTATTGCTGAAGGCAGTCAACCAACGCAAGGGTTTTACGTACTGGACAAGCCACTTAGTAATGGCAAGGTACAGCGCTTTGCAGGCAGTATTTACCATACGCCTGAACATACTATTTATACTTTGCAAAATGCCGAGGGCAACTGGGTAAAGGTTTATCAGACCGGCAATCGCACCAAGACTGTGTTAGTCAATAATAAATACCCTGAGCCGCTGCGCATGCCGGCGACTGCAAAGTCAGTCGATATGACGCAAGCGATTCAGTGGCGCGGTGAACCATCAACACCACGAATGCAGGCCGATGCGATAACTACTGATACGGCTTCCGATTCTAGTATTGATACTTTGATTTTGTTTGACCCTCGTTTACCCGCCTATATGGCTGAGAACGATGCCGTATTTGACGAAGATATTGAGTATGCCGATGCCGTCACCAACTTTGTTTACGAGCAGTCAGAATTATCACTCGCCCATCGTATTGTCGGCGCTCATCCTATCATGTTGCCAAGCACTGAAAATGATTTTGTGGGTGCGCCTTCGACCGATATCTTAGATGAATTAGTTAATAGTGGTATGGCGAGTCGCTTGCGTGATCAATATAACGCTGACGTCATTCACTATATTGGCGTGAGCGATGATGTGTGTGGACAAGCCTATGTTGCCTCGGATATCGCTGCTGATAATACCTTTTTTGGCATTTCGCCGGACTTCCACGTCGCGTTTACCACCTACCAATGTTTGGGGACCGGGACTTTCCCTCACGAGTTAGGCCACAACATTGGTTTGCTGCACGACCGCTACACGTTGGACAATAATGAGCAAGGCTCTGGCTCACAAATCGATAACCATATCCCTTACGGCTATGTTGACCCTGATGGTGAGTTTTACACCATTATGGCGTATGGCTCGAGCTGTCGCGAAGTAGCACCTAACGGCACCTGTAGTCGCGAGGCGCTTTATTCCAGCCCCGACTTAGATATCAACGGCACACCTGCGGGTAAGTCCGAAGCGGAAGTTGATGCGGCTAATGCGGCTAAAGCGACGACCTTAACCACGCCGTGGACGCGCCGTTTCCAACGTTGGAATGATTATTTAAATGTCGGTGTTGCACTGGACGGCGGTAGCGTTCAATTGCAACTACCGGATGACTCTGTCAGTGAGTATCTTGTTGTTAACCGTAATTGTCATAGTAACCGTTATTTCACTCAGCAACAGATCGAGAACGGCGAGACCATTACCGGCTCGACACTCACGGGCACTATTGAACCGGGCAACTTGGGTATTTGTGTATTAGTCCCTTCTGACGATAACGGTTACCAGCTCATTGGTGAGTTTTCTGCTTCTGTCTCATCAAGCGGTGGCAATGACGCCTTTATCTTTACCGATAGCAACGTGTTAACCGCCGATGTGGGTGATGCACAATCGTTCACGGTATTGCTCAGCGACGATAGTATTCTTAACTCAAACATTGAGCTCGCGACGTACTTTGATGAGTCAATGGGTCGCCCGAGTATCAATGAAGGCATTGCCCAGGCGAGTGAATGGTTTGATGTGTCAGTATCGGGCAGCGGTGCTGAACGTACGCTGACTATTACACCGAAGCGTTCTCAGGCGGCGATTGCGGCTGAGTTGGCGGATACCGACCAACGCAACGTGTTTCAGCTTCCGCTGCGTGTAGTGAACACTAACTTCTCTGAATTCAGCGTATCGAGCATGATTTGGTGGGAAGGTCCAGCGAATAGTCAGACGCCTGTCACCGGCTACCTTACGCAGGGATATGAAATTATATCGGACGAGTCGGTTAGCCTATCTGCTGAGTTAGTCAATGTTCCTGCAGATGTCACGCCGGCCTATTCTATCGGTGGTGATGTCAGTATTGATAACCTAGTGGTGACTCAAACCAACCGCACCACGACACCGCAAGGTGACGTCATTACCCTCAGTGTTGAAGGCGATGCAACAAGCATCACCGATACCGGTACAGTGACTATTGTTGCTGACTTAGGCGTTCAAGGTGCACCGAATGTGACGATTCCGATTCGTGCGTATAGTAACAACCAGCCTGCGATTTTAAGCTTTACCGCAAGTAGCGACACCATTCTTGAGGATGAGCCGTTTACTTTGACCGTCACGCTGAATGAGCCGAGCGATACCTCGTTCTACGATACGCTGACCGTAGAGCAGCGTTTACCAGGCCGCGATAATGTGGTGTTCGAGCCGACTCGTAGCGATGGCAACGTGTTTGAGTTTGATATTCCGGGGCAAGCCTCGGGCGCTTATGACTTTGTTGCCAGTGTTAACGATGGCAACGGTAATTCGGTCATGGATACCATCAGTATCTCGGTTGAAGCGATCGAGCCGATTGTCGTTGATGCGATGAGTTTCTCGCCTTCGAGCGTGCGCGCAGGAGGTGCAACGACAGCTACGATTACGACCTCGGGTAACTTGGATTTAGCTACCACTGATTGGTCAGTGGATGATAGCTCCGTCACTATTAGTAACGAGGACCTCACCTCTGCACGCTTAAGCTTTAGTGAGCAAGGCACTTATACCGTGTCGGTCACCGTCACTGATACCGCCGGTAACACGGATACCTTTGAGGAGACTATCGATGTTGCTGCGGCACCAACGACCACAACGGGTGGTAGTTCAGGTGGCGGCAGCAGTGGTGGTAGTACCGGTTGGTTGATGCTGCTATTGCTGGCAGGCTTAGGTGGAATCAAACAAGGTTGGATAAAAAAGCGGGGCCGTTAAGCCCCGCAAACCACCTTGCTCGGAGTGGAAACCTTAGAATTTGTAGGTAATACCTACGCGAAATTCGTTGTCGATATCGTCGAAGTTGCCACGGAAACCGATATCGGCAGCGAAACGCTGATCGAAGTTATAACGTACTTTGGCGCCCACTGACGCATAACCGTCTAGTGCTGAGTCGTAGGTCGCATCAAACATGGCTGTTGCTTGCGTGCTCAAACCAATTTCAGTACCGATGCCGACGTAGCCGCCCGTGTCGTCGGTGTTACCAAAATCGTAATGGCTCATGCCGCCTTTCAAGAACAACGGGCTGTTGCTCAGCAAATACTGGCCGCCTAAACGCGTACCAAAATCACCAATATCAAACGCCTCACCTTCAATCACCCAATGTGAATCGATTTGACGTGATGCTTTAATGTAAAAGTCTGAATCACCAAAATCGTTGTAACCACCGCTGACATAGTTACGATCTTCTGCGTGTGCAGTGAGCGCAACCGATGCGGCTAGGATACCTGTGAGTGCTATAATACGTTTCATCATACTGCCTCCTGTTGAGTCTTAATTCTATTATGCGGTTCCTCAGATATTTGGCTAGACTCGCAGGCGTAAAGGTTTTGAAAAGGCAAAAAAAAGAGCAAGCTCAATGGCTTGCTCTTTTTTCTCAACGTACACGTTAGAAGCGTGTACGTGCATTACGGAACATGCGCATCCATGGGCTATCCTCGCCCCACTCATCGGGATGCCAGCTGTTCGCAACAGTGCGGAATACACGCTCTGGGTGTGGCATCATCGCCGTCACACGGCCATCGCGGCTGCTGACAGCGGTAATGCCATTCGGCGAGCCGTTCGGGTTGGCAGGATATTGCTCTGCCACGTCGCCCCAGTTGTCGATATAGCGCAGTGCTACCTGACCGGCTTGCTCAAGTTGTGCTTGCTGGTCGACTGCGGCAAATTCAGCACGCCCTTCACCGTGAGAGACGGCAATCGGCATTTTCGAACCTTGCATCCCGTCAAAGAACGCCGAATTGGTCGTTTGTACTTCGACCAAACTAAAGCGCGCTTCAAAACGTTCGCTGCGGTTGGTGACAAAACGCGGCCAATGTTCAGTACCCGGAATCAGACTTTTCAGTGTTGAAAGCATCTGACAACCATTACACACGCCTAAAGCTAGCGTATTGTCGCGGTTAAAGAACGCTTCGAACTGATCACGTGCGCGTTGATTAAATAGGATGGATTTAGCCCAACCTTCACCGGCACCCAGCACGTCGCCATAGGAGAATCCACCACAGGCGGCCAGTGCCTGCATCTCATCTAAGGTGACACGGCCTGTTAAAATATCGCTCATGTGCACGTCTACAGCTTCAAAACCAGCACGGTCAAAAGCCGCGGCCATTTCATAATGCGAGTTCACACCCTGCTCACGTAAGATAGCCACTTTCGGGGCGCTGCCTTTAGCAATGTAGGGGGCTGCGATATCTTCATGCACATCAAAGCTTAAATCGGCTTGCAAGCCTGGATCGTCGACCCGTTGTTTAAGCTGGAACTCCTCATCAGCACAGACTGGGTTATCACGTAACCGCTGCATTTGATGCGTGGTTTCAGCCCACAACGTACGGTAATGCGTGCGCGATGAGTCAATAACGGTGTCACCGTTAAAAGTCAGTTTAATCTCATCTCGCTCGGTGGGCTGACCGATGACATGGATAGCATTCTCGAGCCCTGCTTTTTGGAATGCTGAGAGCACGTTTTTACGCTGATCGTCCGTCACTTGTATGACCGCGCCGAGCTCCTCACTGAACAGTGCCGCTAACGCGTTATCACCTAAGTCGCTCAAATCTGCATGGACACCACAGTGGCCGGCAAACGCCATCTCAGCCAAGGTCGTCATTAAACCGCCGTCAGAGCGGTCGTGATACGCAAGAATACGTCCTTCGGCTATCAGCTGTTGCAGTGTTTCGAAAAATGCTTTGAACTGCGCTGCGTCGTCTAAGTCAGGTGTTTGCTCACCCAGTTGCTTATACACTTGTGCCAGCGCAGAACCGCCTAACCGATTCTTACCTTGACCTAAATCGATAGCAATCAGGTGGGTATCACCTTTATCTAGACGCAGTTGCGGCGTCACGGTGTTACGTACGTCGTTAACTCGAGCAAAGGCGGTAATCACCAGTGACAGTGGTGCGGTTACGGCTTTGTCTTCGCCCTCATCTTGCCACTGGGTTTTCATCGACATGGAGTCTTTTCCTACCGGAATGGTAATTTCCAATGCAGGACAAAGTTCTTCACCGATGGCTTTTACCGCCTCGTATAAACCAGCGTCCTCACCGGGGTGACCGGCTGCGGCCATCCAGTTCGCGGACAATTTAACGCGTTTTAGTTCACCAACGTCGGCGGCTGCAAGGTTAGTTAATGCCTCAGCGACCGCCATGCGCGCAGAAGCGCCGTAGTTTAGCAAGGCTAATGGCGTGCGTTCGCCCATCGCCATGGCTTCACCATGATAGGTATCGTATGAGGCCGCGGTTACCGCTACATCGGCGACCGGCACCTGCCACGGACCGACCATTTGATCGCGTGCGACCAAGCCGGTGACCGAGCGATCACCAATAGTAATTAAGAACGTCTTCTCGGCGATGCTTGGTAAGCGCATCAAGCGTTCTGCGGCTTCGTTAGCATCGATGCTGTTGAGTTTAAGCGCTTCGCCAGCCGCTTGCTGACGTTTGACGTCACGGTGCATTTTCGGTGGTTTACCGAGTAGCACGTCGAGTGGTAGATCAATCGGCTGGTTATTGAATTTGGCGTCATTTAACAAGATGGTGAGTTCTTCGGTCGCTTCACCAATCACGGCGTACTCGGCACGCTCGCGCTCACAGATTTGCTCGAAACGCGCCATGTTTTCTGGCGCGATGGCGATCACGTAACGCTCTTGTGATTCGTTACACCAGATTTCCAGCGGTGTCATACCCGGTTCGTCATTGGGTATGTCACGCAGTTCGAAACGACCGCCTCGCCCCCCGTCACTGACAAGCTCTGGCATGGCGTTGGATAAGCCACCCGCGCCTACGTCGTGAATAAAGGCAATCGGGTTATCTGAGCCGAGTTGCCAACAGCGATCGATGACCTCTTGGCAACGCCGTTCCATTTCAGGGTTATCGCGCTGTACTGAGGCAAAATCAAGGTCTTCTGCTGACTCGCCCGATGCCATCGACGACGCAGCGCCGCCACCCAGACCGATGTTCATCGCCGGGCCACCTAACACCACCAGTTTGGCACCCACAGGGATGTCGTCTTTTTGCACGTGGGCTTCGCGGATATTACCCAAGCCACCGGCAATCATGATCGGCTTATGATAACCGCGTACCTCTCGGCCGTTATGACTGTTCACGGTTTGCTCGTAAGTACGGAAGTAACCCGTTAGCGCTGGACGACCAAATTCATTGTTAAATGCGGCCCCGCCGAGTGGCCCCTCGAGCATAATATCGAGTGCACTGACGATACGCGCAGGCTTGCCGTAGTTTTCTTCCCACGGTTGTTTGAAGCCTGGAATATTTAAGTTGGATACGCTAAAGCCCACCAAACCCGCTTTGGGTTTTGAGCCGATACCGGTGGCGCCTTCATCACGGATTTCCCCACCCGAACCGGTCGCTGCGCCGGCATAAGGGGCAATCGCTGTCGGGTGATTGTGCGTCTCGACCTTCATCAAAATATGAATCGGTTCGTGGCTATAGCTGTAGGTGGTTGATTCAGGTGACGGATAAAAGCGCCCTGCTTCGTGCCCTTCCATCACCGCGGCGTTGTCTTTGTATGCCGACAACACATAGTCTGGCGTCACTTCAAAGGTGTTTTTGATCATCTTAAATAGCGACTTTGGCTGTGCTTCGCCATCAATAGTCCAGTCTGCGTTAAAGATCTTATGGCGACAGTGCTCCGAGTTTGCTTGGGCAAACATATACAACTCGATGTCGTTGGGGTTACGCCCTAACTTCTTGAAGTTTTCTAATAGATAATCGATTTCGTCATCCGCGAGCGCCAGACCGAGCGATACGTTGGCGTCTTCTAGCGCTGAACGGCCTTCGGCCAGAATATCAACGTTGGATAAGGGGGCTGGCTCAGCTTGTTGAAACAGCTTTTCAGCATCACTCATGTGATACAGCACGCTCTCGGTCATGCGGTCATGCAGTAGTAATGCGGCTTGCTTTTGCTCTTCCGCTGATAAATCACCTTCCAGATAGTACGCAACGCCGCGTTCAATACGATGGACTTCTTTAATGTCGCAGTTATGGGCAATGTTGGTTGCTTTTGATGCCCAAGGCGAAATAGTGCCAAGGCGTGGGACGACCAAAATAAGCGTACTGGATTCGCTGGGTGATTGTTGTTGAGCGGTGGGGCCGTAGGTTAGCAGTTGCTTGAGAATGTCGTGATGCGCGTCGGAGAGTGTGTTGCGAAGGTGAATAAAGTGCTGATACTCCGCATATAAACTCTTTATGGGGATCCCCGCATGTTTGAGTTGTTCAAGCTTTTTTGTAATTTTGAACGCCGATAAGGCAGGTGAACCACGAAAGATTTCCACGACAACAGTCTCCAACGCTTGTGTAAAATTTGCGCGGCGATTATATCGAAAAATCCCTCTGCCTGCCATGTTTGACTTTGGCTTTTTAAGTGACAGCTTAGGAACTGATCTGCTAGGATCAAGTTCCACCTGCAAAGGAGTCTTTTATGTCACAACGCCGAATTAATAAGACCGCCAATGACGCTCGTCGCCGTGCTGTTGTCCGTGCTCGCCGTAAACGAATTATCGAGCGCCGAGAAAAATGGTTCCGCTTGGTGAAAAAGGAAGGCTCACCCAAGATAGAAAGCTAAGCTTCGGCTTAGCTTTTTACGTTTTTATATGAAGAAAGTTATAGCATTTTCAACATTTCACATCGTGAAGTGTTATTAATAGAATTTATACTACATTCAAAATGTATTTTTTACAGTCTTTGACGTCAATTTTTCACGTTAAAGAATATCTACTCTAAATTTTTGTAAATTCACTTGTTACAGCGATAAACTTCCTTTCGTCAGATTAAGCAACCGGGGCGTCTCGTATGGACACGCAGACATTCGGTGGTTGGTATGTGCTTAAAACGAAACCGCGTCAGGAAGACCGGGCACTGGAAAATCTCAACCGCCAAGGCTTTAAATGTTTCGGACCTAAGTTAAATGTCGAACGCATTGTTCGTGGCAAGCGCAGCTTGCGCACGGAGCCACTCTTCCCTGGATATGTTTTTGTGCAATCTGACGAGCTAGCTGAACAGTTTTATAAACTGCGCAGTACGTATGGGGTACACTCGCTCGTGCGGTTTGGCGACAGAATCCCAAAGCTTCCGCAGTCATGGATAGACACCTTTAAAGGCAAGGATGCCTTGGCGGAAACTCGAGCACCTAAAATTGGCGATCAGGTGGAGATCAACGAAGGTCCGTTTAAAGGATTTATGGCAAAAGTCATTGGCCTCGATGGCGAGTCACGCTGTTTTGTCTTACTCGAGTGGATGCAAAAGGAAGTGAAAGCCTCGCTATCCTACAATGAGCTGCAACTGCATTAATACGTTTATAAACGCCCTTGATCATCTAACCATTTAAGTGTGTCGTAAAAACGGCGTATATTTCCTACATACGTAACCGGTTCATCACCCCGTGCAAAGCCAAATTTGGTTTGGCGATAAAACTGCTTTTGTCTTAATAATGGCAAGCGCTGTTTCACATCTAGCCAACGATCGGGGTTGCCGCCTTGTCGCTCTGTTAACACTCGCGCATCCTCAAGATGACCAAAACCAATGTTATAAGCCGCTAAGGCAAACCAGGTTCTATCGGGCTCTGGAATGCGAGCAGGAATTCGCTGCAGCATACGCTCAAAATAACGCGCTCCACCTCGAATGCTTTGTTCTGCATTGAGCCGACTCTTAACGCCCATCGCTTTAGCAGTTGGCAGTGTCAGCATCATCATACCGCGCACACCGGTGGGCGATACCGCGCGAGGATTCCACAACGACTCTTGATACGAGATTGCCGCTAACAAACGCCAGTCGAGATCGCCCGAATGTTGCTTAAACAGATCGATGTATTTTGGAAGCTGCTGCTCGACTGCATCAATAAATAAGCTCGTGGTGACGTAATTAAACTGTTTTACATGACCAAAGTGCTTTTCTTTCAGGTACGCTAAACGCCCGCTATCACGCACTTCACCAAAATATTCAATGACTGCGGCATACAGTGAGTCGTCGGGTGCATTTTTTAATGCCCAAGCGACTTGTAACTCACGTTGCGTGGTGAATGCCACGCTCAGTCCCGGATGCGCACGTCGTTGTACTTCGAGTTGGTTGCTATCAGCGATGGTGTAGTCGATTTCCTCGCGATCAACCATGCGCATCAGTTCAACGGCATCATGGTCACTGGTCGAGCGCCAGTTTAGCTCGGGGAACTCATCTTCAATGGAACGTAAAAACTCTTCATGGGAACTGCCCTGTACGACCACTATCTCGCCATCGTCGACTTGCGCCCAGTCGCGTGGCCGTTGCCTTGAGCCTTGTTTAAATATGAGTTTATGACTGATTTCATCGTAGGGTGGCCCAAATCTAAATAGCTCACGTCGGTTAGCGGTTTCATCAAGCCCTGCGGCGACGATATCGACCTCGCCACGCTGCAATAGCGCAAACAGATCGGCGACATCAAAGCGAGGCACCATGCGCACTTCAACGCCCATGCGACGAGCAAACCGTTGTGCGAGTTCGTACTCGAACCCCTGCTCGACTTCATGATCGTAATAGAAGCTGGTGGGGTTCATCAGTGTACCCACCCGCAACACCTGTCGCTCTTTAACGATTTGCAGTTGGTTGGGCGTAGGCTGCGGCGTACAGCCTTGCAACCCAAGTAAAAAGGTTACTAACAGCGCCGCACCACACCACTTTACTACCACTGACTTCATCTACAGTGACTCAAGTGTCCAGTTAACGTATAGGTTAACGCCGGTTTTTAATGCATCTTCGTCGGCATAAAAATACGGCGAGTGATTACTCGGCTCCGACGCCATATCCCGATCTTCGGGCGTTACGCCTAAGAATACAAACATCCCTGGGACTTCTAACGCATAGTATGAGAAATCCTCTGCGCCGGTAACCAATGGCACTTCTTTCACGTTGTCTGCGCCAGCAATTTCGCGAGTAATCGGTAGCATTTCGTCAACGAGGTCAGGGTTGTTCACCGTGACAGGATAGCCTAAATCGATTTCTACGTCCGCTTCAGCACCATTCGCCTCGGCAATAGTTTCCGCAGTGTGCGTCAGACGCTTGTGAATATCCGCACGAATATCCATGTCGAAATTACGGATGGTACCTATTAAGGTGACGTCATCGGGAATGATGTTATTGCGCACGCCCCCTTCGACAATACCAAAGGATACGACGGCAGGTGCTTTAGTGATATCCGTTTGGCGGCTGATAATCGTTTGCGCACTATTAATAATCTGTGCTGACGTCACAATGGGATCAACCCCTGCCCATGGACGCGAGCCGTGGGTTTGTTTGCCTTTGACGGTAATTTCAAATTTATCCGATGACGCCATTAATGGGCCTTTACGATAACCAATATGCCCGGTCGGGAAACCCGCCCAAACATGAATACCGAATACACGCTCAGGCTTATAGTCAGGAAATACATCACTGAACAGGCCTTGTTTTAGCATTAACTCAGCGCCGCCTTCCTCGCCCTCGGGCGCACCCTCTTCTGCGGGCTGGAAAATGAACAATACATTGCCGTTAAGCTCATCACGCATACTGGTGAGCTTCTCGGCTGCTCCCATCAACATAGCGACATGGGTATCGTGTCCACACGCGTGCATAACACCGACTTCCTTGCCGCGATAGGTTGACTTCACGGTTGATTTAAATGGCACATCGGTTTTTTCAGTGACCGGTAAGGCATCCATATCAGCCCGTAATGCCACCGTGGGGCCATCACCACTGCCTTTTAATAGACCCACCACACCGGTGTGAGCGATATCGGTTTTAACTTCTAATCCAAGTTCGCGCAGATGGTTAGCCACCATCTTAGCCGTTTCGTATTCACGGTTACTCAATTCAGGATTGGCGTGAATATGACGACGCCAATCAATCACTTGTTGCTCCAGGTTACTATCAATCATCACCGGTGATTGCTGTTGTGCGTGCGTTGGTAGCGCCCAAGCGCTTATTACCGCTGCCGTTGTCAGTGCAAATGCCCAGTTCTTCATTGTTGTTCTCCCTGTGATGGGGGTTGGCCGCAAAATTTGGATGTCTTTAACCTTAGTCTGCGCTAAAATCGCTGCCATGACAACTGATGAAATCTACATGCAACGCGCCCTTGAGTTGGCGCAAAAAGCCGCTGACGAGGATGAAGTGCCAGTCGGTGCGGTACTGGTGCTTGATGACACGATTATTGGCGAGGGCTACAACCAGGTCATCACATTATCGGACCCCAGTGCCCATGCCGAGGCGCAAGCAATTCGTGCGGCAGGTAAAAACGTCGACAACTACCGTCTGGTCGACTCGTCCTTATACGTTACCCTAGAGCCCTGTGCAATGTGTGCGGGACTCATTACTCATGCGCGCGTTAGACGCTTGGTTTATGGTGCGCCCGATCCGCGCACCGGCGCAGCAGGCACGGCGATTGAAGTCCTTAATCATGCCTCAATGAACCACCGCGTTGAGATAACGTCGGGCGTGTTAGCGGAGCCCTGCGGCGATATTCTGCGCCAGTTTTTCAGAGCTCGCCGAAAGAAGGCCTCAACCGATAGCAGCGCCGGTGATAGCAAAGGCAACGATTGACGCACCGCCCGCCAGTAACGCATAAGGTAGTTGCGTACGTACGTGGTCGATATGCTCGGTGCCAGATGCCATGGAGGCAATGATGGTGGTGTCCGAAATCGGCGATGCATGATCACCGAAAATACCACCCGATATCGCTGCCGCGATAAACGGTGCCAACGGCAAATTGAGCGACATTGCGATAGGAATCGCCAATGGCAACATGATGGCGAAGGTACCCCAGCTTGAACCAATAGAAAAGCCCGTTAATGCCGCCAGCACGAATATCAGCGGTAACAACATCCAAACCTGTATGCTGCCATCCAGAATCGAGGCTAAAAACTCGCCCGTTCCCATATCACGCGTTAGACCACCTAAGGTAATGGACAGCCACAAAATTACCGCGAGTGGCAAGATGTTCCATGCGCCCTGCAAGGCAGCTTTGATGATGGTGAGTAGCGACGTTTTACGTACCCATTTTGTACCCACGATGGCAATCGCCAGCGCAGTATAGATAGCAATAAACACGCTTAAGGTGCCATCGCCTTTAACCAGAACGCCGTTACCCGTAATTAATAACATCACCGGTACCATCACCACGAGGCTCAACAGCGACGTTAATACGACAGCCGTGCCTTTACCATAGCTCGGTTTGCTTTTACCTTCTTCACCCCAATTATGTTTAGATACGCGGTCGGGCTGTGCATTACGCTCGAACGCTTTCATCGGACCGATGTTCCAGTCAAACCACGCCACTAAAAGCGCCAACAGGACTGCGAAGATAGCGTAGAAGCTAAAGCCTAACGACTGAATAAATACCCATAAGGGTTCTTCAACGCCTTGTTTAGCGATCAGTGTGAGATTAAAGGCGCCCCATGCGTTGAGTGGAATCAAAATACAAATTGCAGCACAGGTGGAATCCACGATGTAGGCGAGTTTTTCGCGCGAAATACCCAGGCGATCGTAGAGCGGACGCGAGGTCGTGCCAGCAATCATGATTGTGACGTTGGATTCGATAAATACTACGACACCCAGTACCCACGTCATCATGCGTGCGCGGCGTTTGTTTTCAACCCACTGACGCTGTTCCAGTTTTTGCACAAACTGCTTAAAGGTACCGCCCTTTTCTAGCACGCCAAATAAGGCACCAATACCCAATGTAAAGAACCACACCAGCATGTTGCTGCTGTCGGTCAGGGTACTCCAGCTCGACCACCCGATCCCTTGCGCCATACTTTGGATGGACGGCCAAAATAAAATGATATTAGCGAGTAAGATACCGCCAATCAGTGCCAATAGAACGCGTCGCGTCACTATGGCAAAAATGATGGCAAGTAGTGAGGGTAGTAAACTGGTCCAGCTCAGTTCCATAGTGGCTTTTATCTAATAAGTGATTGAGCGAGGTTAGCGGAATTAGCGGTAGGCGGCAAGATATGAAAAGAAAAAGGCCGCTCAAATGAGCGGCCTTTTTAGCTGTTTTATAACGCGTGCTTAGAATTTGTATTCGAAGCCTACACGTACTGACCACAATGAAGGCGCACCTGCACGTGATTGAACACGTGGGTCACGGAAGCTTTCAAATACGTACTGACCTTGGTCGTTGATGCTGACATCAGCCACTGTCACAGCGCGTGGGAAGCTTGCTTCGTACAATACACCCCAGTCGTCGTTCAACAAGTTACCGAGGTTTTCAACAACGAAGAAGGCTGACGCTTCGTGGTCGCTGCTGAATGCTGGTAATTGTTGTTCCATACGGAAATCAACTTTGGTCCACCACTTCGAGTTGAACTCGTTGCGTGGTGCGATACCACCTGCGTACTCACCTAATCCTTGTGAGTTGATGAAGTCAAAGAACGCTTGAGTATCAAACGGGTTGCCGTCGTCATCCATGCCTGCTACGAAGTTAGGATCATCAGCACCGGTTGGTACGTACAGTAACTGGCGACCTTGGTAAGCAACATCACCAAATGCACCGTCAGACATCGTGAACGAGTATGGACGACCTTCGTTACGCGTTGCGAATAAGGTCATGGTGTTCTCGTAACCCATGATTTCTGAAGTGTACGTTGCACGGAACGTGAAACGGTGTGGGATCTCGTAGTTAGAGGTCGACACGCCTGGGTTCTGTGGATTCGCTGTTGCTAAGTTAGTGTAGTTAGAGAACGCCACTGAGCTGGTCATTGGGTTCACGTCTTCTGCACGGTTGTAAGCGTATGCGAAGCTCCAGTCTAAACCGAAGTCGTATGACTTGTTCAATGCCAATGACACGGTCGTTTGTGAACCTGAATCGCCTTTAACATTGGTCAACAAGAAGTCATCGCCTTGGTCACGACCGTCAGTAGACAGTTCGCTGAAGATAGGACGACCATCTGGTGCGGTGCCCGTTTGCTCTAAACCAAGGTTGTAGATGACCGCTGCGTCTTTCTTCTCGGTGTGTAAGAAGTCAACCAATAACACGTAGTCGTTATCGAACGTGTAAGTTGCACCCAACGCGTATTTCCACTCGTTTGGCAATTCGAAGTTAGGATCCATGGTGTTGATTGGACCTTCACCGTTCGCATTGGCCACTTCGTCAAACAGGTTTTGTGGAATGTCGTAGATTGGACGACCTTCACCTGTGTGAGGAATGTTGAATAAGGTGTTACCGCCTGCGAAGAAATCATCAAATAGGTTCGCTTCGTACTGAGTGACACCGTTGTTAGAGTAATTGTTAGAGATCCATACGTTCGGGTTGCCGCCTGAATACAAGCCAACGCCACCACGTACTTCTAACTGTGGGCTCACAAACCAGTTGAAACCAAAACGTGGTTGCAGTAAGTCCTGGCCGTCCATGTTTTGCTGGTTAGAGAAACCATAAAGGTCCTCTACCAATGGGTTGTTTACTGGGTTATCGCTGCTGGTGTACCAGTCATAACGCAAACCGTAAGTAAAGGTGATGTCCATTGGTGCGTAGTAGTACTCATCCTGAACGTACGCCGTGTTTACAGCGTAAGAGAATTCTGCTGCCGCGTCCGTTGGGTTGTTGGTACCTGCTGCGCTTTCATAAATTACGCGGCTTGGTGTACCGGCTTCAAACGCATCGATAGAACCGAAGCGGTATTCACCTTGTGCTTCTTGTACGAACAAGTTGTAAACGTCGTATTTCTCTTGCTCGATACCGGCAGAGATGATGTGGTCGCCCGCAAGGTAAGTACCTTTTAATTTGAAGAACGTCGTGTCGTACTTCAATTTGTTTGCATGACGCGAGTCATCTGCACCCAAGTATACGGTTGCATCGTTAACGCCGATTTGAACTTCACCAAACTCGGTGCCGCCTAATGGGTTAACACGTGCGTCTAACTCTGAGTAACCGACACGTACTTCGGTTGAGAAGTTATCCGTCCAGTCAGAGAAGAACTCACCGACATATGAAGTGAACTTAGAACCACGCTCATAGAAGTGGTTTGAGAACTCAAGCTCATCAGCATCGCCGTCTGATTCGGCAATTGAGAAGCCGTCGTTGTAGTTGTACGTGAATGATGCACGGTGCGCGTCATTGATGTACCAATCTAACTTAGCAAGGAACTTCTCGTCTTCAACTGGCAAGCTCGCAGGGAACGTGCCTGGGTCATAGTTGTAGTTGTTGATCGCGATTTGACGAATACGTTCTGCGTCTGCTGCAGACACACCCAATACAGGTGATGCTACGCCGGTGCCTTCTGGGCCGCGGTCAAAGGTGTCAGAACCTTCAAGTTTTTCGTATGAGGTAAAGAAGAACAATTTGTCTTCTAAGATAGCGCCGCCGACATTAAAGCCGTAACGTTTTTCGTTGAATGCGCCTACGTTAATAGTATCGCCTTCAAGCTCACTACCTTGTAATGAATCGTTGGTGTAGTCAAAGAACACACCACCGAACATTTCGTTGTCACCTGATTTGGTAACAGCGTTGATGTTACATGCGGTGAAACCACCGTACTGCACATCAAACGGTGCGAATTCTACTGCAACCTGTTCGATTGCATCATAAGAGAAAGGCATACGCTCTGTTGGATAACCGCTTGAGTTCAAGCCGAAGTTATCGTTCATACGCACACCGTCAACAGTCAAGCTGTTGAAACGCGGGTTTGCGCCACCACACTGGATGTCGCCTGCGTTGGTTTCGTTGATGTAGATACGTGGGTCGATACGTACTACGTCTTTTAGGTCACGGTTAGCAGCCGGGGCGTCTTGCAAATCTTCGAGGTTGAAGTTTGCCGCAGGGCTGTTGCTACCGTACAACGCGTTAGTCGGTGCTGTACCGGTCACGCTGATTGTTTCGATATCTTGCGGTTCAAGTACCACATTCACGGTCTCTGAGTCACCCAACGTGAGGTAAACGTTTTCGATGACTTGGCTTTGGCCGTTAGGACCTTTAACCATCAAAGTGTATGGACCACCGACAGGCAAACCACGTGATGAGAACGTGCCTTGTGCGTTAGTCGTTAAGGTTTTGACTGAGCCAGTGCGTTCATCACGCAACTGAATAGTTGCACCGCTAATGATGGTGCCTGATTCTGCAGTGACAACACCACGAATGCTCGATGAGGTGTCTTGTGCAAGCGCGGCACCTGATACAGTCATTGCAATGGCGGCTGCCAATGCGGTGCGCTTAAAAGTTGAATTAAACATGTGTGTTCATCCCCGTTAGTTCAACACTGTTGTTATGTGATTCAGTCCGTGAAGTGTAAATCTCGATCATGTCAGTTCTGTGACATGACTAAAAAAAAGCCCCTCAACAAAATTGAGGGGCTCTGAGCCTTAGAACTCGTAACGTACGCCGAGTTTGACAGACCATGATGATGCGCCAATGTCGTACTGGTCATAGTTCTGCGGAGCATAACCATTGAACAGACGATCGATTTGGTATTTACCATCATCCGATAATCCACCGAAGTCATACAGGTTGACCTGCGGGTAACCTAAACGCTCTTCAACACCCCAGTCGCTGTTCAGCAAGTTAGCGAAGTTGTCGATGGTGAAGTACAAGGTACCACGGTGACCTTCAGCAAAACCTGGGATCTGTTGCTTGATGCTTAAGTCGATATCAGTAATCCATGGCTGAGTACCGCTGTTACGGTCCATGATGTAACCGCCTGGTGCGATACCGGCACGGTCAAGTACTGCGCTCAACTCGTCCCAAGATACTGAGTTCGCCCAATCTACATTTGGATCGTTTGGACCTGATGGGATGTAAGCGAGGTAAGCTGACTGCGAGTAGAAGTCAACGGTATCGCCGAAGTCGCCATCTTGGTACATGCTCATAGTGTAGCTGAATGGACGGCCTGAACGACGCTCATAGAATAAGTTGATGTTAGTTTTGTAACCATCAAAGAATTCTTTTTCGTAACCTAAGGTTACTTTGAAGCTGTGTTCGATCTCGTAATCACCACGTGCAGAGAACGGCTGGTTACGTGTTTTAACTACGTAGTGCTTGTAGTTACTTTCTGCTTGTGATGAAGAACCTGGTGATACTTCTTCAACGTCTTGGTTCGTGTAGCTCATGGTCAAGTTAAGACCGTTATCCCACTGCTTAGCCAAAGACTGAGTGAAGATATAGCTGCGACCATGCTCTTCTGCGTTGGTCATCATGATATCGAAGTTATCTGAGCGGTTGCCGCTGTAGATGCTTTCGTAGATAACACGCTCACCGTCTGCTGTTGTATCAACAGGCGTCAACGCAGTGTTCAACCATACTGACTCGTCTTGCTTACGCACGTACAAGAATGACGTTGTTGCGCGGAAGTCGTCACCCACCATTGGGATATCGAAGCTGTAGTCAGCTGCTAACTGTGCACGCCAGTCGCTTGGCAATTCAAAGTTAGGGTCGATGTAGTTGGTGCTACCTGCGCCTTGCTGCAGTGAGTCTTGGATCGCTTGTGGTACTTGTGTGAAGTCCGCAGGATCTGAGCTGTTAGCGAAGTAATCGTTGATGAAATCGCTGTTTGCCGCTACCAGCGTGATACCGTCTTTAGTGAACGGGTTACTGTACCAAACGTTAGGCACACCGCCGTAGAAACGACCTAAACCACCACGTAAAGTAACGTCGTCGTTCAAGTAGTACTTGAAGCTCACGCGTGGCAATACGATGTCCATACCGTCTAGGTTTTCTTGGTTAGAGAAACCGTAGGTATCAACAAAGTTTTGGTTCAAAGTTGGCTTGTCATCTGATGACAAACGCTCGTAACGAACACCGGCTGTCAACTCAAGGTCAGTTGTTGGGTAGAAAGTATCTTCTACATACAGCGCTGTCGTGTAACGTACTGCGTCATAAGCGGCATCTTCTGGGTTGCCTGTGTAGGCGTTCTGATATGAGAAGTCATACGTACCGTTGAAGTTACCTACTTCACGATTTTCGAAGCCTTCAAAGTTATCAAATTCCCAAGTACCTAAGCTTTCAGGTACGAATTTGTTGTATAAACGCAGACGTTCGTACTCAGCACCGAATGCGAGTTCGTGTTCACCGAACAAATACGTTGCATCAAAGTTGAAGGTTAAGTTTTGGTTCTCAACTTTGTTTGCGTGACGGTATTCGTCTGCGCCAAATGCGTATGATGGACCACGGAAGAATTCTTCGACCGTTACCGCACCAAAGTCCGCGTTGGTGATTGAATCAGAAACAACATCTTTATAGGTGATACCCATTTCGGTGATGAAGTTTGCTGACCAGTCGCTGTACAAGCGCGCGCTGATGTTGCTCATGCGCGTGTGGTAGTCATAGATACGCGAGTTAAGAACCACTGTATCGCCGCCGCTTGAGTGGCCGCGCATATCTGAGTTGTCTTGCCACTGGTAGGTTAAATCAAGACGGTGATCTTGGTTTACGTTCCAGCTTAATTTGGTCAACCATTTACGGTCTTTATCTTCTGGAGAGCCTGGCAGTGAATCTTGGATACCGTAGGTGTTGTCCAAAATGCGTAGGAACTCTTCGAAGTTCTCACGTGACGTATAGAACTCGTTGCTCGCGCCACTGCCTTGGAAACCGTATTGGTAATCTAACTCGCTGTTCCACTCTTCATAGTTAGTGAAGAAGAACAAGGTGTCTTCAATGATAGGGCCGCTCAGTGCCATACCGAAAGTTGAAGTTTTTTGAATCGGTTCAACGTCAACGGTTTCGTACTCACGGAAGCCTTGGTCATTACCAGAAGAACCGGTAATACGGTTTAAGCGCTTAGAGTCGCCTTTCATGTCAGGTGAAGAGTATTCGTAGAAGAACTCGCCTTCAAACTCGTTAGTACCTGATTTAGTGACTGCGTTGATAGTACCGCCAGAGAAGTCGCCTTTCTTGCTTGAGAAAGGTGCCACGTCAACTGAGATTTGCTCAATTGAACTCAATGAAACGGGTGGTTGCTCAGTTGGGTAGCCGCCGTAGTTTAGACCGAAGTCATCGTTCTGGCCGATACCGTCAACAGTGATGCTGTTTGAGCGTGGGTTACCACCTGCAATCGACATTTCGCCGTTACCACGGATAGATACCAATGGGTTGATGCGCGCGATGTCTTTAAGGTCACGGCTTAGGCTTGGCATGTTATCGATGGTTTCTTCACCGAAGTTGCTGCTCGCGCCGCCGCTTTCTGTCATGATGACTGAGCCAGAAACTGAAATACGCTCCATGTCGTTATTTTTCAGTTGGCTTGTCACACGTAAGGTATCACCCAAAGCAAGATAAAGATTATCAAGCTCTGCGTCTTGGTATTTGTCTGAATCGATAACGACTGTGTAAGGACCACCTACACGCAGACCTTTCGCAGTAAAGGTACCGTCAGCGCTAGTGACAAACTCGTTCACAGTCCCTGTCGGTTCATGGGTAACGATAACTTTAGTGTTCGCTACTGGGTTTCCTTGTGGGCCTGTGATCACACCGCGCATTGACGATGAGGTCTCTTGAGCCATGACACTCGTCGACATTCCTACTGCTAACGCGATGGCAGCAGAAATACGACTCACCTTGGAGTTGAATTTCATTGAGTTATCCCTGAGGTTGTAATTAAACGTACTAATGGTTTTGGTACAGCAAGCTCACTAGCAAATGAGCTAAATTTTGAGTGCGCATTTATAACGCTGGAATATGACAACTTGATGACACGAAGGGGCGTGCAGAAAAAACTGGGAGAGGATGCGGGACGTTCTACTTTACAGAAAAACGATTTAGCAACGCTTAACGAACCACGATACAACCGCCGATTCAAAACGGGAAAGCTGACTGCGTGAAAAATTTCACGGCAGCGGCTCAACGTAGGCTGTTTGTGAAGAACATTTAAATTCATTAAGCTTCTGCGACATTTTCGTGTCAGATATGTGACATATTTTAATCAATTTTTATCCACTTGCCTAGTGTTTAGGGAACCTTTATTCTTTTGCATTGTCGTAGCGTCCCATTCTGTAGGCTTTCACATGAATTTTATGCGTAGTATCTTTGCATTTTCACTGCTTTTAATAATGACTTATTCAACATCATCCTTAGCTCAAGACACCGTGCGTATCGCCACTTTTAACGTCAGTATGGACTCGAGCAACCACTTGCCAAACGATGCTTTACCGAACACTTACGAATCGGTTTTGCCCAAGGTTTTACAAGAAAATAATCCACAAATTCGTGGTATTGCTGAAATCATTCAGCGTGTCCGCCCCGATATTATTCTGCTCAATGAGTTTGACTATGTCCCTCGCGAGCAAGGCATCGATGTCTTTTTAAACAACTATTTAGGGGAATCGCAAAATAGTCTTGAGCCTATCGCGTACCCTTATGTTTACACGGCGCCCGTCAATACCGGTTCGCCCTCTGCGTTTGACCTCAACCGTGATGGCAAAGCAACGGGTCGAGGCAATGATGCGTGGGGCTTTGGCTGGTATCCTGGCCAATATGGCATGGTGATTTTGTCCAAATATCCAATACTTGAAGATGACGTGCGTACGTTCCAACACTTCTTATGGAAAGACATGCCAGGCCACCATGTGCCTTATGTACACGATGAGAATGGCAAGCCAACAAATGAACCGTGGTATAACGATGAGACCATGGCGCAATACCCGTTGAGCTCGAAATCACATTGGGATGTCCCCGTTCAAGTCGGTGGTAAAGTTGTACATGTCTTGGCTCAACACCCTACGCCGCCGGCTTTTGACGGTCCAGAAAATCGCAATGGCATGAAAAATTACGATGAAATTCGTTTCGTACGTGATTACTTGACCCCTGGTGCGGATAACTACATTTACGATGACCAAGGTCAGCGTGGTGGTATCGCAGCCAACGGATCGTTTGTGGTATTGGGTGACCTAAACGCACAAGCGGGTGCGAGCGGTGTTGAAGGTGCCATGACGCAGTTGTTAGAACATCCACGTGTTAACGATGTGATGCCGATGAGCCAAGGCGGCGCGAATCACTCGCCGGATGTTGAGGGATCACAATATCACACGGCAGCGTGGCGTAAACGGGTAGACTATGTGCTGCCTTCTGATGACTTAATTGTCAAAGACGCAGGCGTTTTTTGGCCGACTCAGGGTGAACCCGGCTATGACTTAATGAAAAAGCGCGATGCGTCTTCAGACCATCGCTTAGTATGGCTCGATATTGAGTTGCCGCAGTAGCTTAGTCAACGGCCAAGCCTTTTGGGGCTTGGCCTATAAGCGTTCATCCAAATCGCGCAGCATGCGCTCTATAATTTCATATCGAAACGGCTTACTGATAAAGCCTTCCATGCCTGCTTCACGGGCTTTCACTCGCAACTCAGAGTCATCAATCGCACTCACCATAAACGTCGCCGGGATCGACGGCATGGATTGTTTTAATTCAGCATACAAAGCTAAGCCCGACATCTGCGGCATATTCTGATCAATTAATACACAATCAACCGGCGTCTTCTTTAAAATATTCAGTGCATACACCGGGTTTGTCTCGGCAATCACCTGTGGCACACCAATCATCTCAATCAGCTCTTTGAGCACCATTAGATTGGTTTTGTTGTCATCAACGATCAATGCGCGTTTAAGACGTTTCATTTATACTTACCTCACGGGAAACGATAAAATAAATAAACTTCCCTTTTCTTGAGGTTGATAGCTGACCTCGCCTCCCATCAGGTTCATCAACTCACGACATATTGCTAGTCCGATTCCGGTCCCCTCGACTGCGGTTTGTTCTCGCCCAAATCGATTGAACGATTCAAATAGGCGTTCGCGGTAGAGCGGCGGAATTCCCCATCCTTCGTCTTTAACAGTTATTGTGTACACCTGTTCTGTTTGAGCTTCAATCACTTTTACTTTCGAATTGTTAGGACTGTACTTAATTGCATTAGACAATAGATTAGTTAGTACTTGCTTAAACCGAATTGGATCTATATCAAGTTCTGGCGGATTATCTAATAATTCACATTGAATAACGGTTTCCGATGTTTCTAGTATTTCACTAAACCAATCGATAGTTTCAGCAATTAAACGATGTGGATTCACGCGCTCAATGCTCACATCGAGTGCTCTCGATTCAAGTTTAGACAATGTGAGAATATCATCCACTAAATGATTGAGATGTTCAGCGGCGCTGATGAGTCGACGTAGCGATGTTCTATGTTCAACGTTAGCGAGCTTATAACGCAGAATATCTGCTATCCCGAGTATAGTCGTCAGTGGGGTTTTGATCTCGTGAGTAATTGAGGACAGCAGTTTCGATTTGGCTCGATTCGCCTCGTTAGCAGCATCTTTAGCGGCTCGTAAGTTCTGCTCGATTGCTTTGCGCTCACTAATATCGGTTAGTGTGCCGATGATCAGTTCTTGACCCGAGGCTTCATCATGCAATACTTGCCCGCGACTTTGCACCCACACATAGGAGCCGTCTTTGCGTTGCAAGCGGTAGTCCGCACTTAACGGTTGTCGACTCTGCTGGGCGTGTAAACGCAATGCTTGTACTTTTTCGCGATCATCGGGATGAATCCAGCTCGAGTATTCATCTAAGTTGAACACCTTTTCTGAACGCTGTGATATTTCTTTAAAGTTATCGGTTACCTCAACGCGGTTATATTCCATTGATTGCGTGATCAATGATTCACCGCTACTTTCTAATGCAAATCTTAGCCGTGCTTCGTTCTTTCGGAGGCTGAATAAGTTACTACGCAACTGCTCAGCGACTTGGGTAATTTGTAAGGCGAGTCTATTAAGCTCCGGCGCTTCGAGATCGGGAACCGTGAGTTCGAATTCTTGACGCCCCGTTTTCGCGAGTGCATTGGATAGTTTTTTGAGGTTGCGGTTTAATCGTTGACTGAAGCGCTGTGTGCGACTTTTTACAAACTGGAAGTACAGTAAGTAAAAGATCACCAGCCCGGCAAGCAGAATCAAACTGAGTAATTCGGTTTGTTGATAAATATTGTTGGTTCGTGCGAGTAGCTTTTCCTCTTCGACCAGCACCAAGACCTGCCAGTCGGTTTCAGCGACAGGATGCCAAGCGGCAATATAAGACATCCCACCGAGCGCTATGGTTTGCAAACTATCGGGGTTACTCTGCCAAAGCGACAGTAGTTCTTCAGCGCCGTCTATTTCGGTTAAGTTGGTACTTTGATAGTCCGTTTCATCGCGCTTTGCATGTTTTATCGAGTCGTTTGGGGGGACGTTGATATCAAGACGTTGTTGGGCTCGCTCCGGTAACGCAAGAATTTCTCCTGATTGGCTTGCGAGTAACACAAAGCCATCCCACGGTACTTGAGTATGCGTCAGGTAATTAACTAACTTATCAATGGTGACATCAGCACCCGCCACGCCTACCAGTGAATCGTTTTTATACACCGGCGCAATCACCGATAGCATCCAGCCTTGTCCTGCCGGATCAAGATAGACAGGCGTCCAAACAGGCTTTCTTGCCGGATTATGTTTTTCATCGGCGAGGTAAAAAAAGTTAAACTTAGGAATATCAACATCGGCCGCGTATTGCGAGCCGACATCAAAAAACGGGTAAATAACATTAAGGCTGTCGTGTGTATTAAAGTACACCTGCTGTATCCAGCTGTCGTCAGCAACCATTTGCCGCATCACTGGCGTGAGCATGCGTAACTGCTCTATACGATCTAGATTTTGCTGAGGCGACGGTGTCAACGCAGAATAAAAAGCGGCGATACCGTCTTCACCCAGTGCCTCTCGTGTAAAGAACTGCCCGCTCGCTCCCTGCGTCCACTGTTCATGACCTTGCCAGGTAATGCGCGGATCATCGAGCACCGCGGCTATGGCTTCACGGTAAAGAGCCAGTTGCTTCTCGACTGAGATCAACTGAGCATCAACCACCGTTGCTTGACGTTTGGCAATTTGCGTTGACTCGGATAAGGCCGTTTCGACGAGTTCTTGTTTAGTTTGCTGTGTGACCCATTGGTTAGTCACTACATAAATAGTTATCAGCGCCAACTCCACCATAATCATGGGTAGCAGCGCATAACGCCTAAACGCTTGCCAAAGACTCCGACTTAACGAACGGTTTCGATCCATCTTATACCGCTTAACAAATAACTACGAATAAGCGCTACTATGCCGTCTTTTCGTCAGTTCGGCAATGGCATAAAAAAGCCCGCGGGTCGCGGGCTTCGGTGATTATCTTATTCCCACTCTATCGTGGCAGGCGGTTTGCCTGAAATATCGTAGGTGACTCGCGAAATACCGTCGACTTCGTTGATGATACGATTCGATACTTTCTCGAGTAGTTCATACGGTAAATGCGCCCAACGTGCGGTCATAAAGTCGATGGTCTCAACTGCACGCAGTGAAACAACCCAGTCATACTTGCGCTGGTCGCCCATAACACCGACCGAGCGCACGGGTAAGAACACCGCAAATGCTTGGCTTACTTTGTGATACCAATCGGCTTTATGTAGCTCATCAATAAAAATCGCATCGGCGCGGCGCAATAAGTCACAGTACTCTTTCTTAATCTCGCCCAATACGCGCACACCCAGACCCGGTCCTGGGAACGGATGACGA
Source organism: Idiomarinaceae bacterium (assembly GCA_002685255.1). Taxonomy (GTDB): domain Bacteria; phylum Pseudomonadota; class Gammaproteobacteria; order Enterobacterales; family Alteromonadaceae; genus Idiomarina. Next base: position 72,979 of record NYWU01000001.1, read on the forward strand.
TAAAGCATGTTATAAGGCAGGCCGAGTTCAAGACCAATTTTGCGCACTTCGTCTTTAAACAGCTCACGCAATGGCTCAACTAAACCGAGTTTCATATCCTCGGGCAAGCCACCTACGTTGTGATGCGATTTAATGACATGTGCCTTTCCGGTTTTTGAACCTGCTGACTCGATGACATCGGGGTAGATGGTGCCTTGCGCCAGCCAGTCGACTTCGGTTAGCTGAGACGCTTGCTCGTCGAAGATCTCGATGAAGGTATTACCAATAATTTTGCGTTTCTTCTCTGGATCAGCTTCACCTTTCAGCGCGTCTAGGAAGCGTTGTTCGGCAGCGACAGGGATAATGTTTAACCCAAAGTGGTCTCCAAACATCTCCATGACTTGCTCGGCTTCATTTAAACGCAATAAGCCATTATCAACAAACACACAGGTGAGCTGTGAGCCAATTGCACGGTGCAATAACATCGCTGTAACCGATGAGTCGACGCCACCGCTTAAGCCCAAAATCACTTTATCGCTACCGACTTGCTCACGAATACGCTCGACAGCGTCTTCGATAATTTGTGCCGGTGTCCATTGTTTTTCGCAACCACAGATACCGCTGACAAAATGCTCGAGCATACGCATGCCCTGACGCGTGTGGGTAACCTCTGGGTGGAACTGAACACCGTAGAAACGACGTGACTCATCCGCCATCGCCGCATATGGGCAGTACGAGGTGGTTGCAACGGTATGGAAACCCTCTGGAATGGCTTCGACTTTATCACCGTGGCTCATCCACACGTCTAGTAATGGTTTACCGTCTTCGCTGACCGCATCTTCGATGGCTTCAAATAACGGGCTTTCTGTTACGAGCTCGATTTGTGCATAACCAAATTCACGTTCGAGAGAGCCTTGCACTGAACCACCCAATTGATGCGCCATGGTTTGCATGCCATAGCACACGCCCAAGACAGGGACGCCCGCCTTAAATACATAGTCTGGCGCGCGCGGAGAACCGGCTTCGGTGACGCTTTCTGGCCCACCTGAAAGGATGATGCCTTTTGGATCGAAGTCTTTAATGTCTTGCTCGTCGACATCCCATGCCCACAGCTCACAGTAAACGCCAATTTCACGGATACGGCGCGCTATTAGTTGGGTGTATTGAGAACCGAAGTCTAAAATCAAAATTCGGTGGTCGTGGATATCTCTGCTCATTGTTGGGTCCCAGTAACAGATAAAACTAAAAGTAAAAGAGCCGCCTTAGCGGCGGCTCACAAAGCGGTATTAAGAACTGCGGTAGTTTGGTGCTTCTTTGGTGATTTGCACATCGTGTACGTGTGACTCACCCATACCCGCCGCAGTCACTTTGACAAACTGTGGCTTGGTGCGCATCTCTTCGAGATTGGCGCAGCCGGTCAAGCCCATCGCCGAGCGTACGCCGCCCATCTGCTGATGAATAATCGCCGAAATGGGGCCTTTATAGGCGATGCGACCTTCGATGCCTTCAGGTACCAATTTTTCAGCTTCATTGCTGTTTTGGAAATAGCGGTCCGATGAGCCATTACGCTGATTCATTGCGCCTAAGCTGCCCATACCACGGTATGATTTGTAGTAGCGACCTTGGTATAGTTCGACTTCGCCTGGCGACTCTTCAGTACCGGCTAACATGCTGCCGACCATCACGCAGTGTGCGCCAGCAACTAAGGCTTTAGCAATATCGCCAGAGAAGCGAATACCACCGTCTGCAATCACCGGAACCCCGGTGCCTTTCAGCGCGTCAGCAGCGTCACTAATCGCGGTGATTTGTGGCACACCACAGCCAGTAACGATACGTGTGGTACAAATAGAGCCTGGACCAATACCAACTTTAACGGCGTCTACGCCGGCATCCACCAAGGCTTTAGCGCCCGCCGCGGTCGCCACGTTACCAGCGATGATTTGTAAGTTTGGATAAGCTTTACGCGTTTCCTGAACACGTTTTAATACACCGTCTGAGTGGCCATGCGAAGTATCAATCAGTAGTACGTCAACGCCTGCTTCAACTAACAGCTTAATGCGCTCTTCGGTACCTGGACCTACGCCAACGGCTGCACCTACGCGCAATGAGCCGAGTTCGTCTTTACATGCGTTCGGTTTGTTTTCGGCTTTTTCAAAGTCTTTGAGGGTGATCATGCCTTTTAATTTGTAGGCATCATCGACCACAAGAATTTTTTCAATGCGATGTTTATGCATTAACTGCAAGATTTCATCGCTTTGCGCGGTTTCGTGTACGGTCACTAAACGTGACTTATCGCTCATGACTTCTTTAATAGGTTTCGAGTCATCGTCTTCAAAGCGAGTGTCACGACCGGTCACGATACCCACCAAGTCACCGTTTTTCTCAATAACAGGGAAGCCTTGGAAGCCGTGTTCGGCGGTCAATGCCTTGATTTCACCAATAGTGGTGTCAGGGTTGACTGTGACAGGATCATTGACCATGCCACTTTCGTACTTTTTCACTTTACGTACGTGTGCCGCTTGCTCTTCAGGCGTCATGTTTTTGTGAATAAAGCCAATGCCGCCTTCTTGCGCCAACGCGATGGCGAGTGGTGCCTCGGTAACGGTATCCATCGCTGCTGAAACCAACGGGATATTGAGCGTGATGCCACGCGTTAATTGGGTTTTGAGATCCGCTTGATGCGGTAAGACATTTGAGTGCCCTGGGACAAGTAGGACGTCGTCGAAAGTAAGGGCTTCTTGGGCGATTCGCAGCATTTGCAACACTCCGTGACTGGATTCATGTTGCGCGTGGATTTTACTCGATAATGGTTATTTTAGCAACTTATTCTGAGCACTTTCTAACGTTAAATTCGCCACCTGCGACTTTAACATTGAGTTTTTGCTCATCTTGGGCCTGCTCAGGCTGGGTGATTACGCGTCCCGCTTCGTCTCGCACAATGGCGTACCCTCTATCAAGGGTATTCAGTGGACTCACCAAGTTTAATGCGTGCAGTAACGCCCTGTGGCGCTGGTGTTGTTGTTTGAGCCATGCTTCAGCGACTAACGGTATCCGTTGCTGAATCTGCAAGAGCTTCTGTTGAGCACGCGACAATTCTCGCTGCGGGTGGACCTGCTGCAAGCGCTGGATAACATGCTGACATCGCTGTTGCTGATTAATCAAGGTTCGCTGCTGGGCGCGATACACTCGCGCTAATAATTCATCTAAACGCTGACTTTGTTGTTGCAACTGTCGTTGCGGATGCTGTTGATTCAGTCGAATTTGTAGTTGTTGTAGTAAACTGTGTTGACGCTCTATGCGGCGCTTTTGGCCCGTCGCCAAGCGCTGTTGTAACTGCTGTAAACGATTGACTTGAGCGCTACGATCTTGAGTCACCTGCTCGGCGGCTGCCGACGGTGTCGGCGCTCGCAAGTCGGCGATAAAGTCACAGATGGTAAAATCAACCTCGTGGCCGACCGCACTGATAACAGGCATCGGGGCGTCTAATAATAAACGACCCACCTGCTCATCATTAAAACACCAAAGGTCTTCTAACGAACCACCGCCACGGGTCACTAGCAGCACATCGACTTCATTACGCTGAAACGCAGTGAGTAAGGCGTTTTTTATTTGCGGTATGGCCGCGTCGCCTTGCACAGCGGTCGGGTAAATAATGACCTCGACGCTCGGATCGCGGCGCTTCATCACCGCTAACACATCTTGAACAGCTGCGCCTGTCGGCGACGTAACCACACCAACACGGCGGATGTGTTCCGGCAGTGGCCGCTTGCGCTCTTGCGCAAATAACCCCTCGGCGGCAAGTTTTACTTTGAGTTGCTCAAACTGCTGCTGCAACAAGCCGATACCGGCCTCTTCCATATGCTCAACAATGAGTTGGTAGTCGCCACGCGGCTCGTACACCGTCACTCGGCCACGCACTAACACTTGCACGCCATTTTGCGGGCGTACTTTGGCGCGCTGATTATTACCACGGAACATGGCACAGCGTATCTGGGCGCGTTCATCCTTTAAGGTGAGATACCAATGGCCCGAGTTTGGTGCGGCAAAATTGGATATTTCGCCCATTAACCATACGTGCCCAAAGCCCTGCTCTATGGCCTTACGGATATCGCTGTTGAGTTGTGTGACGGTATATATCGACATGCGCAAATCATAACACACCCAAAGTGCGTGCCACCATATCACATTTGGACGTCTAAACATCTTGACGGTTAAACGTAAGTATTGCTAAATTGAATTCATTAATTAATTAGCGTTGAGGTCATCATGGTTTTTCCGGTAGGACGCTCCTTTTATACAGAAACACCTTATGGACGGGTGAAAGGCTTTCGTTTCGGCAATGTTGATGCGGAACCCGAAAATACAGTGATTGTGCAAGGCGGTATCAGCGCCAGTGGTCAACTTTGGCGTTTAGACGGTTATGGGTGGTGGCAGTCGTTACACCCGCTATTTGCGCCGCACCCTGAGCTGCAAGTGATCAGTTTAGATTACCTCGGTGGCGTGGGCGGCTCTGATACACCTGACGAACCTATTACACTGGCACAGCATGCCGAAGCTTACGCGCACACATTGAAGTTGCTCGATTTGCAGCATCCCGGCGCTTGGGTAGGTGGCTCATTTGGCGGCGTTCTCGGTTTGCAGTTGGTACAGGATGGGCTCATTAAACCCGATGCACTGGTCGTGATTGGCGCGGCCCATCAACCATCGGTGCAATCGGCGGCACTGCGCCTATTTCAGCAAGCGTTATTGCAACAAGCCGATTGTAGCCAGCAAGGAGTGGTCCTTGCGCGGGCACTGGCCATGTTGACTTACCGCAGCGCAGATGAATTTGAGCAGCGCTTTAATGATGGCGATGAAGCCTTTAGCTATTTACTGGCGCAAGGTGAAAAACTACTTAAGCGGCATGGTCAGCATGCGCAGAGCTTGTTTACTCATTTGACGCCTATTTTAAACGAGTACCGAATCGACCCATCGCGCGTTACGGTGCCAGTGCAACTGGTTGGCTTTGAGTCCGACATTATTGCGCCCCCGCGCTTGATGCATCAGTTAGAGGCGGCGTTACCGGATTGCCGTGGACTCGCCCTGATTGATACACCTTTTGGACACGATGGTTTTATTAAGAACGTAGCCGACTACGCCGCTGTTGTGCGCCATTTTTTGCCCCAACTAAAGACGACACGAGGTGCTCAATCACCCCTGACCGAGGATATTTTATGAAAGACGAAACGTTAGCGATTCATCATGGTTATACCACCGACGCAACTACCAAGGCGGTTGCTACGCCGATTTATCAGTCGGTCGCTTTTGAGTTCGATAACGCCCAGCATGGGGCCGATCTATTTGATTTGACGGTGCCGGGTAATATTTATTCGCGCATTATGAATCCGACTCATGATGTACTCGAGCAACGCGTTGCCGAGCTCGAACATGGCATCGCAGCACTCGCCGTTGCATCGGGGATGGCTGCGATTGAATATGCGCTGATCACGCTCGCCAGTCAGGGCGATAATATTGTCACTACGCCGCAGCTCTATGGGGGCACCTATACCTTGTTCCGCCACATGCTGCCCTCGTTTGGCATCGAGGTACGCTTTGCTGAAAATGATACGGCAGAAGCGGTTGCAGCGCTCATTGATGACAACACCAAAGCCGTTTATTGTGAAACCATTGGCAACCCCGCGGGTAATGTAGCGGATTTAGAGGGCCTCGCTGAGGTCGCTCATGCCCAAGGCGTACCGTTAGTGGTTGATAACACAGTGGCTTCACCGGTGCTCTGTAAACCCATCGATTTTGGCGCCGATATTGTCGTGCACTCGTTAACCAAGTATATCGGTGGCCACGGGACCTCGGTGGGCGGACTGATCGTGGACTCAGGTCGTTTTGACTGGGTTAAGCATAAAGACCGCTTCCCACAGTTTAGTCAGCCGGAGCCCGCGTATCATGGCATTGTCTATACCGAGGCATTTGAGGCTGCTGCTTTTATTGCGCGGGTCAGGACCGTTGCACTGCGCAATACCGGTGCGGCGATTTCACCGTTTAATGCGTTTTTAATCCTGCAAGGGCTCGAAACGCTCCCGCTACGGATCGAGCGTCATTGCGAAAACGCACTGAAAGTGGCTGAGTATTTGCGTGAGCACCCGCAGGTTGAGTGGGTACGTTTTGCCGGCTTTGAGGATGATGCTTATTACCAACGGGTGCAAAAATACATTAATGGCGGTGTTCCTGCTTCGCTGCTGACCTTTGGAATTAAAGGAGGGTTTGAGGCCGGTGTCCGTTTTTACGACGCATTAGCGCTATTCAAACGTTTGGTGAATATTGGCGATGCTAAGAGTTTAGCGTGTCATCCTGCTTCTACCACTCACCGCCAGCTCAATGAGCAAGAACAAGCGGCGGTTGGTGTGACACCTGAGGCGATACGCCTTTGTGTGGGTATCGAACATATTGACGATATTATTGGGGATCTCGAGCAAGCCTTACAGCAAGCATGAAAAAACGGGGCCTCGGCCCCGTTTAATCATTTTATTCTTTATCTTCTTTTTTGATATGGACATCCATTTGTGGGAACGGAATACCAATACCTTCTTCATCTAACCGATCTTTAATCTTCTCGAGTAAGTCCCAGCGCGTTGGCCAGTGGTCTTCGGTTTTAGTCCACGGGCGCACATTAAAGTCCACTGACGAACTATTGAGTGCTGTAACGGTCACGACAGGCTCTGGATCTTGCAAGATGCGCTCGTCATTTTTAAGCACCTCCATTAATACCTTTTTCGTTTTTTGCAAGTTAGCGCTGTAACTGACACCAATCACCAAGTCGATACGACGGATGGGTTCGCGGTTGTAATTAGTAATGGCGCTACCAATCACTTGCGAGTTGGGTAGATAGACCACTTTACGATCCGGAGTTTTTAAGATGGTCTGGAAGATATTAATTTCTTCAACCGTACCCGCTGTTCCTGCGGCTTCGACGTACTCACCCGAACGAATGGGACGGAACATAATTAATAATACGCCCGACGCGATGTTCGAGAGTGAACCTTGCAATGCTAAACCGATGGCAAGACCCGCGGCACCTAAGATGGCAATAAACGATGTGGTTTCAACACCGATTTGATTCAGTGCGACCATCAATGCAGCGATGAAAATCAGTGATTTAACAATGGCGGTCAAAAAGCTGATAACAGCGTTGTCGACCTGACGTTTTTGCATCCCTTTGCGCATGATTGAGGCGAGGATACGCGTTACTATTGAAGCGGCAAACAGAATAACAATCGCGACAATCACTTTGATCGAATATTCGATTAGCATGTCTTGGTTATTATTAATCCAATCAATTATAGCTTGCATCAAAATGTCCTTTTGTTGGCAACGATACGATTATATATAGCATCTGATTTCTTGAAGATGCGTTCAGATTAACGATTTATTTTGATCTCGGCAAGTTGGCGACCACTAAATTGAGAAACGATAGCGTCCCTGATTATCCGGTCGTCCTAAATAACTCAACATTTTTGCCAGTCCCTCGGGGGTCTTTGGATTGGGTTGCACCGTACCGTTCACGCGAATTGAACTGGGGCTCACCGTACCCTCGAAATTAAGACCCAAGCTATTTTCGCCCACCATCGACAGAGCTACGGCCCCGGCTTGTGCACAGCCTAGACTAAGCGGGAAATCACCCAGTGACTCCCAGCGATGGTTGACCAATACCCGAATGTTGGAACCCGACGCATTTCCTTTTAATGCACTACAAAGCTTCGCACCCGACAGATCATTCAGTGCATAATTTTCTAATGCGATGCGCCATTGTCCTTCTGTTTTTAATGGCATATTAAAGTTGACGAGTTGCATCAGCGGCGCCAGCTCGCCTGTTGCACGAAGCTGAGTTAATTCAATCGCGTTAAATGATGCACTGCCCGATGCTTGTGCGGTCAATGGATTATTTTTGCTCGGCACCGTCACTGAAAAGCCGAGTTGACCCGTAATCAGTTGGCTGGGTGCTAGTGACCAACTGACGTCATGAAAAGCAGTATGGTTCACTACTGCATAACCAATCCGACCTTGCCATAACGTGCCAGAGACCTGCTCGACATAGATACCGGCTGGCATAGGCAACCAATGCACCACCGCTGCCGGAATGTAGGCAATCAGTGCAATGAGATAGACTGGAATTAACCACAACCACTTCTTCATGATTTCTCCGTTACCAACACTTGTCGCACACGTACTTTGCCGGGCTCGTCTAACCGCGCTAAATCGAGCGTCGTCACTTGCAGTTGATAAGTTTGTTCGAGCGCATATAACCAACTCATCGCTTGTTGATACGAGGTTTCATCGACACTGACAATGAGTCCATTGTTTTGCGGCTGCATCCGTGCAATTTGGATCTTATTGCTGGCAGCCGCTTCGTTGACGCGCTGCGACAACGACCCACTGACCTCGGATTGTGCTTGGGTTGCAGACAATGACTGATAGCGTGCAACTTGTTCACGCAGCCAGAGTAACTGTTGCTGCTGCCCCTCTAAGCGCCGTTCTGCTAATTGCTGGGCGTTATAGGTGGGTTGCCACACCGCAAAGTAGATAATGGCCACGATAATCACCGCACCGAGCCCTTTTACGAGGTTTTGCTCACGTACCGCAAGTTGCGCCCAGCGCTGTTGCGCACTTTGTACTACGGGCGTTTGCGCGATTTTTTGTAGTAATGGTGTAAGACGACTCATGAACGACCTCCTTGATAGGCGATAGTTAAGGTGCCAGCAACACCATCACCACGGTTATTCAGTGCGCCCTGTTGTACCTCAAAACCGAGTTGCTGTGCTTGGTTCTGGAAGGCTTCAAATTGTGAGAAATTCTGTGCCACAGCTTGCATTCGCAACGCACCATCTTGATAACGCAATAACTCGAGGCTTAGTTGTGGTTGTTGCTGAAACGCCGGCGCCAGCTGGTCCAGCATTGCCAATGCCGATGGCATGGCTTGATCATCGATACCTAAGGATTGTAATTGCTGACGCATCTGCGCGCGTAGATTAACGATGCGTGTTTGATTCGGAAACGTCTCTTTGTACAACGCTTCTGCTTGCTGTTGCAGCTGCTCTGCTTGGTGATTTAAATAGGCTGTTTTGACCCAGCTACTCGCCAGCGTCACTGCCAGAGCGATACCTGCCGCCCACGCCAGCGGCTGCCAACGTATTTCAAGGGTTCGTTTGGCTCGCTTGGGTGCATACCGTTGACCGCGAATATCAAGACTGACCCGCTGGTTGGCAAACGCCACCATCGGCAGCTCACTGTTGGCAAACTCGAGCGCTAACGTGCTGTCGTTGAGCGCAATGTCAGAATAAGCGACCACTTGATTGGTTTGTGGGTACTCACTCTGTTTTAATCCGACCACGGCGTCCGCCAATGTTTGCTCAACGGCTAAGCCATCCCATCGCGCCATACGAATGAGCACGTCGTCAGCGATTTGCACACCTGTCCACTGTTGTTCGCTCTCTGGTTCTGGCAGCATCAGGTAGTCAACTGCCCACTCATCGGCTTCAATATGCGCGGCAGCCATCCATTGCTGCCACTGCTGCATTTCACTATGACGGACAACCGCTACAGGGATTTGACCTTCTTTAATGCCATTTTCCGCCCAAGCAAAATGCAGGCTATCAATGTCATCTGCTAGTTCATCTTCCAGCGCGTAAGGGATTAGCTTATCCAAGTGGCGTTTGCCACTGTTAGGAATAGTGACTTTACGCATCGAGATCGCTTGCCCCGGACACAACAGCGTCACCTGACAGCGCTTTGCCTGCTCGGTAAGCTGCGTCAGCTCAGCTGGATCATTGAGCTCACCACTAGCAATCACTTCGGCACCTGAGGGCTGCCAAATCAGCCAGCTTATTCTTGGCTCGGCATCGGAGGCCGGTAACCTGATGAGTAAGCGTTCTTGCATATCAATCTTCTCCCATGGCTCGGTACACAACACGTGCTTGACCTGATGTCACGCGGAGTACTGAGCGAGCGGTGGTCTCTAACGACCCCCATTGTATATAGGCTTGTAGTAAAAAATACTCACTGCTAACAGCGAGTTCATCAAGTGCGCCGGTTTCACCGTCCTGCGCACCTGTTAGTAAACTATCTTGCAGCAATTCTTCGCGGCTTTCATAGCCCGCTTCAGGACGTGCTTGGATCAATTGTTTGGCACCATCCAAGGTTAGCTTACCTTGAGTCACCGCCACCAGCAAAACGGCACGCTCTTCGTCCAGTGTGTTGACGTTAATACGCAGCTCTGCGTTACCTGGAATGGCGCACACGTACGGTTTAATACGTTGCACAACTTTCGCCGTAAACCCTTTAATCATTCGCAATTCACTGACATCAAATAACAACCCATTTGCGGTTTGATAGGGGTGCGGTAGCGCTTCGTAATCGGGATCTTCGGCACCACTTTGCGACAGTTCACTGTCGCTGTCGAGCCAGTCGGTCAGTGCGCCTGCCAAACTCTCGGCTTGGAAGGCATCAAGCTCTAGGCTCACGAGTAGTTGTTGAAACTGCTTGCGGCGTTTTTCAAGGCTGAGGCCTTGCTGCTCAGTGCCAGCTAAACTGTTGAGGTTGAAACAACTACGCAAATCCTTTACTTGCGCAGCTATCTGTCCGCCTTCCACCGGGAACGGCCCGGCGCGTTGTGCCCAGTTCTGATTGGCATGAACGATGCCGTCATTTCGTTCGATTTCTTGTTGCAGCACTTCTTTAAGTACGGCTTCGCCACTTAACCACATCCAGTAACTCTGTTCTGATTGCTCAAAACTGGCAGTCCGTGTGACTTGACGTTGCAATTGAGTGCCTAAATTAGTCGCGATGACAGCGATGATAGCCATGACCAATAGCACGGTTATCAGGGCAACACCTTGCTGTTTACGCATTGTTGTCGTCCTCTTTCTTAACCGTTTGTGCAGGCTCAACGCCGGTTAAAAATCGCCGTCTAATTTCGCCGTAATCCTCGCTGTCTATAGTCAGTTCAATGGCAGCGGGGAAATCATCCGGTGTTTCCCAGCTATTGCGCCAGCCTGCTTCAATGCCTTGGTTCGACTGAGACTGTTGAGACGAGCGATAAAAGCGTACTTGAAAGGACTTTACGCCCGCTAACAGATCTTGCACTACCGGCTCACCACTGCGATCGTTCACATACGGGTAGGTCATGCGCTGTAAAACATTATCTTGCACGCGATAGACCACCGGCTGAAGTTCACTGCGTGGCAACATTAAGCCAGGGTTATCGTAGCCGCTGCGCACAAATCCTAACACGCCACTTTGTGATTCAATCATGCGTTCGTCATTAGTAATCAGTTGTTGTGCGACTTCTAAACCATCAGGGCGCGTTGGCTTTGGCACCGCTTGGCGCATGTCTTGTTGGATAAGCAGCCAAGTAAATTGCAGTTGCTCGATACGCTCGGAGGATTCTTCTGATAAGCTTTTGGTACGCGACATTTGGTCAAGCACCGTGTAGCTCGCAAGCCCTACCAAAGTAAAAATAACCATGGTGACCATGATCTCAACCAAGGTAAAACCACGTTCAGAGCGCATTATTGCCTCCGTCGGTATCGGATGATTGAGGTTTACGAATATATTGTGTGAGTCGCGCCCATTGGTAATCCTGCTCCCCCTGTGTGACTTCAATAGTCACCGCCACCACATTGGGTGTGACCGTTTCTACCACTTGTTGTTGCCACTGCCATTCAACGCCGCCTTGTCGTTCACTCCCACGCTGATTATCTTTAATCGGCCAGGTGTTTGCCAGATTCAAATCGGTCAGTCGGTTAGCCGCTACGTACTGGGCGAAGGTACGTTGTTGGATGGTGCTTAAACTATTAAGGTGACCACTGGCAGCCGACACCGCTGCCAGTGCCGCCATCGCAAAGATGGCGATGGCAACCATGACCTCGATTAATGTAAAACCACGATTATTGCGTTTCATCACTGTCGGCTATGCGAGTGGTCCAAGCGCTATCAGCAATTAGCCAATAACTCGGTTCGGCATTAAAGGGTGCGGCAAATTGAATCGAAAACTGTGTCAGCTCGCCGGTTGGCAGGATCAGTAGCTGCGGCACCACCTGCTCTTCGTCTTGATTATCGTCAGACGGCGAAAACAGGGTGTTTTCTAACTGTTTTTCTTGCGCGATAAAGGGTGGCTCATCAATGCGCCATTCCAGTGTGAGGTTATCTTGGTAATCCTGAGCGGCTAAGCCCTTTTCACTGACCGCTTGCCAACCCCAACCTTCTTGCGTTTGTTGCCACCTTAAAAACTCATACCCCTCGGTTTTAAGTAACAACCCGAGCGGACGTTGCTCTATCATGGCGCGCTCGCGTGCCCACTGGAGCTGGGCTTTCAGTGTCGCAGCAGCGGTTTGTGGCGTGGTTTCATCGCGGGTCATGCTTGGCACCGTAAATACCACCGATGCAGCAATCAATCCCACGATCGCCATCACCACTAGAATTTCAACAAGGGTAAACCCTGATGGCTTGCACGCCGATGAGCGCATTTCTTAGTTAGATTCGTTGTCTTGTCCGATCATCCAGTTACCAAAATCATCATCAGTGCCTGGCTGTTGATCGGGACCGGGTGAGAAAATATCGATATCGTCGTACTCACCTGGATTAAGTAACATATAGTCGTTGCCATATGGGTCTTGCGGCAAACGTTGAATATAGCCGCCATTGCGGTAGTTGCGAGGCTGCGGATCAACGTTCGGACGCTCAACCAAGGCTTCAAGACCTTGCTCCGTGGTTGGGAACATGCCGTTATCTAAGTGATATTGTGCTAGCGCGTTCTCAAGCGAGACTAAGTCGGCTGTCACTTTCTGTTTATTCGCCTGCTCTTGGCTGCCCAACACATTGGGGAGAATCATGGTAGCGAGAATACCGATGATGGCGATCACCACCATAATTTCGACCAATGAAAAACCTTGATTTTTACGCATCATATTTAAAACCCTATACTCTGGTTCAACTGCAAAATTGGCTGAATAATTGACAATACAATAAAGAATACAATCCCGGCCATCGAAACGATAAGTACCGGCTCAAAGACTTTGAGTGATATTTGCACCAATGATTCAAATTCTCTGTCTTGGTTATCTGCGGTGCGTCGCAACATTTGCTGCAACTCACCGGATTTCTCACCTGCGGCAATCATGTGGAGCATCATTGGTGGAAACAACCCCGTTTCCTGCAATGCCGCACGCAATGATGCGCCCTCACGTACCCGCGTCGCCGCTTCGTCCACGGCTTCCCTGATCGCACGGTTACCAATCACCGTGGCGGTGATTTTAAGCCCATCGAGTAACGGCACTGCCGATGAGGTCAGTATACTCAAGGTGCGCGCAAAACGCGCCGTACTGACGCCGCGAATCACTCGACCTAATAAAGGGAGTTTTAACAAACGCCGGTGGTATTTGAGTTCGTGCTCGGGCTTCTTTAACCATTGTTTAAACGCCAGCACCAACACCACAATACCGGCTAAGATAAACAAGCCCCAGTTCTGTAGAAACTCCGATAACCCAATCATAAATTGGGTGGTGGGTGGTAAGGTTTGCCCGAGCGTCGAAAAGTTGTGCACGATTTGCGGCACAATAGACACTAGCAGAAATATCACAATACTGATTGCTACCAATGTCAGCATTACTGGATATACCAACGCCTGCGTGAGCTGGCTCTTCATATGCTGGCGTTGCTCAGTATAGTCGGCTAACTCATCCAGAACTTGGTCCAAGTGACCTGACTTTTCACCCGCGGCAACCATCGCTGTGTAGAGCGAATCGAACACGCCGGGATATTCGGCCATCGCCTCCGCCAGACCATAGCCTTCTACCACTTTACTGCGTACTGCCATGAGTAGCTGTTTCATGCGTGGCTTTTCACTTTGGTCTGCTACAGCGAGTAAACATTGCTCAATGGGTAGAGCCGAGTTGACCAAGGTGGATAACTGACGCGTAATCAGCGCTAAATCTTGCGCTTTAACGCGGCGTACACGACGCCAACGGCTGTGCTGTTGGCCTTTTTTCTGTTCTTGCTCAGCAGCAGGCATAACATCCATGGGGATAAGCCCTTGGTCGCGCAATTGCTGACGCACCTGACGGATGGTGTCTGCTTCGATGATACCTTTTTTCTTACGCCCATCTGCCGCCAGCGCATGATACTCAAAAGCCGCCACAGATTACTCCTCGCGCGTTACGCGCAAAACTTCCTCAAGGGTGGTTACGCCATGACGTACTTTCGCCAAACCATCGCTGCGAATGCTCGGGGTATGCTTACGCACGTAGCGTTCAATAGATTGCTCACCGTGGCCGTTATGAATGAGCTCACGTACGTGCTCATCCACTTCGATGAGTTCATGTATGCCCGTACGGCCACGATAACCGGTCTGATTACACTTTTCGCAACCTTGTGCACGGTAAATCGTCAACGCTGAATCAGTCACACCGAGTAACGCGCGCTCTTTTTCGTCGGCCTGATGCGGCTGCTTACAGTCTGGGCACAAGGTCCTTACTAAGCGCTGTGACAACACGGCGAGTAGGCTTGAGGACAACAAGAATGGCTCTACGCCCATATCTTCCAAGCGGGTTATCGCACCCGCTGCGGTATTGGTATGCAACGTCGACAAAACCAAGTGACCGGTTAATGATGCCTGTACAGCAATTTGTGCGGTTTCGATATCGCGGATCTCACCGACCATAACGACATCAGGGTCCTGACGCAAAATCGCACGTAGGCCCCGCGCAAAGGTCATATCAACGCGCGGGTTAACCTGCGTCTGCCCGATACCATCAATTGCGTATTCTATCGGGTCTTCGACCGTCAAAATGTTGCGATCTTTCGAGTTAATCTCGGTCAATCCGGCATAGAGCGTGGTCGACTTACCCGAACCGGTAGGACCGGTAACCAAGATAATACCGTGAGGTTTGTGGATTAGCTCGGCGAATACTTCGCGGTTGGCTTCTGTCATACCGAGTTGCTCGAGATTAAGACGGGCATTGTTTTTATCTAACAAACGCAGTACCACGCGTTCACCATGATTCGATGGCATGGTCGAAACCCGCACATCGACGGCGCGTCCGGCAATCAGTAAAGAGATACGTCCATCTTGCGGCACGCGCTTTTCGGCAATATCCAGCTGCGCCATAACTTTAATACGCGAAACCAACAATGAAGACAGCTTGCGATTAGGTGTCAGCACCTCACGCAGAACGCCGTCGATACGAAAGCGAATGGTTAATTGCTTCTCGTAGGTTTCAATGTGAATATCTGACGCACCTTCTTTAATCGCCTCACTCAACATCGCGTTGATCAGTTTGATAATAGGCGCGTCGTCTTCACTTTCTAATAAGTCTTCGGTTTGCGGCAGCTCATCGGCTAGTGAAAACAAATCGGACTCATTGCCGATATCTTCCATCAGTTGTTTCGCCTCAGATGAGTCGCGCTGGTAGGCTTGGGTCAGCAAGCGCTCAAAAGCTTCGGTATCGTGCCGTTGCAAGGTAAATACCTCACCTAAACGGCGCCGTACCTCAAGTAATGTCTCTGCTGACGCGCCGTCGCGATGATGCACGACGGGCGGCTCGCCATCTTCCACCACAACTCCAAAGCGCTTAGCAAAGCTGAAAGGTAAGCGCTTTGTGGCAATATTGCTGGCATCAGTCATCTTGTTGCTCTTTTAACTCTTGTTTAATCGCGCCCTTTTCGTTGAGGTACTCCTCAAAGCTCGGCGGCAAGGTTAAATCGCTGTTCCAGTCGTTCATCACCGGCGTTTCTTTATCCGGCATCAGCGCAACCCCCCGTGAGCGGCGATCCAACTGGAGTGCACGCATATAGTTGTACTTCTGCTTGCTGATGTCGGAGAGCTTGCTACCGTCGCGTACAATAGTGGGACGAATAAACACCATCAAATTACGTTTTTGCGTTGACGTCGAGGTCGAGCTAAATAAGCGACCTAAAAATGGAATATCGCCAAGCAACGGGATCTTAGAGACCGACTCTTGTACGTCCTCATCAATGAGACCACCGAGTACGATAGTTTCTCCGTCTTCTGCCATCACGGTGGTTTTAAGCTCGCGTTTGTTTACAATCACGTCGACTGAAGTCGCACCACTTAGACTCGACACTTCTTGTTCAATCACCATTTGTACCGCGTTGCCTTCGTTGATCTGCGGCGTGACTTTTAGCTTGATACCGATCTCTTGGCGGTCGACGGTTTGGAATGGACTATCGTTATCGTTGCCTAAGGTCGACCCGGTAATGGTCGGCACTTCCTGACCCACTAAGAAGCTTGCTTCTTCATTGTCGACAGTGACAATGCTGGGTGTCGCCAAGATGTTTGAGTTGGTGTCTTGCGAAATAGCTTGAACAACAGCGGCCCAATCATCTTTGATGGTGCCGAACATCATGCCGTTAACACTCCCCAAGAGATTAGCAAGTAAATCGAGATTACCGCGCTCTTCTGGGTTGGTGGTTGTCACGGTTTGACCGTTATCATTAACCGTGGTGACTGATGTGCCTTCACGCGGGCGTGCTTGATATGCCGCTGCGGCTAAACTACCGATAGGCACTTGGTTACCCGTATTGTATTGAACTAAACCACCGTCTTCACTGATCCACTGAATACCAAAGTCGACGTTATCGCCTTCGAGTACCTCGACGATGATGGCTTCGACTTGTACTTGCGCACGACGAATATCGAGATCGCGGATGACATTTTCCAGCGCCGACAACATGTCAGGTTCAGCCGTGATAACGACGGTGTTCGTGGACTCGTGCGCGCTAATACTAATGCTGTTATCAGAGCGGTTACGAATCGAGTTTTGACCTGTTTGTTTCGCTTCTTCCGCTTTAATCGACTGACTGACGTTTTGTAAAACCTCAACCATCTCTTCTGCGCGCGCATACTTCAGATAGTACACGCGAGTATTGCCCTCAGTTTTAAGGTCTTGGTCGAGTTGTTTTATCAACTTCACAACCCGCGAACGTGCCCGAGGTTCACCGCTGACAATCACGCTATTACTGCGCTCGTCAGCGACAATTTTCGGGATCAATAACGCGGGTGTGCCATCAGCATTGGCTTTTTCGAACAGGTTTTGAGCAATGCCAACGAGTTCGCGTGCCGAAGCGTACTGCAGTTCGACGATGTCGACATCTTGGTCACCGGCTTTATCAACACGTTCAATAATTTGTACTAAACGTGAGATCGTTTCGGCTCGGCCTGTCATCATAATGACGTTAGACGGATCATAGCTCACCACCATGCCGCCGCCCGTTTGATCGTTTAGCTGACGTAATAACGGTGCCAACTCACGCACCGAGACGTTTTCTACCGGCACCACGCGAGTGATCATGGTGTCGCCCTGTTCCTTTTGGTCACCTGCGACTACTGGTAAAGGCGCGTGTTGAGCGTCTTTATCACGGATAACTTTAATCACGCCGGAGTCCATTTGCACTGCGGCAAAGCCATAGACTTCTAAGACGTTTAAAAAGAATTGGTAGTACTGTTCTTGATTCATCACGTCGTAGCTACGCACATCAATGGTGCCACGTACATTGGGATCGATGATGATAGTTTTGCCCAAGTTACGTCCGACAACTTGGATAAACTCGGTGATATCCGTATTTTTAAAACTAGCGGCGTACTCTTGCGCAATTGACGGCGCGGGCATTGTCATTGATACCGACCCAATAGCGATAGCCAGCGCGCTCAACCATGTTTTTGGACCAAAACGAGTAACTGTCATAATTATTATTCCTGCTGGTTAGGAAGCTGCAAACTCAGCTCAATACGCTCGCCATTACGTAGCACCGTCACTGTCGCTTCGGTCGCATCCTGTAACTGGCTGCTCAGCTCAGAAGCTTGTTGCATATCGGTCAAGTCGTAGCCGTTAATCGCGACGGCTAGGTCACCTTCCTGAAAGCCTGCTTGGTAAAAGATATCGGCCTGATTCCCAGGCGAAAGACGGTAGCCTTGCAGACTACCTTGTTCTAAAACGGGTGCGATAGACACATAATCGAGTAACTGACCGGGGTCACGTTTTACTCGCTGTAACGCATCCGAGGTGTTATTTGCTTGATTAGCTTCGGCTTCACCGCTCTCTACCACCAATGACAGCGCGGGACGATCTTCGCCAATGTCTTCTAATTGCAGTGTCTCTAAGCGCCCACCGTTATCTAAAATGACACGGTCAGCGAGAATTTGCTCAACGGTGACACGAGTGCGACCAATAGCGTCGCCAACTATATAAGTCGACTGCTTGCCTGCTTGTTCGATTATAGCGGCCGAGCGCTCCGGTCGTGAACTTGCGGAAACGCCTACGAGACGAACATTTAAAGATGTTTTAGGGGCGTTGGCATAATCATTACCCCGCGTCTGCGTGCCCGCCTGCTGACGACCAAAAATCGGTAATTGCTGTAGCTTAGCGAGATCGACACTTTGGTTATCGCGGTTTTGTGCGCGCACATCAACGCTAGGACGCTGTTGTGTTTCAGGTGAAGGCGTCATAAACCACCAAGTCGCTTGCGCCGCAACAATGACAACCCATATCCACAAAAGCACCGTAACTACAGTTACGGAACGGGATATCCACTGATTCGCGTTCTGGGTTGATGGCATTAGGCTTATCAATTTAATTCACTTTTATCGTTGTTGTTTTACCGAAGCAATGCGCTACATCCGTATAGGAATTTGATACAATATACGCAACTTGATGGCTAGCGCTAGTGTCGCATCGTCGAATTATACAATTTTGATGTTTTGGCATTGTAGCGTAGGCACGAGTAGTCAACAATCGATTAACACTAATTTTATAATATTTTCGTGACGATTTTATGACACAAGACAGCGGTGTAAGGCTCGACAAATGGCTCTGGGCAGCTCGATTTTATAAGACTCGGGCGCTTGCGCGTCAGATGGTTCAGGCGGGCAAGGTACATGTTGCAGGTAAACGCAGTAAGCCCTCTAAGCTCGTGCAGGTGGGTGACCGAATCACCTTGCGACAAGGCTTTGACAGCAAAGAGGTCGAAGTGTTGGCGCTGAGCGAGCAACGACGAGGAGCGCCCGAGGCTCAATTACTTTACCAAGAGTCTGAGGCGAGTATAGAAAAGCGTGAACAGAATGCGGAGGCACGTAAACTGAACGCGCTTTATAACCCACACCCCGACAAGCGTCCGGACAAAAAACAACGTCGGCAACTGATTAAAATGAAAGATGGTGGTAATACATGACAACCCAGCTTGACTATCCAACAGACCAGCTCGCGCGCTACAGTTTTGCTGAGCAAGATGTGCGCGGTGAGATGGTGCAACTTACCAGTAGTTACCAAAGCTTAATTAAAGGACATCAATATCATCCCGCGGTACAACAGTTGCTCGGTGAAATGATGGCCGCCGTTTCGTTGCTGACTGCGACACTGAAATTTGAAGGTCATATTGCAGTGCAACTGCAAGGTGATGGGCCGGTCAACTTTGTTGCCGTTAATGGTAATCATGCGTTAGAACTTCGCGGTATTGCTCGGGTACGCGCTGATATTGGTGAAACTGACTTACGTAGCCTGATAGGTAAAGGACAACTGATTATTACCTTAACGCCGCAGGATGGCGAGCGCTACCAGGGCGTTGTCAGTGCCGATGCGGATTCGCTCGCCGAGGTGATTCAAGACTACTTCGAGCAGTCTGAACAGTTATCAACGCGCGTTTGGTTATTCGCTGATGGCGAGCATGCTGCAGGTATGTTCTTGCAACGTATGCCTGCCTCAGGTAAAGACATGGTGGGCTTTGAGCACTTAGCGACTTTGACGGATACCGTCACCGCACAAGAATTGTTTACGCTGCCGGCTGAACAACTACTGCATCGACTGTATCACGAAGAGACCGTACATATGTATCCGTCACAACCGGTTCGTTTTGTTTGCGGCTGTTCTAAAGAGCGCACGTTAGAGGCATTAGCCTCGGTACCTGTCGACGAACTTAAACAGATCCTTGAGCAGGATGGCGAGATTGTCATGACCTGTGATTACTGTCTGACGGAGTATGTCTTTAAAGACGAAGATTTCGCGTAGCCGGTCGCTAGATATGGAAAAAAAAGAGGTCCTGAAGACCTCTTTTTTTGTGCTATTTGCTCTTTTTAACAAACTTCATCAAGCGACGACGTTTGCGTTGCTGCGATAGCGTCAGGTTGTTCTTCTTACCTGCATACGGGTTTTTCGGTTCACGGAACTCGACTTTGATCGGTGTTCCCATGACGCCGAGCGCCTTACGAAAATAGTTCGTTAAATAACGCTGATAAGACCCTGGTAAGCGAGTAACCTGATTACCGTGGATCACGATACGCGGAGGGTTATACCCCCCAGCATGCGCATATTTCAACTTCACGCGGCGACCGCCCACCAAGGGTGGTTGGTGCTCTTCTTGTGCCATCTCCATGATTTTGGTCAACTTAGAGGTCGACACACGTTGGGTCGCACTCTTATACGCTTCCTCTACGGACTCAAATAAGTGACCCACGCCAGTACCATGCAGCGCTGAGATGAAATGCAAACGGGCAAAGTCGACAAAGCCCAAGCGGCGATCGAGTTCTCGTTTGATCTCATCTTTATGGTCTTGCTGCAAGCCGTCCCACTTATTTACCGCAATCACGATAGAACGACCTGCATTTAGTGCAAAACCTATCAGATTAAGGTCTTGATCGCTGATGGTTTCGCGCGCATCAATAACCGCCAACACCACGTTGGCATCTTCGATTGCTTGCAGGGTTTTAACCACTGAGTATTTTTCGATCGCCTCATCGATACGCCCACGGCGCCGTACACCTGCGGTATCGATCAAGACGTACTCACGTCCATCTCGCTCCATGGGGATATACACGGAATCACGCGTGGTACCTGGCATGTCGAACACTACCACCCGGTCTTCACCGAGAATACGGTTGGTCAAGGTTGACTTACCAACGTTCGGACGACCAACTATCGCGAGTTTAAGCGGCAATGCATCATAATCAATTTCATCGTGCTCAAGATCTTCGCTGTCAGGCGCATCCGGAACAATAACATCTGGATAATCATCGGCTAGCGGCTTGAAACACGAATCTAATAAATACTCGACACCACGACCATGCGCTGCAGCGATACCATAGAGATTGCCAAGCGCAAGTGAATAGAAATCCGCCATCGCCGAATCAGCGTCGATACCGTCGATTTTGTTGGCTACCAGATAGACTTTTTTCTTCTGTTTGCGCAGATGGGTTGCAATCGCTTGGTCACCGACGGTGACGCCATCGCGCGCATCCACTAAGAACAAGACAACATCAGCCTCTTCAATCGCTTGCAGCGACTGTTTGGCCATCACCTCGTCGATGCCCTCTTCGTCACCGTGAATACCGCCGGTATCGACAACTATAAACTGATAACCGTCATAATTGGCTTGGCCATACTTACGATCACGGGTCAAACCCGGGAAGTCTGCTACCAGCGCATCCCGAGTTCGAGTTAAACGATTAAATAATGTAGATTTGCCTACATTGGGTCGGCCTACTAAGGCCACGACAGGTAACATGTATGAGTACTTCCTAATTAACCTCGATGGCGTATAAGTCGCCATCGCGCGTTTGT
The DNA here is from genome assembly GCA_002685255.1 of Idiomarinaceae bacterium. Taxonomy (GTDB): domain Bacteria; phylum Pseudomonadota; class Gammaproteobacteria; order Enterobacterales; family Alteromonadaceae; genus Idiomarina. Next base: position 94,572 of record NYWU01000001.1, read on the forward strand.
ACGTAAATCGTGTTGCCGTCGACTACTGGCTGAGCGTAGATTCCGTCTCCACCTAAGTCCATACGGCCGATAATTTCGCCTGAGCTCGGCGATAACCAGTGCAGGTAACCTTCAAAATCACCCAGTGCTAAATGATTGTTAACGATCGTTGGACCCGTTAATGCACGACCGAACAATTCGTTGTTGCTCCATTGCTCGATACCGCCACGCAAATCTAGGCCAAACACATGGCTATTTGAATCAGTTAGATAAATATTTCCGCCATTAATGTGCAGATTTTCATAGGCACTGTAGTCACGCTTCCAGCGGACTTCGCCCGAACGTAGTTCAAGTGCGGCCAGCTCACCGTTGTAGGCAATCATGTATATAACGCCACCGACAACCACGGGGTTTGAGTCGATATCTGCAAGGGCTTCTAACTCGGTTGCGCCGGTTGGGTCCCCAACCGCTTGGGTCCATGCTTGCTGGCCATTAGTACCAATCAATACGGATGCACGCCCCGAAGAATCACCTAGAATCACACCACCACTGACAATGCTAGGCGCTGAGGCGCCACGTAATGTCAGCGTCGGTGTTTGATATTCGTGAACCCAGTTTTGCTCACCGGTATCTGCCGATAAGCTAATCACTTTACCACCGGTGGTGTGCACTACGACCATACCTTCACCGACAGCTGGGTCAGACGTCACTTCATTACCCACTTCAGCGTGCCATGCGAGCTCACCTGTTTCGGTGTCAATCGCGACAACATCGCCGTTTTCGGTGCCTAAAAATAGCTTATTATACTGGGCAACAAGGCCACCTGAGATGCGCGCTGGGAATGGTGATGAAAACAAGCCGCTAAACCATCCGTCATCAACACCTTCGTTGATCTCGATAAGATCATGTAACTCAACTTCCCACAGTGTTTTACCGGTTTCTTTATCAAACGCTTTCACCACACCTTGGCGATCTGCGGCAAACACCTTACCGTAGGCAACGGTCGGATTCAGGCGAGAAAAGTATTCACCAACACCGTCACCGACTGAACGCTCCCATTTAATACGTGTATCCACCTGCTGACTCACAGGTTGCAACGGAGCAACCGTGATCTCTTCGTCGTCATCACCAAACAAAGAACACGCCGACAGTGAAAGCCCTGCTAAGGCAATCAGACTGGTACGAAATAGAGATTTCATCGCTGTTTTAGACTGCATTATGACTTCGCCAAGCTGTTGAGTTTAAGTTCTACTGCCGGAGACAGTGTTGAACCATCGCTGTTCAGTGCGCTTTCATAGGCCTCACGCGCTTTAGCTATATCGCCTTGAGCGGCATAAACATCGCCTTTAATTTCGTTAGCGAATGCTAAATAAGCTTTGGGTAACTCTGCGTTGAGTACATCCAATGCTGGTTGGAACTGCTCTTGTGCGGTTAATACACGCGCAAGACGCACACGGGCGATTGCAGATAAGTTATCATCTGCACCACCATCAATCACCGATTGGAATGACGTGACCGCGGTTGCGAGGTCGCCCTCTTGCGCCGCAAAGCGACCCAATTGCAACGCGGCGAGATAGCCGTACTGTGAATCCTGATGCGATTTGATAAAGCTCTGTGCGTTAGTGATTGCGCCTTCTTCACCGGCATTGAGCTGGCTCACTACGGCTTCGTAGCCACGTGAGGCTGTGTTTTGCGCTTCGATAGTCGCTTTGTCGTAATAGCGCCAACCAAAGAACAAGCCTAAGCCAATAATCGCGCCTGCGATGATGCCTTTACCGTGTTCAGCCCAAAACTCTTTAATTCGTTCTACTTGTTGTTCTTCTGTTTGATCCACAGGACACCCCTATTCTTGTGTCAATGGCTTGAGCGCGACAATCAGCTCGCTCCAACCGAATGTTTGTTGGTCATCAGTCGTCCGCAAGGGTTTGACAGTCAACTGATTATTTTCTAATTCATTTTCGCCTAAAATCAGCGCCACTTCAGCACCGGATTTATCGGCTTTCTTAATTTGTTTTTTCATTGCGCCACCACCGCTATGCACGACGATGCGCAGGTCCGGCAGTTCATTTCTCAGCTTTTCGGCAACAGCTTGGGCGTTAAGTTCCGCAGCTTCACCTAAAGGCATCAAATAGGCATCCACGGCGCGGCGCGGTGCAAGCTTTTCTTGCTCTTGTAACAGCAATACTAAACGTTCCATGCCCATCGCGAAGCCAACAGCCGGTGTTGCCTTGCCGCCCAGTTGCTCAACCAAACCATCGTAACGGCCACCGGCACACACGGTACCTTGAGCCCCTAACGCGGTAGTGACCCATTCGAACACGGTGCGGTTATAGTAATCAAGACCACGCACGAGGCGCTCGTTGAATACATATTGAATGCCTGCGGCATCTAGACGTGCCTTTAACTCATCGAAATGCTGTTTGGACTCTTCATCCCAGTAGTCCGATAGCTTAGGAGCGTGTTCTAACAGTTGCTGCGTATTGGCGTCTTTCGAATCCAAAATACGCAGCGGATTAGAATCTAGTCGACGTTGACTGTCTTCGTCTAACTCACTCTTATATTGTTCTAAATAGTCCCGTAATGCATCACGATAGCGTGCTCGCGCTTCATTTGAGCCAAGCGAGTTCAGTTGTAGCTCAACTTGGTCGGCGATACCGAGTGCTTTCCAAAGTCTAGCTGACAAAAGAATGACTTCAGCATCAGCATCTGCGCCCTCGAGGCCAAAGGTCTCGATACCAAATTGATGGAATTGGCGGTAGCGGCCTTTTTGCGGGCGCTCATAGCGGAACATGGGGCCCATGTACCACAAACGTTGAATCTGATTGTACAGCAAACCATGTTGATTACCGGCACGCACACAACTGGCGGTGCCCTCTGGGCGCAAGGTCACGCTCTCGCCGTTACGATCGTCAAACGTATACATTTCCTTTTCGACGATATCGGTCACTTCACCAATAGAACGTTTAAACAATGCCGTGCTCTCGAGCACAGGCATGCGTATTTCCTGGTAGCCATAGCTTGCGGCAACTTGACGGATAATTGCCTCGACCTGTTGCCAAGCAGCCGTTTGCTCCGGTAACAGGTCGTTCATTCCTCGAATTGCTTGGATGGTCTTTGCCACGGTCACTCTTCCGTTTAGCCTACAAAATAAGCGCGTATTATAGAGTCTTTACGACGGCGGGTAAAATCAGTTGTCGATTTCTTTTACGTCAATGCGATGCTTTTTGACATATTCAACGCGATCACGGATCTGAGCTTCCAATTGATCGACGAGATCATTGTTATCAAGTCGCAGTTTTTGGCGCTCACCGCCGATGTACAGGCCACTCTTGCTTTTTGCACCGGCCAGACCGACTTCTGAAATCAAAGCTTCACCGGGACCATTGACCACACAGCCAATAACCGACACATCCATCGGCTCGGTGATGTCCTCGAGTCGTTGCTCCAACGCATTCACCGTAGAAATCACATCAAATTCTTGGCGTGAACAGCTAGGGCAAGCAATGAAGTTAATACCGCGCGAGCGGATACGCAGAGATTTAAGGATATCAAAGCCCACTTTGATTTCTTCGACAGGATCAGCGGCCAGTGACACGCGTAAAGTATCACCGATGCCTTCTGCTAATAACATGCCTAAGCCAATGGAGGATTTAACCGAGCCACTGCGGAGGCCACCTGCTTCGGTAATACCTAAATGCAACGGCTGCTCGATTTGCTTAGCCAATAGGCGGTATGATTCTACCGCTAAAAACACGTCGGACGCTTTAACACTGACTTTAAAATCTTGAAAGTCTAAGCGGTCCAAGATATCGACATGTCGCATCGCAGATTCAACCAGCGCTTCTGGTGTTGGTTCACCATACTTCTCTTGCAGCTCACGCTCTAACGAACCGCCATTCACACCAATGCGAATTGGAATGTTCTTATCCCGTGCCGCATCGACGACGGCGCGAATACGGTCTTCTCGACCGATATTACCTGGATTAATTCGTAAACAGTCGACACCGTATTCAGCCACTTTGAGTGCAATACGATAATCGAAGTGAATATCCGCGACTAACGGAACAGGACTTTGTTGTTTGATCAGCTTAAACGCTTCCGCCGCGTCCATCGTCGGCACCGAAACACGGACAATGTCGGCTCCTGCTGCAGCAATACGTTTAATTTGCTCAACAGTGGCTTGCACATCGGTTGTTTCAGTGTTGGTCATCGACTGAACGGCAATGGGCGCATTGTCTCCAATCGGCACATTACCTACATAAATCCGACGGGAAGGTCTGCGCTTAATTGGATTTTCGTGCATCATAACGGCTTACACTCAGTCTCTTAATTGCTTGAAGGAATCGTTAATCGTGCCACACGATCTTGGCGATATTGTGACAAGTCTAGCGTATTGCCCGCGTAGGTTATAGTCACAGCGGCAGGCTTACAAATGGTTGCCGAAAACGGCGCTGAGCCGGGTACCGGCATACGATAGCCCTGTGCTTTGGTACCAATCGCTTGCACTTCGCCATCGGCGTCTTCAACTTTTACCCAGCATTCTTCACTAAATTCCATCACCAACGTAGCGGCTGGTGCGGCATCTGCTGAATTTTCTGTAGTTTCTGTATTCTCTGCCACAGTTGGTTCAGCTTCTACCACAGGTGCTTGCTCTTGCGCGTCTGTGTCACCCGAGTCGTTGACCTCGTTACCGTCTGATGCTTGCTCTGTCACTTCCGGGGTTTCTTGTGGATTCGCCGATGTTTCTGGCAGTTCTGAAACGGGCTGCTCGATAGCGTCTGAATTCATTTCATCCTGTTGTGCAGGGTCATTGATACTTAACGAGGTACTTGCATCGGCAGCGCTGACTTCAGACTCGAGTACAGGTTGCTCGCCCGATGTTGTTTCTTGGGATTCGTTTGACTGACGTATGGTCGGCGTATCTTCGCGGTTTTCTGGTTGCGCTGACTCGCTTTGCTCAGTGACTGCTTGTTCAACGTCGTTGCTCAGCTTGGAAAAGCTTAAATCGCTGTCTTGCCACCACCAAATCACTAACGCAATAACCACCACAACCACCAACCAAGTAATCATCATCAGTCGGTTGTCACTTTCTTGGTGTTTTACACGACGCGAAAAGCTTTGCATCGGTGTGCTTTCTGGCTCTTGAATATTAAGTGACTTATACGCTTCATCGATTTGGCTTTGGTCAACACCTAGCAGCTTTGCATAGGCACGCAAGTAGCCTTTGACAAAGGTCGTGGTTGAGAAAGTGGTATAATCATCTGCTTCGATGAGTTCAATCACTTGCAGTCGCAAGCGTAGGCGATCGGCAGCCTCACGTGGCGTCATCGATTTTGCTTCGCGCGCCTGTTTGAGTATATGCCCAGGGCCTGCTGTTGGGCGACTCGGTTGCTCTGGCGACGACATTGGTTGTTCGTTATTTTGGTCCGCGCTTGAGCTGTTATTTGCAGATGAGTTATCGGCAGTCATGATCTTTGGGTCGTTCCCTAGTTTAACTAAAGTTAAGCGAATTGCATTCTAGCGACGTTGTGCACAGTTATTTTGCTGACCTGATTGCGCGCCTAAGCGTTTAGCTTGGGCAAATGCGCGCTCGGCTGCTTGGTGCTGACCTGATAAACACAGCGCTACCGCATAATTGTTGTGCAGAACTCCGCTCATAGGTTGCCATGATAATGCTTCTTGGTAAAGTAGCAACGCGGAATTGACACGTTCTTTACTTAAATACCAGTGGCCGAGCGCTAGGACGGTATCAATGCGCCGAGGAGCGGCGAGAAATGCTTGCTTTAAATGACGGCCAGCATGATCCAATTGATTTTGCTTCAAATACGCCATCCCTGCGCGTAAGTGGGCATCGGCAGCCGCGTTACGGCCTGTTGCAGCACAAGCGCTTAACCCCCAACTCATCAGGATAACTATCAACCAACGCACTGAGATACTCCTTCATTAGTAACTCGAGTGCGCCGTTACTGATTAGCTCGATTTCACCTCAATCGAGCTACCGCCACGTTGTGCTTGTTGGCGCTTGAGAATACGTTTAGTTCTATCGATCACATCACCGACCAACTGACCGCATGCGGCATCGATATCGTCGCCTCGAGTTTTACGAACCATGACGGTAAAACCATAGTCCATTAATACCTTAGCGAAACGGTCAATACGCGAATTACTCGAACGACCATAATCAGATCCTGGGAATGGATTAAACGGAATCAGGTTGATTTTGCTCGGTGTATCTTTAAGCGTACGCGCGAGCTCATGCGCTTGATCCATCGAGTCGTTTACGTGATCGAGCATGACATACTCAACCGTTACTTTATGCTGAGCTTTTGACTGCTCAACGTATTTACGACTCGACTCTAAAAACTGTTCGATGTTGTACTTTTTATTGATCGGTACGATTTCATTGCGCAGTTCGTCGTTAGGCGCATGCAACGAAATAGCGAGCATTACATCGATTTGCTCGCGTAGCTTGTCCAATGCGGGTACCACACCTGAGGTACTCAAGGTGACTCGACGTTTAGACAAACCAAAACCATAATCGTCCATCATAAGGTCCATCGCTGGCACCACATTGTTGAGGTTAAGCAACGGTTCGCCCATCCCCATCATGACGACGTTAGTTACAGGTTTAATACCTGTTTTACCATAGGCTCCTAGTAGCTGATTCACACGCCACACTTGGCCGATGATTTCCGCTACGTTGAGGTTACGGTTGAACCCTTGTTGACCCGTTGAGCAGAAAGTGCACTCAAGGGCACAGCCTACCTGTGACGAGACACATAATGTGGCGCGATCGCGTTCTGGAATCCACACAGTTTCAACGTCTTGACCATCAAACAATGTCATCACGAACTTAATGGTGCCATCGCTTGACTGCTGTTGTTCACGGATTTCTGGCGCGCGAATTTCAGCACATTGTTTGAGTTTCTCGCGTAATCCTTTGTTGAGATTGGTCATCTCATCAAAGTCGTCGACACAAAAGTGATAGAGCCATTTCATGACCTGGTCGGCACGGAACGGTTTTTCGCCCATATCTTTGAAAAAGGCTTTCATCCCGTCGCGGTTCAGGTTTAGAAGATTCACTTTTTTATCGATAGCGTTGGTCATAAATTTCCTGTATCTAAAAAGTACCGTGCGCCAACGGGCGCACGATTTCATTCGTTAAACGATCAGTCTTGCTCAAGAGGCGAGACTTATCGAGTACGTGGGCAGATCTCTTCATCGCTGAAGAAGTACGCGATTTCGCGTGCTGCTGTTTCAGCTGCGTCAGAACCGTGTACTGCGTTCTCGTCGATAGTTTCAGCATAGTCTGCACGAAGCGTGCCCGCCAATGCGTCGGCTGGGTTCGTTGCACCCATGATTTCACGGTTTTTCAGGATAGCTTCTTCGCCTTCCAATACTTGTACTACGATTGGACCTGAAGTCATGAATTCAACCAATGCGCCGAAGAAAGGACGCTCGCTGTGTTCGGCATAGAAGCCTTCAGCTTGTTCTTTGCTCAAGTGCATCATTTTTGACGCTACGATACGCAAACCTGCGCTTTCGAAACGATTATAGATTGCGCCGATTAAGTTTTTCGCAACCGCGTCGGGCTTAATAATTGATAAAGTGCGCTCTAAAGCCATCTTTTTTACTCCAAAATGGGTATTTAACCAGAGGTGAAAATTTCCGCGCGAATTATACGTTAGATCTCGGAAAAAATCGAATATCTATTGATTGTTTTTTAACTCGTTCTCAGCTAGTATCGAAAAACGTTTAGCCTTATAGACGTCCAAAAGGAGTCCGTCATATGTCGAATACGACCCAGTTCCAAAAAGCTACCTTAGGCGGTGGATGTTTTTGGTGTATTGAATCAGCATTTAACCAACTTAAAGGCATTGAGTCGGCGCAGTCAGGTTACACTGGTGGTGACACCGAGAATCCAACCTATAAACAGGTCTGCAATGGCGATACCGGTCATGCGGAAGTTGTACAGTTAACTTTTGATCCGTCGATTATTAGTTATCGACAGATTTTAGAAATCTTTTTTACCCTGCACGATCCCACCCAAGTAAATCGTCAAGGTAACGATGTCGGCACACAGTATCGTACTTCTATCTTTTATCATGATGATGAGCAACAACAAGTCGCGTTGGAACTGATTGATGAACTTGAAAACGATGCGGTATTTGAAGATCCGATAGTGACCGAAGTTGCACCACTCGACACCTTTTACAGTGCCGAGGATTACCATGATGATTACTTTAATCGCAATCCGGAGAATCCGTATTGCCAAGCGGTTATCTCACCTAAGCTGGCAAAATTTCGTAAAACCTTCGCTGACTTACTGCGCAGCTAACACGCGATAAGTGTTCAGCACATGGTCCGCGGCATATTCCATCTCTTGCATGGTGGTGTCGCGGCCTACACTAAAGCGCAATGATGCATGCGCTAGTTCATCTGCCAAACCAATCGCACGCAACACATAAGACGGTTCAACGCTCGCTGAAGTGCAAGCAGATCCTGATGAAATCGCCAAGTCTTTCAACGACATTAACAACAGCTCGCCCTCGACGTTGGCAAAACTGATATTCATAATGTTGGGTACACGATGGGACGCATGACCATTGAGCTTGATGCCAGGTTCGGCTAGTAACTTTTCGAGAAACAACTGGCTTAGCGCACTGTAATGTTCACGATCATCGTCTAAGCGCTGACTTGCGAGCTGTGCCGCTGCACCTAAGCCAACAATCTGATGAGTTGCCAGGGTGCCTGAACGCATCCCGCGTTCGTGCCCGCCCCCATGCATTTCAGCCTCAAGTTGTACTTTAGGTTTACGACGTACATAGAGCGCACCGATGCCTTTCGGACCGTACATTTTATGAGCCGATATGGAAAGCAAATCAACACCGAGTTGCTCTACATCGAGTGGCAGTTTACCGGCACTTTGCGCAGCATCGACATGCAGCAGTACGTTGTTCTCCCGACACCATGCACTGATAGCGGGGATATCTTGAATAACGCCAAGCTCGTTGTTTACATGCATCACACTGACTAATACCGTGTCCTCACGCAGCGCTTGTTGTAATGCTTGGGTATCAATTAAGCCGTCCTTATCGACTGATAAAAACGTCACATCAAAACCTTCTCGCTCGAGCTGCAGTGCTGGATCAATGACGGCCTTGTGTTCGGTCGCTACAGTAATAAGATGTTTCCCTTTATTACGCGCCTGATGCATGACACCTTTGAGTGCTAAATTATCCGATTCTGTCGCGCCCGAGGTGAACACAATCTCGCGCGGATCGGCGTTGATTAAATCCGCCACTTGATTGCGTGCGATATCTACCGCCTCTTCCGCCTGCCAACCGAGACGATGCGATCGCGATGCGGGATTGGCAAAAATACCATCCGCTGTTAAGTATTTCATCATGGTATCTGCGACAGATTTGTCCACGGGCGTGGTTGCCGCGTAATCTAGATAGATCGGCTGTTTCAAAACAACTCTCCGATATTACAGCACATTAAGCTCTATTTTCTGGCTATGCTCGCCTGCTTGACGATGACCAATTTGCGCCACTTCCTTGGTCGCCATTAGTTCCGCGAGGGTGATTCCATCCAGAAATTGTGCGATACGATCGCTAAGACCTTCCCAAAGCGAGTGAGTCAAACACTGTTCACCGTTATGACAGTTACCTTTGCCTTGGCATTTGGTTGCATCTATTGACTCGTCTACCGCATCAATGACCGCACCCACGGAAATTGAATCGGCGTCGCGACCCAAACGGTAGCCTCCGCCCGGCCCACGCACGCTGATTACCAGCCCACGTTTGCGCAAACGCGCAAAGAGTTGCTCCAGATAAGACAAAGAAATACCTTGGCGCTCTGAGATATCAGCCAGGGGTACGGGTGCTTGCTTAGCAAACATCGCGACGTCGAGCATCGCTGTCACTGCATAGCGACCTTTTGAAGTCAGACGCATCAATCTCCCCCTTTAATGGCTCAGTATAATCTTCCTCTTAGTTAGTGTACTTTTCCGACTAAATTAGTCAAGTATTCTACGAGTCCGAATTTTTCGTGTGTTTATCGACTGAAGCAAGCATGCCGCGCAAAATATTAAGCTCATTTTCCTCGGGGCGCGCGCGATTAAATAAACGTCGCAACTTAGTCATAACCTGACCTGGATGTTGACGAATAATAAAACCGGTATCTGTTAGCGTCGACTCTAAATGTTGGTAAAACTGTTCGAGCGCCTCAACGCGAGGGTACGCTTGAGTGACTTCTGGCGTTTCGTCCTGTTCTAAGAACTGCATGCGTACTTCGTAACATACGGTTTGAACGGCCATCGCCAAGTTCAGCGAACCATAATCAGGGTTGGTCGGAATATGTAAATGAAAATGACTTTGCTGCAACTCTTCGTTCGTTAGACCACTGTTTTCGCGACCAAATACGATAGCGACAGGATATTTTGGTGCTTCACTTAACACTTGCCCTGCCGCTTGACGTGGGCCAAGTAAGGGCCAGTCGAGCGTACGATTACGTGCGCTTGTAGCAAGCACTAAGCCACAATCATCTATCGCTTGATCGAGTCGTTCAACAATACGGGCGTTGGCTAGAATATCGGTGGCGCCAGCGGCGAGCGCCGATGCATGGCTGTCCGGCTCCGAAACCGGGTCGACTAATACTAGATCGCTAAAACCCATGGTTTTCATCGCCCGTGCGACGGAACCGATGTTGCCAGTATGTGAGGTATTCACCAGTACAATTCGAACGTTATCGAGCATGACAGTGCCTTTATCTAATTTTACCCAGTGTAGAAAAGTTGCGCATTCTACCTCAACACTGGTAATATGCGCGACCTTAAAATTCGTTCTTTCACAGCACAGGTAATTTGAAAATGCATCCGATGTTAAACATTGCGGTGCGCGCAGCGCGTGCAGCCGGTAAAATTTTGCTTAAAGAATTCGATCAGGGTCAACCGATCGATGCAACCGCCAAAGGCCCGAATGATTGGGTATCTGAAATGGATCAGGCGGCAGAACAAGCGATCATCAATACCATCAAAAAGGCGTATCCTGAACACGGTATTATCGCTGAAGAAAGCGGCACGCAAACGGGAAAAGATAACGACTTTCAGTGGGTTATCGATCCGTTGGATGGCACAACAAATTACTTGCGCGGTGTTCCTCACTTCTGTATCTCGATTGCCGTCGTTCATAAAGGAACGGTACAACAAGGCGTCGTTTACGATCCTGTACGCGAAGAACTATTCACCGCATCACGTGGCGCGGGCGCTCAGCTCAACGGACGTCGTCTACGTCTGTCGCCATTGACCGAACTCAATGGCGCGTTACTCGCAACGGGTTTCCCTTTTAAAGCGAAACACCGCTACGATGAATATCAAGCCATGTTTGGTCGCTTATTCGAGCGTTGTGCAGATATGCGCCGCGCCGGTGCTGCAGCCCTCGACCTCGCCTATGTCGCAGCCGGTCGTTACGATGGCTTTTTCGAGTTTGGTTTGAGACCCTGGGATTTGATGGCCGGTGATCTCCTGGTTCGTGAGGCAGGCGGCATCGTGACCGATTTTGAAGGCGGTCACAATTATGTTCAAAGCGGCCATATCGTGGCCGGCGCACCTAAGGTACTTAAGCAGATGCTCGCACAACTGCGCAAGAAGCCAGAAAGCAACGACTAAACGCGATGATAAGAACGACAAAGGCCGGCAAATTTGCCGGCCTTTTTGTTTTATCGAAGCTCGATTTCTTCTAAGTCGATATCGAACGAAGAATCGATGTCAGTCAGCTCTTCGCGTAGACGATACTTTTCTTTGAGTTGTTCTATCTCACGCCATTTGCGCTTCGTTGTGCGTCCTTTCGATGATTTCTCACTTACTTTTTGAAGCTCTTCTGAATGGTCCATGACTACCTCTCAGTATCATTATAATTATGGATTAGCGCACAAAACAAACTGCTCAACAATTTGTTCACATATGATTAATTACCACACTCCGAGCGAGAATAAAAGGAATTTGTTTCAAAAATGTTAACCGGTGATGAAGCTTGCGTGACATGGATCATGATATAGCCATTTGTAATCAAGGCGTTAAGCAAAGTTGCTTAAGCTTAAGCTAAATTTAAGCTTTTCCGCATAGGCTTTAGTAAACAAATGAAAGAGTCTGAGATTATGAATACTTCCACACACTATTCTGCGCTTGCCCAACTGATGCATTGGCTGACCGTGATTGCCTTATCGATTATGTTAACGCTTGGATTTATGATGCTATTTGCCGACGAGCGCACTTTTAAACATGCCGTTGAGGGCATTCATGTCACCACAGGTTTCTACTTAGGTCTATTTTTGTTGATAAGAATCGGTTTTAGGGCGATTGCGGGGTTCCGTCAGCCCGACGCTGATGAGCAGGCGACATTTAAATTTGCCAAGTGGCTGCAAAGTTTAATGTTACTGACCTTGCTGGTGGTATTAATCACCGGTCCCCTTTATCTATTTACCGAGGGTGAAGGTATCACACTGACATCGCAGACAACTTGGCTTATCGACCTTTCGAGTTGGTCAGCGCTCCACGAACCGGCCGAAGAGATACACAAATTACTCGCCACTTATGTACTACCCGGCTTAATTACGCTGCATATGTTGGCGGCGATCAAGCAGTTTACCCGTCTAGCTAAGCACCGTTAATACCTGGCGCCCATTGAATGGGGGCGCGTCCGTGAGCCATTAAATAATCATTGGCTTGTACGAAATGGCGCGCCTCGAAAAAACCGCGGTGTGCGGATAGCGGTGATGGATGAGGTGCCTTTAAAATGCAATGCTTATCGTTTGGAATAAGCGCTGCTTTTTTCTGTGCATGGGCGCCCCACAACATAAAGACAATGTTTTCGTATTCGTTAGCTAAGCGTTCAATTACGGTGTCTGTAAAGGTTTCCCAGCCCCAGTTTGCATGACTGTGTGCCTGACCCTGTGCCACGGTGAGCACCGTGTTGAGTAGCAGGACACCTTGGTGCGCCCAAGCCGTTAAGTCACCATGAGTCGGTGCTTGTGCTTCGGGGTAATCTTGCATAATTGCCTTGAGAATATTCCGCAATGAAGGCGGTAGTTTGACACCTTCGGGTACCGAAAAGCTCAAACCATGGGCTTGCCCTGGCCCATGGTAAGGATCTTGCCCTAAAATGACCACTTTAACCTGCTCTGGTGCTGTCAGCTTAAGCGCATTAAACACCTCGGATTCGGGTGGAAAGATCACCTCTGTTTCTCGCGCTTGCTCGACACGCTGCATCAGTTGCACGAAGTAATCCTTTTGCTTTTCCTCAGCGAGAAGTGACTGCCACGCTTTTGCCATGATACGACCTTACTTGATGATTCACTTTGCCCTATAATGCCACTCAATAGCTAGGTTTTAAAAGGTACATCGTTTTTGCGAGTCATTCATTTTGTTACGGGCGGTTTTTCCGGCGGCGCCACACAGGTCGCTCTATCCTTGGTGCGTGCGACACAACACGAGCCCGGCGTAGAAAGCATTTTAGTGCTTCGAAAGAAAAGTCACATGCCAAAACAACGGGTCGAAGCGCTCAGGCAGGAAGGTATACGCGTGTATGTCGTTAATAACTGGCTACACCTCACAACCGTCTTTGCGCTCGTGCGTCTGTGTCACCAATTAAAACCTGATGTTTTTGTTGCCCACGGTTTTAGCGAACATTTATGGGGCCGCTTGGCCGCTTACTTAGCCGGTGTGCCGCATATTGTTCAAGTGGAACACAACACACGAGAGCGTTACACCCGATTTCGCTATTGGCTGTCGCGCAAATTGAATGCAGTTACGGATGCCATTGTTGGCTGTTCGGAAGGTGTCCGCCAAGTACTCCTAAAGCGAGGTTATGACGCTGACAAATGCATAGCGATTAGCAATGGCATCAAGCCCGATGCATTTTCAGAGTTACCCAGCCCTGCCTCGGAACGCGCGGGTGACGTTATCATGGTGGCGCGTATCGCCAAACAGAAGGATCACCGCACGCTAATCGCCTCAGTCGGTATTTTGCAACAGCGTGGGGTCAGGGTTAAGCTACAACTGATTGGCAAGGGTAAAGCGCGTGTTGTTGAGCCATTAAAGCAACAGGTGCAAGCGTTAGGGCTGGACGCTCAGATCGAGTTTGCGGGCTATCGTTCGGATGTACCCGAATTGCTTAAAAACACACGTATTTTTGTCCAGTGTACCCATTATGAAGGTATGCCGTTGACCTTGATAGAGGCGATGGCAGCGGGTTGCGCGGTGATAGGCAGTCAAGTACCTGGCGTACAAGAAGTCATCGCTGAAGAGTGCAATGGCCTGACTCATCGTCACCAAGACGCTGAGCACTTGGCGGATCAAATTGAACGACTACTTAGTGATGATGCGTTCTGTAACCAACTCGGTGCAAAGGCGCGCCAAGATGCATTATCGCAGTATACCCAAACACACATGAGCCAGCAGTATTTGGCGCTGTTTAAGCGTTTGCAGCAAGGATCGAGCCGCTGATGAATTATAAAGTTTTCCTAATTAACTTAGATCGCTCCACTGAGCGTTTAGAAAAAGCGGCGCAGCAGTTGAATCGCCTGAACGTCCCTTTTGAACGCATTGCGGCGGTTGATGGCTCTCAGCTCACCAAGGCAGAGATTGATGCAGCTTTTGATATTGAGCAAGCCGAGCGCCGCACGGCTTATAATCTGACTATAGGTGAAATGGGTTGTTATCTCAGCCATGTTGAATGTTGGCGACGTATTATCGCTGAAGCGCTAGATTTCGCCATCGTGTTAGAGGATGACCTAGTGCTCGACGACGGCTTTCCCGAGGCTATCGCTGAGATCGAACAGTTAACCCACACTCACGCTTGGGATTACATTAAATTAGCTAATCCTTTTAAAAAGCGCCCATATCAAACACGTCTCTCGATTAACAACTTTACGCTGGTAGACTATCCTAAAGCACCGACAGGAACAGTCGCACAGGCTGTCAGTTTAACAGGGGCACAAGCGTTACTCACTCATCGCCCACCGTTTTTCCGGGCTATCGATGTGGATCTGCAGTGGGAGTGGGAACTCGGCATTAAGGTACAGGGATTGGTACCCTACGTTGCCAATGTCAGTGATGCGGAAAGCGAAATTCAGCAAATGGCACAACGCAAAGACCTGAAGCAGCGCCGTTGGACAAAGCTAAAAGAGTCTATCAAATTTAAATTAAAAAAAGCGAGCCACCGATGACAACTATCGTAACTGTGGTACCGACCTTGACAGGTGGTGGCGCCGAAAAAGTCTGTCTACGCTTACATGAACAGTTTCTCAAGCGTGGCATCGACCATCATATTGTCGTGTTGTGCACTAAAGGTGTCTACGACATCGAAAAGCTCACCAACATTCATATGCTGCCATTCGAGAACACCAAGAATATCGATTTATTGGGTAAATCAAAGCAAATGGTTGCTTCCCTTGAGCGCTGCTTAAAAACAATCGAGGGAGACAGCGACAGCCGCATTGACGCGCTGTTTGCCCATTTAGATGAAGCGCATTGGGTGGTGCGTCGCTTACCCCGTGATATTCCTAAACGTTATGTCGTGCATACTTCGCTCGAAGGCGAAATGACAACCGCACGCCGGATGAGTTGGTTAAAGCACTGGCGATTAAAGCGCAAAAAGTTGTCACTCAAGGATCAACATGTCATTGCTGTATCGGACGAATTAGCTCGTGAATACGCAGCTGCTCATGATTGGCTACCGCTCGGTGCGGTTGAATCGATCCACAATCCGATTGACTGGGACGATATCCAACAACAAGCAGCGCAGACTAACGATGCGATTCCTGATACGCCCTATGTCATTCATATCGGTCGTTGCGCAAAGGCAAAACGCCATGATGTACTTTTAGCTGCGTTTAAGCAGGTTCGCCAACACCGTCCCGACGTTAAATTAGTGCTGTTAACTCGCAAAGATAAAAAGCTTAAGCGGTTACTCGATCGGTTTGATGCACACGACGATGTGATTGTGCCCGGATTTCAAAACAATCCGTTCCCATGGATTAAACAAGCACAATGTTTGGCGTTAAGCTCAGATTTTGAAGGTCTGCCTAACGTACTTGTTGAGTCTGTTGTCTGTGGCACGCCATTTGTTTCGACACGCTGTCAGTGTGGTCCGACAGAAATCGCTGAGGGTATTTTGGACGATTGGCTGGTACCGATGAATGACCCGAATGCGTTGGCTGAACGTTTGCTGGCGATGCTAAACGAGCCAGTGAACCTTGACCATGATCAGTGGGCACTGCGCGATAAAGTGACGCCAGAGTACGCGGTTAACCGCTACTTAGAGAGTATCCAATAAGGCCCGTTGAAATATGAAAAAGCCGGCGCTAGGGCCGGCTTCGATGCGATTAAGTACGTTTAATCGTCTGATTTGTGTTTTTCAAACCAGTATAAGATATAAGCAACTTTGCTCATCAAATTACTCGGACGTGCATAAATGCTATGACCTGAGTTTTGAATCCGCACCATCGCTGTTTCTACCCCCGCTAATTTCAACGCCTGATAGTACTGTTCGGTTTCAGACATCGGTGTTCGGTAGTCTTGCTCACCTGTCAATAACATAGTGGGCGTTGTGACGTTACCGACGTAGCTGATAGGTGAATGTTTCATATAGTGCTCGAGGTTGTCCCACGGTAAACCTGGGAACCAATACTGATAGAAGTAGTTATACATATCCGCCGTTAATACGAAGCTATACCAGTTGATAACAGGCTTCGCCACTACCGCCGCACGGAACCGATCGGTATGTCCAACAATCCAAGCGGTCAATACGCCGCCGCCACTGCCACCCGTAACATACAGTTGATCTTCATCGATAAAGCCTTTATCGATAACGGCATCCACCCCATCCATCAAATCATCATAGTCATGACTTGGATAGTTCTGGTGAATTTCATTGGCAAAATCATCACCATAGCTGGTTGAGCCCCGAGGGTTGGTGTACAGCACGACATAGCCAGCTGCTGCGTACAGCTGTACTTCAGCCGAAAAGCGTGGACCGTAGTTCGTGTGAGGGCCACCGTGTATTTCTAGAATTAACGGATAGTCTTTATCTTTATCAAAGTTGGGTGGATAAGCAATCCAGCCTTGCAAATCTCGACCGTCCACTGACGACTTATAAGTGATTTCCTCAACCTGCGCGAGCTGCTTATGACCGAGCGCATCTTCATTAAGTTGCGTGACTTGCTGGCTATCGCCGTCATCCCACCATGCTAAGTCAGCGGGACGCAGTGGGTTTGATAAGGTGTATAGTACTTGATCGTCACCGGCCACTGAAAAGTCGCCGCCACCGTATGGACGACCATAGGATAAACCGCCGACGCGATCGGTTAACTGCTGGTAATCACCGTCTAGGTCGGTACGAGCGAGTTGGCCAACGCCCTTATCATCGTATGTAAAGTAAATTCCCTCACCGTCGGTGTCCCATGCAAAGCCGGTAACACTGCGATCTAAGTCTGAGGTCAGCACGCGCGACTGGGCACCGTCCACGGACATCACGTAGAGACGAGAAATCTGTGAGCTCATGCCGTTATCGTCATTGCCGGTAAACGCGAGCCAGTCGCCGTTAGGTGAGCGTTTAGGGGCACCGTCAGGACCATTACGGTCAGTCAACGCACGTACCTCGCCTGTGTCGACTTGAACCGCATAAATTTCACTATTCATCGGTTGACGAAACGCGTCACTACGGCGGTTTGCCGAGAAGTAAATTTGTTTACCGTCCGCTGACCACTCGAGCGCGCCACCATTATTGTATTCATCGTCGGTGATTTGACGGGCTGTGCCACCTTCGGCACTGAGTACGTAAATTTGTTGATAACCATCGCTGACGTAACCGCCGCCATCATAGCGGTAGTTGTCTTTATCAACGAACTGAGGTGGTGCAGTCCAGTCAGCGCCTTCCGGCTTACCTGGCAACGACACCGGAGCCGCTGATTTAATCGGTGTAAACTGGCTAAACGCTATATATTCACCGTTGGGCGACCAACTTAGGGAACTCGGTGTTTGGGTCAATTCACTAATAACCGCATGTTTACCTGTGTCGGTCCAATAAATTGTAATTTGTGGGCTCCCCGAAGCATCCGAGATAAACGCGAGCCGTTTACCATCGGGTGACCAGACAGGACTCCACTCATGAGCCGAGTCACCGGTCAGTGGTCGAATGTCACCGTTGGGTTTGACCGTCCATAAACGCCCTGTTTTTTGGTCGTGTTTAATGTCCATCGATTGACGTACAAATACGCCGTAATCACCGCTTGGATGCAAGGTGGGTGAAGCTGCATATTCTAGGTCAAATACATTTTCTAACTGCAACGTGCGATCGGTCTGTGCGACGGCACTGGTCGACAACGTTACCGCTATCGCACCCATTAGCCACTTTTTCATTCTCGTTCTCTCCGTGTTGCCTGCAAATAAAAAAACCGCCTCATAAGAGACGGTTTTATCGTTAGCGACTCAAACATGCAAGCTAAATGAGCATGTTTATTGTACGGTTTGTCGCAGTCATTAGAATGCGTATGAGAAACTAACTGACGCGTAATCGCGGTCAGTCGTTGCATCAAAATCACCGCCTGAGTATTGGGTATAGCCTAACGTCACCTTGTAGGTCGACAGATAATCAGCGGTTAAGTTAACGCCCACTGACTTACGGTCTTCGATAAAGTTGCTGTTAGGTGAGTAGCCATCAACGTCATGGTTAAACTGCAACACAGGCGTTAAGCTCCAACCATTCCAAACGCTGAGATATTCCCATTGTAAACGCGTCCGGTAACCCCACGAGTTCTCGGTAACGAAACCTTCACAGTTACCTGCCGCAGCGGGGCCTACTTCGCTTGGTAATAAGCACTTACCGAACAGCGGCAAGCGACCGTAGCGTTGCTCTTCTAAACCAGGCAAGTCGTGTACTTTGTTCATCGCCACTTCGCCCACGAAAGTCATGCGGTCAGCCCCCATGAAACGGTCGAAGAAACGAACGAAACTCGCTTGCGCCTGACTGACGTCTAAACGATCATAACCATGCGCCAAACCACCCAGTTCAGTGCTTTGTACGCGATCACCAAAGGTGCTCGGTACGTTCGGACGCAAACCAGCCGTTAGGATTTCTGTGGTATTAATTTGTACAGGCATGTCTTTACGATAGCTGTACTCACCACCGATTGACCAAAGACCCAGGTTGGTGCTGAAGCTTGCGCCATATAACTCTGTGTCTTCAGGGTATTCGATAACCAAACGAGGACCGTCGATAGGGTAGCCGTTCGGCGTTGCATAGGTGTAGTTAGGATTTTGGCGATCCGCGGCATCCATGAATTGCTCAGGATCAACGGTCCAGTTATACGCTGAGATAATTGGCGTATTATTATGCAAATTCATGAAATATAAACCGAACTCAGTATCGAGGTCGATTGAGTAGTAACGCAGGTTCATACCCCACTGACCACTGTCAGAGGCTTCAAGACGCGGATTACTACCAATGTAAGCGCCCGCTTCTACCGATTCGCGGTCACTTAAGTAACTGTCTGGGTCACCTGGGACTAATTGTGGGTTAAGCGTCACCTTACCACAGCCTGGGCCGCCGATAATGTCGACACTCGAGAAGAATGTGCCGCAACCATCAAGCTTGGTGTTGTCCCACTCGTATTGATAAAACGCTGCGAGGCTCAAACTGTCGGTGAGACCTACGTTAAGGCTGACCATGCCTACAGGTAATAATGCTTCTTTAATTTCGGCACCCGGACGGCGTGCTGCGTTAACGTCAAGCGGGTTAATGTCGTTAATACCGTTAAAGACAAAAGTACTTTCACCCCAGCTCAATACTTGACGCCCTACGCGTAAACTTGTTGGCATATCGCCAATATCAAAGTTTGCGAAGACGAACGCATCGAGTAATTCAATACCACTACCTTGCGAGTAATCATCGAATACGTCGTCGTTCAGTTTGGTATTGGGATAATAGTTATTGCCCGGGTGACCATGCGGCATGTTTTCGTCAGAAATCACGAAATCATACCAATAGTTAAAGCGAATAAACGCACCGTAGTCGCCGCCGTCGATACTTAAATCGTGTACGCCTTTGAATACAGAACTAACCAAGTCACCTTTATCGAAGTTAAGGTTACCGTCATCGCCTACACTTGACCCGGCCATGCCGCCTTCGCGGTTACCTGGGTGGATCAAACGCAGCGATGGATCTTCCATGCGCCATGCAGCACCGTAAGAAAGAATCGAGGTAAAGCTAACGTCGAAATCGCCAACTTCAAAGTCCGCGGCTTGCGCAGGCAAAGCAAATGCCAGCGCGATGGCTGACGCGAGAGGTAATTTTTTTAACATAGTTGTTCTTCTTTTCATTGTGATCCACCTAATGTTTTTGACTTTTACGGCGGTGATGATTGAATCATGTCCGATGAGTTAAAAATATGCAAGTACATCAGGTCGAAAAGTATCGAAATTGACACGGTCGATTGTTAAAAAGCGGTAATCGACCGTGTCATTAGAGGCGAGAATAACTAGAGTTTTTCGTTTAACTCAGGTAAGACTTCAAATAAATCAGCGACCAAACCATAATCAGCCACTTGGAAGATAGGCGCTTCTTCATCTTTGTTGATAGCGACGATCACTTTTGAGTCTTTCATACCCGCTAAGTGCTGGATTGCACCACTAATACCGACAGCAATATACAATTGCGGCGCAACGATTTTACCGGTCTGACCCACCTGCATGTCGTTCGGCACAAAGCCCGCGTCTACAGCAGCGCGTGATGCACCGACAGCGGCCCCAAGTTTGTCAGCGATATCTTCAATTAATTTGAAGTTTTCGCCATTTTGCATACCGCGACCACCCGAAATAACGATTTCGGCGGCGGTCAACTCTGGACGCTCTGACTCGGCTAACTGCTCACCAACAAATTCAGATTTGTCGTTATCAAATACCGCATCGACAGCTTCAACCGAGCCCGCACCGCCCTCACTTGCAACTGCATCAAACGCAGTCGCGCGCACCGTGATGACTTTAATAGCATCTTCGGCTTGCACGGTCGCGATCGCGTTGCCTGCGTAGATCGGACGCTTAAATGTGTCGGCTGACTCAACCGCAATAATGTCAGAGATTTGCGCAACGTCGAGCAACGCGGCAACACGCGGCATAAAGTTCTTACCCGTTGTCGTGGCCGGTGCCAGCACGTGACTGTAATTTTTACCTAAATCGGCAACTAACTTACTTACATTTTCTGCGAGCTGATGTTCATACACGGCATTGTCGGCAGACAATACTTTGTTGACGCCTTCAGCTTTTGCGAGCTCGTCAGCAACCGCTGCGCAGTCTTTACCTGCAACTAATACATCAATATCACCGCCAATGGCTTGCGCCGCCGCCAAGGTTTTCAGCGTGGCAGGATTTACGGCGTTATTGTCGTGTTCTGCAACCACTAAAATGCTCATAGGACTTTGGCCTCATTCTTCAGTTTATCGACAAGCTCATCTACGTCTGCCACTTTAACGCCCGCACTGCGCTCGGCTGGCGATTCAACTTTGAGTAGTTTCACAGTACGTTTCACCGAAACGCCTAAATCGTCCGTTGAAACGGTTTCAAGCGGCTTACGCTTTGCCTTCATAATATTAGGTAACGAGGCGTAGCGCGGTTCGTTCAAGCGTAAGTCCGTTGTCACGACCGCAGGCAACGCAAGTTTTACGGTTTGCAAACCGCCATCAACTTCGCGCGTTACTGAGACATGACCGTCGGCCACTTCTACTTTAGATGCGAAGGTGCCTTGAGGCATATCGGTTAGTGCCGCTAACATTTGTCCGGTTTGGTTATTATCTGAGTCAATCGACTGCTTACCTAAAATAACCATGTCGGGCTCTTCGCGCTCAACAACACCTTTGAGGATTTTAGCGGCTGAAAGCGAATCCGGCATATCGTCGGTTTCAACTTGAATAGCGCGGTCAGCACCTAACGCCAATGCGGTACGCAATTGCTCTTGCACTGCTTTAGGCCCAATAGATACCACCACAACCTCATCCGCCGTACCTGCTTCTTTTAAGCGAACAGCTTCTTCGACTGCGATCTCACAGAACGGGTTAAGCGCCATTTTGACGTTAGCCAAATCGACGTCTGACTGATCTGGCTTCACGCGTACTTTGACGTTGTAGTCAATGACGCGCTTCACCGCGACAAGTATTTTCATGTCACTTTCCTTTTGTTGGAACTGATCTAAGTTACCTGGATTTAAAATTTGTTAACTTCGCTATTATCCTAGACTGGAGGCTATCTCACAAGTTATGAGACAATAACAGAAATTTGTTGTAATCAGGAGTTTACACAGTGATACAGCCTTCACGCAAACCTATAGGTTGGGAAAAACGCTACCGTGAGCTTATCGAACTTGCCAAAACGATGCCAGCCTTACCTGAACATTACCGGGACAAAGCCCATGAGGTTGCGGGTTGCGAGGCAACCGTATGGCTCTATTTAGATTGCCAAGACACAGCTCGTGTTACCGTGCGGTTTGACAGTGTCTCGCGTATTGTGAAGGGGTTGTTAGCGTTGATTCAAGCGGAACTCGACGGCCATAGCGCAGCGGACATTGCACAATTCGATATCGATGAATTATTCGCCAGTTACGGTCTTACCCAACAACTTACACCGTCTAGGGCCAATGGTTTATATAACGTAAGCAGAGTGCTTAAACAGCGCGTCGCTCAATGCGCTTAAGTAAGGTCGATACGGCAAACATTGCGAAGCTGCAGGTCACCACCATGGCTGCACCAAAGCCAGAACTGCAGTTCATTTGCATGGTGCCGCTACCGGGTTTTTGAAGCGTAACTTCACCCTCATGCTCACCGGCAACCCAAGGATAACGCAGCTGCTCCTCAGAATAGATGCAATCGACGCTCCATTTGCGCTTGGGGTTTTTAGAGAAGTTATAGTCACGACGCAATTTAGAGCGTACTTTAGCCAATAATGGATCTTGTTTTGCTTTTGCCAGATCCGCCACTCGAATTTGCGTGGGGTCGATTTGTCCACCCGCACCGCCACACACTACCAATGGCAGTTTGTTACGCTTACAGTGCGCCACTAACGCCGCTTTCGTATTGACGCTATCGATTGCATCCAACACCGCCGTGACACCGGCTAAATGAGTGATAAAATTCTCTTCTAATAGGAAGTCGTCAACAATATTAACCTTGCACGCAGGATTAATCGCGCGCACCCGTTCCGCCAACACCTCGGTTTTAAGCTGTCCAATGGTGTTAAAATCTGCAGGAAGCTGGCGGTTAATATTGGTCACACAGACATCATCCAGATCGATCAACGTCAACTCACCAATGCCGCTGCGTGCGAGCGCTTCAACGGCCCACGAACCAACGCCACCGAGTCCGGCAATAGCAATGTGTTGGTTACGAAATGTATTCAGTGCTTTGCGTCCATAGACGCGTTCAACGCCCCCTTGGGCTTGGTCATTCGGTGCGGGTTGCTTGCTCGCTGACGTCATAAAGTATCAGTCCTACCTGAAATATCTCGCCACGCGTGTCATGCAGTGGCATAAGGGTAATATTTTGTTGCATCCACTGCTGCTGCCCGCTCAGCGGACGACTGTGTCGGAACCGAAACACAAAGGGACGCTGTTCCCAAGTAATGAACACCCGGGCATCTAGGTTCCACACCCGCTCTACTTTCTGTCGAAACCAATGCTCATCGATCTCTGGGCAACATTCAAATAGGATTTTATCACGAACTTGACTGGGGCGCAGACCGCTGTGGTTGGTCATAAACTCATTCCACATTTGTACGCGATAATCACGGTCTAGCACTACGATACCGATATCAATGGCACCTAGCAGACTCAATTTAGCGTGTAACTCGTCCATTTCACTCATCGCTGCCTCCTTATTCCGCGTACCAATGGGCGACCTGTTGGTCGAGACGTTGCACCGCATCTTCTGGTAGCAAAATAAGTAAATCAAAACCAATACGATGTTTAGGCAGCTGATACCCAATTTCTATCGCCAACACCTTTTGCCAACGCTGTTGTGGCTGACTCAGCAGGTCCGCTAGCGACTTATGCTGCCCCAGCAACACCGGTTGCGATGCGGTGAACTCGACATGTAACTGATGACCTAAACCATTGAGACACGCAGAGGTAATAATTGAAGCTATATCCATCAACGCTTCAATACGCTGTTGCTGTTCAGTACCAGAAAGCTGTTCGCCCAATAGCTGGCGCACATCCTCAACTGAGGTGTCGGTGAGCAGTGTGAGCGCCTCACCTAGAATACCCGAGCCGGCAAATCCTTGGCTGACGGCCGATACACGTTCGGCTTGATCGATGGATTGCAACGCCATATGCAATTCAGATGGCGCTATCCAATTAACATTAGGCACCGGCAGCTCAATAAATTGATTTAATACGCGGGCAATATGATCACCTGCTTGGCCCATGGCGACGTTGGCCACTTCGCGATACACATCCAGCGCGCTGGCTGCCACTTCGACTTCGCTGGCCTCTTGTAAATGACCGCTGCCCGGCTGATAGAGGCCAAATTGTTGAAGATGTTGAGCGATTTCGGCCTGCTTGAATGGTTTTTTTACGAACGCGAGCGCGCCAAGTTTTATCACTCGCTGGTAGGCTTCAGGCTGAATATCACCAGAAATCACGATGACAACGCAGTCGCGCTCATGTTGCGCTAAATGCTCGAGCACCTCATAGCCGTCCATTACCGGCATATTCAGATCAAGCAGCAACAATTGCGCTTCGCCATTTTCGATTCGCTGCAGCGCTTGTTCGCCGTGTTCTGCTTGATATACCGTTGCATCCCAATCCTTGGGTAAACTTTTTATCAGCTGTTTGCGCGCCATCCGTGAGTCATCACACAGGGTCACCTTCAACGTCATTTGTTTAGCCTTTGGTCATTAAACTGCAAATGGATATTTGATTGGCGGATGATGTTGATAGCCCTCAATCGAGAAGTCGTCTTTCGTCACCCACGTCTCAATATCCTGCAGCGTTTTAATATCGGGATTGATATGCAGTTGTGGCGATGGATACGGCTCCCGCTTTAGTTGCACATCGCGCATCAGCTCAAGTTGATTCTCGTAAATATGCGCGTTGACGATTTTATGAAACACTTTACCGGGTTTATGCCCTGTAATGCGCGCCATCAGCGCCAGCAAAACAAAACATTGAATCTGATTAAAATTAAGCCCCAAAGGAACGTCGCAACTGCGTTGATACGAGGTTAAGTAGAGCTTACCCCCGAGCAGCGAAAAGGTATGCGTATGCATGCACGGTCGCAAGCAGCCCATTTCCAGTTCACCGGGATTATAAAAAGTGACAATCTCACCCCTATCATCCACGCCTTGTGTTAAATCATCGACCACCTTTTGCAATTGGTCAAACTGACTGCCGTCGGGACGCTGCCAAGCACGTCCTTGCACACCATACACTCGCCCCATATGGTCTGTGCCTTTGCGGTGGGGGTTGGCAAGCCAACTCGGGTTTTCATTGGCGTTAGCATTCCACGTATTACAGCCAATATCACGAAACTGTGCAGCGCTGTCATAGCCGCGCAAATACCCTAATAATTCAGCAATAGCCGCTTTATAATAGCTTTTACGTGTTGTGATAATGGGAAATTGATTATGCTCAACATCGTACTCTAAATCGGCATTAATGACGGTCAAACAGTTGATACCTGTGCGCTCATTATGAACCCACTCACCTTCATCGATGATGCGTTGGCACAGTTGAAGATATTGTTTCATTATCGGCCTATGTTTTGCTGCTGTTTTTGTGCGCGTAAATCAGTAACCCCACACCCAAGACGATCATCGGAATCGTAAGCCATTGTCCCATGGACATCCCGAGCGAGAGCAAACCAAGGTGTGCGTCGGGCTCGCGGAAAAACTCGACGGTGAAGCGCGCCACGCCATATCCTAATAAGAATAAGCCACTGACTGCACCCGTTCCACGCGGTTTACGCTGGAACCACCACAATAATGCAAATAATAGTAATCCTTCTAAAACCGCTTCGTAAAGCTGCGAAGGATGCCGCGGCACCGGTCCACCCGATGGAAAAATCATTGCCCAGGGTACATCAGTCGCACGTCCCCATAGCTCGCCATTAATGAAGTTACCCATGCGTCCGAAAAACAATCCCATGGGCACGAGCGGCGCAATCATATCACCCACGGCTAAAAACTGACGCTGCGTCACGCGGGCGTACAAGTACATCGCCGCGATCACACCGAGCAATCCGCCATGGAACGACATACCACCTTCCCAGACTCGGAATAAATACACTGGATCGGCGATAAACAGATCGAAGTGATAAAAAATCACATAACCAATACGGCCGCCTATCAGCACGCCCAGGAAACACCAAAAGATAAGGTCAGAAAATTTATCGCGGGTCCAATCGGGCGAACGTTCCGCTTGTCGACCACCCCACCATAATGCAAAAGCAAAACCGAGTAGGTACATCACGCCATACCAATGTATGGCAAGTGGACCAATGCTAAATAACACAGGATCGATATTGGGAAACTGCATGTATTCGTTCAGTGGCACTGCCAACTCCTTAGAAAAATATCAGTTTTATAGCCACCACAATCAGAAAGATTGCAAATATACGGCGTAACAATTTAACTGGCAGACTGTGTGCTAACTTGGCACCTAAGGGTGCACAGAGTACCGATGCAATAGAAATCGTCAGCCAAGCGGGTACATGAATAATACCCAAAGCGCCGTGCGCCACGCCGGAAATATAGCCTTTAATTACAAAGATAAACACCGCGCTACAGCCGATAATAAAGCTACCTAACGATGAGATGGCGATAGCTTGCCGAACCGAGAGTCCGCAACGCTGCAAAAAGGGAACTGTCAACGCGCCGCCGCCAATCCCCACTAAACCCGATATCACACCGATGATAGTCGACCCCAAACTCAGCCAGCGCTGCTTGATTCGCCCGGTCTGTGCTTTTTGAGCGGCGGGCGGCATCGCCATTCGGACAGCCAGTACCACCAGTACCGTTGAAAAGAACACTTTTAACCAATGAGGGTCAATGGCGGTGACTAAGAACGCCCCGACCATGGCGCCAACCGACAGCCCCGGCAACACTCTGACAACCCAGAAGCGTTCTTGTAGCCCCGAGCGATAATGACTATACGCAGCGCTAGCAGTGGTCATGCAAATAGTGGCGAGACTCGTCGCAATGGCGGTTGGCATCACTAACGCAGGATCGATTCCTAATTTAGGTGCTAAGTAAACGATGAGCGGAACAATCACCAAGCCGCCACCAATACCGAGTAATCCCGCGAGTGTTCCTGCGAATACACCGCCGACTAAACACCATACAATGACTGTTAAATCCATCGGCTACTTCCCTGCACGCACGAAGCCACCTAAGCCCATGCTTTCCATTTTCTCGGAGATCATACTTCTTACTTGTTCTGGTCGGCGCGCTTGGAGCGCTTTAGCCAACATGACCTGTAATGTGCTCGAACGCACATTGCGTAAAATCCAGCGCACTCGATCGATGTTATAGCTGTTCATACTCAATTGGCGATAACCCATTGCAACAAGCAGCAGCGCACCGCCCGGATCACCGGCAAGTTCTCCGCAAACACTGACCGGCTTGCCGAGCTCTTCGCAACGTCTTGCAATTTCATCCAAGCTTGCTAATACCGCAGGATGATAGGCATCATAAAGACTCGCTACACGGCGGTTATTGCGGTCGACAGCCAATAAATATTGCGTTAAATCGTTACTACCCACCGAAAAGAAGTCCACTTTACTCGCAAGCATCGGGAGTTGATAAATCGCTGCGGGGACCTCAATCATGACACCCAGTTGCGGTTGGAATAAATTAACGCCCACTGCGCAGCCTTGCTCTTCGGCCACTTCAAAATAGGCCTGTTTGAGCAGCCGAGACGCCTCTTCAACCTCACTTACGCTGGTAATCATTGGTAACAAAATACGCAAGTTACTGCGTCCGATACTAGCGCGCAGCATCGCGCGCACTTGTACGAGGAATATCTCAGGATGGTCTAACGTGAGTCGAATACCGCGCCAGCCGAGGAACGGGTTATCCTCTTGTAACTGCAAGTACGGTAAGGGCTTATCGCCGCCTACATCTAAAGTACGCATGATCACCGGCTGGTCGGGGAAGTAATCTAATACCTCCTTGTACATCTCGACTTGTTCATCTTCCGTGGGCAACTGGTCGCGCATCATGAAGGGGATTTCAGAACGGTATAACCCCACGCCATCAATATTTAAGTGACGCAGGTACTCTTGGTGGATATCAAGCCCTAAATTGAGGTGCAGACTCACCCGCTGCCCATCTTCCGTCTGTGCGGGCAGGTGGGCGTGCTCGGCAACAATCGACTTGAGTTCTTCTTCCTCATCGGCGAGATGCTGATATTGCTCGCGTACTTGTGGCGGTGGGTTGATATACACTTCGCCCGTGTAGCCATCCACGATAAGTACTTTCTCGGAAAAATAATGCAGCTCAATATCATCAACGCCTAAGACTGCGGGAATCCCCATACTGCGCGCCATAATAGCGGCATGCGAGTTGCTTGAGCCACGTAACGAAATAATCCCAGCAATCTTGGCACGCGGGAGTTCTGCCAACATCGAAGCGGTTACTTCATCGGCGACCAGTATACCTTGTTCGGGGAACTCACGTCGTTTGCGTTGGCGCTGTTGTAGGTGCATTAACACGCGTTGGCCGATATCGCGAACGTCTGTCGCTCGCTCGCGCAAGTAGGAATCCTCTAGCGCTTCAAACTGATCAACAAACTCCTCGACCACATGTTTTAAAGCTGTTTGAGCGCGCCAGCCCTGGCCGATCATTTCTTCCACCGCGCTCCCCAGACTTGCCGCGTCGAGCATGCCTTGATAGACATCGAATATTGCCAAGGTGTCGTCTGGTACCTGGCCATACATACGCTCAGCCAGCTGTTTTAACTCAGCACGCGTACGCGCCACCGCTTGTCGGAACTTGCGTACTTCATGTCGCGGACGATCAGTTTTTTGTGGGGATACTTCTTTTAGGCTCACTTCAGGGCGCGCGACAAACGCATCACCGATTGCCACTCCAGGTGAACCGGGTAAGGCTTGGATACTATGCACCCAAGGCGAGTGCTCGTCGGTCAGTAACCCTTTGGTGTTAGCGTGTGCAATGACTACTGACAATTGGGCTGCTAATGTGACAACAAATGCTTCTTCTTCACGCGTAAAGTGCCGTGCTTGGCTTTGGTGCACGACAATAATGCCTAACACCTTACGACGATGAATGATTGGCGCAGCTAACAGTGCACGGTATTGAGATTCATTGGTGTCTAGCAGTTCTTTGTTAGCTGGGTGGTTACTGATATCGGCAATGTTCAGTGGCTCTTCACGCTGCGCGGCGAGCGAGATAATACCGTCGCCAAAATCGACCCGAATGGGGTCGCCTGAGGCATCAGCAAGGCCATCACTGGCTGCCATCACATACTGATGCGCCTGCGCATCCGCTAAGAACACACTGCAGCTGTCGGTCTCAAGTGCGGCTCGCACTTGAGACACCATCGTACGAAGCGCTA
Organism: Idiomarinaceae bacterium; assembly: GCA_002685255.1. GTDB lineage: Bacteria > Pseudomonadota > Gammaproteobacteria > Enterobacterales > Alteromonadaceae > Idiomarina. The sequence goes on from NYWU01000001.1 coordinate 124,169, forward strand.
GCTGAAAATCAGCCGCTTTATTTACACTTTCGACGATTCGCTGCAGAGTGACCAGCATCATTAACGCTTCCGTCTATTAGAACGGCCATGGCGACCATGGCGGCTCGAGGTCTTGGTGTTGTTCAGGCTGGGCATTGCATACGCAGCGAACTCTCTCATTACGCGACGGTAAACGTCACGCTTAAACGATACGACCTGACGCACGGGGTACCAAAAACTGACCCATCGCCAACCATCAAATTCCGGGTGTCCGGACTGTAGAACGTCGACATCTTCTTCGCGACACTTAAGTTTCAACAGAAACCACTTTTGTTTCTGTCCAACACACATGGGCCGTTGTTCCCGCCGAATCAACCGTTTAGGTAAACGGTAGCGGAACCAGTGACGGCTGGTGTACAGAATTTCTACCTGCTCTGGCTTAAGACCGACTTCTTCCCAAAGTTCTCGGTACATTGCCTGTTCAGGGGTCTCACCATCGTCAATACCGCCCTGCGGAAATTGCCAGCTATGCTGATTAATACGGCGAGCCCAAAATACCTGCCCATGCCCGTTACAGATGACGATTCCTACGTTTGCCCGGAATCCTTCAGCATCTATCACGCGAGCATCCTCAATTATTCTTTGATAAAGTGATTCTTCCATAAAGGGCGACTTGGAGCAAATCAAATGCGTTTCCCTGTATCGGCGCCGCAGTCGATTGAAGAGCTATTACAGCGCGCACATCAGCTTACCGGACAATCATTCGCTCAGTTAGCGGATGCTGCGGATTTAGTGATGCCGAACGATCTTAAACGAGACAAGGGTTGGGTCGGCATGATGTTGGAGCAACATTTAGGCGCGAGTGCCGGCTCGAAACCTTTACAAGACTTTCCGGAGCTGGGTGTAGAACTCAAGACACTGCCAGTGGATGCGCATGGTCAACCATTAGAAACCACCTTTGTCTGTGTCGCCCCCTTGGTTAATACCTCTGGGTTGAACTGGTTGAATAGCAACGTACGTAATAAGTTAAGCTGTGTGTTGTGGTTACCGATCGATGGGCGTCGAGCGGTACCCTTGGCACAGCGTGTGGTCGGCCAGCCGTTTTTGTGGCGCCCCACAGCAGAACAGGAGCTTGCCTTGCAACGTGATTGGGAGGAGCACATGGATCGTATTGCACTCGGTGAAGTGGAGGCCATCACTGCACGGCAAGGCGAATTTTTACAGATTCGCCCCAAAGCAGCGGATGGACGAGCACTGACCGATGCGGTGGGCCCAGATGGTCAAATTATTCAAGTGCGTCCGCGTGGCTTTTATCTTAAAAAAACGTTCACACGGGCCATACTAGAGCAGGTGTTTAATGCAGTTTAATGTCACTCCACAAGCCAAACGAAATGCCATCAGCTTTTGTGCCATAGCCGTTGGCCTTATCGCATTGTTAGTATTTATGCATTTAATCCGCGATGATATCCCAGTTGGCATTTCCGTGGTTCTAGGCGCCGCGGCGGGAATCCTGTTGTTACTGGGTATCGGGAAACTCATTGAACCTCCTGTTTCACTGGTGATTACGCCCGATACGATTCGCTACATTCACCGCAAGGGCGAGTGGCAGTTGGACTGGGATAATGTGGTGCGCTTTGATGTTCCGCGCGTACATCGATTGATGGATTTAGAAGACGCGCCTTTTCTCGGCTTTCGGGTTTATAACAATGACGCCATACTACAATCGATTTCACCCCGCTTGGCCTCTGCCATCTTATTCGAACAGCGCCAGTTAATGACGATGGCGCTGCGCCATGAACGACCCGATCAAGCCGATTACAGCGAATACTTTGATATTCCCGAGCGGTTTGTCAGTTCGGAAGGTCGCGTTTATAAAGGGCTTATCGCTGTCTTTGGCCGACGTATGGAGCAAATGCGCGAATTACTGGGCTATGATCTCTACGTCAGCGCAAACGCACTCGATAGAGATATCTATGAATTCAAAGGTCATCTGCAGCGGCTACAAGCATCGCGCCAAGAAGCCAAACAACGAGGTGGTAATTAGCGCTTCAAACTTTCGAAATCGGGGATGGTGTAGGCTTCCACTTCGGGTTTTTGGAACAAATAACCTTGCATCAATTCAACGCCGTTATATTTCAGGTAGTAGTATTCATCGATGGTCTCAATACCTTCTGCCACGAGCGTAATACCGAGCTCTTCGGCGGCGCGCTGAACGGCAGCGAATAACGCTTTTTTAATGCGATCTTCGTGAATATTGCGGATTAGCTTCATATCGATTTTCAACAAATCCGGCTGAAAGTCAGCTAACAGGTTGAGTCCCGCATAACCCTCGCCGAAATCATCAATCGCGGTCAGAAAGCCGTGCTCGCGATAGGTCTTAAATACATCGACCAACAAGCTGTGATTTTCGACTTTCTCGTGCTCCGTCACTTCGAAAATAATATTCTCGCGTGGCAAGCCTGTCTTTCGCGCTGTTTTAAGCGTTTGTGCTAAACAGGTTTCTGGCTCGTAAATCGCGTTCGGCATGAAATTGATACTGACTTTTGACGGTAGTTGTATACGTGCTGCAGTTTCAATCGCCGTCATACGACAGGTTTGGTCAAACGTGTATTTATTAGACTCATTCACACGCGACAGTACTTCGCCCGCGCCTTCACCGTTCGCGCCGCGCACCAGCGCCTCAAAAGCAAACACGTCGCTGTTATGCACGTTAACGATTGGCTGAAAAGCCATTTTGATGTCAAAGCCTAATTCAGACTGACAATCACATGATGGGCAAGCCGCCATGATTATATTCCTCGTATCAATTGTTTGTCGCGTGATCTAAGGTAACGCAAATGAAGCTAATTTTGATCAACATGTAAATGATGATTTAGAAACAAAATTTTCTTGCCTTTATTTATATTTAGTGTAATTAAGCGCTGCGAATATCGAATGGAGAAATGAATGGAAGTTTTAGGTTGGAAGGAATGGGGTCGGTTACCTGATATTGGTATTGATGCGATTCATATGAAAGTCGATACTGGTGCCAAAACGTCGTGCTTACATGCGTTTAAATTAGAGCCGTTTGAAAAGGATGGACAGCCATGGCTGCGCGTGTTTGTGCACCCCCATCAAGACAGTCTAGAAGAACATATTTTTGAAGCACCTATTCATGACCAGCGTGAAGTGACCGACTCGGGTGGTCACACAGAAGTGCGTTATGTGATTCGCACCCGACTCTGTTTGGGCGCGTTTGAGGGCCCGATTGAATTGACCCTAACTAATCGTGACACGATGAAGTTTCGTATGTTACTTGGTCGACAAGCCATGCGTAAGCGTTTTATGGTAAACCCTGAATTAGCTCATCAACTAGGAGAGCGCACATGAGAATCGCCATTCTATCCCGTAATTCAAAACTCTACTCTACACGCCGATTAGTCGAAGCGGCTAAAGCACGGGGTCATGAGGTCGATGTGCTGAATCCATTGAGCTGTTACATGAACATCAACGCGCGTGAGTCATCGATCCATAAACACGGTGTAGAGCTACCTTACTACGATTGTGTGATTCCACGTATCGGTGCTTCTGTTACCTTTTATGGTACTGCCGTATTGCGTCAGTTCGAGATGATGGGCACCTACCCGTTAAATGAGTCTGTTGCTATTTCTCGTAGTCGCGACAAACTGCGTTCGTTGCAATTACTATCACGCAAGGGCATCGGCTTACCCACCACGGGCTTTGCGAGTCAGCCTCAGGATATTCCGGATTTAATCGATATGGTCGGCGGTGCACCGTTGGTGATCAAACTTCTTGAGGGCACGCAAGGTATCGGTGTCGTGTTAGCAGAAACCCGCCAAGCTGCTGAAAGTGTCATTGAAGCATTTATGGGCTTGCAGTCCAACATCATGGTGCAGGAATACATTCGCGAAGCAGGCGGTGCCGATATTCGCTGCTTTGTTATTGGCGATAAAGTGATCGCGGCAATGAAACGCCAAGCCAAAGAAGGTGAGTTTCGCTCGAACTTGCACCGTGGTGGCAGCGCGTCATTAATTAAATTGACGCCTGCTGAACGCGCTACTGCAGTCAAAGCGGCTAAAACAATGGGTCTGAATGTTGCAGGTGTCGACTTATTGCGTTCTAACCACGGTCCGTTGGTGATGGAAGTTAACTCATCACCGGGTCTTGAAGGAATCGAAGCAGCAACCGAAAAGGATGTTGCGAGTCAGATCATTACCTTTATGGAGAAAAATGCCAAAGCTCACAAAACACGCACCAAGGGTCGCGGCTAATGGCAGCAAGAAAGCCGCGTATGGCGGTCTTTGAATTAGCTGGCTGTCGTGTTGAGCCAGGCAGTCACCAACATGTGCGGTTACCCGCTGCGCGACTCTATAACGACGCACCTCTTGACTTGCGAGTCGATGTATTCCATGGCGTCAAGCCGGGACCGGTGCTATTACTGAGTGCTGCTATCCATGGTGATGAGCTTATTGGCATCGAAATTTGCCGACAGATCATACAACGTATAAATCCACTCGAGCTTGCAGGCACCTTAATTGTGGTGCCCATCGTCAACCTGTTTGGATTTATTCAGCAATCGCGCTACCTTCCCGACCGTCGTGATTTAAATCGTTGCTTCCCGGGGTCGGAGCGAGGCGCACTAGGTTCGCGTATTGCCCACCTGTTCAATGAAGAATTAGTGCAAAAAGCCTCGCACATTGTCGACCTGCACACCGGGGCGATCCACCGCAGCAACTTGCCACAAATCCGCGTTGATATCGATAACGCGCAGGCACTCGCTATGGCGAAAGCCTTTGGCTCACCCGTGATTCTCAACTCAAAAGAGCGCGACGGGTCATTGCGCGCATTGGCAAATAGCCTGGATATACCGCTTATTTTATATGAAGCGGGCGAGGCACTGCGCTTTGATGACGCGTCAATTAATTCAGGCGTTGTCGGCGTCATTAACGTCCTTAAACATCTGAAGATGCTCAAAGGACGACGCCAAGGTCGCCGTATATCACCGGTTATCTCCAGTCGCTCGACTTGGGTTCGTGCCGAGAAAGATGGTTTAGTGCTTAGGAAAGTCGAACTGGGCCAAACGGTACAACCTGATCAAGTGTTGGCACACATTGCGAGCCCTCATGGTGACGATGTGGACGTGATCACTTCACCGGTTCCGGGCATTATCATTGGCTGTACTAACATTCCAGTCGCAAATGAAGGTGAAGCCTTATTCAATATCGCACAATTTGAGTCAGATAGTTTAGAAGAGGCCACCGATATCATTGACTCATTCACTGAAACGTATGAATAACAGCAACACGACTTTGATCGACTTTGAACAAGGTTTGCGTCACTGCGATCAGCAAACGGCTACCTACCGTGCCGTATTACAGGCGTTCTATGAACAATACACGCAGACCGCATTGTTGGATGCAACGACCTCCGATGAGGCGATTTATCACCAGCTGCACTCGCTAAAAGGATTGAGCGCCACGATTGGTGCTCAACCACTCAGCGACTTGGCAGCCGACCTGTTTAAAAACTGGACAACTGTAGATAAATCGAAAAGAAACGCGGCATTAGCCGATTTACAAGTACAGTTAGACGCGGTACTTGTAACCATCAACCAACACTTAACGCAAAATATCTGATCAAATTTCGGGCAATCTTTCTTATTTTTCGTTATTATCTGCCGATATAACAATAACAATAGACATTCGAATAAAGTGTTATGGCAGAGTCCGACAAAGCGATACAGTTCGAACGCTCCGGCGACGATGTTTACGTCAGTATTTTAAAATCGACTGACGGTATCGACGCGGGCAAGATTAAGACGGCCTTTGAGATGAGTCGTTTTGCTGACGCTTTGCTGGTAAACGATAACGCTTTTAACCAAATCGCCAATAATTTCATACAGTGGCAAGGCAAAGAACACTCCTCCTCCAGTCATTACAATGAACGCGTAGCCACGCTCGAAGATGCCCAGTTGTATGTTGTTATCAGCGATGACCACATGACAGCGACTATTAGTTGTGACGCAGCCCGCGGTGGCGAGCCCATCAAGCGACAAGATATTTTAGAGGCATTGAAAGCCGCAGGTGTTGTCGCAGGTATTAAACGTAAAATGGTCGATAAGGTCATTAGTCACTCACTCAAAGTTGAGCCTGGTAGTAATTTTGAAGCCACCATTGCACGCGGTGTAACAGCAAAAAATGGCGACAATGCTTGGTTCGAACGGCTTGTTGATGACGCTCGGCAACGTGTGTTACAGCCACAAGAACGTGAAGATGGTACGGTCGACATGCGTGATTTAGGTGAGCAGATTACCGTTCTTGAGGGCGACCCATTACTCAGGAAGCATCCACCGACCCGAGGCCGTCAAGGCACGACCGTAAAGGGAGATGTGATTGAGGCCATCGACGGTGAAGATGCTGAAATGATACCCGGCGAAGGCACACGTATTGCTGATGATGATCCGATGCTGATTGTTGCCGAACGTACAGGGATGCCATGGTTTACCCATAATTCCGCCAATGTTGACGATGTGCTGACGTTGAAAACCGTGGATGTATCGACGGGTCACGTAAAATTTAAAGGCAGTGTAATTGTTACCGGTAACGTCACTGAGGGTATGCGCGTGGAGTGCACAGGTGATATCACGGTGGCAGGCTACGTTGATTCTGCACAGCTCTACGCCGGTGGAAGTATTACCGTGCGTAAGGGATGTATTGGTCATATTTCTTCTGAAGATGAAGAGCGCTTGCAAGCCGACGAAGCCTATATCCCACACTTATCGTCAAAAATGGATGCCGGCGCTTCAATTTGGTGTGCCTATGCACAGTATGCTTTTTTAGAATGTAAGCAATCACTTACTATCGACCGTCAACTGACGCATTGTCATGTCAAATGTACCGGAGAAGCCTTCATTGGTGGTCAAGATACCATTGCCCGCGGCAAAGTGATTGGAGGTACCTTCGAAACCTGCGCTAATGTTTCTGCGGGTCAACTCGGTGCTCGAGCGGGTACGCTCACACGTTTTTTACTTTCGGTCCCACCGCCAATGCCCAGTGACTTACAAGCGCTAACCGACTTATACCGCCAGTTACGCGTGACCACTCATAGTTTGAAGCGCATTAAATTGGGCTTACAGCGCTGCAATTCACTGGCCAATAATGAACAGCAAAAGTCACTCAAACAGTCCTTACGAACGGCGGCCCATAATGAGCTCAACCACATGCGTAGCGTACAAAATGACCTCAAAGTGATGCGCGCGTCATTAAAAAACCACCCTACGTTGAGAATTGTCGCCGCAAAAGAGGTCTTTCCTGGTGTTCAGTTAGAGCATGAGCGCAAAAAACTGCGCATGAAGGAGCATCGGGGTGGTACACTGTTACTATTGAAAGATCACGAACTTAGAATGGATATCCTACGATAGCTTATGGCCGTTCAATCGACCTCTGATGCTGTTGCGCGCCTACTCAGTAGACATAGTGATGCCAGTTGGCTTGCTACTCCGCGCGATAAACGCCTTGTCATTCATCCCGATGGTAGTCAGCTCGCGCCCTTTTTCGAACATGCGTGGTGTCTGCATGTTGGTCATGTACAACACTACAGTCACGGCGTATGCCAAGCCAAAGCGCCGACTCTTGCGCACTACGAGCTTATTTTGTTGGTGGTAGCGAAAGAGCAAGCACTTAATCAGTGGCTGCTACAACAAATCGCGCAACAAGCACCTCAGGCGGCTATTCTCATCGTTGGAGAAAAGCGCGGTGGTGTGACAAGCTTGGTAAAGAAGTTACCCGCAGGTTATGCGACAGCCAAGAAGCTTGCTTCAGGCAACCATTGCCAGTTATTCGAAACACGGCTAGTCGAGTCACATGCGACTCAAATCGAAGACACCGCACTCCCCTCGTTTGAAGTCACGTGGCGGGGTATCCAAGCTCACTTTGACACACTCCCCGGAGTATTCAGTCAAGGTCGCCTAGACCCAGGCACAGCATTATTGCTTGAGCACATACCCGACGATTGTCGCGGCAAGGTGCTCGATTTTGCCTGTGGCAGTGGTGTTATCGGTGGTTTAGTTAAGCGTAAATATAATGTCGAGATCGTTGCTTCGGATGTTAATCCGATGGCCATTGCCAGCACCCAAATGAACTGGCAAGCGCTCGGGGTTGAAGGTCAGATTATGCTGGCAGACGGCTTGCCGCAACTAGACGCAGGCGGATTCGACTGGATTCTCAGTAACCCCCCTTTCCATACCGGCTTACGCACTGATTACGATATCGGCGAACAGTTTATTCAACAGGCGTATCGACAGTTGCGTAAAGGTGGTGAGTTGATGATTGTCGCTAACCGCTTTTTACCCTGGCCTGAACACATGCAACGCGTTTTTGGTCATTGCCATGAAGTCGCCGACGATGGCAAATTTAAAGTCTTAAGAAGCAAGCGTTTAAGTTGAATATACAATTCTTCACGTTGAATTTGCATAGATTTGGATGCACACTCATTAACCATTTGATAACATAGACTAAACAAGATAACAAAGTCGTCCACGCGTCATAATAATGCAGACCATTTCGCTCAAAAGAGGCCTCATTTACATTGTACTGTTGATTACCACTGTCGCTTTGGCAATTGGTTTCAGTATCAATCTATTTAGTCAGGTCAGTCAGTATCGCCAAGCACTTTTAGATCGTAGTGAATCAGATGCCCGCATGATCGCCGCTCACGCGGTGCAAAATTTGGCGTTTAGCGACAATACAGCCGAGCAACGTCGACTCGCAACACTCAGTAATAATCAATTTATTCAACATGTTCATATTTATAAGATCGACACCGTCAGTGGTGATCTAAGCTTTTTCTCGAGTTATAACAAAGAAGGGTTAGCCCCGATTCCTGCCAAGTTTGCGCAAATAGAGCGCCTTTCGGAGCCTCGTTTACAAGCCGATTACATTGAAGTCGCACAAGCTATTCAACTCGATGGCCAGGTTGTCGGCTATGTTTATTTGCGCGCCAGCAGCGACGAATTACGCTTGTTTAAGCTTCGTTCGCTGGCCGTAGCCGCTACGGTATTCGTGCTCACCTTACTAATCTGCGCACTACTGACATTGCGCCTGCGCCGGATACTGAGCCAGCCGTTGGATCGCATTGTAGATATCGTTTCACAGATTTCGCGCAACAAGGATTACGGCTTACGGTTACCTGAATCTCGCGTGAACGAATTTAATGAGCTCGGCAACGCGCTCAATATTATGCTTGAGCGCGTGCAGCATCATATTTTGCGTCAGCAAAAGGCCGAGCGCGAAGCTAGCCAACTCAATGCCGAACTCGAACAGCAGGTGACGCAGCGGACAAAAGCCTTGCGCGAATCGAACCAAGAGCTACTCACCACGCTTGAACAGCTACACAAGTATCAAGGTCAACTCGTTGAGTCAGAAAAAATGGCCTCGCTCGGTGATATGGTTGCCGGTGTCGCGCACGAGGTGAATACTCCTATCGGACTCTCAGTGACTGCCTCGACGCTATTGCAAGACAAATTAGCGGTTATGCGTGAGAAGTTCGATGAAAAGCGCATCTCCACGAATGAGTTCGCGCGCTTCTTAGAGGATTGTGATGAAAACTTATCGATTATCTATCGCAACTTAAACCGCGCTGCAGATTTGGTCACCAGCTTTAAGCAAGTCGCGGTTGACCAGTCCTCCGAAGTTGATCGCGCGATCGATATTGAACAGTTTATGCGCGACATGCTGATTTCGGTAAAGCCTCGACGTCTCAACGCCGAGCATTTTCCAATTAACATTGAGTATGCCCCCGGTCTGTGTGTGGTCACTAAACCGGGCCCACTGAATCAGATTTTAATCAATTTGGTGACTAACTCAATGATGCATGGCTTTGATAATCGCGATAACGGCCAAGTGGATATTTTATTTGAACGTCGCGACAACGAATTAGAAATTACTTACCGAGACAATGGTCGAGGTGTACCTCATGACATTGGCAAGAAAATTTTTGACCCCTTTGTTACCACCAAGCGAGGCTCGGGTGGCAGTGGCTTAGGCTTGCACCTCGTCTACAACTTGGTTACTCAAGTATTAGGGGGGCAAATACACTTTTTCAGCGAGCTTAATCATGGGGTCGAATTTATAGTTCGTTTTCCTGTTAAATCGTGCGAAAATCAAACTTAATCTGGGTTTTTGTTGAAAATTTTTGAACAAAAGTCATAATGTGGCATCAATAGGACTGTATTCAGTACTTTTCAATTCGTCACTCGAACTAATTGCTAGGAACGCACTGCTTTATGAACGCCAGACTTTTAATTGTTGAAGATGAGGTGGTTACTCGCCAAACATTAACGCGACTCTTTCAGCAAGAAGGCTATGAAGTATTTGACGCTGCTGACGGCTTGCAGATGGAAAATATCATGCGCCAAGAGCGTATCGACGTCGTTATTATGGACGTTAACTTACCGGGTAAAAACGGTTTAGAGCTCGCAGAGTCTTTACGCGAACGAGATAACATTGGCCTTATCTTCTTAACCGGAAGAGACAGCGAAGATGATCGATTACTGGCCCTAGAACTCGGCGCCGACGATTATCTGATTAAACCTTATAACCCGAAAGAACTGACAATTCGTGTGCGTAACTTGTGCCGTCGCATTGAGTCCTCACGTTCGAGCAGTCCTGTAGATAACGACAGTGTTCAGTTTAACTTTCACGGTTGGCGTCTAAACAGCGATAGCCGGTGCCTCTACTCTCCGGATAATCAGATGTTCAGACTACCTAAGAGCGAATATCGTGCATTAGAGCTGTTTCTGACCAACCCGGGTCGCATTCTTGATCGCGAAACGTTAGTGAAGCGTATGTTGGATCGTGAGTTACGTCCAAATGACCGTACGGTTGACGTTGCGATTCGTCGTATTCGTCGTCACTTTGAATCGCACCCAGAAACGCCTAATTTGATCACGACTATTCACGGTGAAGGCTACCGCTTTATTGGTGAGGTTGAGCAAGAGTCTCAGTGAGACTGCTGCTCTAGCCAAACTTGAATTTGCTGGCGGTGTGGGATCACACTGTCAGCCCAATTCACCAACCACTGTTCGGCTTTCGGCCAGTCCCACTGTTTCTTCTCTAGATCTTCCATATAAACTGCAAGTGACTTGAGCCCCACAGAGCGGCAGGCGCCTTTGACCTTGTGCGCTTGCGAACGCAAGGCGGCCTCGTCTTTATTTTTAGCCGCTTCATGAAGTAAACTCGCATACCCTTGAATCACCTTGTCAAAAGTCTGTAGGCTTAGCTCTAGTCCTTCTTTACCCAGCGATTGGTAATATTGCTGCAGCAATTCGGTATCGAGTACATCAGAATTTGTCATATCTTATCCATTCTAAATCTAAAACCTTATCCTGTGCGTAATCGTACATTGAGTCAACCGATACCTTTAATCGGTTTTATTTGATTAATTTTTAGCTTCGGGAATGAAATGATCCCCCTATCTAAGATATACTACTGGACTTGAAGTTTATGCTTGATAAATTGAAGAAAGAGCGGAGTTCCAAACGAATGCCGAACAGTATGCCCGATGTAGCTAACCAAACGCAGGCCCAGACTGAGGGGACCTTGGATTGGGTTGGCATGAGCAATATCGAAGTACCTATTATGGTTGCAGCGTCTGATGCTTCCGAGCGTCCTGTTGCAGCTCACGTTGAAGCTTTTGTTAACCTAAAAGATCCAAAAGCCAAAGGCATTCACATGTCTCGCCTTTATCTTCTTTTAGATCAGCTATCGACTGAGGGTGAATTAAGTCATGCTTCCCTGAAGCAATTGTTGCGCGACTTTATTGAGAGCCACCAAGACATCAGCGACCGTGCATTTATAAAATTCGATTTTGACTACCATTTACGCCGCGAATCATTGATTAGTCGCAAAAAAGGTTGGAAAGCGTATCCAGTGAGTTTAACTGGGCGTTACGACGAAGGTCATTTGAACCTCGAGTTAGCCGTCGATGTACCCTACTCTTCAACTTGTCCTTGTTCAGCGGCATTGGCGCGTCAGTTAATTCAAGAGGCGTTCGACGAGAAGTTTGCTGGTCAGGATAGCGTTGATAAAGCGACCATTCATCAGTGGTTAGGTAGTACTGAGGGTATTGTTGCGACGCCACATAGCCAGCGGTCCACAGCGCAGGTTAAAGTTGCATTGAGCGATAGTGTTGAAGAATTCCCTATTGTGGCGCTCGTAGATGCTATTGAAGATGCGCTTAAGACCCCTGTTCAAGCCGCCGTTAAGCGTGAGGATGAACAAGAATTTGCACGCCTCAACGGACAAAACTTGATGTTTTGTGAGGACGCATCGCGCCGTCTGCAACACAAGCTTAACCAGATGCCTATTTTTGAAGATTTCTGGGTTCGCGTGAACCATTACGAGTCGTTGCATGCGCACGACGCTGTCAGTGTCACCACGAAAGGCGTCAAAGGTGGTTATAGTTCGTAAATCGAGCAGACACCGCGATATAAGAAAAAGCTTGGCAAATCGCCAAGCTTTTTTGTTTTTGGCACACTAGTTGCAACACATATCTCAACAAATCATCCGTCAAACTTTTGTTGAGGTGTCACGATGGAAATTATTCTTTTATTGTTCGTTGGTGTATTAATCGCTGTTGCTGTTATTGCTAGCCGTATGTCGGAAAGCTACGTGCCTTATCCTTATAAGATGAAAGATGTTACGTTTTGTTCGGCTCAAGAAGCACAGTTCCTTACCTTGCTCGATAAAGCCGTCAGTGACGATTTTAGGATTTTCACCAAAGTGCGTCTAAGCGATATCGTAGCGGTCAAAAGCGGTCTATCTCGAGCCGCTCAGAAAGATGCGCAAACTAAAGCAAGCCACCGTATTCTTGACTATGTACTGTGTGATATCGAGACGATGGAAATTAAGGCGGTTATTGAGCTTGAACCTGCCTCACCACAACTGAACCAGCAAAAGCGCAACCTATTTTTGAAGAATGCGTTAGCGGCCGCAGGCCTTCCATTTTTGCGCTTTAAAGCACAACCAGGTTACCGCGTTGCTGAACTGAATCAGTACATTCACGCCAAGATCCAACAAGCAGAGCACATTAAAGCGGCCGTCCCCGGTGGTAATAAAGCGCAGCCACAAGCGACGACCCACACCGGAAAACAAAACGAAGAATCGCCTATTGCAGCTTAAAGTAGACTCTGTAAAACTGCGATAATGGACACTCAATATCTGCAGTGGTTTTACCACCCCATCGTACTTGCAACATTAGCGCTCGTTCTCGAGCGCTTTTTTTCGTTACCGGAACAATGGCACCCACTGACTATTTTCCGCCTATTTGCCAAATTTCTGACAGACAAGGTATGCCACCCAGAGCACGGCGCGACACAGCAAACCCTTGCTGGCGCCTTATTAATGGGCTTATTGTTAGTTATCTGTCTAACGCCTGTAATTGTCATTCAAATGAGTGCCGAGTTACATCAACTCACGGCAACGATATGGCTTTGGTTTGCGATAAAGTATAAGCGAACCTATGACCTTACAAAACTCGCCGCCCGTGCACTTAACAAGGGGCAAAAACGTGCCGCACGCGCTATTATCAGGCGCTGTGTTGCTTATGATTGCGAGCAGTTAAGTCCACTTGGTTTAGCTAAGGCGGTTTTAGAAGTTCGACTACGCATACTTTTGGTCAACGTGTTAGCGCCGCTTTTCACCTGGTATATAGCCGGCTCTACCGCCGCACTGGGGGTTCGCTTAATTATTGAGTGTTATCATTTATGGCCACAAGCGGCGCCCCGATATCGGTTCTTTGGTATGTCGTCGCAGTGGTTGTATAACACTATCGAGACTCTCATTTTGTTGGTTCCAGCGCTGCTATTGATGCCTGTGGCATGGTTAGCAGGACCAAGGGCAGCAGTGCCGATCCGCCAAGGTCATGGCATGTCGCTCGGTGCGTTTCTTTGGCTTGATGTGCTGAGTCGACTGCATCGTGTTAGCTTAGGGGGTCCGCAGAAATACCAAAAAAGGCGCATCGCTCGGACCCGCTTTGATGGCCCCTCCGCCACCCATAAACTACTGCAAAAACGCGATTTAACAGGGATTTGGCTCGACATCGTGGTTATCGTGCAGGTTTTTCTGTGTTTGCTATTGTTCATTTATCGACCCTGAGGTCGAGTTCGTATATACTGTGCGCCCTAATAAGCAACCGAAAGTAATTATGAAAACCATTGATGTAATTGGCATCGGCAACGCACTCGTCGATCAGGAATTTGAAGTCAGTGAAGACTTCCTAGCCAAACACCATTTGGAAAAAGGCATGATGGCACTCATTGAGGAAGACGATCAGAACAAACTGATCGCTGAACTCAGCACAATGGGTGAACTTAAAAAGCAATGCGGCGGTGGCTCTGCAGCTAACTCATTGGTCGCTTTTGCACAGTTTGGTGGCTCTGCTTTTTATTGTTGTAAAGTCGCTAATGACGAAGCTGGCGATTTCTATCAGCGTGACCTCGAGCATGTCGGCATTCAAACGAACCTCACCAGCCAAGATAATGATGGTACTACGGGCCGTTGTTTGGTCATGGTGACCCCCGATGCAGAGCGCACCATGCGCACGCACTTGGGTATTACAGCTGATCTATCCACTCATGAGCTTCATCCGGACGCGATCGCGGCAGCAAAATACCTCTACATCGAAGGTTACTTAATTACTTCTGAAATAGCGCGTGAAGCTATCGCTGAAGCGAAACGCATTGCGCGTGAAAATGACACAAAGATTGTCATGACTTGTTCCGATCCCGCGATGGTTAAGTACTTCCGCGATGGTATCGATGAAATCCTTGATGGCGGTGTCGACTTGATGTTCTGCAATAAAGAAGAAGCAGAACTTTTAACCGGTGAAACGGATCCACACGCCGCTGCACAACGTTTATTAAACTGCGCATCGACCGTTGCTATCACTCTCGGTAAAGAAGGTGCGTTAATTGCTGATGCTGAACGTCAGATCCATATTCCAGGCGTTCCTGTTCAAGCGGTCGATACGAACGGGGCAGGCGATATGTTCGCCGGCGCAATGCTGTACGGTATTACTCAAGATATGCAGCTTGAGCAAGCCGGTCGACTCGCCAGTTTAGCTGCGGCGGAGCTTGTGACTGAATTCGGCGCACGCTTGAGCAAAGAGCGTCAACAGCAACTTTTGGAAAAGCTGCTAAGCTACGCTTAACACCCATTTTTTATGCAAAGGATAACGGTAGCATTATGAGTTTAAACGATCCTAAGTTCACCGACTTTAAAGTGGCAGATATTAGCCTCGCCGACTGGGGCCGCAAGGAAATTGCGATTGCCGAATCTGAAATGCCCGCTTTGATGACTATTCGTCGTAAATACGCAGACGAAAAACCGCTTAAGGGCGCCCGTATTATTGGTTGTATTCACATGACCATTCAAACGGCCGTGCTTATCGAAACTTTGGTTGAACTCGGTGCTGAAGTGCGCTGGTCTTCTTGCAATATCTTCTCCACCCAAGACCACGCAGCAGCCGCTATTGCTGCAGCTGGAGTTCCAGTCTTTGCCTGGAAAGGCGAGACAGAAGAAGAGTACGAGTGGTGCCTAGAGCAAACCTGTAAGAAAGACGGTGAACTTTGGGATGCCAATATGATTTTGGATGATGGCGGCGATTTGACGCTAATGATCCACGAGCAATTCCCACAGATGTTGGAAAAGATCCACGGTATTACCGAGGAGACTACAACGGGCGTTCACCGCTTACTCGATATGCTCAAGCAAGGCACACTGCGCGTACCGGCTATTAATGTCAACGACTCAGTAACCAAGTCGAAAAACGATAACAAATACGGCTGCCGCCATTCACTGAATGACGCCATTAAGCGCTCTACTGACCACTTAATGTCAGGCAAAAAAGCGTTGGTCATTGGCTATGGTGACGTAGGTAAAGGCTCTGCAGCGAGCTTACGCCAAGAAGGCATGATCGTTAAAGTTACAGAAATCGATCCGATTTGTGCGATGCAGGCATGTATGGACGGTTATGAAGTGGTCTCGCCCTACATTGATGGTGTCAATAGTGACGACGGTAGCACAATCAATAAAGCGTTGTTGGGCAACATTGACTTATTAGTTACCACGACAGGTAACGTGAACGTTTGTGACCGCCATATGTTAGCAGCGATTAAGTCAACCGCCGTGGTGTGTAACATTGGTCACTTCGATAACGAAATCGATACCGCGTTCATGCGTAAAAACTGGCGCTGGGAAGAAATCAAGCCACAGGTTCATAAGATTTACCGCTCTGACGATGACAACGATTACTTGTTGTTACTCGCTGAGGGTCGCTTAGTGAACTTGGGTAATGCTACAGGCCACCCTAGCCGTATTATGGATGGCTCTTTTGCAAACCAAGTGCTCGCCCAAATGCACTTGTTCCAGCAAAAATTTGCTGACATGTCGATTGAGCAGCAGAAAGATTACTTACGTGTTGAAGTCTTGCCTAAGCAGCTTGACGAAGAAGTTGCACGCTACATGGTACAAGGCTTCGGTGGTGTAATCACGCGCTTGACTCAACAGCAAGCTGACTACATCCACGTCGAGGTCGAAGGTCCATTCAAAACTGACGAGTATCGTTACTAATGATGCAAGACGAATTAATTATTCGCCCGATAACGGCCGCTGATTCAGCGGCCGTTATTAGTTTGGCAAACGAAGTTCACGGCGATAACTACCTGAATGAAGAGTCTCTTGCGGCTCTGCTCAGCGCCGGCACCGTGGATGATATAAACCTTTCGTTTTTGGCTGAAAAGGCGGGTGAGATACTCGGCGTTCGGCTTACAGTAGCGCCGGGACAGTGGCCTATCGACGAGGCATGTACACCTGCCGCATGGCAGGTTGCGCCTGAGTATATTTGCTACTTTAAATGTGCTGCGGTTGCCGAGAACGCACGTGGCTTGGGGGTCGGTAAAAAGCTGCTTTCAGCCAGCATTGAAGCCGCCAAAAAGCTCGGTTGTGAAGCCGGGCTCGCGCATATCTGGATGCAAAGTCCGAACAACAGCGCTTATGGTTACTTCAGTGCGTGTGGCGGTGAACTAATAACTACGCATGCTAAACGCTGGTATCAAGCCTCTATTGAAGACGGCTATTACTGCCCTGTATGTGATGGCATTTGCTACTGTAAAGCAGGTGAGATGATACTCTATTTTTCATCTGAGCGACTTTAGTCCATGTATGATCCGCTAAATGACACTGAGCTACCCAATGCTGCGCCACGCGTAGGCTATTGGGCAGGTCATTCAGTTGAGTGGCCAGCCTGTTTGAAACAGTTGCCTAGAACGACTGATGCTCTAGTCATTGGAGGCGGCTACACGGGGTTAAATGCAGCGATTGAACTTCGTGCACAGGGGCGTGAAGTCACTGTCATCGATGCTGAGCAATTAGCCTGGGGGTGTTCAAGCCGCAATGCTGGCTTTGTCATGAAAAGTACTGGCCGGCTCGGCTTGAAGCACTGGCACGATAGTTTGGGTGAGGATGTCGGCTATGCAATGGCGAACGAACATCAACTCGCCCTTGAGCAGATCAAAGCACATGTCCAGCACTGCCCTGACCAATGTGACCTGCGTGAAGGCGGCTACGTCAAACTGGCTCATAATAAAGGGGCGGTAAAAGCGCTGAGGTCGCAATACCAATTTCTCCGTTCGACTCAACAACCGGTGACATGGCTCAATAAACAACAGGTTGCCGATACTATCAAAACACAACATGGCTTTGCAGGGCTAAAGTTTGATGATTGTTTTGCTATCAATCCAGTAAAATTAGCCGCCAGCGTCGCGCGTCAAGCTCATCAAGCAGGCGTCCAGTTAGTAGAGCACTGTGCGGCGACCGCAATGGACCGTTTGGATGAGGGGTGGCGAGTACACACGGCACAAGGAGAAATCGTGGCGCGTGATGTGCTCTTTGCTACCAATGCCTACACTACACAAAAGCTATTTCCTGGACTTACACGCCGCAATCTGCCCGTAGTTTCTAGCGTCATTGTTACACCACCACTCAGTCGCGCTCAGCTCGATGCGACGGGGCTCAAAGACGACTACGCTTACATGGACACGCGCGTGCTTAAATATTATTTCCGCTTACTGCCAGACGGTCGACTATTATTTGGTGGTCGTGGTGCCATTAGAGGCGCTAATGCCGAGAATCCGCGCTACGCTCGACGTCTACTCGCCGCACTCCATGCCAGTTTCCCCGCATTAAAGGACATCACGCATTGGGATGACTTTTGGAGTGGTTGGGTCAGTGTGTCATTGGACGATTATCCGCGCGTCATGCAACTCGACAACAATGTTTATGCCAGCATGGGCTATTGTGGTGCGGGCGTTAGTTTTAGCGCTTTAGCGGGTAAACGGCTAGCCGAAAAAGCCTGCGGCTTGTCGTTACCGACACTACCGTATTATCAGTCTAACCTTAAACCGTTTCCTTTTTCAGGTTTTCGCCGCGTTGGACAATGGGCGTTTTATCATTACGGACGGCTACGCGATATGTGGGGCTAACATCCCACAACACTTAAAGCCCAAACACAGTCTTTTCGCTCTTCAGCATCCGTCCGATTAAATAGGTTAGTAATACAGCGACCACTAATGTGAATATCGCACTCACGCCTGTACCCAACCAATTCACCGCCTCGCCACGGATCAGTGACAAGAATGTTTGGTGCTGCCCGGTTAACGGTAAATAGTAAAGTAACGGCGTTTTTAGGCGCGCAAACTCGACACCGAATGATGCGGCCATCGGGATGATCAGCAGAAAACTAATATATGTTTGCGCTTCTTTAAAATTCTTTGCTCGAAACGACACGAATAGTTGCAGACTCGTTGCTAGCAACGCCAATGGCACTAATGCCAGAAACATGATTAACAACATATCCAAACTGAAATCAACGCTCATGCCTATTTGATGGAGCGGCACAAAACTAAAGATAATAGGAATAAGAATCAGCGACAGCATGGCACCCAATAGTGCGAAGCAGGAGGCGGCAAGCACTTTACCAATGACGATCGCCTGCGAACTCACTGGCTGAGATAATAAAAACTCAAGTGAATTACGTTCGCGCTCGCCGGCACTGATATCAATCGCCACATTCATGCCCGACCAAAATACCGAAAGTAAGATAAACACTAGCACACTGCCCATAATGATCGCAGCTTTAGAACCTCGCGTCGCCATGTCTTGCTTTGCTACTTGGACCGGTTGTATGACGCGAGGATCAATACCTCTTAATATCAATCGGTAATTCGCTATCTGAGCGGAGTACGCTTGCAGTGCCTGCTCGACGCGCTTCACATCGGTTTGCTGCTTCTGTGCCGACCAGTCAGCACGCAATGTCACCGCTATGGGTGTGGCGGAGGCAATGGCCGCAGCCCAGTTTTCAGGAATCGAAAGCTCGATGGGTGTCACTTCAGCCGGCCAATCGGTTTCGCGTTCCACGATACTATTTTCACGCAGGTGTTCGACAAGCTCTGGGGCATATTGCTTACCCTCAATGCTTATTTTAACATCGCTCGGGTCGGTCAATTGGCTAATCAAAAAGAAAAATGCTACCGCCATCAGCATCGGACCAAAGAAAGCATAAGACATCGCCGCGAGCACTGAGCGTTTATCGCGGAGCGCATCCTTGAACTCTTTTTTCCATATCGTTTTGTAGGCGCTCATTAGGCTGCAATCCCCTCGTCGCTACCAATGATCTTGACGAATGCATCTTCAAGGGCGGTTTCACCGGTTAACTGACACAACTCATTCGGTGTTCCCTCGGCTGCGACTTTGCCACCTGCCATGACTACGACTCGGTCGCATAGTGCAGCCACTTCTTGCATAACGTGGCTCGAAAACAAAATACAGGTGCCCGCTGCCCGTTGTTCTCGCAAAATATCACGTAAAATCCGCGTACTCATGACATCAAGACCGCGACTGGGTTCATCTAGAATCAGATGTTTAGGGTCATGCACTAGCGCCTGAGCTAAGGCCACCTTCATGCGTTGTCCCTGAGAAAAGCCTGCTGATTTGCGATCGGCGAGTGTAGCAATATCGAGCCGCTCGATGACCGACTGTACGTTGTTCTCCAACGTATGACCTTTCAATCCATGCAGCTCACCAAAATAACGTATTTGTTCGCGCACCGTTAAACGTTCATAAAGACCGAATTTATCAGGAAAGATACCTAAGTTGCTGCGCGCCTTTAAGGGGTGTTTATTAGCGTCAACGTGTTCAATCAACGCTTCACCTGAATCGGCACGAAGCAGTCCATAAATAATACGGAGGCATGTGGTCTTGCCCGCGCCATTGGGCCCTAGCAAGCCGGTTATCTCGCCATCGCGCGCAGCAAACGTGAGTTCGCTCAGCGCGTTCACTGTCTTAAAGGACTTACTTATCGACTTTACTTCAATCATGTCAAAGGCCCTCTCCGTTGGCATTCAGCACAAAAGGTGCCAGCTTCCTTTGCTTTACACATTGAGTATCTAATGCTTCGACACTTCCCTTACGGACGAACTGTGCAACGATTTTGTTAGCACAGGTGTGTCCCGCTATGGTGTGTCCTGCGTACGGTGCCACCACGTGTACACTATTCGGCAAGGTGCGCGCAGCAATATCCGCCCAGCGTGGAGGCGTGACTGGATCTTGCGTGCCGGATAGGAGTAATACAGGCTTTTCGCTCTCAACCGGTTGCGCAAAGGCACTCGGTGCCGGCGTTGTTTGCCACCCTTTGCACAAATCGACGAATGCTTGCCCGGTTTTACCACCAATAAACTCGTTGTTAGCATCTTGCTGCAACAAGCTCTCAGTCGCGCGTGGTAAATCTTCACGGCATACCACCGACAACATCAGACCTAAGTATATCGAGTTTTGTACCGCGGTGGTTGTGCCACCCATCAACCCTAGAATAGGTTTATAATTAGTCGCACGTGCTTCACTAATGGCATAGGGTAATAACTGACGTGTGGCGGGGTTGTAGAGCGCAAGACGAACCACGGAACTAAATCTTCCTGGAGTCAGCCGAACCTGAATCGCTTCTGCTGATAGCGGATCTTGTGTGTCAAGCAGCACACTTTGCTGCTCGAGCGATTGCATCACCTGCTCATAATCTTGTTTGAGCTTGGGAAACCGTTGTGCACATGATTGCTGCTGTTGACAGTCTTGTAGCATATTTTCAAATGCCAAACTGCCATTAAACCCGAATGGGCCGATGACCACCTGCGGTGGAGCAACCGCATCCAAGGTCGCCGTGCGAACCGCGTTAGGCGCTTGTTGCAAGTACTTGAGGCCAACTCGGCTACCGTACGACCCACCATAGAGATTCCATTGCTCAACATTTAATGCTTCACGAACACGTTCAAAGTCGCGAATTGCGTTTGGTGTATTGTACTGTGAAACGTCGACATCGGGGTATTGCGCAAGGCATTCCGCTGCCACTTCATCAAGCGCTTGCTCATCGTCTGAACGAACTAATTCATCGGGTCGATTGACGTCGCAAGATAACGGATTACTTTTACCGGTGCCGCGTTGGTCAATCAAGACGATATCACGTTGCTTCCTAACATCGGCGAAGATGCGGGCAATCATCGGCGCAAGCTCGGTAGCCGCCTGACCCGGCCCGCCGGCTAAAATCAAAAGCGGATCGGGTTGTGCGTTCTCTTGAATCGAAGGAATGATCGCGTAATGAATATTGATTTGCTTGGCATTAGGTTGCTCATAGTTTTCGGGTACCGCAATGAAGCCGCACGCTAAGCGTTCAGAGAACCCTTTAATGAAACAGTCCTGGTCGTTATCTGAGGGCTCCACTTTATTCTGTGCATTGGTCATTGCGCTGAATACGCTCAAACCAGCAGCCAATAGCACCCCTATTAAACGCGACCCAAATCGAGTACTCGGCCGGCTTTCATTACCTAAGTTCATGAAAATGTCCTAAAAAAGCGATAAGCAGTTATTTTCGTCCCATCACCGTGTTTTAGCAACAGAAGAATCGAAACAATTTGTTAACAAAAACAAAAAAGGCCTCCAATGTGGAGGCCCTTTGCAATCTATTTACAGCTTGGATTATAAGCCGGCGCGCTCTTTAATAGCAGCCGCGATAGGAGAACCGCCGTGACCATTTTGCTGTGCCCACTGGTAATCTCCAGAGCTTGCTAAATCGTCAACAGAAAGACGACCGACCATAAAGGTACCAATTTCGTTAGAGCCATTTGTCATTGCAAATTGCAAAAGCGATTGACCGTTACACTGGATACCTGAATATACGTCACGCATGCGAACACGTGAATCACGTAATTTCTTACGTAGACGCATGGTGTCATCGCCTTGTACGTATGTGCATAGGCTCAACGCGAGTTCGTTTTGGGCTTTCGCTGGCTGACTGAAAGATACGCCAGCAACTGCTGTTGCCGCGATCAAAGAACCTAAGATAAATGATTTCATTGTGTGACCCCCATCACTTACAACTGTTCAATTTTTCGCCGCAAATAATACTATGAAATTAACGTTCATTCAATCACGCATGTTAAGGTAATTTATTGATTGGACAACAGTTTATTAACTTTTGCGGTCGAGAATACGGGTAGTATATGCAGGTGTTTCGGCATTGGGAGCGGCAACATATTGCCGCTCAAGTTCTTGCCAGCTCTGATTTTTTTGGTAATCAGGAAAGTGCGTATCGCCCTCAACATCCAGTTCGATATCGGTAACATATAGCCGATCACTGTAAGGAAAAAAAAGTTTATAAATTTTTCCACCACCAATGACCATCAGCTCCTCAACATTACCGGCAGCGGCGATTGCTTGCTCGACACTACTGACCCAAACCACGCCATCATCGGGGCTTTGATGCTGACGAGGTTGGGTAGAAAGTACAATATTTTTGCGTCCTGGCAGGGGGCGTCCCAAGGACTCAAAAGTTCTGCGACCCATAACAATTGGCTTACCCAATGTAATTTTTTTGAAATATTTCAACTCGCTCGGAATATGCCAAGGCATCGTATTATCTTTTCCAATCACACGATTTTTTGCCATGGCCGCTACCAGTGAAATTTTCATTGCGTCGCCCTTGTACACGGTTTTATTTTTGGTAAACGACTTCGACACCGTGGTCGTCGTCATCATCGTCATCGAGATCGTCGTCGTCTTGATACTCTTCAAGAACCTCATCGTGGTATGTGTCCCACTTAAAGTCGACGGTTTCTTCCTCTTGCGCTTTTTGTGCCTCCTCATGAGGCGATGGCAAGGTATCGATATACTCGACCACATCATGACATAACTGCTGTGTGTTGCGTCCTTCTAATGCAGCTATCTGATACACCGGACCTTCCCAGCCGAGCCGCTCGACTAAGTCATCAACTAATTCTTGACGCTCCTCCTCGAGCACTAAATCAACCTTATTGATAACCAACCAACGTGGTTTATCAGCTAATTTTGGACTGTATTTTTCAAGCTCTTCGATGATGATGCGTGCTTGCTCGACCGGATCACTTTCATCGAACGGTGCCAAGTCGACGAGGTGCAATAGTAGACGGCAGCGTTCCAGGTGCTTCAAGAACTGAATACCTAAGCCAGCGCCCTCAGCGGCACCTTCGATCAAGCCAGGAATATCAGCAATGACAAAGCTGTGGTGGGCAGCGGGTCGCACCACACCTAAATTAGGCACTAATGTGGTGAATGGGTAGTCTGCGACTTTAGGTTTTGCGGCAGATACCGAACGGATAAAGGTCGATTTACCTGCATTGGGCATACCTAATAGGCCCACATCAGCCAACAACATCAATTCCAGTTGTAGTTGTCTCACTTCTCCCGGAGTGCCGTTGGTCTTTTGTCGTGGCGCACGGTTAACACTGCTTTTAAAACGCGTGTTACCTAGCCCATGGAAGCCACCTTTCGCCACGATGATGCGCTGACCGTGACGCGTTAAATCCCCGATCACCTCACCCGTATCAATATCTTTCGCACGCGTACCCGGAGGCACTTTTAAGGTAATATCTTCACCCCGTTTGCCCGTGCAATTTTTACTCATCCCGTTTTGACCGCGTTCAGCACGATGAAAGCGTTCAAAGCGATAATCAATAAGCGTGTTGAGGTTTTCGTCGGCTTCTAAATAGACATCGCCGCCATCTCCGCCGTCGCCGCCATCGGGGCCACCTTTGGGAATATATTTTTCACGGCGAAAGCTGATACAGCCATTACCACCATCACCGGCTTCCACACGGATTTCTACTTCATCTACGAATTTCATGAGCGACTTCTTTTAGAACAATTCTTGAGGATACTAAGGTTAGCACATATGAAAAAGCCCTGCCGTAAAGGCAGGGCTTTTCAAATCTTTTAGGACAGCTGTAATTAGTCAGTGATTACACTGATAAATTTACGGTTTTTGCTGCCTTTAGTTTCGAAAGAAACTTTACCTTCCGCGGTCGCGAATAAGGTGTGATCTTTACCCATGCCTACGTTGCTACCAGCGTGGAATTTAGTACCACGTTGACGAACTAGGATGTTGCCTGCCAATACAGACTCACCACCGAAACGCTTAACACCCAGACGTTTACTCTCTGAGTCACGACCGTTTTTAGTAGAACCACCAGCCTTTTTGTGTGCCATGTGTCGTTACTCCTTAAATTAGCTGTTGATACCAGTGATTTTCACTTCTGTGAACCACTGACGGTGACCTTGTTGCTTACGTGAATGCTTACGACGACGGAATTTAACGATCTTCACTTTGTCGCCACGACCGTGATCAACGATCTCAGCTGTCACTTTGCCACCTGATACAAACGGCGCACCGATTTTTACATCGCTGCCGTCAGAAACCATAAGAACCTGGTCGAACTCAACTACGTCTCCGGTAGCTGCTTCCAGTTTTTCCAGGCGGACGATTTGGCCTTCAGTCACACGGTGCTGCTTACCGCCACTTTGGAATACTGCGTACATAGTAATCTCCACTGCCCATTAGGCACTCGAATTTAAAATAGGTCGCGAATTCTACTGAATAAACAAAAGGATCGCAAGTGATTTCTGGCTTTCTTTATCAACTTCGCATGCGCCCGTTTAAGCTTGTCCATCTCGACCGCCAATGGCTAGTAACACGCGCTCATATATTGTAACATCCAATCTCCGTTAAATTTACGTAAAGCATTTCATATTATGATGGATCTGAAGTCCATTAACGATCTCGCACATAACGACATGCAAGGCGTTAACGCGCTCATTGGCGAACAGTTGAGCTCCGATGTCGCGCTGATTAACCAACTCGGCATGTATATTGTTAATAGTGGTGGCAAGCGCTTACGCCCTCTACTTGCTGTTCTGTCGTGTCGAGCACTCGGCTATGAAGGCCGTGCCCACCTATCACTTGCAACTATTATCGAATTCATTCACACCGCGACACTGTTACATGACGACGTCGTTGACGAGTCGGAACTACGCCGTGGTCGTAAGACCGCTAACGCGGTATTTGGTAATGAAGCCTCAGTACTGGTCGGTGACTTTTTGTATACGCGTGCCTTCCAAATGATGGTTCAGCTCGACTCGATGACGATCCTGAGCATTTTAGCGGATGCCACGAACGTGATCGCAGAGGGGGAGGTTTTGCAGTTAATGAACTGTAATGACCCGGATACCACCGAAGCACGCTATTTTGACGTTATTTATGGAAAAACTGCGAAGTTGTTTGAGGCAGCGACACAACTGGCCGGCGTACTAACAGAACAAGACAGCACAGTGACTGAACAATTGGCTGACTATGGTCGCTATTTGGGCACCGCGTTCCAATTAGTGGACGACCTGATGGATTATACGTCGGATAGCGAAACCATGGGCAAAAACGCTGGTGATGATCTCGCTGAGGGTAAACCGACACTGCCGCTGTTATACGCGATGTGGCATGGTGATGAAGCCGCTCGCAAGTTGATTCGAGAAGCCATAGAACAAGGTGATGGCCGCGAACACTTGGAAACCGTATTGGCTGCTATGCACGCCACGGGGGCCCTTGAGTACACCCGTCAAAAAGCACTTGAAGCGGCCCAGCACGCGCGCGAAAGTTTAGCCGTTTTGCCTGAATCAGAATACAAGCAAGCGTTGATCGCGCTGACTCATCTCGCGGTCGATCGCGTCGCATAAATCGGCTTATCGCGTAAGCCAGACATAAAAAAACCGCATGCTCGCATGCGGTTTTTTTGTTTGCCTCCGCGTTTACGATGCGAAGTCGATACCTTTCTGGATGTCGCCTTTCAAACCGTCGAGCATGTCGTCCATGCACTTCTGTTCGAATGCGCTTAACTCACCATAAGATAGGATTTCTTCTGCACCGTTCTTGCCTAAGCGAACTGGCTGTGCGAAGAATTTCGCATTATCACCTGGGCCTTCAACGTAAGTGCACTCGATGGTGTCTTGACCTTGCAAGCCGTTAACGAGTGATAAACAGAAACGCGCTGCAGCTTGACCCATAGATAGTGTTGCAGAACCGCCGCCCGCTTTTGCTTCAACGACTTCGGTACCCGCGTTCTGGATACGGTGAGTCAAATCTTTGATTTCTTGCTCGGTGAACTCAACACCTTCAACTTGTGACAACAATGGCAGAATCGTTGTACCACTGTGACCGCCAATCACTGGAACAGTGACGTTAGCAGGATTCAAACCACGCAGTTCAGCAACAAAGGCTTCAGAGCGGATTACGTCGAGTGTGGTTACACCGAAAAGCTTCTGTTTGTTGTACACGCCCTTTTGCTTCAATACTTCAGCAGCAATGGGAACCGTGGTGTTCACTGGGTTAGTAATGATACCCACGCAAGCGTCTGGGCAGTTATCTGCTACGCCTTCGACAAGGTTTTTAACGATGCCGGCGTTCATGTTGAACAGGTCAGAGCGATCCATACCTGGCTTACGCGGAACACCTGCTGGAATCAAAACGATATCGCTACCGACAAGTGCTGACGCTAAATCATCTTTACCATAACCGGTAACTTTTACGTCAGTTGGGATGTGGCTCAGATCAACGGCTACACCAGGAACAACTGGGGCGACGTCATATAAAGACAGTTCAGAACCCGCAGGTAGTTGAGTTTTTAACAACAAAGATAACGCCTGGCCGATACCACCGGCCGCACCTAATACGGCTACTTTCATCTCAGACTCCGTTTTTATGTTGGATTAGTGACTGCATAAGCATAGAATAGTTATGCGGATATGGCGCAAAACTGTACTCCAATAGGGCTTAAAATACAAATAAACTGATCTAGGCGAAGGGCATGACACAAGCAAAATTACTGGCGGCATTTAAAGCATTATTGAAAGAAGAACGCTACGGTTCACAAGGTGAAATCGTTGAGGCACTTAAGCAGCAAGGCTTTAGTAATGTCAGTCAATCCAAGGTCTCGCGCATGCTCAGTAAGCATGGCGCGGTGCGTACCCGCAACGCCAAACAAGAGATGGTTTATTGTTTACCGGCAGAGATCTCAGTGCCTTCGGCGAAAGCACCATTAAATCAACTTGTTTTGGATATTCAGCATAATGATGTCATGGTCATCATCCGCACCAGCCCCGGTGCAGCACAACTCATTGCTCGGCTACTCGACTCGGTCGGTAAAAAAGAAGGTGTGCTTGGTACCATCGCCGGGGATGACACGATTTTTATCGCACCGTTAAAGGTCTCTGAGATTGATTTCACCTTAGAAAAAGTAAAATCATTATTCGAAGCCCACTCGGTTGTCCCCGATAACGCAGAGTAAACGCTAAGCCACCTGTGGTTGCACAGAGGTCTTTAAAAAAGCACGGCTCGGTACAAAAAATGCCGAATTGATAATGGCTTGTGTGTAATCGAGTAAGGGGTCGTATTGGTTTGAGTCATCTTCGTGATAGCGTTGTTTCAGCCAATTTACGACCGCCTTCGGCTGGCACGTGAAATACATCGCTAACATCCCCTGCTCTCGCGTGTCGCCCCACGCCATATTCTGGCGTAGCAAAGGAATGGGCTGTTCATTTCTATCCAACAAACGCGCCTTGCTCGCATGGGTCACGCCGACAATATCCGCTTCGGGTAGCTTTTCAGCCGTGACTTTGTCACGTCCGACAATTTGCTCTTGCCGCTGTGCACCTAAATAATCCCAACGCTTAAGGTCATGCTTAAATTTTTGTACGAATAGATAGCTACTATGTTCGAATTGCTCGCTTTGTTGTTTTTCAACCAGCGCTACGCTGCGACGGCGCAAACCGCGAGGGTTGTCGGGCGCATCGATAAAACCCATCAGATCACGACCATCTAAATAACGAAAGCTATGAACATGTTCGGCTATTTCAATATCATAACCGAGCCATTCGTTAAGCGTACGTGCTGCCAAATAATTAGCGTCGTAGCGATCAGAACGGATGCTGATAAGTAAATCATACACTTGTTCGGGCGCTTCACGGTGGCCCTCACGTAAATCGGGAAAACCATTAAAGCCCTCAGGTCGTCGGTCGGGATACAGAATATCCCAATACTCACTCCCTACCGCGATAAAGCCATTGAGCATCGCCTCAGAGAAACGGTCACTGAGCTCATCTATAATCGATGGAATACGAGCAATTTTGCGACGCATGACATCCACATCATCGGTCATAACATGGCAAAACAGACTCAGCCCATGTAGATTAGGCTCGTCACAAATTCCGGATTGCGCTTTTAACAAAGTGTATCTCCGTTCCAGTTAAACGTTATTTTAGTTATTTTTACATTCATCGGAACTGCAGGCATTATAGAATGCCTGCAAATTACACAGAATCGCAAGGACAAAATCATGCGCCAGTTGATTTTAGCCGCCAGCATCATGTCGCTGGTATCATGTGCAACGCAACCGCACACGTCACCTAATACCGAAACGAAGGCGGTGAGTCAGCCCACTTCGGTGACGCAATCATTCCACTCGCTCGCTAACACGATATGGGACGATTTGTCCGCCAGCCACAAGACGGCATTACCCGACATGTCGCCAGCAGCGTTGCAAGCGCGTTACAAAAAGCACGCAGACTGGTTAGCACAGTTGAACGCTATTGATGTGAGCCAACTCAGTACACAAGATCGCATTAACCACGCTATGATCAAGTACTCGTTAAAGAATAGCGTAGACGAGTATCGCTTTAATGCCCATTACATGCCACTCACTGCAGAGGGTTCGTTTCATTCGTCGCTCGCGTTTATGCCGGGCTATACGCGCTTTGAATCGACTCAGGATTACCGCGACTATCTCAGCAAGTTGGCAACTATCCAACGTTACATGACGCAGCAAACTGACTGGCTGCGTAAGGCGATAGAGGAAGGTTACACTCAACCGAAAGCCGCGATGGAAGGATTTGAAGAGAGTATCCTCGCTTATATCGTTCAAGATCCTGAGCAAAGCGTTTATTTCGACCCGTTCAAACAACAACCGCGTTTTGTCGATGATGCCACCTGGGCTGAATTACAAGAACAAGCGCGTACCGTTATCGATAATCAGATCATGCCTGCTTATGATGACTATTTCACGTTCATGGTCACTGAGTACTTGCCAAGTTCACGTGACTCTATCGGCGCGTACGACTTACCGAACGGCAAGGCGTTTTATAAGAATCGCATTGAACATTACACCACGACCGATATGACCGCCGAAGAAATCCACGAAATTGGCTTAAGCGAAGTTAAACGTATTCGTGCGGAAATGGACGAAGTGATTGCTGAATCAGGCTTTGACGGTGATTTCGACGCGTTCGTTGAGTTCTTGCGTACCGATGATCAGTTTTATGCGGATACGCCGGAAGAATTGCTTCAAACGGCTGCGCTGGTCGCTAAAGAGATGGATGGCAAACTACCCGGCTTATTCAAAACGTTGCCACGTAAGCCCTATGGTATTGCGCCTGTGCCAGACGAAATTGCCCCCAAATATACAACCGGTCGTTATAAAGGCTCAAACCGTGCTGACCAAGCGGGCTATTATTGGGTAAACACCTATGCATTGGATCGTCGCCCACTGTATCAAATCCCCGCATTGACCTTACACGAGGCCGTGCCAGGCCATCACTTGCAGAATGCAATCGCAGGTGAAATGGAAAATGTACCGGAGTATCGCCAGCAAACCTATATTTCTGCTTTCGGTGAAGGCTGGGGCTTATACTCCGAATACTTGGGTTTAGAAGCCGGTTTTTATCAAGACCCTTACAGCAACTTTGGTCGCTTGAGCTATGAAATGTGGCGTGCAGCGCGTTTAGTAGTGGATACCGGTATGCATGCCATGGGCTGGAGCCGAGAGCGCGCGATTGACTTTATGGCGAGCAATACAGCGCTATCGTTACATAACGTGAAAACTGAAATTGACCGCTATATCACTTGGCCCGCTCAAGCGCTGTCTTATAAGCTAGGCGAATTAAAAATTAAAGCACTGCGCAAACAATCAGAAGACGAGCTTGGTAGTGATTTTGATCTACGCGAGTTCCACGATGCGATACTCGAAAACGGCAGCGTGCCATTGGATGTGTTAGAGCAACATATTAAGCAATGGATTGCAGAGCAAAAGTCGGTCTAACTCAAACGACCGATAGATAAACAAAAGGCTTGCCGTGCTGGCAAGCCTTTTTTATGAGCCTATGGTATCGACGCTACGATGACTGGGGTGTTTTGACCCGCTGCACAACCGCATACATCACTGGGACGACAAACAATGTCAGTATCGTGGCAAAACCTAAACCAAACATGATGACCGTCGCCATACTCGCAAAGAAGTCATCCAGTAATAGCGGTAACATGCCTAATATCGTGGTTGCAGCGGCCATAAATACCGGTCTCACACGACTGACCGAAGCATCCACTAAAGCTTGATACGCAGGCTTACCCTCCTCAAGCTCAACATTTACCTGCTCAAGTAATACCACACCGTTTTTGATTAACATGCCTGACAGACTGAGAAAACCTAACAGTGCCATAAACCCGAAAGGCATATTCAGCACTAACAAGCCTAATGTGACACCCACAATCGATAAGGGCACTGTAGTCCACAACACAGTCGCTAGACGGATCGAATTGAACAACAATACCGTGATAATAAACATCGCAAGAAAACCCAGTGGTAGAGACCCAAATAGTGCTTTCTGCGCTTTATTTGACGCTTCGTGCTCTCCGCCCCACTCGATAGAGTAACCGAGTGGTAGTTCCATCTGTTCAACTTTGGGTTTTACTCGCGCAAATACGGCCGCCGCGGTTTCGTTACCTAGGACATCGTGATCGGCCATCACCGTCAGCGTCCGCTTTCTATCTCGACGCATAATCAGGGCGTTTTCCCAGACCACATTAATATCTTGAACCACTTGCCCTAGCGGCAAGTAACGATCGAGCACGGGGCTATATATTTGCAGTTCACGCCAGTTATCTAAATCAACCCGCTCTTGCGCCGGCGCACGAGAGACGATAGGTAACAAATCGGTTCCGTCGCGATAAATGCCAACGGTTCGACCTTCAAAATTGGTTTTGAGTAAATGGTCTACATCTTGTTTAGTAATACCCAAACGACGCGCGGCCGCTTCATCAAATTGCGGTCGAAGCAACTTGGTCTTTTGGCGCCAATCATGACGAATATTCATCGCT
Source organism: Idiomarinaceae bacterium (assembly GCA_002685255.1). Lineage (GTDB taxonomy): Bacteria > Pseudomonadota > Gammaproteobacteria > Enterobacterales > Alteromonadaceae > Idiomarina. The sequence continues at coordinate 155,753 of NYWU01000001.1, forward strand.
CCCGGATCATTGCGTAGAATTGTCTCTGCTTGTTGAGCCAGTTTGCGTAAGACCTCTGGATCCGGACCGCTGATGCGCGCTTCGATCTTAGCGGGCGTTGCCGGACCGATATTGACGCGTATGAGCTTATCTTCGACCTGAGGGTGATGCGCTCTTAAATACTGACGTGTGTCTGCCATGACATTCAACATGGTATCTTTGTCGGAGACCCGCACGATTAACTGCGCATAACTTTCGTACGACTTCTCTACCAAGTAGGTCAAAGTAAAGCGCGGTGCTCCCTGACCAACGGTGGTCGCAACTGAAGCGACTTCTGGCTGCGCCAATAAGTATTGCTCAGCGCGTCGTGCATCCTGAGACGTAAAACGAATGTCAGTGCCCTCGGGATACCAAAGGTCGACGTAAAACATCGGCGTCGTAGACGGCGGAAAAAATGCCTGCTTTACTTGTTTGAAGCCCACCGCCGAAGTGACCAAGAGCGCCAGCATCGCTAACATGGTCAGCAAACGATGCTGCAAGCACCACGATAAAACACGTCGATACCCTTTAAATACGGGGTGACCATATACGTCATCGCCATCTGCCGCCGATTTATCCCCCTCTTTATACATCCGGTCTGCTAAAAAGGGGATAAGTGTTAGCGCGGTTATCCAACTGAGTAGTAACGAAATCAACAACACCCAAAACAGGCTTCCAGCAAATTCCCCCGTCGCATCAGAAGATAACCCGATAGGCGCAAAGGCGATAATACCAATCACGGTGGCACCGAGTAGTGGCCATTGATTCTGGCGCACCACCGTCACTGCGGCTTTAAGCTTAGTTTGTCCGCGTTGCATACCGACAATCATCCCATCGGCAATAACGATCGCGTTATCTACCAGCATACCGAGCGCAATGATCAGCGCTCCTAGTGACACCCGCTGGAGGTTGATATCAAAAATATTCATGAAGATGAACGTGCCCAATACCGTTAATAGCAGCACGCCACCAATGAGAATCCCACTGCGAAAGCCCATACTCAGCAAAAGAGCAATAATCACAATGACTACGGCTTCGACCAAATTCATCAAGAAATTATCGACCGAGTTTTCAACTTCATGCGGTTGGTCGTAAATACGCTCGACACTCATACCGACCGGCTGCGCATAACTGAGTTCGTCGAGACGCTGGTTAATGCGCTTACCGACATCGACGACATTGACGTTGTCAGCAAACGATACGCCCAACCAAATGGAGGGCTGTCCATTAAAACGAACGATATGACTCGGGATTTCTTTGGTATCACGATAAATCTGTGCGACGTCACGTAAGTAGATGCGTTGCTGGGCTCCCGGATTACTGATGACTAAATTGGCAAGCTCTTCGACAGACTCGAACTCACCCGTAGTGGCAATCCGAAAGCGTTCCTCATCTACAGTGACGCGTCCGGCATCGGCCACGGTATTTTGTGTGGTCAGTAGGTTGGCAATCCGGCTGGTTGGAATGCCCATATTAGAGAGCTTAGAGCGTGACACTTCAACGATCACTTCTTCCTGTTGCTCGCCACTGGCAATCACTTTGCCAACGCCCTCCACAAGCACCAATTCACGACGCAAGAAGTCTGCGTAGTATTCGATATCTTGATAATCATATCCTTCACCCGTAATGGCCAGCAGCACACCATAAACATCCGCAAAGTCGTCACGAATGATGGGTTGTTGTGTTCCGGGCGGTAAATTACGGGCACTGTCGTTGATTTTACGGCGTAATTCGTCCCAAATCTGTTCGAGGTCATCGGCACGATAAGTGGACTTCATCTCAACCGTTATTTGCGACAGGCCAGGCTTCGAGATCGAGCGGATATTGTCGACATAACTGAGTGACTGAATGGCATTCTCAAGTGGGTAGGTGACCTCTTCTTCGACTTGTTGTGCTGATGAGCCCGGATAGGCGGTAATCACCATAGCCTGCTTAATAGTAAACTTTGGATCTTCCAGTCGACCAAGCTGTAACAAGCTCACGATGCCGCCGACCAGGAGTACAATGAGTAACAGCCAACTACTGGTTTTTCGTTCCATACTGTATTGAGCAATATTCATTACAGCCCCCGCTCACGGTGCCATTCACGCACTTGCTGTTGCGGCTGTAATTGATAAACACCCGCGCTGACAATACGCTCGCCGGCTTCAAGCCCATCGGTGACGAGCAATCCCTCGTTCGTCATATTTCCGACTTCGACGCTCCGCTTTTCGACTTGCATCTGCGCATTGACAACCCATACATAGTGCTGATTATCTTGCTCGTCAAACACGGCCGTTGAAGGCACCAATACGCCTTCAAGGGTGCCACGCATAACTTGTCGTAAATCGACAATAACCGTTGCTGTCATGCCGGGCAGAATATTTAACTGTTCGGGCCGTGGCAAGGTAAACACGACCTCATACGTGTTGGTAGCAGGGTCTGCCTGCGAGTCCCACTCTTTCAAATGGCCGACAAAGCGTTTCTGTGGGGCAGCGTCAAATACCACCGTCGGCTCATAGTTGAGATTTTTATTCACTTGCGCAAAAAGGTTTTCTGGTACTTGGATTGAAACATCCACAGCATTGGCTATTTGCAACGTCGCAATCGGTTGTTTTGCTTGAACGTTTTCGTAGCGTTCAACAGGGCGCTGCGCGATTACACCATCAAAAGGTGCACGTAGTTCGGTGTAACCTAAGTTGGCTTTAGTGGTTTCATAATTTGCGCGAGCCACGGCAAGTTCTGATTCGATTTGATCGAACTGCGCCTCAGACATCAGCCCCTGCGCAACCAGTTTCTTATTGCGTTGATACTGTGACGACGCCAAATCGAATTGCGCTTTTGCTTGTTCCATCGCCAGACGGTAGTCAGTCGGGTCAAGGCGAGCAATGAGGTCGCCCTTTTGTACTTCGGCACCTGAGCGCACGGGTAATTCGGTGATTTCACCGGCAACACGAAACGTTAGCTGTGCCACCTCGGCTGCCTCGACAACGGCTGGAAATTGGCGTAGTTGTTCACCTCCTGCATCCTGCACCGTGACAATTCGTACCGGGCGAGGTGGCTTGTCGGCGGAAGCGTTGCTGGATGCCGGCTCGGAGCATGCTGTTAACAAAAACACCGTGCATAGTGTGATGCAGCCAATCATTCGATTCATTTTGGAACTCCCATTGAGCGCAAATTAATAGGAAAAGCTTTACTTATTAAATAGTTTAGCGCTAAGTTAAATTTAGTTATATTGAAAAAATCTTTTTAACTACTTCAGTTTTTATGAATATATTGCATCTAAAAATGATGGCCAGCGTCGCCGCTTCCGGCTCGCTTCAAAAAAGTGCTCAGCAACTGCACCGTAGCCAGTCAGCCATTAGTATGGCACTCAAGAAGCTCGAACAAGATGCTGGCTTTGCACTATTCAATCGCGACGGCTATCGCCTACAACTTACAGCGCACGGTCAACAGTTTTTACGCCAAGCTGAAGAAGTACTGCGTCAACATGAACGCCTGGATACGTTATCCGGTCGCTTGCGCACCGGTGCAGAACCTCATTTAACATTGTGTTTTGACCACACCTGTGATGCGCGTTATTGGTTCGATGCCATAACCTTAGTACAAGACGAATTTCCCGCCACCGAATTACGGTTTGAGGGCGAGTCGCAGCTACGCGCCTTGCGACGTATTAATCAGGGTGAAGCCGATCTCGCGATTTGCCCCTGGCTGCCGTTGTTTCGACAATACGGCGAGTTTGAGACACTCAAAGTGAGTCCTTTTCAACTTGTCGTTGTGATGCACAGTCAACTTGCCGAACAACACGGCGGTGTACCTGATAATCGACAGCAACTGCTGGGGCTGCCGATGTTAGTGCCGCAAGTACTTGAAGTCGGTATTAATGTCGACGCTATCCTAAAACTTCCGAGTCAGCGACGCATTCAAACCAGTGACGTGGCGACACAACGAGATATGCTCGTTGCTGGCCTAGGTTGGGGGGCGATTCCAATGCACATGGCCGCACCTTATTTGGCCAGTGGTGAGTTGGTACAAATCGAAATACCCGGCTTTGTGCAACGGGTCAATTTAGAAGTACACATTATACGTTCAGCGATACGCAGTCCGGGCCCTGCCGCTGAAGCCATTTGGCAAGCATTTGCCGAGTAGTTCACCAGTACTTAAAGCCTCCTGTTATTCATAGCATTTATACCCTACATTGTCTGATTTATAGCCGCCTGCCGTGTGAATTTGCAGGAAAATGCGTATAATGCCCGCCACTAGTGAAGTCATTATTTCTCATGCAAACACACAAGAGGTAACTGGAGTGCTAAAAGAATATCGTCAGCACGTTGAAGAGCGTGCCGCTGAGGGCATCCCTCCGAAGCCATTAACGGCTGAACAAGTTGCAGATTTAGTTGAGCTGCTAAAAAACCCACCCGCGGGTGAAGAAGCATTTTTAGTCGAGCTCCTTTCAGAGCGCGTACCTCCAGGCGTCGATGAAGCAGCTTATGTGAAAGCAGGCTTCTTGAGCGCAGTGGTTAAAGGCGACGTCGAAAGCCCTGTCATTAGTAAAGAACAAGCCGTTAAATTGCTCGGTAACATGCACGGTGGCTATAACATCGAAACATTAGTTGCCTTGTTAGATGACGCTGAATTAGGTCGCCTTGCGGCGGAAGAGCTTAAACACACCATTTTGATGTTCGACGCTTTCCACGACGTTGAAGAAAAAATGAAGGCGGGCAATGCGCTTGCAAAAGAAGTCGTTGAATCATGGGCTGAAGGCGAATGGTTCACTAGCCGTGACAAAATGGCAGACGAAATCAAAGCAACTGTATTTAAAGTGACGGGTGAGACCAACACCGATGACTTATCTCCTGCGCCGGATGCATGGTCACGTCCTGATATTCCTTTGCACGCTAAAGCAATGTACAAAATGCCGCGTGAAGGCATCACCAATGCTGGCGAACAAATTGAAGAACTTAAAAAGAAAGGTCACCCCGTTGCATTCGTAGGCGATGTTGTGGGTACGGGCTCTTCACGTAAATCAGCGACTAACTCGGTACTTTGGAACATCGGTGAGGATATGCCAGGTACGCCAAACAAGCGTGCAGGCGGTATCTGTATCGGTGGTAAAGTCGCTCCTATCTTCTTTAACACAATGAAGGACGCGGGCGCATTAGTATTTGAAGCCGACGTTGAGAAAATGAACATGGGCGATGTGATCAGCATCTTCCCATACGAAGGCAAAATCAAAAACGAAGCGGGCGAAGTCATTGCTGAATATGATTATGCATCGCGCGTTATCTTAGACGAAGTGCGTGCAGGTGGCCGTATCAACTTGATCATCGGTCGTGGTTTAACAGCAAAAGCGCGTGAATCATTGGGCCTAGGCGCAAGTGATTTATTCTTAACGCCTGAGCAACCGCAAGACAGTGGTAAGGGTTACAGCCTTGCTCAGAAACTGGTTGGTAAAGCATGCGGTATGGAAGGCGTGCGCCCAGGTACTTATTGTGAGCCACAAATGGCCACCGTAGGTTCGCAGGACACCACCGGTCCAATGACCCGTGACGAACTCAAAGACTTGGCGTGCCTTGGTTTTAACTCTGACTTGGTCATGCAGTCATTCTGTCACACCTCTGCGTACCCTAAACCGGTTGATGTTGAGACTCAGCACACGTTGCCAGACTTCATCATGAACCGCGGCGGTGTATCTCTGCGCCCAGGCGATGGTATCATCCACAGCTGGTTAAACCGTATGTTATTACCAGACACAGTAGGTACTGGCGGTGACTCTCATACTCGTTTCCCTCTGGGTATTTCTTTCCCTGCGGGTTCTGGCTTGGTCGCTTTCGCTGCAGCAACGGGCGTTATGCCACTGGATATGCCTGAGTCTGTATTGGTGCGTTTTAAAGGTAAGATGCAGCCAGGTATCACATTACGTGATCTTGTTCATGCGATCCCAGCGTTCGCGATTAAAGACGGTTTGTTAACAGTCGAGAAACGCGGTAAGAAAAACGCATTCTCGGGTCGTATCTTAGAAATTGAAGGCCTTGAGCATCTAACTGTTGAGCAAGCGTTCGAATTGTCAGACGCTTCGGCAGAACGTTCAGCGGCAGGTTGTACTATCAACCTTTCAGAAGAGTCAGTGGGTGAGTACTTACGCTCAAACATCACCATGTTGCGTTGGATGATCAACGAAGGCTATGGCGATGCACGTACACTTGAACGCCGTGCGCGTAAGATGGAAGAATGGCTTGAGAATCCGTCATTGATGCGTGCAGATAAAGATGCTGAATACGCAGAAGTGATTGAAATCGACCTTGATGAAATCAAAGAGCCTATCGTTTGTTGTCCGAACGACCCAGACGACGCTAAGTTCTTGAGTGAAGTCGCTGGCGATAAAGTTGATGAAGTGTTCATCGGTTCATGTATGACCAATATTGGTCACTTCCGTGCCGCTGGTAAGCTGCTTGAGAAGAACTCTGATCCGTTAAACACACGTTTGTGGATTGCGCCGCCAACGAAGATGGATAAGGCTCAGCTCGAGACTGAAGGTTACTACGACATCTACGAACGTAATGGCGTCCGTACTGAGATGCCGGGTTGTTCACTGTGTATGGGTAACCAAGCACGTGTCGAGCCAAACTCAACGGTGTTATCGACCTCAACGCGTAACTTCCCTAACCGTTTAGGTGATGGCGCAAACGTTTACCTTACTTCTGCAGAGCTCGCAGCAGTAGGCGCTATCGTGGGTCGTTTACCGACACCAGAAGAGTACCTTGAGTACGCGCAAGACATTAACGCGATGGCTGGCGAAGTTTATAAGTATCTAAACTTTGACCAAATGGATGCGTTCCGTGACGCTGAAAAAGCAGCGAAAGAGAACATCATCCCGACCATCAACGTTGCTTAATCGCACCGCGTGAGTCGAATTAAAAAGCCTCGCAGTTTTGCTGCGAGGCTTTTTTAATGGTTGATTAACAGCCGTCTGTTTTGTGTGCGACAAAAGTACCGCGTGAGTTGATCGGTTGGGTAAAGTAAACGCGACAGTTGTCATCCGCTATTTCACCATCATCATCACGGTCAAAACCGATATAGGTTTGATGACGCTCACCGACTTCAATGATGACATCCTCTGAGAAATTCACCATTTTTGCCACTTCGAAGTTATCAGGCCCCAATTGACCATCGCCGTTCTTTATCAGCTTAATGTCACGACTGACATTGTTACGCGGATTCTCTTGGTCTGAGGTGGTATCGGCTTCGATAATGCCGTCACCATTGACGTCTAACCACGGGCTTCCATTCACGTCGATAACTCGGTTAGGTAACTGTAGTGCAGCATCAATATGCTTGGAGGCTTCCGTCAAGGTACCCGACATCGACTTAACTGCATTGGTCCGTGCTGCGGTACCAAAGTCAAAAAACTTAGGCGCCGCCGTCACCGCTAAGACACCAATGACCACAATAACAATAATCAACTCAATCAGCGTAAAACCTGCATTTAACTTCTGTTTACTCAAAACAACTCCTATCTTGCTGTCACTGTCACATAAACGGTGTCTTGATAACGACCTGCGCGTTGATACTTCACATCATCCACAACGATACCCATATCAAAGCGCCGCTTACCAGAGTAACTTTGCTGGTAGCTGCGTTGGTAGGTGGTAGTTGCGGGAAAACGGTTACCATCAAAAAGGATCTCATACGGGATGCGACTGCTGCTGTCTTGCTGATGCACCAACGCGCGGTCCTCTGAATAAATCGATACGTCGTAAAGACTGTTACTAAACACTTTTAACCGCCAATCAGCACGCGCCCCGTCATTGAGGCTGCCTAAATCTACTTGGTAGTGGCCGCCATGACCGCGCACCGAATCACTGTGTGAGCGAGCGACTTGAATACTGACAATGGCAGGCATGTAAAACCCAAGATCGACCACTTTATCCACCAATGTATTGCGACCATCCTTAGATTGAATAACCAGAGCGGCCGAGTATGCGCCCGCCGTAATCACGCGGTGTGCATCAATACGTAACCACAAATTAAGATGCTGATGACCGTTGTAATCAACGACCCAAGAGCGACGTCCATCGACGGTGCGCACCGGCAAAGGTTTGCGATTGGTATTAAGTAAAGTCGCATCGAGCTGTGCGCCCCCTTCACCGATGAGTTTGAAAGGTCCGTTATCTACAGCGCTAAAAATCAAACTATCGATACAAGGACGCCCCTCTCGAAACGCCTGCACTTTTATCGGCAATAAAATTTCATCGTCAAACCGCACCGAATTGTATTGGTTGACTTGCACATCAAAATCACCCGTGCACTGGTGTGGGTAACGCCCATCAGCTTGTGCCACAGCTGACACCAGAAAAATAAACACGATTATGAACCTGTTCATGGTTGCACCTCGCTCACGGTAATAATCCCCGCATCAATTAAATTTTCTTCCGCTGCTTTAAAGTTCACTTTTGCTTGATACTTACCTATCACTAACTTGTAAGTACCTGGCGCAATGCCCTCGACCGCAAAACGGCCCCTGCGATTGGTAAATACATCCAACACCAATCCATTTCCAACCAGTTCGCCACGCTCTAAGCTTAACGGCTGACCTGATTCATCTTGAATGTAGCCCAAGACTAAATAAGCGGCATCAGAACCCACAGTAATGACACGTCCAGTCACACTGCCACCGCTCGAATCATATAAACCTGGACCCCAGTTATAACCGAGCGGCGCGTCAGGCACATTGACAATAACACTGGTTTCACTAAAGGGGGCTCCGAGGGTGACAAGTCCTGCTAGGGTGTCGCCTGCCCGCGCTTCGATCTCACCCAAATAGTCGGGATTAATCTCAACGCGGCTATCTGCTAGCGTTTCATGCTTATTAATCAATGCGAACGGCGCATCAACAATACTCGACATGCCAAGGCTGCCGTCTGCAAAACCGAGCGTCGTACTCAGCGATGTGCGATAGATGTCAAAACTAGCGCCCGACTCTAGTTCAAGTTTTGATGCCGTCAGTTCGCCGCGCATACGGTTGCCGGTGTAACTACCGCTGGCTCGAATATCACGTAACTGTGGATTATCGATGCCATAGATTTCGTAACCATAGTTGCCTACCCGGTTGCGGTTAATGCGACCAAAGCTCGCTTGTGCCTGTTCTCTGCGGTCATCGTATTCAACCCTTGTACGCAACTGACTACGCGAATCATAGCTATTCCAAGAAATACTCAAAAACACGCCGTCTTGTTGCTGCGTTAATGGATCGACAAAGTTACTGCGATAATATTCGGCACTTAACAGCCAACCACGACTGCGCCAGCTGAGTCGTAACGAATCAGTATTGATAGTTGTGCCATCCACCGCTTCGTAACGCGACACACTGGCTGTTAAATCAAGCTCGTCATTGAAAAAGTAGGTATAGTCTGCCGTCACCCGTCGATCATCAAATAGTGCAAGTGGCTGGGTAGCTACTGTGGGAGCAAAATCGACTCTTTTCTCAAAACTAAAGCGTAAGTTAGGCGAGCTGTTGTAACCACTTCCCCAAACCGAGAACCCCATATCGATGGACGCTGCATAGCCATTAAATTCATCCAGTTTAGATTGAGAGCCACGCAATGTAATGACACCAATGTCAAAACCATAGGATACCGTAGTGCCGACAATATGGCCCAAGCTACTGAGCTCGAGGTTCATGCCGGCAGTGAAACTATCTGAGAAACCGTAATCGTAATAGCCAGAAAATGTCAGTTCATCCGCATAGTTATATGAAAACTCTTCAAATTCCGATGCATAACCTAGCTGAAACGAGAAATCCGAAAGACCTTTACGCAACAATGCGCCGCTATAGAAATTATCAAAGCGAAATGTCTGTGTTGTGCCATCTTCGAACGTTGCGACGACCAATACCTCATTGGCGCCAGCAGTGAACGGCAAATCATTTAACTCATAACGACCCGGGTTAAATTGCTGACGTAAAACCGTAAAACCGTTCACTTGGATCTCAACATCGGCGCTCGAAGGGAGATAGAATTGTTGACTGTTACCTGGACTAATTTCACGACGCGGTTGCAACTCTCGATAAGCCCGCGAAATACCAATACCACCCATATTGAGTCCGCTCACATGACCACTCGTGAAGGTGGTTAAATCGCCTAACTCATAGCGCAATGGTAATTGAGGGTTATCGTGAAATAGTGTGACCTCACCGCGGTAAAACTCGTTATTGCCCTCGTCGTCGCGATCGGCAAAGGCAGACCAGCGCGCATTCACGCCATCATAGCCTCCGACGTTGGCTGATCCGAGCCACTCTAATGCGAAGCGCGTGTCCGATTCGACAGTCTCCGTTAGCAGGTTAAAACGATTAACGCTTGCAATCGTTGCCGTACTATCAGGAATCACCACATAATCGGCTGCCCCATAATTCAGCTCGGTCGGACGCAGAGCACTACCGGCTAACTTTGCCGTTAGACTCATATTTTGCGGTGAAAAATCGATGAAAATGCCGCGATCCTGTAATGCAGCAATGGGTATTAAACTGTCAGAATAAGCTTCTAGCCATTGAATAGTATCATCATTCAGCATACGGCCCATTGAGCTCAGCAATGACTGTTTCACGACAGCAACGACTTGACCCGCTTGAATGGTCGCTGCAATATCCTTGATATCACGTTCGTTATAACTGACCGGCAGGTCAATGGCATACTGTTGAGATTGAGCAGGTAATGCATAAGCCGAAGCAGACGCACTAACGATCATCAGCCAATTCAATGCGCGCATCTTGGACTCGTCCTTGCTCATTAAGCGACGCCAAAGCTAATCGAATGGTATGCGATGGCATCAAATAGGAAACCGGCAATAATTCACGGTACATGGTCCAATCAACGGCACGTTCACCATCAGCATTGATGATCAGTTGACTGCCATTAAGATTAACGACTTGGTTTCCATTATTAGTAAGTACTAACTCACATTCTTTATCTGTATTGTCGCAATCCAGTTGCTGTTGCAAATCCTCGATACCTTGTTGTGGGTTAACAAACAACAACGTGGCAAAATTAAATACCATATTAATCTCTGGCTCACCGTTCGGCTCGCTCTTCAATGGCAATTGTTTGAATACAATCCGATAAGACTGTGTTTCAGCTAGGCGGGGGTCACCAATAAATTGCGCACGAAAAACTTGATACGATTGAGCCGCCACCTCGATTTGCGGTGGCAAGACAATGATGTCATCAGTTTCTACAAGCTGTTCGACTTGGTTTTCGTCGAAACTACGTTTATAGACTTCCACTTCGAGTGGCAAGGTGGTTTCGCTCGGGTTTGCGACACGATACGTCACACGATTATTACCACTGGTCGCCTGGATTTCAGCGATCATCGGCTCCACTTCGTAGGCATCTACCAGCACAGCAACGAGTACTAGCAGCCACAACATCGTTTTCTTTAACATGGCTGAACTCTTGAGGTTATTCGGGAAAGTTAAGCCATCGCCCGAAGGCGATGGCTTAGAATGAAAAACTCAATTAGTTAGGTGTAACAGTGACAGTGATCGTGTCGCTGTAGTCACCTGCACGCTCATAACCAGTTGGTGCTGGAGACACTTTCAATGTACGGCGGTGTAGGTCACCATTGGTATTGTTACCCACCATGTTACCGTTACCAGTCATTGAATAAGGAGAGGTTAGAGATACGCCCACTGCGGCGCCGTGATCCATAGTGTATGGAATGAAACCTGCTTGTGGATCGTTGTTAAGTGCCAATACACCACCGTTTTGTGAGCTATAAGTGATGGTTGGCATTGCGGCTGTATTACACCAGAAACCAACACCAAAGCCGGCTGTTGCAACACCGTCTAACGCGATGGTTTTTGAAGGACCACTGCTGTTATCAACTTTACACACTTTCTCAACGGTACCGTTAACAGTGAATGAAGTAGTATCGGTATTGCTTAAGTCCATTTGCTCAGCAACGGCTGCGGTGGTAGTGAACAAACTAGCAACTAAGAGGGTTTTTACTGAAGTTTTCATTTTGCGAAATCCTAATTTTCGCAACCCGGCTATCTTCGCTTTTTATTTTTAGAAGACCCGAAGCTTTCCGTCCCCACCTCGCGATGGGTTTGGCCGACTTGATTTCACCGTAGTGTTGTCAAGTTGAAGTGTATTCTAGAAGAGCCGTTTTGTATTCGCCAGATCGATTAATCAATTTTTTTTTTCAATCGNCTGGTAAATTATTGAATNATAAATAAATATTATGTAAGTTTTTTGTTAAGACTGCGACCCAAACGGGTCGCAGCCTCATGTCAGACATCATTTTTGACGTCGATTTAGCAACATAAATACCACTGGTATCAGCACCATTGAAACCAAGGGGGCCAACACCATTCCACCCACCATAGGAGCCGCAATACGTTGCATTACATCGTTACCAATACCCGAACCCAACATAATTGGCAGCAACCCGACAATAATGGTGGCGACAGTCATTGCTTTGGGTCGAACTCGCTTTAACGCCCCCTCCTCTATCGCAGGCATTAATTGAGCTACCTCCGCGTCGTGCGCTTTCCATGCCTGATTAAGGTAAAGCAACATAACGACCCCAAATTCAGCAGCCACGCCAGCCAACGCGATCATGCCAACGATAACCGCAAGCGACAGTTGGTAATCCAATAGATAAATGAACCATAGGCTACCGGCCAAAGCTAATGGCAGCGTCGCAATCACTAACAGTGACTGGGAAAGCGAGTTAAATGCGGCATACAGCAAGCACAGAATAACCACCAATGTGATAGGAATAATCAGCTGAAGATCGCGCTCCACTTGTTGCATGGCCTCAAACTGCCCGGTCCAACTCCAGTTGTAGCCTTCGGGTAAATCAAGTGCCTGTAACTGTGGCGTCAGTTCGGCAATAAATTCTGAACTCGTGACACCTGCAGCAGGTTCAATAAATATCCAACTACTGAGCCGCGCATCTTCACTTTTAAGTACTGCTGGACCTTGTGTCAGACGGATATCCGCAATATCGCCAAGCACTAACCAACGCCCCGATTCGCTGTAGATCTTGAGCTCCTTCAGCTTATCAACATGATCTCGCAATGCACGTGGATAGCGCACGTTGATAGGAAAACGTTGTTCCCCTTGAATCGACGTGGCGACCTGTTGTCCACCCACCGCATGGGTAATGAGCTGTTGGAGTTCGGCCTGCGCAACACCGTATCGTGCCGCTTCGTCGAGCTTGGGCGCGATCTCGATATAGCGACCCGATTGTGCGCGCTCAGCAATCACAGATGCCGTTGCAGAACTATCCTTAAGTTGATTTTCGATTTGCGTAGCAATGGTTTGCAGTTGCTGAGGCTCAGGTCCACTCACTTTTATTGCTAATGGCGTTTTTACTCCAGTTGCGAGCATCTCAATACGTGTTCGTATGGGCATGACCCACGCATTAGTCAAGCCAGGCACTTGCACATATCGATCTAACTCGGATTTTATGTCATCAATTGTTTTCCCCTCAGGCCAGTCCGATTCGGGCGTCAACGTGATGCTGGTTTCGATCATGGTGAGGGGAGCGGGATCGGTTGCTGTATCAGCGCGACCCACTTTACCAAACACGCGCTCTACCTGCGGGTGTTGGGCGATTAACTTATCAGTTTGCTGTAGCAACTGAGAGGCTTCCTCAACGCTAATACCTGGCAGCGTTGTTGGCATATACATTAAGTCGCCCTCGTACAGCGGTGGCATCAATTCATAACCGAGCTTTTGCCACGGGTAGGCGGCGCTCGCTGTAATCGCGATAGCCAGCACGATAGTGATCTTTGGCCATTGCAATGCACTGTTAAGCAGTGGGCGATATAGCCATACAAGCAATCGCGTGAGTGGGTTTGTTTCCTCTTTGGGTATTTTGCCTCGGATAAAAAATCCAATAAGTACTGGTATCAGTGTGATAGCCAACAGCGCGGCAGATGCCATGGCGAGCGTTTTCGTATATGCTAAAGGTTCAAACAAGCGCCCTTGTTGACCTTGTAAAGCAAAGATAGGTAAAAAACTAACGGTTATAATCAAGAGCGAAAAGAACAACGAACCGCCAACCTCGGTACAGGCTGCTAAAAGCACACGCTGTCGCTCGTTACCTTGAGGTTGTCGCTGATGAGTGTGTTCATAAGCCTGTAAATGCTTATGGGCATTTTCGATCATCACAATCGCCGCATCCACCAATGCGCCGATGGCAATAGCAATGCCGCCAAGGCTCATAATGTTTGCCGTAATGCCCATCAGGTTCATGATCCATAGTGCAATCAAAACGGATAGGGGCAAGCTAATCACTGCCACTAATGTTGAGCGAGCGTGTAGCAAAAAGATGAAACAAATCACCGCCACAAAAACCATTTCCTCAACCAGTTTACTGCTGAGGTTATCAACTGACGCATTGATCAACTCGGAGCGATCATAAGTCGGAACGATTTCGACCCCCTCGGGTAAGCCCTGAGCAAGTTCTGCTAATTTAGCCTTAACACCGTTGATCGTCTTGAGTGCATTACTATCGTAACGCATGACAATAATCCCACCGACCACTTCTCCTTGTCCATTAAGGTCCGCAACACCCCGACGCAACTCAGGACCTATCCGTATATGAGCCACATCACCTAAGGTAATAATACCGTCATGAGCAGACGGCTTACCGATAGGTAAACTTCGAAAGTCATCTATCGATTGTAGATAACCCAAACCGCGCACCATGTACTCGGCCTCGGCCATTTCAACGACGGAACCACCGACTTCAGCATTGGCATTTTGAATCGCCGACGTCACATCACTTAAACTCAATTGGTAGCGGCGTAGCTGACTCGGCTCGACCACCACCTGATAAGTCTCCACCATACCGCCTACGCGTGCTACTTCGGCCACACCTTTAACACTTTGCAATCCTTGCTTTAAGTACCAATTCTGAATACGCGTTAACTCGCCTAAGTTGTGCTTTCCTGTACGATCCACCAAAGCATACTGGTAAATCCAACCGACACCGGAGGCGTCCGGCCCCAACATGGGCTGTACGTCATCTGGAAGTTGCCCCTGAGCTTGATTCAGGTATTCAAGCACTCGGCTACGGGCCCAATACGGGTCCGTACCCTCTTCAAAAACAATGTAAATATACGAGTCGCCAAAAAACGAAAAGCCGCGCACCGATTTTGTCTTAGGTACCGAAAGTAACGTACTCGACAGAGGGTAGGTCACCTGTTCTTCAACCACGGCTGGTGCTTGACCTGGATAGCTAGTTTTAACCACCACTTGCACGTCAGATAAGTCAGGAATCGCATCAAGTTGCGTGTCTTTCAATGAGTGAAGGCAAACCAAAGTCACGGCTATTGATAGCAACAAGACCAGCCAACGGTGCTTTAAACTCAGTTCAATGAGATGATTAATCATGCATCCCCCCGTGTGAGTGCTGCATCATTGGCATCGTTGTATCTTGATCGGGTAGCAAGCCCTGCATTGAAGCTTCCGAATCAAGCATAAATTGCCCGTTAGTGACCACCTGTTCGCCGGCCGCTAAGCCACTCAAAATTTGCACGTTGTCTCCCACTCGCATGCCCACTTTTACCGGCTTCACAGTAAACTCGTTATCGCTGGTCTTGACCACGACACGATTTTGCTGCCCCACTTGGATCAGACTTGATACGGGAATGACCACAGCCGGTGCCAACGTTGCGCCTTCAACCTGCGCGTTGAGCCAGCTCCCCACCGCTAGTGTCTCACTTGCGACTTGCAAAGGAACTCGGGCACGTATCGTTTGTGTGGCATCGTCGATATCAGGGTAGATGTAGTCTATCTTACCCATCCAGTGCCCCTGCACCGAATTAGATGCAATATGAACTGTCTGTCCGGTTTCAACCAAGCTTCGGTATCGCTGTGGTATATCGAGCATGAGCCAGAGTGCCTGCTGCCCGCTAATCGTCATCACGGACTGCTCTGGCATGATATACATACCTTCTTGAATGTTGAGCGCAGTGACATAGCCCGACTGTGGCGCAAAATAGTCGACTGTATAACGAGTTTCTTTGGTGCGTTCCAAGCGCATTATTTGTTCATCGGACATGCCTAAGAGCTTGAGTCGAGTGCGGCCGCGTTGCCTGAAACTGGCTTGCTTTTCGGCGCTCCCGACTTGCTGCAGTGAATTCAACAGCTGTAAGTAATCGTCTTGTGCCACCACCAGTTCAGGCGCATAGACTTGGTACAACGGATCACCTTTTTTTACCTCTGCACCTTCGACATCGACGTAAAGTTTCTCGATCCATCCTTTGGCGCGAGGGTGGATATGGATCTGCTCGTTTTCAGCCCACTGCACTTCGCCTTGAACCATTAACTTCGGTGTGAGCGCTTGCCGTGTTGCGGTTGTGGTCGACAGCTTAAGCGCCTGTTGTTGTTGCTGACTTACTTCAAACAATGACGTCGTGGCAGGACTATGCTGCGTATGTTCCATCGTCATTTTTTGCGATGACTTTAAAACCAAGTCCATCCCACAAATAGGACACTGACCAGGCTCGTGTTGAGTGACTTCACTGTGCATTGGGCACACATATACAGGCTCTTGTGCAGAGACAAACGGAATAACTAGGATCATTAAGATCCAGAAAATACGACTTTTCATGACGTTCACCTAAATTGAAAAAACCAACTGTGTTTTATTTGTGTTGGTTAAGTTTTAGGTGGGCGAAGAATACCTTCGGAGGCATCAAGTAACTGGGCAACGGGTGCTGCAAAAACACCTTGGTAAGCGCTTACTTGAATATTCGGGGAAAGAGAAATAAGTCCCGCATGCGCGAAACAGTGTTGTGTGCAGTTATCGCAGGCGTGCGTGTCTTGCTCACAGTTGGAAGAAGATGCGTGACGCTCGGCGCTTGGCTGAGCGTCACTTGAGTCGCAGCAATCATGATGGGTCATCGCTGTTGTCATCGGCATGGCCTGAGCGTGAGTGGAGGGTAATACCCCACTCACGATTGTCAGAAACATGCATAACAACAATACGAAAGTTCTCATCAATGCTTACGACTACCTTTCTTCAATTTATTACCAAATGGTAACACGGTTTTCAGGTGCCACGTAAAGCTCATCACCTGGCTTCACGTCAAAGGCTTCATAGAACGCAGGTACGTTGACGACCGTTCCGTTTACACGGTATTCGGCTGGCGAATGCGGGTCGCTCAACACTTGTTGACGAATCGCATCTTCACGATATTTGCCACGCCATACTTGTGCCCAGCCGATGAATACACGCTGAGGACCGGTAAAGCCATCCATCACAGGCGCTTGTTCACCGTCCAGTGATTTCATGTACGCCTCATACGCGATAGTTAAACCTGCAAGGTCACCAATGTTTTCACCCAGCGTCAGATCACCATTGATGTTAACACCTTCAATCGGCTCATAAGCGCTGTACTGCGCTGACAATGCTTTACCACGTTTATCAAAGGCTTCACGGTCGGCATCAGTCCACCAGCTGTTCAGGTTACCCTCACCATCATATTTAGAACCTTGGTCATCAAAACCGTGGCCCATTTCATGACCGATAACAGCACCGATGCCACCATAGTTAACAGCCATCTCAGCATTCATATCAAAGAATGGAGGCTGCAAGATACCTGCTGGGAAAACGATCTCGTTACGCACAGGGCTGTAATAAGCGTTAACCGTTTGTGGTGTCATACCCCAGTCTTCTTCATCAACTGGACCGCCGATTTTTTCAATTTCTTCGTTGTAGTTGAACTCAGCGTACGCTTTGTAGTTACCCACGAGGTCAGTCGAAGAAATATCTAAATCTGAGTAGTCACGCCATTCGTTTGGATAGCCAACTTTTGGATCGAACTTGGCGAGCTTTTCCAACGCCTTTTCTTTAGTTTCGTCGGTCATCCAATCTAAGCCTTGGATTGAATCTGCGTACGCAGCACGCAAGTTTTCAATCAAGCCTTCCATTTTCTCTTTAGCTTCTGGTGGGAAGTATTCTTTGACATACACCTGCCCCAATACTTCGCCTAACACGCTGTTGGTCGCATCCACGCCACGCTTCCAACGCGGCTCTTGCTCTGGGATACCACGTAACGTCGTACCGTAGAATGCAAAACGGCGGTTGGAGAAGTCTTCACTCAAGATTGAAGCAGCGTCGTTAATCACTTTAAACGATAAGTAGTCTTTCCACGTCTGCAAATCCACATCCGTGAACATCTCACCGAGTTTCTCGAAATAAGACGGTTGACGAATAACCATGTTGTCTACGTCACTCAAGTTTGCTGCGCTTAAGTAACGTGAAAAGTCGAAGCTACCTAGCAACTCATCGACTTCGCTTGCCGTCATTTTGTTGTAGGTTTTGTCCGCGTTACGGCTTTCAACTCGCGTCCACTGGGCTTCAGCTAATTTGGTCTCAAGCTCTAGCACACGCTCAGCTGCCGCTTCTGCATTGTCGACGCCAGCCATCTCCATCACATCACTGATGTACTCAACATACGCGGTGCGGAATTCTTTGAATTTGTCTTCGTCGCTTAAGTAGTACTCACGATCCGGCAAGCCAAGACCACTCTGCGAGACATACATCGCGTTGGTTTGTGGGTCTTTTGCATCAGGATAGACATAAAAGCCAAAAGGAATCGACGTGCTCATGCGGCTCATATGTGCGAAGTACTCAGCAACTGATTCATAGCTATCGATGGCGTTGATAGACTCAAGATCAGACTGGATTGGCTTAGCACCGAGTTCATTCAACGTCTCAACGTCCATGTAAGCATTGAAGAAATCACCAACTTTACGTTCGTTGGTGCCAGCTGCTGCTTCCATATTCGCTGATTTTTCGATGATTTTATGTAAACGCTCTTGATTGCGCTCACGCAAGTCAAAGAACGAGCCGACTGAAGAACGGTCGTCTGGAATCTCAGTTTTTTCCATCCACGCGCCATTCACGTACTGGTTCAGGTCATCTTGAGGACGCGCACTTTTGTCAAAGTTTTCAAGTACGATGCCCGAGGTCAGCTGTTGTTCTTGTTGTTTTTCGGCTGCGGGCTTCTGTTGGCTAGACTGTTCCGATTGCGCTTCTTGTTGCGGCGAACATGCGCCTAACGCAAGTGCCATAGAGACACTCAGAGCAACGGTAGTTAATTTATTCATTGGTTGTCACCTGTTATTTAGTTTTTGTCGACTCATATCTACAAGTTCGAACAAATTAGCGCAAAATTAGGCGACAAGTAAAGAAAAACGGCAACATTCGCGATGAATGTTGCCGTTTTGCTGATAATTTACCGTAAACGAAAAGTTACTTTTTCTTTTTCGCTTTCGGATTAGGCATATCAGTGATTGAACCCTCTTGAATTTCAGCAGCTAAGCCAATTGATTCATGTAAGGTTGGGTGAGCATGAACGGTCAATGCGATATCTTCTGCATCACAACCCATTTCGATCGCCAAGCAAACTTCGCCTAGCAACTCACCTGCGTTAGAACCGCACATTGAACCACCGATGATACGGTTGTTCTTATCAAAGATAAGCTTAGTCATACCTTGCTGTGCGTTCGAGGCGATAGCACGACCTGATGCAGACCATGGGAAGGTTACTGCTTCATACTCGATGCCTTTTTCTTTCGCTTCTTTCTCGGTCACACCCGCCCATGCAACTTCTGGATCGGTATACATGATCGAAGGAATCACTTTCGGTTCGAAGAAGTGCTTCTTGCCTGCAATCACTTCAGCCGCTACGTGCGACTCGTGAACGGCTTTGTGCGCTAACATCGGCTGACCAACGATATCGCCGATCGCGAAGATGTTGTCCACGTTAGTACGCATTTGGCTATCGACTTCGATAAAGCCTTGCTCAGTGACCTTAACGCCGGCTTTATCCGCGTCGATCTTCTTACCATTCGGCGCACGGCCTACTGCGGTCAGGACTACGTCATATTTAACCGGTTTCTCAGGTGCACCTTTACCTTCGAAGGTCACATAGATACCATCTTTCTTCGCTTCAACTTTAGTCGCTTTAGTGCTCAGCATGACGTTTTCGAAACGCCCTTTTACTTGCTTGTTGAAGCTCTTCATGATGTCGGCGTCAGCAGGCGGTACCAACTGATCGGTCATTTCAACGACATCAACTTTTGAGCCTAATGAGCTATACACCTGACCCATCTCTAGTGCGATGATACCACCACCTAGAAGAAGCATTTTTTCAGGAATTTCTTTCAGCTCAAGTGCATCTGTAGAGTCCCAAATGCGCTCATCATCATGTGGGATGAATGGCAATTTGATAGGTTGTGAACCGGCTGCGATGATTGCGTTTTCAAACTCAATTTCGGTGTTGCCGTCTTCACCTTCTACGTTCAACGTGTTGCTGCTCGTGAATTTGCCGTAACCGTTGACGACTTTCACTTTACGCATTTTAGACATCTGACCTAAACCGCCAGTCAGTTGACCCACGACTTTTTCTTTATGCTTGCGGATCTTATCTAAGTCGATTTTAGGCTCACCAAATTCGACGCCTTCGTTCGCCAATACTTTGGCATCTTCAATATGCTTTGCTAAGTGCAACAACGCTTTTGAAGGGATACAGCCCACGTTCAAACAAACACCACCCAAGGTGCTGTAACGTTCAACGAGAACCGTTTCTAAACCAAGGTCAGCTGCACGGAATGCTGCTGAATAGCCACCTGGGCCAGAACCTAACACTACTACCTGTGCTTTAATTTTGTCGCTCATGATAACCCCTTGTTATTCACGGCAGGTTGAGCTACCCACCGAGGTCCGTCAACGCTAAATGTGCGGTTATTGTAACGCCATTTAGATCGTATTTCTCGGTAAAATTGGTGCTTAAAGCACCAATTTACGAATATCACCTAATACTTGGCTCAAATACGCTGTGAAACGCGCCGCATCTGCACCATCGATCACGCGGTGATCGTAGGACAAACATAATGGCAACATGAGTTTAGGTTCAAACTCTTTACCATTCCACTTCGGCTTCATCTCATTACGTGATACGCCTAGGATAGCCACTTCTGGTGCATTAACGATCGGTGTAAATGCAGTGCCACCGATACCGCCCAAACTTGAGATTGAGAAACACCCGCCTTGCATATCGGCTGCTTTCAACTTGCCATCACGCGCACGCGCACTGACATCGACCAGCTCCTCTGACAGCTCGTAAATGCCTTTCTTATCGACATCACGGATCACGGGTACAACAAGACCGTTTGGCGTATCCACCGCAATACCGATGTGCACGTATTTCTTCATGATTAAGGCTTCACCCGACTCTGACAACGATGAGTTGAAATTCGGGAATTCACGCAATGCTTTCGCACAGGCCTTCATGATGAATACCAGTGGCGTGATCTTAAAGCCCAGGTCTTGCTTCTTAGCGACTTCGTTTTCCGATTTCCGGAACCGCTCAAGTTCAGTGATATCCGCTTCATCAAACTGCGTCACGTGTGGGATAGTCACCCAGTTACGATGCAGGTTAGGACCTGACTTGCGCTGAATGCGCGATAACTGAACTTCTTCCACTTCACCGAATTTGCTGAAGTCGACTTTAGGTCCATCAATTACTTGCAGACCACCACCGCCTTGAGACGTTTGTCCAGCGACTGCCTTCGGACGTGACAACTCATACTTCACGTACTCTTGCACGTCTTCCTTGAGGATACGGCTCTTAGGTCCAGTCCCTTTGACTTGCGATAGGTCGACGCCGAATTCACGAGCAACACGACGCACGGCCGGTGAAGCATGAATCGGTGAACCATCTTTGCGCTCAGTCGGATGATCCGGCACAGGTGGCTGACGTTCACTGGTCGGCTTCGAGTTCGACTTAACCGACTCCTTGTCGTCGCTGTCCGATTTTGAAGATGCTTGTTCTGCCTTGTCTTCAGATTTCGACTCTGACTTAGAATCGTCTTTGGTTGCGCTCGAACCACCGCCACTGCGCGTGACTTTTAACTTCGCAATCTTAGAGCCTTGCGATACTTTATCGCCGACTTTGACCAGCATTTCTTCCACTTCGCCATCTTCTGGGCAAGGCACATCCATGGTGGCTTTGTCAGTTTCTAAGGTAATCAAGCCATCTTCTTTTTCAACGGAATCACCTTTGTTGACTAAGATCTCGATAATTTCGACATCTTCTTCGTCGCCAATATCAGGGACTTCTACGTCAATGACTTCGCTCTCGCCACCACTGGCTGCTTCCTGCTGCTGGTCATCCTGTGCATCGTCATCGTCTTCCGAAGCGTCAGAAGATGAGCCGTCAGAAGAGGATTCTTCCGTAGTGTCTTCGGCTTTGTCATCATCGCTGTCGTCCGCTTCTTCATCGGCGCTGTCATCACTCGCCGCTTCGATGATAGCGAGGACGTCACCTTCTTTAATGGTGTCGCCTTCTTTTACTTTTAACTCGACGATTTTCCCGCCCTCAGAGGCGGGAATATCCATAGAAGCTTTGTCACTCTCGACTGTGACAACACCATCTTCTTTCTCGATGGTGTCGCCTGCGCTGACGAGAATCTCAATGACTTCGACTTCTTCTCCGCCCACGTCGGGGACTTTGAGTTCAATCTTATCCGCCATATCAATACTCCTTATGCGTTACGTGGGTTAAGTTTGTCGACGTCAATACCGTAGTCTTTGATCGCTTTGCTCAACACTTTTGCGTCAATGTCGCCGGCATCAACAAGCTCTTTAAGTGCAGCAACCACCACGTGGTTGGCGTCCACTTCAAAGTGCTTACGCAGATTTGCACGGCTGTCCGAACGACCAAAGCCATCGGTACCCAAGACACGATACGAAGTCGGCACCCACTGACGCACTTGGTCAGCGTATAACTTCATGTAATCCGTCGCTGCAACCGCGGGACCTTTTGCATCTTTCATTGCCTTAGTAATAAAGGCTTCTTTTGGCTCTTTATCGGCATTGAGCATGTTATGACGCTCAACATCTAAACCATCACGCGCCAGCTCGTTGAACGAAGTTACACTGTACACGGTCGAGTTGATGTCAAAATCCTCAGCCAAGATGTCGGCTGCTTTACGCACTTGCTCTAAGATTGTACCGCTACCTAACAACTGAACATCCGCTTTGGCTTTCTTCTTAGCTTTCACGTCGTCGAGCTTATAAATACCACGTAAGATGCCTTCTTCGACACCTTCTGGCATTTCTGGCTGATGATAGTTTTCGTTCATTACCGTCAAGTAATAGAACACGTTCTCTTGATCTTCATACATGCGCTTAAGACCGTCATGAACGATCACTGCAATCTCATAACCGTAGGTTGGGTCATAAGTAATACAGTTAGGCACAGTACCGAACAAGATGTGGCTGTGTCCATCTTGGTGCTGCAAGCCTTCGCCATTCAGGGTTGTGCGACCGGCTGTACCACCAATCAAGAAACCGCGTGTCTGGCTGTCGCCAGCGGCCCACACGAGGTCACCCACGCGTTGGAAACCAAACATCGAGTAATAGATGTAGAACGGAATCATCGGCTCGTTGTTTAGCGAGTAACTTGTCCCTGCCGCTACCCACGACGCCATTGCGCCAAGCTCGTTGATACCTTCTTGAATAACCTGACCTTTCTTATCTTCACGATAATAGGCCACTTGATCAGCATCTTGCGGCGTATATTTTTGACCATGGTGCGCATAGATGCCGACTTGGCGGAACAAGCCTTCCATACCAAAGGTACGTGCTTCGTCAGGAATAATAGGTACGACACGCTTACCGATTTTCTTGTCTTTCAGTAACGCAGTCAGTACGCGGACGAACGCCATCGTTGATGAAATTTCGCGATCGCCGGAACCTTTCAGCACCGCGTCAAACGCTTTCAACGAAGGTAGTTCAAGCTCAACATCACTCTCGGCACGGCGAGTCGGCATGTAACCGCCCAATGCCTCGCGACGCTCGTTCATGTACTTCAGCTCTTCACTGTCTTCCTCGAACTTATAGTAAGGCAGATCTTGTAGCTCTTCATCTTTGAACGGGATGTTAAAACGGTCACGTAGATGCTTGATGGCATCCATATCCATTTTCTTAACTTGGTGGGCGATGTTTTTACCTTCGCCTGCTGCACCCATGCCGTAACCTTTAACGGTTTTCGCCAAGATAACCTGTGGACGCCCTTTGGTGTTCACTGCTTTGTGGTAAGCCGAGTAAACTTTAACCGGATCGTGGCCACCGCGGTTCAAGCGCCAGATGTCTTCGTCTGATAAGTTAGCAACCATTTCCTCGGTTTCTGGATATTTGCCGAAGAAATGTTCACGCGTATATGCGCCACCTTTTGCTTTAAAGTTCTGGTAGTCACCATCCACGGTTTCTTCCATCAACTCACGTAACTTACCTTCGGTATCGCGGTACAGTAATGGATCCCAATAGCGACCCCAGATCACCTTGATAACTTCCCAACCAGCACCGCGGAAAGTACCTTCCAGCTCTTGGATAATTTTACCGTTACCACGCACCGGACCATCCAAGCGTTGCAAGTTACAGTTGATAACAAAGGTCAAGTTATCTAAGCCTTCGCGTGATGCCAGACTAATCGCACCCAAGCTTTCTGGCTCATCGGTCTCGCCGTCGCCCATGAAGCAGTATACGCGTTGATTTGAACAGTCTTTAATGCCGCGGTCAGTCAAATACTTCAAGAAGCGGGCGAGGTAGATCGCCTGAATTGGACCCAAGCCCATTGATACCGTCGGGAACTGCCAGAAGTCAGGCATTAAGTTCGGGTGCGGATACGAAGGCAAGCCTTTACCGTCGACTTCTTGGCGGAAGTTATCCAGTTGTTCTTGGGTTAGGCGACCCTCGATAAATGCACGGCCGTAAATACCTGGCGATGCGTGACCTTGAATAAATAGGAAATCCCCCCCGTCACCGTCACTTGGCGCGCGGAAGAAGTGGTTAAAGCCAACATCATACAGCATCGCTGAAGACGCAAAGCTGGCAATATGTCCACCCAGTTCTTCACCTTTTTGCGAGGCACGCAATACCATCATCGCGGCGTTCCAGCGAATCGCTGAACGAATACGTGCTTCCATGGTTTGGTTGCCCGGCATGGTCGGTTCCTGACTTGCCGGAATAGTGTTTAAGTAGGAAGTGGTTGGGCGATAAGGCAAATACGCACCGTTACGACGCGCTTTGTCAATCAGTTGCTCCAACAAGAAATGCGCACGGTCGGGACCTTCGGCATCTAAAACGCCTTCGAGGGCGTCGAGCCACTCCTGCGTTTCTTGCTGGTCAACATCTTGTTTGTTTTCTTCACTCATAGCTATTCCTTTCATTCAATGTTTCAATCAGGAACGACGAAGCGAGCGCCGAATGCGAGATTGTTCTTTCGTCATCTCCATCAATGCCTGTTCAATATAGGACAAATGTTGATGACACGCATCTCGTGCCTGCTCCGGTTGACCGTCGATAATTGCTTTGGCAATTTGCAAACGGTGTTGGTTTAACTGCTCCACTACCGAGGGATTGTTAGCCAACACCTCTAAGTTTTGCTTTATGTTTTCTGCAAGGAGCTCGCGCATGCCCTGCACCACATGCAAAAGCACCACGTTATGTGATGCTTCGGCAATGCGTAAATAGAAATTAACGAGCGACTGCACTTGCTCGTCGATAGCCCGCGTTTGTGAATCCATTATGCTATTGATACTGAATTCAATACGATCTAGATCGGCTTTTGTACCTCGTAAAGCGGCATAAAACGACGAAATGCCCTCTAACGCGTGACGAAATTCAAGTAGGTCAAATTGTGACTCAGGGTGCTTTGCCAGCAATTCAAACAGCGGCGTTGTTACCGATTCATTCACGCTGTCGGTGACAAAGGTGCCCCCCCCGTGGCGACGTTCTAGCAGTCCTTTCGCTTCGAGCTTTTGAATCGCTTCCCGCAGCGATTGCCGCGAAACGCTGAACTGTTGCGCAAGCTCTCGCTCGGCGGGCAACTTTTGACCGGCTTCAAAACGGCCATCAACGATCATCGCCTCGATTTGTGAAACGATTTGATCGGAGATTTTCGCCACTTTTACACGTTCAAAAGGCAATGTGCTGTCCACCCTCGGTAAATTGGTCTGACCAAAGTTGCCTGATATTCTAAATCATTCAGCGGTAAACCCCAAATTAATTTAGCTGGTCAGACCTTTGTTTACTGGCATTAAAGCTAAACGATGGTCCCTGTAAGGGTTAATACTGCGATGACGACAAACCAAAACAGGTGTTGTCGTTTCATCAGATTAAGCTGATGAGTGACGGCATCGGATCGATCGTCCGGGTGATGTGACCGTCCTTCTGCTTTCTCGACCACATGATGTAATAGCTCGGGGTTGTCGTCTTGGGTGTTGGTAGCCATCGCCATGACGGCGGGCAGTGCATAGCTGAAGTGACCCACTAAGGCGGCCCCCAGCGCCGCAAAACGAGCCGGAATGAAGTTTAGCGCCCACAGTACTCGCTCGACCTGATCCCGTTCAACGTCGCCGAAGCTCTGTTGGGCTCTACCGCGATAGACACTTCGCAAACAGCCGTAAGCTAAAACACCCGCAACACCGAAGGTGACAAAGAAGAATATCGGTGCCAAAAAGTGTACAAAGTTAAGCCATACCACGGCGCGCTCGACCGGGGTGCCCTCCGGTAAATGCGCATAATGACGCAGTTGCTCAGCGGCCTCTTGATAACCTGCGCTATCTGCTCGCATCGCTGTTTTCAGTAGCTGTTTGTACGCGAGTCGTTCGGGCCCCGCATTCATCACCAGTAGCAATACAATGATGCCGCCAATGAACTGAACTAAACCACTATCCAGCCAGTGAAATAGAAGCCAAGCTAAGGCAGCGGGTAATAAAATTTGAAGCAGCAACGTCCAAGCGGACGGCTCCCGGAAATAATTGACTTTAGCTTGGCTCCAATTCATCCAGCGCTGCATGTAAAAATCGATCGACCATACTGCAGGTAATGGATAAAGTCGTTCGATACAAAGAGCAATGAGCAAAGCAATGAGTGTCATAGAGAGTCCTTGCGCGACAATGCGTTCAAATAAAGCGACCAGTCAAAACAGCGCCCGGGATCCGTCTTTCGGCCGGGCGCAATATCTTCATGGCCTGTGATTCTGTCTACTGTCAGTTTAGGGTAATAGTCTAATATTGTCTGGCTAACATCAACCAAGCTCTGATACTGCCGTTCGCTATAGGGTGAATGATCGGTGCCTTCAAGCTCAATGCCGATGCTGAAGTCGTTACACCGTTCACGCCCGTTATAACTGGACGCACCGGCATGCCAAGCGCGCTTATCAAAAGGCACGTATTGCTCGATGGTACCGTCGCGTCTAATTAGCAAATGACTCGATACACGTAAGCCCGTCAATGGTGCGAAATAATCGCCATCATGTTGGCTCACTCCCTGGGTAAACAGTTTTTCGATAAAGGGCGTTCCATAGCAGCCCTCGGGTAAGCTGATACAATGGATAACTAATAGCGAAATGTCCTGTTCATCGGGCCGCTCATCGTAGTGCGGTGAAGCACAATGTTTTACGTCTCGAATCCAGTGATTTTTTATGATGTGTCTTTTCACAGGCTCAGCAAAACGGTAAAGTTTGTGCCCTAGTATCGTCATTGTCAGTCAAAAGGTAAAGTATCCCATGCAGCTCACCGAAGCCGAACGCCATGCTATTGCATCGCAAGTCACTCAAAGTTTAGAGGAAGATTTGTCAGCGGCGGATCCCACACTGGATATTACGGCACAGTTGATTCCGGCTCACCATGTCAGCGAAGCGACTATCATCACCCGTGAAGATATGGTGGTTTGCGGCACTGCTTGGGTCGATGAGGTGTTTCGTCAGGTGGATGCCGATGTGGCTATTGAGTGGTGTGTCACTGACGGCGACAAGGTGCAAGCTAATACAACCTTGTGCCGCTTATCAGGCAACAGCCGCAGCTTACTCACCGGCGAACGTTGTGCTCTTAACTTTTTGCAAACACTATCAGCGACAGCGACACAAACCGCTTTTTATGTGAGTAAATTGGAAGGGTTCAGTACGCGTTTACTCGATACTCGCAAAACGATTCCGGGTCTTCGTATGGCACAAAAATACGCGGTTCGCTGTGGCGGTGGTACTAACCATCGCATTGGCTTATTTGATGCCTATCTGATTAAGGAAAACCATATCGCTGCGTGTGGTGGTATTGTTGCGGCCGTTGAGACAGCGCGTGAATTAAACCCAGGCAAGCCCGTCGAAGTCGAAGTTGAATCGTTGGCTGAGTTTGAACAAGCGCTTAATGCTGGCGCCGATATTGTCATGCTAGATAACTTTACTATTGGCGATATCGAAACGGCTGTCGCACAAAACAAAGCGGCGGGTTCACCGCTCAAATTAGAAGTGTCTGGTAACATTACCGATGAAGCACTGCAAGCACTCGGTGCGACAGGCGTCGATTTTATCTCGAGCGGTGCCTTAACTAAACACGTTACAGCGATCGACTTATCGATGCGTATTGGGCAACCTCGCACAAACTAATCTGTTTGCCAAACCGCGCGGACGAGACCATAGTTTTGGCTTTACGCAAAAGCCACTATGAAAACGTACTCGTCCGCATTTAGCCTTATAGAATTGATGGTTGTTGTCGCCATCATTGCTATTCTCTCATCGCTCGCAGTGCCCGCCTATCAAAGGTATGTCCAGCAAGCACGTGTCACTGAAGCGCTAAACCATACCCAAAGTTTGCAGCTTGCCATGGCGCTGTGTTGGCAAACCGAGGGCGATATGCGTCGCTGTTCACAACCCGGCCAACGGGGTGTGCCCGCTATCCCCGACCCTTTGCCAAACGCCTTGCAATCCCTTGAGGTCAGTTCGACAGGGGTGATTCAACTGACATTAGCAGACGTCTTAGTTGATCAAAGTCCTTTACGTCTCAGTCTGTCTCCCGATACCACGGGCTTGGTCTTTAACTGGCGTTTAGGCTGCGCTGATTTTTCCTCGGGCCAACCTCTCGCGACGCGTTGTGTGGGAGAAGTGGCACAATGAAGAACGTACACCATCTCCAACAATATTGGCACGCGCAACTGCCGTCGCCATCAGCCACTAGCGCACACTTAACTCAACAGTTAGGCCTGCCGCGAGATTCGGTAGTAGAGCTACTTGATGCTGAGCAAGGTCGTATCCTAATCATCACTGAACCCGCTTGGTCACAACGCGACGCCATCCTATTCCAGCTGCAAGCGTTAGATGCCAAGCCCGTTCACTTTGTGTATGCAGCTAAACGCCCAATGACATTGTCGGAAGCACCGCACGCGCAAGCCCTACTCGCTAACGCCTATCAACTCAACGCATCCGATATTCACATCGAGTCGGTTCGCAAGGGCGGTCGTATTCGAGTGCGTATTCAGGGTCGACTTATCGAACAGCAGCGCTTGTCGCAGCCGGACTTAGATACGTTGATAGCGCAACTGAAAGTGTTGGCAGAGGTCGATGTAACAGAAACCAAACAGCCACAGGATGGTCGCATCGACCTGACGGTCGCGGATCGAGTGGCTCGCTTTCGCCTTAATGCATGTCCAGGGAGTCGCGGTGAGAGTATCGTTGTGCGTTGTTTACATGGTGCGGATCAACTGCCCGCTATACATCAGTTAGGTCTGACACCACGGCAATTTTATTACCTCGCTAAGCAGCTTGCCTCGGGAATAGGGTTGATATTAGTTTCAGGGCCCACAGGTAGCGGTAAAAGCACCACCATCTACAGCATTATTAAACAGCTGAGCGAGTTGGGGTTACGCGTGTGTAGTGTTGAGGACCCGGTGGAAGTAGAGCTTGATGGTGTGTTACAGACCCCCGTTCGACCTCAGCTTGATTTAACCTTTGCTAGAGTGCTGCGGGCATTTTTACGTCAGGATCCTGATGTCATTATGATCGGTGAAATCCGCGATGCAGAAACCGCCAAAATTGCGGTACAGGCAGCGCTTACTGGTCACTTAGTTATTGCTTCGATTCATGCCGAGACAGCGATTGATGTGATTCGACGATTAGTGCAACTCGGTGCTCAGCAAGCCGATGTCACTGCCGCACTTAAGTTAGTAATCAACCAGCGCTTATTGGCTCGACCATTAGGCGGCGTGCGTATCGTATTCGAACTGCTGCCTTGGCCAGAGCGGCTGCGCGGCTACACGTCCGATTTAGCACATGAGCTTTTGGATGACATCTTGGCGCAATATCAGCTACCCAGTTTGCAATCACGTATTCATCGTACTTATCAAGACAATGAACATGAATCCGTTTCGAGTTCATAGAAGTTACTCCCCCGCTCAGTGGTATATCGCATTAGCTCGACTTGAGCAATTGCTATCGGGCGGCTTACCACTTGCGTTAGCCCTCGATGTTGTGGCTCAGCAAATTAAACAGCCTGCGCTTAGAGCACATTTTCAGCAGTTGCATGAGCAAGTAAAGGCTGGGGTCAGTCTTTCTCGCGCGCTGAGCGCAGAAACAAACCGAGCGCTATCAGCCGCGCAAGCCGGCATCGCTGTCGCCGAGCAAACCGGTCAACTCACCCGTGTCATGCGCAGTTTAGTGCTCAGTTGGCAACGACAGCGGCAGATTCAATCGCTGATCAAAGACGCGACTCGTTATCCGCTCGCATTGCTGTGTATGGGCATACTCATTGTTGCTATCTTTCTCATTTGGGTGCTACCTACCATCCAACAACTCTTTGCTGACCAATCACTACCGTCATTAACACAGTACTTGGTTGATTGCGTGACGTGGGTCACTCGTCATGGGCATAACTTAGTCATGATCCTGTGCATCATCGTGGTCTTGGTCATGTTGTTCTATCGGCTACAGAGGCGACGTTGTCAGGCGCTGATGCAGCGTTTACCTATTTGGGGTACACTGCAGCGACTTAGAATGTATCAGTCGACTTTTGAGTATCTCGCGCTCGGGTTGCGCAGTGGTATGTCGGCTGTCAGTGCAACGCGCATGGTCGCCGAACATTCAACATGGCTTCCCATGCAACACAAACTCACGCTGATAGCTCAGGCATTGAACGACGGCAACAGCTGGTCACACGCTTTTGCCCATGTAGGGTTAATCGATCCAACCATTCAGGCGTATTTACAAACGGCGGAGCATGTAGGCCGTATCGATGAGACAGTGGCACGGTTAAGTGAAGATTTTCGACAGCGTGTCGAGAGTTACTGTGAACAATTAGGAATTTGGTTAAATCCTTTACTGATGGTTATTTTAACGGGCATCATAGGATTCATGTTGTTAGCGATGTATCTTCCAATTTTCTCGCTGACACAACAATTGGCTTAGGACGTAAAAAATGGATGCATTACTTGTCGCCGCCTCTTGGCAAGCACTTTTAATCGCAGGGCTGCTCGGTGCCTCTGTCGGCAGCTTTCTCAATGTTGTGATTGTGCGCCTGCCCAAACAACTGCAGTTACAATGGAAGTATGAATGTGCGGAGCTCGCCGGTGAGCCGATACGCGAAAAAACCCAATTTAATATTGCGGTACCCGGATCGCACTGTCCTAAATGCCAACGCACGGTAGCTTGGTACGACAATATTCCTATCTTGAGCTATCTGATATTGCGCGCTCAATGTCGTCACTGCAAGGCACCCATTCCTATTTATTACTGGCTCGTGGAGATAGCCACAACAGCCATTTTTATAGCGCTCGCTTGGCAGTTTGGCCTTACACTCAGCTTTTGGGTATTCGGTAGCGCTGTAAGCTTACTGATTGCTATGACACTGATTGATTACCAACATCAATTGCTGCCTGATAACCTCACTTATCCGCTGTTATGGCTTGCTTTGCTTTGGTCACTCAGCCCTTCTAGCGCTATCACACCGAGTCAGGCAATCATCGGCGCTGTAGCGGGTTACTTAAGCCTTTGGAGCCTTTATTGGTTGTTTAAACTACTCACTGGCAAAGAAGGCATGGGTTACGGCGACTTTAAATTATTAGCCGGTTTAAGTGCCTTTACAGGCGTTACGCTGCTCCCTGTCACCGTCATCTTCAGCGCAGTCGCTGGCATTGTCATCGGTCTCGCTGTTGCGATTAAACATAAACAATCCATACCTATTCCGTTTGGTCCGTTTTTAGCGATAGGCGGTGTTATCAGCTACTTGTGGGGTGAGACGCTGCTACAATCGTATTGGCAATGGCTTGGGGTGATGTAATGAGTCGTTTCATTTTAGGACTTACAGGCGGTATTGGTAGTGGTAAAAGCGCGGCTTCTGACTATATCGCAGAACAAGGCATTGCCATTGTCGATGCAGATATTATCGCACGCGATGTCGTCGCTCCTGGCACTGAAGGTTTAGAAAAAATTAAGGCACACTTTGGCGCAGAGGTGATTGATGAGTCGGGCGCGCTCATTCGTGCTCAATTGCGTCAGCGTGTATTCGAGAATCCAGAGGAGAAAGCGTGGATTAACCAGTTGTTGCACCCGTTGATTCGTCAACAGATTGTTATCCAACTGGAGCAGGCGCAGTCTGCTTACGTGGTGTTAGTTGCGCCATTATTGCTTGAAAATGGTTTAGATGCGCTTTGTGACCGTGTACTGGTCATTGATGTCGATGAACAGACTCAATTGGTGCGTACGCAGAAACGCGACCAAGCCTCTGAGGAGCAAGTCGCCGCTATCATTGCGTCCCAAATTGACCGTGATACTCGGCTCAGCAAGGCGGACGATATTGTCAGTAATCAAGGCGACCTACGTGCCCTCTATCAACAGTTGGACACGTTACACGCACACTATCTAGAATTAGCGGCACAAAAGTGAATCTGTTTGCACCTAGCGTTTAAATCATTATCATGGGCAATCGGATTAATAAGACGAGAGACCCATGTCGGAACCAGTGCCTTACGTGATTTTCGAATACCCGTTGCAAGAACGGTTTCGCACTTATTTGCGACTCGAGCAAGGGTTTCAGCAAATCCAAACGCCACTTGATGGTACCGACCAACAAGCATTGCCGTTTTTTAATGCACTGTTTGGTTTACTGGAATTATTTGAGCGCTTCGATCTCAAAACGGAACTAAACCGTGATCTCGATGCACAAAAACAGTTTGTGCAACAGTGGGCCCGTCATCCTCAGGTTGATAAAGACATGGTCGCCCTGTTATTGGAACGCTTGGCACAGGCGCAAGAGCAATTGACTGAAGGCGCGATTTCGATTCGCACATTAAAAGATGAGCCCTTTCTTGCAGGTATGAAGCAACGCTTTTCGCAGCCCGGTTGCCAAGCCTTGTTCGACTTGCCGCAGCTTCAGACTTGGTTGAGTCAGTCGTCCGCAAGCCAACTAGCACATCAACAACAATGGCTTGCGCAAGTGTCTAGTTACCAGCAAGCGCTGTCGCAATTACTCAGTCTATTAAGAGAACGGGCTCCGTTCGAAACCGTGCAAACCAAAAAAGGCTTTTGGCAAGAAAGTACTGACCCTTTGGCTATATTGCGGATGAGAATACCTACTTCGGACTCGGTTTATCCGGTTGTTTCAGGCCATCGCCAACGGTTTACGATACGTTTAATGAGCCTGACTCAGGGTCAGAGTAACGCTTATTCTCACGATTTAGAATTTCAACTGGCTCGTTGTTATGAGCAGTAAAGGAGAGCACCACATGCCAACACAAGTCGACTGCCCAACCTGTGGAAGTAAAGTCGAATGGTCAACTAAAGCCACCTACCGCCCATTTTGCAGCGAGCGCTGCAAACTGATAGATCTTGGCGAGTGGGCGAATGAAGAGAAAGCAATTCCAGGTGAGCCGGCTCAGATTCCTGAGCAGTCTGCTAATGACGACTTCTAGTTAGACTGTGCATCCATAAGACAATCAACAATGGGCTGATTAGCATCCGGAAACTGATAGGCGTCTAGCTGCGCAATATCAGCCCAAACAAATTCTTGACCTTCCATTTGTCGAGCTGTGCCGGTGTAGGACAACACCCACCACACATCGAGTAAGACGCGCTTATCGCTATATTGATGCTCCACCACTGTCAGTGGTGCGCAGTCCGTCACAGCGATATTGCACTCCTCTTTTAACTCGCGAATAAGGGCTTCAGTCACTGATTCACCCTGTTCGACCTTGCCACCTGGGAATTCCCATTTGCCGCCTTGGTGCTGGTGACTCAGACGTTTAGCGATAAAAATTTCACCTTGCTCATTTTTGATTACGCCCACAGCAACATGCACCGTGGGCGTCGTACTATCAGCTATCATTACAGTTTACCGTGGCAGTGTTTATATTTCTTGCCCGAACCACATGGACACGGTTCATTTCGTCCAACCTTAGCGCCGCGTTGTGCTGGCTGCTGCGGGTCATCAGACTGTCCATTGGATTCTGCAGCAGCTGTGGCACTGGCTTGCTCATGTTTAAACTCACGTGGTGCACTATCGGCCGCCTTGCGCTGTTGGTCAACAGCATCAACATCTTCAGGCGCGCGAACGCGAACTCGACTCAGTAGAGTCACTACGTCAAGTTTCAAGTTTTCTAGCATCTCACTGAACAGCTCAAACGCCTCACGTTTATATTCTTGTTTTGGATTCTTCTGCGCATAACCACGTAGGTGGATACCCTGACGCAGATGATCCATCGATGCCAAGTGCTCTTTCCAATGCTGATCAAGGCTTTGTAGCATTACTGATTTTTCAAAGCGACGCAGCACCTCAGGACCTACAAGCTCTTCTTTTTCTTTATAGGCATCGACTAACGCCTGCAATACACGCTCACGGAGGACTTCTTCGTGGAAGTGCTCATCTTCATCCAATGCCTTTTGCAACTCTAATTCAATATCAAAGTCTGCGCGCAGGCGCTCTTCAAGGTTTGGTAAATCCCATAATTCAGCGAGTGATTGAGGCGGCACATATTCACTGATGACCGCATTAATGACATCTTCGCGAATCACATTGATTGTCTCGGAAATATCACCTTCGTCCAGCAGCTCATTACGCTGTTCATAGACAACGCGACGTTGATCATTAGCAACGTCATCGTACTCGAGCAGTTGTTTACGTACATCAAAGTTGCGACCTTCGACTTTACGCTGGGCGTTCTCAATCGCTCGAGTGACCCAAGGGTGCTCAATCGCTTCACCCTCTTTCATGCCCAAACGTTTCATCATCGTTGCCATACGTTCAGAGGCAAAAATGCGCATTAATGGATCTTCTAAGGACAAGTAAAAGCGCGATGAGCCCGGGTCACCTTGACGACCTGAACGACCACGTAGCTGGTTATCAATACGGCGTGATTCATGACGCTCGGTACCAATAATATGTAAACCACCTGACTCGATAACCTTATCGTGCAGGACTTGCCACTCTTGTTTGATTTTCTCGATCTTGTCGTTGTCTGGCTCGTCTAGCTTCTCAACATCTGATTTCCAGTTGCCACCTAATACGATATCGGTGCCACGCCCCGCCATGTTCGTTGCGATGGTGACTGCACCCGGACGACCTGCCTGCGCGACGATGTCAGCTTCCTGTTGGTGGAACTTCGCGTTCAGTACTGCGTGAGGAATTTTCTTCTTCTTCAGCAAACTTGAAAGCAGTTCTGAGTTTTCGATCGATACGGTACCGACCAATACAGGACGGCCTTGTTTACGACACTCTTCAATATCCTCAGCGATGGCTTCGTATTTTTCACGGGTGGTCAGGTATATCAAATCAGCGCGATCATCACGCACCATTGGACGGTTAGTTGGGATAACCACCGTTTCAAGACCATAAATAGATTGAAATTCGAAGGCTTCGGTATCTGCCGTACCGGTCATACCGGCAAGCTTGTCATACAACCGGAAATAGTTCTGGAAGGTGATCGATGCCAACGTTTGGTTTTCATTTTGGATCTCAACGCCTTCTTTGGCTTCCATCGCTTGGTGTAAACCTTCAGACCAACGACGACCTTCCATCGTACGGCCAGTGTGTTCATCAACGATGATAATTTTTCCATCTTTGACGATGTAGTCAACATCGCGGCTGAATAAGTGGTGCGCCCGCAAAGCAGCATTAATGTGATGCAACAAGGTGATGTTAGCCGCTGAATACAGTGAGTCGTCTTCTGCCAACATACCGCGTTCTTTCAGCAGCGACTCAATATGCTCTTGACCGTTTTCGGTCAGATGCAACTGTTTGGCTTTTTCATCAATTGTGAAATCGCCATCACCGTGCTCTTCTTCGGTGTCTTCTTTTTCTTGACGCACCAATAATGGCACCAACTCATTCATTTTCTTGTACATCTCAGAGCTGTCTTCCGCAGGCCCTGAAATAATCAGCGGTGTACGCGCCTCGTCAATAAGGATCGAATCAACCTCATCCACCAAAGCATAATGCAATTCACGCTGCACACGTTCTTCTGGCGAAAACGCCATATTGTCACGCAGGTAGTCAAAGCCGAACTCATTATTAGTACCGTAGGTAATATCGGCTTGATAAGCTGCTTTTTTATCTTGTGGCTGCATCCCCGGAATATTAAATGCAACTGACATACCGAGGAATTCAAATAATGGGCGGTTAAATTCCGCGTCACGCTTAGCGAGGTAGTCGTTGACGGTGATGAT
Organism: Idiomarinaceae bacterium; assembly: GCA_002685255.1. Classification (GTDB taxonomy): domain Bacteria; phylum Pseudomonadota; class Gammaproteobacteria; order Enterobacterales; family Alteromonadaceae; genus Idiomarina. Next base: position 192,267 of record NYWU01000001.1, read on the forward strand.
ATGTACGCCTTTACCTGTCAACGCATTAAGATAGGCTGGCAACGTCGCAGTTAGGGTTTTACCTTCACCCGTCTTCATCTCTGCGATACGGTTCTCATCAAGCACCATACCACCGACCATTTGTACGTCGAAGTGGCGCATTTTAAACACACGCTTACTGGCTTCGCGTACCGTTGCAAACGCTTCCTCTAAAAGGCTATCGAGCTTCTCACCTTGGTTAAGACGCTTTCTAAACTCTGTCGTTTTTTCTTTTAGTTGTTCGTCTGATAACGCCTCAAACTCAGGTTCGAGTTGATTGATTCGGTTCACGCGCTTTTGAAGCGTTTTTAAAATACGGTCGTTACGACTCCCAAATACTTTTCTGAACAAACTGCCTAGCATGAGAACGAGTTATCCTGTTTTATTCAAAATTAAAAAATTCGGTGACCCACAGTCACCGCATCTAATGATCCGAGCTGAACCGTTATTCCGCTGAACGATAAACGAAACGGTTCGGGTCTATCTGTTTGCCATTACGCAATACTTCGTAATGAACGTGAGGCCCAGTGGAGCGACCTGTATTACCCATTTCAGCAATAATCTGCCCTCGAGTGACGACATCGCCCACTTGCACATTGATTTTTTCATTATGGCCATAACGGGTTTTTAAACCACCACCGTGGTCAATTTCGACAAGGTTACCGTAACCCCAACGCTCCCCGGCCCAAGTCACGACTCCTGCACCTGTCGCTACGACTTTTACTTCCTCATCGTAGCTCGCAAAATCCAGCCCTTTATGCATTGCGGGTTTGCCGGAGAACGGATCTTTGCGCACACCATACTGAGATGATAGCCAACCACTGGTGATTGGACTGCCAGCGATGAAGCTTTCATTATTAACATTGTGATTCATCATGACAGATTCAAGTAGCGACAGTTGTTTTTGCTTGTCAGCAATTTTTGACAGCATCTGCTCAATATCAGACAGTACTTCTGTGCTTGTCGACTTAGGTAATGCAACGGCCTCAGTTTCGGGGCCGCCTAGTGGTATTTCCGAATTAAAGCTAAACTCTCCGTTACTGAGATTGGCTTTATCCGCTAAGCGCTCGCCTAATGCATCGAGTCGGCGCATATGGGCACGTAATTCGCCTAAATAGACGGTCATCGCCCCTAGACGTTTCTCGGTTTCGTTATACAGCTCGGCGACTGCCTTTGACTGTAAAGCCAAGTTTTTTTGCTCTTCGCTAATTTTGGTTTGCGCTACTGCAGGATCAACACCTTGATAACTCCAAGGCTTGAAATAAGCAGCACTCAGTAACGCGACTAATCCTAAATAGGAAAATAGTCGGCGCCGCGTCAAACGAAAACTAAAACGAATTTTGGAGCCTTTATAAAAGACTGATAAACTCATTATTACTCTCTTATTATGGGTTTACAGCAACGACCTAGCGCACATGAACTCTAAACCTAAGACCACTAAACAATGGCTGGATAATCAGCGTGATCATAACACGTTGAGCCAGTACGCACAGTTTGCCGCTCAACTACGCGATTGGCAACTACTCTTTGCACGCAGCCTACCTGCCAACCTCGCTGCTCAGTGCGAATTGCTAAATGTGCGAGATGGTCAACTCATTGTTCGCACACGCTCTGCTTCAGCGGCGAGTCAATTACGATCACTGACAACACCATTGATCAATGCATTTGGCCATGCGGGTATCAAACTCAACCAAGTTACAATCGACATCGATCCCGCGCAAAAAGTATCATCTAACACGTCACAGGGATCTGCGGTTAGTCGCCGGCAACGTCTGTTAAATCTTGCCGAGCAAAGTAGCGAACCTCTTAAAACACAGCTACTAAAGCTTGCCGATCAGATTGCTAACAGTAATAAGTTAACCCCCGACGAATAAAAAAAGGTGCATAGTTTTCACTAAGCACCTTTCATTTAATTCATCGTTTATGTCATCACATTAAGCCAACGAAGGTGACCAATATTTAATAGGCGCTTCTGCGGCTTTGTCTTCAAATGTGACAAATTCCCAAGCCGATTGTTGTTCCAACAATGCTTGTAACAACTGGTTATTAAGTGCATGGCCTGACTTGTATGCACGTAAATGACCCAGGATACTGTGTCCGCCCATATACAAGTCGCCAATCGCGTCGAGCATTTTGTGCTTCACGAATTCATCGTCATACCGCAAACCGTCAGTATTTAATACTCGAAATTCATCCAGCACAACAGCATTATCAAAGCTGCCACCTAACGCCAAATTATTTGCGCGCAGATATTCGATGTCTTTCATGAAGCCAAAGGTACGCGCGCGACTGACTTCTTTGATGAACGCCGAACTACTGAAATCCATGCTCACCGTTTGTCCGGTATCAGAGATCGCCGGATGGTCGAAGTCGATAGCAAAGTCAATGCGGAATCCGTCATGGGGTAGCAGTTCCGCCCACTTACCATCGTCTTCGACGCGGATAGGTTGCTTAATTCGAATAAATTTTTTCGCACTGGACTGTTCCTCGATGCCCGCACTTTGTAGCAGGTAAACAAAGGGGTGAGAACTTCCGTCCATAATAGGGATCTCGTGCGAATCGACCTCGATAATCAAGTTGTCGATACCCACGCCCGCAAGTGCCGCAAGTAAGTGCTCGACCGTTGATACCCGAACATCGTCTTCGTTAATCAAACACGTACACAGCTGCGTGTCCCGCACCCAATCGGCGCGTGCAGGAATATCCACCACCGGGTCCAAATCGACGCGGCGAAACACCAACCCTGTGTTGGCCGGCGCCGGGCGCAAAGTTAAATTAACCTTGTTGCCGCGGTGTAAGCCCACACCTGTGGTTGAGATCGCTTTTTTAAGTGTACGTTGTCTAATCATTAATCGAATTCACCTATCCAATCAAATCTGCTCCGCGAAAATGCGGCCCGACATTATACGACAAATGTCATGGCTGACGCAAATTTTGCTTAATTTTTACGCATCAATCCACTTGTTTGCGCAAAAATGCAGGAATATCTAAATAATCCAATTCCTTGTCAGCATTTTGCTTCGGTGCAGGCTTGCGCACTGGCTCCGCTTTTTGCTCAGCGGCTGGCTCTGACTCTTCATCATACTGAGGTGCTGCTGAGCTGCGATCCAAGTCACGGCGATACTGCGGTGCTTGCTCACGCTTAGGAGCTTGACCCGCGTTGTTAACTAACGAGATATCAGGCTTGCGTTCAGCGCCAATACCGGTTGCCACGACAGTGACACGTAATTCATCAGACATCTCAGTATCGATAACGGTTCCCACAATGACGGTTGCATTATCAGAAGCAAACGCCTTGACGGTATTACCAACCGTTTCGAACTCATCGATACTCATATCCATGCCCGCAGTCACGTTGACAAGAACACCTCGTGCGCCTGAAAGATCGATGTCTTCCAGTAACGGACTGTTGATAGCCATCTCAGCCGCTTCTTGAGCACGGTCTTCGCCACTCGCCACGCCAGTACCCATCATTGCGGTGCCCATTTCTTTCATGACTGCACGTACGTCGGCAAAGTCGACGTTAATTAGGCCTGGACGAGTAATCAGTTCAGCAATACCTTGCACAGCACCGAGCAGTACATTGTTCGCCGCGCTGAACGCATCAAGCAAGGTGGTACCGCGTCCCATCACTTTTAACAGCTTTTCGTTAGGGATGGTAATCAGTGAGTCGACACTCTGTGCCAACGCGTTGATACCTTCTTCAGCTACCGCCATGCGTTTTTTACCCTCGAACGGGAACGGCTTGGTGACGACAGCAACGGTTAAGATACCGAGCTCTTTTGCTACTTCGGCGACCACAGGTGCAGCACCCGTACCTGTACCGCCTCCCATGCCAGCAGCAATAAAGACCATATCAGCGCCTTCAAGTTGAGCGCGGATATTGTCACGATCTTCTTCTGCCGATTGACGACCGACTTCTGGATTCGCGCCAGCGCCAAGACCCTTGGTAATATCAGAGCCAAGCTGGATCGTCACATCGGCACTGTGGTTACGGAGTGCTTGCGCATCGGTGTTTGCAGCGATGAACTGGACACCTTCGATTGACTCTTTAACCATGTGTTGGACGGCGTTTCCGCCGCCGCCACCGACACCAATTACTTTGATGACGGCTTCACTTTCGTAATTATCCATCAGTTCAAACATTTTTCTTCTCCCTACCTGCTTTTACTTGCTACCCCAGCGGTTAAAACTCACCTTTAAACCAGTTCTGCAGCTTTTGCCACATACCGATCACGTCAGTTTTATTGCTTTCTTGTTGCGATGCCGTCGAGTTTTCCTGACCGTACTTTAACAGCCCAACCGCGGTCGCATAAACCGGATCTTCTACGTAATCCTTTAAACCTTTCACATGCAAGGGTTTGCCAATGCGCACTGGCATTTGAAATATCTCTTCGGCGAACTCAAGACAGCCTTGCATTTTTGCGCTACCGCCGGTCAACACGACACCGGCAGCGATTTGTTCATCTAACCCACTTTGTACGATCTCGTCTCGCACTAATTCAAACAGTTCTTGATAACGTGGCTCAACGACTTCAGCCAATGTATGGCGCGACATCATACGGGCAGGACGACCGCCCACTGAAGGCACTTCAATGGTGTCTTCCATACTGACCAAACCTCGCAATGCGCAAGCATGCTCGGTTTTGATCTGCTCCGCATGGTTGGTTGGCGTACGGAATATCTTAGCAATATCACTGGTCACTTGGTTACCCGCTGCTGGGATCACCGCCGTATGACGCAGTACACCCCCCGCGTATATACAAATATCAATGGTGCCGCCGCCCATATCGACTAACGCAACACCTAAATCTTTTTCATCATCGGTGAGTACCGAGATACTCGATGCCAATGCTGAAAAAATCAATTTGTCGACTTGCAGACCACACCGCTCAACCGCTTTAGTAATATTTTTCGCCATATCATTGGCGCAGGTGATGATATGGACTTTTGATTCCATACGAACCCCAGACATACCAATCGGGCTACGAATACTCTCTTGTGAGTCAATCACGTACTCCTGTGGAAGCACATGCAAAATGCGACGTTCTTTTGCGATAGGCACCGACTGCGCAGCATGAATGACATTGTCGACGTCATCTTGAGTCACCTCGGCTTCATTAATTGGCACCATACCGCTCTCGTTTTGGCATGAGATATGGCGGCCCGAAATATTCAAATACACAGAAGCAATGCGGCAGTCAGCCATTAACTCAGCCTCGTCGACTGCACGCTGAATTGATTGCACCACCAAATTAAGATCGTTAACGCCGCCTTTATCCATACCGCGTGCTGTTGTTACGCCTACGCCGATGACGCTAATATCATCATCCGGTAACAGCTCACCCACCAAGGCGGTCACCTTGCTGGTTCCGATATCTAATCCAACGACCATTTGTCGTTCTGTGGTCTTCGACATACTCGTTTAACTCTCTTTGGCTTCTTTTGGCTGCCAACTCACGGCAACCCCCGTATCATACCGCAAATCAACGACTTCGATGCGCTGCTTTTCGTTATTGGGGTGCGATTTAATTTTCGGCAATAAATCGATAAATCGTTTCACCCGCTCAGCGGTCGCTTCACGTCCTAGTTTTAATTCAATTCCCGACTTCAATACCAAGCTCACCGAGAACCTATCAGTAAGCCGTAGCGCCGAAATACCGAGATCGTTTAACGCTAATAACCCCTGCAAATCCCGATACGCTGTCAACGTCTGTTCTACTTCTCGCTCAGGACCAAATAGTTGAGGTAGCGGCTGTTTTAGCTTGCTTTCATTAAGTTCAGCGTTAAACACTTCGCCCTCAACGTTCAACAATCGATCACCGTTCCAGTGCGCCAATGGCTTTTGTTCGGTGACATGGACCGAGAGCCTATCGGGCCATACTTTACGCAATGAGGCTTGCTTAACCCATGGCAACGCTTCAATACGTGACCTAATTTTATCGACATCGGCGGTAAAAAAACTGCCTAACGGCTCCGCCAGAATCGCTTGCCGGATAGCCGCGACATCAGTTTGCAGCAGCTCACCTTGCACATTAAATCGTGCTAACGGTACTTGTTGTTCGTCTTCCAAGACGTCCATTAAATACCACGTGCCGAATACAAAGCCGCCCATGGTGATGATGCAAATCACCACCCCTAACCAAAAGTTCCACTGCGATATGGGCGGTAACTTGGACTTTCGGCTCATTTACTGCTCCAGCGTCTGTGCCAGAATATTCCAAACCAGTTGTTCAAATGACAGTCCACGTTGCTTAGCTGCCATCGGGACTAAACTCTTCTCAGTCATTCCCGGTACAGCGTTCGCCTCTAACAAAAACCATTGACCCTGTTCATCCCGCATCGCATCGATACGCCCCCAACCCTTGCCATCCACTGCAGCAAACGCAGCAAGTGCCAGTTGGCGTAAACCTTGTTCATCGTCATCCGATAACCCAGCAGGACAATGATACTGTGTATCGTTGGCTTGATACTTCGCCGAGAAGTCATAAAACTGGTGCGGCGTCTGCAAGCGAATGACAGGCAACGCTTCACCATTTAATAACGCCACAGTGTATTCATTACCGTTAATCCAGCGCTCCACCAACACATCACTGTTGTACTGCAAAGCGTCGCGAATCGCCGTATCTAATTCGTTGGCTTCGGCTGCCACGCTCATGCCAATAGACGAACCTTCTAAAGCAGGCTTTACAATCACTTTGCCGCCAAGTTGCTTCAGTATATGCGCTGCATCCCACTGCGCATGACCCACGCGAATGACAATCGAGGGCGCAACAGGTAATTGCATACTCTGCCAAATCTGTTTGGTGCGCACTTTATCCATCGATAACGCACAGCCCAACACCGAACTACCGGTATAAGGCACACCTAGGGTCTGCAATGCGCCTTGCATTGCACCATCCTCACCGCCACGACCATGTAATACAACAAAGGCGCGATCGACGCCGAGATCAAGCAAATCGGTCAGTGGTCGTTCAGCAGGATCAAACGCGAATGCATTGATTTGTTGTGCACATAACGCATTCAACACCGCTTGGCCCGACTTAAGTGAGACCTCACGTTCAGCTGAAGAACCGCCCATCATGACAGCCACTTTTCCAAAGGCAGATGACTTCACACTGCCTCCTTATTACAATCAAAGACTTCTTGGGTCAGTCGTTTAGCTAACTGACCTACGTTGCCGGCACCTTGAGTCAGTAGTAAGTCGCCGGGCTGCAATACATCGCCAATGATATCCACCAATGCATCCGCATCGGCAACATAAATCGGGTCGATTTGTCCTCGTTGGCGAATAGAGCGACACAAAGAACGACTGTCGGCACCTGCAATCGGCGCTTCTCCAGCACCATACACTTCCAACAACAAGAGCGTATCGACTTGCGATAACACGTTAACAAAGTCTTCGTAGAGGTCGCGTGTACGTGAGTACCGATGGGGCTGAAACGCCATAACCAAGCGTTTATCGGGCCAACCTTGTCGCGCCGCTTTTATCGTGGCATCGACTTCCGATGGGTGGTGCCCGTAGTCGTCGACCACCATCACTCCCTCGGAGGTGTGTGCAGGCCAATCGGCTACGCGACATTCACCATGGTATTCAAAACGTCGGCCGATACCTTCAAACCTGTTTAATGCGCACTGGATAGCGTCATCTTCAATGCCTTCATCAGATGCCACCGCAACCGCAGCCAACGCATTAAGTACGTTATGGCGACCGGGCAGATTAAGTGAGACACTCAATGGTTCGCGTCCCGCTCGCAAAACTTTAAAATGGCTTTGTCCCATATGCTGATGGTATTCCACCGCACGCACGTCGGCATCTTCGCTAAAGCCATATGTTATGGCTTGACGACCGACACGCGGAATCAGGTCGCGCACCGCTTCGTCATCAATACACATCACCGCGAGACCATAAAATGGTAAGTTATGGAGGAAGTCCACGTAGGTATCAAGTAGGCGATTGAAGTCACCACCGTAAGTATCCATGTGGTCTGCCTCGATATTTGTCACTACCGCGACCATGGGCTGTAAGTGTAAAAACGACGCATCACTTTCATCGGCTTCAGCAATCAGGTATTTGCTTGAACCAAGGCGCGCATTACTACCTGCTGAATTGAGCAGACCACCAATAACAAAGGTTGGATCGCGCTCTGCTTGTGCGAAGATGCTCGCAACCAACGAGGTAGTGGTTGTTTTACCGTGCGTACCCGCCACTGCGATACCATGTCTGAAACGCATCAATTCAGCCAGCATTTCGGCACGCCTTACGATTGGAATTCGATGCTGTTGCGCCGCTTCGAGTTCAACGTTATCCGCTTTAATCGCACTGCTGACAACCACGACATCAGCCCCATCAACATTGCCCGCTTGATGACCGATAAAAAGTTCGGCACCAATGGCTTGTAGTCGCCGTGTGTTGGCATTATCTGCAACATCTGAACCGACCACATAATAGCCCTGGTTTAACAAAACTTCGGCAATACCCGCCATCCCTGCGCCACCGATACCAATAAAATGGATGCGCTTAACACGGCGCATTTCGGGGACATTCACAATGGTAAAGGGTTGTTGTGTGGTTTGGCTCATAACGTTCTCTCTACTGCGGGTTGCGGGTGGGATTCGCCCGCCAGAATCTGGCGACATAGCTGGACAATATGGTCTGTTGCTTGCAATTCACCAACCGAGCGTGAAAAGCTCGCCATTTTCCATAGTTGCGAAGGCGCTTGCAATAGACTTTGCAAGGACTTTGCAAGACCATCAGCGGTGAAGTCTCGTTGCGCGATCACTACGGCGCCACCTGCTTCAGCCACCGCACGCGCGTTAGCAGTTTGATGATCATCCACAGCATGTGGTAGAGGAACGAACAGAGCGGCTCGACCAATGCCACAAATCTCTGAGACCGACAATGCGCCAGCGCGACTAATAATAATGTCAGCAGCGGCATAGGTGCTCGCCATATCATCAATAAACTCGACTACTTTAACCTGTTTGTCTGTTAAGGTGACCGCCTGATAGCTTTGCTCTACAGTAGCTTTGTTGCCAGCCCCAACTTGATGAGTCACGTTCACAGTTCCATTTATCCGCGCCAGCGCTTCGGGCAGTGTTTGGTTAAATATGCGCGCGCCCAAACTGCCACCTAAAATCAGCAGATTGATTGAGTTTTGGGGTGATTCCGCTGGACGGTTGGCGGCTGCGATAATGTCTTGGCGCAATGGGTTACCCACACGGTATACGTTGCTTTGTCGCATGAGACGCTGGCTCTTCGGCCGCGACTTATCCAGAGGTAAACCGAGCAGTACGAATTGAGCCCATCGCGCCAACAGTAGGGTTGTCATACCAGGAACAGCGTTCTGTTCATGAGTTATCAAAGGGATACCGCGTTGATGCGCTACCCAGCCGACAGGTGCACACACGTAACCACCGAACGTTAGAACTAGGTCCGGTTGGACTTGCTGAAATAGTTTACGCGCTTGACGCCATGCAGATAGCAAAGTTTTCGGCATGGTTAGCAATCGTTTTACGCCATGGCCACGGAGCCCAGTCATGGCAATACGATGCAAAGGAAAGTCATTTTGCGGCACCACTTTCGCCTCGATACGTTGCTCTTCCGTACCCACCCACTCAACTCGGTGGCCTTCTGCACGCAATTGTTGAGCGACTGCCAATGCTGGAAACACATGCCCGCCGGTACCTGCCGCTGCGATTAGGATGCGACTCATTCTGCACCTCCGCGCGGCGTTACTTTCCGCCCAGTCATACGTCGTTCATGATCGATTCGAAGCAATAGTCCGACTGCTAAGCTCGAAACTAACAAGCTGGTACCGCCGTAACTCACCAGCGGTAAGGTCAAGCCTTTGGTCGGCAGCGCGCCGGAAGCCACACCGATATTCACAAACGCTTGAATACTGAACCACACGCCAATACCGTAAGCAAGGTAGCCACCGTAACGCTTTTGCACCATTAAACAGCGACGACCAATAATCAGCGCCCGCACGACCATCATCAATACCAGCGCAATCACCGCCATTACACCTAAGAAGCCGAGCTCCTCTGCAACAACCGACATAATAAAGTCAGTATGCGCTTCAGGTAAGTACTGCAATTTTTGAATACTGTTACCCAAACCAACACCAGACAGGTGACCTTGACCGAATGCGATAAGTGACTGCATTAATTGATAGCCGGCCCCAAAGGGATCTTTCTCGGGTTCCAAAAAAGTCAACAGGCGTTGCATCCGGTAGGGCTCGATAACGATAAGCAAAATCAGCGCCAACACACAGGTTATAAAGACACTGAAGAACTGCCACAATTTGGCGCCAGCCAAAAACAGCATGGCAATTGTTGTAGCTGAGAGGACAGCGACAGTACCAAAATCAGGTTGCATGAGTAGTAAAACAGACGCTAAAAACAGCAAAGCCATTGGTTTAATAAACCCTTTGGTCGCTTCACGCAATTCGACCTCACGACGATCAAGATAACTCGCCATGTAGATGTAAAAGAATAATTTAGCTAACTCCGCCACTTGGATAGTGATGGGCCCTACTTTAATCCATCGCTGTGCGCCGTTCACCGAGTGACCAACCACCAATACAACTAACAGCAGCGCCAAACCGATTAGCAACAGCTTACCGCTGTGCTTTTGCCAAAGTTGAGTCGGTACTGCAAGGCTAACGAGCAAAACAACCAGTCCCGCGCAGACATAGATGGTGTGACGAATGGCAAAATAGAACGGCTGCCCGGTGAGTTTATCTGCTGTTGGTAAAGAGGCCGATGTGACCATCACAAACCCGAACACCAGCAGCGTGATGGCCAGCGTGAACAGCGTGCGATCATAGAGACACTGTGATGCTGCCGGTCGCAGCCACGCCCACAACGCAGCACCCAAGTGCTTTCCGCGCTCGGTCATATTGAGTTGCAACTGCTGTTCACGCGCTGCGCTCATATAACCTCGCTATGTGCTGTTGGAACACCTTGCCGCGTTCTACAAAATTACTAAATTGATCAAGGCTAGCGCACGCTGGGGATAAAACCACCCAATCTTCAGGCTCAGCGATTTGCTGTGCTGTTCTCACCGCCTCAGATAGCTGTTCACAGTAACGCGCGCCTTTACGTAGTTCAGCGATTTTTTTGCCATCGCGACCAATGGTCAGTAACACATCGACGCGACTCAGTACCGGCAATAACTGAGAAAATTGAGCGCCTTTACCATCGCCACCTGCAATCAGGATTAGGCGTCCTTTAATCATCGGACGTAAGCCATTGACTGCCGCTTCCGTGGCGCCGATATTGGTTGCTTTTGAGTCATCGACCCAACGTATGCCATTCGCCTCATAAACAACCTGACATCGGTGCGGTAAACCACTGAACTGTTCAATCGCTTGTACACCTTGTTCTGGCGTCAACCCAAGTGTTTCGGCTAGCGCCAATGCGGCTTGGATATTAACTAGGTTGTGAGTTCCGGCTAACGAAAACTGATGAGCGCTCGCCAACGGTTTTCCGTGCCGCGTTATGGCAATATCCTCAGCGTTCTTAGTAAGCCCATAACCATTAGCACTTTCGTCGGTGCCAACGGTAACTAATGATTGAGGTACTTTACTGGGCCAATGCTGCGAATCCTGCCGATTTAACACGCTCACTGCCGCATGATTAAAGATATTTAATTTCGCCTGAAAATAAGCTTGTTCAGAATCATAACGATCAAGATGGTCAGCGCTGACATTCAATAGCGCAGCTCCGGCAAGCTTGAGGCTACGCGTAGTTTCCAGTTGAAAGCTCGAAAGCTCTAACACATAGGCATCGGCATCCTGTTGCAGTGCATCCAACACCGCGACGCCAATATTGCCCGCCGCGACCCAGCGATGACCGTGATATTGACCCATTTGTTCTACTAACGTGGTCACGGTAGACTTGCCGTTTGATCCCGTCACTGCCACAACGGGTCGTTGATTAAGTTGCGCAAAAATCTCAACGTCCCCAACAATAGGAACACCAGCGTCGCGCGCCATCTGAATCTTCGCGTCGCGCGTATCTAAGCCTGGGCTTACGACGATCAGATCGGCCGCAAGTAAATCTTCAAGCTGCCATCCACCCGCGGTCACTCGTTCTTCGCCAAGCAACTGCTTTACCTCATCAAGGCCGGGCGGCTGTTCGCGGCTATCAAACGTGTGAATCTCACAATGCGCAGGTAACGGACTCTTTTCACCAACCAAAAAGCGCACTACGGAGCGACCCGACTGCCCAAGGCCGAGTACCACAATAGTGTCTAGTTTTTGCCAATGAATTCGCTGTTCCATAACCCGTTAGTTACCTTAACTTCAGTGTGGCTAGACCAATAAGCACGAATATCAACGAGAGAATCCAGAAACGCACAATAACGCGTGGTTCAGGCCATCCTTTTAACTCGTAATGGTGATGAATAGGTGCCATACGGAATACACGTTTACCCCGTAGCTTATATGAACCGACCTGAAGCATGACCGATAGGGTTTCCATGACAAACACGCCGCCCATTATAAATAAAACCAGTTCTTGTCTGACTAAAATGGCGATAACGCCGAGCGTTGCCCCGAGCGCTAAAGAGCCAACATCACCCATGAATACCATAGCGGGATAAGTGTTAAACCATAAGAAGCCGAGCCCAGCGCCAACGATGGCAGCGCATACGACGAGAAGCTCGCCCGACAACGGTAAATAGGGGATCTGCAAGTACTCGGCAAAATTTACGTTACCTGATACGTAGGCAAATACACCTAAGGCGCCAGCAACCATAACCGTGGGCATGATGGCTAAACCATCGAGGCCGTCGGTAAGATTCACGGCATTACTGGTGCCGACAATGACGAAGTAACCTAAAAATAGATAGAGCAGCCCCAATTGAGGCATGACTTCTTTGAAGAACGGAACCAACAATGCAGTCTCTGCCGACAGTTGGCTGCTCCAATAAAGAAAACCGATGGCGCAACTGGCAATCACCGACTGCCAGAAATACTTCCACTTGGCGATCAATCCTTTCGGGTCTTTGCGGATGACTTTGCGATAGTCATCAACAAACCCAATAATGCCAAAACCAACGACGACAAATAGCGTTACCAGCACGTATTTATTTTCAAGGTTAGCCCATAGCAATGATGACGCCACAATCGCGGCTAAAATCAGCACACCGCCCATGGTGGGCGTGCCTGATTTACTGAGGTGACTTTCTGGTCCATCATCGCGCACGGTTTGGCCAATTTGTAAGCGTTGCAGGCGACGTATCAGCCACGGCCCTAACCAGACCGAAAGCATGAGCGCGCTTAGTACGCTGAGGATAGCCCTCAGAGTAAGGTAAGAAAAAACGTTAAAGCCGCTTTCAAACTGAGTCAGATACTCAGCCAACCAAACTAACATGCGTGTTGATCTCCCTGTGATTCTGCGTTTTTGTAGTGTTCTTGTAACGCGTTAACGACACGCTCCATGTGTGACGAGCGTGATCCTTTGACCAACACTGTGACGCGATCATTTGCCGATTGTTGTGTAATGGTTTGTAAAACTTCATTCACAAGCCCATCAATAGATGAGAAGTGTTTACCACCCCGGCCGTTAAATACTTCACTGGCACTTTGACTCAATACGCCTAAGGTAAAAAACTTACCGATACCGGCTTGAATAGCGTGCTCACCTATTTCTTCGTGGTAAGCGCGCGCTTCCGCGCCGAGCTCGGCCATATCACCCAGTACCATGATGGTTGTGCCTTGGTAGCTGCCTAACAGGTCAAGCGCCGCCTTGGTCGAGGCCACGCTGGCATTGTAAGTATCGTCGATGACAGTTAAGTTATTGGCTAACTGAATTGGCGTGAGTCGCCCTTTGACGGGTGATAAAGTTGCCAATCCAGCGATAATCTCTTCAGCGGACATGCCTATTTCAAGGGCAGCAGCACTGGCTGCCAGCGCATTCTTAACGTTATGTAAGCCGCTCAGTTGCAAAGCAACTGTCCAACTCTGGTCATTAATGCTCAACTTAAATGTGGCTTGCCCCAAGCTATTCAGTTCTATCTCACTCGCGCTAACATCAGCCTGCTCGCTCAAACCGAACGTTTGCAGACGCTTACCAGAACGGACTTTTCGCCAACAAGGTAAGTACTCACTTTCATACGGTGTTATAGCAAGCCCACTTTCGGGTAAACCTTGGAAAATTTCAGTTTTTGCTTTGGCAACACCCTGTACCGAACCAAACCCTTCAACGTGTGCGGCACTGACATTGTTTAAAATAGCCACGTCGGGGCGCGTTAATGAGGTGGTATAGGCAATTTCGCCCGCATGATTAGCGCCGAGTTCAATAACCGCATATTGGTGCTGAGCCTCTAACCGCAATAGCGTTAAAGGTACGCCTATATCGTTATTAAAATTACCAGCGGTTGCTAGCACCTTGTGGCGTTGACCAATAATGGCTGCCAACATCTCTTTAACCGTAGTTTTTCCGTTACTTCCAGTGATCGCTATGGTTTTTGGTGCCACTTCAGCTTTTACCGCAGCGCCTAACTGGCCTAACGCATAACGCGTGTCGTCAACTAGGATATGAGGAATATCGTCAGCTAGCGGTTGTTGGCTGACGATAGCCGCGGCACCTTTTTCTAGCGCTTGTGGAATAAAATCGTGAGCGTCAAACTGGTCCCCTTTAAGGGCAATAAACAATGCTGACTCTAGGGACGCACGCGTATCTGTGCTCACCTGATTGATCACCCGTTGCTTGTCGATGATACCGTGAAGCTCACCATGCACGGCGTGTGCAACCCATTCTAAAGATACATCAATCATGGCTCACCCCGCTTATCCAGTCCTGCACGAGCTGACGCTCGTTATAATCAATACGCTCTTGACCAATAACTTGATAGTCTTCGTGACCTTTGCCTGCGAGTAACACTACGTCATCTTTAGCGGCCCGCTCGATAGTATCGAGTACCGCTTGGCGACGACCTTCCATACTATGAACCTTACGTTTATCAGCAATACCTGCCATGATGTCAGCAATAATTTGCTGCGGCGCCTCAGTGCGTGGATTGTCGTCGGTCACTACCACACGATCCGCATACTCTGCCGCTACTTGGCCCATTTGCGGTCGCTTACCACGATCGCGATCGCCCCCACAACCAAATACACACCACAGCTTACCCTTGCAATGTAAACGCAAAGCTTGCAAAACCTGTTGCAACGCATCAGGTGTATGCGCGTAATCAACGACGACTAAAGGTGAGTCGCCCGCTTGAAACGCTTCCATGCGTCCAGGCACCGGCGTTAATGTCCGACAATGTTCGGCGACCGTCGCTAATGAGTGTTGTTGAGCCAACATAATTGCGACCGCACTGACCACGTTATAGACATTGAAGCGACCCAACAGCGGTGTGGCAAATTGAGCGGAGCGTCCGTGGTAACTGAGCGTAAAAGTCGTGCCATGCTCTGCAAAGGCTAACTCACTGACTCGGATGTGCGCTCGCTCGTTGCCTAGCAGTGAGATTGACAGCACGTCTGCTGTACCATCGATCCAACCTGCTAAATAACTGTCATCGATATTGATAATGCGATGGTTCAGTTCAAAGTCTTCAAACAGACGACGTTTGGCATCCACGTAATGGGTCATGCTGCCGTGGTAATCCAAATGATCACGACTGATATTAGTTGCTACTGCCGCTTCAAAATGCAAAGCCTCGACACGACGCTGGACCAATGCATGCGATGAGACTTCCATGGCGATAAAATCAGCGCCCTCGGCGACTAACGTCGACAAACGCTGTTGTACGGTGACCGCATCTGGTGTCGTATGCTTCTCGGGCAATAGTTGGCCGATCAAACCACTGCCCGTCGTACCAATCACCGCGGCTCTGTAACCCAGCTTTTCTGCTAACTGAGCCGCCAGATGTGTTACCGACGTTTTGCCATTAGTGCCAGTGACACCAACCACCGTTGCCTGCTTCGACGGGTGATGAAAGAAGCGTCCGGCAATTTCCGATAGTTGCTCTTTAACACCCGGCATATACAGGCATACCACACCGTTTTTAGTCTCGCTTCGTAAACTAGGTCCCTCAGCCAAGATTGCACGAGCGCCTGCGGTAATCGCCTTATCCATGTAATCGCGACCATCGGTGACATACCCCGGCACAGCGACAAATAAGTCGCCGTTGGCGACTTGTCGGCTGTCCAATTTAATACCACTGACCTCAACATTAGGCACAGGCATTGGCAATGGAGGCAGTAACTCACGGAGTTGCATCTGCACCTCCTACAAAGCCCGCTGCTTTCATCGGTTGCGACGTCATATCGTCTGGTGGAACATTAAGTAGCCGCATGGTTTGCGACACAATGCTCGAGAACACCGGCGCCGCTGCTGTGCCGCCGTAATAGTCGTCGGTTCCTGGTTCATTGATGGTGACAACGACCACAATTTCAGGATTGGATGCCGGTGCAATCCCGGCAAACAGAGCGACATACTCGTCACCATAACCACCGGTCGCACGCGCCTTGCGGCTAGTGCCCGTTTTACCAGCAATACGATAACCTGGCACTTGCGCTGCAGTGGCGGTACCGTCAGAAACGACGCGTTCCATCATGTGCAGAACAGCACGGGTATTGTCGGGGTTAAATACTTGTTCAGATTCAGGTTTAGATTCGCGACGAAATACCGTTAGGGGCATGTCGCGTCCACCGTTAGCTATCATCGTATACGCTTTTGCGAGTTGGAGCGTGGTCGCAGACAGGCCGTAACCATAAGACAATGTTGCCAACTCAAAATCTGACCACCGACGACGCGTGGTCAATAGTCCGTAGCTCTCACCTAAAAGCGACACCCCGGTATCGGAGCCAAACCCAGCGTCGAAGTATGTTTCGAGCAGTTTATCAACACCCAGCTCAAGCGCCATAGTGGTAACACCCACGTTAGACGAGTGCTCCAGTACCTCGGTCAGCGACAATTTGCCCAAGTTACGGTGATCACTCACGCGGCGACCGCCGATACGCAACCAACCTGGATTGGTATCAATGATATCGCCCACTTTATGGGTGCCATGCTCTAACGCGCTTAATACGACTAAAGGCTTGACAGTAGAGCCGGGCTCGTAGGCATCGGTAATCGTACGGTTACGCATCTTAAAGCTTTGTAAGTCCGCACGATTATTAGGGTTGTAGGACGGGCTATTGACCATAGCCAACAGTTCACCTGTTTTTACATTGACCACAACAGCCGAACCCGAAGTTGCCTGATTGTAGCGCACGGCTTTTTTCAGCTCGGTATAGGCAGTCGCTTGGATCCGCTGGTCAATGCTAAGTGTTAATTGTTTAGGTGGCTGCGCATCTGTTTGGCTAATTTCCTCAATAACCCGCCCTTGCGCGTCCTTGCGGTAAACTCGCTTACCGGGGGTACCGGTTAAGTGATCATCATATAATAGTTCAAGCCCTTCCTGACCTTGACCATCGATATTGGTAATACCCACAACATGTGCACTAATTTCTCCGGTTGGATAATACCGACGCGATTCTGTTTTTAAGTAAACGCCCGGAATACCAAGCTGACGCACGTAGTCCGCTTCACTGGGTGATACTTTGCGCTGTAAATAAACAAAGCGACGTTCGGGGTCGTCGACTTTAGCTAATAGTTCATCTCGATTCATTCGAAACGTTTCCGCTAGCGCTTGCCAACGGCGCTGATCAGCAAGCGCGCCGCTTTCTGCAATACGCTTCGGATCGGCCCAAACCGTTTCTACCGGAACACTCACCGCGAGCTCTCGGCCATTGCGGTCGACGATCATGCCCCGTTGCACGCCTAAACTATCGGAACGCAGACTACGCAGGTCACCTTGCAAGGAGTACTGCTCTGGATTGATCACTTGAATATAGGCGGCTCGCGCTACCAAGATGCTAAACACAAAAAACAGCACGCCCAACGCGGTGACAAAGCGCCAGCGCGTACCCGCCGGACTAAGCTTCTTAGTATTACGTTGGTTTTTCTTGGGTGCGCGCTTTATTGCCATGGCACTAGCACCTCATGTTTGGCATCGACATCGATCATGCCGAGTTGTTCTTGAGCAATCCGTTCGACGCGACTATGTTCAGTCAGTGCAGTTTGTTCGAGCACCAAGTGACGCCACTCACGATCGATTCTATCTTGTGTCGACAATAACTCATCCCGCTCACTGGTCAGTAAGCGATTTTGATGGGCGGTGTAGATCACAGTTAATGCTGATCCAATCACAGCGATCGCGAGTGCAATCACCCATTTGAAGCGCGTTAAGTCTTGCAGCAGCATGACCGGCAACGAAGGATAGCGTGTCTTAACCATGTGCTAACCTCCGTGCGATACGTAACACCGAACTGCGTGCGCGTGGGTTCAACTCAAGCTCTGCTGCACTGGGTTTAATCGCCTTGCTTTCCAGTGCTAAACGACGATCTTTATTCAGTTCTGCTTCAGTGATCGGCAGCCCAGGGGGTACCTGTTTGGGTTGGCTGTGAGTTCGCATAAAGCGTTTCACGATGCGATCTTCCAAACTATGAAAACTGATGACAACTAGGCGCCCATCTTCTTTTAACGCAGTCAACGACGCTTCTAGCGCATCTTCGATTTGTTCTAACTCACGATTCACATGTATGCGAATCGCCTGGAAGCTACGGGTCGCAGGATGCTTATGCTTTTCTTTCGATGGCACTAACCGGCCGATCAACTCAGCTAGTTGACGGGTTCGAGTAAACGGCTTTTGTTCACGATCATGAACAATGGCTCGCGCAATTTTTCGCGCAAACCGTTCTTCACCGTAGGTTTTCAACACATAAGTAATATCATCTTCTTCGGCGTAACTAAGCCAGTCTGCAGCCGTTTCACCACGACTGCTATCCATACGCATATCTAAAGGTCCGTCACGCATGAAACTAAAACCACGCTCAGCATCATCAAGTTGTGGGGATGAGACGCCAAGATCAAATAAAATACCTGTGACTTGGTGAGCAAGCTGTTGCTGCTCTATGATGCGCGCAAGATCGCTAAATGGGGTGTGAATAATACTAAAGCGCTCATCATCTGCCAGCGCTTGGGCTGACGCTATTGCCTGTGGGTCTTGGTCAAGGGCAATGACACGCCCTTTGGGGGATAATTTGTTCAGTAACGCACGCGTATGACCGCCACGACCGAAGGTGGCGTCTATATAGATCCCATCGGGGTCCGTCACAAGTGCGTGAATGGACTCCTCGAGGAGCACTGAAATATGCGGTGCGTTTTGCTCAGTCATTAAAGTGAAAAGTCTTCTAGTCGTTCATTTAACTCAAAGTCACCTTCTTGTTCGACCTTGAGATCCTCTGCAATCTGCTGCTGCCAAGCCTCTTCTGACCAAATTTCAAATTTATTCAGTTGCCCAACTAACATCAGTTTTTTCTCTAGCCCTGCATGCAAACGCAGCGGCGAGGAAATCAGTAAGCGACCATTTTTATCCATGTCGCAATCGTCAGCGTGGCCCAGTAAAAGGCGCTGCAAGCGTCGCTCGGTGGGGTTCATGCTGGATAACTGTGTCAATTTTTTCTCGATGACTTGCCATTCTGGTAATGGGTATAACAACAGGCACGGCTGCTTGATATCGATGGTGCAGACCATCTTACCGTCACAGTCGATCGACAGCGCATGACGATACTTGGCGGGTATAGCCAAGCGTCCTTTACTGTCTAAGTTTATTGTTGTTGCACCACGAAACATGATGTCACCTGATCGTTGCGATCCACAATTATCCACAAATCCCCACAATGTTACAGTCTAGGTAGATAAGATTCCCACTGTCAAGTTTTATCACGCGCCTAAACACGCTTTTACACAGGCTTTATCAGCTCCGAGGAATAGCTTGAGAGCCGTTAAGAAAGATATCGATCTCAACGCAGACCCGATCGGGATCAGTTAAGTGAATGATAATTATAAATTAATTAGGCGTTATAACTGGACGGTCAATAAAGAAAGGAGGTGAAGAAGCCCGCCGATAAGCCGGGTTTTGTCGTGGACAATCATTCATCTAGTAATACGGTTGCCCGTATTCTCAAGCAGTCTACCCGGGTTCAACGCGGGCCGCGCCAACGAACCCCTATTTGACCTTGCTCCGAGTGGAGTTTACCGTGCCACGTACTGTTGCCAGACGCGCGGTGTGCTCTTACCACACCCTTTCACCCTTACCTGAGCCGCAAGCGGCCATCGGCGGTTTGCTCTCTGTTGCACTAGTCGTCAGCTTTCACTGCCCAGGCGTTACCTGGCACTCTGCCCTATGGAGCCCGGACTTTCCTCCCCTTACCGAAAACGATAAGCAGCGATTGCCTGGCAGGCTTCTTCAGGCGGCGATTCTACGCATTTAGCCGACGCTATACAAATGTTTTAGTCGTCTGACTGGGCAATCGCCCATTGGTAAAGTGCATTTTTGCGGCCACCATAAAGCTCAGCTGTCACCGCGGCTGCTTTTTTCAAAGGCAGGTGCTGCATTAATAAGGTAACGGCGCGTTGCTGCTCCACGCTGATTTGATCGTCCTGCGCGGTTTCCTTCTCGACGCCACCGATCATCAACACCATTTCGCCGCGCTTTTGGTTGCTGTCTTCATGCATTTGGGCAAGCAATTCACTCGCGGTTCCGCTCAAATAGGTTTCATATTGCTTTGACAACTCACGGGCTAACACCACATGACGACAGGGCAAGATTTCAGCGAGATCTTCAAGGCATGATTCAATCCGGTGCGGGCTTTCATAAAACACAACAGAACGGGTTTGATCGGCTAGGTGTGCAAACGCCTTTTTACGCGCCGCAGATTTGGCGGGCAGGAAGCCCTCAAACATAAATTTGTCCGTTGCTAAGCCAGAACCGGCGAGCGCCGTTACAAAAGCGCAGGCACCTGGTAACGCGACAACGGGGATCTGCTCCGCGCGACATTCGCGCACAATCACATAGCCGGGGTCACTGATGAGCGGCATGCCGGCGTCACTGATCAATGCAATATTTAAACCTTGCTTCAGCTTTTCAATCAGTTGCCCTGCTCGACTACTCTCGTTGTGCTCATGCACTGACAACACCTGCGTACTAACATTATATTGTTGCAGTAAAGGTCTACTATGACGTGTATCTTCCGCAGCAATTAGGTCAACCTGCTGTAAAGTCGTCACCGCTCGTTCCGTCATATCCGCCAAATTACCTATTGGAGTCGGCACAATATATAACGTTCCTAAGCTTTGCGATGACTTTTCACTTTGTTGCTGTGACATGGTGATTCCGTTGTGTTGTAATTCGAGTAGCGACTTATAGTATCATTTAACTTTAAACACGTGATAATTTTGCTAGGCGGTGAGTGTGAACGTATCGAGTCAATCTAAAGGTTTATCATTAGCGACCTACGCTAAACGGGCTATCATTTGTTTGGCCGCCGCCTTGCTTATAAGCTGTGCACAGTCGCCTCAGCGCAGTACTCAGCCAACCACCTCACCCGTTGAGCAAAACGTTGTTACACCTGCCAATAAAGGCGATACCTTGACCGCCGAGCAGTGGCTGGAAAAAGCGCGTAATGAAGGTAATGCAGCGAGCCAACAAATGGCATTAGTCGAGGCCTCTTTCGCGTTTCAGAATCAGGGCAATTATCAACGCAGCGCAGCTATTCTGTCGCAACTTGACCCAACGACAATGCGCCCCTCAGATAAACGGTTATATGCGCTGTCGCTGGCACGCTGGTATCATCATAGTGGTGAGTGGCAACAAGTGGTTGAACAACTTGCTCCGATCATGAATCAATTCACTGATCGCCAGTTAAAACGTACCTCCTTGTTGCTCATCGCCGACGCTTACCAACAGCAAAAGCATTATTGGCAAGCCTTGAGTTACTTAGATGAGGCTTATCAAACCGATAGTAATATGAACCTCGATACGCTGTGGTCGGTCGCGCGCCAAGTGAACAGCGAGCAACTACCTTCACAACGCCCCAACCGTACGAGCTTGGCGGGTTGGTGGCGGCTGATTGAGTCCACTCACCGGGCGCAATCTGCCGATAATCTGAAACAGGCGCTCGAGCAATGGCTAACTGCCTACAATCAACATTATGCCCGTTCAATTGTTGAGAGTTTCATAACTCATAACGACTTTCAGGTGATTAAAGAAGTGGCGGTACTGCTGCCGTTGTCGGGGAGTTATCGACTACAAGGCGAAGCCGTGCGCGATGGCATTATCGCGTCAGCGGCGCAGCTCGCTGACGTGCATGTACGATTTTATGATACTGAAGCAGAAGACTTAACCGCACTGCAAGCCCGTCTGCTTGAAAACGAGCAGCAATTCGTCATCGGGCCGCTATTGAAAAAACATGTCAATGCTTGGGTTCAACAACCGATGCTCGGCGTTACACAAGTTTACTTAAACCAGCCTGAATTGCCCGATGATGTCATTATTCCGAGTGGTCATGTGACCTTCGCATTAGATAGTGAAACAGAAGCGGCACAAGCGGCTGACTACATTTCAGAAACAGCGAAACTCAGCAGTATCATTTTTGCGGCCAAAAGCGGTGCTGGTACTAAAATGGTCAATGCCTACAAACGCAGTTGGCCGACAGATAGTGAACGGACGGTTGAAAGCAGTTGGTATAGTAGCACTGAAGAAATGCAGTCCGCTGTTGAACATGCGTTAGGCGTCGCAGCGAGCGCGGAGCGTATTAGAAATGTAAAGATTGCAGCAGGTAAGATTATCGTCGATGCGCAAGAGCGCAGTCGTAGCGACGTCGATGCGATATACATTGCAGGTAATCTAGAACAAGCCCGACTTCTTAAGCCCTTTATTGATGTGAACCTGTCGCCCTTCGCACCGCCCGCCGATGTGTTTGCCAGTTCAGCCATTCACCGTGTAACTAATCAAACAGGGGACAACGACCTACGCGGTATTGTATTTACCGAAGCGCCTATTTTGTTGCCTAACCAGCAACCGTTTGCCATCAACACCTGGTTGAAGCTACACGCTAATGCGGATTTAAACGATGCGCGGTTAGTAGCAATGGGACACGATAGCCTTACGGTATTGGAGCAGATCGACTCGTTACGCTGGATGCGTGGAAAGTCCATCAGCGGGATGACAGGCCGACTTTCCATACATTTAAATAATATTCATCGTCAGATGAGTTGGGCTAAATTGACGCCATCAGAGGTCAACGTTATCAAGCCCTAATGTCTACCAGAAAACGTGGAATTGAAGGAGAGTCGCAAGCGAGTCGTTTCTTACGCAAGCATGGGCTCAATATTGTGCAACACAATTACCGTGTACCCTGCGGTGAAATTGATATCATTTGTCGCCAACGCGATACCTGGATATTTGTCGAGGTTAAACGACGTAAAAATAGCGAGTTTGCCTCAATTTTAGAACAAATTACTACGCGTCAGTGTCAACGCATCAGACGCGCCGCGCAGTACTTTTTAGTTGAACAACAAGTAAATGAGTACCTCGCAAAGATGCGCTTTGATATTATTACAATAAATGATAGCCAGGTTACGATTGAATGGTACAAGGACGCTTTTTAGCATGAACGAAGAACGTATTAAGGCGCTATTTACTGAAAGTATTCAAACGCAGATTTCTGCTATTGAAAGCCTTTCAGAACATATTGAAGATTGTGTAGAGCTGTTGGTCAACAGTTTGCTCGCCGGGCAACGTTTATTCGTCTGCGGCAGCGGCGCTAGCCATATGCTAGCTGAGCACTTCGCACGCGTGATGAATATCGGTTATAAGATTGAACGCCCCGCGTTCCCCGTTATTGCACTAAATCAGTATGCTCAAGCGCAAGTTGCCTCGCTTGCTCAAGCAGGCGACCTGCTATTAGTTTTTGCGACACGTGAGAGTGATGACTCAGCGCTTATCGAAACTATGGAAACTGCGCTCAGTCGCAACATGATTATGGTAGCGATTACGGGTCAACAGAATGATATGGTTTCAGGATTGCTCGGTGCCAATGATTTGGAGTTGCAGATTCCGTCGTTAAACGAATCGCGCGTACTCGAGCAACAACTGTTAATCAGTCAGTGTATAAGTGAATTGGTTGAGAATACAATTTTCCCTCAGGAGCACGATTGATATGAGTCGTCATACACATACTATTCGTTGGTTACTTATCGCTGGGCTTTCGGTCCCGTTGCTACAAGGATGTGCAGCTGTAGCCGTTGGCGCGGCCGCGGTCGGTGTATCATCCGCAACCGATCCGCGCACCTTAGGTACGCAACTAGATGACCAAGCAATAGAGATGAAAGCGAACGCCAAACTAGGTAATGATAAACAATTGGAAGATTATCGCATCCGGGTAGTGAGCTATGGTAAGCAGGTACTGCTCGTGGGCCAAGTCGACACCGATGCACAACGAGCTCGTGCAGAGGAAGTGATTTCGGATACTAACGGTATTGAGCGTATTTTCAATCAAATTCGTTTAGCTAGCAAAGCAGGCATAGCCACTCAGGCGAGTGATACGTGGATTTCAAGCCGTGTCCGTATGAAACTCATTGCCGACGATGAAGTAGACGCGACCGACGTAAAAGTCGTTACCGAAAACGGCGAAGTGTTCTTACTTGGTATCGTTAACGATTCGGCAGCTGACAGAGCGGTTGAAATTGCGCGGAATATTGATGGTGTGCAGAAAGTGGTGAAAGCATTTAGTAGAGCGCGTTAGGCGCTCTACTCATGACGATAGTTATTTTATAACTTTTAAGTTCGGCTTCTTCTTGCTCGAACTCTTACTCGAGGATTGCTCAGGTTTATTGCCTTCCACTGTATCCAAGGACACCGAAGGTGTCTCCTCAGATTCTTCAGCTTGTGGCATTTTATCTAACTGAGGTTCGGCTTCAAACATTGCGCCTGCGCCGTTTTCTCGGGCATAAATCGCTAATGCTGCGGTCATCGGCACGATGACTTCCATGGGTTGACCACCGAAACGTGCATTGAAGCGTACTTCCGTATCCATGAGTTGCAAACCGACTACGGCAGTCGGTGAAATATTCAACACGATTTGTCCATCTTGAACAAACTGCTGCGGCACTTTTGTGCCAACGATAGTCGCATCAACTACCAAATGAGGCGTCAGTTGGTTGTCGACGATCCAGTCATAAAGCGCCCTCATTAGATAGGGACGCTTTGCTGTCATATCACTTAATTCCATAACCGCTCCAATCGAAGGTTAAAAGAATTAAAGACGCGCGATTTCTCGCTCAACATCGGTCAGTGACTCTTGAAACGTTTTGCGTTCAAAAACTCGGACCATGTAAGCTTTTACGTCTTTTGCGCCTTGCCCTGTCAGCTCAATACCGTAGCTTGGCAGGCGCCATAATAGCGGGGCCAAATAACAATCGACTAAACTGAACTCTTCACTCATGAAGTAAGGAGTATCAGCAAAGATCGGTGCTAAAGATAAAATCCCTTCACGCAGTTCTTGGCGTGCTTGGTTATCTCCCGCCATGATTTTGTCCGCTAAGGTATACCAGTCACGTTCGATGCGGTGCATCATTAAACGGCTTGTACCTCGTGCTACGGGGTAAACAGGCATCAATGGCGGATGCGGAAAACGCTCATCGAGATATTCCATAATGATGTGAGCGTTATAAAGAACAAGCTCACGATCCACTAAAGTGGGTGTCGCGTCCGGATAAGGATTTAACTGCATTAAATCTTCAGGGCGCTCATCGCCACTGACAAAACTAATTTCTACCCCGACACCTTTCTCTGCTAGTACCAAGCGAACTTGGTGGCTCTTCAGATCGTTCTTGCTGGAATATAACGTCATCACTGAACGCTTATTTGCTGCAACCGCCATGTATTTCTCCAGATAATTTCAACAGCAAAAGGGTGGCAAGCCACCCTTTTCTACTGAGCTCGAATACTGCTTACTTAAGATCTTTCCAGAACTCTTTCTTCAGCAACCAAGCTAAAATGGTGAACACCAATAAGAAACCAAATACGAACCAGCCCATACGGCGTTGTTCAAGTTTCATTGGCTCACCCATATAGACCAAGAACGAAGTCAGGTCGAGCATCGCTTGATCGTATTCGCTTTCGGTTAAACGGCCTTTGCCATCGGTCTTAAGACCAACATAAACCTTTTGCATTTCGCCATCGATACGGCGCTCTTCATAGGTTTTCTCTGGCAAGCCTTGTAACTCTTGTAGTACGTGCGGCATACCCACATTTGGGAACACCGTGTTGTTAACACCAAACGGACGACTATCATCGCGATAGAACGAACGTAAATAGGTATAAATCCAGTCTGGACCGCGCACGCGAGCTACGTTGGTCAAGTCAGGCGGCGGATTACCAAACCAAGCACCAGCTTTTTCAGGAGACATATTATTGGTGATAAGGTCACCCGCTTTGTCACCTGTAAACTGCAAGTTTTTCTGACCGACTTCCTCAGGAATGCCCAAGTCCTCAAACATACGGTTGTACCGCGCGTACTCGAGTGAATGACAGCCTAAGCAGTAGTTCATGAACAACTGTGCACCACGCTGTAATGACGCTTTGTCGTGCAAATCAACTTTTGCTTCGTCAAGCGGCACAGTGGGTCCCGCCGCAAATACGAGCGACGGGATAAGTGTAGCAAGAGCGATTAGTAATTTTTTCATTATGACGTCACCCTTTCTGGTACCGGCTTGGTCTTCTCACGCTTACTGTAGAAGAACAGCAATACGAAGAAGGCGAAGTATAAGAACGTAAAGATCTGTGCAAACACTGTTGCTGTTGGCGTAGCCGGTTGCGTACCCAAGTAGCCCAGTACCAGGAAGCTGACCGAGAATACCGCCAAGTTCAACTTGTGTAAGACCGAGCGATAGCGAATTGAACGTACGCGTCCACGATCTAACCAAGGCAATAGTGCCAGTAGCACAATTGATGCGAACATTAGAATTACGCCGAATAGTTTGTCAGGAACCGCGCGCAAAATCGCGTAGAACGGTGTGAAGTACCAAACCGGTGCAATGTGTTCTGGTGTCTTCAACGGGTTTGCCGGCTCAAAGTTTGGTGGCTCAAGGAAGAAGCCGCCCATCTCAGGCATAAAGAAGATCACATAACAGAACAAGAATAAGAAAATACCGATACCAACTAAATCTTTAACGATGTAGTAAGGGTAGAACGGAATCGCATCCACAATGTCGTATTTCTTAGTGAAACGCTCGTGGAACTTGAATTTCGGTTTTTCTTCATCAGGCACTGAGCCTTTCGGCTTTTTAATCGGCACACCGTCTGGGTTATTAGAACCCACTTCGTGCAGTGCGATAATGTGCAAGAACACAAGGATTACAAGCACTAACGGCAACGCGATAACATGAAGCGCGAAGAAACGGTTCAGGGTTGCGCCCGAAATCACGTAGTCACCGCGGATCCATAGTGTCAAATCATCGCCGATGACTGGAATCGCACCAAACAAGGAGATGATTACCTGAGCCCCCCAGTACGACATCTGACCCCAAGGTAGCAAGTAACCCATGAAGGCCTCAGCCATTAGTACTAAGAAGATAAACATACCGAACAACCACAGTAATTCACGTGGTTTCTGGTAGGAGCCGTAAAGCATGCCGCGGAACATGTGCAGATAAACTACGATGAAAAACGCGGACGCCCCGGTTGAATGCATGTATCGGAGCAGCCAGCCGTATTCGACATCACGCATGATGTATTCGACTGATGCGAACGCACCCTCAGCACTCGGCACGTAGTTCATGGTTAACCAAACGCCCGTTAGGATTTGGTTGACCAATACCAACATCGCTAGAACGCCGAATAAGTACCAGAAGTTAAAGTTTTTCGGAGCAGGATACTGTGCAAGGTGGATATTCCAAGTTTTGGTCATTGGAATACGTGCATCGATCCACTCAACGAATTTATTAGCCATTATGCTTGCCCCTTATCTTCGCCGACCAAGATCGTGTTGTCGTCAACGTAATAATGTGGCGGCACAACCAAATTTAATGGTGCCGGAACACCCTGGAAAACACGTCCAGCGATATCATAGGTCGAACCGTGACACGGACAGAAGAATCCTGACTCAACACCTTCTACGTGCTCTTCCATTTCTTTAGGTAAGTAGCTCGGAGAACAACCTAAGTGGGTACAGATACCTACAGCAACGAAAAATTCTTTTTTAATTGAACGATATTCGTTCGCTGCATATGAAGGTTGTTGTGGCTCTTCAGAATTAGGGTCGCGCAGACGATCTTCATGAGTCTTAAGACCATCGAGCATTTCAGTTGAACGGCGAACAACCCAGACGGGCTTACCTCGCCATTTAACACGAATCATTTGACCCGGTTCTGCTTTCGCGATGTTAACTTCGACCGGTGCCCCGGCGTTCTTTGCCCTCGCGCTCGGATTCCATGATGCGATAAAAGGAACGGCGACACCCACCGCTCCGGCACCACCAACGACTCCGGTCGCGACCGTCAAAAAACGACGGCGGCCTTTATCTACAGGCGCATTGCTCATCCATTTACTCTCCAGTTGGACGCTCCGCGATCCATGGCCGCGAAGTCGGGAATTAGCTGCTGCGTTATCCGCCTATACGGATTACAAAAAATGCTCAGAAATGATAAAGAAAACCCACATGTTTTACAAGTGATTCGCGGTGTATGGCGCGCGTTGCTCTCATAACAGGCGTTTACATTCGTAAACAGAGGTTCACTGGCAAGTAAAAATAAAAAAGCCCAGCGAATGCTGGGCTTTTCGTAAAAACGTAAAATTAACGTTTTGAGAACTGTGGACGCTTACGTGCTTTGTGTAAGCCCACTTTCTTACGTTCAACTTGACGAGCGTCACGCGTAACGTAGCCTTCTTTACGCAAGGTAGAGCGTAGGCCTTCGTCATATTGCATCAGTGCACGGGTAATACCGTGACGGATTGCGCCCGCTTGACCTGTTGTACCACCACCGCTCACGGTGATGTAAAGGTCGAATTTTTCAGTCATTTCTACTGCTTCAAGCGGTTGACGAACAACCATTTGTGCAGTTTCACGACCAAAGTAATCTTCCAACGCACGTTGGTTGATTTGGATGTTGCCGCTGCCCGGACGCAAGAATACGCGAGCAGTTGAGTTTTTGCGGCGACCTGTACCGTAGTATTGATTATCTGCCATAGTATGCTTGCTCCGTTATAGATCCAGTTGTTTAGGTTGTTGAGCAACGTGGTTGTGCTCAGCACCTGCGTACACTTTCAGTTTACGGAACATGGCACGGCCTAGAGGTCCACGAGGCAACATACCTTTTACCGCTTTCTGAATTACCATTTCAGGTTTCTTAGCAATCAGTTTTTCAAAGCTGATTGATTTGATACCACCCGGGAATCCAGTGTGCGAGTAGTACATTTTGTCCTGAGCTTTGTTACCAGTTACAGCAACTTTCTCAGCGTTAACGATGACAATGTAGTCACCGGTGTCAACGTGAGGCGTATACTCAGGCTTATGCTTACCACGCAGGCGGCGTGCTACTTCAGTAGCCAAACGACCTAACGTTTTACCTTCTGCGTCAATTACGTACCAGTCGCGTTTTACCGTTTCTGGCTTTGCTACAAATGTTTTCATTTTAAAAAACCTAATTTTAAATGTTCACGGACAGTAATTCCGGGCTTCCCCGCGAATCACAACAATAAAAAAATGATAAAAATCATTAGTTTATTTGCTGCAACCATGGGCTAACGCGAGGTTAACGCCATGGACTGTAACGTGGGCTGCGCGGATTATAGGAAAAATGCGCTCAAAGATCACGCATTTTTTTAAATTTCTTATAGGTTTCAAGCGCCATTTATGCGCGGTGCGCCAGTGCTAAATATTCCTCACTTTGCATTTCTTGCAAACGACTCACGCATCGACGAAACTCAAAACTTAATTGTCCTTCGCTATACAGCATGTCGATGGGCTGTTGTGCGGATAAAATCAATTTAACTCGGCGCTCATAAAACTCGTCAACCAACGCAATAAAGCGACGCGCAACGTCATCATTATGACGTCCCATTTGTTCAACATTTGAGATAATCACGGCATGATAAAGTTGAGCTATCTCCATGTAGTCAGTCTGACTGCGCGCCGTTTTACAAATATCGGTAAAATCAAAGAAAACCACATCGTCGCACTCTCCCCTAACCTGAATCGCCCTACCTTCGATCTCCACAGCGTGAGATTCAAACGCGCAGCCTTTTTCGGGCGCTAAGTTATGAAACGATTCGACCAATAATTGGTCAGCTTGGTCATCATTGGGAACATGAAATAGCTTTGCTTGCGTCAACGTGCGTAAGCGATAGTCGATACCGCTATCAACATTAACCACGGCACAGTGCTGCTTAATTAATTTTATTGCCGGAATAAACCGCGCGCGCTGTAACCCGTTTTTATACAGGTCGTCGGGTACGATATTGGATGTTGCGACGAGTACCACCTGGCGTTCAAACAGGTACTCAAACAATTTACCGAGTAACATCGCGTCAGTAATATCTTGTACAAAAAACTCATCAAAACAAATCACATCCGTTTCAGCCGCAATGCGATCAGCTACCGTAATCAAAGGATCCGATTTCTGCTGTAACTGTTTAAGTTCACTATGTACACGCTGCATGAATCGGTGAAAATGGAGACGCCATTTGTTTTTGATAGGCAAGGTTTCGTAAAAGGTATCAACCAGATACGTCTTTCCTCGTCCGACGCCGCCCCAAAAATACAAACCTTTAGGTGGCGTCGGTGGCTTACTAAACAGCCGTTTTAAGAGTGAGCGTTGTTTATTTTCTTGCCACTTAAGTAAATCATCGTAGAGGCGCTGTAACTGCTTGACCGCGTGCTCTTGCGCTTCGTCATAGCTGAAATCCTCGCGTTCTAAATCATTTTTATAACGCTCAATTGGCGTAAAGCACGGGTTCGACACTACCACTTCACCTCAGTTACTATTATCCTATAGAGCAACTATTTTATCACGATGCCCTGAATCAGCAATGAGTAGGGTCAGCCTAGGAGTTCGGCATGGATTGGTTAATTGGCATTTTATTGGTCGCAGTGGGCGCTGTTATTGGTTTTTTTGTAGCGCGGTACTGGTTTGGCTTACGTAGTGGCGGTGATCTCGAAGAGCAAGTTGAGAAGAGTCAAAAGCAATTGGCAGACTATCAACGCGAAGTCGCCGAGCATTTTGCCACCGCCAATGCCTTAGTTGAGCAACTCGAGGAAACACAAGATAAACTCAAAAACTACCTTGCCCACAGTGCCGACTTATTGCAAAAGAACGACGCGCAGAGCGACTTACCGTTCTTTTCAGAAGATACCATGCGGCAGTTACGAGTCGCGAGTAGCATGAATAAGGATTATCGTTCGACGCACAGTGCTGAAGAAGCCGAGCAAGTGCCAAAAGACTACACCGACCAGCGTAGTGGATTATTTACTGAAGCCGAGTCGACAAAACGCGATTAAATATCTTGAAACATTTTCGTTTTGAACTCATCTAGTAGCTTAGCGGTCATAATGGCTGCACACGGTTGCAAAGTTACTACTAGGAGTTCGTAACACGATGAATAAATTAATTGTAGGTCTCACGTTAGCCGCTTTAACCGTTGGCGGCTTTTCTCAGCCTGCACAAGCAGGTATTCCTTTCTTCGGTGCTGACGATGAAAAGCCAACCCTGGCACCGATGCTTGAAGAAGTCACGCCGGCCGTGGTTAATATTGCGGTAAAAGGAAAACGCGAAGTTCGACAGCGAGTTCCCGATGCATTGCGCTTTTTCTTTGGGCCTAATGCGCCGAGTGAACGTGTTCAAGAGCGTCCATTCCGTGGATTAGGTTCGGGCGTCATTATTGATGCTGAAAAGGGCTATGTAGTCACTAATAACCACGTTATCGACGATGCCTCAGAAATCGTTGTGACGCTGAAGAATGGACGTGAGTACGATGCTAAACTCGTCGGTCGTGATGAACAAAGCGACATTGCATTACTTCAGATTGAAGACGCCGAGAACCTGACTGACATCGAGATAGGTAAATCGTCTGATTTACGTGTCGGTGACTTTGTCGTGGCAATTGGTAACCCCTTTGGCCTCGGACAAACGGTTACGTCGGGTATTGTGAGTGCGCTCAGTCGAGCCAACCTCGGCATTGAAGAGTTAGAGAACTTTATCCAAACCGACGCGGCTATCAATAGTGGTAACAGTGGCGGCGCACTGGTGACACTGGATGGCAAATTGATCGGTATTAATACGGCTATTCTCGGTCCTAACGGCGGTAACATCGGTATCGGCTTTGCCATTCCGTCGGATATGATGCGTAACCTTGTACAACAGCTCATCGAATTTGGCGAAGTTCGCCGCGGTGTGCTCGGCGTGCGTGGTAATGATCTCAATTCCGATATTGCTGATGCGCTCGATATTAGTGTGTCAGAGGGGGCTTTTGTCGCCGAGGTTGTGCCTGACAGTGCCGCCGATAAAGCGGGTATCCAGTCCGGTGATGTCATCGTTGCGGTAAATGGCGATGATATTGCGAGTTTCCAAGAGTTGGGCGCTTTAATCAGTACCCTAGGATCGGGCACAGAAGTCGATCTTGAGTTAATCCGTGAAGGTGAACGCCAAGATGTCAAAGTCACTCTCGATGCGCAAGATACCGAAACGTCAGCACAGTCAATCCACCCTGCATTGGAGGGGGCGACGCTAGAGGCGGATGGTTCGCAAGATGGTATTCGTATAACCGAAGTTGAGCCAGGTTCACCTGCCGCGCGCATTGGGCTTGAAAAAGACGACGTCATTAAGGGCGCGAACCGCCAACCCATTGGCACCTTGGGGGATTTGCGTGAAGCGATCGATAACGCCGGCGATGTCGTAGCGCTCAGTATTCAACGTGGAAATAGCGTGCGCTATTTAATGCTACGTAACCCTGCTTCTTAGTCACGCGTTTTAGTTTCAAGAACTTACATCAAAGTGACTTCAGTGGTAAGCTGAAGTCACTTTTTTAATTAACGGACCGTTTAATTTATGAGCACCATCAAGTCACTCGTTCGATTCCTTTATCAATCGGTAGGCTTAGGCTTGGTTGTTGCTGCCATCATTTTTCTTATCCAACCCTATCTTCAAAGCGGCGGTCCAAGCCAGTTTAATTTAAGCAAAAGCGATGAAGTCGCGAGTTTTAATCAAGCGATAAGTCGCGCAGCACCCGCGGTTGTTAATATCTACAGCTTGGGCGAAAGTGAACGTTCACGTTATTCCTCGCAAGCCAACTCACGTTTATGGCGCTTAGGCTCTGGCGTTATAATGAGTGAACGCGGCTATATCATCACCGCCAACCATGTTGTTGAAAATTACGACGAAATACAAGTGGCTCTGCAAGATGGTCGTCGCTACGAAGCGCAACTGATTGGTAACGATACCTATACCGACTTGGCTGTGCTGAAGGTTGAAGCCGACAACCTACCGGTGATCCCAACGATGGGTGAACGACCCATTAAAGTCGGCGATATCGTCTTTGCCATTGGCAACCCTTACAATATTGGACAAACCATCACCCAAGGCATCATTAGTGCCACAGGCGGCCGGGTGGGTATCACAGGGTCAGCCTACTCTGATTTGATTCAAATGGATGCAGTGATTAATCAAGGCGCATCAGGCGGTGCACTGATTAACAGTAAAGGCGAATTGATAGGTATTAACAATGCGCGTTTTAACTCAGCCTTTGGCGATACCGTCGAGGGGATTTATTTTGCAACGCCTTACGGTACGGTTAACGAAATTATGCAGACGCTGATTGCTGAAGGTCGCGTCGTTAGAGGGTACATTGGGATACAGGTTAATCCGAACTTTAATCTGCAAAATGCAGCAAACGGCATTTTGGTCACACACGTAGAACCCGATAGCCCCGCCGACCGCGCAGGTTTACAAGTCAATGACTTAATTACACAAATTGGTGGCGCGCCGATCTATTCAGCTACCGAGGGAATGGAACGTGTGGTTAAGAGTCGACCAGGTACACAGCTCGAAATTGAGTACATGCGAGGCGATGAAACGCGAACCACAACCTTAACGGTCGGATCCGCGCGTCAGCTTCAATGAATACGTTGAATGTCAGCACCTAAGCCCTGCAGCTTAAGTTCAATACCCTCATAGCCCCGATCAATGTGATAAATGCGTTCAACAAGGGTTTCACCCTTAGCCACTAAGCCGGCAATAACCAGCGACGCCGATGCACGCAAATCGGTGCACATGACTTCAGCACCCGTCAGCGTTTCAACCCCATTGCAAATGGCGGTGTTGCCTTCAAGCTCTACGTGAGCCCCCATACGACGTAATTCTGGAATATGCATGAAACGGTTTTCGAAAATCGTTTCGCGCACCCAGCCGCTACCTGAGGCGATAGCATTGAGCGCACAGAATTGTGCCTGCATATCCGTTGGAAAAGCCGGATGCGGTGCAGTGATGATAGTGACCGGTTTTGGACGACCTTGGCTACGGATTCGGATCCAATCACTCCCCTTCTCGACCAGGCCTCCCGCTTCGGTGAGCTTTTTAAGTACGGCATCTAAAGCACTCGGATCCGTATTACGGCACGTCACATCGCCCCCTGTGGCGAGTCCTGCAACCAAGAAAGTACCGGTTTCAATACGATCAGGCATCACTGAGTATTGGCCACCACCTAAACGTTCAACACCTTCTATGGTCAGGGTATCCGTACCTTCACCGGAGACTTTAGCACCTAGGTGATTCAAGAAGTGAGCCAGGTCAATAATCTCTGGTTCCCGCGCAGCGTTTTCGATGCGCGTTGTGCCTTCTGCCAAAGCGGCAGCCATCATAAGGTTTTCGGTTCCCGTCACACTGACGGTATCCATTAAAATATCAGCACCCTTTAAGCGCCCTTCAACGGATGCCTTGATGTAGCCATTTTCGACCACAATCTCTGCGCCCATCTGTCGCAACCCCTCGATGTGCAAATTAACGGGGCGCGCACCGATAGCACAACCGCCCGGCAATGAAACCTCGGCTTTACCGACTTTCGCCAACAATGGCCCCAACACCAGAATTGATGCACGCATGGTTTTGACTAACTCATACGGGGCAACATGCTGCGACATTTTTGCCGGTTCAATTACAACCTTTCCATCAACCAAGTCGGAATGGCCCAAGCCGAGCTTCGACAGCAGTTTTAATGACGTTTTAACGTCTTGCAACAAGGGTACGTTGGCAATAGTAATAGATTCGCTGCCGAGCACTGTTGCAAGCAGAATCGGCAACGCCGCATTTTTCGCTCCTGAGATGGTGACTTCACCGTTAAGCGGGCGGCCGCCCTTGATTAAAAATTTATCCACGATGCCTCCTGATGACATTAAGGCATCATTAATTTTTTATCACGTTCCCAAGCTTCAGGCGTATACGTTTTAATAGAAACAGCATGAAGCGTACCATCAGCGATTAACGGCTTGAGCGGTTTATATACCATTTGTTGGCTTTTTACACGGCTGAGCGATGCAAACACTTCGCCCACAGCAATGATGTTCACGTTAGCGCCATCGAGCTTTACATGCGCCTCGTCGAGTTCAAGTTCATCTTTTAATAACGCGGTCAATTGTTCGGCGTTCATATTTTATCCACACCAGTTAGCTGAAAAATGAAAGTCGTTAGCTTAACGAAAGTAGATGGTCTACGCCACTCACACTGACGATTTGCCGCAATTGTTCTGACGCGCCTTCACATGGCAATGGAACTGCATCACGGTTATGTTTTATGACTTCGAGGAGTACTGCGACACCTGCGGTATCAATTAACTTCACCTTGGCAACATCCACCTGTTTAACGGACTTTTCCTTTAGCAACTGATTTAATGAATCCCA
The DNA here is from genome assembly GCA_002685255.1 of Idiomarinaceae bacterium. Taxonomy (GTDB): domain Bacteria; phylum Pseudomonadota; class Gammaproteobacteria; order Enterobacterales; family Alteromonadaceae; genus Idiomarina. Next base: position 228,080 of record NYWU01000001.1, read on the forward strand.
TTGCGCAGGAATGGCACTTCGCGTTAGTGACCCCGCTAATGACAGCGTACCGTCATCAGCGAGCTTAAAGTTCATCTGAGCCTGACTCATGCGGCATCCTTAAGACGGAACGTCGACTTTATCGTCCAATTTAATGGGTTGATTCGCTTTATCTTCGAGTAACGCAATGGTGCCTTCGATACCGCGTGAACGAATGACAGCAGCAATCTCGCTTTGCTTACTATTCAACAAGCTCACACCTTCAACAACGAGGTCGTAAGCCTTCCAAACGTCAGCATTACTGTCGTAACGCACTTTAAAATCGAGACGAATCGGCGGGCGACCCGCTTCTTTAACCCGCGTTTCAACCACCACCACTTTGTCTTCCGGACCTACTTTAGAATGCTGTAGAAATTCTACTTCGTGCTTTGACTCATCATATTGTGTAAAAGCACGGGCATAGGTTGCAACAATGTAGTCTGTAAATGCTTTGTAAAATGCCTGACGTTGTTGTTCATCGGTGTCTTTAAAATAGCGACCGAGGACCTTTTTACTCGCGTAAATATTATCAACGTATGGCATTAACTCATCTTTGACGATGGTTTTAAGGTAGTTCGGGTCTTCGCTAATTTTATTACGGTCTTCTCCAATACGATCAAACGTCTGATCCGCTACTTTCTTCAACAGCGTGTATGGGTTCTCTTCTTTGATCATTTCCGCCGAGGCACTACTAACGGCCAGAAAAGCGCTCATTACAAGCGTTAAAAAAACTTTCATAATACCACTCCTAGGTTAATTTTCGCCTTGGCTAAACAAGAATTGACCAATCAACTGTTCCAACACCAACGCCGACTTAGTATCCGAAATCGTGTCACCATCTTCTAAAGTGCCCACGGTGTCGTCGATAAAGCCTGGCTGTAGACCCAGATATTGTTCGCCGAGCAGCCCCGCCGTCAAAACCGACAAACTACTGGTCTCAGAGAACTTATCGTAATCTTTACTGATTTCCATCTCGACTAGCGGCTCATAATATTCTCCTGCGAGCGAGATATCAGTGACACGACCTACAACAACCCCGCCGACCTTCACTGGTGAACGCACCTTAAGGCTGCCTATATTGTCGAATTTGGCATACAGTGTATATGTTTCGCCTGCGGTCACAGTGCTGCCGCTTGCTGCGCGCAACGCAATAAACAACAGTGCTAAAACCCCTACAACAACAAACAAGCCAACAAAAATATGTGATTTCCGTGATTCCATGGTTTTTACCCGCCAAACATCAATGCTGTAAGAATAAAATCGAGTCCTAAAATTGCGAGCGAAGCGGTAACCACGGTCGACGTGGTTGCTTTGCTAATACCCGCTGAAGTCGGTTCACAACGATAGCCTTTGTAGAGCGCGATCCACGTCACCACAAAAGCAAATACGAGTGATTTAATGATCCCGTTCATTAAATCGTCGCGCCAATCAACCGCTGATTGCATCACCGACCAAAATGCGCCTTCATCAACACCTAACCAACCCGAGCCAACTAAGTAACCACCGTAAATACCCACAGCAGAAAAAATCAGTGCCAACAATGGCATACTGACAAAACCTGCCCAAAAACGCGGGGCCACGACGCGACGTAACGGATCAACCGCCATCATTTCGAGACTCGATAACTGCTCAGTTGCTTTCATTAAACCAATTTCCGCAGTCAATGCCGAACCCGCGCGACCTGCGAATAGTAATGCGGTCACCACGGGCCCTAACTCGCGTAATAACGACAGTGCCACCATCGGTCCCAAACTCTGTTCTGCACCGTAGTCAACCAATATGGTGTAACCCTGCAAGCCCAGCACCATACCGATAAATAAGCCACTAACGACGATAATGATGAGTGATAAGACACCGACCACATACATCTGCTGCACGAACAGCGGCCATGACTTGCGCGGTGTCGGCTTGCCTATAATCGCGCCCAGTAGCATGGCAAGCGCACGTCCGATACCGGCAATCGCGTCCGTTACTGTCGCACCTAAGCGCGCTAAACTATCCATGCGCTTCCCCCATCAAATCCATAGCGAAGTCGTCCTCGGTGTAATGGAATTTAACTGGGCCATCGGCTTCGCCTTGTAAGAACTGACGCACGATGGCTTTATCATTATTCTCAAGTTCAGCCGGTGTCCCCTCTGCAACGACCTTCTTATCAGCAATAATATAAGCGTAGTCGGCAATAGAGAGCACTTCATCCACGTCGTGCGATACAACGATAGAGGTTAATCCAAGCGATTCATTGAGCGAGCGAATTAATTTAACGATAACGCCCATCGAAATTGGATCTTGGCCAGCGAACGGTTCGTCGTACATAATCAAATCAGGATCGAGCGCGATCGCCCGTGCGAGTGCCGCACGTCGCGCCATACCGCCGGATAATTCTGCTGGCATTAAATCACGCGCGCCACGCAAGCCCACGGCTTCAAGTTTCATCAATACAATACTGCGAATCACGTCCTCGGTGAGCTCGGTATGCTCTCGTAATGGAAACGCCACGTTGTCGAAAACACTCATGTCGGTAAACAGCGCACCGCTTTGAAACAACATACTCATTCGCTTACGCAGCTCATAAAGAGCCTTACGCGACAACTGAGTGACCTCTTCATCAGCCACCTTGATTGAGCCCGATGACGGCCGAAGTTGCCCGCCTATTAAGCGCAATAATGTTGTTTTACCAATGCCACTGGGCCCCATAACCGCGACGATCTTGCCCTTCGGTACGGTCAGTGAAAGGCCGTCATAAATGGTGCGTTGGCCGTGCGAAAAATGCACATCTTTTAAAGCAACAAAGTTATCCACTTATCTGTCCCTAACGCGCTATTTGTTTCAGAATACCCATTCTAGAGGGCGTTGGTCTAAAACGTAACTGTAAAAATGTTGCAAAACATATCAGTTTTGTTGATCGATCATCGCCAACAACTTATCTGCAAAGGCTTTGCGGTCACCTTGGCAATGCTCACACAATTGTAATTGCTCAAATAATCGAGCTCCATGCACCGCGAAAAACAGTACCTTGGCTAGCATGGGATCACGGCTGAATTGTTCGAGCGATTGAAAGGTCTGTTGCACGTGAGCAGTCATTGGCGCCAGCAACTCTGGATTATTCGCTGCGGCTGCCAGCAAACCTGAACTTAACTGCGCGCATTCTGCATCACTGTTTAACGACGCTAGCAAAATACTTTTTAGTTCTTGGTTAGGATCATCCTCGAAATCCTTCATAAAGGCGTCTTTCAAATCACTATTTCGCGCCACCATGCGCTCAAGCATCGCTTCGAGAAGTTTGTCTTTACTAGCAAAGTGATACAGCAGTCCGCCTTTACTAATGCTGGTTGCTTGACCCAGTGCATCAAACGTAAGACGAGCAGCACCCTCAGATGCAACTAATTGCTCAGCAGCATCTAAAATAACGTCTCTATTGCTCGGGCGACCCGCACATTTTTTTGCGCACATAACGACTCACTTAATGACATAAACTAGGCTTATTACTAAACCGTCTAGTTGGTATAGTAATTCAAATTTGTGACATTAGCAATCATATAGCGACAAATACGGTAGGCAGCCACCGTCATATTGACGTATCATTAGGCGCAGGTTTTCAGTTTTTTAGGTGAGTAATGAAGCAAATCACCCATGACTTTTGTACGCTTGCTCGCGACGTAATCGATATCGAGCGCGATGCTATTGAAGGTTTAAAAGCCTTTCTCGACGAGAACTTTAATCGCGCCTGTCAGGCGATGTTCGATTGCAAAGGACGCATTATAGTGACCGGTATGGGAAAATCGGGTCATATTGGTGGAAAAATTGCAGCAACACTTGCTTCAACCGGTTCACCGGCATTTTTTGTACACCCCGGGGAAGCCAGTCACGGCGATCTCGGCATGGTCACTGACAGTGATATCGTCATCGCCATATCAAATAGTGGTGAAACAGGTGAAATTTTAAATATCGTTCCAGTCATGAAACGATTAGGTGTCACTATTATCGGGATGACTGGCAATCCGGATTCAACGCTCGCAAACTTGGCCGATATTCACGTCTGTATTCGGGTTGAACAAGAAGCCTGTCCGCTCGGCTTAGCTCCGACGGCCTCGACCACAGCCAGTCTGGTCATGGGCGATGCCCTCGCAGTCGCGCTCCTCAATGCGCGTGGATTCACCGCCGACGATTTTGCCTTGTCGCACCCGGGTGGTTCGCTGGGTAAGCGGTTGTTGCTCAGACTCAGCGACGTCATGCATACGGGTGATCGTGTCCCCAAAGTTGAGCAAACAGCATTAATTCGCGATGCTTTATTGGAAATCTCACGTAAAGGTCTCGGCATGACCTCTATTGTTGATGACCAAGGTCGCTTAGCGGGAATTTTTACGGACGGTGACTTGCGCCGTATTCTCGATAGCCGCGTTGATGTGCACGAGAGTAAAATTGCCGACTTTATGACACGCACCTGCGTCACCGCGCATGAAGACATGTTAGCTGCACAAGCGCTTAAGTTAATGCAGGACCGTAAAATTAACGGCTTAATTATTGTCGACCATGATGGCAAGCCACACGGCGCCATGAATATGCACGACTTACTGCAGGCAGGAGTGGTTTAATGATTCATAACCGTACTGCAAAAACCGTAAATACCTGGTATGGCGACATTAGCGAAGATTTATTTCAACAGTTCGCGCAGACTCAATTACTGGTATTAGATGTCGACGGCGTATTTTCAGACGGTCGCATTTATTTAGGTAATCAAGGTGAAGAGCTTAAAGCGTTCCACACCCGCGACGGCTTTGGCTTAAAAGCGTGGACCGATGCTGGTTACCCTGCGGCGGTCATCACTGGTCGCGAATCGGCAATTGTTGAACGTCGCATGAAACACCTAGGCGTGACCCACATTTTTCAGGGTGTGAAAGATAAGGTCGAGGTCTACGAGCGCCTGCTTGAAACGTTAGCATTAAGTGATTCGCACGTCGCGTACGTCGGCGATGACGTGCCCGATCTAAAACTCATCAACCGTGCTAAATTAGGCGTCGCGGTTCACGATGCTCATCCATCTGTGCAACTTGCTGCGCAGTATATCACCCGCTGTCATGGTGGATTTGGCGCTGTGCGTGAAGTCTGCGATTTACTGCTGTTAAGCCGCGGCGAACTCGCGAGTGTTGAAGGAGTGAGTTTGTGAGTCGTCGCGTAGCGCTATTGCTGCTTATCTTATTTGGCGCAGTTATACTATTGCTTTGGCGTCCTTTTGATCGCTCCGACGCGGGCGATAACAACGTGCAATCGCGGAAAATGACGCCTGACTTTACCGCTTCAGGACTGAAAACGCGTTTATATGAGTCGGGTGGCCGCTTGGCACATCAGGTTACTGCCGAACACATGTCGCATTATATTCAAATCGGTCTCACTGAACTAACCAACCCTGTTTACTCAGTTTATACCGATGAGCGCGAAGCTACATGGCAAGTTAGCGCAGAGCAAGGCACGCTATATGACGATCAAACACTTATTTTAGAGCGCAACGTTGAAATATTGGCCTTACAGCCTGATACTTCAATTAAGCGTGTTAATACCGAATACTTGGTCATCGATATACCGGCAGAGACTATGAATACCGATTATCCTGTCACTATTTCGGGACCCCAAATTGCTGTGCAAGGTCATGGTCTGAGCGCCGACCTGTACGCGGAAACTATGGAGCTAAAACGTCATGTTAAAACGGTTTTTAATCCTCGCTAGTTTAGCGGTTGTGAGCCAAATGGCCGCCGCCCAAGGTGAGGCGGATTTTAAAAAGCCGATCGAGGTCAATGCTGGACATGAACACTTTGATATCAAGAACAATAAATTGTTGTTGACCGATAATGTCATTGTAACTCAGGGCTCTATGCGTATTGAGGCGGATCGACTTGAGGCAACCGGCGGTGAGTCCAAAGACCAAGCCGATACATTTATCGCGCACGGTCGTCCCGCAGTCTACACCCAGTTGCTCGAGGATGGCTCGGAGATCAGCGCACAAGCCGATCAAATCACTTACTTCCAGAGTCAGGGACGTATTGAACTACAAGGTAATGCGCAAATCATTCAGGGCAGCAGCTTGTCGCGTGGTGATACCATTGTGTATGACTTGGCTAACCAGCATGTCTCGGCAAGAGGCTCAAAGGAATCAGGCGAACGGGTTACCACGATTTTTAACCCCAATAAGCAACCCGAGAAAGAGCAACCTGAAGACGACCAACAGCAACAAGAGCAATAGTGCATGGCTAAATTATCTGTTCAGCATCTCGCTAAATCTTATAATCGACGCCAAGTCGTCAAAGACGTCAGTTTAGAGGTGAGCCAAGGGCAAATTATTGGCCTGCTCGGTCCTAATGGTGCAGGTAAGACAACGACCTTTTATATGATAGTTGGCTTAGTGAACTCTGATAAAGGCAGTATTAAGCTGGATGATCAGGACTTAACGCTTTTGCCGATGCATGAACGTGCACGTCGAGGTATTGGATATTTGCCACAGGAGTCATCTATTTTTCGAAAAATGACGGTCCGTGATAACTTGATGGCGATTCTTGAAACTCGACGTTCACTTACCGCGATTGAGCGCGAAGAAAAACTCGATGCATTGCTCGAAGAATTTAATATCGGTCATATCGTGAATAGCTTGGGTATGAGTCTGTCGGGTGGTGAGCGTCGCCGTGTTGAGATCGCTCGAGCGCTCGCTGCTGACCCTACGTTTATTTTATTAGACGAGCCTTTCGCAGGTGTTGATCCGATTTCTGTACTCGACATCAAAAAAATAATTGAACATCTTAAGCACCGAGGCATCGGTGTGTTGATAACTGACCACAACGTGCGTGAAACGTTGTCCGTATGCGAGCATGCGTATATCGTTAGTCATGGCGAGCTGATTGCTAGCGGGGACGCGAATAGCGTATTGTCAAACCAACAAGTGAAAGATGTCTACCTCGGTGAGCAGTTCACCTTGTAACACAGCACAAGTGAGGCCGGGATAATCAGATGAAACAAAGTTTGCAACTGAAAATGGGTCAACAACTTACGATGACCCCTCAATTACAACAGGCCATTCGGTTGTTGCAACTCTCATCACTCGATCTACAAGCTGAAATTCAAGAAGCCTTAGATAATAACCCGTTACTTGAGGTTGAGGGTGAAGCTGAGCAAGATGCCCAGACCGATGCCGAGCAAACGCAAAAAGACGATAGTCAAAAAGAAACCGTCGATGCATTACAAGATCAATCACTCCCCGATGACCTCCCATTAGATAGCACTTGGGATGACACATATACATCAACTACTCCGTCAAGTGGCACTAGCTCAAGCCAGTCGTTTGACGGCGAACACGATGTCTATCAAGGCGAAACAAGCGACTCGCTTTACGATCATTTGATTTGGCAAATGCAGATGTCGCATTTCTCAGACGAAGATGCGGCTATAGCCACCACCATCATCGAGTCCATCGATGAGCGCGGTTACCTGACTTCAGACTTGAATGAACTCGTTGAAGCTATCAATTTACCCGAAGTCGATGTTGAAGAAGTCGCCATGGTGCTTAAGCGTATTCAACATTTTGATCCTCTGGGTGTCGGTGCGCGCTCCATCCAAGAATGTTTGAGTATTCAACTACAGCAACTATGCGATGAAACCCCCTGCAAAAAGCTTGCATTAGCGCTTATAAATGATTACATGGAGTTAATGGGTGCGCGGGATTATAAAGGGTTGCAGCGTAAACTGAAGATTGATGAAGCAGAGCTGAAAGAGACACTGCGACTGATTCAAACCTTAAACCCTTATCCTGGCGATGCTATCGACCAAAAGCCCGTTGAATACGTCATACCGGATATTTCGGTAGTGAAAAAAAATGGTCGTTGGGTGGTCGAATTAAATCCTGATAGCGTACCTAAATTAAGAGTGAACGAACAATATGCAGCGCTGAGTCAGCAGGCAAAATCAAGTGCTGACTCTCAGTATATTAAGCTGCATACTCAAGAAGCGCGTTGGTTCATTAAGAGTCTCGAAAGCCGAAACGAGACCTTACTGAAAGTCGCGCACTGCATCGTTCAACGTCAGCAAGGCTTTTTTGAACATGGTGAGGAGGCGATGAAGCCGATGGTTCTCAATGATGTCGCGGAAGCCGTTGATATGCACGAAAGTACAATCTCGCGTGTAACGACTCAAAAATATCTCCACTGCCCGCGCGGCATCTTCGAGCTTAAATACTTCTTCTCCAGTCATGTCAGTACCGAAACAGGAGGTGAGTGTTCAAGTACCGCTATAAGAGCGCTAATCAAAAAATTGGTTGCCGCGGAGAACCGCGCCAAACCATTAAGTGATAACAAAATTGCTGAACTCATTGCGGATCAGGGAATCCAAGTAGCTAGAAGAACGATCGCGAAATATCGTGAATCGCTCAACATTCCCTCTTCAAGCCAGAGGAAGAGTCTGCTTTAATATTGTTCAACCGTAGAAGGAAGACGTTATGCAAATCAACCTAACAGGTCACCACATTGATATTACTGACGCGTTGCGTGAATACGTGGATACAAAATTTGCCAAGTTAGAGCGCCACTTTGACCACATAAACAACGTTCACGTCATCCTAAATGTTGAAAAAACGGTTCAAAAAGCGGAAGCTACGCTTCATGTTAACGGCGGAGAAATTTTCGCCGATGCAGAGCACGACGATATGTACGCGGCGATTGATGGATTGATCAATAAACTCGATCGCCAAGTGATTAAACACAAAGAAAAGTTGAAAAAACACTAAATCATGCAATTGTCTGATCTTTTGAGCCCCGACTGCACCAAGTGTGCAGTCGAGGGTGCAAGCAAGAAACGCCTGTTAGAAACTATCAGCGCTATCGCGGCCCCAAAACTTGTCGGAATCACTAAACACGACATCTTTGAGAGCTTAATTAATCGTGAGCGCTTAGGTAGTACGGGTATTGGTCTTGGCATCGCTATTCCACATGGTCGATTAGCCAATGCGACGCAACCTGTGGCGGTACTAATGACGCTTGAACAACCCATTGAATTTGATGCGATTGACAATCAGCCGGTGGATATCGTATTCGCCTTGCTTGTCCCTGAATCGGAGCATGAAAATCACTTAAACACGCTTGCAACCGTCGCCAAACGCATGAATAACAAAGAATGCACGCGTTCGCTGCGAGAAGCTGATAGTGACCAAGCGCTCTATTCTATTTTTGTCAGCGAAGATCAGGCACCTGAATGCAACTTATCATAGTCAGTGGACGTTCAGGCTCCGGCAAAACCATTGCCTTAAGAGTACTCGAAGATCTCGGTTTCTATTGTGTCGATAACCTGCCTATCGCTTTGCTCGCAACACTGGTTCATTCAGTCATTGAGCAATATGATCGCGTTGCCATCAGTATTGATGTACGCAATTTACCTGAAGATCCTCACGAACTCGTAGAATCAATTGAGTTTTTGCCCGATGACGTCGATATTGAAGTTCTCTTTATCGACGCCGATGACCAAACGCTGCTACAACGCTTTGGCGAAACTCGGCGCTTGCATCCACTTTCACAAAAGCAGCTACCTTTAGTTGAGGCGCTGCAGTTAGAAAACCGACTACTCGACCCTATTGCTGAACGCGCCACTTGGCGAATTGATAGCAGTAACCTATCTTTACATCAACTCAGTGAAGAGGTGAGTGCGCGCGTCTTGGGTAAAGCTTCGAAGCATGTCGTGATTGTGTTCCAGTCGTTCGGATTTAAACACGGCGTACCTAAGGATGCAGATTTCGTATTTGATGCGCGAATTTTACCGAATCCCCATTGGAATCCAGAGCTCAAGCTTCTCACTGGGCAAGACGAGGACGTTAAGCAATTTTTCCGCAAAGAAGGTTTAGTGACCAAATATTTACTGCAAGTCGAAAACTTTCTTGCCACATGGTTACCTTACTTTCAACGCAGTAACCGTAGCTATCTAACTATTGCGGTGGGTTGTACGGGGGGTCAACATCGCTCTGTTTATTTGGCCGAAGCCTTAGCCGACCAGTTCAGAACAGATGAAACACATGTTCAGGTTCGCCATCGGGAATTGTCAAAATGACGCAAAAAGTCTGTAAATCTTTGATCATTCGCAATAAACTAGGTCTGCACGCGCGCGCAGCAACCAAATTGGCACGCTTGACGCAGGAGTTTGCCGCCAAAATTACCATCAGCCAAGATGGTCAAGAGGTCGATGCAGGCAGTGTGATGTGTTTAATGCTTCTCGCCAGCCGACAGGGCCGCGAGGTCGATGTCTGCGCCCAAGGTGAAGATGCCGAGGCAGCGCTCGAAGCAATTACCATCCTATTTGAAGATAAGTTTGAGGAAGCTGAATAACCATGATGGCTGAGTTGTCCGATAAAGAATATGCAATGCAGCGTATTCAAGAGGTAAATACTGCCCTATCGGACGGTATGTATGTGGCTGCACGCCGCATGCTACATAATATGCCGGCATGTGATATTGCGCTTCTCCTGGAGTCGTCCCCCCCTAAAAGTCGTGCCATTGTTTGGAAACTCGTCGATGCCGACGAACACGGTGATATTCTAGAAGAACTTTCAGAAGAAGTTCAAAAATCCATTATTCGCCAGATGGCGCCTGAAAAACTCGCGGCTGCCACCGAAGGAATGGATACCGATGACTTGGCCTACGTACTGCGTGGCTTGCCAGACCAAGTTTATCAAGAAGTGCTCAAATCAATGGACGAGCGCGACCGAGAGCGTGCTGAAACGGCATTGTCATACGATGAGGACTCTGCCGGCGGTATCATGAACACCGATACCATTACCGTGCGCGCCGATGTCACCGTCGATGTTGTATTACGTTACCTTCGCCTAAAAGGCGAGCTACCAGAAGCCACTGATAAACTCTATGTCGCCGATCGGAACGATAAACTCATCGGTGAAATCGCCCTATCGCGCTTAGTCACCGTCGACCCATCAAAAGTGGTCAGCGATATTATGTCGCCGGATATCGTCAGTATTCCTGTCGACATGGATGAAACCGAAGTCGCAAAATTGTTTGAACGTCATGATTGGGTATCAGCGCCCGTTGTCGACGGGGAGCAGCAACTTGTGGGTCGAATCACCATCGATGACGTGGTTGATATCATTCGCGAGGATGCTCAACACTCGATGTTGAGTATGGCCGGTTTAGAAGATGACGAGGATACTTTTGCGCCGGTACTCAAAAGTACTCGCCGCCGCACCGTGTGGTTGGCCATTAACTTGGTCACGGCATTACTTGCCGCTATGGTCAGCTCACTATTCGAAGACGTGTTAGCGCAGATGGCGGTACTCGCTATCCTGAATACCATCGTGCCAAGTATGGGGGGTATTGCCGGTAGTCAAACCCTGACCTTGGTAATTCGAGGTATGGCGCTCGGCCATATCGGTAGTAGTAACTCACGGTGGTTGATCGGCAAAGAGCTCGCCATTGGCGCACTGAACGGTATTATCTGGTCAATCCTCATTGCCGCTGTGGTAGCACTTTGGATGCAAAGCTGGTTGGTTGGTGGCATTATCGCCTTCGCGATGATGATGAATCTCCTGGCGGCGGCGCTTGCCGGCGTGACCGTACCCATGATATTGAAGCGTTTTGATATTGACCCAGCACTGGCGGGCGGGGTTATTTTAACCACCGTCACCGATGTGGTCGGTATCTTTGCATTCTTGGGTACTGCGACATTGCTGCTGTCTTAAACAGCAATGTCGCCGGTTGCTTTACTGACCTGCAATCCGCATTTCTTCTAACAACACCGATCCCGTATGCAAAGCATGGCGCTCGTCAACATCGTTACCAATAGCGACGATATTTGCCAGCATGTCTTTTAAATTACCCGCAATCGTCACTTCCTCAACAGGATACTGAATTTCGCCATTCTCAACCCAGAATCCAGCAGCGCCGCGCGAATAATCACCGTTGACTAAGTTAACGCCTTGCCCCATCAATTCGGTGACCAGTAAGCCTGTGCCCATCTGTTTGCACAGTTCAGCCAAACTCTTATCACCATGGGTCAAGCGCCAGTTATGGATGCCCCCAGCATGACCGGTGGGCTGCATATCCATCTTGCGGGCCGCATAGCTAGTAAGTAGATAAGTCTGCAACTCACCGGCCGTAACGATATCACGTTCAATCGTAGCTAAACCTTCATGGTCAAACGGACTGCTTGCTAAACCACCCACGATATGAGGACATTCTTTAATGTTTAACCACGACGGCAACACCGGCTGGCCCAATGCGTCTAGCAAGAAACTTGATTTCCGGTAAAGATTGCCGCCACTGATCGCACTTACGAAATGGCCAAACAAGCTGCCCGCCACATCGGCGCGGAAAATTACCGGGACTTTTGCGGTATCGATCTTGCGGCCACCCAAGCGGGATAGCGTCTCCTGAGCGGCTTCCTCAGCTACTTTTTCGGGCGCAGCTAAGTCTTGCGTTCGACGCGCAACCGAGTAGCTCATATCGCGTTGCATGCGCTCACCTTCTTTTGCGATCAGTACGCAACTTAAATTATGACGCGACTGCAAATAACCGCCCAAAAAACCGTGACTATTGCCATATACGCGAAAGCCCGTATGCGAACCGTAGTGTGCACCGTCAGAATTAATAATGCGATCATCTAAAGCTAAGCCATGACGCTCACAGGCGAGTGCTTGCTCTATCGCGTATTCTGCACTTTGATCGCCGGGGTGGCATAAGTCTAGCTCAGGATAATCTTTGGTCATTAGTTCTTTCGGTGCTAACCCATTAAACGGGTCAGCTGAGGTATAACGGGCAATTTCCGCCGCCTTTTTTACTGCCGCAGCAATGGCTTCACGCGATAAGTCGGTAGTCGATGCCGAGCCTTTTTGATGATCACGATACACACTAATGCCCAGCGCACCGTCTTGATTAAATTCAACGGTCTCTACATCGCCCATACGCGTACCGACTGAAATGCCGGCGCTTTTGCTGATCGAGCACTCGGCCGCTGAAGTCCCCTCTTTAGCCGCTAACTCCAACGCATATTGGACCGCTAATTCAACATCATCAAGTTGTTGCTGTAACTCGCTAAGTTGAGGTTTCAATGTACACTCCTCTAAATGATTAACGCGTCTTGCGTAAAACTGGTAAACTGCTCGTTATTATTAGCAATTAAAACTGAATGGATTATGGCTCGTAAACCAACCCACTCGACATCGCCAGACGAAAATGAATTTGCAGATGTCCCCAGCAAAAGTGAACGCAAGCGCCAAGTTGAAGCCCTACAAAAAATGGGCACTGAGCTCGTAGACTTAACTGATGCGCAACTCAAAAGCATTCCACTTGATGATGAGCTGCGCGATGCGGTCTTGCTCGCTCGTAAAATTAAAAATAAACACGAAGGCTATCGCCGCCAACTTCAGTTTATTGGTAAGTTAATGCGCCAAAGAGACGTTACGCCTATCGAACAAGCAATGGAACGCCTTAACGCCTTTCACCAACAAACTGTGAATCAATTTCATGCTGTTGAGCAACAACGCGACCTGCTGTTATCAGGTGACGAAGAAGCGCTCACAGACTTTTTTAACCGTTACCCCGATGCCGATATTCAGCGTATTCGCCAATGGCTTCGACAAGCCAAAAAGCAAGCCGAGGACAATAAACCGCCTACGGCAGCGCGCCAGCTATTTGTCTATTTACGTGAACTCATGACTGAGGCCTAAGCCTCAGTCAGTACCACCGACTGTCATAGCGTCTAGTTTCAGCGTTGGCTGACCGACGCCAACCGGTAAACTCTGACCATCCTTACCACACACACCGACACCTTGGTCGAGCGCTAAATCATTACCCACCATTGAGACCTTACTCATCGCTTCCGGTCCATTACCAATTAACGTCGCGCCTTTAATCGGTTGTGTAATTTTGCCGTCCTCAATCAGGTATGCTTCTGATGCCGAAAACACGAACTGACCCGACGTGATATCGACCTGACCACCGGCAAAGTGTGGCGCGTAAATACCGCGCTTCACAGACGCGATAATGTCCTCGGGCTGGTGCTCACCGGGCAGCATGTAGGTATTTGTCATACGCGGCATGGGCAAGTGCGCATAACTCTCACGACGACCGTTGCCTGTCACCGCATGGCCCATCAAACGCGCATTCATTTTATCCTGCATGTAGCCTTTCAGGATGCCATTTTCGATTAGTACATTGCGACCTGCGGGCGTGCCTTCATCATCAATACTCAGCGAGCCGCGGCGGTCGGCTAGGGTACCATCGTCGACGATAGTACAAAGTTCCGAAGCCACTTTCTCACCTATTTTACCCGCATACGCCGAAGAACCTTTACGATTAAAATCACCTTCAAGTCCGTGTCCAACCGCTTCATGCAACAATACACCCGGCCAGCCGGCGCCAAGTACAACCGGCATGGTTCCTGCCGGAGCCGCAATGGCTTCTAGGTTAACTAATGCCTGACGAACCGCTTCTTCAGCAAACGCTTTCCAGCGCGGTGTGCCCTCTTCATCTTTAAAGAAATACTCGTAACTGACACGCGCACCACCACCTGCTGAACCCCGCTCTCGTCGGCCCTCTTGTTCAACGATGACAGAGCAGTTTAACCGAACCAATGGCCTATGGTCTTCAGCGAATGTACCGTCAGTCGCTGCAACAAGCACGTCGTCGTAGCTGCCCGAGAGACTAACAACGACCTGAGATACACGCTTATCCTGGGCACGCGCATGGGCATCGACCTGCTTCAATAGCGCAATCTTTTCCGCCTCTTCGAGCGACTGCAGTGGGTTCTTAGCCGCATACTGTGCCGCTACCGACTGCTGAGTCCACGCTTTAACCTGCTTACTTTGACCTTGCCGTACAATGCCGCGTGCCGCGTTACAGGTTTGTGTGAGCGCTTGCTGAGTAATCTCGTCAGCATAAGCAAAGCCTGTTTTTTCACCTTGTATGGCACGGACACCCATACCCGTTTCATTGTGATACGCACCGTCTTTAATAATGCCGTCTTCTAATACCCATGACTCGTTGACGCTACCTTGAAAATAAATGTCAGCAAAGTCGATATCGCCGTTGTATAAGGTACCGAGCGCTCTAGCGAGATCTGACTCAGTCACGGGTAATTCATTAATCCAACTTAATTTATCGCTCATACATCCTCATTTACATTAGCACTCACCGTCAGGCGAGTTTGCTCCGCGACAGGCATTTGCGCGCGAATATTCTCCAATTTCTCTCTGTCAAAATAGGCACTGACAACGCCCTCTCCATCGGCTTGCTCGGCCATGACTTCACCCCATGGGTCAACGATCATCGAGTGTCCATAGGTACGGCGTCCATTGGCGGCCTCGCCGAATTGGTTGGGTGCGAGCATATACACTTGCTGCTCAATCGCCCGTGCTCTCACCAGCGAATGCCAGTGTGCTGCACCGGTTACCTCAGTAAATGCTGACGGTAATAAAATAATATCGGCACCCTTGGCACGCAGTGCTTTGAACAATTCTGGAAAACGCAGATCATAACATACCGCCATTCCGACCACAGCGAAGCCCAAGTCGATAGTGACAATCGAGCTTCCAGCACGTGTCCAGCGAGACTCTCGGTATTGTCGTGTGTTATCGGCGACGTCGACATCGAACAAGTGAATTTTATCATAACGCGCTAAGCATTCACCGTTGGGTCCATAACATAAGCTAGCTGCAGCAAAGCGGTCACCAGCTTGAAGTGGAATCGTGCCACCAACAAGGTATATTTCGTGCTGTTTAGCCAACTCAGACAAGCGCTGTTGTACGGGTCCATCACCAACAGGTTCCGCCATTTCTAGCTGAGCACGGTCGCCGGCACCAAAGCAGCTAAACGCTTCAGGGACAACCACCAGTTGCGGACGTTGCTCTGGCAACTGAGTCAATAAGCGTTCAAGTAGAGCTAGATTTTCAGTGGGCGTCTTGAAGCTACTGAGTTGGATTGCGCTGAGTAGAGGTTGCGTCATTGTTTGCCTCCTTTTCTTTTTCCAGTTCTGGAATATCAACGGGACGACTGTCGCGCTCAACTTCTTCCACAACAGGGTTGTCTATCGTACCAGTGACACGATAACGCAACAATGAAATGACTTTCGCGTCTTGCAAGACCTTGTCAATTAACAACGCCGCAAGGCCGCTAGGTGGATTAACCATCCACGCCAATATGACGGGCAAACTTGAAGTCACCTTAGGCGCATAGGTCAATTCATAATCGAGCGATTGCTTCTCTAAGTCGGTGCTGCCGCGAATGACCATGTCACCCGCCGAACCAAAAAGCTGGGTATCATTAGTGGTTAATACGCCTTGGGCAATTTGCACGCTACCATTGAGATCGGTGTAGAACATACCTTGCGAAAATACATCACGAAAATCCAGCGTCAACTTGCGTAAGATACCGTCTAAGCTGAGTAGCGAGAACAAGCGCGCGCCACCATCACTGACCTCGGCCAAATAACCTTGCCCAAAGTCCCACTGCAGTGCCCCTGATAACGTATCAAAATCAACTTGATGGGGGTGATCATTCCAACGCACACCAAAAGCAATGGTGGCGGAGCTATCGCGGATCGCTGTCTCTAAACCGTACTCTCGCAGGAGTTCGCCGATATCACTGGTGGTGAGCTCACCGCTCAACTGAGTAAACGGCTGGCCCTCACTGACCATCCAGAAACCTGATGCATCAAGTTGCTCCGTCTCATTCGCCATTTTCAGTTGATTCAACGCGATACCGCCTTCGATGGGAACCAACTTGGCACTGACTCGACCTAAGTGATGATCATCGAGTCGACACACATTGCAGGTAATATCGAGCGGCGGCACTCGGCTTACCCACTCGTAGTCGGTGGTTTCTGAGTCACTCGACGTGTCTTGTTTTAGATTATCGGTATTCAGCTGAGCAAAGTCGGCGCTGACCTTGATCGGCTCAGATAGAAAATCCTCTGGCAATTGTGCTCGCACTGACAACTGATCGGCTAGGATTCGTGCTTGCCATACCCTATCTTGTGGGAAGATATCGATATCCGCATTGCTGAAACTTTGCTGTCCCCAAGATAACTCATCGGTCTTTATGCGAATCGAGTCGGGCAAGTACCAAGCGCTTAACGACTGCTCTCTGTCAGCATCGGAAGCACCGCTGTTAGCAAAAGAGTCACTGATAAAGTAGAGCAAATCATACCAGTGCCCAATCGCCAGTTCAGGTAAGTAGGCGCGAATGTCAAAAGTCGCTTGCGTGTTCATCTCTGGCAGTGCACTGGGCTGCCCAATCGATAAGCTGGCATATTGCCACTGCTGTACTCCTGGCTGCCAAGCGCTGCGCCAACGCAGACGTTCGCCCGAGCGGACGTCGAGGGCTAAGTCATTACCATTGCCCTTTAAACTAACATCTAATTGCCAGTTCTCACCAAACTCTTTATTCAATGGTTGTGGCAAGCGCGACTCTAAACCGGTTAAATCCAACTGAGAATTAGCCGTGACTTTTACTTGGTCAGCGATGTCCAAGTCGATATTGGCGATGCCGTTAACCGCACCGTAAAAATAGCGCGACCAACCTTGCTTAGGCAGTGCCTTGAACAAGGGTTCCAATTGCCAGTCTAGCTCGTTTTCGATGCTCAGCTGATAACTATCTTGCTTAGGTGCGCCAACAATTTTGCTTGAAAAGGGTCGACCAAACCAAGCCAACACCAAGTCCTTAGTAGTGACCTGTTGGTCATCAATTATGAGCTGACCCGAGCGCACGTCAAACCATTGATCAATGGCATCAATATAAACTCGATTATTGGCGAGATCGGCTTTCACATTGACGCCTACCTCACGCGAGCCGTCAAAAGGAATATCTAAGTTAAACTGACCACTGATACGATTCTCGGGCATCACTTGATTGAATACTTCAGCAACGCTGGTTAACGGTGACTGTTGAAAAACAGACCGCACAGATTGCGCCGGTCCAGCCACTTTAGACTCGACCTGTAATCCCCTACCCGCATCGAGCAAATCCGGTATCTGTGCATTCACTTCCTCGATGGTGACACCATTGATTCGGCCCTGCGTGGCATGCATAGCAAGGCCATGCTGATAAAAGTCTAGGGTCAGCGGCAATTCTTGGATGGCTGGCCAGTTGGGTTGGAATTGATAGGTCAGCGTATCAAAGTGAATACCTGCGCTAAACACGCCTTCCTGTACCTGACTCGGTAACATCATCTGTTGTGCTCGCCAAGCGAGGGTTAATTGCTCTACCGTGCCTGCCTTAAGCGCATTGGATAAATAACGCTTAAGATCTTCACCCATCACATCCGGTAATGCCGACTTCAACGTATCAACCGCAAATGGCTGACGACTTGCGACGACTAGTTCGAAAGCCGGCTGCAAAGCCGATACCGAGCGCCATGCGCCTCGCCCAGAGAGCTGCATATCGTTTATCGCAAGCTGGCTTTCGCGCCACGTCACTTGCCAGCCGTCGGCGATTTGTTCCACTGTACCATTGAGTTCGACGTCTTTTAATTGCCAAGCGCGTTGCTCAGATAAACGATCGCTGGTGACAGTCAGTTGCGGTGCATTGAGCGTCCACTGCAGGTGCTTTAGATTGCCTTCAAGTGTCATCGACAATGGCGAAAACGCGGGTATATCGGCTGAACCTGAAGCGTTGATATCAATCAGTTCAGCACGCCAGTGCCAAGGAAACTGCGCGCTATCCTGGATAAATAAATTGGCGCGCGCATCTAACCCTGCAGACTGCAGATAATTATACAGTCGGCCCTCGTCATCTATTAATTGCAGTACCGGAATCAGCTTACTCGCAGGCACACCCTCTACGCTCGCTCGCAGCGTATCAGCCACGTTTTGTACTCGCATGGCGGGCCATTCGAGCGTATTATTTTCTACCTCAACCGTCATCGGCGCACTATTGATCAACCAGCCTTGGCCTTGCCGCTGCATCTGCACTTCTCCAGAGGGGATGTGCAGATCCACAACACGATTATCTCGTTGCATGGTGAGCCGATTATCAAGGATACGCAGCAACGCTTGTGAAACTTGGCCTTGGTAGATATCGAGCCACGCCGTAAAATTCACGTTGGAGTCCGTGATATCAATACCTGGGACTTGCTTTTCAAGCCATGGGCTGACATCAATACCACGCGAGTCGACGTAAAATTGACCGACCATATCGCGCCAACGACGCCCCTCAAGTTGCAGCACAAAATTAAGCCTGTTGGGCGTAAAGTTCTTTACCCTAAACTGGCCGACGCCTTGGTGAGTACGGCCGCGGTTACTCCATGTCAAACGTTCAATATCAATGGTACGCGGATTGCCGCTTAAGGGGGTGACTTGAAGTGTGCTTTGCTGGAACGAGAAACTCTCTAACTGACTAAGAAAAAGTTGTTCGACTTGGTCGAGCTGTACACTACTGCCATCACCTTGAGTAAGACGACGCACATCTAACTGAATATCCGCTTGCTCGAGAATAAATTGCTGTAGCACCCACTGGCGCTCAGTCAACGACTCCCAAAAATCAATAACGACCCAGAGCCGGTCGACATCGACACTGAGTGCATCAGCGGCTGCATCACCCAGTTTAAAATTGGACAGCTCGATGGCGGGGCCTTGCTGACGCCAAGATAACGCCAACTGGTTAATATGTACCTGTTGACCCAAACTTGCACTGACTTGTCGCTCTAACGGTTTAGTTAGGTCAGGAAAGTAAGGCAAACCATAGCGTAATAAACTCAACAGCACGGCAGCCATTACCAGTAGTATGGCCGAGAACCAGATCAGTTTGTGGAAAGTCCAGCTTACCGCACGTTTTAAAGTCACTACATCATCACCACATCAAATTGCTCTTGATTATAGAGCGGCTCGGTCTGTATTGTGATTTGACGCGAAACAAAGAGTTCAAGTTCAGCTAGTGCATGAGACTCTTCATTCAGTAAAGCCTCACTGACGGGTGCCGAGGCATACACCACGAATTTATCCGCTTCATACGCCTTATGCACACGAACAATTTCACGCATAATTTCATAGCACACGGTCTCAACGGTTTTCATTGAGCCTCGTCCGCGACACACTGGACACTCGCCACATAACACGTGCTCAAGGCTTTCACGAGTCCGTTTGCGGGTCATCTCGACCAATCCCAGTGTGGTAAAGCCATTAATCGAGGTCTTAGCGCGGTCTTTGTTTAGCGCTTGCTCAAGGCTATGTAAAACACGTCGTTTGTGCTCTTCATCTTGCATATCGATAAAATCAATAATGATGATACCACCTAAGTTTCGCAAGCGTAATTGCCGAGCTATCGCCTGAGTGGCCTCAATATTTGTGTTAAATATGGTCTCTTCGAGGTTTCGATGACCAACAAAGGCCCCCGTATTGATATCGATGGTGGTCATTGCTTCGGTTTGGTCGATAATTAACGAGCCACCGGATTTGAGATCGACGCGCCGATCGAGCGCACGTTGGATTTCATTCTCGATATCGAACAAATCAAAAATGGGTCGGTCACCACGATAGTATTCCAAAACCTGTGTCAGTTCTGGAATGAAGTCTTTGGTAAATAATTTTAGCTGGTCCAGGGTCGTGCGAGAATCAACACGAATTCGTTCAATCGCTTCTCCGACAAAATCGCGCAACACGCGACAACACAGATTGAGGTCTTCGTACAAGATGCCCACACGGCGCTGTGACTTTTTACGTTTTTTAATTTGCGACCAAAGCCGCGTTAAAAACTCCGCATCACTTGTCAGTGAACCTTCATCCACGCCTTCACCAGCGGTTCGGACAATAAACTTGCCTTCGTCATGACTGAGTGACTCAGCAATCGAACGCAGCCGTTCACGTTCATCGGTATCGTCGATTCGTTGTGATACACCGACATGGTTACTCTGCGGCATAAACACCAAATAACGTGAAGGCAGCGTAATATCGGTGGTCAGTCTTGCGCCTTTGGTACCGAGTGGATCCTTTACGACCTGCACCATGATGGGCTGGCCTTGACGCACAAGTTGAGTAATATTGAGCTGAGATTTCTCCTCGCGCTCAATAGTCTCGCCACCGTCAAGCGTGGTGACAATATCCGATGCGTGAAGAAACGCCGCTTTATCTAGACCGATATCAACAAACGCCGCCTGCATGCCAGGCAGCACGCGAGAGACCTTGCCCATATAGATGTTACCGACAAGACCACGCTTGACCTGACGCTCAATGTGAACTTCTTGCAAAATGCCGTTTTCGACCAAAACCACGCGACTTTCGGTGGGGGTCACATTCATTAATACTTCTACGCTCATGGTCTTATCCTAGTTTGGCTTCGACGGCTTGTAAAAGCTGATCCGTTTCGTAAAGAGGTAAGCCGACCACCGCGGTATAGCTACCGTTAATGCGCTTTATCCAGCGGGCTGCTCCACCCTGTATCGCATAGCCGGCGGCTTTGTCGCGCGGCTCACCCGTTTGCCAATAAGCTTCCGCAGCGGTCTCACTGATGTCACCCATCCACACGTCAGTAACGACCTCTTTTATCTGCACGGTAGCAACGCTTTTACCATCATAGTACATCACACAAACGGCGGTGCGTACCTTATGTTCACGCTGCGCTAACGAAAGCAACATCGCAACGCCATGGGTTTGGTCGCGCGGCTTTTCCATCACTTCGCCGTCTCGGTCAATCAGCGTATCTGAGCCTACCACCATACAGGGCTTGTCATGCAAATGTGCCGAAGCGAGGGCTTTCTCATAGGCTAAGCGACGCACATAAGCCGATGCAGTTTCTTCAGCGCCTTGTTGTTCTGGGATATCACTCGCGAGACAGATAAAATCGGCGCGAATTTGCTGTAACAGCTCACGTCGACGCGGTGAACCTGAAGCGAGTACTAACTGCATTACACCACTCCAAAACGACGGCGGATTTTACGTAATAGCGGGAATAACCAAAACCAGAACAAGGCTGAGGTGAGCGCAGGCCAGAAATAGGTCGAGGTGAACTGTGCATCATGAATGAACACATTGGATTGAAATACGATCAAGCGCTTAATCAGCACTAAAAACGCGATTAAAATCACCTGTTGTGGCAACGAGAAGTTACGAATCCGCTGAAAATGTCGAGCTGCAAAATAACTGACCACAACCATGCCCAACGCATGCACGCCTAATACCGAGCCTAACAAAATGTCGGTTAACACGCCTAACACTAACGCGGTACCAATACTGACACGATGTGGGAGTGCAATAATCCAATACAGTAATACCAGCGTCACCCAATCTGGGCGGTACACATCGATGCTCGCGGGCATCGGCATCACCATTAGTATCATGGCGACTAAATAGGTGAGTACCAATGGCAGTAATCCGTGCTTAAACATGGTTACTTCTCATCCTCGAAAATAGGTGCTTGTTCCGCACTTTGCGGCCACAGCAATAATACCGTTCTTACGCGATCAAGCGCACTAATCGAGTCTGCAGTCACCTCGGCAAACGGTAACGATTCATCGCGGTTTATACGCTGGATACGCGCCACGGGATACCCCTCTGGATAGACACCGCCTAGTCCTGAGGTCATCAGTAAATCACCTTCGGCAAGCTCTGAGCTGTGAGGTACAAACATTAACTGTAGCTTACCTATTTCACCGGTGCCTTGCGCCAGCACACGAATATCATTTCGTTCGGCGCGCAAGGCGATACCATGGCTTTGGTCAGAAATGAGTAATACGCGTGCCGTATTACTCCCAACGTCTTGGATCTGCCCCACTACACCTTTGCTAT
Organism: Idiomarinaceae bacterium; assembly: GCA_002685255.1. GTDB lineage: Bacteria > Pseudomonadota > Gammaproteobacteria > Enterobacterales > Alteromonadaceae > Idiomarina. The sequence continues at coordinate 250,842 of NYWU01000001.1, forward strand.
CGATTACCGGCTGTCCCTCATAGACACCATTGAGGGTGCCTTTGTTAACCACCAGCTGCTGACTGAACGGCTCCGATGCGACCGCTACGACTTCAGCGACCATGCGACGGCTTGGCTGTCGTTGCTCTGAACCCAATAAGGCACGTAAACGTTTGTTCTCATTACTAATAAACTGTAACTGCTGTAACTGACCACGCAGTTCCAACATCTGTTTCTTCAAGGCTTGGTTTTCTTCAGCAAGCTGTTCTTGGTTTTTTACGCTTTCGGAGAAGTTGTTCAGGATTTGTTCAGGTAAGATTGCCAAGTATTGCACCGGCGTTACGAGCGAGTTAAGAAACATGCGTACCGGCTGCATCGCCTGCAGGCGATGATCGACAAAAATCAATAGAAACGAACAGGCTAGTGCGAGCACTAGCCTGGATAGTAATGAGGGTCCGCGAGTAAATAAGGTTTTCATCTGTGCGCTAACTACACCTCACTCAAGTCGACTTACTCGTAACTAAATAAGTCACCACCATGCATGGCGATCATTTCGAGCGCTTTACCGCCTCCGCGTGCCACGCATGTGAGTGGATCATCTGCAATCACAACAGGGATGCCGGTCTCTTCCATCAACAAGCGGTCGAGGTCTTTAAGTAAAGCGCCACCACCGGTTAAAACCATGCCACGCTCAGAGATATCTGACGCTAGTTCCGGCGGCGATTGCTCAAGCGCAACCATGACTGCACTCACAATACCCATTAACGGTTCTTGCAGCGCTTCCAATATTTCATTGCTATTGAGCGTAAAAGAACGCGGCACACCTTCTGCAAGGTTCCGTCCACGCACTTCGATTTCTTTTAATTCTTCACCTGGGAACGCTGAACCAATCTCGTGCTTAATGCGCTCTGCTGTCGCATCACCAATCAGCGCACCAAAGTTGCGACGCACATAATTAATAATCGCTTCATCAAATTTGTCACCGCCGATACGAACCGACGATGAGTACACCACACCATTTAATGAAATAATTGCGACTTCTGTCGTACCGCCACCAATATCAACAACCATTGAGCCAGTCGCTTCTGATACGGGCAAACCTGCACCAATCGCCGCGGCCATCGGTTCATCAATGAGGTGAACTTCGCGTGCGCCAGCACCTAAAGCTGATTCACGAATTGCACGGCGCTCAACTTGGGTCGAACCACATGGAACACAGACCAATACGCGCGGGCTTGGCTTAAAGTAGTGACTGTCGTGCACTTGCTTGATAAAGAACTGAAGCATTTTTTCGCACACGTAAAAGTCGGCAATAACACCGTCTTTCATTGGGCGAATCGCCTTGATGTTGCCAGGGGTACGACCCAACATCTGCTTCGCTGCTGCACCCACGGCTGCAATTGCTTTAGGTCCACCTGAGCGTTCCTGTCGAATAGCCACGACAGATGGCTCATTGAGCACGATGCCCTCGTCCTTTACATAAATCAACGTATTGGCGGTACCCAAGTCAATGGATAAGTCATTTGAAAACAAGCCGCGAATTTTCTTAAACATGAAGCGGTAAATCCCTAAAAAAAGTGCTAAAAACTGCAATCAAGCGCAAGCTACTGCGCTCGTACTACCCGAAACCCAATATAGTTAGAGCTAAAATCAGCCGGAAGTTCCATACGTGTTGAAACGCGCGCTAGACTCGGTGCAAAGTTCCAAGCACCGCCACGCACTACTTGGCCGTCTTCGGCACGCGCCCATTCCCATACGTTGCCCACGGTATCAAACAGACCCCACGGGTTACGCTCAAATTGAGCGACGGGCGCTGAGCGTTCGTTTGACCACTCAGAGCCACAGTGACGGCAATTTGCGTTTTTCACGCCGACGTCATTGCCCCACCAAAAATCTGATTCTGTTCCAGCGCGTGAAGCATATTCCCACTGCTGCTCAGAAGGGATATCGTAATCGAAACCGCTTTTGTCTGACAACCAGTCAGTGTACGCCTTTACATCTTCATAACTAATACAGACCACAGGCGAGTTCTCAGTTTGTTGGAACCCCGGATTGCGCCAGTTTAACGTGCCATCCATTTTTGGCATACCGTTCACTAAATGCGCGCAGTTACCATTTTTCTCGGCCTGAGTCACATACGCAGTGTCATTGACGAAGTCACGAAACTTTCCCACCGTCACCTCGGTATCACTAATACCAAACGGTGCTTCAATACTGACCGTCTGCACTGGACGCTCGTTCGGCAAACCATTACCGGTTAAGTCACCCATTTTGTAATTGCCGGCGGGGACAACAACGAGCTCAGGTCCGCGCACATCACGAAATAGGATATCTTGCACTTTCTCGCCACGGGTAAACGAGTAATCCGATTTTTCCAACTCAGCGCGAATCGATTGAGCGTCATTTAGACGAATCACATCACTGTATGAACTGTACCCATATTTGCGTACCTCGACACGATGCTCGCCACGCGGCAACATAATTTCAATCGGTGTCGATCCGTAGCTCACACCGTCAATCAACACTTCATCGTCGTATACATTCGAGCGTAACGTCAGTGGGTGCATCACCGCGTCATTACCCGCGCTCGCACTGGTTTGTGAAGTATTACGCTGATCAGCGTTTTCGACCACACAATAGCGTGCATCCACTTCAAGTAACCGACATGCTTGCGTGCGCGGTAATTGGCCACGCAGCTCGACTGCGATTTTTACGCCATAGTTACCTTGACCACTAAATCCATTGCTCACGGTTTTTGAACCAAGGATCTGTACGTTAGGGCTCACTTGTTCCAAGTTGCTGCGTGCTTGCTCAGCTTCACTCAAATTACTTACGATTTGATCAAGGTACTGCTTTGATGCTTTCTGTTTCGCCAACAACTTACCGCGCGTTTCGCACTGACTCAGTGTTTCTTCACGGTCACACACAATTGACTGACTGACTTCCAGTTCGCCGGTTTGATTAAACTCACGCTCAAGACGCTCGACGCGCGCAACATTGCGCTGGTCTTTAAGCGATTCGATTTCGTTTAACAGAGCATGACGGCTTACACGTGCCTCTTCAACTTCCTGCTGCTTCTCTTCAACCAGTTGAATCTGCGTGCCAATATCTTTTTTGTTTTGTTGATGCGCCATCACCGCTTCTTTGTACGCCTGCTGCGCACCCGCGATGTCAATCGTTGGATCATCCACCAACTGCTGATAGCGGTTGTTCATTTCCTGCAGCGCTGCCTGACGTTGCTTTTCTAACGTCTGATTGCGTTCTCGCAAAGAAGCCAGCTTTTGCTCCAGCTGGTCAGCTTCGTCTTTAAGACGTTGCACAGTTTGCGTGTAGTTATCGTACTCATTTTGCAAACTCGTGATTTGATCAGAGATCTGCTCCACCGTCATTGATTGTTGTTGCTCTTGTAGAGCGTATGCCGGCGAAGCGATTGTCAAAGTCGAGGCCATCACTAAGGCCAATTGAGCCAGTCGCATCATGTTCCCATTCCAAGCTTGAAAATAATAAAGCGGTAGAGGCCTTGCAGCCTTACCAGCGCTCTTTATTCGAATATTTATTGGTAAACGTCGTTAACGTCGCGCATGTATAACAACTCTGCCTTATGCTATTTGCTTGTCAACAAAAGCGCAAGGAAGAATCACTGAGAAACCGCCACAAATATGTGAGTAATTACTTACCAGCCAACCTCTTGCCAGTAGATTTGCCGGTCACTGCCTCGGTAAATACCAAATACACCAAGGGCTGTGGGGTTATCGTCATAATCATTATCACCGTCCCAATCATATTTTAAAAATGAGGGAACGTTCAGTTCGAAAGTGAATTGTAACGGGTTTGGTCGCGCTAACCAACGCAAACGGTCATTGATACCCGTTTCGTCACGCGCGAGCCGTCCTTCAAACAATCGTTGCTGTGAAGGCGACGCCGCTAGTTCAAGGTCGGCTAAGCTATCACCGCCTTCAATAATCTCGGTCGCATTGATATCAGTACCCACCACATCATAGCAACTATTACTGGTGTGCAACTGATAGCCGAATCCATCCCAATACTCGATGCCACCATCAATCAATAAGTCTTCGTTCTGGGGGGCAATGCTATTCATAAGGTTGAACCGTGCAAACAGCAGGCGCGCCGTATCGTAACTGGCATAGTTCGGGCCGTCATCGTCATCCGGCGATATCAGGTCCGTTGTTTCAGCGAGTAACGAGTAGTAGTTGCCGTCTTCTTTGTCATTCACTCGCAAACCGAGCGTGTACTCTTCATAAGGTCCCTCTTCGATTTGCCGCTGATAAACAATTGACGGATCGACTAACGTGCCGATACCTTTATCCCAATTAATGACCAGTTCGTTCTTATTCAATCGGTCAAACTGAATCGTATGGTCAGGATCCGTATCTTTATCAAACGCGCCTGTTTCGAATACCGCTTTTGCATACGCGTCTTGATAGTTTTCCGTCACCTCACCCAATGTATTAACCGCTTCAAGCCTCAGGTTCGGGTCGAGCTGTTGCGCCTCCCCGATATAAAGAAACGGTTCAGCACTACTGCACACATTGGTAAATCCATTGCCTTTAATCAGTTCGAAAGCCGCGGGAATAAATCGGCCTATATCGTGAAGTTTCACCACATTGCCCGAATTAGGCTGATGATACTGCGCCAAGTAGGACTGTCCCGCGATCTCCGCGGTCACGGTGGCAAAGCCTACTTCTGAATAGGTCAATGTATCATTGCTGAAGGTCGCGGGTGCGCTCATGGTAAAGGCAGTGTAGTCGGAAAGCTCACCATTCTTATTGGTGACAAGTCCTGATGCTGTCGCGTTGCTATCGAGCACCAAACCAGCAGCTTGGATCTCATTACCAAAATTAGGGGTAATATCACCGTTACTGTTGCGTGCTTGCAGTTCCATTTTAAAAGGCTCACCCGCTTTGGCGATAATACCGCCTGTATAGCTATTGCTATCCAACTGTGCATGACTGGCGTCAATACTTGCCGGCGTCCAAACAAAAGGATTCGAGGTGCCCTGCAATACCACACCATTGTCTAACTGTGCACGTGCCGACACACTGGTTGCACCTGCATCACCATAATTCAATTCAACGGCGGCTTCGCCATCAACAAAATCAACAGGTACCAAGCCCCAGTCGTCTCGAGTCGGTATTGCCGTATTGTTAATGTTGAACTGTGCTTGCGGATAAGTTGATACATCTTGGCATACTTGTGGATCAATGCACTGTGCACGCATCTCGATCGTGCTGACCGGCTCAAGCACTGCCTCACACGCAAGGGTCTGGTCATTAGTCTGCACCGCACGCAATTTTATGCCCGAGGTCGTTGTACCGGAGGTTTGACGCGCAATACTGTTAATACCGCTTGCGTTATCATCGACAAACACAAAGCCCGCGTCATTGACTTGCAGTGTACAGTCATCGCTCGCTTCACCGTTGACAAAACACTGCACCGGGTTAGCGGCGACGGGTGACGCTGAGTTATCTGTGATACCCAAACGATAGCTACCTGCGCTATCGGGCTGTAAACCCAACACAGTGCTTCCTGTAAAGGTGGGTATCGCGTTACTCCAAGTACCATTAATGTCGCTGAGTGTGACAGTAGCCGGTTCGTTGTAAAGTGAACTGCATTCGCTGTCCTGACACGCGCTTACCTGAACCTGTGCGCCATTACAAAGCACAGTCGGACTCGAAAAAGCGAGTCGATAGTGATCGACTTGTTCATCGACACCGCTGCCTGGCAACGAGCACACACTAAAATAGTTAAACTCGTGGATGTTCGTCGAGCCGCCCGTACTGCCGGTAAAACTGATCGTAAAGCGCTGTGGCAGCTGGGGTTGGATAGCCGAAATATCGCTATTATCGTAAATCGTAGTATAAGCATTGCCAGTACCGGTAAGATCGCGCTCGACGGAGACGGCCACATTTTGTTGATCGCGGTTATCAATGCGAACGCGATACAAATGACCCGGAGCGGGTATAATGCTATTACTTTCATCAATGCCAGGAACCAGCTGCTCCGACGCCCCGATGAATTGATACTGGGTATTGACGTTACCGGTCTCCGCGCCTCTCAACACCACGCGATCACGAGTTTGCGAAAGCGCAAGCGAGCCATCACCTAAGCCCCCCACTCGGCCTTCGGTGGCACGCGAAAAGTTACCGTATTCGTCAAAACCGACACCGAGCCAACCACCGTTGAAGCCATCATTGTTATTGCCGTTTGCGTAGCCCAGTGAACCGCCATAGTTGCCCGGCTGTGCCACTTGATTGCTATCTGAAAACACCAAGGCAATCCCATCAGCACCGCTACCTGCGTAGGCATACATGCGGAACACCACTTCGGTTAAATGTCCACGTGCAGGTACTGATTGATTTAATGATAGCGCTGTGGATTGATTATTCTGGTTACTGGTCAGTCTGATGCGACCGTTGACAATACTCGGCGACGTGCTGTTATTAAACGTCGTTGCGGTCCAATCTTGAGCAAACGAACTACTATTAAGCTCAGGCACCACACAAACTTGCTCTTGTCCGCCACACAGTGTGCGCTGTTGTTGCAGGTCGCGGATCTGTCGTTCAGAGAGTGCTTGGTCAAACACACTCAGCTCATCGAGAAAACCACTGAAATAACGGCCTAGGGCACCTTGGTCGGCACCTACTTGCAAGGGATCGTTATTATTTGCGACACCACCGGTAAAACTCGCTGTGCCGGCGACTTCACCATTGATAAAAATCGTTTGCGCGCCATTTTGATACCGTATCGCAACATAGCTCCATTGGTTTAACGGTACTGCCGATTGACTATTAAACTCTTGTATTTCTCCTGTCGGCGTATTCCACCACCAATTAATGGTGCCATCACTGCGCAGGTGAAATTCATAGTTCTCATCTTTTGACACTAATGTCATCAGTCCAGACGCCGGGTAGCGCTGCGGCTTTACCCATAAACCGATCGTAAAGGCATTACTCAAATCGAGCATGGGCGCGTCGGCGACTTCAAGGTATTGCTGTTGAATATTGTCAAAATAGCCATAACCACAGGTGCCGAAGCCATTATCGTTAGTCACCAATGCTGAGCCTGAGTCTGCGCTATAACGTTGCGCTCCGTTGCGTGCCACACCATTCAAGTTGTTGATAGAGCTATCAATAACCTCGCCAGCGTTACCTTGCCAGTCATTACTATTCATCTGCCAGCGCAGTACGGCGTCTGGCAATTCGGCCGGTTGCGCTGCACAGAATTGCCCGCCCGCAAGTGGTACCGCAGGCGCTTGATAATTCACCTCGATATCGTAGCGGTCGTTATAATAATACGAACTACCTGCCACGCTAATGGCACCATTGACTCGAACTCGCTCGCTCTCGCGACTCGATTCATAGTAGGTAAAATCTCCAGCCACATAGATGTAACCATTAATCTGAACGTCCTGAGCAATGGTCAAATCACCGGTCACGATAAGCATAAAGGCGTTTGGGTCGCCACCGACATTAATGCGACGTCCAGCTTGAATAGTTAAGTCGCCATCAATGTACACCCGCGAAGTCGGTCCATTGGTCTGGTAGTTTTGTCCTATATCGCTAAAGTTGCCAACGCGCAAGTAATCAATCGGGTCGAGCTGCTGAGGTAGGTTGGTGCCATAGTCTTGGTCGGGTAAGGTAATGGTATCAACTTCGTTGTTACCGCGATAATCAAAACCGTCGGCCCACACGGCACTGCATTGGGGTAATGCACCGTTACTGGTACAGGGGCGCGTACGGGTATACAGTTCGCTGACACGCTGACTGGAATAAACGCCGCTTGCGACAGTGACTTCATCGAGCGAGCCGTTAAAACCAAAGCCTTGAAATTGCTGACCGCCAATATAAAGCTCTGGGCTAGACCCGATATAATTCAACGTAATAGATGCAGGTAAGCTTTGCGTGGCTACTAGGCTGTTATCAATATATAACGATAAACGTCGGTTGCTATTGTCAAACGTCGCCGCTAGATGATGCCAGTTGCCGTCAAATACCTGATTACCATCAACACTGACATTGTAGATTTGACCAAATATCGACCGTACCTCAAAGTAGAGCCGTCCGTCACGCGTGCGACGATAGACCTCAAACCGTCCAGCACCGCCTTCCGTCGGTCCCTCACCATACACAATGAGCGTTTGATAGTTATCTTGGGCGTTTTGTGCGTTGGCTGAGCCATTCAACCACATCGATAAACTCACACTGTTTTGATTGGCCAATGGCGTAACATTGGGGATCTCGACGTAGTTATTACCATTAAATCGACCGTAACGACAGGTACCTTCACTGCCCGGGCGCGCTGGGTTAAATGCACTGGTATAGGCATCTTGTTGAGCAAAGCCTGCGTAATTATTGCCAACACTGTTCACCACCTCGCCGGCGTTGCCACTCCAACGGTCTTCATCAAAATGCCAGTCACCCACAGGCGTATAGTTATTGTTAGAATTCGGGACGCATGGGCCTTCGTTATCATTGATATTACATTGCCGATCGACATTAAACTGCCCGTTGCCACAGGCTCGCGGATTGGGCGAGTCGGTGCAAGGCGCATTGATATATTGCCCATTGATACGACCATTATTATTCAGCGCACCATCAACATTCACATTACCGTTGATTTCGGCATTAGAGTTATTAACCAAGGACCCTTCGACATCGGTGTTACCGTTAATCAATCCGTTATTAGTCAATGAACCGCCCGCAGTTACAGGTCCATTGATACGCGCATTGCTGTTGTTGGTCACAGCGCCAGCAGCGACCACTTCACCGCCAACGCGGCTATTGTTGGTCACGCTACCACCACTTGCTACACGCCCACTCACGCTGCCATTGCTATTAACGGACACATCGCCATTGGTTTGAATGCTGCCCTGTAAATCACTGTTTAGCGTGACACCACCGGTGGTCTCAACATTGCCCACTAATCCAGCGTTGCTGTTTAAGGTCAGTCGCCCCGAAACAACCACGAGTAGCTCAGCTGATGAGCGAACATTGACCTCGGCATTGACGGTGACATCACCTGTTAGTTCTAAACGTACGGGGGAGGCATTAAATGCAACTCGATCGCGACTGTATACTTGGCCAAATACACTGCTTGGGCAACGTATGACCGTCACGCCGCTCTCATTCTGGACACGGCATGGGTTAAAGGCGTTATTATTTTTGCCCGCATCATCAGGCAACTGATATTGCTTTGCGAGCGCGGATACTGACATCAGCGCAGCGGCGAGCAGTAAGGTTAACCATACTAGCCAACCTCTCATTCAATCGTCCTCGCTTCCATTGCGAGCAGACGCTCGGTGGTTTGCCCCCCTGCCTCACATTGACCCAGTGCTTCAATGCGGTAGTGGGTATCGTCTGCAGTGTAATCAAACGCTTGGCAGCTCAGGGTGACTGAGCAGTTTGCTAAGGATGGAATGCCGCTTAAGTCGACGGGCGTACCTGTAACCGCAGCACAGTTGGCCATCGGTTGGTTAAGTGGAAATAGTTCGTACATTCCCTGCTGCAAGCCACTTTGTGCAGCGGTGTAGGCGCGCGTACCATAGACTTCAACGACGACACTGTCACTACTGGTGGTCACTAGCCGTGATAAGGTCGCGACCAGCAACCCTGTCACCACAATCACAAAAATCGCGACAACCAGCGCACTGCCTCGTTGTGAATGATAGCTAGGGGGCATTGGGAATATGAACCTCTTGACTGAAGAATAAACGTTCATCATCTATACTAGTAAATTGAATGAACAGATGCACAATATTATTTTGCAGTAGCGTGGCCCGGTCGACCTGAAAAGCGGGCTCCGCCAATGCAATATTGGCGACTTGTTCTGCCATCACGCTGCGCTCGGCGCTCGGAAAGCTACCCGGTATAGGTTGACTCACCTGCCAACCATAGTTGCTGTAGCGCACGATTTGGTTGCTCTCTACACAGTAGCTCACTGGTGGTTGTCCGATAAACAAACGTTGCCGAGGTGAGCTCTGGCTAAACACTGAGCCAGAAGCTAGATCGAGTACTTGCTCGTATGTGCTGTCGTCATTGTCTGTCGATGCTGCCAGGGTCGCCGAGCGACCGGCATCAGCGTCATAAATATGTGAGCTGAGCGTAGCAAAGATAAACAAGCGATCCGTGTCAGTTATCGTCTCCCATACTTCTGACAGTGAGACAAAGGTCAGTTGCTCTGGGTCACTGTTACGAAGTGGCGCATTGTAATAGGTGCCTGCCGCACGGATCGGCACAAACTCTAAACACTGGCCCCCCGCGGCGACACGTGCACTATTGGGCACGGAGTTACGGACCTCGCGCGTTAAGCGTTCAATTACAAAGCGACTTTGGTCAAGGATCCGCACTCGTTCAGCACCACTGGCGTACATACGCGAACCAAAGCCGACAAACTGAAAGGAGAATATCGCCACAATCGCTAACAATACAATGACGATAACCAGTTCCACTAAGGTAAAGCCGCGATTACGTATCACCAGTTCCCCCTTAGCGCGGCAAATTCAATGATTTGTTGCTGCGGCGTGTTTACACTGACGACGATACGTTTAAGTGTATCGGGTTGCTGGTAACTGACTCTGACCTGCAAGGTAAATCCGCGGTAATCGTCTGTTAAGCTCTGCGCTAAGGTGTCCGCGACATCAGGACCACTGAGCTCTAGGCAATGGTAGTCGTCTACGTCATCAAACTCGGTACGATCGGCCTCTTCCCTAAAGGTCATTGCACTAGGGTCGGTTGGACAGTTGGCAGGTAGTGTCGTACAACTTATTCCCGACTCTCCGCAGCGGGCTTCGCCAATAGCGCTAGAGCCATTTTCATCAAACCGGCGGGAAAGGATTTCGTTAATCAGACTCTGGCCCAGCTCGGCGGCGCGCACTTGTTGCCACGGGTCTACACTTTGTTTAAACAACGGCCCCATGCCCGCGGTAACCACCAACGTAATAATACCCACAACAATGATGCCGGCAATAATTTCGATGAGCGTGAAGCCGCGTTGATGCTTGCTAACAGCCATAAATGTAACCTTCGCGGTTGATACACACCGACTGGTTTGCGCCGTTAGTTTCTGTAAAGGTGAGACGGCAGGCTTGGTTGCCGCTACAAATCAGCCCTGAGGTGTCATCGGGTCGTCCAAGCGGACCAAACTCAATTTCTGCAGGTAAACTCACTGGGGCGCCGTTGCTGTCGGTAACCGTCAGGGTTTTACCCGCAAAACCGACCATTCGGTTGGCACTGTCTTCTGACGCTGCTAAGGTTGAGCTGCTCGCACCACATACTGGCGTGGTCGCTAAACCGAGTGCGTCGTTTTGAAGTACCGCAACGTAGCAGTCTGCTTGCGTATTTTGCATCGCATTGAGTTGTACATTGCGTAAAATAGAGAGCGCGCGTTCGCGCAAAACTAGACTTTCGGTACCGCCGGAGCCAATAAATAAAGGCGCCGCGCCAACCGCGAGGATACCCACCACTACTAAAACAATGATCAGTTCTACTAGGGTGAAGCCTTTCATAGGAGAGACCTTAAATATTCGGCCCGCCGAGACGGCGAGCCGAGATTCGACCATTAAAAAATGGTTGGATTAGTTGGTGCAGCCAGTTGTAACCGCAGTTACTGTTGGTGGCGTGTTTGCATCTGTAGCATTCGCATAAGATACATAGCAAGAAGTGGCATAAATATCTTCTGCCGTAGAGCTGTCGTTCAGATCAGAAAAACCTGCTGGACCAATATAGAAAACATCAGTTGTTGTATTGGTAGAGGCGTCTCCTATCGCAAATACCCAATCTTCATTATTGGAGCCTAGTGACGCAGCTTTAGCGATACCGTCCGCAGTAGCAGCAGGATAACCATAAACTGTATCAATACCCTCAACATCAGCTGGAGCAGCCGCTGTGCCAGCTAACTTACCCTGAACTGCCGCTTTCGCATATACAGTTTGGTAAGCACCTTGAATATTACCCTTCAAACCTTTAACGGTCGAAGTGCGCGCGTCCCCCGAGAAGTTAAAGAACTGAGGGGCTGCTGTCACGGCAAGAATACCGAGAACAACAATAACAATAATAAGCTCGATGAGCGTGAAACCTTTTTGGTTGCGCATGATTACATTCTCCATTGAAATAAAATAAGTTCTGGTGCTGCGTTAGTTATTGTTACTAAACACGTTTACACCACCGTTCCTTGGGTTGTAGACAAACGAGTTACCGGTTGTCTGATAGTCATTACCCGAGGGTAAAGGACTAATTCCTTTAATAGTGTTCACTAGATAGTAAACACACACTTGATTGGTACCTTGCCCTTGCGCCGTCGAGGCGTTTGGATCGTCCGTTGCGTAAGTATAATAACGGTACTCATCAATCGCACCGCCATCACCTTCCGCCATCACCGTGGGTGAACCTTGCAAAATAGCCGTCATTACGGTGCGGCAATCTTCATTACTGAGCGTGACATCAGTCGCCGTGTCGTTGTTGCCACTAACGGGATAGCCTGTATCGCCATCCACATAGACCGGCACGCCATCCATCTGTAACTCGGCGCCTGCGCCGTCCGTGCCACCTTTAGGTCGCCCGCGCAGTTCCCACTCACCGCGCACAATGCCCACTGCACTGGCAAAGCCACCAGCAACGCCTTCAATAGCTGAGTCCTCTGCATCGGCGGTGACATCGGTAAAGCGAGGTAAAGCAGAGGCTGCTAACAAGCCTAGAATCACCACCACGATGATCAACTCAATGATTGTGAAACCTTGTTGCCGTTTATCCATAGTCAGCGTCCTTTATCATTTCTCGTGATATTGTATAACGACATTTTTACAATTCATAGGTCGAATTTAGCGTTTTTTGCCCGGATTTGACCTGTTTCAGCGTTGTATTCCTGCCATAGCTTTTGTTCAATTCTAAATAAACACGTTTGACCCTCAACCGAGCCTGTTAATTGGCTTGGCGCATCGGCAAGGCGTTGCCAAAGTTCAACGCATCCTTGTTCAACCGCTGGCCAACCTTTGCTGTTCATTTGGATGCTTTGCTCACTACCACTTATGTTAAGTGAGACCTGTTTAGGTTTACCTTCGCGCATCCACTCTGCGCGTGCCAGTAACAACGAATCATTAAAGCGTCGTAACTCCATATCGCGCTTGGTTTCTTGCCAGCCACTGTGCTCACCAGGGGCAAACCAGATCCATAACGCTACCCCCGAAAGCACGAACACACTGATGATAACAACCAGATTTTGCAATAAACTCCGAAAGTTTTGTTCACTCTGCGCCTGGCTTTTCATTATCGTCCCTGATACGCATTCATCATATCCCACATTGGTGTGAAGATACCCAACGCCAAGATCAGCACTAACACAGCGACAAAGCCGATCATGACAGGCTCAATACGCGCGGTCAGTGTTTTCAGATCGTAGTCAGTCTCGCGCTCATAGTAATCGGCGACTTCCTTTAACAACGTATCACTGCGTCCCGTTTCTTCGCCGACCACAATCATTTGCAACACCAGCGGTGTAAACAGCTTTGATTGACGAGCGGCACGCGAGAGATTTTCACCCCGCTCAATAGTGCGTCGAATATCTAATATCTTGCGCTCCATGTGAGCGTTATCGACGGCTTCGGCTACCAAGGATAACGCCTGCGTCAAGGGCACCCCTGCCGATAACATAACGGAAAAACTGCGCGCGAAACGCGATAAAATTGAGCGCTCTAAAATCGACCCGATGATCGGCATGCGCAGTTTCCAGCGGTCCCATAACAGACGACCAGGAGCACTGTTCACATAAGCCCGGATACCAAAGAAAGCACCGACCATGGCAATCAACATGAGTGGCCAGTAGGCAACGAAAAATTCCGAGGTACCTAACAGTGCACGCGTTGCCCACGGAAGCTCGACCTTAAAGCGACTGAACATATTTGCAAAAGTCGGTATCACAAAAATGTTTAGAACAAAGAGCGCCACCACCAAAGCAATCATCACAAAGGTCGGATAACGCGTCGCGGCTTTAATACGTTTTCGGGTATCTTGCTCTTTTTCCAAATACAGTGCCAATTGCTCGAACGACTCTTCCAACTGACCGGTATTCTCACCTACGTGGACAATCGCGACGATCAAGCGCGAGAATACTTTAGGGTGCTGTGACATTCCCGCCGACAAGGTGCGACCGCGTTCGAGCTGTCCGTGGACATCGCGTAACGCACGTTCTAAACGTTTGTTCTGGGTGGTGTCGGCGAGTCCCTCAATGGCGCGCAAAATGGGAATACCCGCATTCGTTAAGGAGTACATTTGGCGACAAAAGATAATCAGTTGGTCGAGTTCGACACTCGGTTCTGTCATCGCCTTCAGTCGTTGCCAAAGCGTGCCGCTTGGTTTATTGGTTCTCGTGCTACTAATTTTGCCCTTGTTTGCCGCTACATCGACGGGGATCAAACCGCGCTGCATCAGCGTCTGAGCGGCTGCTTTGGCATCGTTTGCCTCAACCGTCCCTTGCTGCATACTGCCTGATTTATCACGCGCTTTGTAGCTAAACTGCATGGTTAGTCATCACCCTCATCACGTTGCGCCAGCTCACTGATATTGGCCGCAGCGACGTTTTCTTCTACGCTCTCGGCGAGGAACAACACCTCATCAATGCTGGTCACACCTTGTTTAGCAAAATCGAGTGCAACGTTGGCCATTGAGCGATAGCCCTTAGCGTTCTTAGCAGCCTCAGCAAAGCGTTGAGTATCCTCTTGCCGTAATGCTTCCATCATGGCGCTGTTCATTTCAAGCAGTTCAAACACACCGATACGGCCTCGGTATCCAGTGTGGTTACAGTTTTGGCACCCTACGCCCTTTTTAAAAGGCTGGTCGCAGCTACCTTTCTCCAAGTGTTCAAGTATCGCGCGTTGAGCCTCGTCGGGTGTGTCATCTTGTGCGCAGCGCTCACAGACACGCCGCACCAATCGCTGCGCAATCACACCGCGCAGTGCCGCCGCAACGAGGTACGAAGGCGCGCCCATATCAATCAAACGCATGGCACTGGTAATTGCGTCGTTAGTATGTAGCGTTGATAACACCATGTGACCCGTTATCGCGCCGCGTAGGCCGATTTCGACGGTCTCATGGTCACGCATCTCACCCACCATGATAATATCCGGGTCCTGCCGCAACGTGGTACGCAATACGCGGGCAAAATCGAGTCCAATTTTGTTACTCACTTGCACCTGCGAGATCCGCGGTAGACGGTATTCCACAGGATCTTCTACGGTAATAACTTTCTTTTCTTCGGTATTGAGTTCACTCAAGGCGCCATAGAGCGTAGTTGTTTTACCCGAACCGGTTGGGCCCGTTACTAGTAACATACCGTGCGGACGGTGAATTAAGTGACGCACGCGCTTGAGGATATCCGGCGGCATACCGACTTGATCCAACGATAAAATACCGCTGGACTGATCGAGTAAACGCATGACACAAGCTTCGCCGTACTGCACCGGCATGGTGGATACACGCACATCAATACTGTGTTTTTTCACCTTGATGTTAAAGCGCCCGTCCTGAGGTAAGCGGCGCTCGGAAATATCCAGTCCTGCCATCAGTTTCAGGCGTAAAACCAGCGCATTGGCGATATTGGTCTCATCAAGAATATTTTCTTGCAACACACCATCTACCCGTTGGCGGATGCGCAGCATATTTTGATCGGGTTCGATATGAATATCCGAGGCGCGTACTTGTACGGCGTCTTCAAAAATCGACTTTAACAGCTTAGCGACCGTCGCATCATCATCGTCGTCATCTAGGCTATCCGCACCGAGCGTGAAGTCTTCGGTTTTTTCATATTCCGTCTGCAACTGACTCGCAAAGGTCTCAATTTCTTTAGTGCGTCGGTACAAACTATCAAACGCCGACAGCAACTCTCCTTCAGAGACGACCGCCAGTGTAATTTCGCGTGGCGCGAGATGCTGAGTTACCGCATCAACTGCGGCCAAGTCTGCTGGGTCGCTCATCCCTATGAGCGCAGTATCGCTATCGGCCTCAATCACTAAAGCACGGTAACGGCGCGCTTGTACCTCTGGCAACAATTGCACGTCTTTCGGGCTAATTTTTTTGTCGGCAACGCTGACCCGTTCAAGCTTCAATTGCTGGGCTAAAAAATCGAGTAACTGTTCTTCGGTTATATAATCAAGATCAATCAGCGTAGCACCGAGCTTACGCCCGCTCACCTGCTGTTCTTGCAGCGCACTTTCAAGTTGCTCTTCACTGATGACCTGCTCATGTACCAGCAAGTCACCCAGTCGCATTTTAAGACGAGGTCGCTTCATCCTGCTCTACCAATAAGTTGAGTTGTTGCTCGATAAAGTCGAGTGTGGGCGCATGTTGAATTAATTTTCGTGCGCGCTTAAACGCATCTACGGCATTTTCGGTTTCGCCTAACTGCTGTTGCGCAATGGCTTGCCCGAGCCACCAACGACCCTGCGTCGGTTGTGTTTCAGTGAGTGCTTTATAGCTCTGAGCCATTACGCCCCACTGGTTCAATTGCTGGGCGAGTTGTGCTTTTAACCGATAATATTCTAAGTGGTCACTCACTTGCGGTTGCGCTTGTTGTAGCAATGTCAGCGCTAACTGAGGTTGTTCTCGTTTCTGCAGCATTTTAGCCGCAAGCAAGCGCAGTTCATGCGCTTTGGGGTTCAGTTCGAGCCCGGCGGTTAACACCTGTAAAGCGTCCTGCCAGCGATTCCGCCCAAATTGGAGCGCTGCCAGTTGGCGACGTGCTTCGATGTGATTAGGGTCAATGCTCAATACGCGCTGCCAATGCTTTGCAGATTCGCTCAGCAGTCCTTTCTCGGCCGTCTCATGTGCTGCGGTGATTTCGCGTTCGATGAGTTGTTGAGGTGACAATTGAACCGATTTTTTCACCAATGTCGGTTCTGACGCTGGTTCGGGCTCTGGGTCAACTTCAGTTTGAGCATCCATTTGGGGGGTAGGCTCTGACACGGTCTGTGTTGCTGTATCCGCTTCCTTTACCGGTTTAGCCTCAACGGACGCTGGCTGAGGTTCAGGTTTTACATTGGCCTTCTGTTGCGTACTGCCATCTGAAGGTTTTGGTTGCGGCTCCGTCATAGTTGCTGGACGGACGAAATCACTTTTTTGTGAGCTCGGCGCCTGCTGTACTAACCGAGGCTGTGATTTCTCATCGCTTTTAGCATCAAGCGAGCGGCTATCGCCGGCCCAATACGTCCAACTAACGTAACCGGCAATGAGAGCAACCACTAACAGTACGACTGCTGCAATGGCAATCATCCAAGGCAAACGTGAAGATGGGCCCGCAACCGCTGAGCCACCGCTACGCTCTGCCTCACCCGGCTTTTGTCCACGCTTATCCAAATCTTTTAATACTTTATTCAATATACTCATGCGACAGAATTCCACGGCCAAGCGGGATGCTCAAAAGTTAAGCCAAGTAACGCTGAAGCACCCACTAACACCAATAACAATGTCCATATCATCAGGCGCACGGCCGGCGAGCGATAGCGCGTATCTGCGGTATCCTTAGTTGCCAATTTTAAGTCTTTATGTGACAACTTTTTCCGCCCCTCACCGTAAGCCAGTAGCAGCATTTTATGCGCCAACACATTCACTAACCGCGGAATACCTCGGCTACTCTCATACAATGCGGACACCAATCCGGCTGAAAAAATCGGCTCCCCTTTATAGCCCGCGATACGCATGCGATGACCGATGTACTGCGCGGTTTCGCGTGCATTCATTGCGGTCAGTCGATGTGAAAAGCTAATACGCTGTCTTAACTGACGAAAGTTATGTTGCGCCAAACGTTCATCAAGCTCTGGCTGCCCTACTAGAATAATATGCAGTAATTTACGCGACTCAGTCTCTAAATTAGAGAGCAGCCGCAACGCCTCTAGACTATCCTCCGGCAGCGCCTGCGCTTCATCCACAATCAACACGACCGCACGTTCAGACTGACTAATCTCTAACAATCTTTCCTGCAGTGCACGAGCGAGTTGGTGTTCACTCTCTACCGCAGCGGTATCAACGCCCAACTCTTGTGCTACTGCACGTCTAAGTTGGTCAGGGCTAAGATAAGAATCGGGCACATACGCGGTGTAGAAATAATCAGGTATTTCTTCTAGCAGGCGCCGGCATAACAATGTTTTACCGGTACCGACTTCGCCAGTGACTTTAATGAAGCCCTCACCCGTATTCAGCGCCGTTAACACCACTTTAGCCGCTTGATCGTGACTTTTCAGCTCACAGTAGAACTGTGTATTGGGTGTTATGGTAAACGGCAGTTGATTCAGCCCGTAATGATACAAGTACATAGCGATTCAACGTTTACTGGTCTTGAGCGATATCTGGAAACCAGGTTTCCAGCAGCTCACGCGAACGCTCTAGCTCCTTTTGCCAGGTGTCTGCACCGATAACCGTTGGCTTAATTAAAATCACCAACTCTTTCTTAGATGAGTCATTGCTTTTATTTTTGAAAAGATTACCCACCAGCGGCAAGTCGCCCAATAAGGGCACTTTCTCGACATTCTCGGACGTCGAGTTTTGCATCAAGCCTCCCAGCACCACAATTTCTCCGCTACGCGCACGGACGATGGTATCCGATTCACGAATATTGCTACGCGCCAGCGGCAACCTTAACGTCTCGTCACCAATCGTGATAACTTTTTCCTGCTCGCTGGTTTCGACCACCGATGGGTGAACGTGCAGAGTCACTTCACCGTCGTCACTAATTTGAGGCGTTACATCGAGTGAGATACCCGAGAAAAATGGCGTCAAATCAACATTTGAACTCGTTAACGCATCCTGTGTGACTGTAGTATTGGTTTGCGAGGTAACATCAGTGACGTAGTACTCATCCTCACCAATTTTAATCACCGCTTTTTGATTGTTCGAGGCCGTGACGCGTGGGTTTGATAGTACTTGCACACTGCCTTGAGTCTGCAGTAACTCTAAGAAACCTGTAAAACGGTCAGAATTAAATGTTAGACCAAACACGCCGTCGGCCGTGGCGGCAGCAATGTCATTCGGAACGGAGCCATTAAAGCCAAAGTCAAAACGCCCACTCATGTTGAGTTCGTTCCAACGGATACCTTGTTGATACTGATCACCCAACGTGACCTCAACAATGCGCGCTTCAAGAATAACCTGACGTTGCAAACGTGACTGCAAGTTTTCTAGAAACTGATCGACCGCACGCAGCTTAGACGGTTGCGCGGTCACACTGACTAACCCCGCTTGCGGTGAAAGTACCACACTACCATTGCCGCCTACGATGCCTTCTATCATATCTTCTAGGCTGCCCCACAAGTCTGTTTCAGACTGTGTGTTTACCGAAGCACCATTAGCACCGCCGGCATTCATACCACCAAAATTCTGGTTTTGGCCGCTCCCATTCAGGCCACCTAAGCCACTGTTATTAGAAAGGCTACTATTACTACGGTTGTTGTTACCATAGCCACTGTTGTTGTTCCGTTCTTGGCTCACACCGCCGCTGGTAATTTGCGTTTGCGACAAGCCAAAACGTTTTAACGAAAGATAGTCGAGTGTAAATGTTTGCGTGCGCACGCCTGCTGGATACACTTGGATCATTCGGCCTTCGCGACGAACTTCATAACCATAGATATCACTCACGACATCGAGTGTTTCATCAATAGTCACGTCCTTTAAATCAAGCGAAATATCGCCCGTTACATCAGGGTGCACAACGATGTTATAGGGCGTATCCACGGTGAGGCTGTAAAAAAACTGCTTTGCCGCAACACCATCCGCCTGCAACACAAAGCGTGGCTCTTCACCAACAAGCTCACTCGCGCCAGAAACGTTACTCTCTGCAGACTGGTTTAAAAACGCAGCGACATCCGTCGGTAGTGTGGTGGATTTCTTGTTACTACCTTGCACAGGGGTATCTTGCTGCATCGCCTGATAAGCCTCTTGTGGTTTTTTATCGGGCTGATAGGCGCAACTCGTCAGCAACGCTGCTATCGCTGCTATCCAAAGCACTCTCATTCTTGATCTCCCTGAGATTCATTATTCTTTATATTCAATGGCTGAAATAACTTAAGCACGCGTTGCTCTTGATTACTGCGCAGCACAACCTGGTTAGAACCGATACCATCAACCTGATAGCCTGCGATCGTATCCCCAGGCTTGAGCCATTGATTGTTAATTAACGCGCGTTGGGAGTCACTCGACACCACGACTTGCGTTAATACTAAATTCATATCTTGATCAACACCGGCACTGCGACCGGCCTGCCAACCATAGGGGCGGGTAGGGTCTTGCGCCAACGTTTGCACAGAAGTAAGCAGCAGGACGCTTGCCAGCAAATATCCAACACGATAAGGACTAGTTAGCACCGATAAACTCCTTATCCATACTAATAATGCGCCACGCAATCGTGAGTTGCGCTTGTGGATAGGTATCAACCTGATAATTGAATCTTAGCCATTCAACTTCCGGAAACGCGGTTTGCAATTGCTCGGCATAGCGTTTGATGGTAGCAAAGTCGCCCCTAAGCACGGCATCAACCCGATGCTGATAAAGCGCTCCGCTATCTTCATCGGTAATGCGTTCTGGCTGCGGCGTATTGAGCGAAATCAGTTGCATACTATCCGGATAGTTAAGCGCCTCTCGCAAAAACTGCTTTCGTTGCGCGACACCTAAAACGCTGTGCCCACTTGCTTGTTCGACGAGTTGCTGCAAACGTTTTTGCTTACTTGTAATATCTTCGCGCAACGGTTGGTTGACGTCGTGTTGCAATTGACGCTGCAGTTGTTCGTTCAAGGCTTCGGCTTGGGTCACTTGCTGTTGCAGTTGAGCAGTACGTTGACTCGCGGTATTCATGGTTTTAATTTCAGGCATGATCAGCACACTGACTAAGTAAACCGCGATAACTACCCATAACAACGTTGCAATCAGAATGCGGCGATCGCGGGGTTGCTGCTGAAACCAGTCATTCATTTGTTGCCAGCGCTTATTCATCCGACCCTCGCTCACTCGCCAAACTGAAGGTTTGGTTGTCCTGCTCGTCTTGCGATAAGTCGACAACCGAGAAGCGACTGTCACTCAATACCGGTTCGCCATCAAAACGCGCCATCCAGCTTGGAATCAGGTTGCCCTTAATGGCCTTACCATGCAGATTAATGCGTCCCTCTGAAATACCGAACTCAGTCAACCAAAGACCTTCCATATCAATCGCTTGGAGCTCTGCCATCAATTGCTGAGGCGCAATTAGCTGCCGCGACTCAAGATGAGTCAAGCGTTCGTTCAACTGCATTTGTTGCTGAATCCGTCGACTCAAGCTCTCGGATTGTTGAACTAACTGCTGATCAGGGTTCTTTTGTTGTACCTGCGACTGCAACTGAGTTTGTTGCTGTTGCAACTGCTGCAATTGTTGGTTAACACGATCAGCCTCGGCACTACGTTGCTCGGCGATTTGCTGTAGCACAATCCAAGCCACCAGGATAACTAACGTCAGAACCAGCGCCGCAACTAAGCTACGCGCTAACGAAAGTTTTAAAACAACCGGTTTAAGTTCATCGGTATATAAGTTAATCGACTGCTTCATTGGGCATCTCCCTGTGCACTTGGCGTTATACTAGCCGCCAAGGCCTCAAGGTCAGAAAAATCCCCCTCACACAACTCATTCATCCATTGCGGATATTCAAACAGTTCAACGTCAACCGCTAACAACTCATGCAGTGACTCGGCCATCGCCTCTCGCTGAGGACCCGCCACCGCTAAGACAACCTCGCGCAAGCCTGCTTGTCGCAGTTGCCCTTCGTAGTAATCCATTGAACGTTGAATTTCGGTCGCAAGCGGCTCGAGCGCGCCGAGTTTTATTTCTTCTACGCTATATTTGGAGAGGTCTCGCACTCCGCGGAGCTCACGGGTGAATACGAGCTCACCGGCACGATATATTTGCGCTACATAGCGATTCTGACTAAGCCCATATAACACCATGCAGGGCTTTTCTCGATGCTGAAACAAATTCTTTAATACCACCTCACTCACGGTGATATCGGTGAGTTGCCAAGATTGTGCTGCAACCGCATTGACGATATTCGCTAACAGCTCCTTTGCCGCCACCACCGCGGTGACTTTATCCTGGCCACTGGCTTGCAATGGAAGCTCATAATAATCAGTAATCATCTGATCAGGGCTCATTTCTGTCAGTTCATCGAGTTGAAAGCGTAAGCTAGCGGCGAGATCTTCGTCCGGCACATCAGGCCGATCGACCGCCGTCGATTGATAATGAGCGGGCTGCAATACGAACGTCACTTTGGCGTCATCTAACGACAATTTCTTATAACGTTCGTTAAGGTTGCTGAGCGCTTGTGTAATATTATTATTCTGTAGTCGCTCGACATCATTGACGATTAACTCAGGCGCCTTATTTGGCTTTTCTTTAAGGATCAACAGACGAAGTTCAGCAGCGCTGATGCTTATCACTAACTGGTAGTTAGAGCCTGTTTTTTTTCCGAACAAAAAGCGCACTGAGCATTCCTTTGTTTATTTTTTGTATATGGTATCAAACCTCTTACGCTTATTGGAACACAAATGGGCGATATTTCCACAATTTTTGACTCTGTTTTGATTAATCCAGAGAAAAACGTTTAACCGTTTGCTCGAGCTGTGCAGCCAACGTTTGCAAGGTATGCGCAGTACCGCTCGAATGCCGTGTGGCTTCTTGGTTTTGTTGTGCCATACCGGCAAAGCGCTCGACGGTTTCTGCCACTTCATCGCTGGCACGATTTTGCTCCTTCAGCGCATCGCTAATTTCCTGAACGACCTGCATGACCTCATCGAAACTACCACGAATACGCGTCATTGCCTGCCCAGTCATGTCAGCGAGCTCGACGCCCTCCTCTACTTCGCTCACGCCACGCTGCATCTGCTGAACACTGGTTTGTGTGCCCCGCTGGATCTCACCGACCATATGTTCAATTTCATCAGTTGATTCTGCCGTGCGTTGTGCCAAGCTTCTGACCTCATCCGCTACGACTGAGAATCCCCGTCCTTGATCACCCGCGCGAGCCGCTTCGATCGCGGCATTCAAGGCAAGCAAGTTAGTTTGATCGGCGATGCCTTTAATAACAGATACAATGGCGTTAATTTTCTCTGACTGTGAGTCGAGTTCCGTTAGCCGTTGCGAAGCTTGCGTCACCGCCTGATTAATGCGGTCCATCGCCTGCGTCATTTGCTCAATAACCGTGCTACTCTCACGTGCTTCATCACTCGAACGATGGGCGATGGTGCGCGCTTGCTCAGCGTTTTGCGAGACTTGTTCGATACTTGCGCTGAGCTCTTGAATTGCTGTTGCCACAGAGTCCGACGCGTGCGTTTGTTCATCGGACGATGCGGACAACTGCTCAGCGGTACTCGCAACGACACCACTGGACTCATTTAACTCATTAACGGCATTGCGGATATTATTCAGCATGGCTTTGAGCTTGTCTTGCATTGCCACTAACGTTGATAGCACTTGCGCAATTTCATCGTTGCCGTCCGCTTGAATACGGTAATTTAGTTGCCCTTCGGCAATCGCATCAATAGCTTGCTGCGCGTCGGCCAAGCGATTTTGTAACTGCTTTTTAAATGTCCAAGCCGAACCAATCGCTACAAGGGCTACCACTAAACCACCCAGTAACGTTGTCCATTCCGCCAATAAACTCGCCTGATCGGCCTCCGCATGGCGCTCGGTTAACTGTGTACGCTCAAAAGTAATAAAGCTATCCATTAACTCGCGCATCGCTTGCATGTCTTCGCGGCCACGNCCTTGTTTCACAAGGTATGCCGCCTGGTCCAAGCCCATCGCNCCAGGACCGTATTGCAGCCGTATTGAGATAACCGGTTCCATCGCTTCTTCTAGCCAGCGCTGGTACANCTCATTAAACTCTTCTAAACGTTTTAATTGCGCCGATGAACCTTGGCTAAGCTGTTTAAGCTGCTCCCAAGACTGGCTCAGTTGTGCCTTACCGTCATCATACGGCACCTTGTCCTCATCGTTACCACTGATTACATAACCGCGCTGGCCGCTTTGAATCAACAGTAATTGCTTAACCAAATCTTCCGCGACAGTAATAACCGTAAAGGTTTGTTCAGCTTGAGAAGTGGTGTTAACGAGCGACCGAATACTAAAGAGTGTGGTTGTAATGAGTACAACGAGCACCAGCAGAATGGCAGCAAAGGCTGTATAGAGCTTGTGGGTTAGTTTCATGGGCTTGACCGATAGCAAAAAATAAGAATACTTATTCTAGTATCGGTCAATCAAAAGATAACTTCAGCCCTGAGCATTGTCATAGAGCACTCAGGTGTGAACTTAACAGACGCTTTTTATGAGCGCTTCCAGTGCAACGTTTGACCTGCGTAGTAAGGCACGATAGGTCCTGTTGTAGTTGACACTTGCTCCGGTACTTGCCAGGTTTCTTGCGTTAAAGTCAGACGATCTTCATTCAATGGTAATTGGTAGAACTGCGCACCAAACACTGAACTAAAGTTCTCCAACTTATCGAGCGCATTATGCTGACTAAAAAACTCCGCGTAGAGTTCAATGGCAGCGGGGGCTGAATAGCAGCCTGCACAACCGCATGCGGTCTCTTTGTTGGCCTTTACGTGCGGCGCGGAATCTGTTCCTAGAAAGAACTTAGCACTCCCTGATAATGCCGCTTTTTGTAAACGCTCTTGATGCTCACGACGTTTTAAGATCGGTAAGCAGTAGTTGTGTGGACGCACACCGCCCACTAACAGATGATTGCGATTCATCAACAAATGCTGAGGGGTTATCGTGGCCGCTACATTGTCATGAGCTGAGGTCACAAAGTCGACTGCGTCACCGGTCGTAATGTGCTCCAAAATCAACTTCAGCTCAGGAAATTGCTGAGTAATCGGGATCAAATGACGCTCAATGAACACTTTCTCGCGGTCAAAAATATCGATATCAGCGTCGGTCACTTCACCATGAACCAGTAGCGGCACACCGTGCGCCTGCATCGCTTCGAGTACAGGTGCTAAAGCTTCGACTGATTTTACGCCGGACGCTGAATTGGTAGTTGCACCCGAAGGGTAGAGTTTAAAGCCAATGACTTTTTCCTCAGCGGCTGCTTTTTTTACTTCTTCGACCGTCGTCTCGCCTGTTAAATAAAGTGCCATACGAGGATCAAAGCGCTGATCCGCGCCGAGCTGGGCCATGATGCGTTCACGATAACTTAACGCGGCAGACACGGTTGTCACCGGGGGGACTAAATTCGGCATGACCACAGCACGGTGAAACACTTCAGCAGAATGCGGCACGGTAGTGGCCAGCATTTCTTCATCGCGTAAGTGCAAGTGCCAATCATCGGGGCGGCGGATCGTAATTGAGTTCATCAAGTTACCTCATGGGAGCGAATACACACCCATTAGTATACTGTGTTCGTCAAGTCAGCAACAGAACCTCGTTAACGAATACCCATCGCTTCTTTCCAATGGGTTCTACAACATGAGATATAGCGGTCGTTGCCACCAATCGCAATTTGTTGACCCATTTTCACAGCATTGCCGTGCTCGTCCACCCGAAGCGACATCGTTGCTTTGCGTCCACAATGACAAATCGTCTTCATTTCAACCAGCTTATCTGCCACCGCAAGTAATACGGCACTGCCAGGAAACGCATCACCAAAAGCGTCAGTGCGGATGCCGTAACACATAACGGGGATATTGTGTGTATCGACGACAGTCGTGAGCTGCCAAACTTGTTGTGCGGTTAAAAACTGCGCCTCATCAAGCAAAACACAATCAATCCGACGCTGATGATACTGCTTTAAGATGAGTTCAACGAGATCGCAGTCTTGGGTAAATTGGAGGGCATCACGCGCTATACCTAAGCGTGAAGCAATTTTTCCCTGTCCCGCACGGTTATCGATCGCAGGGGTCATGAGTAACACTTGCTGCTCACGCTCTTCATAGTTATGTGCCACCTGTAATAATGAGGTGCTTTTGCCGGCATTCATTGCCGAATAGGTAAAATAAAGTGATGCCATAGTGGGATTCTTTTTATTATCCAAGTCAATTCTGTGCCAAAATAACGCCAAGCAAATGTTACCGAGGAGTTTTCGATATGCAATACCCTGCCGATTTTATCAAGGCCATTCCTAAAGCTGACCTTCACTTGCACTTAGATGGCAGCTTGCGCGCTTCAAGCCTGATCGACATGGCAAAACGCGCCAGTATCGAGCTCCCCAGTTATACAGAGGAAGGTTTATTTGATCAGGTTTTTAAGTCTCACTACAACAACTTAGGCGAGTACTTAAACGGCTTTCAGTATACCTGCGCTGCGCTGCGCAACTTAGAAAACCTCGAGCAGGCCGCTTACGAGCTCGCCATTGATAACCAAGAAGAAGGGGTGAACTATATCGAAGTTCGCTTTGCCCCTCAGTTGTTAATGAATCCAGCTGCCGGTGTGACCTTTGACACTATTATGCATGTGGTCAACGATGGTCTGAAAAAGGCGAAAAACGAATACAATCAACAACCGAGTGTGCAACAAGGCGAAAAGCCACCCTTTGACTATGGCATCATCAACTGCGCCATGCGCATGTTCGGTAAGAAAGGTTTCTCGCCATACTATACCCAATTGTTCCAACATTTGCGTGACTTTGAACCGATGCAAGTCATCCGTACGGCGGCGATGGAATTGGTACGCGCCAGCGTCAGAATGCGCGACGATGAAGGCTTACCTATCGTCGGTTTAGATATCGCAGGACAAGAAATCGGCTATCCGGCAAGTCAGTTCAAAGATGTGTACGAATACGCCCACGAAAACTTCTTGTTAAAAACCGTACACGCAGGCGAGGCCTATGGCGCAGAGAGTATTTTCGAGGCCCTTACCCAGTGCCACGCGGACCGTCTAGGCCATGGGTACTCGTTGTTCTCACCAGAGATGACCGAAGACCCAACGATTGAAGATCCTAAAGCGTATGGCGAAAACTTGGCTTCATATATTGCCGACCGCCGGATTGCTGTTGAGGTTTGTCTTACCAGTAATCTGCAAACCAATCCAAGCATCGGCGGTATCGAGAACCACAACTTTAAGTATATGCTCGATAACCGTCTAGCCACGGTTATTTGTACCGATAACCGATTGGTATCGCGCACCACCGTCAGCAACGAATATCAATTAGCTGTCGATAATTTTGATATCTCGTTGAAACGTCTAAAAGACATGGTCGCCTACGGTTTTAAAAAGAACTTCTTCCCAGGCGACTATGTGGCTAAGCGCGAATATGCAAAGAAAAACTTAGCTTACTTTGATCGTGTAGTTGAACAATTTGGACTAAAAGACGCCAGCCACTCTTGAGCGGGAACAGGATAAGCGAATAAATACCCTTGCATAACAATCGTGGGGCAGCGCTCGGTCAAGAAGCGCGCCTCACGCTCTGTTTCAACGCCCTCGGCGATCATGCGTAAGTCTAAGTGTTCACCTATCGAGAGAATCGTCTCAACGAGCGCATCGTGGGTCGCTTTCTCACCGATACTGCGAACAAAACTTTGGTCTATCTTGAGCTCACTCACTGGTAGCTTTTGGATATACGCTAACGACGAGTAGCCGGTTCCGAAGTCATCAATCGAGAAACGGATGCCGAGTTTGCTTAACTCGCGCATGACTTCGATGACTTTATCTGTATCTTCTATCAATACGCCCTCGGTGACCTCGATCATCAACTGCTGGGGCTTAAAATGATAGTTTTCTAGCAACTCACTCACGACATGAACTAAATCACCCCGAACAAAATGTCGAGCAGAGATGTTCACTGACAATGCATCAATGGGGTTCTCAGCAATTTCCTTAGAAGCAAGAATCTGTGCGGCACGCTGCAGTACCCAACGGTCAATCGATAGAATCAAATCTGAGCGTTCAGCAATCGGTATAAATACACCCGGGCTAATGAGCCCCTGCTCCGAATGATGCCACCGTACCAAACCTTCGGCACTGACCACCTTACCCGTCGCATCCACTTGAGACTGCAAATATAAATCAAGCTCATCGTTTTTTATCGCATGCCGTAGCATTCTCTCGACATCGAATTGCCGCTTAATCTCCTCTCCATATTGCTGACGATAGACGGCGAAGTGATTGCCCCCGTATCGTTTTGCCTTATGCAAGGCTGTTTCGGCACGACGTAACAATTGTTCTGCATTACCACCTTTTTGTGGATAGACGACCGCGCCTATGGTTGCTGACATGGTCAGAACATCATCGTCTAACTGAATTGGCTTGCGGGTGATCTTGAGCAGCGCCTCGCAGGTCTCATAGAGCTTCTCTTTGGCCACTTCGCGTTTAGAAACTTGCGGTGGGAATAGAACAGCAAACAGGTCAGCCCCCAAATGCGCGAGCTGCACGCCCTGCTGTTCCGTCCACTGCTTCATTCGCTCAGCAAAAGCTTGGACCAAGCGATTGCCGAACTCATGGCCACGCGCATCATTAATCTGTTGTAATCGATCAATGTCGACGAGTAACAAGTAGCCCAGTTCATCCTCTTCTAACGACGCGAGTGCTTGGTCGATGATTTGGGTCATATGCAGTCGGTTGGGCAGGCCGGTCAATGTCTCGTAATAAGCCATATAGTGAAGCCGCTGCTCGTCGGCCTTGCGCTCGGTAATATCGTCTTCAACCGCAATATAGTGAGTGCATTCCCCCTGTTCGTTGTAGACCGGCGTAATAATCGAATACACCGTATAAACTTGCCCATCTTTACGTTGGTTGAGCAATTCACCGCGCCACGTTTGACCTTGGTTAAGGGTGTCCCAAAGTTCATGATACACCGATTGTTGCGTCAGACCTGATTTGAGAATACGGGGGTTATTGCCAACCAGCTCGTCTCGTTGATACCCGGTAATCCACTCAAACGCTTTATTCACATACTCTATTTGGCCTTTGGCATCGGTAATAATAATGCACTCATTGCTTTGGTCTACGGCGGTTTCTAGATTTTTAAGTTTGGACCAATGCGCATGACGCTCGGCAGCGATCGCCTCGACCTGACGCGCCAGCGCCGCAATATCATCCTTGCCGCGTACGTCAATAGCAACCCGCTGTTGCTCATCTCGCATCGCCTGTACACCGGTTTGCATGTGGCCAAGCCGTTTGCTAATACGATAATTCAAATATCTGTGCAGAAGGGCGACCAACAACAGCACGATAATCAATTGAATCGTCAAAGTGGTAAGACGCGACTGAGCCACACTCCAAAAGGTATGCCTTTGCTCGAACGCGATCATAAGTGAGAATGGTCGAAATTCAGGAAAGTCTGAAGATACCGTCAGCGGTACGTACACAATCAAGCGACCTTGGTCCTCAACGTGATGCAGCGTGATGTCGCTGTTTGCATTGAGTTCATGCCAAGTTTGCGACGCGATACTCAACGCTTGATATAAGGGTTTATCGAGCCAGTGATGATCAGCGGCATATTCTATACGCCCCTCTCGGTTGTAGATAAACGCGGCTAGGACATTCGGTTGATCTTGTAACTGGGAAAGAATTTCATGCAACAAATCCGTGCGCTCATAACGCACCACACGATCAAACGTGGCCTGCATCATCTGCGCTGTAGTTAAAACTTCTTGTTCAACTACGTGACGATTCTCCGCTGTTTGTTCGGTAATGGTAAAAGTGGCCAAACTGACAAACATCGCAATGCCAACGAAGCCCACCAATAACGAGATTTGGGTGCTTAGTCGTTGAAAAAACTTAATTGACATCGATGTCATGAGGGCGCTCCATCGCTAAAAACAGATATTAGATATCATTTAGGCGAATTATGCGGCTTAGAGGAATTTTATCAACACTCAATGCCCGTTTTTCTTTATTAACTGCCAAAACGCGTTGCCGCACACTGGTTCAACGCTTTATGTACGAGATAACACACCATCATTGCTGCGATAATTGCGACTAAGGTGCTACTGAGTCGGTACAGCCCTGAATAGACTAGGTCCTGCGTAGGCGAAAGGTACTGGCCAAATAAAATACCGACCGTAGTCAAAGCACCAAAACCCACGCCGGCGCCCGAAGCTTCAAGCACGTGGAGCCTAGCAAACAGCATCACTCCGACCCAGAATAAGGGCACAATAAGCCACAGTGCGTCATACCAATCATACAGCAGAAGTTGTACAGCAAGCCCAAACATGACGCCGATCAGCGTACCCATCGCGCGTTTACGCGCGTAAGTCAGCGCACCATTCCAATGCATGGGAAATAACACCAAAATAGTGGTTGCCTGTGCTGATATTGAGTCTTGCAAATCAAACAGTTGAAAGACTAAAAATGACAAGGTTGTCACCGTGGCACCTAAAATTGCCTCATGACGGACGCGGTTGGATGATTTTTCGGGCGCTACGGGAGGCGCACTGGGCTCTGCTTTGTTGGGAATCAATGTATGCATCATAAAGGCAATAACGATAGCCAACAATGACGCGAAAAAATTACTCGCAATGAGGTTATTGACGTCGGTAGTTGGATAGCTCGCATAATGCAACATGATGCTTAGCATCAACACGCCATTGGCACCAAATAAAAACGCAGTGCCACGTGCCATGAAAGCAAAGCGATACAGAAACAACAAAAATGCGACCATCGTCATGAGTATCGGGTGCCCACCTAATAACTGCGCCACGATACCGACTTCAATCCCACACATAACTGATGCGGCCAATAATTGGCGCGCCACATGTCCGTTAATGACCGGCACTAAGCCCAGCAAGAGCATCGGTAGCACGGTGAAAAAGACACCATAAGATAAGTCAAACAACGTGGTGACTAAGAAGCCGATGGACGCCCCAAAGCCAATGCGCAAGCATTGCCGCAGACCGTTTTCAGTTAATCCGAGCTGTTTCATACCTGCCCCACGTTAGTAAATGTAATGTAACCAACCCAGTAGACGCACTTGAGCTTGTGCAACGGTGCTTTTAAAACCGCCATCGGGCACGATTTGTACTGTTGCCTTAGCGCCAGCAGGACGGTTGTTATCAATACCTTTGGCAAGGCTCAAGTGCACTCGCATACGTTGAGCATCGCGTACCCAGCGGTTCGAGTTAACCGGCTGTGCGAGTGTGCCATCCGCGCTCAACTGACCTGCGTTAACACCGGCATCAACGCTATCTATCGTCGCCTCATAAACGGTACCTGGCTCGGCATCAAAGACAACCAATGCGCGCTGACCTGTTTTAACGTGGCGCAAATTCTTTTCCCTGAAGTCAGCAACGATATCCGCGTGAGGCGATACCAACGCCAGTAATGGGTTACCTTGTCGGGCATATACACCTTCGCTGAGTTTAAGATTACTCACTCGACCCGCGTGTTGCGCACGTATCGTGGTATAACTCAAGTTCAACTCGGCATTGTCCACCGCGTTCTTAGCCTGCTGAATGAGCAGATTGTTAGCGTCGTCTGAATCGCCGCGCTGCACTTTGAGGCTTTCCAACTGCGATTTAACCGCATCGACATTCGCTTGCGCTTGCAACGCCGCGCTCTGCGCCTGATCAAACGCTTGCTCAGATGTACTGCCTTCCTTCACTAAGTTTTTGATTCGCTGCGCCTCACGACTTTGCTCATCAGCAGTCGCTTGTGCTGACTTTAGCTTTGCTTGAGCAGCACGAATTTGTGCATCCAGTTGACGGTTCGACTGTTGTGCTTGCTGCAAAGCTAATTCAGCTTGCTGTAGCTGCAAACGAAAAGGTCGAGGATCTAGCGTAAATAAAGGGTCGCCCGGCTCCACATACTGATTATTGTCAACCAACACTTGTTCTACCGTACCGTTAACCTGCGGCGCGACCTGAGTGACGACGCGAGTCACCATTGCTTGCGGTGTGAGCGGTAACGCTAAATCAGCCCAGAGGAAATAAGCAAACAATGCGATAAAGCCAATAAGCGCTCGCTTAACCCACTTCGCGAATTTTTCATCAGCCGTCATTGTGTGTCACCTCTTTGCTTATCGTCGTGCTTCTTTTGCTCACTGCACATTTGGTGGGCGTTACGCGAAATTATCGCCAATACATGCTTAACCGTTTCAATGTCTTCGTCGGCAATATCAGCCATCAGCGTACGACGTACCTTTAGGATTTTGGCTTCCATCTTTTTCACCAACGCATGACCGGCGTCGGTTAGATAAACTCGCTTAGCGCGGCCATCGTCTGGGCATACGCGCCGTACAACAAGTGACTGTTGCTCTAGCTGTGTCAACGTTCGCATTAATGATGCGAGTTCTATCTCCAACGCCTCTGCCAATTGCTTTTGACTTGCGCCATCACCGATTCGCACCAGCTTCCACATCGCGCTCCAGCGTGGGTAAGTTAAACCTAAGGGTGCCAGTTCACGATCTGCGACAGATTGCCATTGCCGTGCCACCCGTCCTAAACGTTCGGGCACGGACAGTTGTTTGAGTTGCTCTTGTGAGAGTGTCATAACCTGATCTCATTTAGTTAGCTTGCTAAGTATATTAACAAAGTTAGCAAGCTAAGTAAATTAAGGTGATTTCGATGGGTCTAATCGGAGAGACAGATACAAAAAAGCCCTCGACTGAGGGCTTTCGATAAATAGCGAGTGAAGTCGTGACCTAGAACGGAATATCGTCATCAAAATCGTTATCGGGTGAAAACGGTTCTGGTTGTGAAGGCTGCTGATTTTGGTTAGAACGCATCGCATTGCCTTGGTTTGACTGACCACCTTGAAAACCTTGTTGCTGTCCAAAACCTTGGTTCGGATTGCCCTGCTGATTAGGCGCAGGCTGATTGCCGCCTTGGTTTTGATTCATGCCCTGGTTCATACCTTGATGCATGCCTTGGTTCATGCCCTGATTCATACCTTGGCCTTGACCCATGCCAGAGCCGCCACGAGAATCGAGCATTTGCATTTCGTTAATTACGATTTCTGTCGTGTAACGATCTTGGCCGTCTTGGCCTTGCCATTTACGTGTTTGTAAGCGGCCTTCGACGTACACTTTTGAGCCCTTTTTGAGGTACTCACCGGCAATTTCTGCTAAGCGACGATAAGCAACACAACGGTGCCACTCGGTTTGTTCACGCGGCTCACCTGTTTGCTTGTCTTTCCACGTTTCGCTCGTTGCGATTGAGAGATTAGCAATAGCGGTACTGTTCTGGGTATACCGAACTTCAGGATCGGCGCCCAAGTTACCGACCAAAATTACCTTATTCACACCGCGACTGGCCATATTTCTCTCCTGTTCTAAAATTTTCTCTTTTAATAGTTTAACACGCTATTGGGCCGATTTGTGACGTTCGATCAATGCTTCGACTGCATGCTCATCATACTGCTTTTTATCAACTTTTAAATAGGTGACTCTATCGTCAGATGCGTAACGAACTTCTTCGACACCGGATATCCCGAGTAGCGCATCATTAAATTGATCAAGGGTCTGTTGTTCAAGCCCTTTCAAACTAATCACCACGTTTGTTACGGCTTTAGGGTTTTGCATCAAACGGCTCAAAACAAACCATAACGCTAGTATAGCTAAACTCGCGACGCCAATCCCTTTAAGCTGATAAGTTTGTAAGAGCCAACCGCCTAGCGCGCCACCGACGAACGCCCCGCTAAACTGACAGGTGGAATATATGCCACTGGCACTCCCTTTACTACCCGCCGGGGCAATACGTGTGAGCAATGAAGGTAGCGTTGCTTCTAAGAAGTTAAAGCCAGTGAAAAACACCACCAACGCGATCGCTATCACAATCAGCGAAGCACCCCACCACGTTATGAGTGTCGCGCCCACCATCAGCAATAAAATCGACAACCTAAACCAAGTGACATGTTGATTGGTTTTTGCGCCGTGAATAATCATGGGCACCATTAACGCGATCGACAGCACCAAGGTGGGTAAATAAAATAAGGCATGGTATTCCGTTCGCACATCATGCGCTGCTAACAACGTTGGTAAGCTAATAAACCAAGAGGTCAGTACCGCGTGGAGTACAAACACGCCGCCATTGAGTAACCAAAGTTGGCGATGTCTTAGCAAGTGTTTAAGTTCCGTGGCCACGGGCAACGCCTCGCGGCGAGCTGATTTAGTCAATGTTTTTGGCACTGCGACGAGTAACAAGCCAATACCCACGAGGGCGCTCGCGGCGGTAAACCAAAACAGGCCTTGTAAGCCAATATGGTCTGCGAGTAACGGGCCGATAATCAGCGCAAGAGCAAATGCCAAGCCAATGCACATACCGATAATCGCCATGACTTTCGAGCGTTGATTATCGCGTGAAACATCGGCTGCCATTGCTAAAATAGCCGCTGCAATGGCACCAATTCCTTGCACGGCGCGCCCAACAACGACGCCCATCAAGCTATCCGCTTGTGCAGCAATCACACTACCTAAAGCAAAGACCAACAGGCCACCCACGATGATAGGACGACGTCCTATTCGATCCGATAACATGCCCAGAGGAATTTGGAAAAAAGCTTGAGTTAAACCGTAGGCCCCTAAGGCAACACCCATTAACGCTGGCGTGTAATCGGGGTACTGATGGGCATAAATTGCCATGACAGGCATGATCAAAAACAGGCCTAACATGCGTATGCCAAAGACTGAGGCAAGTGCGAACGCTGCGCGCTTTTCTGTTCTATTTAACTGTTGCTGACTCATAATGCTCGCTATTATGAACGACTGAGCCGGCATTGTACCAGATACCCCAGTCTGTGCGATAATACTCGGCTCACTCGGTTGAATCATTTACGCCTATGCGCGGAGAAAAAAGTTTACTATGGACAAAATCGAAGTACGTGGTGCGCGAACACACAACCTAAAGAATTTTAACCTGACCATACCGCGCGATAAGCTCGTAGTCATTACGGGGTTATCCGGCTCAGGCAAGTCATCGTTGGCGTTTGATACGTTGTACGCCGAAGGTCAACGACGTTATGTCGAGTCACTCTCCGCTTACGCCCGTCAGTTTTTGTCTTTGATGGAAAAACCTGATGTAGATGGCATTGAAGGTTTATCACCTGCGATCTCCATTGAACAGAAGTCCACGTCTCACAACCCGCGCTCAACGGTGGGTACGATTACCGAGATATACGATTATTTACGTCTACTGTTTGCCCGCGTGGGCGAGCCTCGCTGTCCGACACACGATGTGCCGTTGGCGGCGCAAACTATTTCACAGATGGTTGATCAGGTGCTCACCGAGCCCGCTGAATCAAAACGCATGTTGTTAGCTCCCATCGTACAGAACCGCAAAGGCGAGCACGTTAAGGTGTTAGAAAACCTCGCCTTACAGGGCTTTATTCGCGCGCGAATTGACGGTGAGATCTGTGACCTGAGCGATCCACCGACACTCGAGTTGCAAAAGAAGCACACCATTGAAGTGGTTGTTGACCGATTTAAAGTGCGTGAAGGTATCGAGCAACGCTTAGCTGAGTCGTTTGAAACTGCTATTGATATGACCGGTGGTACGGCGTTTGTTGCACCAATGCCGGGTGAAGAAGGCGAGACGCTGATTTTCTCGGCTAACTTTGCCTGTCCACACTGTGGTTACAGTATGCAAGAGCTGGAACCGCGCTTGTTCTCGTTCAATAACCCAGCCGGCGCTTGCCAAACCTGCGATGGCTTGGGTGTAGAGCAATTTTTTGATCCGAGTAAGGTGGTCGTCAATGGCGACTTATCGCTCACCGGTGGCGCTATCCGCGGTTGGGATAAACGCAATTTTTATTACTACCAGATGCTACAGTCATTGGCTAAGCACTATGACTTTAAGTTGTCGGTGCCATTCAATGAATTAAGCGAAGATACTCGTGCAGTGTTGCTCTACGGCAGCGGCAAAGAAGAAATCAAGTTCACTTATATGAATGATCGAGGCGATAAGGTCGTTCGTGCGCATCCGTTTGAGGGGATTATCCCTAATATGCAACGCCGGTATCGTGAGACCGAATCACAAGCGGTACGCGACGAGTTGGCAAAATACATTGCCGTACAACCCTGTAAAAGCTGTCACGGTAGCCGTTTGCGTACTGAGGCGCGTCATGTGTTTATCGAAAATACAAACTTACCTCAGGTCTCAGAGCGTTCGATTGGCGATGCATTAGACTTTTTCCAAAGCCTTGATCTTGACGGTCAGCGTGGAAAAATCGCTGAAAAAATATTGAAAGAGATTAACGATAGGCTCGGCTTCTTGGTCAATGTGGGATTGAATTACCTAAGCCTGTCACGTAGTGCAGAAACCTTATCCGGTGGTGAGGCGCAGCGAATTCGTTTAGCCAGTCAGATTGGCGCCGGCTTGGTGGGTGTGATGTACGTACTGGATGAACCGAGCATTGGCCTTCACCAACGTGATAACGAACGTCTATTAAACACTTTGATTCATTTGCGCGATTTGGGCAATACCGTGCTGGTGGTTGAACATGATGAAGATGCCATTCGTCAGGCGGATCATGTGATTGATATTGGTCCCGGTGCGGGTGTGCATGGCGGCGAGATCGTTGCCCAAGGCTCCGTTGAGGATATCGTTGGCACTGAGCGGTCACTAACCGGCGATTACTTATCAGGTCGTAAGGTTATCGACGTACCGGCTAAACGACATGATCCAGATGACCGTTGGCTAAAAATTATTGGTGCGACAGGTAACAACCTAAAAAATGTCGATTTAAACATTCCTTTAGGTTTAATGACCTGCGTCACAGGTGTTTCTGGCTCCGGTAAATCAACCTTAGTCAACGATACGTTGTTTAAAGTCGCTCATCGCGAATTGAATGGCGCAACCACGGGGGAAGCTGCACCGCACGAACGTGTAGAAGGTATGGAGCTGTTAGATAAAGTGGTCGATATCGACCAAAGTCCGATTGGCCGTACGCCACGCTCTAACCCTGCGACTTACACCGGGATTTTTACACCAATTCGTGAGCTATTTGCCGGTGTACCAGAAGCCAGAGCGCGCGGTTATAAACCAGGACGCTTTAGCTTTAACGTTAAAGGCGGACGTTGCGAGGCGTGTCAGGGTGACGGGGTCATTAAGGTTGAAATGCACTTCTTACCGGATGTTTATGTTCCCTGTGATATTTGTAAGGGTAAACGTTACAACCGTGAAACGTTGGACATTCAATACAAGGGCAAGAATATCCACGAAGTATTGGATATGACCATCGAAGAGGCCCGTGAGTTCTTTGACCCCATTCCCGCAATTGCGCGCAAGTTGCAAACACTAATGGATGTGGGTCTGTCTTATGTACGCCTTGGCCAGTCGGCAACGACGTTATCGGGTGGTGAAGCACAGCGTGTGAAGCTATCACGCGAGTTGTCGAAGCGAGATACAGGACGCACGCTTTATATTCTGGATGAGCCTACTACAGGACTCCACTTCCATGACATCAAACAGTTACTAGCGGTGATTCATCGTTTGCGTGACCATGGGAATACCGTGGTTGTTATCGAGCACAACTTAGATGTGATTAAGACCGCTGACTGGATTGTTGACTTAGGTCCTGAAGGTGGTTCAGGGGGTGGTGAGATCTTAACCGAAGGCGCTCCCGAAAAAATCGTCAATGAAAAGCGGTCTCACACCGCACGCTTTCTTAAACCCATGCTTAAATCGTCATAGGAAGACAGGATGTTAGAAGAGCAGTTTAAAGTTCGTTTTTATGAAACCGATGCCTTAGGTCATGTGAACAACACCGTTGTGCCTATGTGGATTGAGACCGGTCGGCTACCTATATTTGAATTCTTTGGTGAAATGTCACCGGAAACAAAAAGCCTGATCGTTGCTCGTCTTGAAGTTGATTTTGCGCGTCCCATTTTCTTTGGCTCGAATGTGACCGTGAAGACGTTTGTTCAACGTCTTGGCGGCAGTTCCTTTGATATTGGTACCGAAATCTGGCAAAAAGGTGAGCTCTGCGCCAAGGGCAAAACGGTACTTGTTTATTTCGATTTTGAGCAACAACGTTCGGTAACCTTAAGTGATGAGCTAAGGCAACGCCTAGTTGAGCTACAACATCCGGAGCATCCCATTGACGCGTGATTTGGTAAGTGGTGGGCAAAAGATTCATGCCCCTGATGACCTCAATCGCTTGTTGACTGAAATTCATCAGCAAGCGATGCAGATCCAATCGGGGAAAGTCGCCGATTATATACCTGCGCTCGCTGCGGTCGACCCCGATCAATGTGCCCTTACGTTAACGACACTCGATGGTGAAGTGTTCAACGTAGGTGACACAGACACGCTGTTTTCTATTCAGTCTATTTCCAAAATTTTCGGTTTGATGATGGCGATGGATCGTTTAGGTGACGATTTGTGGAAACGGGTCAAGATGGAACCTTCAGGACAGGCATTTAATTCGATTGTGCAGTTGGAATGGGAAAAGGGGATTCCTCGCAACCCCATGATCAACGCAGGCGCGATTTTAATTAGCGACGTGCTAGTTAGCCACTACTCGACAAGTAAAAACGCTGTGATGAGCCTTGTGCGTAATCTATGTGGCAACGATCGCATCTATGCGGATGAATCCGTGCATGCCTCCGAGAAAGAGCACGGTCACCGCAATGCGGCCTCCGCCCACTTGATGAAGAGCTTCGATAATATTGAATCGGATGTTGACGAAGTGCTCGACCATTATTTTTGGCAATGTGCAATTAGCATGAGCTGCGAGAACCTCGCTCGCTCTTTCACATTTCTTGCTAATGCGGGAGTATGTCCTTTCTCTCAAAGAGAAATAATTAGTAAGCGAGATGCTCAACGCATCAATGCATTACTTTCGACCAGCGGTATGTATGATCAAAGTGGTGAGTTCGCCTTTACCGTCGGCGTGCCTGCGAAGAGTGGTGTCGGTGGCGGCATTGTCGCTATTGTGCCTGATTTTGGCGTGATTTCGGCATGGAGTCCAAAATTGAATGAGTTCGGCAACAGCGCACGCGGTATGTTCATGGTTCGAGAGTTAGCCAATAGACTCGGCTTAAGTGTTTATTAGCGTCTCAAGCCAAGACGATAGACTTGGAAGCGCGTCAAGTTAAACCGTTGCAGCAATTTGTCGATGTGCCCCTGACGCGCTAATTCACGCACCAATTGTTGCATCGTCTCCTGGGTTAGACGTTTATTATGCCCTACGATCATGCTCAGCATGTAATCATCAAAGATCTGGTCAGAGACAAGCAAATCTTTCTCATATTGATCGCCGGCATTTTGTAGGGCTGATAGCAGTTCATCATTTATCGGCATGACATCAATGCGACCGCCCATTAACATCCGCAAATTAGTCAGTGCCGAGTGAGACAAATACGCTCTATAGGCTCGGCCTAACTCGTCTGCAGTACGCTCAGTACCATCGAAGTTATAGTGATAGCCTTTTACCGCGCCTACCGTCTTCCCTTCTAATGTGTCGAAAAAGGCTTGGGTTCGGCCCGGTTTTCTTTTAGCGACAAAACGTTCGCGACCTCGAATAATTGGGATAGTCGACTCAACGTTTCGATTTTTCCAACCCCATTCCTCAGACTCAAAAAAGATGACGTCGCAACAACCGTTCTCGGACAATGCTTGATAACGCCCATTAGGAGGAATGACTTGTAACTGAAAGTCGTAGGTATCTTGGTATTCATTCAAAATCTGAAT
This sequence comes from Idiomarinaceae bacterium, assembly GCA_002685255.1. GTDB lineage: Bacteria > Pseudomonadota > Gammaproteobacteria > Enterobacterales > Alteromonadaceae > Idiomarina. The sequence goes on from NYWU01000001.1 coordinate 290,399, forward strand.
GAGTTCACGAGTGACATCCGTTTCAAGCCCCATCGAAAAATAGGGAGGATAATCATATGCAGCAACATACACAGGTGTTTGTGCGCTTGCATTCTTGATGAATGAAACGCTCGTCAGAAGGCATGTTATCAACAAAAAAAGACTTCTTCGCACTGCACTTATTTAGATTGAAACTGGACGGTTATAGTGGGGTTAAAGCTGATAAATGTCAATAATTGGAGTCAAATGCAGCCGTTCTGACACGACTTTACACGAATAAACACCAACCCATAAAAAAACCCGGCCGAAGCCGGGTTTTTGACTCACTGTCGCTTGCGCATTAAGCGCAAGTTACATCATTAGTCGATGATCTTAGATACAACGCCTGCACCTACTGTACGACCACCTTCACGGATTGCGAAACGCAAGCCTTCGTCCATTGCGATTGGAGCAATTAGCTCTACAACGAACTTCAAGTTGTCGCCTGGCATGACCATTTCTACGCCTTCTGGCAATTCTACTGCGCCCGTTACGTCAGTTGTACGGAAGTAGAACTGTGGACGATAGCCTTTGAAGAATGGCGTGTGACGGCCACCTTCGTCTTTGCTCAGTACGTATACTTCTGCTTCGAACTTGGTGTGCGGAGTGATTGTACCTGGCTTCGCCAATACTTGACCACGCTCTACTTCGTCACGCTTAGTACCACGTAACAACGCACCGATGTTCTCGCCTGCACGACCTTCGTCTAGCAACTTACGGAACATCTCAACACCTGTAACAGTGGTCTTCATGGTATCTTTCATACCAACGATTTCGCACTCGTCACCTGTCTTAACGATACCGCGCTCTACACGACCTGTAACTACCGTACCACGACCAGAAATCGAGAATACGTCTTCGATTGGCATGATGAACGGCTTGTCGATGTCACGCTCTGGCTCTGGGATGTAGTTGTCTAACGCGTCTGCCAATTCAACAATCTTCTTCGCCCACTCTTCGTCGCCTTCAAGCGCTTTAAGTGCTGAACCTTGGATTACTGGCAAGTCGTCGCCTGGGAATTCGTATTCTGATAACAGTTCACGAACTTCCATTTCTACCAATTCCAACAACTCTTCATCGTCTACCATGTCACATTTGTTCATGAATACAACGATGTAAGGGACGCCTACCTGACGTGACAACAAGATGTGCTCACGTGTTTGTGGCATTGGGCCGTCAGTCGCCGCTACTACCAAGATCGCGCCGTCCATCTGAGCAGCACCAGTGATCATGTTTTTAACGTAGTCAGCGTGTCCAGGACAGTCAACGTGCGC
>NYWU01000003.1 GCA_002685255.1 Idiomarinaceae bacterium
CCATCTAAGTGTGCACGCTCTTCTGGTGATTGCAGATGCTCACGCGCTGGCGTTTTGTCATCATTAATCAAGAAAGGCTTAATTTTTTCGTACTGTTTGTAGAACTGACTCATGTCTACAATCAAGTCACGGATGACAGGTAAGCCTGGTAACGGGCGAATCACGATCTTGCCACCTTTCAACGATGACATTGGCGTGATACATGCCAAACCATTTTTACCGTTCATGTTTAAACCGTCAGAGCCACACACGCCCTCACGACATGAGCGCCGGAACGCTAACGACGGATCTTTTTCTTTTAATTTAATCAAAAGATCCAGCACCATCAAATCCTGATTCTCTTCAATTTCAAGAGAATAGTCTTTCATGTATGGTGCGTCATCAACATCCGGGTTGTAACGATAAATCGAAATATTAACTGTTTTCATCGTTTTAACCCCTTATTAATAAGTACGTGCTTTCGGAGGGAAAGCTTCACGTAGCTTAGGTGCCATATTCACTTCACGCTTAACCATCTGCTCGTCTTCTGGACGGTACACACTGTGTACTAACCAGTTATCATCATCACGGTCAGGATAGTCAGCACGACTGTGCGCACCACGGCTTTCCGTACGGAAGTTGGCCGCTACAGCAGTAGAATAAGCTGTTTCCATCAAGTTATCGAGCTCCAAGCACTCAACACGCTGAGTATTGAACTCTTTAGATGTATCATCCAAACGTGCATTTTTCAGACGCTCGCGGATTTCTGCCAGCTCTTTAAGACCATCAGCCATCGCATCGCCTTCACGGAATACCGAGAAGTTCATCTGCATGCATTGCTGCAAGTCTTTCTTAATTTGCGCAGGGTCTTCACCTTTCTGGGTATTTTCCCAACGGTTAAAGCGACTTAGCGCTGCATCAACATCGTCTTTTGACGCTTCGCGCGCTTCCGCATTCGCAGCCAAGTGTTCACCTAAGTGCATACCTGTCGCACGGCCGAATACGACCAAGTCAAGTAATGAGTTACCACCTAAGCGGTTCGCACCGTGTACCGATACACAGGCAATCTCACCACAAGCAAACAGACCTTGCACTGGTTTTGATTGACCTTCGCTATCGATGTCCAATACCTGACCATTCACATCAGTTGGAATACCGCCCATCATGTAGTGACAGGTTGGGATGACTGGAATTGGCTCTTTAACCGGATCGACATGAGCAAACGTGCGTGATAAGTCGCATACACCTGGTAGACGGCTTTCGAGCGTCTCTTTACCCAAGTGATCGAGCTTCAATTTCAAGTGTGTACCCCAAGGGCCATCACAACCACGACCTTCGCGAATCTCGGTCATCATTGAACGTGCAACGACGTCACGCGATGCCAAATCTTTTGCGTTTGGTGCATAGCGTTCCATGAAGCGCTCGCCATCTTTGTTAAGCAAGTAACCACCTTCACCACGGCAACCCTCGGTTACCAAGCAACCTGCACCTGCGATACCGGTTGGGTGGAACTGCCACATTTCCATATCTTGTACAGGTACACCTGCACGTAAAGCCATACCTACGCCGTCGCCCGTATTGATATGCGCGTTGGTTGTAGAAGCATAAATACGCCCCGCACCACCGGTCGCCAATACGACCGCTTTAGCTTTAACATAGTAGACTTCACCGGTCTCAATATTCATCGTCGTGACACCGCACACGGCGCCGTCTTGGTTCTTAACGATGTCGAGTGCATACCACTCCGAGAATACCGTCGTCTTGTTTTTCACGTTTTGCTGATACAACAAATGTAGCAAAGCGTGACCGGTACGGTCAGCTGCAGCTGCTGTACGTGCTGCCTGCTCACCACCAAATTCTTTTGATTGGCCACCGAAAGGACGCTGATACACTTTACCATTTTCAAAACGGGAGAATGGTAAGCCCATGTTTTCGAGCTCTAAGATCGCTTCTGGACCGCTCTTACACATGTACTCAATTGCGTCTTGGTCGCCAATGTAGTCTGACCCTTTGACGGTATCAAACATATGCCATTGCCAATCGTCTTCGTGGGCGTTACCCAAAGCAACGGTGATACCACCTTGCGCAGAAACAGTGTGAGAACGCGTTGGAAACACTTTGGACATCAACGCACAGCTCATACCTTCTTGGGAAATTTGCAACGCAGCACGCATGCCTGCGCCGCCCGCGCCGATTACAACGGCATCAAATTCTAAAGTTTTTACGTTCACTTAAACACCCCACAGTACAAACAAGCCAGTGAGCCAAACGATGATGAGCCCAACGCTGAATACGAACTGAATAAAAGCGCGTACACCCGAGGCTTTAACATAGTCCGTAAGTACTTGCCAGATACCAATCCAGCCGTGTACCAACACGCCGGTAAGCGCTAACAACGTGAACACTTTCATCCACAAATTCGAAAACAAGCCCGTCCAGTTGGCGTAGGTTACGTCCGCTGTTGACGCAAAGAAGCCCACCATGAACAAGACATATAGCAACATAACGACTGCTGAAGCACGCAACAAAATGAAGTCATGCGGGCCGCTACGTCCAAAGGTTCCAGCTTCTCTTACCATAACCACACCCCTACTAAAACTGACACGATAATCGAAATTACGATGGATGCAGTGGCACTGGCGCGGCCTGAATCAAGCTCTTCCCAGAAGCCCATATCCATGATCAAGTGACGAATACCAATGATTAAGTGGAATCCTAACGCTGTCAAAATACCCCAGCCAATGAACTTCGCGATAAAGCTAGTCATTATGCTTTCTACTTGAGCAAACCCCTCAGGACCACTGAGAGACGTTGCGAACGCCCAAATCAAGAAGGCCAGTGACACAAGCATAACGACACCGGAAACCCGATGCAGGATAGATGCTTTGGCAGCGGCAGGAAACTGAATGGTAGATAAGTCTAAGTTTACAGGTCTTTCTTTTTTCACGATAGATTGCCTTTCAATAAAGCACCAAGAAATGTAAAGAATGCCCGGAGCACTGTTAATTAATGCCACCTCGACGTATGTGAGTATATCGACCATAGCATTGAATTACAATGTCCAATGCCTATAACGGACATCGAAAGAATTTGGATTAAGACTAAAGTTGTATCTCGCATAAAAATGTAATCCTGTATTCACTTTATGCACGTATAATGATCGGGTAGTCGTAGCCAAGTCCTTTACAAAAATTGACATTTGGCACGCATTTCGAGTTAAATTAGCGCACTTTTTAAAAAGTAGATGCAAGGAGAAGTCCTTATGGCTGATCGTAAAGCCACTTTACAGATCGATGGACAGTCAATTGAGTTACCCGTTTTATCCCCTTCAGCTGGTAAGGATGTCGTCGACGTTCGCAGCTTAGGCAAACACGGCTATTTCACCTTTGACCCAGGATTTTTAGCGACCGGCTCATGTGAGTCTAAAATCACGTATATTGACGGTGAAAACGGTGTCTTGTTGCACCGCGGATACCCGATTGGCGATCTCGCCACACAAGCGGATTATCTAGAAGTCTGCTACATGTTGCTTCATGGCGAAGCGCCTGACGAAAAGCAATACCAAGATTTCCGTAAGACCATCACAAAACATACGATGGTGCACCAGGGCTTGCATAATTTCTTTAATGGCTTCCGCCGCGACGCGCATCCAATGGCAATGTTGTGCGCGGTGACAGGCGCATTGTCTTCGTTCTACCATGATGATTTGGACATTCATGACGCGGACCAGCGCTTACGTAGCGCCTACCGCTTGATTGCGAAGATCCCTACAATCGCAGCGATGGCATACAAGTTCAGCATTGGTCAACCGTTCGTTTATCCACGCAACGACTTAGGCTATGCCGAAAACTTCCTGAACATGATGTTCTCTGTGCCTGCAGAAGACTATGAAATCAGTCCTGCTGTTGCAAAAGCAATGGATCGCATCTTTATCCTTCACGCCGATCACGAACAAAACGCTTCAACGTCGACTGTTCGTTTGGCAGGCTCTTCGGGTGCTAACCCATACGCATGTATTGCGTCGGGTGTTGCATCGCTATGGGGCCCTGCACATGGTGGTGCGAACGAAGCGTGTCTGCGTATGTTGGCTGAAATTGGTTCAGTAGAAAACATTCCTAAGTACATCGAAAAAGCAAAAGACAAGAACGACCCGTTCCGTCTGATGGGCTTCGGTCACCGTGTTTATAAAAACATGGACCCACGTGCGACAGTCATGCGCGAGTCGTGCCACGAAGTATTGAAAGAATTGAAACGTGACGATCCATTGTTGGATGTTGCGATGGAACTTGAGCGCATCGCGCTTGAAGACGACTACTTTGTAGAGAAGAAGTTGTTCCCGAACGTCGATTTCTACTCGGGCATCGTACTCAAAGCGATTGGTATTCCAACCAACATGTTTACCGTCATCTTCGCACTGTCACGTACGGTGGGTTGGGTATCACACTGGCACGAAATGATGAGCGAAGAGAGCCAAAAAATCGGCCGTCCTCGCCAACTATACACGGGCCACACACAACGCGACTTCAAACCTATCAAGAAGTAAGCTGTGATGTAGTCGCTATGCAAACACATACAAAGCGCCCCGAGGGGCGCTTTTTTTTGGGCTCGAGTTAAGGGTAACGATAACTCCCTACCCCATCACAACATCCAAATAAGCGATTGCCTCAATCGATATTATTAAGAGTACATACGATTAAATCCCACGGTTTACGTGCAAGACACCAGTAATTTCATTATAATACAGCGCAATTTTGTCTATTGCGCCGCTAATGGCATTTACAACATATAGAGAGGCTTATGCAGCAAGTAGTTAACGTACAGCAACCCGTAATTACTCCGCGTCGCTTCAAAGTTTACCAACATCGTCAGTTGGACAAGATTGAAGCACTTAAACGCGTACCCGATGATATTCGATTCGAAATGAAAGTGGTCGCGAACGTTTTACCGTTCCGAGTCAACGAGTATGTTTTTAATGAGCTCATCGACTGGGAAAACGTACCTAACGATCCGCTGTTTCAGCTCACCTTTCCGCAAAAGGATATGCTCGATCCAAGCGCATTCCAACGTATGGCCGATTTGATGTCGGGCAAGCATACGACCAATGAAGTCTTTGACCTCGCTACTCAGTTGCGCCAAGAGATGAACCCACATCCAGCCGGGCAAATGCAGATGAACGTACCTCACGTTGATGGCGAGCCATTGCCAGGCATGCAGCACAAGTATCGCGAAACAGTGTTATTCTTCCCTGCTCAAGGTCAGTATTGCCACAGCTATTGCACCTTTTGTTTCCGCTGGGCTCAGTTCGTCGGTAAAGCAACACGCTTCAACTCCAATGATGCCGATCAACTACATCGCTATCTCGCACAGCATAAAGAAGTAACTGACTTACTCGTTACAGGCGGTGACCCAATGGTCATGCGCACGCGTAAGTTGAAGCATTATTTAGAAGGGCTACTGCAGCCTGAGTTCGACCATATTAAAACGATTCGTATTGGCACCAAAGCGCTAACATTTTGGCCTTATCGCTTTATTACAGACCCTGATGCAGACGAATTAATGCGTTTGCTTGAAAGGCTTGTACGTGGCGGTAAACACGTCTCCATCATGGCGCATTTGAACCATCACAACGAACTACGCACCGAAGTCTGCGAAGAAGCAATTCGTCGTTTACGCGCCACCGGCGCACAGATCCGCTGTCAGGCGCCTTTATTACGCCATATTAATGACGACCCTAAAGTATGGGCGGATATGTGGGAGCGCGAAGTGCAGCTCGGTATGATCCCCTACTACATGTTTGTCGAGCGTGACACGGGTGCTAAACGTTACTTTGAAGTACCGCTCGAGCGTACATGGGAAGTATTCCAACAAGCTTATCAACAAGTATCGGGTATTGCGCGCACGGTTCGAGGCCCGTCGATGAGTGCTGGACCAGGTAAAGTTGAGGTACAAGGTGTGACTGAGGTGGCGGGCGAGAAGGTGTTCGCGTTGCGCTTTATTCAGGGTCGCAATCCAGACTGGGTACAACGTCCATTTTTTGCGAAGTATGACCCAAAAGCAACGTGGTTACATCAATTGAAACCGGCCTTTGGTGAGGACAAGTTCTTTTTCGAAGACGAGTATGCACAAATGGCAGCGATGGACTAACCATCGCTGCTACACGCTTTATTTTATACGCTGGCGGGCTTGCTCTAAGTCCTCTGGCGTATCAATTCCAGCGGCGGGCGGCATAATTGCCTCAGCGACGTGAATTTTCTCGCCATGCCATAGCACACGCAACTGCTCCAATGACTCGATACGCTCAAGCGGGCTCTCACTCCAAGCCACATAGCGTTTAATAAAGTCCGCACGATAGGCATAAATGCCGATATGTCGCATGTAACCATCGACCTGTTCAGACTGCTGGTCGTCCAATGACTTAAATTGGTCACGGTTGTACGGAATAGGCGCGCGACTGAAATAAAGCGCGTACCCTGCCGAGTCACACACGACTTTTACTGCATTCGGATTAAACACTTCATCTGCGGTCGCCATCGGCACCGCTAATGTCGCCATAGGTGCAACACGTTGGTTCGCCAAGTTATCAGCCACTTGCCGGATAATTTCAGGCGGAATAAAAGGCTCATCCCCTTGTACGTTAACCACGACTTGATCCTCTGAAAGCGCCAGTTGTTCAACAACTTCGGCAAGACGTTCAGTACCCGATTGGTGATCACTGGCAGTAAGCATACTGCGTCCACCAAAGCGTTCCACCACGTCAGCAATACGCTGGTCATCTGTCGCAATAATCACTTCCGCAGCACCGCTTTGTATCGCACGTTCGTATACATGTTGAATCATCGGCTTACCGCCGATATCGGCTAACGGTTTACCTGGCAAACGGCTTGATGGGTAGCGTGCTGGAATAATGACGGTAAAACTCATAAAGGTACCTGTTCCATTTCTTCTGAATTTAATGACTTAGCCTTTTCGCTCATTAATACGGGAATCCCCTCTTCGAGCTCAAACGCGAGTCGCTCGCCACGGCAAACCAGCCACTGTCTAGCTTCATGCCAGACTAATCGCCCTTTACAACTCGGGCACGCTATTATATTCAGTAAACCTGTATCAAAACTCACAGTTAAACCTCATTTATGAATATGCCGAATCGCCTCAAGCAAATCAGCATTAAATTTCTCAGGAAAGTGTGCAGATATCGGTTGATAGTACCAATTATCGGCTGCTATGCCACGACACTTCGCAGCATCTTTTTGTGTCATCAGTAATGTTTTATTTTGGTACTGTTGTAAGTCATCCGCAGTAAATCGATAATGATCGGGAAACGCTTGAGTACTCTCAAGCTTGATGTGCTGATGCTGAAGACTGGTAAAAAAGCGCTCCGGGTTACCGATTCCAGCCACCGCATGAAAGGTCGTGCGTTCGGGTAGCTCAACTTCTTCATCATCGATTACTCGACGCCACGGCTGTGCTTTAACCTCGCCGACATAATGTGCAAATGGATGTTGTGCATAGAGTGAAATCACCCAACGCGCACCGCGCAACCGCCAAGGCCCTTCTCGCAGGGGACCAGCAGGTAACAGCCAACCGTTACCCAAGCCGCGCTCAGCATCGACTAGAATTAACTCCAAGTCTCTACCTAATGCATAATGCTGCATACCATCGTCACTAATCACCAAATCAACATTGGGATGCTCCGCAACTAATTGCCTAACCGCATCAGCACGTTTGGGACTAATCACCACAGGGACGTCGGCTATCTGTCGAATCATGAGTGGTTCGTCACCGGCGAGCTCTGGGCTGTCATCCATGGTGACTAGGTGTGGGTATTGGGCGTTAGCACCATAGCCACGGCTCACTATGCCAGGCGTATAACCCTCTGACTTGAGCAGCTCAACTAACGCGATAACCGTAGGCGTTTTACCCGTACCACCCACACTGATATTGCCAACTACAAGTACAGGTACAGGTGCTTGGTATATTTTTAAAATACCGAAGCGGTACAACGACCGGCGCAGATTAGTCAATAACCAAAATACCAGTGATAAGGGTGTAAGCAGGTACAGCAGTGGATGCAAACGCTTTCGGTACCACTGCCTCTCCAACCACATTCTAATTTACCCCACTAAATTGCAGGTTATGTAACTGATAATAAGGACCCTCGTTATCAAGTAGCGACTGATGGTTTCCGCGTTCGACAATGTGTCCATTATCCATCACTAAAATCTCATCGGCATTCTCAATCGTGGACAACCGGTGTGCAATGACGATGGATGTACGATTCGTTCTAAGCACACCCAGCGCCTTCTGAATATGCCGCTCAGACTCGGTGTCTAGCGCTGACGTTGCCTCATCGAGAATCAAAATAGGTGCATCTTGTAGGAGTGCCCGAGCGATAGCGATACGTTGTCGCTGACCACCTGATAACATCACACCGTTTTCACCGACCATGGTATCTAAACCATGACTCATATTATCTGTAAATTCAGTCACATAAGCTTGCTCAGCGGCTTTGATGATATCTTCCCGAGACACGTTTTTAGATGTGCCATAAGCAATATTATTAGCAATCGTGTCATTGAATAAGGTGACGTGTTGAGAAACCAAAGCAATTTGGCGACGCAAACATTTAAGGCGGTAGTCTTGTATATTTCGTCCATCTATAGTGACCTCACCTTCGCTGACATCATAAAAGCGCGTTAATAAGTTCGAAATAGTCGACTTACCACTTCCTGAACGCCCAACCAATGCCAGTGTTTTGCCTTCATCAACCGCAAAGCTGATGTCTTCTAGTGCCGGATCATCATGGTCATTATAGCGGAACGTGACATGATTAAATTTAATATCCCCTTTCACCCGATCCACCATATGGGTACCTTTATCTACTTCAATCGGTTGATCGAGAATACCGAACACACTGGTCGCTGCAGCTAAACCGCGTTGAAAGTCACTGTTCACGTTACTCAACTGCTTCAATGGTCGCAGCAGCATAATCATTGATGTCAGCAACGTCGTGAATGCCCCCGCCGAGAGGTTTTGCAGCATTTCGGGAAAGCTGGCTATCACCAGTACCATCGCTAGACTCAGTGAAGCAATAAACTGAATCACCGAGGTACTGATCGCGCGCGTGCTTACCAACTTCATATTTTGGTTGCGGGTGATGTTGTTGATTTCACCAAAGCGTTTAGACTCTAGCTTTTGGCCTTCGTGCATCACGACGACTTTATGACCATTAATCATTTGTTCGGCCGTCGTTGTGACGTTACCCATCGCAGTTTGAATTCGGCCACTGACTAGTCGAAAACGCTTTGAAACAACCGCAACAAACTTGGCGATTACAGGACCAATTACGAGAAACACCAAACTAAGTTGCCAGCTCTGATAAAACATCAGACACAACAAGCCCACCACAAAACCACCGTCGCGAATAAGCACCAATAACGCTCGGCTCGATGCTTCGGCTACTTGTTGAGTGTCGTATGTGATTTTGGAAATCAAGTCACCGGTCGAATGGTTATCGTGAAATGAAACCGGTAGCTTCATGAGGTGTTCGAAAAGTTGCTGACGCATCCGCGTCACTACTTTGAAACCCACCCAGCTCAAAAAGTAAGTGGAAATAAAGTTAAATAATCCGCGCACAATAAAAAATACTGGCACGAATACCGCCCCCCAAAGCAAAACACTCGAGTCTTGTTGGGTTAATCCTTCATCTATCAGGGTCTCAATTTGCGAGAAAAACAGGGTATCGACGCCGGCGTAACCTAACATACCAATAATAGCGACGATAAAAGCAGATCTGTAAGGCTTGATATATGATGCGAGCCGCTTCAGCGTACTCGGTTTTTCCTTTTTAGAATCCATGCAATGCCATTAGTTTCTGAAAATCCCCACTATTTTATCTGCTTTATATCACTGTTGGCTAGTCGAACTGTAGGACTTTGCATTCGTTTTATCGAATAACAGGGGTGTTTTGAGTGTCCATGACTGGGCATCTATCTCAATCGATAACTGCCCATAGTCCGCTGTAGTGGCCCACTCACTACCAGATTCAAGTACGCGCTGGTGGGTATACTTGTCTGGCATTCCATAATTATTTGCACCGCCCACACTGACTACGGTCAGTTGCGGCTGAGTCGCTTTCAGCATCAGGGAGCCAAGCGAAAAAGCGCTACCATGATGCGGAGCAACCAATATTTCGACGTCACCGACACGCTTTTCTTCCACCAAGATACGCTCTTCGGCGAACCCAATATCACCGGTGACCAGCCAGTCAATCGTACCGAAGGTAAACCGATATACACAGGAACTCGAATTACTCGCCGCAGCGCGTGCCTGTTTGGGCCACACGACTTGCCATTGAATATCACGCCAGACACCTTGCTCCCCCGCCTGACACGGTTTCTGCGTTAATGCGCCCGACCAGTCCACAGCTGATAGGCGCGCTTTTGCCGTACGCCAGTCGCCACTATGATCCGCATCTTGATGTGTTAGAGAGACGCGCTCGATACGTAACCTACGCTGCTTGATAAAGGGGTCGATAACCGATTCAAAATGACTCCGCCCAATGTGAAACCGACGCCCTAAATCGATCAACCATGCCGCGTTATCACGCTCAATCACTAGTGCCTGAGCTTGGCCCACGTCTAAAACATGAAAAATAACGTCTGGCTGATGCCAACGTCCCAACAGCAGGAAACCAGCAGACAATAACCCCGATACGGCAATCATCAGCCAATAATATCGCATGAGCCACAACGGTAATAAGAGTAATAATCCAAACGCCCATAGCAGTACACTCTCTATGGCAATGGAACTTGTACCCAACCACCCGATAGGTAACCGTGCAAGCCACTCCAATAGGGGCTGAAGCACAATCAGTGGCTGTTCGGCTAACCACCATAAGTTCGCAGCAAAGGTGTCTGCCCACGCAATAGCGGCAATTGCCCCCATCAGTGTCAGCGGCAAAACCCAGAAAGCAAAAATAGGCACCACCAGCAGATTACTCACTGGTGCTATTAGGGAGACTCCACCAAATACTGCTAATGAGAGCGGCCCCATCAACGCTAAAAACAAAAGCTGTAAATAAATTGTTTGAAGTAAGCGTTTAGTCCAACCGGCAGCCGAGTTCACTCGCCATCCCCACTGGCACAATAAAATCACCGCAACCGCCAGCACTGAGAACCAAAAGCCGATATCGTGCCAACTGCCAGGATCGATCACGATCAGAATCACAACCGCATGCCAAAGCCTTTTCCAGTTACGCGTCGTCAAACCCAGCCAACGTTGCCCCCAAAATAATAACAACATGAGCCACGCACGTTGAGCCGAAATCGCAAACCCCGCTAAACTGGTGTAAAGCAATGCCACGATCAAAGCAACAACAGCGGCAACTGGAGTTAATAACAAACGCTCGCGATTGCGTAAAAACGTGCCCTTATGCGGCAGTCGTGCAATACCGCGTTGGAGTGTTAAGAAGATGAGCCCCGCTACTAAACTGATATGTAACCCAGAAATGGCCATTAAGTGTTGCAGCCCATTGCGCTGCCATACATCACGTTGCTCAAATGGAATACTGCCGCGGTAACCGATAGCTAGCGCCTGTAACATTCCAACAAATTCGAGTTCAGTCGCTTCGAAGGTTCGGTAAACACGCCAACGCACCGACGGTTCAACCTGTGTGAGCTGCATCTCTCGCACATAACCCTGTTTGACTAATTGTTTTGCCCACAAATAGCGAGCGGGCCGTTCCGATCCTTGATTCCAATAGGTGGTCGGCATTTTTAACTTAATTTCCGCGCGATACTGTTGGCCCGGACTCAGTATGTTTCGTGATCGGTCTTCGTACCAATAAAGTTGTACCCGGCATTGGCAATCTTCAGTTATTAGTTCATTGCCGTGAAGGACTCGCGACAAGCTAGCGACAAAGCGACTCCGTTTATCACTGTGGTAATCAATATGTTCGATAGTTAGATAGACTGAAAGCCATTGCCGTTCTGGCAATTGCGTATGTTGTTGAGCGAGGTTTGATACAAAATGAGTTCCAATCAGTATCCCTATACACAGCAGTATAAATTGATTAAGAAGTTTTCGAGTGTGGCGACAAAACGGTACAGCACAAATCGCTACAACAATCACTAAAGCGACTAGCCACGTTTCTATTAAGTGAGTAGAATACAGCGCCATAACTGTTCCGGCGAGCAAAGTAAACGAGCTGTATCCCATTCGGTGTTTCCAGTTCAGTCGCACAAATTGATGTAAACGGGAATTGCAATGGCAAGACGCATGATCAAAAAATGGATGCCGAATCATGAGAAAATTCGCCAGACACGTGCACTTAAAGTATTCGGCTCGTTGCTGCATGATGCCAATTTGTGGCATCTAAACCGTCGCTCTGCCTCAGGCGCCTTTGCTGTAGGTCTGTTTTGCGCGTTTATTCCGGTTCCATTTCAAATGCTGCTTGCGGCCGCGGGAGCTATTCTATTTAGGGTTAACCTCCCCCTTTCAGTAGGCTTAGTTTGGATATCCAACCCTATCACCATGCCGCCACTGTTTTACTTCTGCTACGAGGTTGGCCGAGCGGTTCTTTCCGCACCCGCGCACCCATTCAACTTCGAGCTCAGTTGGGACTGGCTCATTTACAGTATCGAAACCATTGGTCCCGCATTTTTATTAGGTTGCTTTATCATGGGGACGCTCTCAAGCTTGGTCAGTTATATTGCTATTCGAGTGATGTGGCGCGTCTCGGTTGTGCGCGCCTGGGAAGCGCGCCAACATCGAAACCGAGAGTGCGACTAATGATGTTCGTGTAGCGCTTGGGCTGGCTCAATCTGAGTAGCACGCCATGCAGGATAGAGCGTAGCCCCGGCGCTCATAATCACGGCCACACATGAGACTAAAGCGACATCGAACCAACGCCACTGTGAGGGTACCTCACTAACAAAATAAACATCGTCAGAAAGCACCTGAAAATGCAGTAACTGCTCCATCAATAAAATAATATCGGGTAATACTGAGGCGAGTAAAATACCCAGGAGGCTTCCCCATGCAGCTCCTTTTACGCCGCTCATTGTGCCCTGCCAGAAAAAAGTCGCCACGATTCGACGACTATCTAACCCCATGGTTTTTAACATCGCAATTTGCGGACGCTTTTTAGTCACAGTCATCACTAACGTGGACACTATATTAAAACAAGCCACCGCCATCACCAGTACGAGAACCAAGTAAATCACTGTACGAACTAACTCAATATCGCGATACAGATGACCCTGCGTTCGCATCCAGTTATCGACATAGACCAATTCCGGTAATCGATTACCGACCTCATTGGCTACTCGTGGCGCCTGAAAAACATCATCTACTTTTAACTCAACGGTAGAAACACCACGTTCTATCTCACCCACAGCGCGCGCGGTGGCCAGACTGACATAGCCCATTTGATGGTCAAGCTCGCCTCCGAACTCGAATAGACCCACGACCTTCAATGCATGACGTTGGGGAGAACGAAACTGTTGGCTACTTCGATCGGCTACCAGTAACTCTAACGTGTCGCCCACAGCGATCCCGTAGCTTTTAGCAATCCCTTGTCCCAAAACGATGGTATTCGGCTCATCAAGGCGCGCCAAGCTGTGGTTGCTAAAAAATTCGGTCGCGCTTGGATGCGGCCCGCCGGCAGCAATCCCCTCTAAAACAATACCTTTAAACTGATCGCCTGAACGCAACATGGCTGTTTGCTTAATGACCGGGTATGCTTCGACAACACGACGATCGTGCTTAGCAATTTCAACAATATCCTGCCAGTTACTAAAAGTGCCCTCCACTTTAGTAAACGACACATGAGGAACCGCTTTAAGCAATTTTTGCTCTAACACATTTTGAAAACCGTTCATCATAGAAAGGCTAGCAATTAATACTGCGCAACCCAGCACGATGCCGACCGTAGATGACGATGCAATAAATGCAAACAAGCCTGAACGGCTGCGGCGCTCGGAGAAACGTCTGGCCAATTTAAGCGTGAGCATGCGTTTCACCCACGGCTGACAGTGTGCCGTTGTTTAGACGATAAATAGAGCCGATTCGCTCTGCCAACTGCATATCGTGCGTCACGATAATAAATGCCGTACCGAACTCTTTATTCATTTCCAAAATCAACTCGAATACCGACTCTGCTGTCTGCCCGTCTAAGTTACCGGTCGGTTCATCTGCCACAACCAATTTAGGCTTATTAGCAAAGGCTCGCGCTATCGCGACCCTTTGCCGTTCACCACCCGATAACTGGGCAGGTCGATGGTGCATACGATCGGTTAAACCGACACGTGCTAGCAACGCTCGCGCTTTTTCGGTTGCCTGTTGTTCTGACTCACCCGCAATGCGTAACGGCATCGCAACATTTTCTAGCGCATCAAATTCCGGTAACAAATGATGAAACTGGTAGACAAAACCAATGTTTCGGTTTCTTAATTGCGCTTTTTGCGAACCATTGAGTTCTGTCAGGCCTGTGTTCTCAAATAACACATGCCCTTCAGACGGAGCGTCCAAACCAGCTAAAATGTGAAGTAACGTGCTTTTACCCGAGCCCGAACTACCGACAATTGCCATAAGCTGGCCTGGGGCAACTGTTAAGCTCACATTGTTCAATACCGTCACTTGATTATCGCCATCGCGGAAGGTTTTACTCACGTTGTGCGCTTGAATTAAATCGTTAGTCATATCGTAACGCCTCAGAAGGTTCAGTTTGGGCGGCTTTCGCTGCGGGGTAAAACGCCGCGACAAGAGTAAGTATGAGTGCTGTAGCGGCAATGAATAGCACTTGCTGCCATTCAAACTGCACTGGCAGTTGTTGCCCTAACCCAACGACAAAATGACTCCCAAGAGCCTGTAGAATCGGATTAATGAAGATCGCTATCAACACCCCGAACAGGGTGCCTAACAGGGTACCTACCGTACCTATGTAGCAACCTTGAATCAGAAAAACTCGACGCACCTGCGCTTGCGTGAGGCCAATGGTTTGTAAGATTGCGATGTCATGCCGTTTATCATCGATCACCATGGCCAACGCGGACAATGTATTGAAAGCTGCAACCGCTATAATCAGCGCCAGCATTAGCCACATCATACGTTTCTCCATGCCAACAGCATCAAATAACTGTCCGTAACGCTGTCGCCAATCGGTCACGATTAACGTACTATTCGAACGAATGAATGACGCGATTTTCGGTGCATTAAATGCGTCTTGTAATTGCACCTGAACATGCGTCTTTGACGCTTTAGGATTACGAATAAGTCGCGCCACATCGTCAATATTTGCAACGGCTAGGTGTTTATCTAATTCTGACTGCATAGCAAACACACCCACTAAGCGAAACGTGCGTTGCGAAGGAAGCATGCCCAGCGGACTGTATACAGCCCCTTTCGAAGAGACAATACGCACTCTATCGCCAATAGCGAGATTCAACTGATTCGCCAACGTTTGACCCAGAATAATATTGTAATCACCTGCAGCTAAGGATGACCATTGCCCTGCAATTAACGCGCGTTGCAAAGCCGGTGGGATTGACTGCGATTTAGAGTCGCCTGTATTGAAGCCCTGCAACGTCACGACCGCGAGGTTACCTGGCACCTGAATCAATGCCTCAGTAGACGCATAAGGTGATATCGACTGTACCTCGTCGCTTGCGCGCTGCTCCAAGAGCGTGGTTAATTCGCTTTGTACCTGTTCACCCTGCACTTGTATGTGAGGTACCCCGCCGAGAATACGCTGCTTTAGCTCACCTTCAAAACCGTTCATGACTGACATCACCACAATGAGCGCCATTACGCCGACAGCGATTCCGCCTAAAGCAAACCGTTGAATAAACCGAGTGAACGCAGAGTATGCTTTTGTTCGGCTATACCTCAACGCGATAGAGAATGTAATTGACCGCAAACGACGCCCTTGAAATGATGGTTGCTTATTAGAAAAGCTCAAGGATAATGAGTTGTTAGCAGCCTGACAACTTTGCGAGACAAAAATGCAGCCGAATCAGTCCATTAATTTGCGTCCTATTGGTGAGTATTTTACCGTAGCCGATAGCTTACCTGTGCAACTCAACCCGGTCGCAGCGGAACGTATACCCTCTGATGACGAATTACAGGCTGAAATTCCAGAGCTCTTTAAACTATGTTCAGAGCTCGCTGGAAGCGATCAGTCTGCGTTACAGCGTGTGCGCTCAGAAAATCCTAATTCACCGGCATTGATAGACGCGCTTGCATTGATTAATCAGCGCATGGGGTTGATGTTGGGCTACGTTCTGAGTCATACCCATGACGACGATTACTCACTTACAGCGCATGAGTTCGGTGGCGGCGGCTTTCGTGTGAAGGTAGCAGAGCCCTTTACTGTGGGAGATAAGTTTCAAGCTAACTTAATTTTTCGCGAAGAATCACTGGCGGTTTACTGTTATGTCGAATGCGTCGAGTGCGAGACACAGACTGAGAATACGCGCGAAGCTACATTCTCGTTTTTGCAAATCCGCGAGCAAGATCATGAGCATGTGATACGTCATAGTTTGCATAGCCAAACCCGTCACCTTAAAGCACGAGCGGAACAGAGGAAGCAAGCAGATAAGCCAGAAAACTCATAGTGATAACATCCAAATCACGTCTATTTTGAGTATAATGCAGCACAGAATTGCAGTTAACGTTAGGTAGTCATGACTAAAGTTTCGGTTTTCAATCCACCTTTTGCAGACTCAGCCCAAAAAGACATTACTTGGACTGAGTTAAATGGAAGTTCACCCGCTCTTGCGCTTGCGAAAGTTATCGATCGTACGCCAGGACGCGTGCTGGTCGTCACAGCAGATGCCAACCAAGCGCATCGTCTAGAGCAAGAAGTACGCTATTTCGCGGGTGAGAACACCGAATATCATGACGATATAACGGTCTTTCCGGATTGGGAAACACTGCCTTATGACACATTCTCGCCCCATCAAGATATTATCTCTGAGCGTCTCAGTGTTCTAGCACGCCTCCCGCAAGCACGACGAGGCGCCTTGATTGTTAGCTTAAATACCTTGTTGCAACGTATCGCCCCTGTTGAATTTGTGCAAAGCCAATCTCTCGATCTCAGTATTGGTCAGCAGCTCGATGCCTTAGCCCTACGTGAGCAGCTCGAACGTAACGGCTATCGTGCGGTTGAACAGGTCATGGAACATGGCGAGTTTAGTAGTCGCGGTTCGATATTAGATCTATTCCCGATGGGAAGTGAGTCACCATTTCGAGTCGATTTCTTTGATGACGAGATCGACAGTATTCGTCCATTCGACCCTGAGACACAGCGTTCACTAGAGCCCGTCGATTCGGTCAAGTTACTACCTGCGCACGAGTTTCCTCTAACTAAGGCGGGTATCGAACACTTTCGCGCCGCTTTCCGCGAGCGTTTCGAGATAAGCAATGAACGCGAATCCCTGTATCAACAAGTTAGCAAAGGACAGGCGCCTGGCGGGATTGAGTACTACTTACCATTGTTCTTCGAACAGACGGCAACGCTATTTGATTACCTACCTGATGACGCGCTATTGGTTACCTTTGGCGACATTCAGGGGACGCTTGAAAAGCTCTGGACTGATATTAGTCACCGCTACGAGCAGCGCCGATACGATCAACAAAAGCCGTTGTTGCATCCAAACGAAGTGTTTATGTTGGCGGAGCAAGTTCACAGCCGTTTCAAACATATGCGGCGCATACGTGCGGCCGTCCCAGCTGGTAAACCGACCCCCGGCGCAGTCACTTTTGATACTAACGCAGTGACTGATATCGCCGCAGAGCACCAAAATAAACAACCTTTTGCCAAGCTTAAGCAACTCATTGAGGATGCTATCAACCGCCAGCAACGTCTATTATTTATGACCGAGTCTGCTGGTCGAAAAGAAGCACTGCACGATATCCTCGGCCGCATTGGCTACCCTGCCCCAAGCGTCATGCACTTCAGTGATTTTGAGCAATCAGACGAGCCTCTAGCAATTACAGTCGGACCCATCATTAACTCGGTGTTTTTGGGCTCAGAAGACATTTACCTGATTACTGAAACGGAGTTAATGGGCAACCGCGTCTCGCAACGTCGTCGCCGTGAACAAAAACCAACGCAAAGCTCCGATGCACTCATTCGAAACCTAGCCGAGTTAAAGACAGGACAACCTGTTGTTCACATCGATCACGGTGTGGGACGCTATCAAGGGCTCACGACACTTGACGCGGGCAACGTTACCACTGAATTTGTTACTATCGAGTATGCTCAGCAATCAAAGCTCTATGTGCCGGTGGCAAGTTTAGACGTGCTGAGTCGTTACAGTGGCGGCGAAGAAAATCATGCTCCGTTACATAAACTCGGCAATGATAGCTGGGAGAAGGCTAAAAAACGGGCGGCGGAAAAAATACGGGACGTTGCTGCTGAATTATTGGATGTTTATGCCAAACGCGCTTCTAACGAAGGTTATGGGTTTACAATAGACCAAGATGATTATCATCGCTTTGCTGAAGGGTTTCCATTTGAAGAAACTACTGACCAGCTCAATGCTATTAATGCCGTCGTACAGGATATGGCAGCAACTCAACCTATGGATCGCTTAGTTTGCGGCGACGTCGGATTTGGTAAAACAGAAGTTGCGATGCGCGCCGCGTTTATTGCCGTCAACGACAACCGTCAGGTCATGGTATTAGTGCCTACAACGTTGTTAGCGCAGCAACATTACGAGAACTTTAAAGATCGCTTTGCCGACTGGCCAGTGCGCATTGAGGTACTATCGCGCTTCAAAACTGCAAAACAGTCGAAACAAATTCTTGCGGACACCGAAGAAGGCAAGGTTGATATACTCATCGGTACCCACAAACTGTTGCAAGGTGATATTAAACCTAAAGCCTTAGGCTTATTAATTGTAGATGAAGAACACCGCTTCGGCGTAAGGCAAAAAGAGGCAATCAAACGCCTGCGTGCCAATGTGGACATCTTAACGCTCACGGCCACTCCGATA
This sequence comes from Idiomarinaceae bacterium, assembly GCA_002685255.1. GTDB lineage: Bacteria > Pseudomonadota > Gammaproteobacteria > Enterobacterales > Alteromonadaceae > Idiomarina. The sequence goes on from NYWU01000003.1 coordinate 18,978, forward strand.
CCGCGTACACTGAACATGGCAATGAACAATATCCGTGATTTGTCGATCATCGCAACACCACCGGCTCGACGCCTCGCTGTTAAGACCTTTGTGCGTGAACATGACAATGCCACCATTCGAGAGGCCATCTTACGAGAAACCTTACGCGGTGGACAGGTTTACTTCCTGCACAACAATGTCGACACCATTGAGAAAACAGCCCGCGACATCGAAACGCTGGTGCCAGAAGCAAGTGTGACCGTCGCACATGGCCAGATGCGCGAGCGTGACCTTGAACGTATTATGAGTGACTTCTATCACCAACGCTTTAATGTCTTGGTTTGTACTACAATTATCGAAACGGGTATTGATGTACCTAGCGCCAATACGATTATCATTGATCGCGCTGACCATCTTGGCCTGGCTCAGTTACATCAGTTGCGAGGACGCGTTGGACGATCTCATCACCAAGCCTACGCTTATCTTCTCACGCCACATCCAAAGCGGATGACCAAAGATGCGCTAAAACGCTTAGAAGCGATTTCACAGCTAGAGGATTTAGGCGCTGGCTTTATGTTGGCGACCCATGATCTTGAAATTCGCGGTGCAGGAGAGCTGCTTGGCGACGATCAAAGTGGTCAAATTGAAAGCATTGGTTTCACCCTATATACCGATATGCTCGAGCAAGCGGTTGAGTCGCTCAAAGATGGCAAAGAGCCGACACTCGAAGGCCTCACGCGCAGTCGTGCAGAAATTGACTTGCGTATACCCGCACTACTACCAGACGACTATATAGCTGACATCAATACGCGCTTAAACATTTATAAGCGCATCGCAAGCTGCAACAATGACGAACAACTTGAAGATATTCAGGTCGAGTTAATTGATCGGTTTGGTCTGTTGCCGGATGCCAGTAAAAATCTGGTGGCTCAAACACGTATTCGCAATCACGCCGAAGCGTTAGGAATACGTAAAATCGATATGGGCAACCAAGGCGGTACGATAGAGTTTAATGAAACACCCAAGGTCAAGCCTGAAACGATTATTGGTCTTATTCAAAAATGTCCTCAAAATTACCGCTTAGAGGGGCCGACGAAACTCAAAGTCACTCAATCGATTGAGGATACTCAAAGTCGCTTAAAACTGATACAGTCACTTTTAGAAGAGCTCGCCAGTGATACATAAATTTGGGGAAAACAACATGAAGTTTAAGGGGTTAGTTGTTGGTTTGCTGACAACCTGTAGCTTATTGGGGTTGCCCAAGGCACAAGCGAAACAGGATCCCGAATATTGGCGTTGGTTTGAAGTTGAAGTTTTATTGTTTAAGCATACAGTCGACCAAGATATAAGCGAGCGCTTTCCACTTAAGGTAGAACCCATAAAAACGGGGTCTGCCACCGACCTTATCGCCACGGTAGTCAATCGGGATTATCACAACTTGCGTGCTAATCTGGCACTATGTGAATTACCTGAAAATGACTGGCAGTGGCGTGAGTTGCCCTGTCGTTATAACGACGAAAGCCTTTCGATAAAAATCAACGGAAGCCCATTTAATCGGCCGAGTAAGCTATCTCAGCTTGATCGCTTACCTGTACACTTTGCCGGTAAAACCAAAGATCTCAATACTGCTCGCAACCCCTTCTTAGTGGCTAAAGATCACTGGGTACTTAATGAGACGGAACAAACCTTAGAGCAGCGAGGACTTGCTGAGCCACTCCTACACTTAGCTTGGCAGCAACCTGTGTTTGGACGGGACGACAACTACAAATTTCGTCTCTATGGCGGGAAGAACTTTGCCGAGCGTTATCAATTCAATGGATTCATGAAGCCTGACGATGGAGTAAAGTACGCGCCTAGCGACCCAGGTGTCGACAACGATCCGCTCGCGCGCCGTATGCAAAATATTGATGAGCTTTTCACTATATTAAATCAAGGGGACCATCGATTCGGTGTAAACAAAGGCGGACAATCTCTAGCCCCACTGCAGCCAGAAACCACCGACACGCCCGTCTGGGAACTTGATGGCACCTTGCATGTATTCTTAGTTGGCAATTATTTACATATCAAAGGTGACTTCAATCTGCGTGAAGAAGCGCTTGTCGCTCCACCTAGTGGAAGTTTGACTGATCAAGCCTCAGAAATGCTCACATCCAAGCAGGCTCAAGTCGATGGCGAGCGATTTTTACGTAGCTATCGATTTGACCAGTTACGTCGAGTAATCAGTCATGAAACACACTACTTTGATCATCCAAAATTAGGTATGATTGTGCAAATTCGTCGCACAGATTTATCCGCGCGACGTTACTAAAGCATCGAATTAACAGGCAGGAGCGACAATGGAAAAGTATGAAGAACTTTTACTTGCGTTACGTAAAGTCATTCGCGCCATTGATCTTCACTCCAAACAACTTAATAAATACTCTGGATTAACAGCTCCACAACTCCTGATACTTCGAGAGATTGTGGCTCGTGATGGCATTACCGCCAGTGAAGTTGCTCAAAACATCACTTTAAGCCCAGCCACCGTGTCAAATGTCATCGAACGCATGGAACACCGTGGTTTAATCTATCGTAGACGTAGTAACACCGATAAACGGCGTGTTCTGATGTACATCACCGAACAAGGCCAGTCTTTACTGGCCCAAGCGCCTCAGCCTCTACAAGAAGACTTTATCGAAAAATTTCAAGGTCTTGATGAATGGGAGCAATCGCTACTGCTGTCATCTATGCAACGCATTGCCACGATGATGGATGCCGAGCGGCTCGATGCAGCTCCAGTCTTAGAGGTAGGAAGTTATCATAAAATGGACAAGCACTCATGAAGAAACTCTTAATTGCTACCGCACTGTTGCTTAGTACAGGAACCGCTTTCGCACAACAATGCGGTGAAGAGCAAGCGAGTATTACACCGATTTCAGTGATTCAAGGCCACGCTTGGCAATCTCCTTTGCTTGATCAGGAGGTGACCACCGCAGGAACGGTGACGGCAAACTGGACAGCCGACAATGAACTGGCTGGTTTTTTCCTACAAAGCAATGAACCCGATGATGATCCCCTCAGTTCCGAAGGTATCTTCGTGAGTGTCGCAAATGAACAAACATTTACGGAAGGTGACCTTGTGGTTGTTACAGGGCGTGTTGCTGAAGTCAACGAACAGACTCGTTTAGTTGACGTCAGTGCTATGCAATCATGTCCGCAAGCGCGTCCTATGCCCGCGCCCGTCACTGTTCGACTGCCTTTCAAAAGCAATGAGCAGCGCGAACAGTATGAAAATATGCGGGTCACTTTAGTAGCATCTGATGGTCATGACTTAACGATTTCCGGTCATTATCAACTGCCACGACATGGATATTTTGACGTTTCCAGTGGCCGCCTATTTACCCCCTCCCAAATTGTTGAGCCTGGTAAATCGGCGCGTGAACAAATGCAACGTAACCAGTTAAACCGAGTGCAAGTCGATGATAACAGTGACATTGAGCCGTCGACTCTACCGTTCAGTGCATTAACCAGCAAGGCACAAAACTCCGTACGCAGTGGCACGACACTGGAACCTATCGTCGGTATACTAACGGAGTTTCGCGGCAGAGCGCGTATCCAACCTACTGAGGCTATTGTAGCTAAACACATTGATGAACCCGAGTCACCTAACGAAAAAGGTGACCACTTACGCATTTCCAGTTTTAATGTGCTTAACCTCTTCAATGGCAATGGCGAACAGAACGGCTTCCCAACCGAACGCGGGGCTCAAAGCTTCGACGCCTACCAGCGCCAGCAAACTAAAATCTTATCGGCACTGGTCGAAATTGACGCTGACGTATTTGGTTTAATGGAAGTTGAAAACGACGGCTACGGCCCTGACAGTGCGATTGTTCAGTTAGTCAACGAGCTCAATAGCGAGCAAAGCAGTCACTATGTAATCGCTGAGCCTCGAGCCCAACGTCTCGGTGATGACCAAATAGCCGTTGGATTAATTTATAATCGAAACAGAGTGAAGCCCTTAGGGCACGCGCACACGTTAACAGAAGGGCCATTCCGTTCTGGTAGCCGCCCTCCTCTCGCCCAAGTATTCGAAGATAAACAAACAAGCAAACAATTCACTGTAGTGGTCAATCACTTTAAATCTAAAGGTGGCTGTCCAGAGCAAGGCGCCAATGCCAATCAACGTGATGGGCAGTACTGTTGGAATCAACAGCGGGTAGACTCTGCTAAAGCGCTTACTGAATGGATTGCACAAAATGATTTTCCAGCGCCGGTATTGCTTGGCGATTTTAACGCCTACTTTAAAGAGGACCCAATACGTTATATCGAGTCGCAGGGCTTTACTAATGTATCGGAGGCTGAAGACTACTCTTATGTCTTCGATAGCCAGGCGGGCGCTCTCGACCACGTATTTGTTGATAAAACGCTTGCTGAATCGATAACAAATGTTCAGCATATTCACTACAACAGTGATGAGCCCACAGTGTTCAGTTATGAGGACACCGACTATTTTGAACCAGGACCCTATCGCTCATCGGATCACGATCCTGTCATCATCGACGTTGAATTTTAGCCTCGTTTGTTACCAAACCTGAGCTCAAATTCGACGCCAACCATCCAATGGCCTCGCCGCGTTTCAAAGCGCTCTTCGCGAGGCCAATGATGACCGACCCACGTTTCCATTAAGAGCCAAGATTTATAAATCTTACGTCTATCAAGTACGCGGATACCGTAGTCAGTGACTGTAACCGGTGCTTCATTTTCGCCCTCAGACCAAATTTCGGTAGCATATGCGTGATCAACATCCGTCAAAAAGTAAACGATGGCTGAGGAGCTCCAACGTACCCCCTGAGTTTCTTGCGCAAATGTTCCCAAAGCAGACCATTTAGCAACAACGTCGGTAGTCAACTGTGTTTCCGTATCGACCCGTTGCGCGACGCCATAACCATCACTATCACGCCAAAATACCGATGACTCCCAACGCATCAAGCTGGCATCAGACAGGATACTATCCACGCGGTAGCGTGCGCGAGCATATGTATCAAATCGAATACCGCCGCGGATTCCAATACTGTAGGTTAAACGGTGGGCTTCATTAACTTGGCGGCTAAACCCCAAACCAACAAGCCATTCATCATCTGTAGTGGGTGAATTAATGACGGAGGGTCGCCCAACATCTTGTTGATCGAGAAACTCGCCCTCATCGACTTGCCCTAAAAAAGCAGAAAAGTCTTTCTTAGCATGAGGAAGCTTGAACTGTGCACGAAAACGCGAATCGACTTCAAATTTATGGTAACCCGACCATTGCGGAGCTACCGTCAAACGTCCATAAGTTTCGTGCTCATCGCTACTCATTCCGCGGTCGGCAAAAAAACCATCTATCCAACGAGCGCTCGATTCGACTGTCGTCTCTAATCCTTTACGAAAGCCCTCAAGCCAACCGTCTGAGGAACCGTCTTGAGCATGTGGCTGAGCATCTTCCGACGTTGTCTGCGCGTGAACAGGAGTAGCAACTATCCATAACACGAGCAGAAAAATTCCATTCACATAAATCTTTTTCATCCCGACTGACCTATATTGTTATTAGATGCGGTAATGCAGGAGGCTTTATGTCCAAATATATTTTTACCATGCTCGCTTTATTTTTCACTCACCTGAGCATGGCACAAAATGAAATCAACGAAAAGCAATCTCACGAGCAAATAGCAACTTTTGCGGGAGGGTGTTTTTGGTGTGTCGAAGAGGCGTTTGAGCAAATGAACGGTGTTCGCGAGGTAATCTCTGGCTATAGCGGTGGGGTCGAGGCTAATCCCAGCTATGAGCAGGTTTCAGCGGGACAAACAGGTCACACTGAGAGCGTACAGGTCTATTACGACCCTAACATTGTCTCCTACGCCGCGTTAACACAAAAATTTTGGCGTATCATTGACCCGACTGACACTAAAGGTCAATTCGTCGACCGTGGTCAGCAATATCGTCCAGAAATTTTTTACCACAGCGAGCAACAACGCCAAATTGCTCAACAAACGAAAAAGTATCTAGCCGAGAACGGTCCATTTAAAGAGCCTATCGTCGTGCCAATAACACGGTTCAAGTCCTTCTATCCCGCCGAGGACTATCATCAAAATTATTATGATAAAAATCCTATTCGCTATAAGGTCTATACCTTTAACTCTGGACGCTATGATTTCATCGAGAAGTACTGGGGCGATACCTCAGATATTGATTATCAACAGTACACCAACCAAAACCCCAATGGGGTGAACCAGTCGGCTGCAGCGCAAGCACGCTGGAGAAGTTACACCAAACCCAGTGATGACGTCTTGCAGCAAAAGTTAACAGACATTCAGTATGAGGTGACACAGGAAGATGGTACTGAAGAGCCATTCAACAACGCTTACTGGGATAACAAGCGGCCCGGCATCTACGTTGATATTCTAAGTGGTGAGCCTCTATTTTCATCTACAGATAAATATAAATCGGGCACCGGTTGGCCGAGTTTTACCCAGCCGATCACATCCGATGCGGTGGTGGAAAAAGAGGATAACAGCTGGTTTTACACGCGCACAGAAATCCGTAGCCGCTATGGTAATAATCACATCGGTCACGTGTTTAGCGATGGTCCCGAGCCAACGGGTTTACGCTATTGTATGAACTCCGCAGCGTTAGAGTTTATTCCTCTCGATGAAATGCAGGAGCGAGGTTACGGCGAATACATTACCTATGTATCCGCCGAACAATAACCCCTTAGGCTGTCCAACCGAGTTCTTGAGCGCGTTGCTTCGCTTGCTCAGGCACATCGGTTGCGACAAAGTGATGGTGTAGCACCTGTACACCCAACATGTGGTTGATCACCGCATCGAGCTGTACCTGCTCTTCCGGCGTCACATCACGTGAGCTGTGGCGCGCGAATACTGCTTCGACCTCGTTAAAGTCGAGTAACCCCGCATCATTTACCGCTTGCTCGCTCAAAAATTCTTCCGCCAACCGCTCGACGGCCTTCCACTTTTCTGGATCGGTATGCGCAGGCGGTGCCATAAAGGCAAACTTTTCACGTTTATAGAGCGTCTCAGGCAACAGCCCTTTCATCGCTTCACGCAAAACGTATTTCTCTTTATTGCCTTTAATACGTAAATGCGGCGGTACTGTGAAAGCATATTCTGCTAAGTGGTGATCAAGGAACGCCGGTCGTGCTTCCATCGAATTCGCCATGTCCACGCGGTCGCCGCCCCAAGTTAGGATTTGCCCCTCCAACATGGTTTTAATCCACACGTACTGCGCGCGATCAAGAGGGTGTCGCCCGGTGAGATAAGTTTCATCTAGCGTATCTGCAATTGCTTGACCGGGGTCATAACTTTCTAATTGCTTCTGTAGATCCTTATTAATAAGTGGTTTAGCTACGCTACTGCAGGAGAGCCACGGCTGCACACAGCTCGGCGTAAAACCCACTTTTTTATTCAAGGCGTCGCTGCTAAATTCCTCTCGCGCCAACATTGCTCCTTTAAATAGCTGGTTGTTTTTCTCCAGCAACTTTTGCCACTCGAGTCGCTCAATTTCAGGTAAATGATCGAGGCCATGTAAAAACATATCCTTGCGAAACGCTGGGTAGCCAGCAAATAGCTCATCCGAGCCCTCACCCGTCATAACAACTTTGTAACCCGCTTCATGAACTTCCTGACTCATCAGGTACTTCGCAACACCCAGTGTGTTGTAGATGGTTCGTTCAGTGTGCCAGAGCGTTTTTACAAAATGGTCGTACAGATCGTTCGCCTTAAGAGCCATAATATGATGGTCAGCATCTGTCGCCTCGGCCATTTCGCGCGCAATCGGTGTTTCGTCATAGTCATCCGAGTCAAATCCGATAGTAAAGGCTTTCACTGAAGTTTGCGTCGATGCCGATGCCAATCCTAAAATCGAGCACGAATCGATGCCTCCGGAGAGATAACAACCGACCGGTACATCGGCGGTCATTCGATGCTGTACCGCATCTAACAGCTTCTCACGCACGCCCTCGACATATTCTGTCTCATCGACCTCATCCCCCGGATAGTCGTGCTCGTCAGGAAAGTCGACGTCCCAATACTTCAATGTATCAATATTAAGCTTGCCATTAGTACGCTTAATTTTAACCACTTGCCCTGGCTGCACTTGATGAACACCCTCAAATGCTGTTGAGCCGGGTACCATCACTTGAATCAGTTGGTGGTATAAGCCCTCAGCCGAAAACGCTCGCTTGACTTGTGGGTGAGCAAATAACACTTTCAATTCCGACCCAAAAACAACACCCTCATCCGTCTCCGTCCAATAAAGGGGCTTAATGCCAAAACGGTCTCGCACTAAATAAAGTGTATCGTCCTCTTTATCATACAAACCAAATGCAAACTCGCCCCGCAGTTCCTTTAATGTGGCCTCGAGGCCATACCGCTCAAACAGATGCAGTACGATTTCTGAATCACTTTTGGTGCGAAAGCGCGCTCCACGTGCCGTCAAATCGGCTCGAATACGTTTAAAGTCATAAAACTCACCGTTATGAGTTAACATCAGTCGCTCATCAGCAGACAGAAAGGGTTGCTTAGCACGTTCTTCATTTAAGTCAATAATCGACAATCGAGCATGGCTAAAGCCAACCCCTTGTTTCTGCTGAATATGATAACCATACCCATCAGGTCCTCGATGATGCATTATCGCAGCCATATTGACCAAGGTCTGAGCGTCGATAGAATCATTGACGCGGTGATTGAATACTCCAGCAATTCCGCACATCTTCGTTTTTCCTTGTGTTATACGACATCGATAACGCGCTCGGCGCGTTGAACCATACACGTGAGTAACGCCATCCTCAAAAACACCGCGCCCCGAGCTTGACTGAAATACCAATTATGCGGTGTATGATCGAGATCCGTTGCTAGCTCAGGTCCACGTGCCAAGGGATGCAAAATAATGGCATCTTTTTTAAGCGGCGACTGAGCATCAAGACTGAATGATTTTCCATACGTGTTAAAGGTCTCCCCCTCCCACGATATGGCATTAATGTAGACCACATCGATATCTGGCAACGTTGCATTCAAATCAGTCGACGTCCGCACATGAATACCTGCTTGCTCTATCTGCTCTCGTTGTTGTTCAGCAAATAGGTGCTCTGATACAGAGTCATCATGAATAATGACCAGCTCTTTAATCGCATCTGGAAATTTAAGTAAACTTTTTATCAGGCTCCTGACAGTTCGCATTCTGTTCGGGACACCAATAATACCGACACTGACCGCGTGTTGTTTCGCATCGGCTGTCGTTAGTTCTGGTTTCCATTTAAACAGAGCATAAAGATCAGCTAGCGCCTGCGTTGGATGCTCATCACATCCATTACCTGCATTAATGATCGGTATTCTCAACGAATCGATCATTTCTTCTAGCGAGGACTCGTTGTTATCTCGGAGCACCACACAGTCGCCGTAATTATTAAACATTTCAGCAACATCGGCGAGGCATTCTCCCTTCGCAATCCCCGTTGTAGAGCGATCAGTGATCGACATAATATCGCCGCCTAAACGGTGCCAGGCACTCTCAAATGAAAGTCGCGTGCGCGTACTCGGCTCATAAAAAGCAGAAATTAAAATTTTGCCCTGCAACGACGTGCTGAAACGCCGTGGATTGGCCTCGTACTTTGCTGCGAGTCGAAACAACTGCAACATACCATTTTGTGTAAACTGATCGGACGAAACGATGTGTTGATTAGCCAGCTTCAACAGGTAGTCACCATCCTCTTGAATCGCTCTCAACAACGCTTTGGGATGAGCATCTCCGCATACATCAGGTCTGTCCCGCTCAAAGGAAACATCCTTTATATTCATACAGTTACCATATTGATTTAGAAAAATAATCTTTTATAAACAGACCGATGAGTACAACCGGCGCTAACACTGTGAGTATTAACGCGCCCGTGACCAATAGAAAGAATGCCATTTCTGAAATAATCATTGTTCATTCTCCTGCAATTGATGCCACGAAAACTGACTTTTGTTGAATACAACGCCAATTGCACAAATCAGGCCTGACACAGCACAAGAAACCAATGCTGCGACGTAAAATCCAATCCAAAAATAAGCCACCAGGCCAACTATCGTACCTGCCGCCATCGCTATTCCAGCGAAAATTCCTTGCAGGCGCCGCCAATAAAGCCCTATCACGATAGGCCAAATGGTGCTTGCGACAAAAGCACCTGCAAAGTTTAGCAGCGCGCCCAACGTGGCTACTCGAGGTAAGCATAATAACCAGGTCATCACGCCAAGGCTGAGTATGCAGTACCGATTAAAGCGCATCAGTTGCTGATCTGATGCGTTCTTCTTAATTAATTTATGGTAAATATCCTGTGTGACTAAATCAGACGAGGCCGCCAGTAAAGAATCAAGACTGGACGCCAACGCCGAGAACACAACAATAAACACCAGTATGGCACCTGTTTTGCCGAGCACTGACGAAGCAACCGCTGGCCCGATCATATCGGCCGATGCTGGAAATATACCCAGTTGTGGTGCGGCCAATGCGATGAATCCAGTGACAATTGGAATCGGTAACCACAACAAGCCACCGGTTAAATAGGCTTTGTACGCGACGTTCTTGCGAAAGGACAACGCGCGCGACCACCATACATTTGAATGAAATATTTCACCCAGCCCGAAAAATATATTATTAAATAAAAACATCACTGCTGCGGGAAAAAGCAGATCTAATAGCTGAGGGTGCGCATGACTCAGCTCAGTATGTATACTGGTTAAGCCCACGTTATCGATCAACCAATAAGCGACGACTGCAACACCTAAGATAATAATTAACGCTTGAATAAAGTCGGTAGCGATAACTGCGCGTAAGCCACCGAACAGCGTATATCCCACACACATCGCTAAAATAATCGTCATGCCAATGTAGTAATCTAGGCCGCTTAGTGCTTCGAGCAGGATTCCTCCCGCCATACCGAGGCTCACTAACCAACCGAACGCATACACGACGGAAATAACCAAGAACACGGCCCAAGCAAACCGACCATAGCGCAAACGGATAAAGTCACCGGACGTATAACCTTGAGGCAGTATCTGTTTAATACGCTTGGCCATGGGCGCGAATAACAATAACCCCAGTGCGGCAAATGAATAACCGACCATACCCCATACACCGAGTTGATAGGTTAGCTGAGGCGCAACCAGTGTTGTGTTGCTAGTCACCCATGTCGCCATTGCGGTAGCTGCTGCGAACGCATAACCGACATTACGTCCCGCTAATGCGAAATCTTCATGGGATTTATTTTTTCGGCCGAGCCAAACACCGAATGCAATCCACGCTAAGGCGAAGCCGACGATAATAAACAGTGCAGTCTGTGTATCCAGTGCAAACTCAGTCATGACGCACCGCCTTCTTATGTCCCATGATTAATGTCAGCAACAATAACAAAAATAGAAGTGCGCCTAAGACGAACAGTGTCAGAGCTTGCCAAATCGGATAATGCTCAACAGTGACTTTTATCGCTGCTTGGCTGACCACACGCTGCTGATGTACGGCGCGAATGTAATAATCACCCGACTCGAACCCCGTTAAAGTCACTTGATTGAAATCGCCCATGATTGGAACGGTCTGCAACACGTTCGTAAACGAGTTCGTGTCACTGACTTGGAGTGATAAAGGCCGGAGTGCTGGGGAGATTTGCTGCAGCTCGACGACGAAATAACCCGCGCGCACCTCTTCGGTAGGCCCCGAGAGCACCACGGTATCCTCGCTCTGCGCCATCGCTGAACAAGATATTAATATAAATAACAACGCGAGTAGCGCTTTATTATAGCATTTCAGCCATACCTGAAAGCTTGTCATATCATTGGTTCTTATTATCTTTGACACAAAATTCAGCCTATCAGCGGTCACTGGGCTTTTCAACTTAACTGGCAAAGGTACAATCCGAGATACATGTTTTTTAACAATTCGCTAATTTCAATAAAATCAGATAACTTGATACAAACCAATTAGTTTTGAATTGCGTATAATCTTTCAATGTAATCAACCACAAAGTTAATCTATGAAGTATTTATGTAGTTTAGGCTCAAATATCGAACCGGAACTTCACTTTTCTCGCGCTAAACACTACCTTTATCAAGTTTCTGATGAGCTTGCGTTTACACGCGATATTCTCACCCGTCCTGTTGATATTGATACACCGCACCCCTTTCTGAATGCGTTATTCACTATCGAAACAACGCTGACAGCCAAGCAATTAAAGCAACGTTTTAACGAAATTGAAGAGCAACTCGGTCGGGACCGTGACGATCCGGATCGGAGCATCAAAGATCGTACAATTGATATTGATATTCTCGGCCCTGTCGATGAACAGCCCGAGGTGCCTGCCTATTTACAAGATATTGCTTACGAACTAAAGGAAGGATAATCATGGCAAAGAATGTGCTGATTACGGGAGCGGGCCGACGCTTTGGCTATGAGCTAGCTAACCATCTAATTGACGAGGGCTATCAGGTTTTCGCCCATTACAACAGCTCTAAAAACGGAGTCGAAGCGCTCGAACAGCGCGGCGCGATTCCTCTACAAGGCGACTTTAATGAGCCTAGCGCGGTACGATCGTTGATTGAGCAGGTCAAAGAGAAAACCGATACTCTGGATCTGTTGGTCAATAATGCGTCGTGCTTTTTCGATAACGAAGTTGTTAATAACGACACCGATGCACTGACGGCCGTTTATAATGTGCACGCGGTAGCACCTTACTTGCTCATCACAGGACTTCAGTCATTATTGGAGCGCAGTGATAACCCATTGGTGGTGAATATCACCGATATCTACACTGACAGCCCTTCACCGAGCTATATTGCCTACTGCGGTGCAAAAGCAGCGCTGGCGAATATGACGCAAGGGTTTGCTAAAACTTTAGCGCCCAAAATTCGGGTCAATGCCATCCAACCGGGTCCGATTCTCTTCTTACCCGATCATGATGACGCACACCGTGAGAAAGTGATGTCCGAAACACCACTTAATGTTGAAGGTGGTTTGCAGCCGATGATAGAGACGGTAAAATTTTTACGTGATAATCCTTTTCTTACAGGTGAGTCAATAAAGGTTGATGGCGGGCGGGCACTCAACATCTAGCCAACCCCCTCCTCTAAAAAAAAAGCCGTCCGCATGCAACATGCGGACGGCTTTTTTGCGGCTATCAAATGCTTATTTCTTCTCTAGCATTTGACGCAATACGTAATGCAAGATACCGCCGTTCTTGTAGTACTTCATTTCATTTGAAGTATCAATGCGACACTTAGCTTGGAATTCAACTTCCTTGCCATCTTTGCCTTTGGCAACGACATCGAGCATCTGTCCCGGTTTAAGATCTTTGTTTAAACCTTTGATTGAGATGGTCTCCTCGCCTGTTAGGCCATGAGCTTCAACGCCTTGACCGTCTTCAAACTGCAACGGTAAAACACCCATGCCAATCAGGTTAGAACGGTGGATTCGCTCATAACTTTCAGCAATTACGGCTTTCACACCCAGTAACCGCGTGCCTTTAGCGGCCCAGTCACGGCTTGAGCCAGTACCGTACTCTTTACCAGCTAAAACAACCAACGGCGTGTCGTTCTCGATGTACTTCATTGCTGCATCGTAAATCGACATTTCCTCGCCAGTCGGAATGTACTTGGTGAAACCACCTTCAACGCCGTCAAGCATTTGGTTTTTGATGCGAATGTTACCGAAGGTACCGCGCATCATGACCTCGTGATTACCACGACGAGAGCCGTACGAGTTAAAGTCTTTAACTTCAACACCATTTTCTTGCAGATAACGACCTGCTGGCGAGTCTGGTTTAATCGAACCTGCGGGTGAAATATGGTCGGTCGTGATTGAGTCAGCAAACACCGCAAGCACATTGGCATCTTCGATGTCACTTGGATCAGCTAACGGCTCATTAATGTCGTCAAAGAAGGGTGGATTCTTCACATAGGTTGAATCATCTTGCCAATCGTAGGTTTTACCCTCAGCGACTTTGATTGAGCGCCACTCTTCATCACCTTTAAAGACTTCACCATATTCCTTGCGGAACATCTCATTATCAACCGTCTTAACGGCTTCAGCAATTTCAGAGCTGCTTGGCCAGATGTCTTTCAACATCACGTCATTACCGTCTTTATCTTTGCCGATCGGGTCTTTGCTCAGGTCGGTACGGGTAGTACCTGATAACGCATAAGCCACGACCAACGGTGGCGAAGCCAACCAGTTTGCTTTCACATCGGGGTGAACACGACCTTCAAAGTTACGGTTACCCGATAACACTGAGGACACTGTCAAATCGCCCTCGTTGATCGCATCACTAATCTCGTCATCTAACGGTCCGGAGTTACCGATACAGGTCGTACAACCATAACCTACAAGGTGGAAGCCGAGCTCTTCAAGGTACGGCGTTAGACCGGCTTTAGCCAAGTAGTCAGTTACCACTTTAGAGCCGGGCGCAAATGAAGACTTAACCCACGGCTGGCGAATAAGACCTTTCTCAACCGCTTTCTTAGCGAGCAAACCTGCCGCCATCAACACACTGGGGTTTGATGTATTGGTACAGGACGTAATTGCAGCTATCACAACATCGCCGTGAGAAAGCTCAAAGTCTTGGCCTTTAACCGGAACCGACTTATCTTTTTCGTTGGCTTTGCCGTTAGTCTCTAAGATGAGATCAAAGTTGCTACCCAGTTGCTCCATGTTCACACGGTCTTGTGGGCGCTTAGGTCCCGCCAACGATGCACGCACTTCGCTTAGATCCAGCTCAAGCGTGTCTGTAAATTCTGGCTCATTGTCGTTGCTACGCCACAAGCCCTGCTCTTTACAATACGACTCAACTAGCGCCAAGGTTTCCTCATCACGACCGGATAAGCGCATATAGTTGATGGTCTCTTCATCCACAGGGAAGAAGCCACAAGTCGCACCGTATTCTGGCGACATGTTTGAGATCGTTGCACGGTCTGCCAGTGGCAAGTTATCCAAACCTGGACCATAAAATTCAACGAATTTACCCACTACGCCTTTCTCGCGTAGCATTTGCGTTACGGTCAACACTAAGTCAGTGGCAGTCACGCCCTCGTTCAGCTTGCCTGTCATACGGAAACCGACAACTTCAGGAATCAACATTGACACCGGTTGTCCGAGCATGGCGGCTTCGGCCTCGATACCGCCAACACCCCAGCCTAACACGCCAAGCGCGTTGATCATGGTGGTGTGTGAATCCGTACCGACCAACGTATCTGGGTACGCGACGGTTTTTCCGTTTTCTTCTTTGGTCCAAACACTCTTACCAAGGTACTCAAGGTTAACTTGGTGGCAAATACCAGTGCCTGGCGGTACAACGCGGAAATTTTCAAACGCCTTCTGACCCCAACGTAGGAACTCATATCGCTCTTTATTACGCTCCATCTCAATGCGCACATTTTCTTTAAACGCTTCGGGTGATGCGTATTTATCAACCATCACTGAGTGGTCGATGACCAAGTCGACCGGTGATAGCGGATTGATTTGCTCTGGGTTTTGGCCGGCATTGCTGACCGCGTCACGCATCGCTGCCAAATCCACAATACCTGGCACGCCCGTAAAATCCTGCATCAAGACCCGTGCTGGACGATACTGAATCTCACGGTCAATTTTACGTTCTTTCAACCAATCTACCATTGCAGATAAGTCTTCACGAGTGACGGTTTCCCCATCTTCGTTACGAAGTAGATTTTCTAAAAGTACTTTCATCGAAGCGGGCAATTTATCGATATTGCCGAGCTCCTTGGCTGCTTTCGGTAAACTGTAGTACTCGTACGAGTTACCATTAACATCCAATGTACTTAACGTATTCAGACTGTCTTTGCCTGACATAGTACTCTCCCGTTCGCTCTTGCGTTAGTTAAGCTGATAGGTTTTTATTAATATAGTCAATGAGGCTAGGTTCGACCATAGCCTTTTGTTTTATGCAAACATATTGCGCTGTAAAGGGCTACCAACAAGCGCTCAAATTTCACTCATAACCATCTATTTTTACGAATAATTGTGTCTATATAAGTAGTGATTAAAGACTAAATCAGATCATTTCGTTAAACTAACTGCATTGATATTAATCATAAACAAAGGAAATAGGCAATGAGCCAAGTATTGGATAACCTCCTTGATTTACTTCGCTTGGAAACAATTGAACAAGGTTTGTACCGTGGAAACAGTCAAGACCTCGGCTTTGGCGCGGTATTTGGTGGTCAAGTTATCGGGCAAGCCTTATCAGCGGCCAAAGAAACTTTACCTCCCGAACGTCTCTGTCATTCGTTTCACAGCTACTTCTTACGCCCAGGCGATGCCAAAAAACCGATCGTTTATGATGTCGAGGTTATTCGAGACGGCAACAGTGTTTCCACTCGTCGAGTCAAAGCGATTCAACACGGTAAAGCTATTTTCTACATGACAGCATCGTTCCAACAACACGAAGAAGGCTTTGAGCACCAAGACGCGATGCCTGATGTGCCAGGTCCCGAAGGGTTAGTCTCGGACATTGATATTTATCGCGAACACGAAGAACTGATTCCCGCGCCACTGCGCAACAAGTTCATCAGCGAAAAACCCATCGAAATGCGCTTTGTCACATCGTACAACCCATTTAAACCAGAAAAAGACGAGCCTAAACGTTACGTTTGGCTGCGTGCTAATGGCGCCATGCCTGATGATCCGCGTGTGCACAAATACTTGCTTGCCTACGCTTCGGACTTTAACTTTTTGCCCACCGCATTACAGCCGCACGGCAAGAGTTTCGCACAACCTAAGATGCAGGTCGCGACCATCGACCATGCGATGTGGTTTCATCGTGATTTCCGCATGGATGATTGGCTACTTTATGCGATTGATAGCCCTTCCGCGAGTGGGGCTCGCGGTTTGGTTCGAGGTCAACTATTTAACCGCGAAGGCACCTTAGTTGCATCAACCATACAAGAGGGCATGATCCGCGACCGTAGCTAAACCAACCAACCTTTACAAACAAAAAAGCCGGCTGTCGAGCCGGCTTTTTAATGCGCTTCAATCGCGTTCTAGCTTAATCCGATAAAAAAGCCCGCAATGGCTGCACTCATCATATTAGCGAGCGTTGCCGCTAATAAAGCGCGCATACCCAATCGTGCAATATCATGGCGGCGACTCGGCGCCATGCCACCGAGACCACCGAGTAAAATAGCAATCGATGAGAAATTAGCAAAACCGCACAGAACAAAGGTAATGATAACTTGCGAATGTTCACTTAATTGATCTTTGTAATTGACAAAATCAAGGTAAGCAACAAACTCATTAATGACTAGTTTTTGCCCGATAAAGCTACCTGCTAGCTGTGCTTCATCCCAGCTCACACCCAGAACATAGGCGACGGGCTGGAACACATAGCCAAATATTTCTTGTAAGGTCAGTTCTGGGTAACCAAACCAGCCGCCGACCCAACCAAAGATGCCGTTTACCAGTGCAATTAATGCGACAAACGCCAGCAACATAGCACCCACGTTCATCGCCAGTTGTAGACCGCTTGAAGCCCCTGTTGCGGCTGCATCAATCACGTTAGCCGACTGATCGTCAACTTCAACTTCAGTCAAGTCGTTGCGTGGTTTCTCGGTCTCCGGAATCATCATTTTCGCCATTAAAAAACCGGCAGGAGCGGCCATAAAGCTCGCGGCAATCAAGTACTTCAGTTCTACGCCTACACCTGCGTAGCCGGCCAATACCGAGCCCGATACTGAGGACATCCCGCCGACCATCACAGCAAATAATTCTGAGCGCGTCATGGTGCCAATAAATGGACGTACCATCATCGGTGCCTCGGTCTGACCAACGAAAATATTCGCCGCTGCAGACATGGACTCAGGCCGACTGGTTCTCAATAGACGCTGTAAACCGCCCCCGAGGATTTTTATAATCCACTTCATAATACCCAGGTAGTACAGCACAGAGATGAGTGACGAGAAAAAAACGATGACGCTTAAAACCTGTATTGCAAACACAAATCCAAAATCTTCGCTGGCAAGCGACCCAAAGAGGAAGTTTATACCTGCGCTGGTGTAGCCAATGACTGTCGAAACGCCTTGGGCAAAGCCAAATAACATTTCTCTTCCAACAGGAACATAAAGAACAAAGCAAGCGAGTAAAAGTTGAATCGAGAAAGCGCCAATAACCGTGCGCCAACGAATGGCTCTGCGATTAGTGGACAGTAAAAAAGCAACGAAAAAGATAACGGCAATGCCAAGTAAACTATTCATAAAGGACCGTAGGTTATTCAGCCAGCAGCTGGCGTATTTTTGTTTTTATTATATCAATCGCAATTTCATTTCGCCCGCCTCGGGTTACTACGAGATCAGCATACTGCTTGGAAGGAAATATATGGTCGAAGAAGGCTGGACGAACATATTTTTCATACTGCTCTGTGACGGACTGCAAATTACGACCACGTTCTTCGATATCGCGTTTAATACGCCGTAACAAACAAATATCGAGCGGTGTATCCATGAATACCGAGATATCGAACTCTTCTCTTAAAGAAGGATCAGTCAGCAGTAAAATACCCTCAACCATAATGACTTTCGCGGGGGCTACAGGAATACTCTCAGGCAGTCGCGTGTGAGTGGTATGACTATATTGTGGCATTTCGACAGCAATACCATCGCGCAAATCGCGAATATGCTGCTTAAGTAAGTCATGTTCAAATGCAGACGGTTGATCATAATTCGTCAACACGCGCTGCTCCATCGTCATGTGGCTTTGGTCTCTGTAATAGGCATCCTCGGCTAAAATCGCAATGCCGTCACTACCTAACTCTGCAACCAGTTCCTGATAAACTGTCGATGCAAAAAGACTCTTACCCGAGGCCGATGCCCCTGCAATAGCAATAACTGTCGTTTTACTCACAACCCTGTCATTTCCTTGTAACCTCTTTGACCGCGCGCAATTATCCTTGATTCCATCGCTAATTAAAACCCTTGCATGAAAATCGATTTTGTCTAATTTAGTTACAATTTTTAAACATCGAAAACTACATACTTTCTCTGAGCCTGTTTAATATAGCATCGTTAATTACAACAATTAGGATTACACAACATGAAAATGGTAAAAACACTCACGGCGGTGGCTGTTGCATCCGTCCTGCTCGGCGGCTGCCAAGCCACTTCTGCGGAACGTGAGAACACGCAAACAGCGGTGGTACAACAAAAAAACCTACCTCAAGTTGATATTAATTACGAGACATTCACGCTCGATAATGGCTTGACCGTGGTTGTGCACGAAGATCGCAAAGCACCGATCGTAGCAGTCAACGTGTGGTACTCGGTTGGTTCTAAAGATGAAAAAGAAGGCAAGACGGGCTTTGCCCACTTGTTCGAACACCTCATGTTTAACGGTTCTGAAAACTATGATGACGAGTATTTCGGTCCCTTTGAACGTGCCGGCGCGACAGAAATGAACGGTACGACCAACAACGATCGCACCAATTACTTCGAAAACGTACCAACACCGGCCCTTGATATGGCGTTGTGGATGGAATCCGATCGTATGGGCCACCTACTTGGTGCGATTACTCAAGATAAGCTTGATGAGCAGCGCGGCGTAGTACAGAACGAAAAACGTCAAGGTGAAGCACAGCCTTATGGTCGTGTTTGGGGCTACTTGGCTGAACAAACCTTCCCAGAAGGCCACCCTTATTCATGGTCTGTTATTGGCTCTATGGAAGATTTGAATGCGGCAAGCTTAGATGACGTCCACCAGTGGTTTAAAGATTACTACGGCGCGGCCAATGCAGTTGTTGTATTAGCAGGTGATATTGATGTCGAGACCGCTAAAGCAAAAATGCAAAAATACTTTGGTGATATTGCACCGGGTAAAGCAATTAAGAAGACTGAGCAATGGATAGCCAAGCGCGACGAAAGCAAACGCGCTGTAATGGAAGATAACGTTCCGTCATCACGTATTTACAAGGTGTGGAATACCCCACCGATGGGAACCGAAGACTCTGAATACCTGTCACTACTTTCAGATATCCTCGCCGGCGGTAAAAACTCACGTTTGTACCAGCGCCTCGTTTATGATGAGCAGATCGCAACCAGTGTATCTAGCTTCCAATATGCGCGTGACGTTGCAGGCCAATTTATGGTGATTGCAGACGCCAAGCAAGGTGTTGAGCTAGAACGCATCGAAAGCATCATTAACGAAGAGTTGAATAAGCTACTCGCCAATGGGCCGACTCAAGAAGAGCTTAATCGTACACGTTTTTCAACCATGGCATCTTTCGTCCGCCAAGCCGAGAAAGTGGGTGGTTTCGGTGGTAAATCTGACATTCTTGCGTCAGGCGCAGTCTATCACGGCGATCCAGGTTTTTACGCGCAAGAAATGGACTGGGTTGAGAGCGCCTCAACAGCGGATCTTCAAACTACGGCAAAAGAGTGGTTAAGCCGCGGTGACTTTACCCTATTTGTAGAGCCACAGCCTGACTATACTGCTGGCGAGAGCATGAGTGATCGCAGTCAGTTACCGGATGTAGGTGACCTACCGCAGCTTGAACTACCTGAGCTTCAACAGTTCACATTATCGAATGGGCTTGAAGTCTACTTAGCTGAGCGCCACGACACACCAACCGTTGAACTCTCTTTGAGCTTTGATGCAGGTTATGCTGCCGATGCAGGTAAAAAGTCGGGTACCGCTAGCTTTGCGATGGATATGCTCAACGAAGGTACTGCAAACTACTCATCAATGGAACTCGCAGCTCGTTTAGAGAGCTTAGGTAGTCAGTTGTCGACTCGAGCCGGTTTGGACACTTCGACCATCTCGTTAGATACACTGACCGTTAATTTGGGCGAGAGTCTTAACTTAATGGATGAGGTGTTACAACGTCCGACCTTTGCTGAGGATGAAATCGAGCGTAAACGCGCAAACTGGATCGAAAATATTCGCAAAGAGCAGGCGCGTCCACAATCGCAAGCGCTGCGCGTTTTGCCAGGCTTAATGTTCGACGAAAACCATGCATATAGTCAGCCGCTCACGGGCTCAGGCACGATTGACTCTATTAAATCGTTAACCCGTGATGATTTAGTGTCCTATGTGGATACTTGGTTACGCCCAGACAACGCTAAATTAGTTATCGTCGGCGATACCACTGAAGCTGAAATCAAGCCCATGCTTGAGAAGGCATTCAGTGCATGGCAAGCACCGACAAACGCGGTTCCGACTAAGCAACTTGATACGCCCGCGCCTCGCTCAGAATCGCGTGTATTCTTGATTGACCAGCCAGGTACACCACAGTCGTTGATTATTGCAGGTCAGTTAGCGCCTTCTGGCACAACAGCGAAGGCTGATTTGATCGATGTGACCAATACTATTTTAGGTGGTTCATTCACTAGCCGTCTTAATATGAACCTGCGTGAAGATAAAGGTTGGTCTTACGGTGCTCGTTCAATCTGGTTAGACTCTGAGGGTCCTGGTTTGTTAATCGCTTTAGCACCTGTGCAAATCGATAAAACAACCGAGTCGATCGAAGAAATCCTCAAAGAGTACAATCAGTATGAAGGTGATAAACCAGCCACTGAAGATGAACTCAAAAAAGTGATTGCGAACAAAACGGCTAAGCTACCTGGCGCCTATGAAACAAAAAGTGCGTTAATGGGTGCACTCACCGAAACCTTGAACAAAGGTAAAACGATTGAGTACTTAGAAGCTTATCCAAGCCGAGTCTCGGCCATCACGCTTGACCAGGTTCAGAGCGAAGCGAAGGATTTACTGCGCCCTGACGCATTAACATGGGTTATCGTAGGCGATCTCGATGTAATCGAAGATAAGGTTCGTGAGATGAATTTAGGCGAAGTCACCATTTTGAAAGAAACAAAATAACGACTGCCTTAATACGTTTAAAAAGGGCTGCCAATGCAGCCCTTTTTTTATATCCGTACTAAATAATGTGATTCCCTAGCACAAGAATCTGACAGACGATGACACCCACTGTGAGCATCAAACGCATAGGGTAATAACGCGATTGGTTGGTCATAGTTGTTCCGCGCGCCAGCTTGCGCTCAAAAAATAGCACTAAAGCGAAACCGACGATTTGCAGTAACAGCGACCAAAATATTGTGTTGAGTAGTAAGGTTAGCCAAGCGAGTAGTGCAAAAACATTGCTCGTAATTATTAGCCCTTGGGTTGATTCAGTGTCCGCTCGATGAAGCGCCCGTCCCCATAATATGCCGGATAAAAAACTCAATATAACCGCCCCATAAGAAACCAGCGCAGGTAACGGATTACCAATCAACGGCAGTTCTATTGTCATCAAACTTGATAGTGATAGCCCAAGAAACGGAAGCAAACCGCCAAAGCCAAGTAAATAGATCCATTTTGTTTTTACTGAAGTCATGACTACGTCCAATTTATTGTTTTTTTCGTATATCCAAAGTACGTCATATCATATGTAAAGTTCAATTCATGGAAGCAAAACATCAAACAGGATTAATCTGGTTTAATCTCGATCTGCGACTCATTGATAACTTAACGCTGATTCGTGCCGCAAAACAGTGCCAACAGCTCGTTTGTTGTTTCATTATTGACGAGAGTTGGTTTAAAGGAAATCGATATGGCCTCAACGGCATCAGTGAACCGCGTTGGCGTTATATACAACAGGCGATCGCTGACCTAGCAGCCTCTTTACAGCAACACGGTCAACAACTCATTATCCGTAAAGGTCAGCCGACAACTGAAATATCAACCCTGATCAGCACATTAGAAATCGACGCGGTCTACTGTAGCGATGACCCAGGTGTATACGAGCGGCGCCGCTGGGATACTCTAGTAAAGCGTTTCCCCTACATTAGTTTTGAGCGTGTCAGTAACCACACACTGTTAACTGAGCGCGAACTCGATTTCCCATTAGAGGACCTACCGGCAACCTATTCAGCGTTTCGCAAGCGCTTTGAGCCGCTCGCCGAGACATTTCCTGCGGGACGCGCGCTGAACCGGTTATCAGCACTGCCGCCAATGCCGCAGCGTACCGTTCCCTCGAACAGCGTTCCTTTTGTCGAGCCAAGTGGATATTTGAAAGGCGGTGAGCTCGCAGCACACCAACACTTAAACCACTATTTCGACTCGAATGCACCTAGCCGTTATAAAGAGACGCGTAATGCGCTTGATAACTTTGCTGACTCAACCAAACTCTCGGCTGCACTCGCTCTGGGTAACTTATCACCACGCCAGGTCATTGATGCTTTGCGAAAGTATGAACAAACGCAAGGGGCCAATGAAT
The DNA here is from genome assembly GCA_002685255.1 of Idiomarinaceae bacterium. Classification (GTDB taxonomy): domain Bacteria; phylum Pseudomonadota; class Gammaproteobacteria; order Enterobacterales; family Alteromonadaceae; genus Idiomarina. The sequence goes on from NYWU01000003.1 coordinate 42,226, forward strand.
CGACGTATTGGATCGCTTTCGAACTGATGTGGCGCGAATATTTTCATTGGTACTTGCGAAGCTACCAAGAAAAGGTCTTTAAATTCAGTGGTATCCAAGGCAAAAAGCCTGCGACAAGCTTTTATCCTCAGCGTTTTGCTGCGTGGTGTAAGGGGCAGACCCCCTATCCTATCGTAAATGCCTGCATGCATCAGCTTAACCAAACCGGTTACATGTCCAATCGCGGACGCCAGTTGGTTGCAAGTTGCCTCATTCATGAACTACAGCTAGATTGGCGCTACGGCGCGGCTTATTTTGAACAACAGCTAATCGATTACGATGTAGCTTCAAACTGGGGCAACTGGCAATATCTAGCGGGCGTAGGCGCTGATCCCCGTGGTTCAAGGCGCTTTAACCTTGATAAGCAAACGCAAATCTACGATCCCGACGGTGAGTTTATTAAGCGCTGGCATGGCGATCAAGCTGTCTCACAAATCGACTTTACTGATGCGGCGGACTGGCCTTTAAGCTGATGGCAATAAACGTTGTTTGGTTTAAAAGAGACCTCAGGCTCAACGACCATGAACCACTCAAAGCCGCTATTTCAACCGGGCGACCGACACTACTTTGGTTTAATTTTGAACCATGGTTGGTGAATGATCCGCACTACGATGAGCGCCATTGGCGCTTTATCGTCGAATCAATTCGTGACATTAATCGCAAGCTCAAAGTATACAATACCCAAATTTACGTCACCTATGGCGATGCGGTTGAACAACTTCAGCTTTGGCATCAGCAATTTAATATCAAAAGCCTTTATAGTCATCAGGAAGTTGGTCTACTAAATACATTCGACCGCGACAAACAGGTCGCTAGCTGGTGTCGCCAGCACCACGTAAATTGGTACGAATCCCCTACTGGGGCTGTGCAGCGAGGTCTAAATAACCGCCAACAATGGCAAAAACATTGGTATGGGACCATGAAAGCGCCACTGGCAACACCTGACCTTGCGCGCATTCAGCCAGTTAAAGCAGTGAGTGTTGACTATCGCACGCTACCTAAAACATGGTTTAAGCGAAACTCATCATTTCAATATGGTGGTCCAACAGCCGCGGTCGCTACTTTAACGAGCTTTCTTGAGCAACGTGGACGCGCATATCACTACAGCATTTCTCAGCCTCTGCGAGCACAGCAACATTGTAGCCGCCTATCGCCCTATTTGGCTTGGGGTAACATCAGTTTACGTGAATGTTACCAAGCCACCGTCGATAAACGTCGTGAAGCTGGATGGCAACGACCACTTAACGCCTTCTTATGGCGACTTCACTGGCACTGTCACTTCATTCAAAAGTTCGAATCCGAAACAGCAATGCAAAATGCACCGCTTAACCGTGCTTACGAAAACTATCCTTATCGTTCCGATGCTCAAGTTGAGCAGCACCTTCAGGCTTGGCAACAAGGAAATACAGGTTTCCCCATGGTCGATGCTGCAATGCGCTGCCTTGTCGAAACCGGCTATATTAATTTTCGCATGCGCGCGCTGTTAGTGAGCTTTTTATGTCACTATCTTCATATTCACTGGCAGTATGCAACAACTCACCTTGCCGCGCTGTTTCTTGATTTTGAACCTGGCATTCATTATCCACAGATTCAGATGCAAGCCGGTATCATCGGCACCAACACCATACGAATGTACAACCCCGAAAAGCAGGCAATAGAAAAGGATCCGACCGGAGAATATATTGATCAATGGGTGCCAGAGCTTGCCGAACTGCCACTCGAGCTCAAGCATGCGCCGTATCGAATAACGCCGATGGAAGCACAGATGTACGGGTTTAAATTAGGTGAGGATTATCCTTCGCCGATCGTCGGCGTTGACGAGTATCGCCCGATTGCACGCGATACACTGTATCGCATCAAAAAAAGTGTCGCGGGAACAAAAGAAGCAAAGTGCATTTTAAAACGACACGTCGTATCGCGTTAGTTTAGCTTAATGATGTCTGGCGACGGCCGGCCAATATAGTAGCCTTGCAAAAACTCAATTTGTTGTTCAGTCAAGTAGCCATTGACCTGCTCAGTTTCAACAAACTCAGCGACCATCGGTATTTTTAGCTCACGACATATACTAATCATACCATTTAATATACTCGCGCTACTTGCATCCTCGAGAATGTTCTTAATAATACTGCCGTCGATCTTCAGATAATCGGGCCTCAGTTGGATTAAGCGCGAAAAATTTGAGTAACCAACGCCGAAGTCATCAATCGCGATCTCTGCCCCCAGAGATCGCACGCGACGCGTGAACTCATCAACCATAGAGAAATCCTCAGTTGACTCGGTTTCAGTGATTTCAAAAATTAACCTAGACTGCGGGTAGGCTTCGAGTTGATCCGTGATAAACGCAACGGTTTCAGCATTCAAAATGTCCTCAATCGATACATTGACTGATATTTGGACATTATGTTGTGCCGAATGAACAACCGCTTGCTCAACTACTCGACGAGTAATTTCGGGGTAATAGCGCGTTGTTTTGGCTTTGTCGAGAAAAAATCCGGGCGGTATGTCTTGTTCACCGTCGCGCATACGGACCAAAGCTTCATAATAATCTGGGCGTTGCCCATTGCTGCTTCGAATCGGTTGGTAATAGTTTATAAAGCGATTATTTTTAATCGCTGACTGTATTTTAGGTAACCAATTAATTGAGTTTTTAGCAGAAAACTCACGCTCATTAACGACATGAATACGCTGCCCAGAGAATACTGTTTTCGCCCGAGCTAGCGCACTTTCTGCGAGTTGTAATAATTTAGCTTTGCCAACACCCATGCCGATAGCGATATCGAGCGCTACATTGGCTCCGTTAACTTCAATTTGTCGCTCAATAATGTGCGTATAGAACCGTTGCAACTGCTGCTCAAACAGCGCGGGCACCATTCTAAACGATGGCAGTAAGGCAAACTTGTCACCATACAACCGGTATATATTAATATGACGAGGATAGAAAAACGACTTACAAGTCTCACTGAAGTTAAACAGCAGGCGGTCGCCAAACTCCAAGCCATAAAAATCTGCGTAACTGCGAAACTTCCGAATATCGATGATCGCTACGGTTTGCGTATTAACCCGTTTGATGTCAGCGATGAGCTCAACACGAGTGGGTAATCCCGTAGTATGATCAAATCGGGTTTCATTCAAAAGCTCATCCAAAAACACTTCGCGGGAAATATCCTGCAACAGAAGTACTTGCTCTTGCAGCTCTTGGCTGTCGTCGAACAAAGGCACAAAGATCGCCTTGAACCAATCAGCGCGACGATTCCCTAAGTTGAGTTTTACGGTACCTTGCCAATGGCTTTGTTGAGTGACACTGTAATCAAACTGATCTAACAATTGTCCACGCACATCGGTATGCAACAACTTGCTCAGCGGCAGTCCAGGTGAGATAACGTGCTGACTATCAAGCTGTTTAAGCGTTTCGCTAACCCAAACGATATGCCCGTTTGCGTCTACTCGAACACACAGCGATGCACTTTCCATAGCAAGCATCAATTGTTCAAGTATCTTACAATCTCTCACCTTGTCGTTTCTCCACACTACTTTTTATAGTTATTATTTAATGACCATAGCATTGTTAAGGCTAGCTGTTAATCTGCAAATGATCAGGGGTTATCACTGATAGTGGTTTATTTAAGCAGCACTCGCGACAACTTGCTGACGCCCTTGCTTTTTCGCCGTCAAAAGCGCCCTATCGGCTCTATCAATCGCCGACATCGCATGTTCATTTGGTTGACAGTGAACTACACCAAAACTACACGAAACGAAATCATTGAGGCCGTCGATTTGTAACTGACTAATCCCCGAGCATAGGCGCTTTGCGACAGCCTGTGCTTCAGAAAACTCAGTTTCTGGCAGCATAATCATAAATTCGTCACCGCCGAAACGCCCCATGATATCATTTTCTCGCAGTTGTTGATTGACGTAATTGGTGACACTGACCAAAACCCGATCACCTACGATATGACCGTGCACATCATTAATTTGCTTGAAGTAATCGAAGTCGAAGATAATCAGGCAACACGGTGTCTTTGATTGGCTCGACTGCAACTTGTATTCGAGCCGCTGCACAAAGTGCCCCCTTGATGCCGCTTTGGTGAGTCCATCACGCGCGACCCGAGCCGTCAACTCGGCGTTCTGCGCCATCAACGTAGGTATGGTCATAGCAAACCAAACACAGGCCGCAGTTATCGTCATCGCAAATTGATAAACCAAGGCAAAGTCAATGAGTTGTAACTGTGACACCAGTAGCGCCATAAGACCACTAAACAACGCTAAGATAAATACACTTGTCAGCGGACTCGCGGTTGTCGCTATCCACAAAAACGGCAGAATGATAAAAAACACGGTAAACGAAGCTTCAAATCGCTGCGTGTGATGCACTAAAAATAGTGACAAACACAGTAAAACAATCACTAAACTCAGCCGTGAAGCAAATGCTCGCCAGTTAACCGAACTCAAACTAAAACTAAGCTCGCCAAGGTACTCTTGAACTCGTGGATAACGCCACGAAACGATAGCAATGAATACGGGGGCTAATACAATCACACCGGCCATATCGCCTATCCACCAAGGTAGCCAGGATAGCCAACGTTGCGCGCCAGTCATCAAACCACCTTCCCAGATCGCCATTATCCCCAACAGCGACGTAAACATGGTGCTTAAAGCTGCAATTAACAGAAAGATCAGTACGGTGCGCGCAAAGCCATTGACACCATTGCTCATGTGAACGCGTTTTACCGCATATGCGCCGAGTCCTAAAGGCACCGTATGAGCTAACACAAACAACAGGCTGGTGGTCATCCAACTGGAGACAGATAACGGCTCATTATAAATTTCAGCAATCCAGGCAGTGCTTACGAATCCCGCCACCGCAATCGGTATGATTGCTCGCCAACCCAATACGAGCATCGCAGCAAAGGAGAGTCCCGCGGGGGGAAACCAAATGCTCGCGTGAGGTGCAAATTCAAGTACTACCGCAACTCGCCATAACGCCAACCAAGCGATTATCAGGCCGAGATAACGCATTACTCTATGCATAGCTTACCATTGTTATTATTATCGTAAGACTTAGAGTAATTAATATTCATTCATTATCAAATATATTTAGAACGAAAGTGTACAAATAAAGGCGGACTCACTTCGACTAAACTGTACGCGAATATCCAACTGTTCGGCAATATTACTAACAATCGATAGGCCCAGTCCTGTGCCGTCGATATCTAAATGCCCCCCACGGTAAAAACGTTCACCCACTCGGTCGATGTCGAACTGTGTTTGCTCACTTACTTGATTAGTAATGACTAACGCTCGCTTGCGTTGCTCGATGGTAATAGCGCTACCTAACTCACCATATTTAATCGCGTTATCGATTAAGTTTGATAATAAAATGTGTAACAAATCCGGATCGCTATGCACTGTCGCAGTATCGTCTAACCGGAGCTCAAAAGTTTGTTCTTTTTGCTCAGCTTTTTCATACCACAACGCAACAACCTCGCGTACTTGGCGTGCAAGTTTTAATACCACCTTTGAATTCATTTGTCGCTCGGTTCGAGACAGCAGTAATAAATTATCGATCAGTCGAATCAGCTGATTGACTGACGCCATCAACGGCTCGAGGACTTGTTTCTGTACATTAGACGACGAGTCAATTAAATTCTGAATCCGCAATTTAAGGTTAGCAACAGGCGTTCTTAATTCATGTGCAGCATCGGAGGAAAACCGTTTTTCACGAGCAAAAGACTGCTCTACCCGGGATAAATAATGATTTAAAGACCGACTAATGACAGCCACTTCCTCAGTATCGTCAAAGCCACTTAGTTGCTCATAATTATCACTCGGTTTTGAGCGTATGGTTTTTGCGAGTCGTTGAAAGCTGGCAAAGTTAAAGTTAACACTCCACCATCCCAACCAAATAATCACGGGGAGCATCAATAGAATAGGCACCAGCGTATCAATGGTTAGGTCACCGCGAAGTTCGGCACGAAAGTCATCTTCTTGCAGCACGAGCATTCGCAAGCCGCTTTTTAGATTGGTCGCTCCGAATACATACCAATATGAATCACCTTGCTGTAATTCCGAGATACCATCCGTGTATTGAATTTTCTCCGAATTAAGCCAATCACGACTGGCGTATATAACATCCCCACTCACAGTTTCTAAGCGAATGGCAAGTTTTCTTTCGTAGTCCTGTAACCATTCAGGAGTATGGTAAACCAGTTCAGCATTCGATTCAGTCGCATCAAGTTGCTGACTAATGTTACCCAACTCAAATTGGCTGATTAGCGCATTCATAGTATGCGCTTGCTGTATCAGTTCGGCATCAAATAACTCATCAACTTCGTGGCTGACCTCAAAATAAATCCACAACGCCGACACGCTGCTACCAAACAAATACACGACTGAGACCGTTAACAGGATCCGGCGGCGTATTGATTTTAGCTTACTAAAAAATTGATTTAATCTTTGCATCGTAATCGGTAACCAACGCCCCTAATTGTCTCGATAAGTTCACGCTGCCCCAGTTTTTTGCGCAAGTTGTGCACGTGAACTTCAAGGGCATTACTTTCAACTACATGCGTATCTGAACTCAGTAACGCTTCAATTTTATCTCGTGGATGAACCTTCATCGGTTGCATAACAAACAATTGCAACAGTTCGTATTCTTTGCGTGATAACGTGATTTCGCGACCATTAACAAAGGCTTCTCGACTCGATGTGTCAATGGCGACAGGACCGCACTCTATTTTTGCCGAGGCATAACCACTGCGTCGGCGCAGTAACGCGCGTAAACGCGCCGCTAACTCATTGACATCGAACGGTTTTGTCATAAAATCGTCGGCACCCGCGTCAAGCAGGTGAATGACATCACTGGTTTGGTCACGTGCGGTAAGCACTAAAATCGGAATATCAACGCCCTTTTTACGTATGCTTTGTAATACACGCTCGCCGTCAATATCGGGTAGACCCAAATCCAAAATGGCAACATCATACTCCTGCCGATTAAAGTTAGAAATTGCAGCAGCGCCAGTTCGCACCCAAGTTACCATGAACTGCCGTTGAGATAACCCTATCTCAACGGCTTGTCCTAGTGTTTGATTGTCTTCAACTAATAGCAGTTGCATGACTTGTCCCTATCACTTGTTTAACTTTCTATTCGCCTTTTTAATCAGTGCTTGCACTTCATCCCTGCGCTTCGCATCAGCCAACGGACGTTCTGGACGCGCGTCCGCTAATAGTGCTTGCTCAGCAAAGCCCAATGCCCGTTTGTATTGTCCCTGTTCGTATAAGTAATCGGCATAGAAGTAGTTACTATCAATCCCTTTAGGGTTTATTTCCAGCGCTTTTTTAAGCAGCTTTTCCGCCTCGTCATCATCACCGAAGCCAAACGGCCAGCCTGGCACCTTGTAATATAAGGTACCTAAGCTCGCGTATGCAGAGCCTGACAGCGCGTTGGGGTCAATAGCGAGCGCCTTTTCCAAACTCGCCTTTGCCTCCTTCGCGAGGCCTAAAGCCCCCAAGCCACCGACAGCGCCCGCCTCAGTACTTTTGATAATGCCGAGCCAAATATATGCTTCTGCATTATTCGGTTCCGCATCAACCCATGCTTGCGCCTCCTTAGCTAAAGATTCAAATGCATGTTCTTGGGCGTCATCAGTGAGCGTATAGTTAACTTCAGCCCAGCGGTGCTGAATATCTAACAGCTTGCTCTGTGCCATGACCGAATGACTGGTCAATAAAAGTGCACTGGTAATCGCTGCATAAACTAATGATTTCATATTAATCACTCCTTAATTATTGACTTAAGCGTACGGTTAACTTTAAATAACGCGCCATCCAACCACTGCGGCCGAATACTGTTTAACACCACGTATAACTTCTCGGGAAAGCCAATAGTCCGATTTATTTGACCACTCTTTATTTGCTTGATTATGCAATCGGCCACCACGTCAGGCGCATCCTCAGTCGTCTGGGTGCGCGCATTAAGTGCTTGCATTAATGGTCCGTTGAAACCCGTTTTTATTGCGCGAGGCGCGGTATACATTACGCGTACAGAGGTATCTGATAACTCTCGCCGCAATGATTCGGTAAAGCCTTTAAGTCCAAACTTTGTAGCACAATAGAGCGTTTGCCCCGGAAACCCGATACGGCCAAACACTGAACCTACATTTAGAATAAAGCTACGGCGTGACTTAAGCTCAGGTAACAGCTCAGCTGTCAACAAAATAGGCGCCAGCAAATTGGTGGATAACATCGCCTCAGCTTGTGAATACTGCTGTTCAAACACACCTTCAGCGGCCATCCCTGCATTATTAATCAGTCCGGTAACCGGCAGCGTGTCACTTTGCGAGCAAAGGTGCTCCACTAACAGGTTACGCGCCTTGGACTGAGTAATATCTGCAACCCAATAGTCCTGCTGTAACGATTTCGCTAATTGAGTTAACTCTGTTTCATTACGCCCAACTAAGGTCAGACGTACTCCCACATCAGTCAGTTGACTTGCCAGCTCTCGGCCAAGCCCACCGGTCGCTCCTGTTAGAACGATGTGTTGCGAGTTCCAGTCCAGACGCATGGGTTATTCTCCAGCCAGAGTGGGAATTGCGCGGAACATCTCACCATAAAGGTGATACACGCTGCGCGCCGTGCGAATAATCGCTTGTTGAGCCTCAACATCGGTCAACTGATTCATAAGGTCTTCAAAAAATTTAACGTGATCCTGATCCAAGTCGCCGTGTGACAATAGATAGCTAAATGCGCTGTTAGGTAGCGCTAGACGCGCCTGAACCTTGTGTGCAGCTTGTGTTGCCAACTGCACACTGGTGCCCTCAAGCACATGTGCCATGCCGAAAAAAGCTGCGGGGTGATAGCGCTGCATGTGATCATAAACCACCGATACCATCGCATCGGTGCTCCAGTGAGGCTCCGCATTTTTTATCTGCTCAGGATCCGCACCGGTCGCTTTTAAATCGTTCAAAATCCAACATTCGTGACCATACTCCTCTTCGATATACTCGACGACCGCTTTGCGCAACCACTCGAGCGAGTTGGGTAACAAGCTACCGGCGCGCATTAATAGTGGTACCGTATGTTTTACATGATGATAGGCTTGTCCCAAAAAGGCTTGGTAGCGCGCTCGAGTAATATCACCCGCAAAGGTATCTTTGATAACAGGTGCACTCAGCAAGAAAGCTTGTTCAGTCTTTGTTTGGTCACATAATGTGTTGAAAAATGTCATAGTTAGTACTCCAATGATGACATACTGAATGGATAACGGCTTAAAATGGCTTGGCGTCGTAGTCGCCCCGTCCCCGTGAGTTGCTGGTTCGCCACCGTAAATGGCGTAGAGATAAGTTCGATATCCTTTATTTGTGCATAGTCCGGCAGTTTCATATTCACTCCCTGCACTGCTCGCTCGATTTCATTACGTTCAGCCGAGCTAACAATAAGGGCTCTTAAAGGGTGCGACTCATCGCCACTGACACACACTTGGCTAATTAACGAGTTTGTTAGAAGTTCTGTTTCAAGCCACTCGGGATCCACGTTACGACCATAAGGAGTCACGATGATGTTCTTCTTTCGACCATCGATATATAAATGACCAAACGCGTCAAAGTGGGCGAGATCACCTGTGGCTAGCCACTCAACGGCCAGAGCCTCGCCTCCTAAGTAACCCAACATTAGAGGAGAACGGATAAACAATTCACCACTTCTAATTTGCCCAGACACGTGTGGAAGCAACCTGCCGACAGAGCCCAAGGGACGTTGCTTTGAGATATCATTTAAAGCAACCACAGAAGCGCACTCCGAAAGACCATATCCAACAACGATAGGAAGCCCTAAATCCATCGCCCCCTGCTCTTGCGCTGCGGCAAGCCGAGCGCCTCCGACGGCAATAAACTCAAACTGGTGCGCGGATAAACCAAAGTACTCTACACCGGCACAGATCACCTCAAGTAAAGCAGGTGGGATGACCAAAGTTGATATCTGGTACTGTTTTAAGCAATTAATAAACTGCTCAACGTTCAGATCACTAGCGCCCATAAGACCTATTGAGCGGCTGGGTAATACGACAACTTCAGCACCAAGCGCTAGCGTTACGTATACACCGGCAATATTTTCTAACAGTACGGCCAGCGGCATGACAACCAAATGCCGAGAGTGCAGTTGATTGGGCAGCCTATCGAGCAAACTCGAGACCACTGTCGCTATACCGTCTGCCGATAAACAAACACCTTTCGGTTGTCCTGTACTACCTGAGGTGTAGGTGACTTTTTGCGTTCCATCAGGCAAACGTGCTTGCAGCTTATTCGTTGATAGTTCAAAGATAGCGGGAAAGTCCGCCGCAACAGATAAACGTTCTGCTGTTGCTGCTTCTCGTAGTTCGGTGTCAAGCTGCATACCAATAAGCAGTTGCGCTGCACTATCATGCAGTACATTTTGTTGTTGCTCGACACTAAAAAATGGTGGGATAGGAATCAGCACTTTGGCCGCTCGTAAACATGCAAGATCCCAAATAACCCAGTCAAAGCTATTTTCTAACGCTATTGCGATACGAGTTTCTGAACGAGAATTAAGCCACGCAACTGCGTTATCTACGCGCATCCAAAGCGCTCTGTAAGTCAACTTTTGCTCTGCACTGCGTAACGCCACATGGTCGCTCAATGCGTGACGCTTCAGTAAGGTCATTAGATCAGGCATGAGCGCGCTCCTGAAATGGTTGGTCTAGAAAGCGCGCTGGCTCTACATCAGACACTGGATAGCTATCAGTCCAGCCTGCAAATACGCTCGGTTGGTGAGCGTAATACGAGCCCCATTCTGCGTTTGTGTCCACTTGCAACTTACCTCTTTCGGCGAGTGCTAGTTTTTGCAATACAATACCGCGGCGCTCTAGAAAGTGAGCCAAACCGCGTGTTGCTGTGAATAACACCACGGTTCTGCGAAGATCACGTAACGCCAGCACGATAGCTTCAACAAGATCGGGTAAATAACGTCGCCCGAGCGTTGCCATCGAACCTACCTCAGCGACTTCTTGCCGTGACGGCATACGCTTACCTAGAATCGAATAATTGCCCAACGGTTGAGTCATATATTGCTCAGAGAATAAAATACGTTGTTCTGCCAGTTGCACACCGCAAGCGGCGACGAGTAAATCATTCTGATAAACCGCAAGGATATTTTCCGGCAACTGCGTGATACAGGCATTAAAACTGAACCAGTAACGTTCACATATAAAATGTTCCGCCTCTAAACGTCTTGGGTCGGATGGTTTGAGCCAGCGAGCGGTGAGCCGAATGTGACTATTCTCTTTAAGAGTAAATTCCTGATTCGATGGCATGAAGCTATCTCCAACATAATGAGCATGACTGCCGAAACTAGAGATAACTTTAGAGGGGTTTTCTTAAATATTTCTTAAGATAAATTTTATAGGAATGATTTCTTTACATCGGAGAAGTTCAGAAAAAGTTTCGAACAAGGTTGTTGCGAATGGTTATCATTTAAATTAATCTTATGCATTATCATGTGAATAAGGAAGACGATTATGCAACCGATCGCCTCTCAAGCTGGCCGTGTCAGTATTTCGATTGACCGTAATCAACTGCTAAAGCTCATGCAGTCGCAAGCGGTAGTGGCTTGCGACCTAAAAGCATGTGATGCAAACAGCCAATCCTGCCTCAAGCAGCTTGTGCTCGAGTGTAGCAAAAATGACTTTAATGGCAGTTAGCGTAAATAGTTTAACGCGCCAACAACCGCGGCTACTTGTGCATCAATGCATTGCTCGGGCGTGGCATTCTCACTATCTGGATAGACCTCTGTAGTCGTCGCATACATCGCTTGACTCAGGCCAATACACAAGCCCAGTTCATGAGTTGGGTAACTAATCACACCGGGGATATCAATATCCGTTCCAATTAACCGATTATTCTCGTCTGCCGGAGCGATATGAGTGACTTTAGCCACTTCCGCAAGTACCGCTTGCTGAAACTCGATTTGTTTATTTTCCGAGTTAGTGACTAAATAAAACCCGTCTGGGATGTTCCAATTGGTATTTACTTCACCATCTCGCGCTGCTTTGGCAGGACGAAACTCTGAATTGTCAGTATCCGTTGTCTCATGCAAATCAACATGCGCGAGTAAATCGACACCAAGATCCGTTATCAGTTGCAGTACAAAACCGGACTCTTGCGCTGGACTCGGCTGATAAAACGAACGATTAGGGTCAACTGCGTCGGGGTTCCAACGATTAATAGTCTCGTAACCCCAAGGGCTAATACACGGCGTCACAATAAAATTGAACACGTCTTGATACGCTTGCATTTGCTCATCAATAAATTTAAGCGCGCCGTGCACTCCGCTGGTTTCATAACCATGAACACCGCCGGTTACGAGTACCGTCGGCTTTTCATCGTCCCAGTCAAGTGACAATACCGCATATAAAGGATAGCGCTGGCTGGCGTATTCCAACTGACCGTATTCACGAACGTCAAAACGGGCTTTAAAGCGCTCAATTTGGCTAATAACGTCAGCTTCATACGAACGTTGAACACGCTGTTGTTGCAGCCATTCTTTCTTTTCTGACTCGCCCCACGGCTGACCCGGGACACCGATTGGATATTGCTGTTGTTGCAAAATTTTAACTCCCAACAGTTATGGTTCATTAGGTTATGCTAACACAGCGACCATCACGAATTCGATTAATACACGCGAACAATAGCAACCGACGTTGAAAAGCATTACCATAGGCGGCAATTTTTTCTCGCTGTAAAAATTCCATGAGTTATTCACGACTGCAAATCGCACTCGCCATTTTCGCTATGGCCATCGGAACCTTTTCGATCGGCATTGGTGAATTTGTCATGATGGGGCTTCTTCCCAACGTAGGGGCTGACTTTAACACCACCGCTCAGCAGACTGGTCACCTGATCAGTTTATATGCGCTCGGTGTGGTAATAGGCGCTCCCCTTATCACTTTACTAGGTGCACGCATCCCTCGTAAGCCACTGATTATCGCTTTAATGCTGGTGTACGCACTCAGCAATTTACTCAGTGCGCGCGCAGATAGCTTTTTGGAACTGCAGCTTTTCCGTTTTATCAGTGGCCTACCTCACGGAGCCTATGGCGGTATCGTGTGTCTGATGGCTGCTGGGCTAGTTAATAAGTCTCAACGAGGCATGGCGGTCACCATGGTAATGATGGGCTTGACCATTGCAATTTTAGTCGGTAACCCGCTCGCTACCTGGTTTGGCCAATTGCTGGATTGGCGCACCGTGTATATCGGAGTCGGTGTTGTGGCATTAAGTGCGGCGATTTTAGTCGTTGCCTGCGTACCACAGCCCAAGCAAGCATCAGCAACACGCGTACGAACCGAACTACGCGCGCTAAAAAATAGTCAAGTATTACTCACTCTAGCTATCGGTAGTGTAGGCTTTGGTGGCATGTTCGCCGTATTGAGTTACCTCTCGCCTACCTTACTTGAAGCAACACAAGTGCACGAATACTGGATACCCATTGCATTACTTATCTACGGCTTAGGTTCGTTTACCGGCAGCATTGTCGGCGGTAAACTGACTGACCTTAACATGAAGTGGGCAATTGCAGGTGCTTTAACTTGGGCTATCGTTGTGCTGGCTGTTTTTCCCCTCAGCATCTATTCTCTCTACACTATTTTGCCGATGGCATTCTGCTTGGGTACTACTGCAATGTTAGTGCCTGCACTGCAAGTCAGACTCATGGATGTAGCCGGCGAATCACAAACACTTGCTGCGTCGCTCAACCATGCAGCCTTTAACATTGCCAACGGTTTAGGTGCCTTTTTAGGCGGCTTATCGCTGAATACGTCTCTAAGCTGGCAAGCAACGGGCTGGGTTGGTTGCTTATTAGCACTCGCGGGCCTTATGGTGTTTACCATCACCAAATATCATAGTCGCAAAAGTTCAGTACACTTAAGTTTGTAGATATTATGAATATTTTCTCGATGTTTTTAATTGGCTTAGCAATGTCAACCGATGCCTTTGCAGCGGCAATCGGTAAAGGTATTGCTATGCGTAAGCCAACTCTCAAACAAGCATTAAAAATAGGTGTCTTGTTTGGTGTAGTCGAGGCGATTACGCCGATGCTGGGTTGGTTATTGGGTAAAGCCGCTGCGCAGGTCATTTCAGAGTACGATCACTGGATTGCGTTGGCATTACTCAGTCTGTTAGGCCTGCACATGATAAAAGAGGGCCTGTCGCCAGACGATGATAAGGACAGTGAAGTTGACCCAACCCAACAACCCTTTTTTAAGCTATTTCTGACCAGTATTGCCACGTCGATCGATGCAATGGCGGTCGGTGTGGGCATGGCATTTCTTGATGTAAATATCTTCCTTGTTGCCGTGATAATAGGCTGCTCTACCTTTGCAGCAGTTACTATTGGCGTCATGATCGGGCGTTACGCGGGTCATATTATCGGTCGCTATGCGGAAATAGTTGGCGGTATCGTACTCATCGGTGTCGGTATCGCTATAGCTGCCGAGCACGTCGGGTTACTGGGGTAACCCGACGGTTGTTTAGGCGTTTTTAGTCTTTACATAAAAGTAAATTGCATAAAAAACACACAGCCCAATCACTATCGCTAGGCCAGTAAATGAAAAGAATATCACGGGGTCTTTAAAGAACTGTTGCCAAATACTCATCGCTCTATCTCCAAACAAGTTATCTACCGCTCAGTTTAATAACTCAACCCAGTTAACCCATTGACCTAAGTCATGAAAACTTTAACTTGCAAGACAGGTTAAATGCGTTAACTATGGTTTGATGATTCGCTAATGGAGACGATTTCATGCACAAGCTTGTGTGGGTGCTGATCTTTACGAGTTGCTTAATTTGGTCAGCTTATCATCCGAACGATCCGATGACATGGTGGTTAGAAGTGCTTCCAGCTTTGCTAGGCGCCCTTCTGCTAGCGGTCACCTATCGGCGATTTACCTTTACGCGTTTGGTATACGGTTTAGCCCTCGTACATTGCGTCATTTTAATGATCGGTGGCCATTATACGTATGCTGAAGTCCCATTTTTTGACACCCTCGGCGACTATTTTGGTTGGCAACGGAATAATTACGATAAACTCGGTCACTTTGCTCAAGGCTTCGTCCCAGCCATGATCGTGCGTGAATTCGTCGTGCGCAATCATCTTATTTTCGGGCGCTTATGGCAGTTTGTATTCATTACCTCATTTTGTTTAGCATTCAGTGCTTTTTATGAGCTAATTGAGTGGTGGGTTGCTGTGGCCACTGGCGAAGGTGCAGAGGCCTTCTTGGGTACACAAGGTTATGCTTGGGATACACAGTCCGATATGGCATTTGCGCTTATTGGCGCAACATCAGCTTTGTTGTTACTCTCAGGAATACATAATCGGCAAATTGAACAGAAGCGCTCTCTCTATGGCAGAACACAATAAACAAAACAATGAGTCTAATCTAGGTTTGAGTATGGGCATCGGCATCGCCCTAGGCACCACTATTGGTGTTGCTATGGATCAACTTGCAATGGGTGTTGCATTAGGCGTCGCATTCGGCGCCGCCTATGGCTTTGCAACTAAAAAGAAGCCTGACTCGGATGACGATAAGTCAGACTAAGCGCGCGGTAAATAGTCACCCAAATAATCATCATCAGCGAATAACTCGGCGAGAATGGCTTGCTCGGTTTGGTTCCTATCATGCTCTTTTGTCGGCAATCGAACAATTAAATGCAGCTCTTCCGCACATTGCAGTTGGATAGTTACGCGCGGTTCAACGACAGGTTGTTCGAGCCCTGTCCGATAGCTCAGGCGTGCAAAATGTCGTTTAGCCTGATCAATGTAGGGTTCGCTGTATTTTTGTGCTAATTGCAATAACTTCTCTTGCGCTGGTCGCCATTTATGCTGACGCAAAAACGGTACACTGAATGTATGTAAAACAAAGTCTTGCGAGTAACTTTCATTGATCACCGCCTCACTCGCAAACAATGAGTTAGGTAACACGATGAGTCGGCCACTACGCTGTTGCATAGCTTTGCCCGGCCCCACTTCAAGAATCGTTGTGGTCAACAGGTTCTGATCGATAACGTCGCCACGGAACTCTTTAACCTGTATGCGATCGCCGATATTAAACGAGCGCGCGCCCCCTTTAATTAGAGCCCCCGAAACACAAAGAATCAGCTCTTTGGTAGCAATAACGAGCGCGACTGCAATAGCGACCATCGATAATGCAAAAGTCCTTAATTCATGACCCCAAATCACCACTAAGCCGAGAATTAGGATAATCAATAAAATATTTCGCAACTGGATAAGCCAGCGTCGACGCATTTCACTTGATTGAATATTGCGACGAATAAAGCGACGCAGCAAAAAGCGACTCACTGCCACAACCAAGATCAAAAGTAGTGTACTAATCGTCAGACGAATCAACGACTCGGAGTTTTTTAACTCCTCTATAAATGCATTAAGTGCCGACTGCATGACGTCTGACATAGATAACCCTCAAAAAATAGAAAATAACGTTCAACTATTATGATCGTTTATTGCAAAACTCGTGTAAATACACTGTGACAGCTATATTTTTCTACTATATTAGAAATCGTTCTAATTAAACAGGAGGTGTTTCATGGCATCAGTAAAAACTTTATCACTCGTAAGTTTGATGGCATTAGCAAGCTTGAGTCTTGCTGCGTGTTCACAAGAATCAGCAGAAGACAAGACTGAACAAGCAATGGAGTCTGCAAAAGATACAGCCGATAAAATGGGCGATGCTGCAGAACAAAAAATGGAAGAGGCCGGTGAGTATCTCTCGGATTCTGCTATTACTGCAAAGGTTAAAACGGCTCTGTTTGACAACGGCGGCTTAGATAGCTCAAAAATCAGTGTCGAAACTCGGAATAAAACCGTTTATTTAAGCGGTACTGTAGCGACCGAAAATGATGCTGAAACCGCCGGTCAATTAGCTGAAGGCGTAGACGGTGTTGAAGACGTTGAAAATGACATTGTAGTAGGCAACTAAGCTGTTGTTGCTTGAGTTTCGAGCCCGTTTAAACACGGGCTCGTGCTTTTATTAACGTATTGCGCGGTGTCAGTTCGCGATCACAAAATGCCTCTAACGAAACCTCGTAGCCCTGCTCCGTTAGAAAAACAGCTCTATCGAGCAATAACCAACGTTCAATATATGGCTGAAACTTCAACCTTACCTGTTCTATCGCCTCAGTAACTTCAAACCGTTGCTTACCTCTTGTCAGCCAGTAGTCAGCATCAAAACTTGAGTTGAGACTCACCCCATGTTGCGCTGCAGCCCACCGACAAAAATCCTCAAATGAGCCCATAAAGATTGCTTTAGATACGGAGTTGAGCGGTCGGTAATTTGGATCATTCAGCTGTTCTTGACGCCAAGACTCATAACCCAAGCGCCATACAAGCTCCGTATGACGTAGCCCTCGCGCTCGTCTACCTGCTGTCACAAGTCCCTGAGCTGCGAGCCTTAACGCGTTTTTATTGAGCTTCAAATCACATTGTTGCGCAGCCTTTGATAACGGCTCGTAGTGTACCTGTCGAGTCAAATGATAGCAGCATGGCGCCACGTAAATGTCCCGCACCTGCGCCTCACTCGCGTGCCCCAACAACCTAATATGTAAGTCGCCGCACGCGTGCAGTGCCATTGCCGTTCGACTGTTGCGAAGTATTTGCTGAATCTTACCATCACCCGCCGTCGCCAATACATCCTGCTGAATAAACGTTTGTGGCAACTGGTGTTTCAGTGCAAGCTCAGAGCCTTCCGCACACAGCGCAGATTGCCATTCAATACTGGTTACTGGGCGTTGCTGGGCCAAACTCAATAATCGCCCTAAGTGCCCCTTGCCAGCACACCACTCTATGGCCATCGCTTGGTGCTCCGGTACCTGAGCAATAAACGCTCGCACTTGCGCTAGTTTGCGGCCTTTGATGCCTTGGGTAAGCCAAAATGGCGGAGACGGTTCCGAGGCTTCATTCGGTTCATATGGCCAAACGGGATCAACTAATAACCGCATGCCCTCAAGTGTCCTAGCTAGCGTCGACTCACCTTCCCACGGCCATTCGCAGTGTTCGAATGCAACGATGTCCCAAAAAGCCCTGCTATCTGCAAGCGCCTGACTGTATTGCTCGAGCAGTTCTTTTAAGTTCACAGCATTAACCTAATCAATGACCCGACACTATTTTATCTTACTTGATAGCCATTCTTCCAGACAGCCTGAGGCTCTAGTAAAACCTGCATCCCCTGCTCAGGTGATGAGTCAATCAATACTATATCGGCGCGTTGCCCCACCGCCAATCGTCCTCGATTGTTAATTCTCCAACGACTAGCCGCGAGCGCGGTCGCTGAATTAATCGCATCTTGCCAGTTTACGTCTTGTGCTTCGAGCCACATCAGCTCTGCAATCAGACTAATGCCGTGTGCGGTACCTGGGTTGGGCGCATCGCTCCCCACCAGTACGTCAATCTCGCTTTCATTAAGCAGCCGGGTGTTAGTTTGTAAGTTATTATAAAATGAGGTTGATGCCATAGTCGCGCCACCACCGCTTAAATTATTTGCATTCCCCTGATTAAAACAGTCTCCACAGGCGGGCAATAGTACCTTTGTATTAAATTCACCGTGCACTAGGTGCTCATAAATAATGTTGGTTGGCACGACAAATACCTGTGAATCTTCCATTACACCCATCAATTCTTCGCTCATGGGCTTATCAAAAAAACCATGCACCAAACCATCAGCGCCGGCAGCAACGGCGTGCTCTGCAGAAAGGTGGTCGGCGATATGCACCACGGCTAACACCTGCTGAGCATGCGCCGCTTGAATAACACGCTGCAGTTGTTGATAACTGATCGATGGGCGGTGAGGGTAAGCAGCGCCTTCTGCGGTGTACACAATCTTAATAAAGTCAGAACCCTCAGCAATACGTTCCGATACAGCCGCTTCGGCGCTATCATTGTCAGCAAGCGGGTGAGGGCTAAACCCGAACTGCGTTCCATGCCCCTGCGGCGCAGTAACCAGCCGGCCAGCTCCCCACATATCAGCCTCCTGCTGCAATTGTACTGAGCTCCGTTGTTGCCGAGCTTTAACTAACTCACTTGGATGCCCGAATAGATCAATCACCGTTGTCACACCAAAATCAAGTGCTTGTTCTCGCGCCTTACCCCACGCGTGAACATGGCTATCAATCAGTCCAGGAATAAGCCATTGGCCCGGCTTGGTGGGGTAAACGCGCTGATTAGTGTTCGGTGGCTGCGAATCAACGCGTACAATAACACCCTCTTCGACCGACACGTAATGCGCTTGTAACACTTTCTCACCATCGAATACATTGATAGGCCCAACGGTAAAACTATTCTCTTCGACCGGCGCAGGCTCAGGTAATAACCACAATAACGCAGCCACAACAACAACGCCGACGATCCACGGAAGTTTACTCATGATTGGCTCCCACTAAAGCGTCCAGATAGGCCTTTCAGCACTGCCATCATGCTGACACTGAATAGGCACAAATAAATAATATGCCAATACCAACTGACCTCATCGGCCTTTCCGATGACCGCATAACCTAATTGCACTAAGTGATAACTCGGCAGCCCATAAGCGACCCATTGCACCCAATCAGGCATTAAAAACAGAGGAAACCATAAGCCAGACAGCAGCGCCATGGGCAGATAAATCAGGTTAACGACACCGGCTGCAGCACGATCAGCGACTAAGGCTCCAATGAGCATCCCTAATGCAGCGAAAGGCAACGTACCTAACGTAAAAATCAGTGTTAAGAGTCCCCACTGCCAAAACCATAACCGGACACCAGCGAGCCAAGCAGACTCGATGTAAAGCAAGAGTAGGATAACTGCAGAAAAAACGGCACTATTGACGAGCTTGGCAAAAATAAAGCTATTGAACTTCATTGGCGATAATAGCTTTAAGGTGAGCCATCCATGAGTGCGCTCACTCGCAATACTCACCGCAAGGTGAAAAAACGGCGGACCCATAATCCCAAAACAAGCATATGAAATAAGAAGGTAATCACTATGACCGTTGGAAAAATCCACCATGATGCCAAAAAAGAAGTAAAACACGACCGGAAACGCAAACGCCGGTAGGTAAAAACTAGGCGATCGCAATAATACCCGCATATCCATTTGAGCTTCGACTAACCATTGGTTCATGACGCGTTTTCTCCTATCAATGTGGACATCAATTGTTCTAAAGACATACTTTTTATGGGTAACTTCTCGGCGGGCGCCTGTTTACGCAAGAGCACCACAGAGTCAGCCAATTGATAGGCTTCTTCTATGTAGTGCGTGGTTAAAATAATGGCGACACCCTGACTTTTCAGTGACTCAATACAACGCCACATCTGTTGTCGTGTATTCAGGTCCATCCCAACGCTAGGTTCATCCAAAAACAATAATTGCGGTCGGCCGATGAGTGCGAGCGCAAACATGACACGCTGCTGCTCTCCGCCTGACAAGACAGCAAAACGCTTGTCTAATAATGAACCGATAGGTAGCAGCTGCTTTAACTCCTCGATATCGACTGGATTGCTGTAATAACTTCGATATAGCGTAATCTGCTCGTGTACAGTCAATTGCCCGTTCACAGCCCCCACCTGCATGACCACGCCCCAGCGCTGCTTTAATGAGGGACTCCGATACTTGCTTGGCTGCTGTTCATCAAACAGGCCAATTTGGCCCGCGTCTGGAGCAGTCAGTCCAAGAATGCAGCGAATCAGTGTTGTCTTACCGACGCCATTCTCACCTAGCACCGCAACGACCTCACCACCGTTAACATTCAAAGAAAATTCGCTTAATACGGGCGTGTTAGCGTAGGACTTCGATAAATTTGTAATTGATAGAACCGTCATTACTCACCTCCATTTTCTGCTAGCTTAGTGAGTTACCCCGAACGGAGGCAGTCATCTTTGTCATTTTATTGTGATGACAATTGTCACTAGCATGAAATGAAGGTTCGTTTCATAATGCGACTATGAAATTAAAACAGCCGCAGCTTTCTCTTGAACGTAAATACGCTTGGGTTTACCTGATGAACCTGGGCTTTTTCGTCGTGCCCATGTTTCTATACCCGTTCACGGTATTAGAATACGTCGCTATGACCGCCGCACTTTTAGGCTTTGTGGCAAGCTATTACTGGGCATTCAGTGTCTCTTCAGCCCACATGTTGAAGCCGATAATCATTATGTATGTGATCGCATGCGCGATTACGCCCATTAATCCCGCATCAATCACTATGTTCGCCTTTATTGGCTTTTTCCTGGGGTTCGCCTATCGCCTGCTACCCGCTCTATTGGGGCTAATCGCTGTGGTACTGACGCTTGCGTTGTTGCACTACTATGTCGTCGATACGTGGTCTTGGTTTGTTTATTACGGCGCAATATTAAGCGCTGCGATCCTTATCATTGGACGTGTCGAGCGCGTGCGTCAAAAGCACTTATTGAGTCAGCAGCGCACGGATTTAGAAATTGAACAACTCGCTACGACGCTAGAGCGTGAGCGCATTGCACGCGATCTACACGATACTTTAGGACACACGCTCACGAGCGTGCTACTCAAAGCTGAATTAGCGCAGCGCCACATCCATTCTGGTCAGGGTGATGCCGCCAGTCACCACTTAAAAGAACTAACCGACATTGCACGGACCTGTTTAAAGCAAGTCAGGGAGAGCGTGACCGGCTATAAACATGGCGGTTTTGACTTTGTGCTACAACAACTCTCCGTGCGCTTACAGGAAGCTGGATTCAAAGTACACGTAGAGGGCGCGCTTACTCAGTTAAATAGGGCTTATGAAACGCCGCTGGTTCTGGCGCTCACCGAACTCGTGACAAATATTATTCGTCACAGTGAGGGTGACCATGTGTTTATAAAGCTTCAAGAGAAGGCTGCTAATACCAACATTGAAGTATTCGATAATGGATATGTGACAGAGTTCGAATTGGGTAATGGCTTGTTAGGAGTTAATGAACGTATCGAACGCCTCGGTGGGCATGTTGATATCAACACAACAAAAGGTTGCCAAGTAAAGTTATTCTTACCCGCAGCCGCAGTGGAGTCCTGACTATGAAAATATTATTGGCTGAGGACCAAGCAATGGTAAGAACTGCCTTAGCGAGCCTGCTCCGCTTGGATGGCGGTTATGAGGTCGACGAAGCCGCTGACGGACGCGAGGCTAAAGATAGTCTTGAAAACAACGCTTACGATTTACTACTGACCGATATAGAGATGCCTCACATGACCGGGATTGACCTAGTGCAGTGGGTCAAAGCTAATGCACCAACCACTAAAACGGTGATCATTACTACGTTTAACCGCTGTGGGTACGTGAATCGCGCTGTCCAAGCGGGCGTCGATGGTTTTCTACTAAAAGATGCGCCAGTCGACCAACTCATGCAGTCATTAACTGCTATTTTGGCAGGCAAACGCGTCATTGACTCTGAGCTACTGCTCAACAGCTTTAATCAAATTGATCCGCTAACAGAAAAAGAACGCAAGGCACTCCGACTAGCCGCCGATGGATTGGCAACATCAGCGATTGCCAAGCAGCTATTTATTGCTGAGGGCACCGCACGTAACTATCTATCGGAAGCGATTGCAAAAGTCGGTGCTAAAAACCGCGTCGAAGCGGCTCGTATCGCTCAGTTAAAAGGATGGTTATAAATTATTAACTGGGTACCGTTAACCACAAACTCCCCATGAGCAATAAAGTTAACGTTATAATTGGTACGAATAATGCCGTCGAATGCTTCTTCATAGCGCCCCCAATTTGTTGTTATTTTTGTTAACGTATTGTTATAGAAAAAGATTTCTCACGTGTCAATGCTTTGTACATCGTGATACGCTTGAATGCGCAACCTTTTAGGCCCTATTTTTCAGAAAAAGTTCAATTTTTATGTATGATCACGCATCTGAAATAGCTAACGCTGCTGACTTGCTGCGTGCCAACGCCCCGTTGACATTGTTATCAGGCGCAGGACTCAGCACCGATTCGGGCATCCCCGCCTACCGTAATGCTCAAGGTCAGTGGGTTCACGCGCCACCCATGCAACATCATGACTTTATGAATAATGATGCGGCGCGAAAACGCTATTGGGCGCGTAGCCTGGGCGGCTGGTTAAACTTATATCATGCGCAACCCAACCGCGCACATCAGGTTATCGCACAGTTTCAACAACACGGGTTAATAGATACCGTTATTACGCAAAATGTCGATGGGCTTCATCAAAAGGCGGGCAGCTCAACGGTGATTAACCTTCACGGATATGCCAACGACATTGTCTGTATGACATGTGGCGATCGCTCACCTCGTTTCGAGTTACATCAACGCTATGCCCAGCTTAATCCGCAATTTAATCAATCTGCCACGGTCATTAAACCGGATGGCGACGCAACACTGTCAGCACCAACGGATGAGTTTCAGCTCATCCATTGCGATCAGTGTGGCGGAATCTTAAAACCTGATGTGGTCTACTTCGGCGATAATGTACCCAAAGCACGAGTTGAAGCCTGTTATCAAGCCATTGATAACAGTGCAGGCTTGTTTGTCGTAGGCTCCTCTTTAAAGGTTTTCTCGGGGTTCCGCTTTGCCCGATACGCTCATCAACAGAATAAACCCGTTATTCTTCTTACTAAAGGCATTACTCGTGCCGATGATCTCGCTACCTTAAAAGTCGACGCAAACATCACTAGCACATTAATTCAATTGAGCCATTTGCTCATCGACTAATCATCGTCCAGTTTGTCCATAGCGGTGACGATACGTTCACTTAATTGTGATAATGCGAGTGTATTATCATGCAAAGAATCGGCTTGGTCAGATGCATCATCACACAGTTCACTTAGCGTCTGAACATTAGCACTTATAGAGTCTGTAGCACGATTTTGCTCCTGTGTTGCATCCCGTACGGCCGCTATTTCGTCGCTAATAGCAGTAATCATCTGCAACATGGTCTGTGCTTGGCTGATACTGCTATCCGCGATGCTTTCCGCGTACTTTGACGATTCAAGCGCTTCATCGGAAGTGTTCGCTGACTCGGCGATTAATGCGCGCAATTCTTCGGTCATACTCGTGATATCTTTGGTCGATTGCTGGGTTTTATGCGCTAATGCTCTCACTTCATCAGCAACGACCGCAAAACCCCGTCCTTGATCACCCGCCCGTGCTGCTTCGATCGCCGCATTCAGCGCTAATAAATTAGTTTGTTCAGCAATATTTTCGATAATCACTACAAAATCATGAATTTTAGCAGCGCTTTTCTCAACTTTATCAAAGCTCACATCAAACCGAGAAACAGCTGCGGTCAAGGCTTTTAGTCGCTCAAGCAGAGACTGAAACTGCGCATTAGAGCTTTGACTGAGTTCACTTACCTGCTCGGCATTTTCATTGACACGATCAATGGATTGGGCCACTTCGGACATACTTGTCGATACTTCTTCTGTTGTCGTCGCTAACTGACTCGACTGCTCATTCAGTCTATCGGAAGTCAACCGCGAGCGGTCAGAGCTTTTCGAAGTCTGCTCTGCCAGTTTATTCAGTTGCTCCGCCGAGTCATCGACCTCTCTTAAGATACGTTGGAAACGCTTCAACGCTCTACTTAAATTACGTGCGATGCGCCCAAATTCATTTTCCTTATCCAGATCAACTCGAGCATCTAAGTTACCATCACCAATCGCTTGTGCCATCTGCGAAAGTTCGGTCAATCCAAAGCGTAGACTACGACGAAC
This sequence comes from Idiomarinaceae bacterium, assembly GCA_002685255.1. Taxonomy (GTDB): domain Bacteria; phylum Pseudomonadota; class Gammaproteobacteria; order Enterobacterales; family Alteromonadaceae; genus Idiomarina. The sequence goes on from NYWU01000003.1 coordinate 67,006, forward strand.
CAATATAAACAGCAGAATGGATAACAAAATAAGTAAGACTATAACGCCATTGAGTAGCACCGATGCACCAACAAGTGTGCTGATCAAAAAACAACATGCGAGCAGCAGAACGGCTAATAGATTAATGGTGTTGAGGGTATTTACAGGTAACTTTCTAAACGTCATTGATACGGCTCATTAATGAATTTTCAACAAGTATGATGACCCATTGTTGAGCGACCGCTATATGTTTATTGTTATAAAAAGCAGATGTTTCTATATTTTAACCGAATATGCGCAGTCATGAGGGTCGATGCTTCAAAATAATTGAAAACTCACTAAAAAACTAATCAAAAGAACACGCGAACGCACTGTTCGGCGAAGATTTAGCCATCGAGTACGTTTTAAATACAAAAACGCAGGCTGATGAAAGCCTGCGTTTATCAGTTAGTTAAGGCAATCTTGACTATGGATTATAGAAAGCATCCAGTGTTACGCCACTGAAGCTTTGATAAGCACGAATTCCAATATGCCAAGTACCTGACTGTGGATTCGAGAAGCTACAGCTTTCATTATTGCCACTTAAATAAGGACGACAATCGTAACTATTGGTTCCGGGTTGGCTTCCATATTGGACATATAAGTCGGCATCACCTGAGCCGCCTGAGATATCAATATCTAAGCTGCTCATACCCGCAGGTACTTCAATCGTATAACGCACCCAGTTACCTGTTGATGCGGAAAGGTCGCTGACACTGCCGCCACCACCGGTCGCGCCGCCATCACCCGGATCTCCCGAGCCGCCGCCCGAAGCGCTGGTTACTGCACTGCTGGCATCGACAATACCGGTGCCACAACCACTACAACTTCCGGGAAAGCTGCGTGCTGTTTGCTTCAAAATGCTCTCAACATCATCTGGACTAGCACTCGGATTAGCTTCTTTAATTAATGCGGCTACACCCGCTACGTGAGGCGTCGCCATTGAAGTTCCTTGACTATAGCCGTACGTATCACTGCCTGGTGTGCTACTGCCCGAGTTGTAGGTAGAAAGTACACCATTCGGATCATTGGCGTAAGACATTGCGCCACCCGGTGCAGCAACATCCACGTTAGAGCCGTAGTTAGAGTAGTAAGCTCGGCTTCCATTTCGGTTAGTCGCCGCAACGTTCACCACGCCACTACAGTTACCTGGGTTATAATTGGTCGAGTTGTCATTACTATTACCTGACGCCACAACCACAGTGGTACCGTTACCGCGAGCAATATTAATCGCTTGTTGCGTTGCGCTCGAGCAAGTGCCTTGTCCACCTAGGCTCATGTTGATCACATCAGCTGGGTTTGCATTGCTCGGAACGCCCGATACCGAACCACCTGACGCCCAGATAATTCCGTCAGCAATATCTGCCGTAGTACCACCACATCGACCGAGTACCCGCACAGGTACTACTTTTGCACCGTAAGCAACCCCAGCTACGCCTTGACCATTATTGGTCACGGCTGCGATGGTGCCTGCCACATGCGTACCGTGCCAGCTTGAGTCCTGATCTTGAGCAGGATAGCCGTTACCGCACGCTCCCGCACTTACCCAGTCACCCGGGTCACGCGGATCAGAGTCACGACCATTCCCATCATTACCAATGAAACTATTAGAAATCATGTCATAGCCCGGTAGGATGTTACCTACAAGATCACCATGAGGGCGATACCCCGTATCTAAAACGGCCACCACGGTGCCTGCGCCGGTCACGCTGTTCCACGCATTTTCTACATTTAATCCGCCAGTGGACTCGTAATAGTGCCACTGATCGTTGTAATCCGGATCGTTGGGAGTCGCAAAGTGACGTAATAATTTGTTTTCTTCAACACTCGCCACCTCAGGATGCTTGGCAATTTGCGCCATCATCTTTTTCGCCTGTCCGGGCGGAATTTTCTTATCAAGATCAAACACAAAATGGTTAGCCAGACCCATTTCACGCTCAAACTTAATTGAACCCCCGGTCTGGGCAGAGAAATCGCGTGCGACACGACTCGCTGCATTGGCTACTGCGGCTGCACGATTAAGACCTCGTTGCGCTGCTTGATTCGCCATCTCATTCATTACTTGTGAACGTTCTTTAAAGGTAACAATGAAGCCTGTCGTCAACGATTGTTGAGGCGTTATGTTTTGTGACGGAAGTCCTACTGACGCCTTAGGCGGCTGAAAAGATTGGTTAACCGCGACAGCTGAGGGGACCACTGCGGTCGAAAGTGCAGCACTCACCCACACGGCAAGTCTTTGATTTTTCTTAGAACTTATATGTTTATACATGGTTAACCTTTTTTTGTTATTTGAAGACCACTGACCAAAGCCAGTTACTTATCATTAACACATGTATATTTTGTGTAAACAAATATGACGTCAATTTTACATTACATTTACACATATTGACATCACGAAAAGGCATAAGCAACGTCTGTATTTGTTTTTAGCGGGGTGTCACTATATGCTCCAATAAAACCAAGTTGAGGAAATCAAATGTCAGCATTTCAATCTCCCTTACCCACGCTGTTGATCATTTTAGCGATCATCATTTTATTAGTGCTATCCGTTCGAATCGTTCCGCAGCAACAAGTTTATGTTATTGAGTTGTTTGGTAAATATCGCCGTATGCTCACTCCTGGCTTAAACTTTATTATTCCGATTATCGAACGCGTAGCTCACAAGCAGTCAATGCGAACGCGAGAGTTACAAGTCAGTGTTGAGACGAAAACACAAGATAATGTCTTTGTAACCGTCCGCGTCAGTGTGCAGTATCGAGTCGAGAATAAAGACGCCGTTTACAATGCTTTCTACCAACTCGAAGACCCCGAGCGTCAGATGGAAAGCTACATTTTTAATTCGGTGCGTGCGCAAATACCTAAACAACCACTCGATGAAGTATTTGATAATAAAGATGCGATCAGCGACGCAGTGCAAGCAGAATTAGAGAGCGTTATAGAAGGCTACGGCTTCAATATTATTGCATCATTGGTTACCGACATTGACCCTGATGAAGAGGTCAAGCATTCAATGAATAAGATCAACGCAGCCGAACGTGAGCGTCGAGCAGCAGAACACCAAGCAGAAGCTGAAAAAATCCTCGCGGTTAAGAAAGCTGAAGCCGATAAAGAGTCAAAAATTCTACAAGGTGAAGGTGTCGCGGGACAACGCAAAGCCATCGCTGAAGGCTTAAGCGAAAGTATCGCGTTGGTGCGTAAAGAAGATAGCGATATCAGCGCTCATGATGTTATCGATCTTCTTAAATTTACTAACTATGTCGACACCCTTGCAGCCCTTGATACTGCAAATAGCAAAGTGATTATGGTACCGATGCCAACGAATCAGTTTGAGCAGTTTAATCAGGCCGTTATTCGAGGAAATGAGGCTAGCGCTAAAGACTAGCCTCATGACTTAGTTATTCCTGGTTTGGAATAATGCGTAGTTCGACGCGGCGGTTTTGTTGACGACCTTGTGCAGTGTCATTGCTCGCCACAGGCATACTCTCACCAAAACCCTGCGTCGTCACACGACGTGAGTCGACACCATAACCGACTAAATAGTTACGCACCGCGTTGGCTCGATTCAGCGATAATTGTTGGTTATGTTCAGCAGATCCCGTGCTGTCCGTATGCCCCTCAATCATCATGGTCGTTTTATTGTACTTATTCAGCACTGCGGCTACGTCTTCCAACACAGGATAGAAATTCTGAGAAATATTCGCACTATCGGACGCAAAGGTGATGTTTCCGGGCAGTTGCAAACGAATATTATCGCCATCACGAATCACTTGCACACCAGAACCGGCTAGCTCTTCACGAAAAGCCTCCTCCTGCTTATCCATGTAGTTTCCGATGGCGCTACCCGCAAGTGCGCCGACAGCTGCGCCCCAGAGATAACGGCTTTTATCATGATCGCCCGTGCCTTTACCGATAACGGCACCTGCGACCGCACCAATTGCCGCGCCTTTCTGTGTATTGCTCATGGTATTCGAGCAAGCCGACAGTGCCAACGCACTCGCCACACCTAAAACGATGAGTCGTTTGTTCATAAACAATCCTCTTTGCCTATATTCGTTCCACTAAAATTAGCATGTCTTTACAAAATATCTGTAGCGCTTTTCATGATCTTTACGCATGTGCTAAAGCGAAACGATCAATCCAAAATAGCTACGACACGTAGAACAAAGGCACACATATAAAGTAAATTGGAGTAAAAGATGTCTGAAGTAGCAAACAAAGTCGTTATTATCACAGGTGCGAGTAGCGGTTTAGGTGAAGAAACTGCTAAAATGCTCGCCAGCAAAGGCGCCAAATTAGTCTTGGGGGCGCGTCGTGAAGAGCGACTAAAAGCGCTGGCCGATAGCATCAAAAATGACGGTGGTGAAGCCATTTTCAAAACGGTGGATGTAACCGATAAGTCGCAAGTACAAGCCCTTGCCGATGCTGCGCTTGAGCAGTTCGGACGCATTGATGTGTTGGTCAACAACGCCGGCTTAATGCCATTAGCACCACTGGACGAGTTGAAAATCGATGAGTGGGACCAAATGATAGATGTCAATATTAAGGGCGTTATGTACGGTGTCGCAGCGGTGCTGCCGAGCATGCGTAAGCAAAAATCAGGTCATATTATTAACTTATCGTCAGTTGCAGGTCACGTGGTATTTCCAGGTGCAACCGTTTACTGCGCGACAAAGTTTGCTGTAAAAGCAATCAGTGAAGGGATTCGTCAAGAATCAAATGGCGAAGTCAGAGCGACCAATATTTCACCGGGCGCTGTGAGTACTGAGTTGACTGACCACATCAGTCACAAGGATTCGAAGGAAATGGCAGATGATCTTTATCAAGATGCAATTGGCTCTGACTCAATCGCACGAGCCATTACATTTGCGATTGAACAGCCAGGTGATGTTGACGTCAATGAGATGATCATTCGTCCTACCAAGCAGGAGTTGTAGTTTGCCGCAAGTCAGTATTTTGGATTTAGCACCTGTGCCTGAAAGCGGCACAGTTGCTGAGTCGCTAAAAAACGCTGTAAGTATTGCTCAAGCAGCCGAACGTTGGGGATATCATCGTTACTGGATGGCCGAGCATCATAATATGACAGGTATCGCCAGCGCGGCAACCGCTATTGTTCTGGGTCATATTGCGAGTCGAACCCAACACATTCGTGTGGGGTCAGCCGGTATTATGCTGCCGAACCATCCACCGTATATTGTTGCAGAACAATTCGGCACGCTCGATGCTCTGTATCCCAACAGGGTTGACTTGGGACTGGGCCGTGCACCTGGTACAGATGGACAAACCCTGCGTGCTTTAAGGCGTTCACCGAACGACGCTGAACAATTTCCTAACGATGTGCAAGAGCTGTTGGGCTATCTCGCCGAAGCAGAAGATACTGACACCATCAAAGCCATTCCTGGTTTTCAGCAAAACATCCCCGTTTGGATCTTAGGTTCGAGCACCTTTGGCGCACAACTAGCTGCCCGACTCGGGCTGCCCTACGCGTTTGCATCTCACTTTGCGCCCGATCACCTGAGTCACGCGCTTACACTATATCGCAAGCAATTCAAGCCTTCGCGTTATCTTGATAAACCATACGCTGCTGCGGCACTGAATCTATTCGCAGCCGACACGGACCATCACGCTCGCCGCATGATGACATCGATGCAGCAACAGTTCATTAATTTACGTCGCGGGATGCCCGGGCGCATGCAGCCCCCTGTTGAGGATATTAAAGCCATAGCGGACCCCTATGAACTAGCGGCTGTTAATCACGCGCTGAACTTTACCGCGGTGGGCACAAAAGACACCGTCGCGCGTCACCTCACACAGTTTATTGAACAAACTGAGGTCGACGAGCTGATTTTGACCTGCAACGCCTACGATATATCAGATCGCCTAAACTCGTTTAAAATCGGCGCAGAAATACTACTAAACTAATATTAATCAGGTGACCCAAGCTATTCTTAAGGTATTTTTAAGGTTTCTTTGTTATAAAGTCGGTTTAATTTTAATTTAATTAAGCCGACTTTATGTCTCGTAAGATTTTAATCACTGGAGCCGCTGGTTTTATTGGGTTTCACACGGCCAAGCGCCTACTTTCAGAAGGGTTTCACGTCGTTGGAATTGACAACCTCAACGACTATTACTCAGTTCAGCTTAAGTATGATCGATTAAATCAACTTAAGAAATTTGACTCATTTTCCTTTCATTCGATCGATATTGATAACCCTATCGCATTGTCAGACTGCCTAGCCGATTATACGATTGATGATGTCATTCATCTTGCCGCTCAAGCAGGTGTGCGTTATTCAATCGATAATCCGCAAGCGTATGGGCGAAGCAACTTGATCGGATTTCTCAACATACTCGAGTGGGTTCGCAGTCACCCTGTAGACCACTTTATTTATGCCTCATCAAGCTCGGTGTACGGTAATACTGAGCGTGTCCCTTTTTCGACGAACGCGACCGCCGACAAACCGGTATCTTTGTATGCAGCGACGAAGCGTGCTAACGAACTGATGGCTGAAAGCTATAGCCATTTATATAATATCCCTGCGACTGGATTGCGTTTCTTTACCGTCTACGGTCCTTATGGTCGTCCCGATATGGCACCGATGAAGTTTGCCAAACAAATTATGCAAGGTGGTCAAATTGATGTCTATAACCATGGTGACCTATCGCGTGATTTTACGTTTATCGATGATATTGTAGAGGGCATATACCGCTTATTAGATAAACCTATTCAAACGCAGTCAGAGGGTGCGCGCCATCGCGTCTTAAATATAGGTCGCGGCGAACCTGTTAACTTGCTTAAGTTTATTGAAATACTCGAGAGCGCGTTCGAAAAACCGGTTAAAAAACGTTATCTTCCAATGCAAGATGGTGATGTAAGCACAACTTGGGCGGACGTGACAGAGTTAAGTAAAATAACGGGTTATTCACCACAGATCGATATCGAGTCTGGCATTCAAAAATTCGCAGAGTGGTACAAAAAATACAATGCACATGGACAATTAGCATGATTGAGTTTTCAGTGATACTCCCGGCAAAAGATGAAGCCGATAATATTAGTGTTTTACTAAAAGAGATTGACGACGCCTTAAAAGGCAGCTCATACGAAGTGGTGCTAGTAGATGATGGTAGTACAGATGCAACAGCAGAGCAGGCATTAGCGACCGCTAAAACCATGCAAGGACAAGTATCGGTTATTCAACATCAGTCGAGCTGTGGTCAAAGCACTGCGCTTTATACAGCGGCACAACACGCCTGCGGTGAGTTTATCGTGGTGCTTGACGCCGATGGCCAAAATGATCCCGCGGATATTCCTTCATTAAAGCAGGTAGCAAACGAGTTGCAATCGCACCACTTTTGCGTAATTGGGCACCGTCAACAACGAAAAGATACGACTTGGAAGCGATTTCAATCGCGTGTTGCCAACCGCTTTAGACAGGCCGTATTGAAAGACGATACACCGGATACTGGCTGTGGGTTGAAAATCCTCCCTCGTCATACCTATTTACAACTCCCCTACTTCCACCATATGCATCGTTTCGTACCCGCGTTGGTCAAACGCATGGGAGGAGAAATAAAAAGTGTTCCTGTGAACCATCGCGCTCGGTTACAAGGCATCTCAAAATATAATGCTTGGAATCGTGCTTGGGCTGGCCTACTTGATATTTTGGGTGTTCTTTGGCTGATTTACCGCTCCAGAAAGCCGCAAATTAAAGCTATAAAGCGCAGTCAGGAGTCCTAATCCGATGCAACGCGCGATCAAACTATTAGCGATTGTCGGTGTTTTCTTTGCGCTTGCGTTGGCCATTCAACAAGGATGGTTAGATGCTATTTCGACGTCAGAACGAGCCATGCAGACGATCAAGCAAGCTGGCGTCAAAGGCTATGCCATTGTATTGACCGCCGCCACTTTGTTTATGGCAATTGGCGGTCCGCGCCAGCTCATCGCGCTCGTATTGGGGTTTATACTAGGAACCGGTTGGGGCTTCGTCGCCGCATTATTGGTGAGCGGTCTTTCACTCGCGGTCACCTACTTTACTGCACACATGTTTTTACAGCCGTTAATAAGGAAACGTTTCAAAACCCAGAGCGAGCGACTGGTAAAGTGGATTAATGTAGCAACAACAAGAAAAACCATGATGATTCGACTGATGCCCGTTGGCAGTAATCTTTTGACGAACTTATTTGCGGGCGCAGCCAATGTCGACTTTAAACGCTTTTTCGTCGGAAGCATACTCGGTTATATCCCACAAACTCTGGTATTTGTTTTAGTCGGCAGTGGTATTGGCCTCGCCCAATCTGAGAAATTACTTATCAGTGGTTTATTGTTTGTCATCGCATCAGCTATTGGTATCCACCTCTACCGCTCACAAAAAAGCCTGTCAGAAGGAGTGCCCTCATGAAGTGGTTGGACGCATTTGAGCAACGACTCTCATCCGAACGCACCGGTGAGTTCCTATTCTGGCTATTGGTTGTAGCGGCTTTACTCATCTTTTCGGGACTTGGGCTTCGCTCGCCTTGGCCACCCGACGAGCCCCGTTTTGCTGATGTAGCGCGTGAGATGGTCGTCACTGGGCAATGGTTCTTTCCTGCCCGTGGTGAGGAGTTTTATCCCGATAAGCCGCCCATTTTCATGTGGGCTATCGCGCTATGCTATTATTTGATTGGCAATATAAAAATAGCCGCGTTAGTGCCTAACGCGCTGTGCAGCTTAGTCAGTTTAGTGGCCGTATTTGATATCAGTAGACGGATATGGGGCATGCGTATTGCGAGACACGCAACGCTGCTTCTACTCATTACGCCACAATTTTTAATTCAGGCAAAATTTGCCCAAATCGATGCTATGGTCGCCTGTTGGATTACACTGGGTTGCTATGGTCTATTGCGTCACTTCTTCTGCGGTCCCCATTGGCGTTGGTATTTCCTCGGCTGGGGCTTCATGGGATTAGGTATTATAACTAAAGGCGTTGGCTTTTTGCCCCTGCTGATGCTGCTACCGATTGCAATTTATCACTTTACCCAGCAACGCTTAACAGGCAGTTGGCGTTGGCGCGCATTGCTAGGCCCTATCGTTATGCTCGCTGTAGTGGCATGTTGGCTCGTACCCATGTACTTGATTGTCAGTCAAAACGGTAGTCCAGAATATCTCGCATACCGCGATAATATCCTGTTTAAACAAACCGGCGAACGCTATGTGGATCCATGGCATCACTTTAAGCCTTGGCATTACTTTATCAGTAGCGTGGTACCTGCATTCTGGTTACCGCTGAGTGTATTATTACTGACGCAGTTAAAAACCGTCTTACAGCAGATTAAGCAGGACCCCCGTATTGCGGTGTTATTTGGTTGGGTTATTTTAGTCATCTTCTTCTTTAGCTTAAGTCCTGCCAAACGGGGCGTTTATATACTGCCTGCATTACCCATGTTCTGTGTCGCGTTAGCCGCCGCCTGGCCCGATCTTTCGCTTAATCGTGCCAGTCGATGGTTTTTACGCGCCTTGCTCACATTAATCATCACCGTTTTCACAGCACTGACTTACTTTGCTGCGATACACCATGACAAGCTTGTCGACAAACTCGACAACTACACGCAGAGCTTTCAACTGCTAGATAGCCTCGCCATTATTTTTGCGATTATCGTGGGTGCTATTTGTTTCGCGTGTGTAGTGCTATGGCGTAAGAGTTTATGGGTCAAATATGGCTCAGCCGTGGCTATTATATGCGTTACTGTGAGTTGGCTCGTGTATCCTCTCGCGGAGCCCTTACGCACACCCCAAAACGTCATGCTTACCGCGGCTGCCGAAGTAGATGGCGGCGAATTGGCTATTCTCGATCTCAAAGAGCAACACTTGCTTTTTTCGCCTATTCCGTTAACTCACTTTAGCTATTTTACAGGCAATGCTGAACAATTTCGTAACGCATGGCTATGGATAAACGAAGCACCCAATCGTTATATCATGGCGCCGGATAATATGCATTTTGAGTGTTTTGACCCAGCAGATGGAGAGTCATTAGGTATCGCACATCGCGAGCATTGGCTGCTTTTTAGCGCCAAGGATGCAGCCAAATCATGCCCGGCACCTGCCAAAGTGATTCGCTACCGAAGCCCAGCCAGTGATATTAATGAATAAACAATCTGTTTAAATTTAAGATTTAATTAATATAGTTTTTATAAATTCCGCATAGTGACTAATTTTTTAAGACAACTATGCGGAATTTTTTTATCAATTTAACCGACCGTTCTAGCCGTTCGTTATTGTTGGTTTCAGTACCTTTGTACTTGGCTTTATTTATTTTTTTTGACGGGCTCGGGATAAAATTTGATGTGTCCCAATGGTTTTTCTCAATTTCCGGTCATGCCTGGGCGTTAAAACATAACCTAATTACCGAGTCTGTGCTCCATGATGGGTTTCGTGCACTTAACATCGTAATTGTCGCCGGTATCTTAATTTTTTACCTATCGCAATGGTTCAAACCTCTACGTGTAACCTCGCTTGTCCGCTTATCACAATTTATCGGTGCGCTATTGCTGTCTTTTATTGTCGTGAACCTGATGAAAGGCGTCACAGGGATGCATTGTCCTTGGGATCTCAACATGTTTGGCGGTCGCTTTGACTACCAACCTCTTTGGTTAGCCGCCAGCCAACCCGAGCCCGGACGCTGCTTTCCAGCAGGACACGCAAGTATCGGATACGCTTGGTTTTCGTTATTTTTTTACCTACGCAAAGACTTCCCTGTTATCGCCCGCAAAGCCCTAGTCGGTTCACTACTCATTGGTTTATTACTTGGTTTTGCGCAGCAGTTGCGCGGCGCACATTTCATTTCAGACGATATCACCACGGCTTTTATCTGCTGGGTTATCAGTGCATTGATATTTATTGGAGATAAGCCTAATGAAAACCGTTAAGTTATCCAGTCGACTTCTGATACTGATCGCTACGCTGTGGTTGACCTTAGCCTACTGCGGTCCCCTTTTATCCTCGCTAAACGATTATCAAACTTCGCTTATCGCACAAATGGGCTTTCTTTTTGTTATCGCCTGTGTATACGCTGTACTGTTTTTAATTGCACGCGCATTTCATTGTCTGAAAGGCGCTATATTCGTGCTATTTACCACCGCCGCGGTGGTCACCTATTGGATGAATCAGTACGGTGTAGTGATTGATCCTGATATGCTGATCAATGCACTCGAAACAGATACTTCTGAAGCCAGCGACCTGATTTCAGTTAAACTCATTTTGTCTGTCTTTCTCTGGGGCGTTGTACCAGCAATAGTTTTGATTTGGATGCCGGTGAAACCGCAACCTTGGGTACGTACGACATTGCTGAGTTTAGGGGCCGGGTGCATCCTTATTGCCGTTGCTATGGGCGTACTGATGACCCAATACAGTGAGTATTCATCACTATTTCGCAATCACCGTGACGTTAAATACCGAGTCATCCCCTTCAATGTCATATCTGCCAGTGTTTCGGTTGCTAAAGCCAAATTATCGACGCCAGAAGCCTTCATCGCGCTGGGTCAAGATGCCACCCAGCAACCAGATAATGACAAAACGCCTAAAGTCATGGTTGTTATCGTTGGAGAAACGGCACGGGCTGATCATTTCAGCTCAAATGGATACCCGCGTCCAACCACCGCGGGTATCGAGCAACTCGCTAAGCAAGGTGAACTCATTAGCTTCAAAAATGCGACGTCTTGTGGTACCGCGACGGCCATTTCGGTGCCCTGTATGTTTAGTTTTTATCAGGCTGAAAATTACGATAACCGTGCACGATCGACCAGTAATGTATTGGATGTGTTAAATAATGCGGGCATCGATGTCTCGTGGATTGAAAACAACTCGGGCTGTAAGAATGTCTGTGACCGAGTGGAAGAAATTACCGCAGAAGATTACTGTGATAGCCAGCAAGAGTGCTTTGATACCCAAATGCTCAAAGTGCTAAGAAGCAAATTAGCTAAAGCCAAACAGGACAGTATTATTGTTTTACACTCAATGGGAAGCCACGGTCCAGCGTACTATAAACGCTCACCACAAGCGTTGAAAAAGTTTCTTCCCGAGTGCACAACCACTGAGCTCAACCAATGCCCAGTTGAAACCATCAGAAATGCTTATGACAATAGTCTAGTCGTAACCGACCAACTCATCATCGGCGCGATTAATACGCTAAAACAAGCATCTAACATCGACACGAGCCTCATGTACATTTCCGATCACGGCGAGTCACTTGGAGATAACGGCGTCTATCTGCATGGGCTGCCTAACTGGATGGCTCCCGATGAACAACGTCACGTACCATGGATTGTATGGCCGGCCAAGGCTTGGGCAGACCGCCCAGATGCGGCCGCAACGTACCCTGTTAATCATGACTATTTAGCACATTCACTGCTCGGCTTTTTCAATGTTAAGACTTCGCTTTATCAACCTCAGCTTGACTTGGCGGAGCAACTGGCGCCTTAGTCGATGACTCGGTGCGGAACAATAGTAACAACGGTAGCGAACATAAAGCCATCCACGCCATGGCTTTAAAATCATTCAGATAACCGATGGCGGCGGCTTGCTGAGTTAATTGCTGATTCATTTCAGCAACCGCCATACCTGGCCCATTTTCAATCGCGATTCGTATAAACTCCTCTTTCACAGGTGCTCGGAACATTGTCAACGATTCACCGAGTACAGCGTGATTAGTTTGTGTGGCACGCGCAGCCAGTGTAACCATGACCGAAATACCAATACTACTGCCGATATTACGCATTAAACTAAACATTGCCGTGGCTTCGGTTCGCAACTGAGGCGCCAGTGTCGAAAACGTCACCGTGCTCAGCGGCACAAATACGAAGCCTAGACCCAAGCCCTGAATAATACCCGTCCTGACCACATCCATCGGACTAATAAACAGGTTAAATGCGGCCATTTCAAATAGCGAGTAGGCTGTCAGCGATAAGCCCAACCCCACTAGCCAGCGTACATCGACACGATTAATTAGCCTGCCGACCATAAGCATGGCACACATGCTTCCAATCCCTCGCGGCGCTAAAATCTCGCCCGTGGTAATCACTGGAAAGCCCATTAGATTTTGTAAAAACGGCGGTAGTAACGCTAACGTCGCGAGTAGGATAATCCCCACAATGAAGATAAAGATAAGTCCTGTAACAAGATTACGATCTTTAAACAACGCGGGTTCTATAAATGGATTACGGCTGGTCAGCATATGTGCGACAAACAAATATAAAAACAGGACCGCAACAACGCACTCGATAATGATTTCACTGGAAGCAAACCAATCCTCGCCTTGACCACGGTCGAGCATCAGTTGCAAGGCGCCTATCGACAGCGAAAGCAACGCAAATCCGAACAGATCAAAGCGGCGTTTCTCGGTGTCTGTCTCTTTAACAAAGGCAACAATACCTGCAAACGCCAATAAACCCACCGGGATATTGATAAAAAATACCCAACGCCAGTTGTAATACTCGGTCAGGTATCCGCCGAGTGTAGGCCCAAGAATGGGACCCACCATGACACCGACGCCCCAAATAGCCATGGCAGAACCGTGCTTGTCTTTCGGATACGTGTCGAGCAAAACAGCCTGCGATAAAGGCACCAATCCGGCGCCAAATACGCCTTGTAATAACCGAAAAAACACCAATTGTTCCAATGAAACAGCAACACCACACAAGACCGAGGCGGCTGTGAAGCCAAATACCGACAGTAGGAACAGTCGCTTACGGCCAATTTTCGCAGCAAGAAAGCCGGTCATCGGTGTCATCACTGCTGCTGCTACGATATACGACGTTAATACCCAGGCAATCTGCTCTGACGTAGCCGACATGCTGCCTTGCATATGAGGCAACGCCACGTTAGCTATGGTGGTATCGACCGCCTGCATGATGGTCGCAAGCATGATAGAAACTGTTATTAAGCCACGGTTCTTCGCGAGCTGCTTTGCATTCATAACAACGTTTACCTTAAGCCGGCTTATCGTTACTTAATGCTTGCATCCAGTGGGCTAGCGGCTGCAAAAATTGAGGTCCCCGCTTGTGCCAACCCGTATCAATAGAAATTTCCGTACTCATACCGGCTCGCAGTGGTGGCTTATCGCGCGTATCCGAAACAGCGATGCGAACAGGAATCCGTTGAACGACTTTGACCCAGTTTCCTGTCGAGTTTTGTGCAGGCAAGAGCGCAAACTCAGAACCTGACGCAGCAGCAATACTTTTTACCTCACCGTGCCATGAGATATCAGGATAAGCGTCCACATGAATGACCACTTTCTGTCCCACTTTGACGTGCGTTAGCTGAGTTTCCTTTAAGTTAGCCTCAATCCATGGCGCCTCAGTCGCAACGACCACCATCGCTGGATTACGTGGATCAATGTATTGACCTGCAGAGGGGGTTTTACTAGCAAAACCTGCCATCGGTGCTACCACATGCGTCTGTTCAAGATTTCGCTCAGCCTCATCTAACGCAGCTTTGGCTTGCAGATAACGCGGGTGTTGCTTAACGTCGATATTTGGTTGCCCCGCTAAACTAGCCGCTATACGTTTCAGTCCTTGCTCAACCGACTTCACATTTTCCTTAGCAACGCGCCACTGGTGGCGATACTTATCCAAGGTCGATTCTGACACCGAGTCCGACTTTACTAACCGTTGCTGACGCGCAAATTCACGCTCGGCAAATGCGGCATTTGACTGCGCGAGAACGAGCTGCTCCTGCTGTTCTGCGTATTGCGCCTTCAACGTTTCTATTTCAGTAGCTACTTGTGCCACCTGAGATTTCGCCTGTGCCACCTTAATCGCATAAGGCGCATCAACGATATCAAACAATATGTCACCCTTTTTTACTGGCTCGTTTTCCGCCACGAAAAGTTGCGCAACGTTACCCGATATCTCAGGTACAATAGACACCTTATCATTTTGCACGTAGGCGTTTTCAGTTTCGACAAACCGCCCGCCGGTGAGGTAGATCACACCTGATATCAAAATGACAATAGCGGGTACCAGCACCAATAAAATCATGCGTAACTTAACAGCGCCCGACATTCGGAGCGGATTGTTATACCGGGTGTTCATAGTGAAGAGCGTCCTTTAGCTTTCGGTTAAATTGTGTTTCATGGATTTCAGCGCGTTAAGAATTTCATGGCGGGTCGCTTCAGAGATCCCCGCCAAGGTTTTCGCGCGCGTTTGCGCCCCGAGCTCTCGCAGTTGGCTCAACACCGGTTCTGCTTGCTCGGTTAAGAACAGTCGCCATACACGTCGGTCGTCTGGGTCGGCTTTGCGTTCAACCCACCCGCCCTGCTCCAGTCGATCGATATGGCGTGCAACCGTGATCGCTTTGAGCTCGAGTAGCTCAGCTAAACGTGACTGTTGAATTCCTTGGCAGCGAACGAGACGTGCCAAAATAGACCATTGAGCGCGCGTTAAACCGAGTGATTTAGCGCGCGCATCAAAATCACATTTAGCCATGCGTGCAACGTCCGCAAGCAAGAACATCAACTCTCTGTCGGGATGTTCCATAGCGCCTCTCCAAATTAGTAATTAAGATTATTATAAGTTAGCTTACTTTCTTTCTAAACTAAATTGGTTTAATAAGTCTTAACTCATTGGCAACTCTTCTAAACATGGCGCAATCCGTATTGCTTCTATGCGCGTAATAAAACTCGGTATTTACTGGGAGTAAACTATGCAAACCACAACGACTTTCATTGCCCTACTGTCACTTTTATCATTCACTGCCACCGCACAGCAGTCGCCTACTCAAGCACCTCAATCGGCTAGTGCGAATGACTTTATAGAGGTATTTAAAAAATTGAGTGGCGAACATCCTGGCGTGCGTAAAGGTCATGCCAAAGGTGTTTGTGCGCTGGGGTCATTTGAACCGTCTGCGACTGCGCAAGCGCGCTTTGATACCCCCTTATTCAGCGATCAAGCGCCGATTACCTTACGCTTCTCAATGGGTGGCGGCAATCCAAATGCCAATGAGGCAGCGAACGCCCCTCGCGGCATGGCAGTGATGTTTGATTTAAACAACAACAGGCAACACAAAATTGCTGGATTAACCACGCCTATGTTTGCCGGCAAAAATCCAGAACAATTCCTCGGTCTTTTACGTATTAACTACGCTATTGCCCAGGGCGAGGCGACTAAAGAAGATCGTCAAGCCTATCTCGAAGCCAATCCAGAAGCCGCACATCAAGGCGAGTGGTTGCAATCTCATCAACCGGCAGCCGAATACACATCGGCTAACTATTTTGGCATCCACACATTCTATACCACGTTGACTAACGGCGAATTACAGGCATTTCGATGGACATTAGTGCCTAAGGCCGGCGAAACTCTGCTTACCGAGCAAGAGCAGAAAAACTTACCTAAGTCTTTCCTTGCCAAACGACTCAGTGAGCGCCTTAAGGACGGACCCGTCGAATACGAATGGCACTGGCAGCTTGCTAAAGAAGGTGATCCAATCAATGACCCGTCACAAGTATGGCCAAAGGATAGAGAAACCATCAATGTCGGTACTCTAAAGATAACCGAGTCAGGTGGAGAATCATGCACACCGATCAATTTTGACCCGAATCAAGTCACTGACGGTATCTCTACCAGTCAAGATCCGGTGCTCCAAATACGCTCGCCTGCCTATGCGATTTCCTATGGCAAACGTTTGCAAGGACAATAAATCTTTTTAGAGATTAAACATTCGAAATATTGATTGTTTAATCTCTTAATTTTTTAACAAAGTGTTCGATAATAACTCATAGGCATGTGAGCCTCATGGAGGAGTTATGTTTACTTTGTTTAACGGTGACGCAAATGATGTTGTTAAAGCGATTCATCAATCTCAAGCTGTTATACAATTTGATTTAGACGGCAAAATACAAGCTGCTAATGACAACTTCCTTGCTCTCATGGGCTACACGCTCGATGAGGTACAAGGCAAACACCACCGTATCTTCGTTGATAAACATGAAGCAAACAGTGAGCGCTACCAAAACTTTTGGCAGCAACTGCGTGAGGGAAAAGCTCAAACGCGAGAGTTTCGGCGTATCACTAAGTCGGGTGATGAAGTATGGATTCATGCCTCCTACACACCGATCCGTAAGCACGGTAAAGTAAAAAAGATCATTAAATTTGCATCTGACATAACGGAAAAAGTAAAACAGCGTACCGAGTATCAAGCTCAAATCGATGCCATCAATAAAGCACAAGCTGTTATTGAGTTTGCGCTTGATGGCACTATTTTAACTGCGAACGAAAACTTTCTATCCTTGATGGGCTATAAGAACAGCGAGATCATCGGTAAACACCACCGCTTATTTGTTCCCCCAGCAGAAGCCCAGTCATCCGATTACCAACACTTTTGGAAAAAATTAAGACAAGGTGAATACCAAACTGCTGATTATCAACGCGTCACTCGAAATGGCGAATACGTATGGATTCATGCAACTTATAACCCCATTCGAAATCAGCAAGGCGAAGTTTACAAAATTATTAAGTTCGCATCGGATATCACTGCTGAAATTCGTAAGAAAGAAGAAATTAAAATGTTATCCATGGTGGCAAATGAGACCGATAACGCGGTTATCATTACCGATACTCAGCGCACTGTTATATATGCCAATACAGGTTTTGAGCGAATGATAGGTTACTCCCTGGAACAAGCTCAAGGCCGTACGCTTAAAGAACTCATTGTCGGTGAAAGAACCGATGAAGAAACCCGTAAGCGACTGACGCGAGAGTTTGATGCGCCTAATGCGTTTTATGATGAAATCGAGATACACAGAAGCGACAGAAGCTCGCTCTGGGTATCGGTCACGAGTAACCCCGTTTATGATGAAAAAGGGCACCATGCTCATTTTATTATCATCCTTGCTGATATCACCTCAGTAAAATCAAAAGCGATGGAATATGAAGCCCGTTTTAAGGCCATCAGCCAATCAACGCTGATGGTCGAATGGTTTGATAATGGCGAAATTAGCAATATTAATGAGTTCGCGAAAAATCACTATAAAGTTGAAAACCAACAGCTTGCCAAAGCCATAGGCCGATGGACCGACTTGCTCAGTTCAACACAGCAAGAAGCTTTGAAGCGCGGCAATAGCATCCAAAAGGAGGTGCTTATTCAGCTTAATCAGCGTGAGATAGCCATTGCAGCCACTTTAGTAGGTATTTTCGACGTGACAGGTAAGCTGACTAAAGTGGTTCTTTTCGGAGCGGATATTTCCGAACGCCTGCTTGTTGTTCAAACCAGTGATAGAGTCATGAAGCAACTGCAACAATCCGGTGAAAACATCAATGCCATGGTGTCCAGTATCAACCAAATTGCTGATCAGACTAATTTACTGGCACTCAATGCCGCCATTGAGGCTGCACGCGCAGGCGACGCAGGACGAGGCTTTTCTGTGGTAGCGGACGAGGTAAGAGGACTCGCAGCCAAAGCCGGTCAGTCAGCCAACGAGATAGATGGCGTTGTTTCAAATAATCACCATTTGCTCATTGAACTGTCTGAGACACTGGAAAAACTGAATCGTCGAGAGAGTTAATCACGGACCTCGACCCAGTTTTGTCCTTTGAGTTTTAATACGTGCTTATCCTGCCACAGCATAAAGCGGATATCTTTATTCTCACTCACCCATTCGGTTTCGGGAATACTGTTTACCAGTGCTTGTGGCTGGTATTCACCGCCTGAGAAAGGTTGTTGCGCCAAGACATTCATAATGAGTGATGAAATCGCATTTTGATTGGTTTGTTTCTCAACACGTATAGGCTTCGAATTTGAATACCCAGCGCCAATGAGTTTAAGCATTACGGGCACATGAGTCAGCGGATAAGTCGGAATCTCGCGCAAGCCCGCCAGTTGAACACCATCGCCTTTCAAACCTGCGCCATGTTCTGGAACCACGATAAGTAGGAGCTTACGCTCTTGTCGCTCAGCCTGATCAATGAGCGCTGCTATTTGTTCGAACATCAACAATGCCCGCTCTTTATAGCTTTGTAAGCTTGTTTGATTGGAATTAAGTTTTCGGTTGCCATCATGCAAGGTCAGTGAATTGTAGAAACCGAAACGTGCTTGATCTTGCTCTTTTTGCGCGAGCCAACCATCAATAACTTGTTTGTCATCAAAGATAGCAGCCCCATCAAACGCAATCATAGTCGGCGAGAGCGAACGTTGAATATCTTTGTAAGTTTTTATTCCACCGCTATTTAATAATGACGATTTAAAGTTATCAAACTCCCCATCATGATTCATAAACAGTTCAGGTTTAAAACCAAGTCGTGTTAGATCATCAGCTAACAAACACTGTCGACTCGGTTGATAAATCTGTTGGTGTGGCTTTTGACCACAACTCGCCTGCAATATGCGCAGGGCCGACGGCCCAGAGTAAGATGATACTGAGTTGTAGTTATCTAAAATAATATCAAACTTAGAGAAAACCGAATGATTTTCGAGCCCGACAGCTTTGATATCTTCCCATGAGATGGAGCAGATATTGACGAGTAAAATATCGAATGCACCGCTCGCTTCTGCATTTATTTTGGGCGCATTTACCAGCCACTCATCTTGCCTTTGATAAAAATCATTGATAAACATCTCGGGGCTTTCGGCACGCGTTCCAGTTTGGCTTTTTTCTGCAATAGGTTTTAAGGCAACCATGGGACCAGCAGGCTCTGATACGTGGGAATACACACCGGTAAAAATAATCGCAAGTAACGCAAGACTCCCCATTCTAAAAATATTTTTAAAATAAAGAAATGCAATCCACGCCACGACTAACCACGCAATCATCGCCATCGAAATGTAACGTTCTGCCAACTCTAACCAATAACCCAAACTAAATTGCGCGAGCTGCTCCAAGTTGTTAATCAAGGACTCAATAGGAGGCAAATGACTGTCATAGTAGAATAACGCGATCATCAATGGCCATATTAGAATATCTCGTAACCGCGATAGCCATTGCCCTTTAATCGGCACAACAATGAGGGTGAATACCGCAAGGTTATAAACCATTGAAAACGACATAAACGAAAGCCAGCATAAAACTGCTTTCAACAAAAATACGAAAGACCATCGACCCGGGCTACGGAAGCTAAATAAGGCACTACTTAGCCATTGTTCGCGAAATAATTGGTACTGATGGTTATCCATGACGTCCTGATCCTTTTAACGGCTTATGCCGCCGTGGCGTACTTACAACACGAACGAAACCAAATTTCACAGTCATGCTTGCCAACCGCTTCGCAAGCCACCGCCATAGCGCTAGAGTCAACCAACCCGCTAGCACACCAAGTACAAAGCTCACAACAACATAAACCTCGGTTACATTTTCAGGCATCGTTAGAGTCTCCTCTCACTCGAGCGACTGGAGCAGGTAGCGGATGGAAGTACTCAAATTGGTTATCATTTTGTTCGCTATCAGGGGACGATGATACTAACTCTGGCGGACGCCAACCCTGCGCATCAGCAATAACAAGCAATTCATCAAGCGCTTCCTTGATAGCGAAAGTGGAATCAAAGCGCGCTTCGCGACTAAATAAGTTACGTGAAGAAAACCCTAACAACTGAAGTAACGTGCGGTCGACCTCTGACTTCTCGCAGGCAAAAAGAAAAATATACACCGTGTTACCGACGGCGGTACACACATCGCCTTGCCGTCTTACCGCGAAACGCGACAAAATTGCGTCGGCTTTAATGCCTGTCGCTACCACACCGACAATCAGCTGAATATCCACTTTTTGGTAATTCGCTAATTCAGTCATTCGGCGTACTTGCTGACTAAACTGAGGTGGCGCAAGGTAACCCTCGACTTCAGAAGGCACAAACAACTGTTGTAGGGTAGCCAGTTCTGGTAGATTCCCTTCAAACTGCCACATAGGTAGACAGTCAATAATACTATCAATCTCGTCTAATGAGAGCGGCTTGGGCGCTACATAGGTCGCACCCGCATTAACTAGAATCCGTTCATCGTGATGACGAATCCTGTAGTCGACCTCTCTAATAATAATTTTGAGGAAGGGTCCTGCATTACTCCGAATACGATAGACCAACTCGATAAGCTGCTTGCGCGAAGCTGTTAACGAGTCGTGAATGATCAGTGTATCGTTACTGCCCTGTTTAAATGCATCCTCTAATCGCGCCGTGTGGGATAACATTTGCCAATGATTCGGTGCGATTTCTGTCGGTTTAACGGCATCGCTAACGGCATATACCATCGATCCAGCGAGGCGTTTAAATGTCGGTTTGCCCTCAGACTCAAAGGGCGTCACTTTTAGATAACCGCCACCTTGTTCCTCAGAGAGACGCTGAAGAGTTATCTCCTCTTGCAATAAATCATCACCAACAAACCAATGCATGATCGTCCATACCGAGAATGGTCTTCCCTCCTCCATGAGATGCATTGAGGTAAAGCTCATGCGATGCGCTCTTAGCCAGCTTCTTCCCAAAGGTGTCGTTTCATCACCTAAATAGGCAACCCAAACGAGCTTATTACGGTTAAGCGCCCAGCGCGCTAATAGCAGCAGTGTTTCACGGTCATTTAATAGGTGAGCAATGAGGGGATCAGAAAACTGTGAAATAAACACGATGCAGTCTGCATGCTGACTCATTTTATCGAGCAGATTAAATAAATCTGACTGTTTCATCTTCGAGCGATATTTCCACTCAGCCACACCAACATAGGCGGTCAATGATGCGTTAGCATCGACTTGCTTTAACAAACGATGGGTGTCGCGCGATAAAAAAACCTGAGTAGCATGCGCTTTGCTCAACTCTTTAACAACACTCAATAACCAATTTCGGCTATCACTCAAGCACGCATGCACCTCGCCAAACTGTAGCGGAGGTAACACACTCTCGTCACCGATGAGTCGACCCAGTTTAATGCTCACGAGTCATATAATCCTTTAACAGGTCACCTAAAAAACGAACAACTAAAATCATGTTGTACGAATATTAATTTTATATCATAATTATTACAATATAAATTACGTTAAAATATTTGTAACTTAAACATATGACAAATAAACTTTGGCGCAATAACTTATCCCAATCAACAAATGAAGCGCAAAGCTTCGAGAAACATGTTGCGGGATGGCAGCAAGAACAGTTTCTAGAGCTGAACGCGCCCGTTCGCGTGCAGCGCGCTCGTACCTATTGGCGCTTATTCGCCTCCGACCTCAAGTCGTTATGCAACGAGTACGGTACTCACCACTCACGAGGCGCTGAATAAATTGGCTATCATCACTGTCCAAAGCGTATTTTCGGGCGCTGGCGCAACCACCATTGCAGCCAATCTAAGTAATGCTCTACTTAGACAAGGCACTAAACTCAGCACAGTTGATGCGTGCTCCCATAATGATTTACGACTTTGGTATGGTATGCCGCTCTCACAGTCCGGAGGCTGGGCGTTGGGTTATCTCGATAACATCAGTGATAGCCGTGAATTTGCATTTCGTAGCGATTTCGGGGCGACCTTTCTGCCGTTAGGTGAAGTCAACGATAACTATGATCAACTCACCAATCGAATTGAGAGTGACCCTCAGCAATGGCTCAGTTGGTTAAAAGCGGGCAGTGATGATTGGTTGATCATCAATTTACCAAGCCACTGCACACGGTTATACCAAGCATTGATTCCATATGTCGATTTACATTTAGGCGTCTGGCAAGCTGAGCCTCGCGTGTATCCTCGCATGCAACAGTTTATTGTTAAACAAAATCTCCACAGTGAAGTGCCCAACGCGTTTGTGTTTCAAGAAAATGGCGTCGCTCCTCAACTCGAACTCAACCGAGATATTAGCAATATCATCAATCACGAACTCGCCGATGAAGTAACATCGCCTGTCGGTATTATGCGCGATCAACATGTCGCCGAAGCGCTTGCGACACAGCAAAGTTGTTATGAATACAGCATCGCAGCAAGCGCTAACGCTGATTTTGCTGAGTTAGCCAACTGGGTCGTTAAAAGATGTTCGCCCGCCTAGCTAATCAATGGCGTGAAGCTCGCCAATCTAAAAGTCGTCTCGCTAGTATCCGGCTTTTCACTGTTTTAGCGTTAGACCTGGTCTTTATTAATCGCCCTAAGGACGTGCATTTAAACGATCAGGGTATCGCCTACTGGATGCCGCAACTTGGTCAGAGACGCATACATTTGCTCGACCCTATCCGCTGGTTGATACAAGTGGGTTGGCTAGCATTTATTTATCAACCACCCGAGTCATCGGCGCGCCCTTCACCGTCTCAAGTTAAGCGACGTACTCAGTGGTTGGGCTATTTCGGGAGTAGCGTCAATCGCCTGCTCACGATTGCCTCAGCCCCCTTAAGACCTTTAGTGCGTAGCGAACGACGTGCCAATATCGGCTTACTCGCTATGGGTTTAGCGATTTTAGCGTTTGTGCTTACCCTGCCGATGGATGCCGCGCAACAAGGCCTTCTGCTACTTATTTTTTGGGGTATCGCTTTGTGGGTTCGTAAGCAAGCGGGCCAGTTCCCAATGATCGTGATGATGTTACTCTCTTTCTTTGTAAGTACTCGCTATATTTATTGGCGTATTACAGAGACCATTAACTGGAGTCACCCACTTGATGGCACACTTGGGTTCATCTTATTAAGCGCAGAAATATACGCGTGGGTTATCTTGCTATTCGGTTACATGCAAACAGTCTGGCCATTAAAGCGGAAAATTGCGAAATTGCCTGACAACCTTGATGAATGGCCATCGGTCGATATCTATATTCCGACGTATAATGAGCCACTTGCTGTCGTTAAACCCACCATCATGGCGGCACAGGCGATCGAGTGGCCTGCCGACAAGCTCAATGTCTATTTACTTGATGATGGCAGACGCAGTGAATATAAGCAGTTCTGTGAGCAATTAGGGGTGGGTTACATCGTGCGACCTAATGGTGTTCACGCCAAAGCAGGCAATCTAAATCATGCGTTGACCAAAACAAGTGGCGATTACATTGCCATTTTTGATTGCGACCACGTGCCCACTCGCGGGTTTCTGCAAATGACCATGGGCTGGTTTTTTAAAGACTCTAAACTGGCGCTCGTGCAAACCCCACACCACTTTTTCTCGCCCGATCCTTTTGAGCGTAATTTATCAATTTTCCGTAACCGTCCAAATGAAGGCGAACTTTTTTACGGATTAATTCAAGACGGGAATGACATGTGGAATGCCTCGTTTTTTTGTGGCTCATGTGCCGTACTGAAGCGTCAACCACTCGAGGAGGTTGGTGGAATTGCGGTTGAAACCGTTACTGAAGACGCCCATACAGCGCTGAAAATGCATCGTCGAGGCTATCAAACCGCTTACTTGAACATCCCTCTTGCTGCCGGTTTAGCGACAGAAAGCCTTGCTGATCATATCGGTCAACGGATGCGTTGGGCGCGCGGTATGGCACAAATTTTCAGGCTTGATAATCCGTTATTAGGCAAAGGCTTAAACTGGGCACAACGATTATGCTATAGCAATGCAATGCTCTATTTTTTGAACGGAGGTCCGCGCTTAATATTTCTAACTGCGCCGCTTGCATTCTTATTATTAGGCAGTTATATCGTTTATGCACCCGCCGTCATGATTGCCGTGTATGCATTACCACACATCATCCACGCGAATTTAACCAACTCGCGAAAGCAAGGTCAGTATCGACACTCATTTTGGGCGGAAATGTACGAGACCGTGTTAGCTTGGTACATACTTAAACCCACAACTGTCGCACTGTTTGCGCCTCATAAAGGTAAATTTAACGTTACCTCAAAAGGGCAGCGAGTCGATAAAAACTATTTTAACTGGCAGATTTCTACGCCCTATATCGTGCTCGTTTTAATCTCGTTACTTGGGTTCATTTTTGGTGTGTACAAATTTTTCACCATTGAAGACGATCAACAACTCACGGTCATTATTAATATGGTCTGGCTCACCTACAACCTAATCATTTTAGGTGGCGCAGTAGCGGTTGCTGAGGAGGCCAAGCAGCAACGATCCGCTCACCGTGTTGCGGTTGATATTCCAATACATGTCATCACTGAGTCGGAGCATAGTTTCAGCGCACGCATGGTCGACTTTTCGGCACAAGGCGTGGGGATCACTTTGCCGAGCCGGCAATTACTTCGTCCCGGACAATCCATATATTTAAATATTCAACAAGCCACATCGCGCCGTGCTTTACGTGCTGAGGTTATTTCATGCAGAGACGATGTCGCGGGTGTAGAACTAAAATTTGCCAATGCAGAAGAGGAACAAGCTTTTGTTATGGCCACTTTTGGACGTCTTGATGCGTGGCTTGGTTGGCGGCCGCACCAGGACGAACAACCGCTTGCTAGTCTGCGTGAAGTGGTCGGTTATGGTCTCACAGGTTACCAACGAATCGCGGCGCAAATAGCCCCGTATCTATTACCATTTTTTAAACATTTAAATTGGATTTGGCAAAAGCTCTCCACGTTTTTGCCTATTTACCCAGGTAAGGCGAGAAAATCATGAACACGCGTCAGTTAGTGGTATTTGTTATTGCAAGCATCATTGCATGCTCACTCGGTTCAGCTTCTATTCAGGCGCAGGAAAACGCGCCGAATCGCGAACTCAATGATGACTCAAACGTGCTGACTTATCGCACCCAATATCCGGTCGACGCACTTACGTCCCTGCAACAGTTACGCTTGGATGGTTTTACGCCAAGTATTGAGCTGGGCTTGGGTAGTCGCGCAGATCGCTTGGTCAATAGCGCAACCTTGACGCTTAATTATCGCTATTCACCGGCAATACTTGCAGATATCAGTCAAGTTAATATCCTGCTTAACTCTGAAACCGTTAAAACTATTTCGCTCAACGCTAATGACGCCGACACAACTCAGACAATCAGGGTCGATCTACCGGCGCCGTTATTTACCGACTATAACCGAATCACTTTTGAACTTGTCGCACAAAGCGTTAATGAACAATGTCGCGCACCAAGCGCGAGTACTTGGTTTGAAATTCTCTCTGGCAGCCAGTTAAATGTGAACTACCTGCAGCTTCCAGTCGCTAATGAATTGGCTTATTTCCCTGAGCCATTTTTCTATCGGTCGGATTTTTCAAACGTCAATATTCCATTCTTTTTGCCTGAGCAACAAAGCACTGAGTTGTTGACAGGCGCTGGTATCTTAGCCAGTTACTTTGCCAGTGAAACACAATGGCGACTGTTAGATATTAAACCGCATATTTATCAGCAAAAACGTGACCTTAATGATCAACTGCTTACCGCTTGGGGTCGCCATCATGCCGTAGTATTTATGACCAATGCGCAACGCCCGGCGGCATTTAAGCCACTGCCAGAGATTACTCAACCGCGGGTCGAGTTACTTGACCACCCGCTGTATCCTCAGCTTAAAGTGCTGGCAGTGATGGCGCCTGATGACACAGGTTTAATTGATGCTGCACAAGCGTTAGCCGCTGCCGCAGGTTCACTCAGTGGTGCCTATGCCACATTCAATCAGTTTGATGCGGAGCCTCGAGACCCTTACGCTGCGCCTAATTGGATCTCGACTGAGCGCGAAGTCAAATTCTCTGAATTGGTAAGTGATGTGAGCGAGTTACAACGTCATGGTGTGAAGGCGCCGCCAATTTCTGTCCCGCTCCGACTCCCACCAGACCTATTTATATGGCAGAAGTCGGGCGTGCCTTTGGATCTTGAATACCGTTATACCGCCCCCATCTCGAACGATGATAGTCGCTTGTTGGTATCCATAAACAACGAGTTTGTAAAATCGTTCAAACTCGATGAGTCAGGTGTTGCCAGCGGCGTAGGTGAATTACGCGTACCTATCATCGACACCCCTATACTGAGTGGTAACAATTTAGAGTTACCCGCGTTTAAACTCGGCGTAGTGAACCAATTACAGTTTAATTTTAAATTCAGCCAGATCGGTGGAGGTTGTAGTCTCCAACCCGCTAACTCATCGATCGGCGCGATAGATGGTTCAAGTACTATTGATCTTGTCGGTTTTGATCACTATGCACAACTGCCCGACTTACAGCTGTTCGCAAAGGCAGGCTACCCTTTCTCACGGTACGATGACCTGTCAAATACTTTGATCGTGCTAGACGAAGAGCCGAGTCTTGACCTGCTCTCACTATTTTTCGCCAATATAGCTAAAATGAGTGCATCAACCGGTTATCCCGTTTACAACCTGAGCGTGACTCACGTTGAACAGGTGCCGAACAACGCTAGCGAGGATATTTTGGTGCTGGGTCAAAGCGCGACACAACAATGGTTAGCGCGGTTTGGCGATAAGAACCTAACGGCTCAACTGTTAGGGCACAAACTAGCGGGTCAATCGCAATTGTTCGCTAACCCAAACGCAGTACTACAAAATAGTGGGCCGTTGGCGGCTTTGGTTGCCTTTCAATCACCATTAAATCCGGCAGCGTCAGTAGTGATGCAAACGGCTACGTCCAGTGAGCATCTCAATATGCTCAAGGAACGCTTGCTCTCGCCCAGCGATAGTATCCAATTTCATGGCTTTTTAAGCTTGGTTTCTGTCGCGGGTATCACCAACTACGCGGCAACTCAGCAGTATTTTATTGGTGACTTAAGTTTTTGGAATCAGGTTAAATACCACACGGCTCAGCACCCCTTTATTTTGGTGTTAGTGGTATTATTTGCCGTACTCGTAGTTGCCTTGGGTCTGTACCGTTGGCTAAGAAGCAGTGCCAAACGTAAGCAGGAGCTATAGTTTATGGGTTTGCGTTGGTTGCTCCCGCTGTGTTTGATCGTCACAGCCATCCTGAGTGGTTGTGACAGGTCACCCCAACAAAAAACTGAAATGTGGCAACCCAAACCACAAACACTGCAATTCGGTTATCACTGGCAGCGCTTTAATGAACAACTCATTGACGATCAGTTTAGAGTTATTGATCGTAGCAGCGACGCTTTAATAACCACGTCCGAGGGTCAGGTCTATAGCCTGCTCTTTAGTTTGTTTGCAAACCAACCAGAGCATTTTGAAAAACTATTAGCATGGCTCGAAAACAACCTTGCTGACGGTGACCTCACTAAACAATTACCCGCATGGCAATGGGGCTACAACGCCCCGACAGACAGTTGGGAAGTGCTCGATACCAACTCGGCGACCGACGTCGACGTTCTGTTAATTTACGCGCTTTATCATGCAGCAGATGTCTGGCAAAAACCTGCTTATCGAGCGACAGCAGAGGCACTCACGCAACACCTAATGCAACAAACGGTCACGTTTAGAAATGGCGACTTGCTTCTGTTACCCGCGCCTATCGGATTTAACAAAGCCGATCGCATTACGTTTAACCCAAGTTATGCGCCGCTTTTTGTTCTAGATGGCCTGTATCGTTTGAGTAACGATGCGCGTTGGCTCGCGCTCGCGCAAGCACAGCAGAGATTCATGCTTAAGCATAACCCGAGCGGCGTCGTAGCCGATTGGTTGACCGTGTCCGACAACGGCGAAGTGCTCAACGCTGAAGAGGCTGAGGGTAGTTACGATGCCATACGCAGTTATTATTGGTTTGCCCTCGATCCTAAGCAGCGTTTGTTAGAACATTACCTCACTATGGCGCACGAAAGTCAGTCGCGCTCCCAACCGCCCGAAACCTTAGATTGGTTAACCGGAGATGCTAGCGGCGAGGCGAATATCGGGTTCTCAGCACTGCTTATCCCCTACTTTAAGCAAACAGCACCACTCGCCTACCGTCACGCGTTACAACGGGTCGAGACCACGCCAGTGACAGACTATGCTGAGCATTACTATGATCACGTACTCATTTTATTTGGACTTGCTTACCAGCAGTGCTTTACAGTGAATGCTGATGGCACCCTCAATCTATTTTGGGCTTCTGGCGATATGAACAAGGCTTGCTATGCGAATTAACGTGTTACTCAATTTACTGCTTGTTACGGGTTTTCAAACAGCATCTCTACCCGCATTAGCGCAAACGTCAGACGCAATCGACCTATTAATCGAACGTATAGAGCAAGCTGAAGCAGCGGGCAGAAACTATCACCGAGATCGGCTCATTGAACAGTTACAACGCACAGCGCCCAATCACCCACGTGCTATCGAATTTAGACTCATTGATGCGTTAGCAAGTAATGATTTACCACGTGCCCAACAACTCCTCGATGAATTGCAGAAATCACAACCCAATGGTGACGCAGCACAACGGAGTCGGGAGCGGATTCGGTTGGCACAGCCGCCTTACCAATCGCTCATCGCCCAGGCAAGGCTCAATATGCTGACAGGTAAAACCGATATTGCGCGGACACTCTATCAGCAGGTTTACCAACAAGAGCCGCGGCTCGAGCCCTATCGTTCAGATTGGCGCGAATTAGAACGGTTAGCTCAACAATCGGTTGAGGAGCCTGTCGTCGTTGAGGTTGAGACCGAATCCAGCACGCCTAACGAGGCAGAAACAACGCCAAAAGCGCGCCGCACCCGCACGGTGACCTATTCGCCTATCGTGAGTGATAGCGGCACTGCCGCAAGAAGCGCTACCACACTGAGTACCGCGCCAGCGGTTACTGTAGCAACGGACTCAAGCAACGCGGTCAATTCGGAACTAAAAAACCAAGGCCCCTATTTAACTGTCGGTTTTCTGCGCAATGAGCGCGACTCCGTCGATGGCAACACGTCATTTGCAAGCGATACCCTGTTGCTCGAATACCGTAGGCCCACAGAGACCGGCATTTGGACATTTAAAGTGGATGGCTTTGTCACCGAAGCTGGCGAATTTGATTTAACCAACACCTTCCAAAAAGACCGTTTTGGAACGGGGTTGCTATGCCAAACAGCCGCATGTAATCAAGGTCTACTGCCTAATTTAAAAGAAAATGGCGCCTCTATCGGCATCGCCTTTGATAGCGATATCTGGCATGCGGACATAGGCTTAAGCCCCATTGGGTTTGATAAAACTGAACTGCTAGGTGGTCTAGAATACAGTGGTGACCTCGGCGAATTCGGTTGGAGTTTAGGTATAGAGCGAAGGATCGAAACGACATCCGTTTTAACCTTTTCAGGCCAGCAGGATCCATTTTCCTCGCGTCACTGGGGGCCCGTAGTTCGTCAAGGTGTTGGAGGCAGTCTCAATTGGGATCAGGGCGGCCTGATGGGTTGGTGGTCTAACTTTGGTGTCAACCATTATGGCGGGCGCAATGTTGATAGTAATAAACAGTGGTATGCCTATACGGGTGTTTATTTTCGCATCATTGATACTGAAGCCTTTGCGTTTACTTCAGGGCTCACTGCACTGAGTTGGGGATTCGATAAAAATCGCGGTGAGACCACTTTTGGCCACGGTGGTTACTATAGCCCAGCGCACTACGCGTCGCTGAGTTTGCCGATTGAGTTTTATGGTCGAATCGATCGTTTCTCATATATTTTACGTGCCTCATTCGGCCAATCCACCAGTCGTTTAGATGATGCTGAATTTTATCCAACATCTAATCTGCTTCAACAGCAAGCCGGAAACCCTATTCATACCGGTAACCCAGATGGTGGTGGATTCGGTCGTAGCTTTCGTGCCGCCTTTGAGTACCGAATAACTAATCATTGGAGTGTGGGTTTAAATGCACAAATCGAGCGCTCAGAATTCTATACACCTAACAATTACCAACTGTATTTTCGATACCACTTTGACGGTGATGGGAACGCATTCAGACCGCCGAACCCACCCTCGCGTTACGTTGATTTTTAATTTCATTAAACAATGTGGGCTGCGATTACAGCAATGAGATAAGCTAAAATACCGTAGCCTGCATATAACCCCCACGCGATTCGACTTTTACCCGTTTCTGCACGTAACATCGCGACCGTTGCAACACATTGCAATGCAACAACATAAAACAACAGCAAGCCAATGCCGGCACCTAAGGTCAATCCATCAGCCTGGATCTGCGCCGCTAAGCCGGCAATATTTTCCTCGGCACCCGACATACCAAACATCGTGCCCAGCGCACCGACAAACACTTCACGCGCTAAAAACGACATGATCATCGCCACGCCATAGCGCCAATCTAAACCCAGCGGCTCAAAGACAGGCTCAATAAAGTGACCAATTTTACCCAATAATGAGTTTTCTAGACCTGCGCCTTGGGGGAAATAGCCCAACGTCCATAAGCATAAGGAAATAACAAAAATAACGGGGGCCGCACGTTTGATAAATTGCAAACCACTGTTGATCACACGTTGAAATAGCGGCTTCCAGTGCGGCAAACGATACGAAGGCAGTTCTAAAATAAACGGCATGTCTTTGAGTTCTTTGCTTTTACGCGTAAACACATTCATCAATGTACTCACGACGAGCGCCATCAGAATCCCGAAGAAATACAGCCCAAAAAAGGCAGCACCCTGTAGGTCAAACACGCCTAAAAACGTCGCATCTTTTGGAATAAGCACGGCTATCAGTAAGGCGTATACCGGCAATCGCGCTGAGCACGACATCAGTGGAATAGTGAGCATCGTAATCAGACGTTTGCGCGGCGACTCGATGGTACGCGCCGCCATAATCGCTGGTATAGCACACGCATGACCCGATAAATAGGGGATAAAGCTACGCCCAGACAAACCAAATAAACTCAATGGCTTATGGCATATGAGCGCCGCTCGCGCCAAATAGCCGCTATCCTCTAATACACCAATAATAAGTGTCAAAACCATGATTTGCGGAACAAACACTAAAAACGCGCCGACGCCGCCAAATATAGCATCATTTAAAAAGTCAGAAACAATGCCTGGCCCTATCACTCCCGTTAGTGCGCTGGCGATCCAGCCTATAGCCGCCTCGGTGCCATCCATGAGCGGCTGCGCCCAAGTAAAAATACTCTGAAACAAGAAAAACATAATCGCTAGAAACGCAATACCACCCAGCACATTATTCAGCAGAAAGGTATCAATACGGTTCTGATTTTTGAGCACCACATCGGAGCGAATACCATACTCCGCGTTAATCTCACGCGCGCGCTCGATGAATTTTCTTTGCTCGCCAAGCTGAATGTTTAGCTCAGTAGGCGCTTGTGCTTGTTTCGCCAAGCTTGGCAAAGCTTCCTTAAAGGCGGCAACGCCCTTAAGCGTTTTTGCAGAGAGCGCGTAGACCGGCGCACCAAGTTCCTTTTGCAACGCTTTGATATCAATATTCAAACCATAACGCTCAACCTCATCGATCATATTCAGCACAAAAACAACGGCTTTATTATTTTTACGCGCCAAAGCCTGAACTTGAAGTGCAAAGACTAAACTACGCTCAAGTCGCGCCGCGTCTAACACGCATACGACGAGTCGCGTATCATCATCGTCTACAGCGAGGTTTAACTTTTCGACAGCGATTTCTTCGTCTTTTGATAGGCTATGTAGTGAATAAGTACCAGGAAAGTCGACCACTTCAAACTGATCAAATTGACCCGTCTTCAGCTCGACGGTGACACCGGGGAAATTTGCGACCTTTTGTCGTAAGCCGGTTAATTGGTTGAACAACAAGCTCTTACCACAGTTGGGTTTCCCCACTAAGACAATGCGTTCCATATACGACCCAAGTTGTTTTAAATGATAGGCTTAGCTGGCCAAAGCAAGGTTAATTTTTTCAGCAACCGCTTGTTCGAGTGAGTAAACACAATCACCGACTTGCACCACCAAAGGACCTTTAAAGGGCGAGCGGCGGACGCACACGACTTGCTGCCCCTTACTGAACCCCATTTCTTGCAACCGGCTGATAACCGGTCCCGTCAGCTGCGAGTTAATTGTCTCAACGACAGCAGCTTGCTTAGCCTTTAATTCCCAAAGTGTTTTCATACGCCCTCCCGAATGAGAACTATTATCATAAATATTAAGATTATCTTCAATAGATTGCTTGATCCAAAGCAAGTTCCTATCTAATGTGGTAAAACGCAGTCTGGCAGGGCTTATTAGGCGAGTCGTAAAGCCAAACGTACAACTTAGCAAGCTAACTAACTGGAGTATAAAATGAGAGGAGTCATACTCGACGCTGCCAGCTTAGGCAATGATGTCGATTGGCAACCCATCGCAGCACAATTGGATGACTGGCAAGTATTCAATGAAACCACAGCTGAGCAAGTGGTGGAACGTATCCAAGATGCCGATATCGTATTCAGCAATAAAGTGGTGCTTGATACCGAAACGCTACGCTCTGCGACTCAACTCAAATGGATAGGCATTTTAGCCACGGGCACCAACAATATCGATCAGGACACGGCTAACGCACGCGGCATTAAGGTCGCTAATGTTGAAGCGTACGGAACCGCCAGTGTGGCTCAACACACGCTCACTTTAATGCTTAACCTTGCGACGCAAGCACAAAGGTATCATCAGCTCGTTGCCTCAGGTGCGTGGCAAACGGCGTCTCGTTTCTGCTTAGATGACTTCCCGGTGGTTCAGTTAGCCGGCAAACACTTGGTTATAGTCGGTCATGGTGAGTTAGGACAAGCCGTGGAATCCTTAGCAAAAGCTTTTGGCATGAAAGTATCGATAGCGGCTCGTCCCGGCAAGAAAAACGATCCACGCCCCAGCCTCGATCATTTATTGCCCGAAGCGGACGTCATTTCGTTTCATTGCCCATTAACCGATGATACGAGAGACCTATTAAACAGCAACAATTTAGCGCACTGCAAACCGGGATTACTCATCGTGAACGCCGCTCGGGGTGGGATCGTTAATGAACACGATGCGGTTGAGGCTTTAAGAAACGGTATCATTGCTGGTTTGGCAGTCGACGTACTGTCAAAGGAGCCACCCCGCAACGGCAATCCCCTGCTCGATGCGATTAACGAACCACTTAATTTAATCGTCACGCCTCACTCCGCGTGGTTAGCGCCAGAGGCACGCCAAGCAATTATCAATATTAGTGCCAATAACTTGCGTCAGTTTCTTCAGGATGATGGGCAATAACATCCGCGAGCCACGGTATTCACCCAACCAGAGTCGAGCGGTTTAGCAGCCGCTCCAACGCGTTGTATGAGTGGTTCAATAAAGCTGCTTTCGGTATTACAAAACGCGCCGTCTGCGTAGGGCCCCAAATAAACAAGCTCACTGTTGGCATCGAAAATGATCACTGCAGGGGTGGCTGGCAAAAATTGCTTAAGCATCGGCAACTCGTTGAGCGACAATTCGACATTGGTGCCATTACTGTTATTTACTTTACGCTTAACGACCTGCTTATGAGCTTCTGTTCGCCAATTACATATACAGTGGGTATCCAGCACATGAAAAACGCGTGACTGTGTTTTATAGCCTTGCTGACGTAGCCACTGCCCGAGGCGTTCGCCGACTTGTCCCTGCGGGACTTGTGCCTGCAACTGCCCAGATTGATCGAACCACATTAACGGCTGATACAGCAAATAACTACTCAGCGCGATGACCAGCACCAGTGCGCCGACGGCTACGGCAGTGAGTTTAACTCGTGTTTTATTCAAACCTACACGCCCGACGATAAGAAATCGCTCTATTTTGGCATAATTTATACTTATCACGAAGCCAAATAATCGCTTATAGTGTTGATGTACATTACAAAAAATCAACAAAGGATTGAGTTATGAAAGAGCTCAAATGGGGTATTATTTTTAGTATCGCAATGCTGCTCTGGTTGACGGTTGAGCGACTCGCTGGCTTGCACCATCAAAATATCGAGTACCATTTCTTTCTCACCAATATCTTCGCAATTATCGCCATCGCCATTTACGTTCTCGCCCTACGCGATAAAAAGCAGAGTTTACCCGAGCAGAAAATGACGTGGCTGACCGGCTTTATCAGCGGCGTTAAGCTTACCCTCGTGGTG
This sequence comes from Idiomarinaceae bacterium, assembly GCA_002685255.1. Lineage (GTDB taxonomy): Bacteria > Pseudomonadota > Gammaproteobacteria > Enterobacterales > Alteromonadaceae > Idiomarina. The sequence continues at coordinate 101,793 of NYWU01000003.1, forward strand.
GCTATCTTAGCGCCCTTAGTGCAGTTAATCTTTCATACCACGATATCGCCCGAGTTTTTTGACAATATGCGTCATCACGCGGTCGCCTCAGGCATGATGAGTGATATGAGAGCTGAAGAATATTTTACCCTCACCGCCTATATCTTCCAGTCTATTGTTGGTGCAATCGGCTTAGGGTTAATCACCAGTGCGATCGTTGCTTTCTTTTTACGTTCAAAAGACACGTAACGCACGCAACTAAACCTTCAAAAAAGCGTCTTATCTCTGACAAATAGTTTTGCCATCGTAATGCGCCTGTTGATCCTTTAGGACTCAGGCGCGTAACCATAGCTCAGTTGTATTGCAGTAGAGGTAAAGATGTCACCAATTAAGTCAAATTTCATCGCTAAAGATTTTGCGCGTCGCGTTAAACAACGCCGCAAGACACTGATGCTTCCAATGACTCAACTCGCTAAGAAGTTGGGCGTAAGCGAACCTGAATATACCCAAATCGAATCAGGAACACGTCCGCCTTCGCGCAAGCTACTAACGCAGATCTCGATAGAACTGCGCACCTCTGAGAAGTGGCTTGTCGAGGGTGGTTATTAAACACCCTCTCGATTCAATTTTGCCAGTTCTCGTTCGGTTTTTAGTCCTAGCACGCGGTTAAAAAAGATCGCGGCAGGACAGAACCCGGTAAACGATTGCTGTAATAAATTAGCCCCGACAAACACCGTCAACCACACGAATCCTGAATGGACCCATACCGTTAGTGCCACAGATAATAAAATCATGATGCCAGCAAATGCTGTAACCGCTTTTTCAACACTCATGGTAACACCCCATAAATATACAATATGTTTTTATATATAATATCAATTGAGCCTGTTTACAAGTAAAATAAGCGCCATAAATCTTCTTATCCTAAGTGCGCTCGAATGCTCGCAGGCTACCTATCCCTTTTTTTCACCTCACTCATTGCCGCTACGTTATTTCCGATGGGCTCCGAGTTAGTGCTTATTGGGTTAATTAAAAACGGTTGGCCAATGGTGACGACGGTTGCTGTTGCTTCGGTCGGGAATGTCCTGGGTTCAGCTATCAACTACGTGGTCGGCTACCTACTCCACAAAGGCTTTATGCAGACTCACTTAAAAGTCTATAAAGCAAATCTGACAAGGGCTGAAGCGATCTTTCGAAAATTCGGCCGTTGGACCTTACTTTTTGCCTGGCTACCGATTATTGGTGATCCATTAACACTGTTTGCTGGTTTATCTAGGGTTAATTTTGGTTTATTTTTGCTGTTAGTGTCTGTGGGAAAAGTGGCGCGCTATGCCGTAATAGCCACCAGCGTTTAGGGATAAATATGATTGGAATCATTCAGCAAGTGCTGCTCGAGCTACTCGAAGAGAAAGGTGGCGAAGAACTTAAACAACGTGTTTTAAAACGAGCCCACGTTGACCCATCGGTAAATTATCGTATTGACAAAAACTACAGTGATGACGAATGTCTTCGATTAATTGCAGCGTCTGTCGAAGAGACAGGTTTTACCGAAAGCGAAGTCTATGCCCTTTACGCCTCGGCATTTCTTCAAAAGGCGCGGTCTTTGTTTCCTCGATTTTTTGAAATCGCAGACGATTCAGAAGGTTTCTTGCTACGGCAAGCGCGCATTCACGCTGTTATGGCTTCCGGATTAAAACAACAGGATGAACGACAGCATGTCAATGATAAGTTTTCTGCCTCGCCAATTGAGCCCGGTGTAGTCAGGGTCATTTACCGATCCCCTAATGGTCTCTGTCGATTGTATCAAGCCCTAGCATTTGAAGTCGCCTCACTGTATGGCGATGAAATTGAATTCAACGAACCCTGTTGCATGCATAAAGGCGCGGTACATTGTGAATTTATAATAACGTGGCCACATAAACGTCAGGAGGTGGCTCATGACTGATGCTGATCACCCGTCGCTACGCCAAGTCATTACTCAAATCGCCGACCAGTTATGCGACACCATCGATAACAACTTCGATATTCACGTAAGCGTTGATACGCAAGATACTGAAGGTCAAAAACTTGCGCTACTCGTCAACTTTTTATTGGAGAACGTACGCCGCTCGCTGACTGATATGCAGTCACTTAATGAGCAACTCGAAGACAAAGTGAAAGAACGTACCTCTTTACTTGACCTCATTTTAGCGGGCTCAAATGATGGTGTGTGGATTTGGGACATCGCGAAAGATGAACTGACATTGTCAGGTCGTTGGTACTCAATGCTCGAACTCCCCCACGACGCTAATACCCAATCGCCTGAGTTTTGGTATCAACAAATTCATCCCGCTGATCGTGAGCGCTTCAGCAATGCTATTCGACGCTTACGCAAAGGCGAATCTGAGCATCTCAATGTCGAATATCGCGTCAAAACAACGCGCCACGGATACCGATGGATGCTGTGTCGAGGCGTTTGTCAAAAAGATAATCAGCAGCAATGTTCAATCGTCGCCGGCACACAAACAGACATATCCGCGATGCGTATCTTTGACCAAGAGTCTGGCATGCCCAATGAGCGCTACTTACGTGAACGTGTCGAAGATGCGCTTGATGAGCAACAACCCTTGTTTTTGATTTATATCACTGTTGAAAATATCGATGCGATACTCAATGCAAGCGAGCATGCCAGTAATGCTCGCTTGTATCCAGTAATTCAAGAACGACTGAACCAAGTCAATGGTGTACACCTCGTAGCAAGTAAACTCAGCGCCATCACCTTTGCTGTCATGGGCTTTGAATCGGAGTTGACCCAGAGCGGTTTAACCATTGAGGACGTATGTCAGCAGATACGTGATAACTGTGCCAATACTCACAATACGTTTAAAGAGGATGCTCGCTTTGAGGTGGCGGTCGGTGCGGTCGCTTCCTCCATGCTAAAAATTGACCAGTCACAGCAGCTCATCAACTATGCTTGGTCAGCACTGCGACGCGCACGCCAGTTAGGGCAAACGTGTATTTTTACTGAGACCCATATTACTCAGGATAGTCGCCGTATTCGCGTAGAGCAGGAGTTGCGACGTAGCCTGATGCAAAATGCACTGGCACCGGATTATCAAGCAATTTACGCAGGAAAAACCAAACAACTTATTGGGTTCGAGGCGCTTGCGCGATTTCGGCACCCCGAGCTCGGCATTGTATCACCGGGGGAGTTTATTCCCATCGCTGAAGACTCGGGACTGATGCGAGAATTGGGCTATGCAATCTTAGACCGCACCATCGAGACCATTCAAACATGGCAGAATAACGCACTGCGCAATCATCCGTTTTATATCGCCGTCAACGTCTCAGCGATACAGCTTGAAGATCCCTACTTCGCCGATAATGTATTAGCTAAACTTGAAGGTGCAGGTGTCGACCCGCAGCGATTAAAACTCGAAGTAACCGAATCAACGCTGGTCGAGAGTTTTAAAAGTGCTGCCTTGCAACTCGATAAACTCCGCCACAATGGCGTAAGAATTGCCTTGGATGATTTTGGTACCGGTTACTCATCATTAAGCTATTTACGTAGTTTATCCATCGACACGCTCAAAATTGATCGGAGTTTTGTCGCTAAGTTGCATGAAAATGAACAAAAAGCCGCAATCATAAAGACAGTCTATGAGTTAGCCACACAGCTCAGACTGTCCGTCGTCGCTGAAGGTGTTGAGGAAGTCGAAGAGCTCAACTTCCTCAATAATATCGGTGATATGGCGATTCAAGGCTTTTTACTTGCTCGCCCGATGCCCGCAGAGCAGGCTATCGCTCAAGTATCACAACATCGCAACTAGTCGAGTACCGTCTGCAGTGGGACTAACTTTAAGTTTTGTCCCGCTTCGGGCATCCGATTGCGCCCATCTTGAACAACTAACGCGCCCTGCTCAAACCCTTTCCCAAGAGACTGTGTGGTGACCTCAAGCCCATCCGTTTCAGACGCACCGTCAATCCCTAACTCAACGTTCGTTCGAATTCGGAAGTGATGACGCAACGTGTAAGGCGCTTCAGCATCAAAAATCACATAGCTATCACTGCCCTGGCTCGACACAAACAGCAGCGTCTCGCTATTGTATTGCGCAAGCGCTAAACCTTCGATGTCAGGCACAATTTCGGCGACATCAGTGGCCTTGATGATTAACTCTCCCTGTTCAGCACTATTAACGGCCGCATCAAATAGCCAGATGCCAACATCCTCTTCCCCAACGAACAGCCGTTGTGTTTTATCGTCAACCACACACCCTTCCGGCTGAGAAGGAACAGACATTTCGCGGACCTTTTTAACGTCATCAACGCCCTTGATCCAAAACTGTTGAATGCGACCTGACTTGCCGTTTACATAAACTGATAGTCTATCGGTGTGCTCTTCATAGCCCATACACAGACCGTATATCTCGTCCAGATCAGTACTCACCTGTTGCGCCATGCTGACTTCGCCAGCTTGACTAATATCGAAGAACTGAAGACTGTTGTTGTCACGCAGCGAAGCGACTGCCACGTTGCCTCTGACATCCACGTTATTCAAACGACCGACGGCTAAGTGCTGCACTATTTCACCGTTCATTGAATAAACGTAGAGTCCAGTCCGTTTATCGGTTGCTAAAATGAGACTTTCCTCGGCCGCACTAGGTGATACCCAAATGGCTGGGTCATCAATCGCGTCGCCACGACGCGGTGACGGTTCAGTTTCAAGCGTTGCTGCCACTTGCGCGATGGGTTTCACCGCGGTATGCCGTTCGGCATCGCCTTGCACGACTCCAACTTCAACCATATGGTCGCCCGCCTCTCGTGTCAGCAATACACGTGCATCCGGCAACAGAGAAATATCCTGATATTCGTGCGTGGTAGAAATGAGCTGTGCCTCGGTTTCGCCTAGCGTATCTTCTTGAGTCGAAATCTTAAGTAACCGCGCAGGTGCCTCCTCCAGCGCCAGTAAACGGCCATCCTGCATAACGCTGAGTGCTTTTATTTCACCTTGAATATGTCCAAAAGGAGCACGTACCGCTTTTAGGTGACGTTTTTCCTCTGCTTCGGGTTCAGCATTATAAGCCCAAACCGACTGATCAGATTCAGCGACATAGAGCACGCCACGCTGCGAGTCGACCGCACAGGCAGTTGAATCGTAGGGCACGTTTAAATCACGAATCGTAATCGGCTCTTTCAACCAAGTTTCATCTTGTCTTAACAAACGTTGTTCTGCGCCACCGCGGCCTCCAATCAAGAACAGCGATAACTGACTGTTCTCGGCACTGTCATAGAAGCACAGATCTTCGACCACTCGTGTTTCAATCTCACCTTTATATAAAGGCAGTAAGCGTCCCTGATGATAACGCCATACAAACAGCTCTTGGGTATCGCCTTCCATCGCTGCCAATATCGACTCACGCTCACCTAAGACATAATGTTTCAAATGATAAAAATCGCCTGCAATCAGCTGTTGTTCGCCGCGAGTAATGCCCTTACTGGTCACCTTTAAAACCGAGTTATCGGGTAAAATCTCACGGTGTCGTTCGTTAGCTTTAGCGCTACCAGTGTGAAAAGCCAAAAACATGGATGCACTGAGGACTGCTACTTTAAATAAATTCATTTTTAATCTCTCTAATCTAGTTGCTTACCAATTAACCCACTGCACACCCAAGGTGTAACTGCGACCATAAGATTCATACTGCGCGTTGTAGCGCTTGTCGCCGGTGTAAACAAAGTACGCTTCGTCAGTGATATTGTTGACGGCAAAATTAATACTGAGCTGATCACTGATTAGCCATTTGCTGGAGAAATCCAAAGTGAGATTATCGTCTTCGTAAATGTCATAGCGGCTGTCTTCAACATCGCCCAGTTCTGCGAGGTACTTCGATTTATAGTTCGCCGCCAACCGCAGACTCAGCTGTTGTGTTTCATAGCCAATCGCAACGTTTGCCGTGGTATCCGACTGACTCGGCAACGGAATATCACGCTCCATAAGTTCGCCATCATCCAGCCAATCAACCGTTGCTTCAGAATCGGTAAAAGTCAGGTTGGTATTAATCAGAAAGTTATCTAACCAGTTATTAAAACCGCTGAACTGGTGCACTAAGTTAAACTCTAAACCAGCGACGTAAGCGTCATCGCCATTAATGTAAGTCACCGCCTCGTCAAATGATTCATAACCTGGACGACCCGCAATATCCGCTTCATAAACAAAGTTTTTAATCGATTTATAAAACGCGGTGGCAGAGATAACACCCAAGGTTTCATCGTAGTGTTCAATCCCCAGATCGAGGTTGCGTGAAGTCAAGGGTTCGAGTGCAGGGTTACCAAATTCAGCTTTAATATCACCGTCGTCATTTTCAACAAAATAGCTCGGACGGATTTGTTCAAAGCTAGGACGCACCAAACCCGTGCTATAAGCCATGCGCACAATTGTCGCGTTGCTCAGCTCATAACGGCCAATTAAACTCGGTAGCCACTGAGCATCGCTGAATTCGGCATACTCTGGCGAGAACTCATTCAACTCATCATTATAACGAGTTCCGCGCGCATCACGTTGCTCGTGTTCGTAGCGTGCGCCAGCGATCACCTGCCATGGACCCGAATTCACATCAGCCATAAAATACGCGGCATTAATATCTTCATCGATCTGATACTGTGCAATACGTGACTCCACCTCATCACGGAAGTCAGTCAACACTAACGTATTTAATGTTCCCCACAGCGCATCCGCGGAAATACCCGGACCAAATCGGTCAAAGCCATAGTCAACGTTGCTAGTTGCATAATCTGCAAGGGTAAGTGCCGAAACACCTAAATCAGCAAAATCTTCAACAATGAAGATATCCTCACGAGCGGTTTTCTCGCGCCGACTGATACGCATACCGCCTTTGAAGGTGACTTGGTAACTCGGTTGTAGCCAATCGTAAGCCAAATCAACTTTCAGGCTATCTGCATTCTCTTCGGTATACGCATCACTGACTTCAACTTCATCGATGCTATACCCCTCAGCTTGATAAGCCCTATCAGGGGCGAGTAATTGTAGTTGTTCAACACCTCGATAGCCCAAGCCGTCATCAAACGATTGCACAAACTGAGCCCCACCAATCGCAAACGGTTGCGATTCACTCGCTTCACTGGTACCGAGCTCTATTGTCAATTGCCAATCTTGCCACGTTTGCTCAGTACCTATCATGTAGGCCTGTATTTCCTGCGTCTCTTTGCGATCTTTGAGCTCACGGGTGACTTCACCAGCGCTTGCAGTATTCTCAGCGAGCGGATCTTCAAACTCAGTGATAATCCCTTGGCGAATTTCAGTATCTGCAAACTTGCTATACAGCGAACGTAGGTAATATTGCGACGTATCACTTGGTCGGTAATCAAGATTTAATGCCAAGCCCGTTCGCTCTCGTGTAACTTGATAAGCACGCTGTTCGAACTCTTCTAAACCGGGCTCATCAAAATCCCAATTGCCACCTGTTTCAACATTATCCGTGCTAAATGAACGATCTTGATAGCTACCTGCGATAGCGATACCCAAACTGTCTTGTTTGTCGCCGATGTCAAAGGTATTACTGGCTACTGCTGAGAATTTCGGGTTGGTCTCGCTCGCTTGTGCGTTATAACCCAGCTCCGATGAAAGCGAGTAAAAAGCACCCTCGCGATCAAACGCCGTCATACTCTTAAGTTCAATATTTCCACCTAAGCTACCTGCAGGAATATCCGGCGTCAGCGTTTTACTGACAACAACCGATTCAAGCAAGTCAGATGGGATCACATCCAGCGCAACTGCGCGACGGCCCGCTTCGGGTGCTGCTAATGACGTGCCATTGTAAGACACAGAGTTCAGATCCGGCGCCAAACCACGAATACGGATAAACCGCCCTTCGCCCTGGTCGCGCTCTACCGATAAACCCGGCATACGCTGCAGTGCGTCACTCACGCTGTCGTCTTGCAATTTGCCCATATCATCTTTTTTTAGAACGTTGATGATACCGCCTGCATCACGTTGTTGCTGAACGGCCTTTTTAACGGATTCGCGGTAGCCAATCGTGAGAACTTCTTCAATGGGTGCGTCTTGTGCTTGCTGTTTTGATGTATTGGATTCCGTCTGCTGAGTTTGTGCAGCTGCATAACTACTACTAAGCGCAGCAGCGACACAATAAACGAGGTAAGTTTTTTTCATCATGTTCATGCCCTGGTGGTGAATGGTCGGCACATACTCTAGGTGGCTAACATGTCATTTTATGTGCCACGAACAGGTTGCGATGAGCTGTTCGGATTGCAGTCCGAACAGCTCAATTAAGTGACGTTTCTGTCATGTAAATGTCATGCTGCTCCTGTACCTTAAACATGTGCATAGGCACTGCATGGAGCTCAGGTATGTCGCGCAATACGCTTTTATCTCGCATGGTTTATGACTGGCGCCTGCCTTTCATGATGTGCATACTCGCGGTCTCACTGTTGCTTGCCAGTCAAGTCGGCTCCCTCAAACCCCGTTCCGCTATCGATCCGCTTGACATTATCGGTGAGTTTTCGACCTTATTGATTGTCTTGGTCGGCTTGGTTCTGATTGTGACGCAGCGACTCGATGGGGCTGTCACTCGACTGTTTTTTTGGGGCGGCTGTGTACTGATTTTTTCACTATCACTGGATCTGCTGGATGAGTTTTTCAGCTATCCAGAAGCGCTGCGGCTCATGAGTTGGCTAGAATCATTACCACAACCTTTCGGTTTAGTGATTCTCGGATTTGGTGCCGCTGAGTGGATAAAAGAGCAGCGCCAAGTGCGTCGTCAACTCGGTGTCCGAGAGAAACACTTACGTGCCCATGAGTGGGTTGACCCACTCACGACGTTATACACACTCCCCTACTTTGAAAAAGTGCTTGAGCGTGAGCTTGCACTGCACAAACACCATCGCCAACACGTGGTGATGGCGAGTATCAACTTACAGGCATTCGCTCGTTACAATGAAGAGATGGGCATGCAGGCCGGCGACCTTCTACTGAACAAAGTGAGTGAGCTGACCGCTTTGTACTTACGTCCCGGCGACTGCCTATGTCGCTACCACAGTGATCAGTTTCTTATACTATTACCGGCAACCGACTTTCCTGAAGCGCTCAGCCTGATTCGACTATTGGCAGAAATGCTGCGGGAACAACTTGCCTTACCCCATTATATGGCGATAAAAACACGTGTAAGACGTGTTAATGAGGTGTCTCCGAAACACGCGATGAAACAATTATTGCAGCAACCAGAAGCGATTATTGCCGATGCGTCGCGAGCCCATCATTAAATCACGCGAGCTCATTGCTCGACCGCTGCTTAAAGCACTACTGCCTATCGCCGAGCGGCGCGGTGTGAGTCCTCATCAACTGCTTAAAGGCACGCACGTGTTTGATGCTGAACTCAAGCCTTCAGCAGGACGCTGTAGTGAGCAGGATCTGGCGTGTATTATTACAGCGGCAGAACAGCTGATCGGCGATGCGCAGCTCTGGCCCCTAGTCGTTCAATCCCTGCACCAGCAAAGGCTGTGTCCCGCGTTTGATTGCATTCGCTACGCCAACACATTTAGCGCTGCACTACTATACTCTCTGCGCTATCAAACGTTGTTGCACCCTTTTATACTGGTACGCCCTAAGCGGTTACAGCAACGCCTTCACATAGACTGGCTTCCCGTTTCGGGGCTGTCCGGTAAACACAATAAAACATTCCGTGACGCATGCGACAAATTGATGTTGGCGTTGGTAATACATATAGCTCGGAATTGCCAAGTTAATTTGTCCGATTGGCGAATCGGCGTACATAATCCCGATAGCCTCCCCGTCAGCTGGCAAACGTGGATAGGCACTATCGACTCGCGCCCTATTCCATGTCTTTCGTTGCCCATGCATCACTTACCGACAAATAATCCAACAGCCTCTGCCAATAACTTTCAACAGGCGCGATCATTTGCCGAACTGCAACATGAAACCCTAAACACCCAGGCCCCCCTAACTGAAGCGCTCTCTTGGATGTTAAAGAAAGCAAAGCAGGGGGATGAATCATCACTGGTGGAACTGTCCAGCGCCCTCAACATGAGTGCTTCGACGTGTAAGCGACTACTCGCCTCACAAGGCATGAACTTTAAACGACTGGCAGACTATGCGCGGCTGAAATATTTCCTCTACCACTCAGAGGCTAAACCGCACACGCAAGCGGAACTCGCTGCTAAACTTGGCTACAGCCACGCAAACAACCTCAGGCGAGCCCGCCGACGCTGGCTCGCCAGTTTTTAAGCGTTTAGTCCACCTCACTGACACGGTATCCGGTTTCCTCAAGCAGCGTCAGTACGCCCTCATCACCCACTAGATGACCCGCACCGACCGCGATAAACGCGCTATCGCTTTGGTTATCTGTGGCGAGTTTAGCGATCCATTCGCGGTTACGTTTATAGAGAAGTTCTTCAGCCATTTGCGGAGGCATTGAGTCGTTTAATAGCTTGCCGAGTGCGGTTAAGTCGCCCTCCTGCCAACTAGCGATAATGCCATCTAGAACCTCATTAACCTGGTCAATTTCAGTCAACGTTTGCTCAATAATCTCTTGCTCACCTACATCACTTTGCGCCTGCACCAACGCATTGATCTGACGCTCAACTGTTTCCAAACTTTTAATAGGCATGCTGTTGGCATCTGCAAATTGCTCAATTTTACTTTCGACGCCCGCCTCTTGCGCATAGCCTGCGTGGTTAACTGCAGTAGCGACTAACACAATTTGTGCGAACCAGGCATTGAGTGGGTTGAGGTTTTGCTCTGGGATGCCATATTGTTGAGCGACCTGTGTAAACGCCTGCCAAGTCTCACTATCAACGTTCTCTTCTAGCGAGCCTTGTGAGCGCATCGCATGAGCCATAAACGCTGCCTGTGCATTCTTTAATTTTTCTGGTGCTACTTCCATCCAGATCACTTCACTTTGAGCCAGTGCATCTTGTGCCTGGTCAGAAAGTGCAAAACCGTCTCCCTTCGCGGCATGCACCGTACCCATGATCCAAAGTGTCTTGTCGCCCTGCACGGCCTTATAAAAGACCTCCGCCGAGCTTAGCGTACTCCAGAGCAATGCTAATAACGTAACGATGACGATTTTTAATTTCATGATATGTATCCTTTATTTATATTCTTTGCGATCAGCGTTGGGTGATGAATAAGGTTAATGCCACACCAATAAACATTCCCACCACCAAAGNCACCAAGAGTGGCAGCGCATCGANCCAGGTTGGTCGCTGTGTATGATTGGNTTNTTCGGTGGAAGGTTCACTCCGCACANTGTTNTCGGCATCCTCGANCAACTCCTCGCGTGCGAGTTGGCATACNGCACACAGTGCCTGCACNGTGTCTTTTGAGCCAATACCGTCGCGCTCGACCCGCTGGATTGTACGCAAGCTGACACCACATGCGTCAGCGAGTTGTTGTTGCGTCCAGTCCCATTGTGAGCGACAGGCGATTACTTTGTCTTGATTGATACGCATAACCTACCCCAGCAACCAAAGCGCCAGCTTTGCGCTCAAAAAGCCAGCCGCCAAACCAATCACAAAGAACGATAAAATCAGTTTCCATGAGCCTTTTTGGCCCTTTAACGACGATTGCGACTCGGTGCGAACCACATCGTCACCCAACAATAAGTCGCAACGAATGGTTGATAATAAAAAGCCACCTACATCAAAATGTACTTTAAATGTCTCGTCCTCAATCAAAAATTCGTGAGTGCTTGATAAGCCAAAATTGCGTCGACTACTTACGCACTCGCCATCAACAAATACTTCTTCTTTCGCTGAAATCCCACTGGCACGTGCTTCAATAACATGCCCTTCGTACTCAAACTTAAATGCAAAATTTAAGTGTAATTTTTTTAGTAATGACCCTTTCATGTGAAATATCCTTTAATCGCCTTATTGCAGGAAGAACACTAGCAGTCGAATGAGCAGTCGAATGCAGAAGTGCCTACGCCAGGCGCGTGGCAGTCATATGTCAGGCATACGACAGGCCACTGTCACCTTGCTGACACATGCTCATCAAGCACGATGACTTTGGCTTTGAGCGGTATCACTTCAAGCATATTCAAGAAGCGTGTTAGCGCTGAATGTGAAGACACATCGCCCATTCCCCAACTGGCATTACCATAGCCCCACGGAATCATAACTTGGCACTCGAGTTCATTGGCAGCAGTAATGGCATCCTCAGGCGTCATATGCACATAGCGATACCACTTAGGGCTGGTCGGCGAATAATAGGAAGCAATCGGGAGTAAGCAAACGTCGATTGCACCATAGCGCTCGTGGATATCACGAAAGTGCTCAGAATAGCCGGTGTCACCCGCATAAAATAATGTTTTACCTTGACTCTCGATCAACCAACCATTCCATGAAACGCGCTCATTATCTTCATATATAAATGGAACGTAGGTACGACTACTAAAATGATGAGCGGGTAACGCGGTAATAGTCGTACCCCGCGTTTGATTACTCAATGTGTCCTCAGAAAACCAACCCATTTCGGTAATATGTGCCCCTATTGCAGGGAATTTTTCCCCCATACGCAATGGCACACGATAGCTAGGATGGTCACCTATGGACTCGACATCCGATTTATTAAAGTGATCATAATGCAGGTGGGAGTATAAAACAGCGTCGGCTTGACTGACCTGTTCAACCGATAAATTCGGCAGATGAGAACGGTACTGACCATTAAACCAAGCGTGCAACCAATTAATAGGCCAATCAAATTCATCAAAAACGGGATCGGTGATTATCGTCGCATCACTCGGTGTTTCAATTTGAAAAAGCGCATGCCCGAACCACGTTACTTTAAAGGCTTCATCATATGAAGATTGTAAATAAGGTCCCGTGTAACGGCAGGCTTCATCAGTGCATTGAATATCGGCACGCTCACGGTAGCAGTCCGTTTCACAGGTAGCAGGATACTGTTTTTCACCGGGATCTAGGTTTTCAAAACGATGGTCATTCGGATGCTCTATTTGTTGTTCCGAATTAATCACTTGAATAGTATTCGAGGTACACCCGGTAACGAATAAAACAATAAAAGAAAAAACAAATAAAACGCGGCTCATAGCTGATTATCTGATGATTATTATGCGTTGTATCATCGCACATCACATAATGTTGAGTCATTGTTAAAATGTAACTAAATACGATGTGTACGTTCAGATAGAAATGCCACGACACAGCCCACTAGCAAACCCCAAAACGCACTACTGATACTAAAAAATGACACATCAGCCACAGTAACAATGAACGCGATTGCCGCCGCATAAGCACCTGATGTACTGCTAAAGGCGCGTTGCAGATTCTGCGTAATCACCGGCAATAATGCTAAGCCAGCCAGCGTGGCCGTTGCCGCTTGCGGCATCATCATGAATAGGCTCACGATAAGTGATCCTGCAAGCCCCATCAGAATATAAAATCCTCCGGCAGCCACTGCCGCTTTATAGCGCTGCGCCGGATCGGGGTCTGCATCCTCTGTTTGGCAAATCGCCGCGGTAATTGCCGCGAGGTTTATCGCAAAAGCGCCCAGCGGCGCCAGTAGCAACCCCGCTAAACCGGTGGTTGTGATAAGTGGCGATGTCGGCGGTGCGTAACCATTGGCACGCAGCATCATCACGCCGGGAACGTTTTGTGAAACCATCGTGACGACACATAACGGAATGCCAACGCCAATGAGCGCAGGCCAGCTGAAGTCGGGCCACACCCAAATCCACTGCGGTGCTTCCACCATTAGCGATTGCTCATTAAGCTTGCCCGTAAAAAACGGTAATGTGATAGCCGCCAGCAATAACCACAAAAAGACCCATCGCGGTGTATACGCACGGCAGATAAAGTAAATGATGATGAGACCACCCGCGATAATAGGAAACGAAATAAGCGCTGGCAGAATTGCACTCACAAACTTAAGAAGTATGCCTGCCAAAATAGCCGCCGCAACATGACTAGGCACCCATTTCATCATCCGGTCAGCAAGACCACTAACTCCAAACACAACAATCAAACTAGAGGAAAAAACAAAAACCCCGACCGCCTCAGCCACCGTTAAACCACTGAGTGAGCCAATCAGCAGCGCGATGCCCGGTGTTGACCAAGCCGTCAGTACGGGAGCTTTGTAATATAACGATAAAGCGATCGTTGAAATGCCCATCGCCAGCCCAACGGCTAGCAACCAGGCACTTTGCAGTGCGGGCGATGAGTCCAGTTGCGATGCTGCTTCGAGTATCAGTACAACAGCACTGCTATAACCGACAAAGACAGCAGTCGCGCCTGCTGATACTTGGCTCAGTAAACGAATCATGGTGTTTCTTAATGCCCCATAGTGCGTTATAACGTACAAAGTTAATCATAAGATAACAGCGTGCGTTATAACGCACAAACACTTAACCATAAACATTTGATAAATCATGCAAAATAATCATCACACTGTGGCGCGCCGATTAAAAAAACTGCGCAAAGATAAGGGTTGGAGCTTAACAGCCTGCGCCGAACATACCGGTGTCAGCAAGGCCATGCTTGGACAAATCGAGCGGCAAGAGTCCTCGCCCACACTCGCGACGCTTTGGAAGTTGGCTACTGGTTTCAATGTATCTCTGTCATGGTTACTCAACGATGAGCAGCAGCCCATGACATTTGACTTTGCGCATGAGCGTATTCAAGTCGAGCGTCTGCTGGCATTTGATCCTCAGACCCAGCAAGAGGTGTACAAATTGTGCATGGCTGAAGGGGCACAGAGCCACTCCGACGCCCACCGCCGCGGCACTTTCGAAACGTTGTATGTACAGTCGGGCAGACTCGATATTGTAGTAGGCGAAACACAGGTAACCATCAAAGCAGGTGAAGCGTATCGCTTTGACGCCGCCCAACCGCATAGTTACATCAATCGTTATTCAGGTAAAACTGAGTTTGTGGCGGTCATAAATTATAGATAGTCGGCTTGCCTCAACCCTGGCATGCCGTATGATAACGAGAGAGAGAACAAGGAGTGATTTATGCCCAAGGCACCGGATGATGCATCGTTAAAATTAGATAACCAACTGTGCTTTGCGCTTTACTCCACGTCCCTAGCCATGAATAAGCTGTATAAGCCGCTGCTCGATAAAGTCGATCTGACGTACGTCCAGTATCTCATTATGCTGCTGTTGTGGGAGCAAGATGGCATCACCGTGACCCAAGTGAGCCGCAAGCTGTTTCAAGAAAAAGGTGCTCTGAGTCCAGTCGTCAAACGCCTTGAACAGCGTGGGTTATTAACTCGACAAGCGAGTGACTCCGATGAACGTCAAAAACACCTCTACCTCACGACAAAGGGTAAACAACTGAAAGATAAAGTTCAGGGGATTCCTGAGCAAGTTTTTTGCGCATCGCGTTTAGATGCTGATGACGCCCTAACACTCAAACAAACCCTCGAATCATTGCGCAAGCAACTTCATAAGCTTACTTAGTCACGCAATCGATAAGTTAGATTACTACGTTCTAATTATTATGTTATCGCAATAACTATTACTGCGATAACATAATCGTGCAGTCACAGTTAAGCCAACAATAAGAGGGTTTCATTATGGATATTCTTTACACAGCACGTGCTTCATCGACAGGTGGCCGCGACGGTCAATCAAAATCAGATGATGGACGCTTAGCCGTTAAGCTTTCTACACCTAAAGCGCTAGGCGGCGCAGGTGGCGAAGGCACTAATCCCGAGCAACTGTTTGCAGCCGGTTACTCTGCTTGCTTTATCGGTGCATTAAAATTTGTGAGTGGCCAAGAAAAGGTCAAACTCCCCGAGGACACACAAGTGGATGCCGAAGTCGGTATTGGTCAAATCGAGGGGGGTTTTGGTATCGCAGTGACCCTTAATGTCGACTTACCGGGACTTGAGCTCGCGCAAGCCGAGCGCATCGTAGAAAAAGCGCATCAAGTCTGTCCTTACTCTAATGCAACACGCGGCAATATCAGCGTTGATTTAAATGTAACAGTCTAAAATACACAGCTCAGGTCACACTCAATGACCTGAGCTGTTTAAACTTTCCCGCCAAAAACACGTAAGAGAGTACAAGACTCTTTTGTGCGTGCGAGCATCATGAAAACTCAACTATTTACTGGTTATCTGCGCTGTATCATCGGACTACTCTTAATCACGCTGTCCATGAGTACCAAGGCTATCTCATCAACCTTTGACCATAGCCACGCGCTACTCAATCAAGTGTTAAATCGCCACGTTGTCGTATTCGATAATCAACGTAAATCGGCGGTTGATTACCAAGCCATTGCTAAACAACCGAAACGCGTTGATGACTATTTAGCCCATTTATCGGCGGTCACGCCAACGCAGTACGCGTCTTGGGATTCCGACCAACAATTGGCGTTTTTAATTAATGCCTACAACGCGTTTACCATAAAATTAATTACCGACAATATACAGGCGTTTAATCGGGGGGAAGCACAGTCTATCCGTGATTTGGGTAGCTTTTTTACGAGTCCGTGGGAGCAGTCGTTTTTTAAATTACTCGGCAAACAACGTAGCTTGGATTGGCTAGAGCACAAAAAAATTCGCGTCGATTTCAATGAGCCACGCATTCATTTTGCGCTCGTTTGCGCGGCTGTCAGTTGTCCCAAGTTACGCAGTGAGGCCTATCAGGCTAGTCAATTAAACGAGCAACTCGAAAACCAAACCCGACTGTTTTTAAGTGATCGCGATAAAAATGGTATCGATGAAACAGGGATCTATTTGTCCAAAATATTCAAATGGTACGGGGATGACTTCAACGGTATACACACGTTTTTACGTCATTATTCTGATGCACTCACGGACTCTGCGTCTGATGCGAAATCATTGACGCATTCAAAATTACCGATTCGGTATACCGACTACAATTGGGCGTTGAACACAACCGGTGTCAATTGACGTCACAAACTTGGTATCACTTTATTTTATATGATAAAACATACATTTATAGAATGGTCATTATAATTTAAGAGCAATCAATGTATTTTATTTTTTCAGATTCGGCGTCCGACAGGTTTGAGCGTCTTTGCAACCATACCCTTAACCTGACAGTTAAACCGCTGCAGCTTGACTCTGTTGAAAGTCAGCCAAATGCCTGTATCGTGCTTGAATTGAAAAGCTCCATGACTCTTTTGCTCGATATTTGTGAACACCTCAAGGAGCAGAAGTTTCAAGGCTTAGTTTATGTTCTCTCAGAGGCTTTCGACAAACGACAAGATACTCTGATGCACAAAGTATTGACCTCCTATGGGCTCGATGCCTACATCGTGAACGGGCGCGAAAGTACCGAACAAGCACTTGAATGGGTTTGTCGACATAGTACAGACTCACGTCAGCGCTCCAAAAAGCCAGATGCTTCTTATGATCAAGATTTGATAGAGGAGCTCGTCACTTCGGGAAAAATGACCGTCTATTATCAAGCTCAGTTTCGAAGTGACTCACTTGAACTGGTTGCCTTTGAAGCATTAGCCCGATTAATTCACGACGATAAGCCCATTCCACTCAACGAAGTGTTCGACGTGATTCATGAACGTGGGCTTTGGACGCATTTAACCCGCTCAACCTTAAGCAACTCATTACAAAATCATCATGCGCTTTTTGCTCGTTACTCCGAGGCTAACCTCGCAGTCAACTTGTCAGCAAAGGAGCTTAGCGAAGCCAGTTTTTCTGAGCAATTTAAGGCATTCATGAACGACGCCCCTATCGCTCATCCAAGGCTGATGTTTGAACTTACCGAAAATGAGCTCTATTCGACTCGCTCGAGTGTTTCAAGAAACCTACTACTCATTAAGGGTAAAGGTGCGCGACTGTCGATAGACGATTATGGAACAGGACTCTCTAATGCTGCGAGGCTCACCACTGCGCCTTTTGATGAGGTAAAACTCGATAAATCATTTATTCAGAATATTCACGATATCAGCGAACATTCATTTGCTAAGTCGACCGCTGAAATAGCCCGTACTTTGCACATGAAAACGGTTGCTGAAGGTGTTGAAGATCAACGTACACTCGACTGCATTCGTGAGTTAGGTATCGATCAAGTTCAAGGCTTTTTGTTACACAAACCACAGAGCTTTGAACAGCTTATGGAGACAGATATACGCCTTGCCTAATGATTAAGTAAGACGTGTTCGAAACCTTTTGATAGGCTAGTCCCATAATTTAAAACACGCAGCGGTAACTCTTTCGTATGCAAACAATTTTGGGCGCCAGCGGACAAATCGGTATCGAACTGGCACGGGCTCTTCACCGTAATTACACCACTGACATTCGTATCGTCAGTCGCAACCCAGCCAAAGTAAATCCAACCGATAGTACCTTGAGTGCAGACCTGTTGAATGCCCAACAAACGGCGCGTGCCGTCGAGGGCTCATCAGTCGTCTACCTCACTGCGGGCTTGCCTATGGATACAGAACGCTGGGAGCAACAATGGCCCGTGATCATGCGCAATGTCATCGATGCCTGCAAAGCACACGACGCGAAGCTCGTATTTTTTGATAATACTTATATGTATCCGCAAACGGCCGAGCCTCAAACTGAAGATATTCTCTTCGAGCCTCACGGTAGAAAGGGTCAAGTGCGCGCAGACATCGCCCAAGAGTTAATCTGTGCGCAAACAGAAAAAGATATCGTTGCGCTGATTGCACGCGCACCGGAATTCTACGGACCCGAGAAAACTCAAAGTATCACTCAGTCGACCCTAATTGAGCCGCTCAAACGCGGTAAAAAGGCACGGGTCTTTTTAAGGGATGACACACAACGCTCCCTTATCTACACGCCAGACGCCAGTCGCGCCTTGGCACTGCTGGGCAATACGCCCGATGCCTTTGACCAAACCTGGCACTTACCTTGTGACGATAACCGTTTAACCTATCGCGGCATGGTTGAAACGATTGAAACGATCACACAAAAGCCCTACCGCTACTCAATAGTGAAACCTTGGCAACTAAAATTGGCGAGCGTTTTTAGCAAAACGCTGCGCGACGCACAAGAATTAATGCCGCGCTATCAAGTCGATAACGTTTTTATATCCGATAAATTCAAGGCGCGATTTCCAGAGTTTTCAATCACCTCTTATCAGGAGGGTCTTAAAGCTTGTTTCGACTAACTCGCCACTAAAACGGCAAAGGTAGTTTTGCCGTTCGCCCTCCATCCACAACCAGCACCTGACCTGTAATAAACTCAGCTTGCTCACTCGCAAGAAACGCCACTGCATTACCGATATCCTCGGGCTTACCGGTTCTTCCTAAAGGATGTTGCGCCAACAACTTTGAACGGGCTTTCGTCGGATTTGTCTGTGAGGCTATATACTTTTCACTCAGCTCCGTATCTATCCAGCCAGGAGCGACTGCATTACAACGCACTCGATACTGGCCTAAATCCACTGCCATGGCTCGTGTCATGCCATGCACACCTGCTTTTGTTGTAGAGTAAGCGATATGCTCTGGGTTTGCTGCCACCCCCTCGATAGAGCCAATATTAACAACGCTGGCATTTCTCTTAGCTTTTAACTGTGGCAATAGTGATTTGGTTAAAAAAACAGGTGCGCGTACGTTTATAATTGCCATACGCTCCCACTCGGCTTCAGTCATATGCTCAAGGCTTTGCTCAAACATCATACCTGCGTTATTAACTAAAAGATTGGCACCGCCAAAATAGTCCTGCGCAGCCTCTGCTATCGTTTCAGTCGAGCCTAAATCGGATAAATCCACTTCTACCCAAGTCACATTAAAATTATGCGCAAGTTCATGGTCAAGCACCTTTCGCTGAGCGACAAGCACTTTATATCCCGCATCTAACAACTTTAGCGTGATACCACGACCGATGCCTCGCCCGCCTCCAGTAACAACGGCAACTTTCTCGTCTGCTTTCATAGGGAGCCCCAGACTATAAATAAGTACTATTCATTCAAGTTGAGGAAAAGTGATGCGTCAAATGACTCAGGAAGAGAAAAATTCCCCAGCACTTGGCTGGGGAGAACATTAGCCAGGGAGAGAGTTTAGGCCAATGACCATATGTTAATGAAAATGATTGTTATTTGCAATATTTATTTTAGGCACAAAAAAAGGAGCTCGAAAGCTCCCTTTTGGATAATAGGTACTACTCAGCAGTCGTTACAGTACAACGATGTTTTCTGCTTGAGGACCTTTAGGGCCTTGAGTAATCGCGAACGATACACGTTGACCTTCGTTAAGCGTTTTGAAGCCATCGCCAGTGATTGCACTGAAATGAGCAAATACGTCAGCGCCGCCTTGCTGCTCGATGAAACCAAAACCTTTTGCTTCGTTAAACCATTTAACTGTGCCGTTTACTGTATTAGACATAATCGTAATCCTGATAAAAATAATATATTAAGCCGTCACGACCAATGCCATGAGCGGATGGTGCGGGTAAAAACGGAAATTTAAAACTACAGGACGAAGATTGACTACAAGTAATGCGACGTAGAGGAGGTTTAACTAACTTTCTTATCCAACGCCGCCTACAATACGCGAGTTTAAATATTAGTCAACGATTATTTTCAATTTATTGTAGATACCCACGCATACTTAAAACAAGGAGTCTAAAACGCTAATAAAATCTAAAATCCCTACTACAAATTAATATTGAAACTTCATTCAACCTTTCGAATTATGTGTTACTTTCTCTCTAAGCACTTCGTTCTTTAGGGGGAACACCATGCTAGGATTCAACAACAAGCTAGAGCACTTGAATCAACAACAAGCCAATGAAATCAGTGCATATAAAGCGATGCGGCAAACAATGAAGGATGCCATGGTCTATTTTGCGCTCGATGCTCAAGGTCGCATTGTAGAGACTGATGAGTCATTCAAAGCATGTTTAGGACTCGATAGTTCTAAATTATTGAATCAACCGTTATCAGCTTTTATTGCACCAACGGCTAAAAATAAGCCCCACATTCAGCAAATGACGCGTGCCATTAAAACGCAGTCACATTGGCACGGTGCTATTCAATTTATTCATGATCAAGGCCACGAGATCTGGATACGCGTGATTCTAGAACCCGAAAAACTAGGAAACGACTCGCAAATAGCATTTGCGGCCTACGGTTGTGAGCTCACGCATACCATTACAAAGTCGCGAGAAACAGAGGATTTACTCAAAGCCCTCAACCGCTCATCGGCTGTCATCGAGTTTACGCTTGATGGTCATGTCATCGCCGCAAATGAAAACTTTCTTGATGCTTTGAATTATCGGCTAGACGATATCGTTGATCAGCACCACCGTGTCTTTTGCAGTGAAGAAGAAGTTCAATCTAAGGATTACAGTCGATTCTGGCAAAAGCTAGCGGCTGGTGAGTTTTTCTCTGGACGTTTCCAGCGTATTGATAGCTTTGGTAATCCCGTTTGGTTAGAGGCAACCTACAACCCCGTGCATAACGAGGCAGGTGAACTCTACAAAGTGGTTAAGTTCGCGTCGGTGATCACCGATCAAGTTAAGCGCGAACAAGCCATCGTCGAAACATCCGATATTGCTCATGACGTCTCGACTCAAACAGATAAGCATGCGCAACAAGGTATGGCTGTTATTCGAGAAACCATTGACGCTATGCGCGTGTTAGCACAAAAAATTGAGCAAACCAGCCACCACATCGCTGAACTTAACACTCAATCAACGAAAGTCACTGAGTTAGTCGACAGTATCCAAGGCATTGCCGCCCAAACCAACCTCTTGGCACTCAACGCAGCCATTGAAGCAGCACGCGCCGGAGAGCAAGGACGCGGTTTCGCTGTAGTAGCCGACGAAGTACGTTCATTGGCATCACGCACCAGCACGACCAGCGAAAAAATTATTGATGTGGTGGGTAAAAATAAAAACCTAACTGAAACGGCCGTCCAGCAAATACAACAAAGTCTGGATGAAGTCGAAAACTCGCTGAGCCTATCGACTCAAGCGAGTAAAGTGATGGAAGATATTCAATCAGGTGCCAAACACATACTCGATGCCGTCAGTCAATTTAAGAGCAAAGTTACTTAGCACGAGGTTGATGAACACGAAGCGGTGCTCGCGGCGGTGATGGCTGGCATAATAGCAGCCACCATGACCGCAGCCTCAATAGCGGCCACCGCTTGTTTTGCCGCGGCCGACACCATTTCACCCTTTTCTAGCTGCTCAATGCGCTTTTTACGCTGTTTCAGTTCTTGCTTGGTGAACACTTGCGGCAACAGCTTAGCGCTGTTGGCTAAAGCGACTAAAATCGCCACACGCGGTTCAACGTCATCATCACTCATCACAGCACTGCGCATTGCTTCACGTATTTGCTGTTCGGGTTCTGGGTTAAGCTCGGGATAAACGCGTCGCTCAAACAGCCATAAAACCTTTTCCTTTTCTGCTGCAACGATATGAGCATCCGCCAAACTCTGGGCAACTTTGTGTTTTAAATCTTTAAGTTGGCCTAGCTTTTGTACCCAATCCTGTAGCTTGCGTTGTCGCTTAGCTACTTTAATTTGGTCCAGCGCTTCATCTAATAACGCATCATCGGTAGTGGAATCATCCATAACCAACACTTTATTTTTATTATCCGTTTCAATCGCAATACGCTCGCGCATCAAGAGCTCTGACAAAAGTGCGGCTGCGGTTGCATATTCGACATAAGCACCGTTCATGGTGCCGCGCTCTTCACTTAACGCGAGTAACATAACGGCTTGGTACAGACGAATTGTGTTTGGCATATGTGACCTTAATGATTTTTAATATTGATAATAGCCACACTAATTAAAAATAATCAAATATCACTCGCGGAGATTAAAATATGACTGTTCGATAAGTGTGTTGTAAACGCCCTCAATATTTTGGACTCGCCATTCATCAAACATAGCTAAGTGCGAGTACTCGTTCAGCGTTAAACTGGCCTGAATAGCTTCTAACGACTGGCCCGCTAGCATGCCATCACGCACACCGTTATAAAGCGCTTTAAGGTAATTTAGGTAATTAACGACATCATCGCGATCACCTGTTTCCGCATGCGCTCCCACTAATACGTCAAAGGTGGGTTCGTTGAGTACCGCTTCAGTTGACCGGATCATGCCGTGGATATCATAGCCCGGTAAAGACTTATAGGGCATCCGCCCAAGCACAATCCAGTCGGCCACAAATAAGACATTAGCAGGCATGAACCGCATACTTATTGAGCCACGACCATTGTTAGGTCCGTAGTAACGCAGTTGCACGTGACTGTCACCAAGATTGACACGTAGTGTGTCGTTAAAGGTTAACGTTGGTAGCGCCGTGGGAGCTTTGGTCCAAGATAAATCTTCATATGCGTACTGATGCGAGATAACTTCGACCTGTTCATTGGCAAGAACATCGCCTCCGCGCGTATGGTCAATATGGTTATGGCTATAAATTAGGTATTTTATCGGTTGCTCATAACGTTGCGCTAAAGTGTCTTTTAAATACCGAGCGGCCTCAGGATTAATCGGATCAGTAACAACAATAGCATCGTCCGTGACCATAAATACTGAATGGTAGTGACCGACTGAGAATCGGTACACGTTATCTTTGATTGGCTCAATCGAATAGGATTGCTGGGCCATAATCGCCCCGCTAAAAAGCATAAGAAATAAGGGGATTAGACGTTTCATGTTAGCTCCAGCGCTTTACAAACTCATAACTAAGTAAGCGCCTTCGCACTCATGCGGATCACTTTGTCGTCTTATTTTGCCTAAAACTCTTTCTTGCGTAGCGCCTTTTTTTGCCCCTGTTGTTTTTTACTTTTTAAACGCTTTTCTTTTGCTGATCGACTCGGTTTAGTTGCGATGCGCTTTTTCTGCACATAAGACACACTGCGGATTAGGCCGGTCAATTGCTCAAGCGCCAGCTCTCTGTTGCGCGCTTGGCTGCGCGTCTCCTGAGATTTGATAATCACTTTGCCGCTTTGCGTAATCCGATGATCGGACAACTTTAGTAAACGCTGCTTATAAAAGTCGGGCAATGAAGATGACTGAATATCAAAGATCAGCTGTGCCGCGGTAGCGACTTTATTGACGTTTTGTCCACCCGCCCCACTTGAGCGAATAAATTGCCACTCGATTTCGTGCTCAGGGATTTCAACCCGTTGAGATATCTTAATCATTAACTTCTTTCGTATTTGGTTAGAAGTATAAGGTTAAGCGTCTTTTATCCAAGGCACAAGTTACGCGGTAACGACACAATTTTTACCCGCTCTTTTAGCCGCGTAGAGTTGTTTATCAGCACGTCGAATCGCACTACGATTATCGTCATCACGCTGGATAGGTGCAGCTCCCATGCTTAAACTTAAACATGAACGATCCGTGTTGGTATAATGATGCGGAATATTCAACTCAATCACCTTGTCACGCAACTCGTTAAGTTTGCTTTCAAGGTCATAGGCAGAAGGGACTATCATCGCGAGCTCTTCGCCGCCGTAGCGATACACCTTAAGTGGTGTATTACTGCGTAGGCACTCTGCTATCTGTTTGATTGCGCTATCGCCCGCCTCATGCCCATAGTTATCATTGTAAGCCTTAAATTCATCAATATCTGCGATCATTAAGTGATACGGCTTACCCGACGAGATAGCCGCATTTAAGTCGCGATCAAATGCTCGACGATTAAACAACCCGGTTAAACCATCCATATGGGCTAAGGCATCAAGCTTTCGATTCGCCTCAGCTAACTCGGCTGTACGCGACTCCACCTCTCGTTCTAGTTCATCTTGCGCTGTAATAAAGCGTGATGCCATGGTTTGGAACGCCTTCAGCGCTTGTTTAACTTCGCCGCGCGCCTTAATCTTGGTTGTTTTATGGGTTTGCGCCTCGCGATAATTGCGCTGGCCCATCAACGAAGCCACTTTAGCGACTTCTTGTAAGGGTCGGCTGACTTCGCGTTGAATGAGCCAGTAGCTCATCAGTAGAATTAAAATCACCAGCCCCACGCCTGCACCAACAAGCTGTAACGGCAACACGATCGCCTGGTTACGCACCTCAGCAAGTGGATATGTGGTAATGTGCCACCAACCTGGGCCCGGCAACTTATTAACGAATAGCAACTGACCTTCCACTTCGCCACTCAAAATAGTGGGTGTATCTGAAAAGCCTCTATCAACCACCAACTGACTCAAGCGCTGATACAAAGGTTCATTGTAGGTTTCTGAGGTGAGTGTCGAACGCGCAATAATAGCGTCCTGTGTGACGTTAGATGCGGCAATCAAGTCACCATTATTGTTTAACACGACATGCTCTGCGTTGGGGCGTTTCTTTTTAGTTAAATCGCTCACTAAACTACTGAGTACCACATCAAAACTCGCATTCGCGAGATGTTTACCCGCCAGATCGACAGGCTTTTGATAAGTAATGGTTAAAACGTCGGCTGAAATATCGTAGTAAAGCCCGGTCCAATTGGGTTTTCGCTCGGGATTATTGACCTGTAATGTCGACCGTACGACCGAATAATTCGTCATCACCAAATCCTTATCTGCGAGCAGCCCCCACGGTGATTCGGTTGAATACATTAATAAAATATTTTCGGGCATCGAAAAGTGTGAATTCGACACCTCATTTTGCCAAGCGGGACCAAGTTCATTGAGGGTATATTGCGCCGCAATTACGCGTGTCTTGAGTTCGTCATCCAGCGCAACGTCACGCTTACCTAAAAAAGCGCTCAAGTGTTGAAAATACTTACCGCCTGCGATGACGCCCCGATCAAAGCTCGGTTTAAGCCTTAAAACGCCGGGCGAGGTCGCCTCATACCAATCATCAAACTGCTCAATAGGGCGTGACTCATTACGCATCAGTTTGTAATTCGATAGAAACTGCTGTGCAAGAATGTCGCCGTTTTCTTCTACGTGATCAAAAAACGCTTCGTTACGCTCAAGCGCAGGGGCCAAATCTTGTTCCAAGAGCCCAATGACACGTTGTCGCGCATCATCATAAGCGACTTGAAAAGTAATTACCGACGCAATAACGACAATGGAAATTGCCCAGATACTGATTTTAAACAGCAAGGCATTGGTAAGCTTCTCGCGTTTTTTGATACGTCGGTGTTTTGTTCGTCTTTCCAAAGTCATTCGCTATTTTTAATTATAATTGGGCGTGCATGTCTAAACTTTATAATATTTTTTAAGAGCCTTTACTACTGTATCCGTCTGTTTGTTTTTGTTCACCCATTCATTATTAAAGCATCAAATACAATGCGTTGTTGGTCTCAGTGATGTAGAATATCGACTTCTTATCCCCCGTTTAGGTTGCCAATTTATACATGACTTTTTCTGATCTCGGACTTTGCCCTGAAATTCTTAACGCCCTTACACGCCAAGGTTACACCGAACCTACTCCTATACAAGCACAAGCAATCCCAGCCGTCATGGCCGGTAATGATGTGATGGCAGCGGCTCAAACGGGCACCGGCAAAACTGCAGGCTTTACCTTACCGATTTTAGAAATGCTCAAAGGCAATGAGCGTGCAAAAGCCAATACCGCGCGCGTTTTGATCCTTACGCCAACACGTGAACTCGCTGCTCAGGTCGGCGAAAGTGTAGCCAACTACGGTAAAGACTTACCGTTAAGTTACGCTGTTGTCTTTGGTGGTGTAAAAATCAATCCGCAAATGATGAAGCTACGCAAAGGTGTGGATATTCTCGTCGCAACACCTGGACGTTTGCTCGACCTTTATCAGCAAAATGCGATTCGCTTTCCACAGCTCGAAACGTTGGTATTAGATGAAGCCGACCGTATGCTTGATATGGGCTTCATCCATGACATCAAGAAAATCATCAAGTTGCTACCCGCGAAGCGCCAAAACTTGATGTTCTCTGCAACGTTTTCGGATGAGATTCGCAAACTCGCCAAAAGCTTAGTGAACAATCCCGTAGAAATTTCGGTCGCAGCGCCGAATGCCACCGCTGAACGGATTGAACAAACACTATATGCTGCCGAAAAGGCGCATAAACCGCGTATGCTGATGCAGATCTTACGCAATCTCAACTTGCCACAAGTGATTGTATTCTCGCGCACTAAACATGGCGCCAACCGGCTGGTTAAACAACTCGATAAAGACGGCTTTTTAGCTGCCGCGATACACGGCAACAAGAGCCAAGGCGCGCGTACCAAGGCATTAAGCGATTTTAAATCAGGTGCGGTGCAAATATTAGTGGCAACCGACATCGCTGCACGTGGATTAGATATCGAAAAGCTACCCTATGTCATTAACTACGACTTGCCTCAAGTGGCAGAGGATTACGTTCATCGTATCGGTCGAACAGGCCGCGCGGGACAAGTCGGTCACGCCATTTCCTTGGTGATGGACGAAGAATTTAGAACACTCAAAGCCATCGAAAAACTGATCGGTCAGCCCATTGAACGTCGCACGCTTGAGGGGTTTGATGAAGTCGAGCTGACCGGCAAAACACCTCCACCGAAGCGCGAACAACGTCCGCCGCGTAAATCTCGTGGTGCACCGAGTGACAAACAAAAAAGCCCTGGCCGTGCTAAGCACCGACGCCAGGGCTCGAACAAGTCAAGTCAACGCTAGTTAGAATTGATAACTGACCGATGCCGAGTAGTTAGCCGGTGCGCCGTAGAAACCCTGCGCCCAGTACAAGCTATTTAAATACTTCTCATCGGTCACGTTATAACCGTTGACACGCACAGCAAGTTTATCCGTCACCTGCCAGCTTGCCATCAACCCAAGTAAGCCATAAGACGGCTGGTGCGTCACGATAGTCTCACCTGCATTGTCATAGGCAGGACCGACAGTGCCTTGCACACGAGAGGTCGCATCTTTCCACTGATAGGTCGCGCCAACACGTACGTCTGGCAAACTTTGGAACTGATAGGTCAGCGATGTTCTGAACATCTTTTCAGCCGTGTAATCCTCAACCAATTGATCACCATCAACATCAAACACGGTTGCCGACACTTGACCTTGCAGACCCGTGAAAAGTTCGCCCGCGAGCTCAAGCTCCACACCTTCGCTAGTAATACCCTCAGCCGCACGATAGACGGGTTCAAGTACGCCCGTTGACGGGTTTTCAGCGTCACCATCACCCACCGCGAGGTTCTCTTGTTTAACGTGGAAATAAGCGGCACTCAGGAGTGCTTTATCACCAAACAGGTCGGCTTTAATACCAATTTCTGAGTTCTTACCTGTCAGGGGTTCCAAACGTTCGAAGTTACGGTTCACCTCAGACTGAGCAAGAAACGTTTCGGTATAAGAGGCGTAAGTGGTAATCGCGTCATTTACCGCATACGTCACTCCGACATACGGGATAAACTGCGCGTCATCACGGGACTGATCAACGCCGTAGCCAACACCGTCGGTCTGAAAATCATTGTAGCGACCGCCGAGCAATATTTTAAAGTCGTTGGTCAATGCTAATCGTGCTTGCGCGTAAACGGCTTTTTGCGTGTTATCGATAACACTTCCATCCCGTCCATCAGTAAACTCAGGGAACGGTGTATTACCATCCCAGTCGGCAAGTGAAGGCATAGCAGGGAAGCCATTACCGGTGTGGAAGTCGTACAGAGAAACATCAACATAATCTAAGCGCGAGTAGTTAGCGCCAACAACGACCTCGTGCAATTGGCCCCAAGCCTCAAAAGTACCATTGGCGTAAACATCAAAGGTATCTTGCTTGTCGTCTAAGTCGTACTCACTGCCATACCCGACGAGACCAAGCCCCGTTTCAGGATCCAACCCGAGCTCAGCATCGCCGAGATAGGTGTAAAATAAAAGGCTATCTTCATCGGTACGAACGCGGTTATACACTGCACGCAAGTTCCAGTTGTCGGATAATGCTGTTTCAACATCAATAAAGCTGCGGCTTTCGCTTACTTCCCACTGCGACCAATCCGCCGCAACGTTGGTAGATTCATCATAATTTGTCGGCGTGCCATCACCGTAATAAAGCGTCAATGCGCCCCACATGTTGCCATCGGTATGGCTCTTATGCTCGCTATGACCCACGGTCAACATGGTGTCGTCGGTTAGAGCAAAATCAAAAACACCGTAAAAGACCTTGGTGTCGTTTTCGTAACGGTCAAGATACGACTCGCCATTATCCGCCGCTGCAACCACACGACCACGCACACGATCCGACAACTTGCCAGACGCGTCGATTTCTAAACGTTTGTTACTCCAAGAGCCCAGGCTACCCTCGACACTAATTTGTGTTTCCGAAGTTGGGCGTTTGCGCACCATGTTGACGGTGGCTGCGGGGCTACCGACACCGGTCATAATCCCGTTCGCGCCATGGATCACTTCAACGCGCTCGTATAAAGCCGTATCAATTCGTCCATGGGTGTTACTGTTCACGAGCGGCAAGCCAACGCCATCAATCTGAAAGTTATTCAGTTCAAAACCACGCGACGTATAGTAAATACGATCGGTTTCGACATTCTCAACGTTAACCGCTGAAGCACTGTTCAATACGGAGTTGATGTCATCCAGACCAAAATCTTTGATTTGCTGCTGGTTAATAACCGTAATCGACTGCGGTGTTTCTTTTATCGTCAAACCGAGCTTCGTCGCACCTTCCGCTGAAGAAGACTTATAGCCCTCCTGCTTTTCACCAGTGATCTTTAGACGCTCAATCACCTGTTCAGTCTGTTGCGGTTCTTCCGCTACGGCATAGGTGCTTGTTAATGCACTCATCACGCACACAGCTAACAAAGATTTTTGCATTTTCATGGGGTTCCTCAAAATCAGCCTCGTTTAAGTGCGCATATCATAAATGAAAACGATTCGCGTTTAAAGTTTAATTTACGTTTTATGCTGTAACGCTTTAAATAGCCAGATTCCGCCTAAAAATGCTATCGTTAGACCAAACTCACGTTGAATCACGCCTGCTATATGACAATCGATGGCTTGCCTTACTCACAAGCATGTGAAAACAACAAACAGCCTATTCTCGAGATATTGATCAGTGCTTTAGCCAACAGCCAGCGCGTTCTTGAAGTCGGCAGCGGCACGGGTCAACACGCGGTGTACTTTGCCGACCACCTGCCCCACTGCACTTGGCAGCCGACGGATCAAGCGCATTATCTGGCAGGACTGAATCAACGGCTCGATAAACAAGCCCCCTCTAATGTTTTGCCCCCACAAGTCTTTAATGTATTTGAGGATCTGCCCACCGGTGAGTTTGACGCCCTGTTTACTGCGAACACCTGCCACATTATGCCCGCGGCCGGCGTAGAGCGTTTATTTGCGTTGCTTAGTGCTGAGTTAAGCAGTATTCAAACCGTCTGTATTTACGGCCCATTCAACGAAGGTGGCGAGTTTACTTCACAGAGCAATCGCGCATTTGATGAAAAACTAAGGACGCGCGACCCCGAGATGGGCATTCGTGACAAAGAATGGATTCAAGATCTAGCTAGGCAGGCGGGCTTTACCCATGCGCAAAGCCACACCATGCCTGCTAATAATCAACTTTTGGAATTTCACAGAGGTAACCTAAGCTGATTAACCATTAAATATTTCACTTTGCCTATTGAAAATAAGAATGATTATCAACTAAAATGAAAAACATAATCATTCTTATTTACTGCTTATTTAACGAGTAGGGCAAAATATCTAATGAACATGTTTACTAAAAGCAGCATCGCATTAGCCGTTGCGAGCATCACACTCTCCTCTACCGCGTTCGCGCAACAAGACACTGAAACGAAAAACTCAGATCCATCAGAAGACGTTTCTGAACATATTGAAATTACGGGCAGCCCGCTTGATCGCGCAACCACTGCAACCGGTTTACCACTTACATTGCGACAAACGCCTCAGTCAATCTCAATTATCGATCGCACCTTTATCGACGGTTTTGCGTTAGACACCGTAGCCGATGTCATGCAGTTTGCACCGGGCATACAAGCACAACAGGCCGAGACTGACCGCTTTTTCTTCCGCTCGCGGGGCCGTGATGTGACTAACTTCCAGTTTGATGGTGTGCCTATCGCCTATAACAGTTTCTTTAGCGAAGCGCTCGCGGACTCGGTTATTTTCGAACGTGTTGAAATCGTGCGTGGAGCAACCGGCTTACTGACCGGTGCGGGCGAACCCTCCGCTGCCATTAACCTGATTCGTAAGCGTCCAAAAGCCGAAGATGGCGGCTACGCGAGCTTAGGTATTGGTTCATGGAGCAATTACCGCTTTGAAGCCGATCACTCGCAGACCCTATCAGAGACGGGTAATGTCAAAGCACGTGTCGCAATGGCTTACGAGGAAGGCGACAGCTACGTTGACCTATCAGAAAAAGAAAACGCACAAATTTATGCGGTAGTAACCGCTGATCTAACCACTCAGACACGCTTAACCGCGGGTGCAGATTACAGTGAACGCAACCCAAAAGGCAGCATGTGGGGCGCGCTACCTTTATTTTATTCGGATGGCACCCAAGCAGACGATCTGCCAGTAAGCACCACCACTGCATCTCCTTGGAACCGTTGGGATCGTGAAAGCACAAACGCGTTCGTACAAGTCGAACACGCCTTTGATAACGGCTGGGATGTTCAGTTTGATGTTGAGCGTCGAGAAGGCAAAATGGATGGCTACCTGCTCTACTTCTCGGGTTTTCCTGACAAAGAACCCGGCACAGGCCTTGGCACCTCGCCTAACCACTATGTCGCCGACCGTGAACAAACATCCGTGCGATTCTTAGCATCGGGGCCATTTGAGCTGTTTGGACGTGAGCACCAACTGACCGCAGGCGCCCTGCATTCAAAGCAAACCGTCGATTCGGTATCGTACGGCACGAATGATCCTATTGTGGTTCCGAGCATCTTTGACTGGGGCAACGGTGTTGAACCCGTCGATTTTAACCAAACACCGAATTACAGCACCTTCGAGTCATATAAGCAGCAAGGTGTCTACGCGGCTGCACAACTCAGCCTGACTGACGAACTCACCACCATCATTGGTAATCGCTTAACGACTTACGAAACAACCGTGGAGTCCCCCTTCTCACCGAGCGACTTCAAGCACTCGGGTGTGAACACCCCGTACTTCGGCATTGTTTACGATATATCGGATATTATCTCGACTTACGCGAGTTACACAGAGATCTTCAAACCTCAAAGCGCGATTGATGCAAACTTTGAGTTGGTCGGTCCCGTCGAGGGCTCCAACAGCGAAATCGGTATAAAGGGCGACTTCTTTAATGAAGCACTCACCGCTAGTTTTGCCGTTTACAAAGTTAAAGAGGATAACTTAGCCATTACTGACCCGGATGCCGCAGAACCATTACCGGGCACCAACATTTATCCGTCAATAGGTGTTGCTGGTGCAGAAAGCGAAGGTTATGAGCTTGAACTAAACGGTAAACCCAACGACGCGCTAAACATCTTTGTTAGCTATACGCACAATGAGTCAACTGATCGTGACGGCTCGGATTATGCCCCGTTCTTGCCCGAAAACATGGTCAAAACGAGCGTACTATTCCAAGCGTCTGATGCGTTAAAAGTGGGTGTTAACGCGAATTGGCAAAGTGATATCTCAAACCCCGGCATTGGTCCTAATGGGGAGACATTTACTCAGGACAGCTATACCGTGGTTAATGCAATGGCAAGCTACCAACTGACACCTCAGTGGGACTTAAGCCTCAACGTCAATAACCTGTTTGACGAAAAATATTACTCAAGCATCGATTTTTATAATCAAGGCTTCTTCGGTGCGGAACGTAATTTTGAGCTGTCGGTGAAGTACGCTTGGTAAGTTATCGTTTTAGTTAAAACCGTGCAGTGCGAATTCACACTGCACGGCTTTCAACGAGTGAGTAAACAATTAAAACGCTAAACAAATCTTGCCAAAGTGCTTGCCCGACTCTTCGTAACGGAATGCGTCAGCCAGTTCTTCGAGACCAAAGGTCTTATCGATAACTGGTTTCACGCCATTGGCCTCGAGCGCACGCACAAAGTCTCTCTGGTCACTGCAACTGCCCACGATAAGTCCCTGCAAACGCGCTTGCTTTGCCATCAACTTAGCCGTTGGTACTTCACCCGCACTGCCGGTTAACACGCCAATCAACGCGATATGGCCGGCAATCGCGACAGCATTGATCGACTGCGGTAACGTACCGGGGCCGCCCACCTCAATAACGTGGTCAACACCGCGTCCATCCGTCAGCTTACGAACCGTTTTACCCCACTCTGGGTCTTCTTTGTAGTTAATAAGATGATCGGCACCCAAAGCTTTATATTTCTCGAGTTTCTCGTTCGACGATGACGTCGCGAACACCGTCGCGCCCAGGCTCTTCGCGAGCTGGCACGCAAATACCGAAACACCGCCACTACCTAGTACCAACACCGAGTTGCCGGGTTTGATGCCGCCGTCGACGACCAACGCGCGCCAAGCCGTGAGACCCGCTGTTGTCAGTGTTGCCGATTCGGCATGGCTATAACCTTTGGGTTGGTGAGTAAAGAAGTGCGCAGGACGCACGACCACTTCACGGGCATACCCATCGATGCCATCACCGGGCGTTTGCTTAAAGTCGCCCACGGGCGCTGGACCACTTTGCCAGTAGGGAAAGAACGTTGAAACCACAGGGTCGCCCACAGCAAACTCTTCAACACCCTCGCCCACGGCCTCGACAACACCCGCACCGTCTGACATCGGAATGCGCCCATCTTCGGTTGGAATAAACCCAGCGGCAACACCATAGTCATGAAAATTCAACGAGCTGGCTTTAACCCGCACGCGGATTTCTCCCGCCGCGGGCTGACCCGGGTCGTCCAGTTCAGTAACCTCGATATTATCTAAACCAAAAGGGTCTTTGAGTTTTAGCGCCTTAATCTTGTCTGTCATCTCTTTAATCCTTTAACTGGGAGCCGTTCTCCATTGTAGTTTTCATCAACTGTATTGGATCACGAAAATCGCTCAAGGGAGTGACAAATACGTTGCTCAGATTTAGAAGCTCGAACCCGGCTGCTGAAGAAATGCCAACTCCTCAGTGGTTGAGGAACGCCCGAGTATCTCATTGCGATGCGGATACCGGCCAAACCTATCAATGATTTCTTTATGTTTTAACTCAAATTTGTAGTTGTTTTCTAATCCTGGCTGGTCAAACAACGCCACGGCTTGTTCGTGAATTAGAGGAGATTCGCTGTGCATATAAGGCATATACAAAAACGCTTTTTGATCATTAGTTAACAGATCATCAGCTCCTTGAGCGACCGCCTCTTGGGCTAAAACCAGCGCCATTGCATCTTGACTAAATGCCCGCGCCGAATCACGAAAAATATTACGTGAAAACTGATCCAACATAATAATCTCGGCGAGGCGCCCTTCTGCGCTCTCGCGCCAGCGCCAGCATTCTCCCTGTGCTGCGGCTTTTAGCGTATCGCCAAAGCGTTGCTTGATAGTATTGTCCAACGTATCACTTTTAGTGAACCAGTCTTTAGGCGTCAGTTCCGAAAACCAAAAGTCGATGACGGTCTGTGGGCTCATGGTTAAGCTCCTCATTTAATGGGCAAATACACGTCGGTGATCATTTCACTCTCTGGGACGTCAGGGAAAAAACTTATCCGTTCAAAGTAAATCGGAAAATCTCTGATTTCATAACCTGAATCCGCTAGCCATTGCGTGTACAAAAAGTTCACCACAATACCGATCGCGTCATCGCTACCCGTATGTCTCACTCGCGCACATTTGCCTGCAGGAATAACACTATCGATAACACCATAGTCATTGGGTTCAGCAGACTGCTCTATGGAGCAACACAGATCAAATCGGTAGTCTTCCGGCGCCGTCGTATTGGGGTCATCATACACCAAGTTGAACGTTCGACTCTTACTCGGTGGAAGTCGATTCAGCTTGCGCCACTCAATAAACTTTTGAATCGTTTGTCCCAACCGATTTGGGGCGCCACGATGTGGCATCACAGCAATTGCAATTTCATCAACCTCAACCACCTCGACATTAAAGTTATCGGTGTTACTCATTATGTTGTTCCTTAGCATTAATATGGG
Source organism: Idiomarinaceae bacterium (assembly GCA_002685255.1). GTDB lineage: Bacteria > Pseudomonadota > Gammaproteobacteria > Enterobacterales > Alteromonadaceae > Idiomarina. Next base: position 136,722 of record NYWU01000003.1, read on the forward strand.
GTCGTATTGAGCGTGCCAAGGAGCCCAGTTCGGTGTGTCCCGAAAATCGGACGGGCTTTTGTCAAAATACTTTTTAAACGCCCGCGAAAATGCCTCGTGACTCTCGTAGCCGTTCGCCAGTGCGATATCCAAAATACTGCCATTTTCTCTATAAGCGAGCTGATAAGCCGCCCGTTTAAGTCGCAGTAGCCGCACGATCTTAATCACAGACATCCCAAAGAATGCCGAGCACTGGCGATGAAAATGGTATTTAGACAAATAGGCGTGCTGACATAACGCATTAACGTCAAGATCGGTATCAAGGTGTGTTTCTATGTAGTTGATCACTTCCAAAAACCGACCTTGATAGTTTGTCATACCGCACATTCCCCCCTCAGCAGGTCATCATTAAAACCCAACTGAGGTTGTCAGGCTTGATTAAAATTGCTCAATTCACAACGTTCGATTAACACGCTGTTGCCATAGCAGGTTGCCATCTAAACCGTGCAGCGTGACACGGTATTCACCCTCATCAAGGTACAGTGGTCTTTTCTTATTGGCTTCCGATAAGACTCGATCAGCCACCACATCAGTACCCGCATAATAGGCTTGTAAAATGACGGCCGTACTCGGCGGCCAGCTATCCGTATCTGGGAGAAATGCCTCGCCTAGCAATCGTCGAAAGTAACTCGGGTTATCAGCGGGTGCCATGGGCACGCGGATTTGGCTATCGACCGGTTGCACACTACCAACATTCAGTACGTTACCATCATTTGAATACGCGTAGGTTGTGGTTGGGCTTTCATCAACCGGTTCAAAAGCACAAGCGGTGGTATCAATGCTAAAGGTTTCATAACCATAGGTGTTATTCAAAAAATCGCCCAGCACACGATAAGTTGTTGAGTCAGGTCCTCGCAGCGGCGCTTCCCCGACATGCCCCCAGCCAGCAAACAGCACAAACTTAGCATCCTTGGGCGCTTTCTTAATTTCAGCGACAACATGCTCGGCTTGTTGCTTATCCCTAAACTCAAAGCGCTCTATAAAGCCTGCATCTTCAGGCGCTAACTTCTCTGCCTCATAACCAAACACCTCAAAACCCAATTCCTCGGCAGTTTTAATCAAGTTAGACATCATCGGTTCTTGAGAATAAAAGCCATCTTTACTCGTCTCGTTAGGCTCTAACGCCTCAAAACCAATATGAGTGAAACCTTGTGCTTTGAGCCACGGTAACCATGTCATCGTAAGCGTTCGTGATGCTGGATTAAAGTGGTTCTCGTTGATCATAAAAATCGATTCGTCAGCGAGCATCGACTTTACCCTCGCTTCGCCGAAGATTTTTTCATAACCGCCAACGTCATTACAAAATGGCGCGTTAGAAAAACGCTGTATCAAGTCATAGGCTTTATCAGGACGTCCCATAATCGAGTAGACCTGCGCCAACATTTGAGGTTGCTCAGAAAACTGCGACAAGATGCCGTTCACCTCACCCTTTCTTAACTGCTCAGGAAATTGGTCGAGCGACACCTCGTTGGCGTTTATTGATGCCGTTAATAAAAAAGGTATGAGAGCCAGAAGTAGCGCTAATTTATTCATGGTAAAGCCTAGTTTTTTGTTCTAATCACTATAAACGTATCACGTATCAACTAAACCCAAACATCATTCGCCGCCGTTTTACTATCCTCTTCGTCGCCAGTATTTACCACGCCACGAGGTTCAATTAATAACACGTGAGCTTCATGCTCAGCATAGGGTTTGTGCTCGACGCCTTTGGGTACGACGTACATTTCACCCTCGGATAACTCAACATGACCATCTCTAAAGTCAATACGCAGCTTACCCGCAAGCACAATAAAAGTCTCATCAGTATCTTTATGATCATGCCAAACAAAGTCGCCCTGCAGCTTGACCACTTTAAATTGATAGTCGTTCATCTCTGCAATGACCTTAGGCGACCACTGTTCGTTAAACAGACCTAGTTTTTCTTTAAAGTTGATAGCGTTGTGTGGCATGGGAACCCTATTATTTTGCTTAATTCTCAACGAGTAGTATTTCAGAGACCAATAAAAGTAGCTAGCCGTTATTTCAGCATCACATAGCCCAACAATTGAGTTTGATATGTTCTATTTACATTAATGCCAAAGCGTTTATCGCGACTCATGTCGACAAAAAATACAAAACACTACATAATGCTACACTTTGTATATACTCAGGAAAATGTAATGGGCATCGTAAAAATATCTGATGAGCTTCACCAGGAAGTTCGCAAAACAAGTTCTGTTATGGAGCGCTCGATAAACGCGCAGGCTGAATTTTGGATGAAAATAGGACGATTAGCAGAGCAAAACCCTACCTTGAGTTTTGACGAAATTATCGACCGCCAAATGCGAGCGAACAATTTAACCTCAGAGGTATTAGCCAGTGACTAGCATGATAAAAACAGCCGACGAAATTAGATTGATGCGCGAATCGGGTCAGTTATTGGCGAGCGTTTTTCATGAATTAGATAACTATATAGAGGCAGGTCTGTCTACTCTCGATATCAACAACTTTGTTGAACATTTTATTGTGGACAGCTTAAAGGCTCGACCGGCCAGTAAAGGACAGTATGGCTACCAATTTGTTCTTAACAGCTCCATCAATGAAGTCGTGTGTCACGGTGTCCCATCAAACGCTAAGAGACTAAAAAACGGTGATATCGTCAATATCGATATTACACTCGAAAAGAATGGTTATATCGCTGATAGCAGTAAAATGTTCACCATCGGAGACGTATCTACGATAGCGAAACGATTAGTCGATGCAACATACGATGCTATGTGGCGAGGCATAGAGACTGTAAAACCAGGCGCGACAACAGGTGATATCGGATTCGCTATTCAACAATACGCGCAAAAACAGGGCTTCAGTGTAGTTCGGGAGTACTGTGGCCACGGTATTGGTAAAGAGATGCATGAAGAGCCACAAATTCTCCATTTTGGTAAACCCGGCGATGGGCTCGAGCTTAGAGCGGGTATGATCTTCACGATAGAGCCAATGATTAATCAAGGGTCTCATAAAACTAAGCTCAAGAAAGATGGCTGGACAGTCGTCACTCGGGACAAAAAATTATCCGCACAGTGGGAACATACCGTGCTAGTGACATCGTCAGGCTTTGAGGTGCTTACCTTACGCCAAAATGAGAAGCTACCGCACGCTAATCAACGTAACGAAAATTAGTCGAGTTACGTTATGCCAGCCGAGTCCCATTGGGTACATCCCTATCCACGGTCGACAGAACGACAGAGCCATCAGCTCGATGCAGGCCGGTCACTAAACACTCCAACATCGATAATCGTACCGACACGAATATCGACTTTTTTCAAAATCAGCCCAATTAACAGGTTCCATAACTCGCCCTCAGTGATTTTTCCAAAACGCATTAATGTGTGTGGCTAATTACGCATCATTATGTGCTTTTACCAAATGTAGCTTTAAACCACCCGTATATTTAACAACGTAGTTGTACAGCAAAAATACGACTGCAAAAGATAGGTAGGCGAGAATAAACATCAGTATCGGGGATAACAGCAGTAGGCCGATTTTCCAAACTAAACCTTGCACGGAAATTGAAATGATATAATCAAAAGAGACGGTCGTCTGAATGCCGAACACGAGAGCAATAAAGCCAAATACTGATATAAATAAATTGATTATCAATGCGACAGCAGCAAGTACTTTTGCGCTTTGTTTAACGTCGATTTTTTTGAGCTCATACTCCATTATAATAACTCTTTATATTAATGACCTGGTTTCCAAACTATCTGTTTATACATACTTTGACCAGTTAAAAATCGATAAATCCATTCTCGCGCCAAAGGCGCGAGCTACCCATTGCCATGAGCTGCATCACCCCAACTTTTTTTCCAGGAAATTAATCGTTTCATTAACCGCTGAACTGGCATATTGACGGCTCGCAAATAGTAAACTGACCGGCGTAGGCGGTGGCATATAAGCACTTAAGATTTGTTTGAGCTCACCACTCGTAATTAAATCAGTCACTGAGTACTGAGGTAAAAAGCCAATACCCAGCCCCTTTTGCGCAGCCTGTCGCGTAGCGCGATTCTCATCACTAAAAAAGCGCCCTTTTACCGTTATCGGGATCTCTTTTCCAGAGCGATAAAAGCGCCAGCGACAACCTAAAGCCGATGGATTTCGAGGAATACACCAATGCGCCCCATGTTCTGCTGCTAACTCCTCGGGCGTACTCGGCTCACCAAACCGCTTGAGGTAACTAGGTGAGGCAACGGCAATATGCTGAACAGGTTGAAGTCGCCGATAATACAGCGTCGAGTCGCGCAACTCGCCAAAGCGAATAGCAATGTCGACATCCAGCTCTTTGAATGCAATCACTTCATCAGACAAGGTAAGGTGAATATTGAGTTGAGGATAAAGCGATAAGAGCTCTTCGATTTGAGGTGCCAACTGCGCTGCACCAAAGTTGACCGGCGCAGAAATCGAAACCGTGCCTTTGGGTTCAGATTGATACTCACCCATGTGCTCCTCGGCCAACTGAGCCTCAGACACAATCACCCGACAATGACACAAAAACTGCTCGCCCTCTCCGGTCAGTGACAGTCGGCGGGTCGTCCGTTTAAGTAACTTAACCCCCAAATGAGCCTCTAAACGGTTAACCGCCTTACTCACCGCGCCTTTAGTAATACCAAGTTGCTCCGCCGCCCGCGTAAAACTGGCGGCATCAGCAACCGCAGCAAAGGTCGCCATATCCGACAAGCGCTCAAACATTGCGTCTCCTCAATATATTCAGCAACAATCAGCGCATTTATTTTGCTTACCTCGGCATATCGCATCGTCATAGCCATGCGGCTTAATCATCGGCTGAGGCGGCGTAACATCGACCTTAATATAGCCTTGCGAAAACATCATACCGCGCGACATCTCACCTAATACGCTGATCAGTTTTTTACGATTAAACATAGTTTTGACTCCTGTGATAAGTGACAGGAATCATTTTATTGTTTAAGTATGAGGGATAAAGTGGGCTTATGGAAACTTATTGTTTCCGGTGGGTGATTAATGGATGGTGAAATTTGGTTTTATCAAAGCTTATCGGGTTTACTTATTGTTAGTTGCCGCAACTTAAGTGCTATGCAGCTCAGGGATATCCAACATGAGAACATAGTTGCGAATATTATCAACGAAGATGGTAACACTATCAAAAATGAAAAATAGCAAATAAAACGCTGTTCGATTAGCACCTTGCACTAAGGCACAAGGTGCTTACTTACCATTATTGCGTATTTACCTGTTTATAATACTCGTCGTACACAGGGCTATAAGGACCCGGCGGTAGGCCGCGTTGCTGGTTGTAAAAGGTCTGAAAGTTAGCAGTGCGAGTTAACGGCAGATAATTGGGTGCCGCACGCTCAATCGCGGCGGTTACCGCCATGCTAATCAAGTCAGCCAACGGATTACCGGTGCTGTTCTGATTGTTCGGATTGTAACTCAGTTGTTTACGTGCCTGCCATAACTCAGCGCCGTCAGCGTTAACCAAACGATACTCGAAATCGACTGTCGTGGTTGTTGTGAGCAACATGTATTGTGATGTCCACTCATGAATCGTCACATACAAAACTGTGTCTGCACCAAACATCGTCGCCAGGCTCTCAGGTGGAGCTGCGTGTACTTCTGCCGGCTCGTAATAGCCCTCATTTTCGAGCAAAGTTTTAACGGTATTCACTGGGAATACATAGTAACCGCGCTCTCCTAGTACCATCGGTAACGTCGCCAACACCGACGTCGGTGCCTGCACATCAATGGTTTCGTTATTAACCGGTACTACTAAAATCGAACGCGGTTTTTCCTCATGTAGCGGTTGTAAAAACGCGTTGTCTGGACCCGGTGCTGCACAACCAGCTAAAGTCACGACAACCACTGTACTGATAACCGCACGAAAAATTTGTTTTAATGACATCACTGGGTACGCTCCTCAAGGTTATTAATCAGCGTGGTCATTAACGCCTCACTTTCGGGCCAATGTTTACGCTCCAACTCGTAAAAAGCAATCGCCTCTTTGGCTTTACCTCGATTAAGCATGAAAGTACCCGCCTCAGCGTATAGACCCGGGGCAATGGTTTGTTTGCCGGGCTCATATTCGCGCACAAACACCAAATAATTATCAAGCATTTCTTCTTTTACCGCCGGCTCGTGATAATTGACAAATAACGCTTCCTCGTAATTACCCCATTGGTACAAACCGTTGTTACTCGCACAGCCACTTAACAGACCTACCAAGCCAAGCGCCGTTAACAGTTTACGTTGAATCATTCACCCACCTCCAACTTGTAGCTAGTGCTCTCACCAAAATAATCACGCTTCGAATACAACACAGTAGTGCCATGGCGCACCTCAATAACGTGCTCACCAATCAGCACAGGCACCGAACTTTCTGGGTAAGCGAATTCAGCTACCGAGCCAAAACGTTGGCCGTCGACGTAAACTTCAGCTTGCTCAGCCTCAATATTATCGTATTGCCAAACAAAGCTGATTTGGGGACGATCATCAACAACTTGCGTTTCTTGATGCGGTTGATATGCACACGCCGTGGTCAATAAGGACAGTGACGCCGCAAATAAGAGTGCTATTTTCATGGTTATTCTCCCATCTCGACGACTTTCAGTTCACTAACGTCATGGCCGTCAATGCTACCTTCGGTCAACACCCCGAAGGCACCCTGATCAAGCTCGGTACGGCCAAAGGTATCGGCAATTTCCAGCACGCCAACTCGCTTGCCCGGTAAAGTGATAGTACTACCCGTGGTGCTTGATTTGACCTTTTTACCCTTGGTCATCACCGCAAAGGTCTGACCCTTTTTAACGCCTTGCGCTTCGCCGCCACTAATAAACACCTGGCCATTTTCAACAGCCAGTACATCGGCAGACCACGGTTTGTCTAACAGCAGCCTAGCCATCTTGGCGACCGCTGCATTAACCGCTGCCCCAATGGCTTTATCGTTGAGCGAGCCGTCGTAACCGGATACTGAACCAAAGCCCATGGTGCGTGACTGCTCGGTTGACGAGCTGCCGGTGCCGGTAACAGAAGCAACTACTTGACCAGTGCTGACATCCACTAACCGAATATCAACGGTGGCAGTGGCCTCCTGTTTGGCACTGCTGGATAAGAAACCGCGCTCGCCGGTGGTGGCGCGACCAAATTCTGTAAGCGATCCAATAACCAATGTATCGACACCAACCATTTCGTCGGGCTTGTTTTGCAACTTAGTTTCGTTTTTCAGCAAGCCCAGATCCTGACGTTCGAAAATCAGAAAGTTATTGGTATTTACAATGGCCTGACTGAATATGTCCGCAATTTTTTTATCGAACTTACCCTCGTCGGCACCGCGCAATAGTGAGCGGCCATAATTGGTTTCGTTGGTTAGGCGACCTACAGCAATTTTACGTTTTAGGGTGACCGCTTCTGGCGCTTGATTTTGCACTTGTTGTTGTGCGGCAGCTTGTGCAGACTCGTTAACAGCCGGCTTAGCGGGGCTTTGGGTGGGTGACTGTGACGCACAGCCGACCATCAATACCGCTGAAATTGTCAGCGGAAACACTCTCACTTTCATAAAAACTCCGTTTTGTGGAAATTCCGATAGAATCCCGAAGATCGTAACACAGATGTTATAAATATGTTGTTTTAATATAAGCTTTTTTAACCAACTGCTTAAATGGCAAACTGTCATCTAACAACTTCAAACATAAATATTCTAGACTGGTACAGGGAAAGTATTACGGCTGTTAAACATACACCAACAAGAATTGTGCACCAGGGAAATAAAGGTAGTAAGACCGGTTGTGGATTCAACACTAAAAAACATTCAAGTCATTGGGTCGACTCACATGAAAAAATTAATTGTGATAAAAAGGTTGTAAAAGCTGACCTTGTCTGGAGTTCTTCAGTTTTTTTCAGAAAGCTCGGTAGTTGAAGTTGTTCCATTGTGGCGAGGATATCTTATGATCCTCGCCTTAAAATTACGCGCTTTAATTTGAACTTAGTCCCGAGCTCACGTCTTGCGTGGTGTCGTTGAACTGATAATTCTTTAGAACGCCATCCTCAGTGAACCACATTTGTAAGGTTTGAATATCAGAAGTAGCTCCACCCACAAAAGCGCCGACGATAGGGATAAAAGACTCGCCTTTCACCTGAGTTCTACTGAAAACGTACATGAAATACGACTCACCTTCAGATGTTATTCCCGCCGATGTCGGCGAGCCTAATTGATTTTTAACTTGATCTTGGGTCGTAACACCCTTTTCCATTTGCTTTACAGCAGCCAAATTTATAGGTGTACCGGATGAAGCACAGCCGCCCAAGAACACTATAAAAAACGCCAAAGTTAACCATCTCATATAACTCTCCATGTTATTTATTCCCTTATGAGTGAATATTGAGGTTGAATGAATAGAGTTAAAATGTCTAGGACCTTTTTCGCCGAGCTACCTAAAAACGCGATAGTCCCCTAGGGCGGGGGATTCCGAAAAGCGGTGAGGCCCGGAATCAGAACATGCCCGAAGCACAAAAGGCCAATGAGTGGGCATAAAAAAAGCCGCTCAAATGAGCGGCTTTTTATGGAATTGGTGGAGCTGGCGGGAGTTGAACCCATAAATTCCCTCGAACAATTATGCGCTTAAGGTTTTACATGACATGTAAAACTGTGTAAATATCATTCTACATCCAATCATTATATAAGGTATATAATATGCCGAGAGAAGTAAACCAAGACTTCGACATTAGTATACATTACTCTGGTGAGATTACCGATAGTCATAAACTAGGTTTGAGAACATATGCAAATACCCTCAAACACTTTTCAGCGGCTGTAGATCGGGCTATTTTAAGCGAATCTCGAGGAAATATTCATAAATTTGCGCGAATAACTCACGATGAAAGAGAAGATCTAGAGTTTACAGTCCTAGATCCTGAAGATGGCGGGATTATTCTTAAGTTCTTATCATCGAGAAATAATCAATTAGCACGAAGAGTAGCCGAGAGAATGGCTAACTATATTAAAGAAGCCTATAACCAAGAACCCCAGGCATCAATAACGCCAAAACAAATTAGAGAGAAAATAGCAGACTTACAGCAGCAAGAGGAGATCGAGGCAAACGCTCCCCCTGAAGCAGACAATGATTTTGCAAAGAAGGCTATTTGTAGAGAAGTAAATTCTATATTATCCGAAATTCGAACAGAAGCAGCAGGTCAGAGCTGGCTTGAGTTTGAACTAAAAACCCCTGAACCAGGAAGGGTAGAACGTTTTCATTTCGACAGAGCTAAAGCGGAGAGGTTCAACCAGGTTGTTATGAGACGAAATATAGTTGGCCCGTATAGATATACTATAAGGGTAAGAGGACTTGATTTAGTAAATGAGAAGAAGCCCTACGCAAAATGTTTAGACGTCACTAGCGGGATTTCCAGAACCGTCTACTTTAAAGATGAGGAAGACTTGCAAAAACTTCGGGATTATCTTTCAGGAGATGATGCGGTAATGGTGTCTGTGATTGGATTTTCAATAACGGAATTTGGTGTAGTGGACAACTTAGCCGGTGATATTCACTTCATCGACGTAGCATAATGTTTGATACGGTTGAATTATCTAAGTTTAATCGGTTTACAAAAGTAGCCATAAATATTTCATCATGGCTACTGTTTTTTGTTGCTGTCAGTAATATTTTTGGGAAGGCACAAGAGCAGTATGGGTATTTAGATCCTATAAAGTTTCTTTCTTCATCAAAGCTATCTTACATTTTTAATTTAGATAACTCTTTAAACACTAACCTATCCACTGTTGCTCTAATTTTACTATCACTATTTATTTGCTGGGCTATCAAGCTAGTTTTTATCAAGGCTATTCTCTGGGAAATCAGAGATGCGCACCTTAAAAAAGAGGGAGTAGTTAATCCCTCGTTATCTAATAACCCATCAAAAAATCAATTGAAACAAAGCTTTTTTAGATCGACTTTTCTTTACCACTTCACTGGGTTGCTTTCAAATATAATTTTAGCATCGACAATATATATATTTACTTCGAACTTAGCAGATGCTTACGTGTTGTTATCAGATTGGCTAGTTTTGTTGGGCATTCTATTCGTAATATTCTGCATACAACTCCCTGCTGCAAGGTCTATATTGACTACCTCAGTATTAGTTTTGGAATCGAGAAATGATCCTATTTCTAAAGATAATCTAAAAGTAGCTTATAAAACAATAATCGAGGAAATATACAGGCTTTAAGCTCTCATTAACTAACTATAGAGTATTTAATAACATCAAAAATTAGTTACCTGAATTCAGATAAGGGTAAAGCCCAAATTTTAAACGTAATAGCTTATTTTATCCATCGCCCATAGTGCTTATTGAGCATTTCTAAATTTCTATGGCCTAGTTGTTTGGCTACCCAAATTGCTGGCATCGATTCAAATGACAGCATAGTAGAAGCATATGTATGCCTGCAAGAGTATGGCTTTAAATATCTCACGCCTGACATTCTAACAGCTTTAACCCAAAACCTTTCTCTAGGTACTCCTTCATCTTTCCAACGCTTTAAAGTTCTAGGATCAAGGAATACATATTCTTCATCAGGATCAGGTAAACTACTCTTTTCGGCTTTAATCCTGCTTAAGACTTCTGAAGCATTAGGGTGAAGTTCGTGAGTTCGTCTGCTACCAACCGTTTTCGTTCCTGCAACTTTACCTTTTACTATAGATTCGCAAATAAAAATGGTTTTACGATTTAAGTCTACATTCTTCCACCTTAATCCAATTTGTTCACCAGTACGCAACCCCGTCCAAAATGCGAATTCATAAAAGTCCCTTGCGTAACCCTCTGGCAACGCAGACAGTATTTTTTCACGTTCTTCAGGTGTAAACGGCTGAACTTCCTCTGTTTGGTGTTTTAAGCGTTTTACCCGCTTCATGGGGTTTTGGTCAATAATATCGTCGTAAACCAAAAAGTCGAACCCCTGACTCAACAGCGAGTGAACCTCATTGACAGTCTTCGCGCTAATCGTTGCTGTTCGTTGCCACTCTCTAAATGTCGAGGGCGTGAAGTCATTTACAATGATTTTTCCAAAATTTGGGATAACGTGGTTATCCATCCGGCCTCGATTGGCTTTCTCAGTACTGAACGCCCAATGTCTGTAACTTTGTTCATACCAACGAGTCATCATTTGCTCAATGCTCATGTGAGCCGCTTTGTTGTCACTGAGCTGAAAAGCCTGCTTCGACTCTGGAAACTCTTTTACGTAGTCGAACTCACCGAATTGGATCATGATTTTGACCCGCTCCAACTTCTGATGGATACGCTTCAAGTTGTCCGATGTTGGCTTAACACGTAACGTTTCTCGGCAACGCTGATGACGATACATAAATTCCATACGTACCGCATTTTTGCCAGCGTAAATACCTTTATATTGAGTCTTTTCCATAACGAATTTTAACCGTTAGTTTCTATCCAACGTTCGTAAGCTTCAAGGTTAATAAAGTAGCGACCATTCACCTTTTTATATTCTCGTGAAAGCATCCAACGCCCTTTTTGAATGAGCGCATAAACAGCTTTTTGAGTAAATCCAGTTAGCTCACAGAAATGACCGAGTAATACCCACCGTGGTTGATTCATGATTGAGTTTCCTCCTCATCCAGCTCAGCCTTCCGCTCAACTTTGTGACGACCCATCACGATATCCCAATACTTACCAATCACTTTAGATGCTCTGTAACCCACATTTCGTGTACTGAGCTCTGTTTCCTCTGGACAGATTTCCTCATAAGACAAGCCGATAGCTTTTTCATATTTCTTCATCGTATTAGAGCTATGAACCATTCTAAGTACACGCCAGCCATACCGCTGACCAATAACGATAGCCCCAATAGCCGTTTCGATTGTGCTCACATGCCCTTTAAATTCAGCTATTGAACTCTGTAAGCGAGCGTTTTGTTCATCCGTCAAAAAGTCGAACATAATAGTTAACCTCACATTTTATTTAACCTGAAATTAACTATATAACCTCAAATTAAATCACTGTCAAACATGAGATTAAACTTTTCTACTCTGGAATGTGCTCTTCTACGTAAGAACCACCTAGCTCTCGACGTGTAAATTGACGTAAACCATCGTGAAACTTGACGACAACTTCAATTTCGTCGTTCATCGCCAATACACCTACTATTAATCCAATGTCCTCAAACTTAGGTTGTTCGATACCTGCACGATGGATCGCCATGTGTATCAGTGAGGTTGCTTCTTCTAAGTCAAATTCTAGTTTTTGAGTATCGTTTAAAACTGGTTTTTGCTTCATTTTGATGTTCCGTACAGTTATTTACACAAGTCCAAGGTGACCACCGTTTCCTCTGCATGCCGCCCTGGCGGGCGGCGATGCATCGGACTGCGGTGGTGATGCAATAATTGTCCAGAGCTTAGTGCGCGTCTTTCTCACTTTTCCCGCATAAGCTAAGCCCTTAACCACCTTGCTTTTGGGCTCTCCGTAGCGGTTTACGTTTTCTGACTGTCCAGCTTCAATGATTTCACCTGTTGAGCGATTAAAGGACTCTGACTGCTCATAGTAAGGTTTAATCGTTTGCGTTCTGCTTGAAACACTAACGCCGCCCACCGCTTCACAATAAGTTGCCCAGTTGGATGCATCAGCCGCTAACCTTGCGGGTTCTATAATAGGATCGAGGGTTTCATCGCGAAGTCGTCTAAGCTCTCGGTAAACAGTGACACTTGCACCACCAAATTGCTGGAATTGTCTAATGCTATGAGCACTTGCCCAAGCTCGGGCGCAGTCGGTGGCATGTCTGCTCACACGCCTGCATCCCTCGCCCTCTGTATCTAAGCCAATCATATTTTTAGCGAGATACTTGGCTAGGTAGGATGCAGATGAACCTTTAGCGCGATCGATATCGATAAAATCAACTCTGCGTTCTAGTGCGCCGCACTCGTTCGGTGACTCTTGCAGAGCGTAATGTTTAATGATCCGTTTTACTTGCTTTAGCTCAGGCTCTTCACAATGAACGATTAAATGCCAATGCGGCGTTCCGTCGTGGTGCGGTTCAACAACCCGCATGCCGTATATATTTACGTTGTCTCGCTTAAGTTTTGCCCTAACTCGTCTCCAAACCGTATTGAGGTGCCTTTGACACTCTCTTACCGTTTGACCATCATATTTTTGGTTTAAGCTCCCAGAGCGCGAGTAAGTTGCGTGCATATAGGCTGGACAAGTTAACGTTACCATCATCGACGCATGACCATAACGCTCGGCTAGTTCGTCAAACCCTTTAACCCTTGTAATCCATTCGTAGAACAGGATCTGCTTGTTGGTCGTGTTATGTTCAGAAATTTCTTTTAGTGAAACGCGCTCGCCGTCTAAACTCTGAATAAAGTGCCGCTCTAAAAATTCGTTGGATTTTTGTTCAGACTCTCTGAAACGACCGTATGTAAGATCGCCGCAATACTTCGCTCTTCGATTAGAGACTAAGCCAATGCACCGTTCCAATTCAGATAGTAGCTCTTTACTACGTTTTCTGATTTGGCTTTTCCAGAAACGCATATCACGCACTCTCGTTTTAATTTCGGTCTCGTTGTAGTGAGATAAATCGAAACCATATCGTTTTGCTTTCGTGTACGAAATTGAAACGGTGAGGAAACGAAATTGAGAGGCCAGCGTTTCGGCAAGTGATTCGTGTTGGCGTTCGTCGAGCAAGTCGAAACCAAGAAGTGACGAAACCTGTTTAATTGAGCGAAGAAAGTTTTCTGCCGATATGGCATCGAAGTAATCGAAATTACGTAAGATGCGATTCAAAAAATGAGTTGAGTATGGTGTTGCAAGTTCACCAAAATGCTCACCAAAGTTGTCACCCCGTTGGCAAAAGTTGGCATCAGGTTGGCAAAATGGAGCGTATTTGAGAGCAGTCGAGCGTAATTTACGAACAGAACGCGTGACGCTGGAAAGCTTACCACGCTTGGGATAGGGAGAAGCGGCGCGCGATGCGCCGCTATATAATGTGGTGGAGCTGGCGGGAGTTGAACCCGCGTCCGCAATACCTACATCCTCGGTCCTACATGCTTATTCAGTCTTTTTATTAACCAGCATGACGCCGACTGACAGGCTTCAACTACTGGCGAGTCCGATTAAGTTTAACGCTTCAGCTCCGGACAAAGCATCCACGCGAGTCTACCTTAGGTCGAGCCATCCTGATCCAGTCTCGTAGACAAAGCGCTGGGGGACGGGCTTAGCGGGTTATTAAGCCGCTAGAGCGTAGTTGTCGTCGTTTGCAACTATAACGTTGAGGCTTTTTACGAGGCCAGCCTCACCTCGGCATGCACCTTGGGTTTCGTGTATCCCGTCGAATCCAGATCAGCCCCAAAGCAAAGTACATTGTACCTGATTCGCGCGTATTGCGCTATCTCTTAGACAGCGCAACCGCCGAAATATTAAGCACTTAACAAATTTATTTTACTGTGCCGCGTTATGCGGCCATAAACAGCACTTTTTCAACCAGCTTTTTGATGCCTTCATCGGCATCGAGCAGGCATTCTGCCAACATGTATGCCGGTGTAGTGACCACGCGGTGAGCGTCATCAACGACGATATCACGCACGCTGCAGTCCACATGCTCGCCGCCCATCTGGCTGTAGGCCTTGGCGGTATCGGCATCAGTGCCGATGGTGCCTTTCACGCCTTTACCGTAAACGTGTGGCAGCAATACCGGTGTAATGCACATGTAGCCTGCGGGTTTCTTAGCGTCTTTAAAGGCTTTACCCACCGCAAGTACTTCGGCGTTAACGGTTGAGTCGGCGCCTTTCTCGGCAAAGTTACATAGGTTTTTCGCAACGCCAAACCCACCTGGCAGAATCAATGCGTCAAAGTTCGCCGCGTCGAGTTCTGAAAGTGGCTTGATGTCGCCGCGCGCAATGCGAGCAGACTCGGTCAATACGTTGCGTTGCTCGCCACTGGCTTCGCCTTTTAGGTGGTCGACAACATGCATTTGTTGCACATCGGGTGCGAATATTGAATATTTAGCGCCCTGCTTCTCTAAGTGCAGCAATGTCAGTACGGCTTCGTTGACTTCGGCGCCATCAAAGACACCGCAACCTGATAAGATAACCGCTACGTGTTTCATCATTTCTCCTTACTTGACGTGCTTATCGTGCTCGTCGCGCCATTTCCATTCGTTTTCGAGTGTTGCAATGGGTTGCAACATGGCAAAGTCGAGATCCTCAATGGTTTCCCCTTTCTTTAACCGATGCGGTAAGTCGGGGTTGGCGAGCGCCTTTTTACCAATAGCGAGCAAACCGTTTTCGTAATGCGCCGCAATATGTTCGTAATTGCTCTCATCAATACCACCATTGACGATAACCGGAATGTCGCTAAAGTCTTGCACCACTTCTGCAAGCGTACTGTTACTGCCGTCTTTAAACGGTTTACGGTCAACGCTGGTGTCTGTGGTATGTATATAGTCGACGCCAGCTTCTTTCAAGCCCTTCACGATACGGATCATACCGTCTTCGCCCTCTGGCCACTGGTAGTCGGGATCGGTCACAGTAATTTGACCCACACGAATGCCCACGATGAAGTCGTCATCGACGGCTGATTTTGCGGCTTTGACGACCATTTCGACAAACTTCAGCCGTTTTGCCATGCCACCGCCCCACTGATCTTCGCGCTGGTTAAAGTGGTCGCTTAAAAATTCGTTGAGTAGGTAGCCATTAGCCGCATGCAACTCGATACCGTCGAAACCGGCTTCTTTAGCACGGTTAACGGCGCCGATGATACCTTGCATGGCAGCATCAAATTCGGTTTCACCCATCGCTTTTGGCTCTTTCCAACCATCGCTCTCGCCATACAGATCGAGCGGTTCGCCTTTCGGCTTCACTGCGCTCGGTGCGATAGGTTCGTCAGTAAATTCGTTGTGCTGCATTTGTGCACCGGCGTGCATCAATTGAGCAATAAACACGCAGTCGTGTTTATGAACACGTTCGACGATCTCTTTCCATGCATCGGTTTGAGGTGCATCGGTCAGCCCGGGTTGGTTTTCATAGCCCTGACTCGCTTGCTGGTCGGTGTAGATACCTTCAGTGATGACCACGCCCCAGCCGCCTTTGGCAAAACGCTCATAATAATCACCCATCAGCTCGGTGGGCTTACCTTTTTTATCCGCACTGGTGCGGGTCATAGGTGCGACAACAAAACGATTTTCGAGTTTGTGTCCTTTCAGTTCAAAATCATCAAATGCAGAGCTCATTAGACCTTCCTTATACCAGTGTTTGTTTCTTATATAGTTAAGGGCTACGCATCTATAAAGTAAAACCGATCAGTTTGAACTTCAATTTAACCTTATCTTAACTGTTCGCCAAACTGTCATCAAAGCGTCGCACGAGTGCAGTTAAGAGGTCACATAACACGCTTAGCGTAAGAAAGCTTTTTAACCATTGCCAGGAACATTGTATGAGTACAATTAAAACAAAATATACATTACTTGCCAGCTGTTTAGTCATCGCGCTTTCGGGATGTGCGCTCGAGGGTGACGACGGCGATACCGGTGCGACGGGCGCTCAAGGTCCACAAGGCCCCGCAGGTGAAGATGGTCAAAACGCAGCTAACGGAATCTCACTGAGTTTAGTTGCGCGTACGGTCTTAAATCCAGAGGATCCTGAAGGTGCGGCTGAGATCGTGCAGTACGATACAGCGCGCCAGCAGTTTCTCGCGATTAACAGTGCCGCCGCTACGCCGACGGTTGAAATCATGGATGCCGCAGAGCTTCCGGCGACAGCGAGCGACAACGCACTTACGCTGGATAATCTTACCAGCACCGCATTAACGCTAGAAACCGACGTTAATGGTAAAACGTTGCAGGGTGCCAATAGTATCGCCGTCCATGGCGATTGGTTGGCGGTCGCGATGGAGGCGGATCATGGCGTGCGTGGCGAAATCTTGTTTTATGAGTTAGCGCAAGGTACGGCAACGTACAGCGGTTCGATCGAGGCGGGCTTTTTACCCGACATGGTCACCTTTACCCCAGATGGCACCCGCGTTCTCGTTGCTAATGAAGGTGAGCCTAATGGCGACTACTCAGTCGACCCAGAGGGTTCTATTACGGTCATTACACTTGCAGACTCAGGGATCGAGGATGCCACTGTGGCGCAGTTAGATTTTCAGGCTTTTAATGGCCAGCAGGCGGATCTCGCAGCGCTGGGTATGCACTTCCCTAACCCGTCGGGTCGCACCATCAATGGTAACCTTATCGAAACCACGGTCGCGCAAGATTTAGAGCCTGAATATATCACTGCGACTAACGACCGCGCCTATGTCACGTTACAAGAAAACAACGGCTTGGCAGTGGTTGATTTATCCGATAATTCAATTGAGATTGTGGGCTTGGGCTTTAAGGATTGGAGCTCGTATCAGATTGACACCATGGAAGATGGTACCGTGAGTTTTGGCCAATATGACAACCTAAAAGGTGTCTATATGCCTGATTCGATCGCTCATTATCAATGGAACAATGCCACGTTCCTGGTCACCGCTAACGAGGGTGATGCGCGTGAGTATTTCTTTGATGTGGCGGACGAAGCAGCCTGTACTGCAGCAGGTGGAGAAGACTATGACAGTGACGATGGCTGTCTAGCCTACACTGATGAAGCCCAGGCGCGTGATTTAGATTATGCAGCCGGCAGCGAACTCGAAACGTTAGCCGGTGATGACCCTAAAGACGTAAACTTTACAGCCTTTCCTTTGGGTCGCCTTACAGTGACTAAAGCCCTTGGGGATACCGACAACGATGGCGAATATGAAACGCTATATGCCTATGGCTCACGCTCGTTTACTATTTGGGATCAAAATGGTTTGCCGGTATTTGACAGCGGTGACGATTTTGAACGGATCACGGCTTCAGTGCATGGCAACGCATTTAACAATAACGACGACGAGAACGAAGGTGACTCGCGTTCTTCAAACAAAGGGCCTGAACCAGAAGCGTTAACCTTAGGTCAAATCGGTTCTCGTACCTATGCGTTTATCGGCTTGGAACGTATGGGCGGCATCATGGTTTATGATGTAACTAACCCTTACAACGCCCAGTTCGTTGATTATGTTATCAACCGTGACTTAACGGAAGGCTTATCAGTGGATGACGGTATCGGTGATCTCGCGCCTGAGGGTATGGTCTTTGTACCTGCCGCCGACAGCGCGACAGGCAAACCGCTGTTGGTGGTCGGTAACGAAGTCAGTGGCAGTGTGTCGGTTTGGCAAATTAGTAGCGTCGACTAATCGACGCGCCCCACAATCACGGCGGCCTTTTGTTTACGGCCGCCGAATCCAAACGCCTTGTTAAAGGTCGCTATTGGAATCGGCAAATACTGACGTTCGGTCGGTGACTCCCAGGGTAAGGTGTCGTAGTCCGGGTCATTGATATAAATAAAGTCATCGTCCGCGGCGCAGATCAACACCCAATGCGGCGCACGTATACCATCAAAATGATAGGTTGAGATGAGCGCGAGTACGAGCCGCCCCTCGCCCAAATCAGCTTTCAGCTCAGCAACACCGTAGTCGCACACATCAATAGCAACGCCGTGGCGGTTCAGGTAATCGATATCGGCTTGTTGGATCCGTTGCATGACTTCTTTCTTTTGTTCTTGCCGCACCGAGTCAATAAACAGTGCATCGTCGGTATTCACCGCAACGCGTACTGACAACCCGCGCTTGAACGCTGCTCGCGCAAGTCCGTGCGGTCCGCAGCCACCATGACCCGAGGTCATATAAATGGTGGTCGCCTCGCGCCAAATTTCGAGCTCTTCTTGTGAGGCATCCGCGGTCGGACGTCCAAAGTAATCCAGCGCCATCAATAAACTTGCGGGCCCGCAAGTGAACTCCGTCGACTGTGTCATCATGGGCACGTAGCGCTCGGTTGCGCCGACGCTGTTGTCCTCACCTAGCTCATAGCGCGGTAATAGCTTTTGCAGTATCAGCGCATCCTGCGATTGACTGGCACTCGGTGGGAAGTAAGCCTCGCGTAGCTCAACTGCACGAAAACCGGCATTAATAAATAACTGTTGTGCGAGTTGGTTAGACGTTGCAACTTCGGTTCGCAAGAATAAGCTGTGTCGCAGATCGGCTCGATCTTCGGCATGTTGAAGTAACTGTTTTCCGAAACCGCTACCACGAAATTGTGGACTTAATACCAGCGCATACAGCCGCGCCAGATTGGTGTTATTACGGAACAACACCACGTAATAGCCCACCACGCGTTTATCGTTGAGCATGACAAAAAAGTCCGCCGTGTTCGACTCGATAAACCGGCGAAAACTACGCTTGCTGATGGCATCGTCTGGAAAAGTTGCCTTTTCTAATTGCACAACACTATCAAGATGGGTGACATTTGCAGGGACAAGGTTCATCATACCTGTCTGTGGGTATCCTTAACCGGTGTGGGCATCAGCCCAGAAGAATGCAACAGCGCATCGGCTCTTGACTATTATCGTACGATCTTTACCCGTTTGAAATGATTATTTGTGTATTTTTTAGCGTCTCTACAAAGGGTTAACCATTGAATATACATGCAACCTTGCGGCTATTGGCATGGCCGTTTCTTTGGATAGGTAGTATTCAACTCGTGTTCGCATTGCTGTCGATGCTGGTCTTTAGGGATAAAACCTTTAGTCAGTTTTTAGATGGTTCCCTTATTTGTTTTGCACTGTCGTTGTTGGTTTATTTGCGCTACCGCAAGGGCAATATGGCGCGTTTGTATTATCGCGAGGCACTCGCCTTTGCCACCATGACATGGTTTTTAATGGGCGTTTTAGGTGCCCTGCCGATCATGTTCATTACTGGCGTCAGCTTTACCGACTCGGTATTTGAGTCGGTCAGCGCGATGACCACCACAGGTGCTACGATCTTGACCGGGCTCGATCATATGCCCAAAAGCTTCCTGCTGTATCGACAGTTTCTGCAATGGATGGGGGGTTTGGGTATCGTGATTTTCGTGGTCGCTATTTTGCCCATGCTCAACGTCGGTGGTATGCGCTTGCTTAAGGCGGAAACCCCTGGGCCGATTAAAGACGATAAAATTGCCCCTCGTGTCGCCAAAACCAGTCGCTATTTATGGCTGGTTTATTTGTGTTTAACCCTCGCCTGTGCCTTGAGCTATTGGCTTGCCGGTATGAATGCGTTTGATGCCATCGCTCATTCGTTTTCTACTGTATCTACGGGTGGCTTCTCGCCCTACGACGCCAGTATGGGTCATTTCAATAGTCACACGATTTTGGGCGTTGCCGATGTGTTCATGGCGCTCGGTGCCATCAGTTTTGCACTGCATCACAAAAACTTTACCGTACGCTCACTTAAAGGTTACTGGCAGGACGAGGAAACACGCTACTTTATCTTAGCGATCCTCACAATTTCCGCCATTTTAACGGCGATGGCGGTGGTCAATCATACCCATCCTTCATTCTGGGTGTCGGTCTCGCAGGCGGTGTTTCATGTCATTTCGTTTATGACCAGTACCGGCTTTGGCGCCGATGATCTATCCGCGTGGCCTGCCGCTACCGCGGGCTTTTTGATTATTGCGAGTTATTTAGGTGGCTGTGCCGGCTCGACCGCGGGCGGCAACAAATTCATCCGTAACATTATTACTTTCCGTGCGATAAAACATCATATGTTGCAGGCAATTCACCCCAGTGCGGTGATTCATGTGCGCTATCAACATAAAGTGGTTCGTACGCCGGTACTCGCCGCGGTCACCAGTTTCATGTTGTTAGTTGCCATTTGCACCATGGTGCTCACGGTTTTACTGATGATGACTGGACTCGACTTTTTCAGTGCCTTTAGTGCTGTCGCAGCATGCATTAACGTACTCGGTCCAGGCTTTGGCGAAGTGTCGAGCAACTTTATCCCCGTTACCGACACGGGGACCTGGCTACTGACCTTTGCCATGATCTTAGGTCGCTTAGAGTACTTTACCGTACTGACCTTGCTATTGCCTAAGTTCTGGCGAGACTAGTTTTCCGCGTAAAACCGCCGATTGGGAGTACCTATTCGGTGGTTTTTCGTGCTAAACTTGCGCGCAAATTTTTTGCCGCTTAGGAACTGCTCGTGAGTAACAATAAACCCTCTTTAAGCTACAAAGACGCAGGCGTTGATATCGACGCTGGCAACGCGCTTGTTGATCGTATTAAAGGTGTCACCAAACGGACCAGCCGCCCCGAAGTGATGGGCAATATTGGTGGTTTCGGTGCATTGTGCGAGATTCCTGAAGGCTACAAAAAGCCGGTATTAGTTTCAGGTACCGATGGCGTGGGCACTAAGCTGCGCTTAGCGATTGATTTAAAACAACACCGCGGCGTAGGCATTGACCTGGTCGCGATGTGTGTCAACGACCTCATTGTACAGGGTGCTGAGCCGCTGTTCTTCCTCGACTATTATGCAACTGGCAAACTCGACGTTGATGTGGCTGCGGATGTGGTGACCGGTATTGGCGATGGCTGCGAGCAGTCAGGTTGTGCATTGATTGGCGGCGAAACGGCAGAAATGCCTGGCATGTATGAGCACGGTGATTTTGATTTAGCGGGTTTCTGTGTTGGTGTTGTCGAAAAGGATGACATCATCGATGGCACTAAAGTTGCCGAAGGTGACGCGCTGATTGCTCTGGCTTCAAGCGGCCCTCACTCCAATGGCTATTCGTTAATCCGCAAGATTATTGAAGTCAGCGAAGCGGATTTGGAGTCACACCTCGAGAACCGTACGCTCGCTGAACACTTACTTGAGCCGACACGCATTTACGTGAAGTCAGTGTTAGAACTGATTAAGCAAGTGCCTGTACACGCGTTGTCGCATATCACCGGGGGTGGTTTCTGGGAAAACATTCCACGCGTACTGCCAAAAGGCGCTAAAGCCGTTATCGACGGTAACAGCTGGGAATGGCCGGTGATCTTTGACTGGTTAAAAGAAAACGGCAATGTCAGCATGCGCGAAATGTACCGCACCTTTAACTGTGGTGTGGGCATGGTCATCGCAGTACCAAACGCTGAAGCAGAGCGTGCCGTTGAACTACTTAACCAGCTCGGCGAAGATGCTTGGGTGATTGGTCGTATTGCAGATGCCGCCGAAAATGACGAGCAAGTTGAGATTTTAGCTGACGAAACCCGCTAGTGGACGGCTCATGAAACGTATTGTAGTGCTAATTTCGGGCACCGGCTCGAACATGCAAGCCATCGTAGATGCTTGCGAAAAACAACAAGTTAACGGCGAAGTTGTCGCCGTTATCGCTAACAAAGACACCGCAAAAGGTCTCGAAAGAGCTGCTGAACGCGGTATCGCTACTCATGCGTTATCGCATAAGGCGTTTGATAGCCGTGAATCGTACGATGCCGAGTTACAGGCGTTAATTGATACGTATCAACCCGACTTGGTGATTTTAGCGGGCTTTATGCGCATTCTCACGGCGGACTTCACTCGTCACTTTGCCGGTCGCATGTTGAATATTCATCCGTCTCTATTACCTAAGTACAAAGGCGTCAATACTCATCAACGCGCATTAGATGCCGGCGATAAGGAGCACGGTGTTAGTGTTCACTTTGTCACTGAAGAGCTTGATGGCGGCCCGGTGATACTCCAGGCAAAAGTACCGGTCTTTGAGGGTGACACGGCCGATGACTTGCAGGCGCGGGTGCACGAGCAGGAGCATCGTATTTACCCGTTAGTGGTCAAATGGTTTTGTGATGACCGCCTTGCACTCGGTGCACAAGGCGTTGAACTCGATAATCAGCCGCTCGGGCCGCACGGTTACGCGAGCGAGGATTAATCCTCGCTCGACTTCGGATAAGTCACGCCGGTTAATGCCATCGTGGCTTGCTCGTCACCTTCTTTAAACTGCTGTAATTGCACCAGTAAGTAGTTCATTTCAGGCGCGAACCAATAGTAGGTCTCACGCTTGTTATTATCCCGCACACGTTCAACTTTAATGGTGTCTAACTGACCATAAGGCGTGCTAATAGTCTCTTCACCAATCCGTTGAAAGCGATACGTTTTACTATGGCCCTCTTCATCAATCACTGCATAGCTAAGCGGTTCACGTTCAGCGGCAACATCTAAACGGAGCTTCTCGGCGACCGAGCCCTCATCGTATAAAGCACCTTGCCAGTTAATATCTATTGGCTTACCGGACGCTACATTCACTGCTTGGTGGGTTTCGGCATCGAAGCTGGCATGAAACGCTCGATCTGAGCCTGTCCCCTCGCGTTTATATTGGAAGTCGATGGGAATAAAGTCTTGTTCATCATTCACACGGAACACGGATTCCGTCGTGCGCTCATCGGACAGTATAAACCACGAAATATCGGTATGACCGTACAGCTGCCACTCGCCCGCATTGGTTTGGGTTAAATAACGTTGCCCTTCACCATAGTCGCTTCCACCTCGAGTAATACTGTATTCTGCCTTATAAGGTGCAAGCTCGACGGGCTCTGCCCAAACTGCCATACTGGCAAACGATGCAGTGGCTAATACCATTGCGGTCACTAATTTTTTCGCCATCGAAGACTCCTTTTAGCCGTTACTCCGTATCAATATAACCGCCCTACTGGCAGCTTGCCTGTACACTCTATGACAAAAGATTCAAACAGGTGTTCAAATTTTTCTTGAAAAACATAGCCGTCTGATCTAATTTGCACATATTACTGGTCAGACCTCTAACTTGGAGTGATTTATATGAGTGTCGCACTTTGGATCATCGCAACCCTCTTGGTTGCCGGTGTATTAACTTACAAACGCGCCAGCTTGGTTGCCTTTAGCGCAGGCCTTGTGGCGATGTTTGCGGTTGGCAGCATAGCTGGCATTGTTGGCCCTGTACTTTGGGTCATTCTTGCCGTTATTTTGGTGCCTTTGAATATTACATCAATCCGTCAGAGCTTACTTACTAAGCCTATTCTAACGGCATTTCGCAAAGTAATGCCAGAAATGTCAGACACTGAGCGTGATGCGCTTGAAGCGGGTACCGTTTGGTGGGAAGGCGAAGTATTCGGTGGTGACCCTGACTGGAGCAAGCTACACAACATTCCAAAGGCTGAGTTAAGCGCAGAAGAGAAGGCGTTTTTGGACGGCCCTTGTGAAGAAGTCTGCAAAATGCTCGACGACTGGCAGGTCACGCATGAGCTGACTGACATGCCTGAGCATGTGTGGCAGTACCTGAAAGACAACAAGTTCTTTGCCATGATCATCAAAAAAGAATACGGTGGTCTTGAGTTTTCTGCGTATGCGCAGTCACGCGTTTTACAGAAGCTAGCTGGCGTCAGTACGGTATTGGCATCCACCGTAGGTGTACCTAACTCATTAGGTCCAGGCGAATTGTTGCAGCATTATGGTACTAAAGAACAGCAAGATCATTACTTGCCACGCCTTGCAAAAGGTGACGAGATCCCATGCTTTGGCTTGACCAGTCCTGAAGCAGGCTCTGATGCGGGTGCGATTCCTGACTCAGGTGTTATTTGTAAAGGTGAGTGGAACGGCGAAGAAATCGTCGGTATTAAGCTCAACTTCAACAAACGCTATATCACCCTCGCCCCTGTTGCGACTGTGATCGGTCTTGCCTTTAAAATGTACGACCCAGACGGTTTACTGGGCGACAAGAAAGAACTGGGTATTACCTGTGCGTTGATTCCACGTGATACCGACGGTGTTGAAATCGGTCGTCGTCACTTCCCGCTTAACGTACCGTTCCAAAACGGTCCGATTCGCGGCACCGATGTATTCGTACCGCTTGATTACATCATTGGTGGCGCGAAAAACGCAGGTAAGGGCTGGCGTATGCTGGTTGAGTGTTTGTCCGTGGGACGTTGTATTACCCTGCCTTCAAACAGTGCCGGTGGTATCAAACAAATGGCATTGGCAACCGGTGCATACTCTCGAATCCGTCGTCAGTTCAAACTGCCTATCGGTAAAATGGAAGGTGTTGAAGAGCCGATGGCACGCATTGGTGGTAACGCCTACTTAATGGATTCGGTAACAACCTTAGCGACTGCGGGTATCGATTTAGGTGAGAAACCATCGGTTATCTCGGCTATCGCGAAATACCACATGACCGAGAAGTTGCGTGCCTGCATGGATGATGCGATGGATATCCACGGTGGTAAAGGTATCTGCTTAGGTCCAAACAACTATTTGGGTCGTGGTTACCAAGGCGTACCTGTTGCGATTACCGTTGAGGGTGCCAACATTCTGACTCGTAGCATGATGATTTATGGTCAGGGCGCAATCCGTTGCCATCCTTATGTCCTTGAGGAAATGAACGCGTCAGCTGAAAGTGGTCCAGAAGCGTTGAACAAATTTGATAAAGCGTTGTTTGGTCACATTGGCTTTGCTGCAAGCAACTTTGTCCGTTCATTATTCTACGGCTTTGGCGGTCACCGCTTAAGCTCAGTACCTGCGAGCGACTCAAGCAAGCAGTACTATCAGCAAATGAACCGCTTCAGCGCTAACCTAGCCTTGTTGTCGGACGTTGCGATGGGCATGTACGGCGGTAACCTAAAACGTAAAGAGCGTATCTCTGCACGTTTAGGTGACATGCTGAGTTACTTGTTCATTGGCTCTGCTGTACTTAAACGCTTCCATGACCAAGGTCGCTTAAAAGAAGATTTACCACTTATGCATTGGGCGATGCAGGATACCTTGTATAAACTACAGGAAGCGCAAATCGAATTGTTGCGTAACATGGGTGGCGTGGGTACTGCGATGCGCGCTGTCATGTTCCCATTCGGTCGCATTGCACATCGTCCAAGCGATAAAGCCGATCATAAAGTGGCACGCATCCTGATGGAGCCAAACGATGTACGTACCCGTTTAGGTGAAGGTCAGTTCTTAAGCCCAGAAGGTCACTTTGGATTCTTAGAGGAAACCTTAGTCAACATGATTAAGTGCGAGCCATTGCACGCGAAGATCTGTAAAGCGGCTGGCGAACGCTTTAGCTTTACCCAGCTCGACGCATTGGCAGAGCGCGGTCTTGAATTAGGCGTGATTAACGAGGAAGAAGCTGAGTTAATGAAGCGCACTGAGGAAGGTCGTTTACGCACCATTAACGTGGATGACTTTGATCCAGCAGACTTGTTGGCAGGTCAGGCAGCGTTCGATTACGCACTAAAAAACCTGACGGATAAGAAACAAGGTGAAGCTGCTTAAGCAGAGATTCATCGGTTCCTTGATCGTAAAAAGGCGCTCAATTGAGCGCCTTTTTTTATACCCTTAATCGCGATTAGGTCGCTGACTCCGGCTCTTCATAACGCATCAACCGGTACGTAACGACAGCAATAATGCCAGTAGAGCCAATTACCCATGCCATCGCATAGTCGGTTAAGCCGCTGACTGAGTTGACGCCCATAGAAACTAGGCCTGCAATTAAAAACTGCAAACTCCCTGTCACCGCTGAAGCAGAGCCTGCGCGCTCTTGTTGGTTAGCCAGTGCCCCTGCCATGGCATTGGGGAAAACTAGGCCCAGCGTGGAGATGTAGGCGAATAACGGCACTAAAATGCCCCATACCGGTGCTTTTACATAGGCAGCAACCGCCATCCCCACTGAAACGACCGCTAAAATAGGCAAAGATACGTTAAGAATTTTACGTGTTGGGTAATACTTTAATAGCCATCCGTTAAGCTGCGAAAAACCGATGATACCCACCGCGTTCGCGCCAAACAGCCAGCTATAAGCTGATGGTGTAAAGTCAAACAGCTCGATGAACATCAATGGCGAGCCTGTGATGTAAGCAAATAAGCCTGCTTGTGCAATGCCACCTGTCAGTGAGTAGCGCAGAAAGCTACGATCTTTTAAAACGTCCCAATAGGTTCGGCCACTATGTCGCATGCGCACGTCATAGCGACGCCCGCGGGTTTCAGGCAATACGAGATGAATAACAAAGGCGCACGCAACGCCGAGTACGCTGACAATCCAAAAAATCGCCCGCCAACCAAACCATTCAGTGACATAGTTACCAAACAGCGGTGCCAAAATAGGCGCCACACCCATCACTAAAATCAAAAAGGAAAATACGCGCGCAGAAGCCTGCGGTGTGTAGAGATCACGCACCACGGCACGAGCAATGACAATACCGGCACAAGCGCCAATCGCTTGGAAAAAGCGCAGCACGATTAACCATTCGATGTCAGGTGCCCAAGCACAGGCAATGGAAGTCACAACATAGATGGCGAGGCCAATATACAGCGGCTTTTTACGACCAAATTTATCCGTCGCCGTGCCGTAGAGTAACTGACCAATGAACAAGCCAAAAAAGAACGCGCTGAGCGAGAGCTCAACGCGATGTGTATCGGTTTGATAGTCTGCCGCAATTGCCGTAAATGCCGGCAAATACATGTCGATGGAAAGCGGCGCGAAAGCTGTCAGCAACGCAAGAATAATAACTACAAAATCGAATCGTGCTGAATCAGATACGGTAAAGGAATCGCGCTGCGTTCCACTCATGTGTTCACTCCTATTCTTTTACGGGTACAAACTCCTGCGTAGCAAACTGTGTTGGTCGCTTGAGTTGATCAAATTGGCGCACATAGTCCGCGAAGGCTTGTGCATAGTCGATACCGGTATTGTGGGCTCGACCCCGGTCAGACAACGTTAAAAAGGTTTTATAGCCACTTTGTCCACCAGCAATGTAACTATTAGTCACCACGCGATAGGTATCCCGTGGTCTTACAGCTTTCCACGTTTGCTGCTCGTCATCCCACACTTTGATGTCGGAAATACGGTCTCCAAAGCCTTGCTGTAAGTTAATTGAGTACTGAATGTTCGCACCGTAAGGATAGGCACCGATATTATCGTCACCCGTTACGGCAAAATTCAGAGCCTCTTCCAAGACTTGCTTTAACTCAGAACCACTGATCTCGATCGTCATCAACGTATTGCCGTACGGTAATAACTTGTATGCATCACCTACGGTAAAGGTGCCTGGCTCGATATCGCCACGTGACCCATCACCGTTTTGAATCGCAAAATCAGCGTCAGGCGCTGCGGCTAAGAATGATTCGGCAATTAAACGTTGCAAGCCTGAACTTTGTTGCTGCCCACACTCGGCACGACGTGGTGTGCCAATGGGTTGCGTACAAATGCGCTGTGGCACCTTAGCTAAGACTTCATTGGCAAACGCGTCAATCTGTTGTTGGTACGTATCCAACCACGCTTGCTGCTGTGTATCGGGTTCTATGCGCGTAAAAACGCCCGATTGGTCCAACGCATCAAGTACCGGCTGTACGGTCGTTACTGCGCCCGCCTTGGGCTGTACATCAGAGCCAATCAAATAGTGCGGACGCCCCGAGCAACTTGCCACCCGATCACCATCAAAGGTGACGTGTAGCTCACCGACTACCTGGCTGTATTTATACGCATGCGCGATACAAACCGGATCGCCTTCCGCGTTGGTCACCTGCGTTGGGTAAGCACCGTCGGCATCGATACCGAACGCGCTAAAATCCCCGAGCAAAGTGTGCGAATCACCACCAATAATAACATCCACGCCCGGCAACTTGCCGGCGAAGTCGATATCATTTTGGTATTGCACATGCGTTAATAGAATAATCTTTTCAATACCCTGCGCCTGCAGTGCCGCAACGCTACGCTGAGCAGCGGCTAATTCATCGGTTAACCGTGTGGTTTTATCCGGGTGCGAGGTTTGCATAGTGCGCTGGGCGATGGTTAAACCAACCAGCCCAAGCGACTGCCCATTACGCTGAATAATCGTATAAGGCTGAAAAGAATCCGTTGCCGTTTGCGGTGTTAACGGCGAAACACCAATTTCGGGTTCAATATTGGCGGACAACTTCGCGGTATTACAGCGCGTCGTTCCAAGCTGATCTAAAAAGGTTTTTAATCCAGCATCCCCGGTATCAAATTCATGATTCCCAATGGTGAACGCATCAAAGCAGGTATCGTTCATAAAGCGCGCATCGGCGGCGCTACCCAAGCGTTTGAAAAACACGCTACCGGTAATGGCATCGCCCGCATGTAATGTCAGAACGTTTTGGTTGTTCTGTCTAATCTGGTCAATCATCGCCGTCATACGCGGGAAGCCACCCGTTTCGACTTGCCACGCCTGCCCTGCCCAATCAAAGCTTAATTCGCTCGGAGCTAGGTGCGAGTGATGATCGTTAATATGTGCAATAGTCAATTCAAAAGGCTTCGGCGCCACGGGTTGTTGCGGCGTAGAAGCGCAGGCACCCAACAAAGTAAGCGCCAGCGACGAAATTACAACCTGTTTCATTTTATCAAACCTATTTCGCGTAACCGTTCCATCAGATAGTCATCCGCGGTAATAGGTTCATCTTTTTGTGGATTTTCTTCAGAAATACATGATTCCAACGGTGTAATCATTACATCAGGATTAAAATGCAAAAAGAACGGAATCGAATAACGCGATTTAGCGCTGTAAGGCATCGGTGGGTTCACCACGCGGTGAGTTGTTGACGGCAACTGGTGGTTAGTGAGTCGTTGCAGCATGTCACCCACGTTACAAATAATAGCGCCTTCAATAATGGTGACCGGCACCCAGGTACCGTCCTTCGCCAATACTTCAAGCCCAGGTTCACGCGAGCCCACCAACAACGTCAGCACGTTGATATCCTCATGCGCACCAGCGCGCACCGACGGTGTCCCTTCATCGATAATCGGTGGGTAGTGCAGCGGACGAAGGATTGAATTACCCAAGTTGACTTTGTCGCGAAAGAAATCTCGCGGCTGGTCTAAAAACACAGCTAACGCGTCTAATACCTTGTTGCCTAGTTTATCAAGCTCTTGATAGATCAACGTCATATCGCGCTTAAACTCAGGCATTTCCTCGGGCCACACGTTGGGTAACAACTGTGGATATGGCGGCTCGCCTTCCAGCTCACGCCCCACGTGCCAGAACTCTTTTAAATCGACATGTTTTGCATCTTTTGCAATCTCGGTACCAAACGGCGTATAACCCCGTGCACCCCCTTCTCCTGGTCGGTGATATTTCATTTTCACGTCTTCGGGCAGTGCGAATAGCTCACGGCAAGTATCCAGAGCTCGTTCAATCAACTGTGTATCAACACCATGATTTGTCAGCGCAATAAATCCATATTCTTCGTAGCCGTTACCGACATCCTTAGTAAATGCTTGAAAATCTTCGTCGTAACGACGCATATCCACGTGGGGAATTGAGTGATTAGTTGATTGCATGGGTACATCCGTAAATTGTCGAAAAACAGCAAAACAAAAGGCTGTATAGTTTAAAAAGAAACCGCTTTAATCACAAGCGTTGAGGGCTTCACGTACCGGTCTAAAACTGCGTCGATGAATGACACATGGCCCATGTAGCTTCAGTAATTCAAGGTGACGCGCGGTGCCGTAGGCTTTGTGGCGATCGAACTCATACTGTGGGTAGGTTTGGTGCCACTCCAGCATTTGTCGATCCCGTTCAACTTTTGCGAGTATTGATGCCGCAGCGATGGTCGGTTCACTGGCGTCACCGCCCACGACAGCGCGCGCTGGCACGGCGAGGTCAGGTACACGATTGCCATCCACAAGCACCTCACTCGGGGCTTCTGGCAGCGCTTCCACTGCACGCTTCATCGCCAGCATTGACGCCCACAGAATATTGAGTTGGTCAATTTCGTCGACATCACTTTGTGCGATACTCCAATACAGCGCCTTTGCTTTTATCTCTTCACTCAAGCGCTCGCGTTTTTTTGCGCTCAACTTTTTAGAGTCATTGAGTCCCTCGATCGGCTGTTCGGGGTCTAAAATAACAGCAGCGGCTACAACAGGTCCTGCGATTGGGCCACGCCCTGCTTCATCTACTCCACAAATCATCGCGTAAAGTCTCTACCTTCGTTTTTTAACACTGTGATAACATTTTCCACAGCATTTTTAATTTAACCATTCTAACTTTAATAAGAGGATACCATGAGCGATTCTGAAACGCCTACGCCTACGGCCAAACAGTCGCCGAATACATTGCTGAATCGATTCCTAGATGGCATCGAAAAAGTCGGTAATAAGCTACCGGACCCGGCAGTGATGTTCTTTGGCTTACTGATTATTGTTGCCTTTGTTTCGTGGGGGCTTTCGTATGTCGACTTTGCCGAACGCCACCCCGTCACCGGTGATGCCATCTCTATCACCAATTTATTAGCGAGCGATCAACTGACCTCGTTCCTCACGGGTATGGTCAATACCTTTATGACCTTTGCGCCACTCGGCGTGGTCTTAGTCGCCATGTTAGGTGTCGGGGTAGCAGAACGCTC
Organism: Idiomarinaceae bacterium; assembly: GCA_002685255.1. Lineage (GTDB taxonomy): Bacteria > Pseudomonadota > Gammaproteobacteria > Enterobacterales > Alteromonadaceae > Idiomarina. The sequence goes on from NYWU01000003.1 coordinate 168,003, forward strand.
GGGCTTTATTAACGTGGGTATCAAATTGATGCTGCGTGTTACACCCAAAATGCTGTTAACCCCCATGCTTATTTTGGTTGCAATAGTCAGTCACACTGCTGTAGATGCGGGTTATGTGTTAGTTATCCCGTTAGGCGGTGTTATTTTCTACGCAGCGGGACGTCATCCACTAGCGGGTATCGCAGCCGCATTTGCCGGTGTCTCAGGGGGCTTTAGCGCGAACTTTGTGCCCTCGGCGATTGATCCCTTACTGCAAGGCTTTACCGAGAGCGCTGCACAGATTATTGATCCTTCAGTACAACTGAACCCACTTAACAACTATGCATTCACTGCCGCCTCTTCACTGGTGGTCGTTGCTATTGGTTGGTTTTTAACGGACAAAGTCATTGAGCCACGCCTTAAAAATGTGCCCATTGATGGCGACCAAGAGGATATGCCGCAACTTGATGATGTCACGCCGCAAGATAAAAAAGCGTTTAAAACCGCGGTGATCACCATGCTCGCGGGTGCCGCCCTGCTGACCTATCTTGCAGTCATAGACCAGTCACCACTCGCCGACAGCGAGGGCAACCTTGCCAGTGTCACGGCGCCTATATTTGGCATGATTGTACCGCTGATTTTCTTGTTCTTCGTGGTACCAGGCATTGTGCACGGCTTTGTCGCGAAAACCTTTACTAACTCACAGGATGTCATCAAGGCGATGTCGACCGCGATGGAAGGTATGGCGTACTACATTGTCATGGCATTCTTCTGCGCGCTGTTTATTAAAGCATTCGGCGATTCACAGCTAGGTACGTTGCTGTCCGTCAAAGGTGCCACCTTCCTCGCTTCATTGGAGTTGTCTGGTGGGGTGACCATGGTGGGTATTGTTTTTCTAGTGGCGTTTATCAACCTGTTTGTTGGCTCATCATCCGCTAAATGGGCGCTGATTTCGCCGATTTTAGTACCGATGTTGATGCAACTCGGTTACTCGCCTGATTTGACGCAGGCCGCCTATCGAGTCGGGGATTCAAGCAGTAACATTATTACGCCGTTATTGCCCTACTTCCCACTGATCGTGTTGTACTGTCAGCGCTATGTTAAGAGTACGGGCATTGGTACCTTAGTCTCCATGATGCTACCGTACTCGATTGCGTTACTGGTTATTTGGTCTATTTTCTTGGTCCTTTACTGGACACTCGGCATTCCGCTGGGCTTTGGCTCAAGCTACGCTTACCCAGCAGCCGGCTAATGACCCACGTTCAAGCGGGCGACAGCGTTCACTACGTTGTTCGCCCCTTGATCAATTTCCTCCATAATGGCACGAATCTCCTGCATCTGTTCTTCGCCGGTTTGCGCGACCTGCTGGATCGCCGCCATATTTTCAGAAATTCGGGCAGAAACGCCCTCACTCATGGTCATCACTTGACTGATCTCAGCCGTTGCCTGCGTTGTCCGGTTTGCCAACTGCCGCACTTCGTCCGCCACCACAGCAAAGCCCCGTCCATGTTCACCGGCACGCGCAGCCTCAATCGCCGCATTCAGTGCTAACAGGTTGGTTTGATCAGCAAGACCATTAATGGTTTTTACCGTTTCACTGATTTTAACCGACTGCGACTTGAGTTCTTGCACCACCGCATCGGCTTGTTCACTCCGTTTGACGATGTCCGCTGCCGTATTCGCATTACGTTGAATACCTTTCATTGCATCTTTAACAATATGCGCCGTTTGTAGCGAAGTACTCTGAGCGATTTCAGCCGCTTCTTCAGCCTGCTGCGAAGCAACGGCTTGCTCGGTTATATCGGTCGCAAACTTAATAATCGATTGCACTGTGCCGGTTTCATCTTTAATCGGATTATAGGTCGCTTCTAAATAAATATTCTCGCCATTTTTGCGATTACGTTTAAACTGACCGGCTTCAAACTGACCTTGGCTCAACTTTTGCCAAAAGTCAGGATGTTTTTGATAGAAACTGTCATCACAGAATATTCGATGATGTTTACCCTGAATATCCTCGAGTCGATAACCCATGGTTCGGCAAAAGTTATCATTTGCCCACAACACGTGACCTTGGGTATCAAACTCAATGGCCGCCATCGAACGGCTAATCGCCTCGGTAATCGAACGTTGTCGATTAAGCTGCGCCACCTCGGCGGTGACATCCGAAGCAATTTTCATAATACGATTCACACGCCCCTGAGCATCACGCACGGGAAAGTATGTCGCCTCTAACCACAGTTCTTCACCTGTCGGACGTCGACGCTTAAACCGGCCTTTTTTCGCAATACCCTGGGCGAGATCACGCCAAAACTGGCGGTAATCATCCGAAGAAGCAAGCTCGCTATCACAGAACTGTCGATGGTGACGTCCGACGATAGCCTCTAATGAACACTGCATCGCGCCTAAAAACACACTGTTAGCATCAATGACGTCACCTGCTGGGGTAAAATCGATGCGTGCGACGTGGTTATCAATTGCGTCAAATGTCGACTGTAGCTGCGAAGCAACTTGCTGTGCTGCTTCAAGCTGTTGTTTTAATTGCCGATTAAACATACTTTCCTCCGGCATTTTAGAGTATGCACTCTAAAATTTGTTACTACCAATCCTTACAACTAAGTGATGGGTTTATCTCTTAAGCTTTGGATGGATTAAAGGTGATTTCCCATAGGTGGCCATCAGGGTCTTTAAAGTAGGCACCGTAGCAATGCCAAGGTTGCCAATGGGGTGGCTTGATGGATTCTGCAAAGGCATGCATCGCACGATCAAATAAGGCTTCCACCGCAGCTTCCGATTCCACATTAAGGCTTTGCATCGTGGTACCCATGCAAGGCGAGTGGACGCTATTGATCTCTAGTTGGCGATTAAAGCTCTCGCGTGGCCAAAGTGCAATTTTTACGTTCCCCTGCGGCGAAAAAAATGCCACTTGAGTGTCATCTTCTCGATTACCTTGCAAGCCTTTATTAGGCCAATCAAATACTTGATTGTAAAACTCAAAACTTCGATTGAGGTCATCGACAACCAAAGTAATGACACTTAAATATCCACTCATACGACCTTTTAAACTCCATTTAAACTAAGCTAGGCACTCACCCCAAAGTGCGCTATTCTCCGCGCCAATCACTTGATTTGCACTAAAGGGGGAGATAATGGAAAACGACAAAAAGGCGTTTCTTTATGCACTTTCCGCTGTGTTGCTATGGTCTACGGTAGCAACCGCCTTCAAGATCACGCTTAACTACCTCTCCCCCCTGCAAATGGTGACCGCTGCGAGTGCCGTTTCATGCCTCGTACTGACCCTCGTTGCATTCATTCAAGGTAAGCAAGCGCAACTTTTGCTTGAGCTGCGCCGGATGCCTCTTTACTACCTTTTAATTGGTGTGCTCAACCCCACGGTGTACTACTTAGTGTTGTTCGAGGCCTACTCGTTGCTTCCCGCATCGGAGGCTCAACCGCTCAATTATACCTGGGCCATTGCGCTCACATTTATGGCAGCGGTATTACTTAAACAAAAAATTCGTAAGCGGGATTGGTTTGCCAGCGCCTTGGGCTATTTAGGTGTGCTGGTGATTGCGACGCGTGGCGATATTATAGGACTTTCATTCAGTAATCTAGAGGGCGTTTTATGGGCACTACTATCGACCTTTCTTTGGGCCTTATACTGGATTATCAATACCAAACGTAACGCTGATTCGGTCGTACAGTTAGTGCTTGCTTTCGGTTTATCGCTTCCGTTCTTGTGGGTAGCATCAGTATGGTTTGACGATTGGAGCGGGATCCCATGGCAAGGATGGCTGGCAGTGAGCTATGTCGGCTTATTTGAAATGGGTATTACGTTCTTGCTGTGGATGAGCGCAATGAAAACCGCAACCAATACATCACTTATTAGTAATTTGATATTTTTATCGCCGTTTATTTCGCTGATTTTACTCAACCAAATCATTGGCGAAACCATACACATGAGCACTATCGCTGGCTTAGTGCTGATTATCACCGGGTTAGTCTTTCAGCGCATTCGCATTAAAAAGAAATCCCTTGGTTAATGACCATTAAAAAAGGCGCTCTGTGGAGCGCCTTTTTTCTAGTCAGTCCCGTTAGACCATATTCACCAGCATGCTGGTGGGATCTTCAAGAAACTCTTGCCAACGCTTATTAAAGCGCGCGATGGTGCCGCCATCGATAATACGGTGGTCGCCTGACCAGCTCACCGTCATCATCTTACGTGCAACCACTTGACCATTCGCATCAAAACGTGGCAACTCTTGTACTTTACCTAATGCGACAATCGCTGCTTCCGGCTTATTAATAATCGGCGTTGCCACCGTGCCGCCAATAACACCGATGTTTGAAATGCTGATGGTACCGCCTTTCATATCGGCTTGTGGTACTTTGCCCTCGCGTGCCGCTTGGGTCAGACGTGTCACTTCATTTGCCACATCAATAATACTCTTGTTTTGTACCTGTTTTACATTAGGTACCAACAAGCCGATTTTGGTATCAACCGCCATGCCGATATTGTGGTCGTCAAAATAAGTGACTTCCGTGCAATCATCGTTGACCTGCGCGTTCATGATCGGGAACTCTTTCAGCGCCAATGACAGCGCCTTAATAAAGAACGGCATCACCGTAAGGCGAACACCTTGTTCTTTATATTGCTCTTTGAGTTTTTCACGCAATGCAATCAAGTTCGTCAGGTCAAACTCGTCCGAGTAAGTGAAGTGCGGAATGGTACTGACAGAGTTCATCATCTGCTTCGCCATCGCCGCTTTCACACCACGGATTGCTTCGGTACGCGTACCACCGCTCTGCTGTGCAGGAGTCTTCGTTTGCTGTTGTGTACTCGCTTGTGGTGCTAACTTATCACCCGCGACAAAGTCTTTAATGTCTTGTTTTAACACTCGACCTTTTTTACCCGAACCTGGCACGTCCGCGATGTTAATGCTATTTTCACGCGCTAAACGACGCACCGCAGGACTCGCGACGGCCTTACCTTGACGTGCTGGCTGCGCAGGTTCTGCACCGCCATCTGCCGACTGGCTTGGGGTATTCTTCTGTTGCGCTTGCGCTGAATCTTTAGCCTGCTTGCTTGGTTCAACACCACCCGCAGGTTGCAGCGCGAATAACGGTTTATGAACCTCAGCGATATCACCTTTCTTGTGATAAAGCTTAACCACTTTGCCGTCTTCTTTAGCCGGGATTTCAACTGTTGCTTTGTCAGTCATGACTTCGACAACGGGCTGATCTTCTTTGACCTCATCGCCTTCGCTGACGAGCCACTCAACGATTTCGCATTCCACGATACCTTCGCCGATATCCGGCAGGATGAAATCAGTGGTTTCAGCATCATCCGAAGAAGCAGGTGCAGCATCGTCAGATGCCGGCGCAGCATCATCAGAAGCATCACCTTCGGCGTTGATGCGGAACAACGGCTCATGAACTTTTGCGATATCGCCTTTCTGGTAATACAGCTTCTCAACAACGCCATCATCCTTCGCAGGAATTTCAACCATCGCCTTGTCGGTCATTACTTCAACAACCGGCTGGTCTTCTTTTACGGTATCGCCTTCGGCTACAAGCCATTCAACAATTTCACACTCGACGATGCCTTCACCAATATCCGGCAGAATAAAATCTTTACTCATGACATTGACCCTTAGTAGTTCATCGTGCGTTTAATGGCTTCGTAGATCTTCAGATGATCCGCCATATATTCTTTCTCATGGCACAATGGATAAGGAACATCCAAACCACACACGCGCGCAATCGGCGATTCGAGATACAGGAAACATTTATCTTGTACTGTCGCTGCAATTTCGCTCGCAAAGCCGCTGGTTATCGGCGCTTCTTGGCTGATAACTAAGCGTCCCGTTTTCAACACTGACTCAGTGACGGTCTTTACGTCCCACGGCAAAATCGTGCGCAGATCGATGATTTCACATGAAACACCGTCTTTCTCAGCAAGTTCAGCCGCTTTTTCAGTCATTTCCATTTGAGCGCCCCACGCGAGTAGCGTGATGTCAGCGCCTTCTTTAACCACCTCAGCTTGACCGAGAGGAATCGTGTACTCTTCCTCGGGTACATCACCGGTTGAAGCACGGTATAAGCGCTTAGGCTCCATGAACAGAACTGGGTTGGGGTCAAAGATACTGCTCAGCAATAACCCTTTGGCTTCGTATGGGTTACGTGGCATGACGATTTTTAGCCCCGGCGTATGTGCAAAATAGGCTTCCGGAGATTGCGAGTGATAGTGACCCCCTGCAATACCACCTCCATACGGCGTACGAATCGTTAAACCACCGACGTTAAACTCGTTACCTGAGCGATAGCGGAATTTAGCTGATTCGTTAACGATTTGGTCAAACGCTGGGAAGATATAATCGCCGAACTGGATTTCTGCAACGGCGTAACTACCTTGTGATGCCAAGCCATTCGCGAAACCAATAATGCCCTGCTCAACGAGCGGCGTATTAAAGTTACGGTGTTTACCATATTTCTCAGTTAAGCCTGAGGTCGCGCGGAATACACCACCGAAGCCACCAGTGTCTTCACCGAAGCTATATACGTTGTCGTGCTTAGCCATCGCCAGGTCTAAGGCGCTGTTGATGGCTTGTAGTAAATTCATTTTAGCCATTAGTCCAGTCTCCCCGACGTTTTCGGATAGGCATCCGGATATTTGCGAATGTGTTCTTTAAGTTCTTCAAGCTGTTCTTTTAGCAACTCATTCGGTTGGTCATAAACGTCATTGATAAGTTCATCAATGTGAGGAGCTGGCACTTTCTCGGCTTCTTTCAGTGCTGCTAAAACGCTGGCTTTAACTTTCTCATGCTGACTGGTGATGTGCTCTTCGGTCAACCAACCTTCGTTCAGCATCCACTTTTGCAGACGTTCAAGCGGATCTTTCACCTTCCACTCGTCTTCTTCATCACGTGTACGGTAGCCAGTCGGATCATCTGAGGTTGAGTGACCCGACATACGATAAGACATCGCCTCGATTAATACCGGCTCATCTTCTTCAACGGCGAGACGACGTGCTTCTTGGGTTGCTTTCAACACAGCAAACACATCATTACCGTCGACACGGATAGTTTTGATGCCGTAACCAATACCGCGAGGTGCAATACCGTCGCCGCCGTATTGCTCACCTTGAGACGGTGTAGAAATTGCGTAACCGTTATTTCGGCAGAAGAAGATCACGGGGACTTTATAAACTGATGCCATGTTCAGTGCAGCGTGGAAATCACCCTCAGAGGCAGCACCTTCGCCGAAGTAGCAAATAGTACATTTGCCGGTTTTATCCATTTTTTGGCCAAACGCGTAACCGGTCGCCTGTGGAATCTGAGTACCCAGTGGCGAACTGATAGTCATGAAGTTAAGCTCACGACACCCATAGTGAACCGGCATCTGACGCCCTTTACCGAGATCTTGTTCATTTGAGAACAACTGGTTCATGAACTGTTCAACAGTAAATCCACGATAAGCCAGCGCGCCTTGCTCACGGTACTGACCCATGATCATATCGCCTTGGTCTAACGCCGCCGCTGAAGCCACGCTTTCAGCTTCCTCGCCACGCGAAGCCAGGTAAAAGCTAATACGACCTTGGCGTTGTGCGGCAATCATGCGTTCGTCCAAGGTACGGATGAACAACATGGTGTCATGAATTTTAACGATGAGATCCTTATCGTACTCTGGCATCTCAACGCCTTTATGTAAGCTGCCGTCTTCTTTAAGAAGCTGCAACATGGGAATAGTTACTGAGTCACTGTCAAACCACTGTGACTGGGTCACTATCTCTGTATTGTGTTTTTTATCCTTGGCCATAACCTTCTCTTTCGGTTTTAAGCAGGGTGTAAAGTTGCCGCTACTTTACCTTTACGTAAAGTGTCATGCAAACAGCCCACGGGAGAATATCCAGTGGGCCTAGTGTAAATGGAAACGAACAGTTTTAACAAATATTATGCGGAGATTAGACCAGCTCGAGTGATTCTGTCGGCACTCGGATTACGGTCAACAAAGCGCGTTGCCCCAATGCCACCTGCGCATTAGGGAAAATAATGTGTTCGCCATCATGCTTTGCGTAAATATTTTCACCACCATCAACCGCTAATAGGTCGCCTTTATCAAAAGCGGTAAAGTTAGCTACGTCATCGGCGAAATTAAGTTCAAATTCTTCGTGTTGACGATTAATCGTCTGTGCTTCAGCAAACATAAAGTGCTGTTCTGGTTCAAACTCAGGGAAACTGAGCGCTTGCTCCCCGACTAAACGGCGCAACGTATCTTCTGCCGCTTGAAAATCCGCTCGATTATTCTCGCCAAATTTTTTCACTTTACCCAGCTCAACGGTAAATGCCTGAGCCCCGAAATTGTTATATGAAAAATAGGAGAATGTTGTGGTCGGCTGCTGGTTTAATAAAATGGTATCAACGCCACAAGCGAGCAAAAATTGCAGTTGTTCACGGTGATATGGCTGACCATTGGTAAATGGATGAACGGCAAATTTTTCGCGCTTCGAGTCACGAATCGCCGTGTGAAGATCATAGTGATAACGGCGACGCTCCCCCTTTGGGGCCGATGCATAAAAACGCTCGCAATAACCTTCAATTTCTTTCGCACGCTCGCGTTCTTTGTTTTGTTTATCGCCTTGGCTATGCGCACCGCTAAATAAACGGTTCATATTTTCTTCGACAAACCGCTGTTCAATATTAATTGAAGCCGGGTTTGCAATTAGAAACAGAACGCGATGAGCGACTGTCTGCTTACCCGAAATAATGTCCTGAATAATATCGCTGCAAATTTCAATCGGTGCGGTTTCGTTACCATGGACAGCACAGGATAAAATAATATCTTTGTCGCCAGTATGCTTCGGTTCAACAACCAGCACGCCACTGTCCCAAACCGTTAATTGAGTACCGTTATCTAGTGTTTTCTGAAATTGTTCGGGGTAGCCCCACTCATGTTCTCGAGTCCAGTTAAGAAAATTGCTAAACACTTGGTCCACCATCTTACTCCTTCACTTTTTTCCCGGGGACAAACCCTTTGGTCGCTAGCAAATCACGTAATACCCGTGATTTATATTCACGCCGGTACAGTACCCAGACGACGATGGCGCTTGATATCACCAGCATCACAGGGTGCAAAAACCATGACATGTACGCGAGTGCAAAATAATACGTTCTTAAGCCTTTATTATATTCATGACCGGATTGGTCCAATACTTTCGCAGCATGACGAGCAAACTCTTCCCGTTCTTCTTCTGGGCGCTGATTTTGCTGATAATTTACGCTGACACCGAGCAACACCGATACGAAACCAAACTGCCGTATAGCCCAAGTAAATTTGAAAAAGGCGTAGATAAATATAAGCGCTAGCACAGCAAGCTTAAACTGCACCATATTCACGTGTGCGGTGGGTGTTAGCGGCAGTTCGTTGAGGACATCAACCACCTGATCGGCATGCGCGAGTACAGTAATTACACCTGCCAACACCAGAATGGTCGACGAAGCAAAGAACGTCACTGTACGCTCGACGTTGCCAATAAGTGACGCATCGGCAATTTGATTGTCTTTGTGCATCACGTTCCGCATCCAGTCGATACGCAGCTCACACAGAATACTCGACAGACAGTGTGTGGTTTTAGCGCGTTTACGCGCGAACAGGGAATAACCTATCCAGCAAACAAAAAAGAACAACAAAACAATGATGTCGATCACTGATAGCAGCATAGCGTCCCCGTGCCTGTTGATTGTGCCTACATTAATCGCCTTATGTTAACAGTTTATGACAACTTTGATGAGCGGATTTTAAATTTACACGGGGTTGTAATTTCGGTCAGACACAAAAAAGCCGAGCTCAGTGGCTCGGCTTTTTAGCGTGCATTAACTTAGTAATCTTTTAATGCTTCTTCAGTGGTCTCTTCCTTGGGTTTAGGTGGTTTCGCTAAACCATACCAAGACAACATTGTTTGCGTGTTGCGTTTTGCATCATCCAAAATCAGATAGAGACATGGAATCAGCAACAAGGTGATAATCGTTGCGAAAATAATACCAAACGCTAAGGAGATCGCCATTGGAATAACGATCTTCGCCTGCAAAGATTTCTCTAACACGATTGGCAATAAGCCAAAGAATGTAGTCAATGAAGTCAGAGTAATTGCACGGAAGCGTCGACAACCGGCATCTAACACCGCATGACGCAATTGTGTACCCGCCTCACGCGCTCGGTTGACATAATCGACCATCACCAAGGAGTCATTCACCACGACCCCGGCTAAGGCGATAATACCGAACAAGCTCAGGATGCTTACCGGCATACCCAGAATCCAGTGGCCAATAATCGCGCCGATGATACCGAACGGAATCACTGACATAATGATCAAAGGTTGACTGTATGAGCGCAGCGGCACCGCCATCAGCGCGTATACTGCAAACATCGCTAATACACCACCGACTGCCAGTGAGCTGGTCGCTTCCGCCTCGTCCTGAGTTGCGCCTTGCAAACCAAAGCCAACACTTGGATGACGCTCCAAGATTTCAGGCAACTTCACATTGCGGATCTCTTGCACAATGCTAGACGGCTCGACTTCATCCTTGTTAACACGAGCTCTCACGTTGACTGAACGCTGACGATCGATACGCGTAATGGTGTCATAACCCTTCGAATGTTCAATCTCCGCTAACTCGGTAAACGGAATCTCGCCGCCGTCTGCAGTCCGTAACTTCATATCTTGCAAGTTACCCACCGATTGACGCTGAGATTCAGGGTAGCGAACCATGACTTTAATTTCTTCGTCGCCGCGCTGAATACGTTGAGCCTCAGCGCCATAGAATGCATAACGCACTTGCGTAGCTAACTCGCCCAGATCAATGCCCATGGCTTCTGCGAGTGGTTTGGTTTTTAGCAAAATCTCATCTTTGCCGTCACCGAATGTATCTTCGATATCAAACACACCATCATAAGTCGACATGACTTGCTTCAGCTCATCCGCCGCGGATTTAAGTTGGTCGAGGTTTTGTCCCGTCAACTGGAACTCAATATCGAAGCCACTGCCGCCGCCAATACCACCTTGGAAGTTAACGGTACGTACACCGGCTAATTCAGGCACATTTTCGCGCCATTTATTAACAATCGCATAGCCGTCGATCTCACGTTCTTCGCCTTTTTTCAATTCAGCAAAGATAGTGCCGCCGGTATTACCGTTCATCCAAATATTGGTATGACGAACAACACCTGAGCCCTCTTCTTCAGCGATAGTGTCATCAACCGACTTAAGCCCGTTCTCGACCGCTTTCAAGACTTCAATAGTACGCTCTTCCGACGTTCCGGGCTGCATCTCAATGTTTGCCTGAATAAAGTCACTCGGAATATCGGGGAAGAAAACCCAGCGTACGATACCACCACTAATCAAGCCAACCATTAAGATCAACATGCCCACGAATGTCGCTAACGTTGTATAGCGATAGTGAAGACACTTCTTCAGGAAAGGACGATAATAACCTTGTACAAAACGTTGCACCGCCGCAGCAAAGCGATTACGGAAACGCTGGAACGCATTCGGTTTATCTTTGCCATCTTTCGAGTACTTCATGTTGGCGATGTGCGCGGGCAGTATCAGCTTAGACTCAATTAATGAGAACATTAAGCACAGGATGACAACCCAGGCAATAGACTCCCAGATTGCGCCCATACCACCATCCACCATCAACATGGGCACGAACGCCACCATGGTGGTCAAGACACCGAACGTTGCTGGCATCGCAACGCGCTTCGCACCGCGCACAACGTTATCTATCGATTTGCCGTTTTCTTCGATCTCGGTATAGGCGCTCTCGCCTATGACAATGGCATCGTCCACGACTATACCGAGCACCAATATGAACCCAAATAAGGAGATCATATTAATGGACACATCAAACATCGGCAGCGGCATTAGCGCGATTGTACCTAAGAAACACACGGGAATGCCGATCATTACCCAGAACGCTAACCGTAGCTGTAGGAACAACGACAGCATGAGGAACACTAACAAGCCCCCCATCCACATGTTATTTAACATGAGGTCGAGACGGCCTTGCAGGTAATATGACGAATCCCCCCAATACGCGACTTTTACTTCATCAGGTAGCGAAGCATTTTTACGTTCCGCATAGTTTTTCACCACTTCAGCGATTTTAAGATCGTTCTGATCGCCTACCGAGTTAACCCGCACAAAAGTCGCTGGCTTGCCATCAAAGCGGGTGAACGCTTCGGTCTCGACAAAGCCGTCGGTCACTTGCGCAATGTCACCTAAGGTTAAACGAGTACCATCAGGGCGACTAATCAACACGATTTTCTCGAATTCATCACCCACGTACGCCTGATTATTAGCGCGCAATAAAATATCGCCGTTAGGTGTTTTAATAGAGCCACCGGCGACATCGAGCGAAGTGCCGCGCACTGCATTAACAATTTGCTGGAAGCTCAAACCATAGCGTTCGAGATCTTCTTGCGAAATTTCTACAGCGATTTCGTAACCACGTGCACCCACGACTTCAACTTTGGTAATTCCGCCTACTTGTTTAAGCTCGTCACGAACTTCTTTAGCCAACTCTTTGCGCTGCCGCTCCGTCACATCACCGTAAACAGTCATCCAGATCACGTTGCGGTTAGGTCGCACGCGATAGATGTTGGGCTTTTCAATTTGTTGTGGGAAGTTCGGGATGGCGTCCACCAGCATTTTAACTTCGTCCATCACTACTTGAACATCGTAATCGGGTTCAACTTCAATAGTGACTGAGCCGAGGCCTTCCTGTGAACGCGATGTCATCTCTTCAACGCCATCAACGTCTTCGAGCGCATCCTCAATCAACATAATAACGCCTTGTTCTACTTCTTGTGGCGCAGCACCTGGGAAAGGCACTTGAATGCTGATTACGTTTAATGAAATTTCTGGGAACATTTGCTTGCGAACGCTAAATATCGACATTACGCCCGCAACAACAATCAGGAATAACAGCAGGTTAGCGGCAACCGAGTTGCGCGCGAACCATGCGATAATGCCTTTATTAGTATCTTCTGTACTCATCGTCATGACCTCTTAGCGGTTCGCGTTGCTCGCCGTTTGTTCATTACCGGCTTCGCTACTATCCGACTCGGCAGACTGCTTGTTGTCGCCACTTTGTTGTTCTTTTTGTGCTGTCGATTCCATTTGCGCAGGGAGCGGATCGCCTTCTAAGCGAACGGGTGTTCCAGGCAACGGATTAGCTAACTGAGTCAGTACCACTTTATCGCCTCGCTCGAGGCCCGAACTGATAATCGAATCATTACTCTGAGTGCGAATCACTTGCACCGTACGGTGCTTAAGCACTCGCTCATCATCGACAATCCATACTGAGCTGTCTTCATTGATCGCGTAAGTCGGCACGCTCATCACATTCGATACCGACTGTCCTTCAATTTTGGCATCAACAAAACGGCCATAACGCAAAGTGGCGTTGTGCGTGTTGCCTTCTAGATTATATGGGTCGTCGACTTCTACCACGCCATAAATAACGCGGCTGTTTTCATCTAAAACGCCTTCAGTGCGAACTAAACGGCCCTGCCAGTCAGTACTTATACCGTTTACCATCGATTGCAAATGAACCGTAGGTTGCTTACCTTCGCTTGGCATATCAAGGTACGTTGTATCTAAGTCGCTTAATGGTAGGCGAACTTCGGCAGTACCGGTGCCATAAAGCATGGCAATTTGACTGCCTGAGCCGACAAACTGACCTAAGTCAGCTTGTTTAGAGCGCAAGATCGCATCGAATGGCGCACGAATCGTCGTACGCTCGAGGTTACGCTGTGCCATCGCTAAGTTTGCTTCGGCGGATTCAACCGCTGATAGCGCGCTCGCTAGCTGAGGCTTACGAAGACCTAAGGCAGGTGCCTCGCCATCTTTAAACATTGCCCACTCTTCTTCAGCGACACGCGCACGTGCTTTTTCTTCCTCAAGCGAAGCTTGGGCTTGTAGCAACTGTGCTTTAGCTTGTTGAACAGCGACCTTGTAATCACTTGGGTCAATCTGCAACAACATGTCGCCTTTGCTGAAAAAGCCACCGGCATTAAAGTTATCGGCGATTTCAATAATCTGGCCGCTCACTTCTGATAACAGCTGGGTGCTGTGTTTCGGTCGAACCGTACCCTGGGAATCGACGATAAACGTCATGTTCTCAGGTTGAACTTCTTTCACTTCGACCATTGGGGCGGGTTTAACGTTTTGTTTTTTCTCAGGCGGCTTACCCGCCATACTAGCGACTACGGCTAGCGCAATAAACAAAACTATAATCATCGGTGGGATAAAGGCTCTTTTCTTAATCTTCATAATTGTCGCTCAGTCAATTGGTTAAGAATATTTTGTTATAGCCTTATTATCGCCGCAATAAATGTAAATTGTTAGCACAGATGTGTTGCTATTTATGAGTTTGACCCCCTAAGTTGTAACGGACTATTACAAACGTAGCTGAAACCCTTGTTATCCCTCTAGTAGCCACCGTTCTGCCGCTTCCACCGCAGCCGGCTTACCACTTAACAACACAACATCATCGACTGCTAACTCAATTTGATCAGTCAAATCAGTCACTTCGACATCATCACGGCGAATCGCTTTAAGCTCTACATTACGTCTAGACCAGTCTAACTCTTCTACCGACTTACCGACCGCCCATGCGTGTTGAGGCAACGGTACGGCATGCAAAAACTGGAGCTTCTCTAGCCGTTCGGGATCCATATCCGTATGCGAACCCGGGAAAAAGCCATGCATATCGCCATAGTGATTACGTCGCTCTTGTTCCAGACGCGTAAGAATACGACGAATAGGCACACCTGAACGATTCAGTACGTGCGATATCAACATCAGACTCGCTTCTAGCGTATCCGGCACAACCTGCGAAGCGCCGGCTTCTTGCAACGCAGTCAAACGGCTATCATCGCGGCTTCGTACTAAGATAAAGGCGTCTTCGTTCATCGCGCGGATTTCTTTCAAGGTTTTTATCGCATAGGTGTCGTCGGCATAACTGATCACAATCAATGGTGCGTGTTGCGCGCCGACGGCACGCAAGATATCGCGCTTAGCGCTATCTCCAAAATACACTTTGGCGCCACCTGCCACCGCTTCTTGCACCCGCATCGGGTCGTTATCTATCGCGACATGTTTAATACCTTCAGCTTCTAGGAATCGTGATACGGTCTGCCCGACCCGCCCGAAACCACAAATAAGCGCCGGAGCCGCTTGTTCTTCTTCGGATTGATCCGAGCGGATACCTGATGAATCACCCTCATCGTGTGCCAAGAACGCGACCAAAGGCTGTAGTTTTTGAATGACTAATGGGGTAATCGCCATACTTAACACACCCACACCAATCAGAATGGAACTGATCCGAGGCTCTAAAAGACCATAGGACGCAGCCAACGACACAAGTACAAAGCCAAATTCACCCATTTGAAATAACGATACTGCCGCCGCCCAAGCATCACGTCGGTGTTCACCCATCATGCGCGCTACGCCTTGAATCAACAATACCTTAATCAGCGCCATAACCAGCAACGTCGCGACTATCCAATGAAACTCGAAAACCACCGCGTTAAGCGACAGTTGCATACCGACCGTGGTAAAAAACAGCCCCATTAAAATGTCACGAAAAGGACGAATATCGGCTTCGAGTTGATGCTTATACTTACTTTCGCCCAGCATCATACCGGCTAAAAAGGCCCCAAGTGCCATCGACAAACCAAATAAATGCGTCAGGCCGCCAGCGACCAAAGCCACCAATAACGTAGCGAGTACAAACAGCTCGTCAGTGCGCTGACGAGCGATTTCACGAAATAAGTACGGTAAAACCCATTTACCAATCAATAGTAATACTGTGATCACAGCCGCACCTTTAAGCAGCGCTAACAATAGGCTGTAAACAATATTTTCGCCGCCTTGTCCTGCAAGGAGCGGGATAGCAATTAATAGAGGAACGACCGCGATATCTTGGAATAACAATACGGCGACAGTCATTTGTCCGCGTCGCGTTGCCGTTTGCGAGCTTTCACTAAGTTGTTTTATCACCACCGCGGTTGAGGAAAGTGCGAGCGCTCCAGCTACAGCGAGTGCGGCTGTTGGGCTATCAAGCAACCAAAGTCCTAGCCCCATGAATAAGGCCAGTGATACAAGCACTTGAGCCGAACCCAAACCAAATACCCAACGCCGCATTGCGAGCATCTTGGGTAGCGAGAACTCTAACCCTAAAGAAAAAAGCAACAACACAATACCGAGTTCTGCGATCAGGTGGTATTCATTCGGGTCGGCTATCCAACCCATTACATCGGGTCCTGCGATGACCCCAGCGGTTAGATAAGCCAAAATCGCGGGCAACTTAATGCGTCGAAACGCCCATACCAACACTACGGCCACTGCGAGTAACATTAGTAGACTGGCAAATGTGCCGTACATAGGTTTCTCCTCATCGTTGTGCTTATGCTGTCAAAATAATAACACTGTTAAAGTGACAATTAGTGTAGTTGTTTAACTACATGATATTAATTGATTTTTACCCTGTGGCACAAATTTTGCTTTAACTCGCATTATCAATAATAACTCGACGTCATGTTAAATAAAGTCAATTCAAAAAACAGCGATAAATGTAGCATGCCACAAAAACTTTCGAGCTATTTGTCACGTCGCGAAGACTGGCAGAAGTCACGTTCACTTGCGGAGCGCTTACAAACAACCTTGGATGTAAGTGAATTCTTTGCACTTTTTGCCGCTCATTTGAACACCCGCATTCCAATAAAACAGATTCGCTTCGAAAGCGAGTCTTTGCATCACCATGTGCTGATACAAGAGGGGCCCACAGCAACCGAGCATGCGGTATTAGTCTATGCTGATGACCAACTACTCGGGCAAATAACGTACACTTTTCTGCAGCCACTTTCATTTTTGCAAAAGTTACGACTCAAAAAGATGCACGCTCATCTTGTCTTTCCGCTACGGAACTTGTTGGCATTCCAACAAATGAGCCAGCTCGCCTCGCGCGACCCTTTAACTCAACTCTACAACCGTACCATCATTAAGCCCCAGCTCGCTAAACTCATTAAAAATGCGGATCAACGAATACACTCAGTGATGATGATTGACTTGGATAATTTTAAACACGTCAATGATCGCGAGGGCCATGAAGTTGGTGATGAGATCCTACAAGAAATTGCTAACATCATTGGCGAAGAAATTGATCACGATCATGTTGCGGTTAGGTTTGGTGGGGACGAGTTTCTATTACTCTTACGTGAAACCGATCTACGCTCTGCACATGCGCTTTTTAAGCGTATGCAACAACGAATATGCGAACAGTCACTAATAAGCCAGTATGATATCAAGCTCAGTGCCGGCTCGGTACGCGTTCATCCATATTTCAGTGTCGAGCAGGTATTAACCCAAGTCGACGAAAATATGTATGCTGCGAAACGTGCCGGTGGCGCATGCCATATCTTTGATAGTCATTAACACGCACGTATTACCCCGAGCGCTCAAAGCTGACTTTGAAGGGGGCTGGGATTGACGAATCCGTACAAGTTAGCCAGCCGCACAAAGGCAACCATAACCAATCCCCAACGAGCAATACGGGTAAATCGTCGCGTAACCACCATGGAACGCGTGCTTGCTTCAACCACGCACGGAGTAACTTCCCACCCTGTCGACCTGGTTGGTAGAGTTTCTGTGATTTTATTGGCGTCGATAATTGTGCGACCGTGGTAAGTTCAATCGATACTTGGCTCTGCTGATCCTCAGTAAGTTGCCATTTGACGCGATCCCATGGACGAGCTAGCTGGGCACCCTGCTCATATAACTGAGGCGATTGAGTATCGGTCTCAAACCACCACAATGCCTTGGCATATAAATAAACGCTAGCCGCGCCCAAGCGCACTTCGACTTTTGCATCGCTCGAAGCATTCAGTGCTTGTTGCTGAATTTCTTGTAGTTGGGCATGTGACGGCATGCGCTGACAATCGGTATGCCGCGTTAACCAAAAACGAATAGCAGCGCGTTGCAGCGACTCCGAGTAATCACTCAGCTGAGCCACGCTGAGTCCCGTGCCTAACCAATAGTTTTGACACCATGCCTCGTTGAGCTTGTCAGCCAAGAGTTCATCTAGCAGTGCATCCTGCTCGGCACACAGCGCCGCTGAACGCAGTACGCTGCGACCGAACTGAGGCCAGCGCTGCTCCAGCTTGGGAATCACTTCATGACGCAAGTAATTACGTTCAATCTGGGTATCATAGTTAGTATCATCTTCAATCCAGGTCAATTCGCGTTCGTGAGCGTAACTTAAAATCTCTTCTTTGCTAATATCCAGTAACGGCCTCACCAGTCGCCTTTGTCCGATGAAGGGTTGCACCTCAGCCATAGAAGCAAGACCGCGGGGTCCGCTGCCACGTTTTAATTGCAACAAAAAGGTCTCGATTTGATCGTTGCGATGCTGACCCAATAAGATAACCGCGTTGTCATCGGTAAGCGCCGCTAAACGTTGATAACGGCGTTCACGCCCCATCGCCTCTTTAGATACTCGCGTTTGCTGTTCAAACACTAAGTCTTCAAAGTGGCTCGTCATGCCGTAATCGTCGACACTTTGCTTAATGGTCTGTGCCCATAACGGGGAGTCGGGATGAAAATGATGATCGAGATGGATAGCAAGATAGGCGTATAGCGGGTTTTCTTGCCGGAAGCGGTTTAAACAATCAAGTATAGTTTGAGAATCTGCGCCACCACCCAAGGCAACAACGAGTTGTTGCCCGGGCACTAATTCTAGGCGCTGTAAACTGTGCTGAAATTTAGAATACAGCGTTTTGGTGTTCATAGTCGGCTATTAGCAATAACCGAAGGACATCAACTTCTGATAGCGCTGATCGAGCAGTTGCTCTTTATCAAGGCCAATCAGCTCGCCTAAGTCAGCGTTTAATTGAGCTTTTAAGCGACTCGCCATTTCATCCATATTGCGATGTGCACCACCTAGCGGCTCTGGAATAATCGTGTCGATCAACCCCAGTGCTTTACTCTTGTCCGCAGTAACACCCATTGCTTCGGCCGCTAACGGAGCTTTCGAGGCACTTTTCCAAAGAATCGACGCACAGCCTTCTGGCGAGATAACTGAATACGTGCTGTATTGCAGCATATTAACGCGGTCGCCTACGCCAATCGCTAAAGCACCACCGGAGCCACCTTCGCCAATTACGGTACAAACGATAGGTACAGTAAGACGCGCCATGACTTTCAGGTTACGCGCAATCGCTTCACTCTGGCCACGTTCTTCAGCACCAATACCTGGATAAGCACCCGGTGTATCGATGAAGGTAATAATTGGCATATTAAAACGTTCGGCGGTTTCCATTAAGCGTAATGCTTTACGATAGCCTTCAGGCTTGGGCATGCCAAAGTTGCGACGAATTTTGTCTTTCGTCTCGCGTCCTTTTTGTTGACCAATGACCATCACAGGCTTGCCATCAAGACGCGCCACGCCACCGATAATCGCTTCGTCATTAGCGTAAGCACGGTCACCAGCCATTTCATCAAACTCAGTAAAAATGCGCTTGATGTAATCGAGGGTATAAGGGCGCAGTGGATGACGCGCTAATTGAGCAACCTGCCATGCACCTAACTCCGAGAAAATTTTCTCGGTCAGCTCTTTACTTTTCTGTTTAAGCCGTTTGAGCTCTTCTTCGATGTTTATATCAAGCTCACCACGTTCGCCAACATTCTTTAATTCTTCAATTTGGGCTTCGAGTTCGGCTATCGGTTGTTCAAAATCCAAAAAGTTTAGGCTCATTATTTAATGTTTCCTCTAAAACTCGAGCGTGACCCACTGTTCACCCAGTAGATCCTGTAAATGATGTATTAGTTCGTCAGTTGGCTCAACATACCATTGAGCTCCAACGTTCATCGAGGCCAACGCGCGTTCACCTCGGTAATGAATTTTTACTGGGCAGGTGCCTTGTGCAAAGGGTCGCATTGTCTCAGCAAGACGCTTAGTCAGACCCTTTTCAATCTGTTCACCGGTCACCGTGATGGCCAGATGTTTAACAAAACTGGCACGTGCCTGTTCAATTGTCATTACTTCTCTAGCGACCATTCTATTACTGCCAGAGAAGTTATCAAATCGTACCTCACCTTTTGCCCACAAAATTCTGTCTTTTTCGAGCACGTGTTGGTAACTTTCGTATTCATTACTATACAGCATCACGTCCATACGTGCGCTTTTATCGTCTAGCGTAACAATGGCAAATCGCTGTCCACGTTTATTGGTAATCACACGGACATCAATCACCAGTCCCGCTACACCTACATATTCATTCTTGCGAGTTTCATTGACGTTTGCCAGTGCGCCTACGACATAGTGCTGCAACTCTTCTCGAAAGCGGTTGATGGGATGACCAGTAAGATACAATCCCAATGTCTCACGCTCACCTTCTAGCCAAACGGCCTCTGGCCATGGTCGTACTTTCTCAAACTCGTGTTCGACTGCATCAGGTTCCGTCGTTAATACACCGAACATGTCGGCTTGCCCAATACTCTCCGCTTGGCGGTGCTGCACTGCTTGACGCATCGCTTTCTCTAGCGAAGCCATCAAACTTGCTCGGTGCGGACCTAAGTTATCCATTGCACCCGCACGAATTAAACGCTCAAGGACACGCTTGTTCAGTTTCTTTAAATCAACTCGACAGCAAAAATCAAACAAGTCGGTAAATGGACCGCCTTCGTTACGCGCTTCTAAAATCGCCTCAATGGGTGCCTCACCCACACCTTTAATAGCCCCAATACCATAGACTACGCGTTGTTCGTCATCCACCGTAAATTTATACACGCCTTTGTTGACGTCCGGAGGAAGCAGCACTAAGCCCATGCGTTCGCATTCATCCGCTAAGGTGACAATTTTATCGGTGTTATCCATGTCAGCCGACATGACCGCCGCCATGAATTCAGCAGGATAGTGCGTTTTCATCCATAAGGTTTGGTAAGAGACTAGCGCATATGCGGCCGAGTGAGACTTGTTGAAACCGTAGCCCGCAAACTTCTCTACCAAGTCGAAGATTTTCATCGCCAACTCGGGATCGATGTTGTTGTTATGCGCCCCCTCGCGGAATACTTCCCGTTGTTTCGCCATCTCCTCGGGTTTCTTCTTACCCATGGCTCGACGCAACAAATCCGCACCACCAAGCGAGTAGCCCGCCATTACTTGGGCCACCTGCATGACTTGCTCTTGGTACAAAATAACACCATAAGTTGGCTCGAGTATGGGCTCAAGACACTCGTGTTGATAAGTTGCATCAGGATAGGACACTTCTTCTCGACCATGTTTACGATCGATGAAGTTATCGACCATACCTGATTCAAGTGGCCCGGGTCGGAACAGCGCCACCAATGCGATAATGTCTTCGAAGCTATCCGGTAACAGCCGTAAAATCAGCTTCTTCATACCCGCCGATTCAAGCTGGAAAACTGCCGTTGTTTCGGCGCGTTTCAGCACATCAAAACATTTTTTATCAGTCAGACTGATTGCATTGATATCGATGAGCGGCTCGCCCGCCTCTTTTTTACGCGCATTCACCATATCCAATGCCCACTGGATAATGGTCAAAGTCCGCAAACCGAGGAAATCGAACTTCACCAGACCTGCCGACTCTACGTCGTTTTTATCAAACTGGGTAACCGGGTTTTTACCCTCGTCATCACAGTACAATGCGGCAAAATCAGTAATAGTCGTCGGCGAAATCACCACGCCGCCGGCGTGTTTACCTGCGTTACGTGTCACACCTTCGAGGATACGGGCAAAATCGATCAGTTCTTTGACTTCTTCGTCGGCATCATAGCGTTCGCCCAATTCGGGAACTTGCTCGAATGCTTTTGCCAACGTCATGCCGGGATCGCCGGGCACCAGTTTAGAGATGCCATCAACAAAGCCATAAGGGTGACCCAGCACACGCCCTACATCTCGAATCGAGGCTTTAGCAGCCATCGTACCGAACGTAATGATCTGTGATACCGCGTCGCGTCCATACAGCTCTGCGACGTGATCAATCACTTCGTCGCGTCGATCCATACAGAAATCGACATCAAAATCGGGCATCGAAACACGTTCTGGGTTTAAGAAACGTTCAAATAGTAAATCAAATTCGAGCGGATCGAGATCGGTGATTTTTAACGCATAAGCGACCAGAGAGCCTGCACCTGACCCACGACCTGGGCCCACAGGAATATTGTTATCTTTACTCCACTGGATGAATTCCATGACGATCAAGAAGTAGCCAGGAAATCCCATCTGGTTAATTACATCCAGTTCGGTTTGCAGGCGCTCATCGTACGGGGGTCGTTTCGCTTTTCGTTCCGTCTCGTCAGGGAATAAAAACTCTAGTCGCTCTTCCAAGCCTTCCCGCGAAACCTTTACGAGATAGTCACCTTCCGTTAAGTTCCCAGTCGGGAACGCGGGCAGAAAGTACTCACCTAAACGAATGGTGACATTACAGCGTTTAGCTATCTCAACGGTGTTCTCTAATGCCTCGGGTATATCCGCAAACAATGCTTGCATCTCTTCGGCACTGCGCAAGTATTGTTGTGGAGAATACTTTTTCGGACGCCGCTTATCACCCAGTTGATAGCCATCATGAATAGCGACGCGAATTTCATGTGCTTCGAAGTTTTCTTCTTCGAGGAACACCACTTCGTTCGTCGCGACCACAGGCAGATCATGCTCAGCCGCAAGTTGAACCGCACTATGCAAATAAGCTTCTTCTTCAGCGCGGCCTGTACGAATGAGTTCAAGATAAAAGCGATCTGGAAAGTGTTGCTTATAAAACGCGAGGCTCTCTTGCAAAGGTTCGTGATGGCCTTTCAACAAAGCGCACCCTACATCGCCTTCGCGCGCACCAGAGAGCAGGATAATGCCTTCGTTATGCTGCGCCAGCCAAGCTTTATCAATCACCGGCTTGCCTTGCACATGGCCGCGTAAATACGCTTTAGAGATCAGCTGTATGATTTGCTGATAGCCCTCGTTATTCATCGCCAATGCGGTCAGGCGAAAAATCTCACCTTCGGGGTAATCTCCCCATACCCACAAGTCAGCGCCAATAAGCGGTTTGAGTCCTTTGCTGTGAGCAGCACCATAATATTGCACCAGACCACAAAAGTTCATTTGATCGGTGAGCGCCATAGCGGGCATATTCATGTCCGCCACGCGCTGACAAATGGGCTTCACTTTTGTAAGCCCATCCACCATCGAAAAATCACTGTGAATTCTTAAATGAACAAAAGAAGTATCTGCTGCCATTAAAAGCCTAATTGGTAAACTGCGTACTGAACATTAAGGCAATATTCTGCCTTATCGCGCTATTCAAGTACATGCTTAGTGCAGTTTTAAACGGGGTTTAACCGCGTGGTTTAGCTTATCTACAGCGATTACAAGCAGCATCTTCCACCAGCCATGCAACGCACGTTGGTGCATACGATATAAGCTTGCATACGCATAACGCGCCAACGTGCCCTCGATAGACATTGATAGGCTCTTGCTCTGCATTAAGTTCCCCACTGCCGAGAAGCGACTGAGCGACACCAACGAGCCACGATCTTTGTACTTAAATGCTTTAGGTGTTTTACCTTTTTGCATGCGACGAATATTTTTATAAAGGCAATCAGCCATTTGATGAGCTGACTGTGCACGCGGTGGCACAAAGCGGTTTTCATCAATGGCACAAGCGGCACAATCGCCAATCGCATAAATCGAATCTGCGCCTTTTGCTTGTAAAAACGAATCAACTTCGATCTGATTATTTTTCCGCGTCGGTAGACCGAGTTCCGCTAGGAAGTCAGGCGCCCGAACGCCGGCTGCCCATACCATTAGATCGCCTTTGATACTTTGTCCATCATTGAGCACCAACTGACCTTTTTGAGCTTCTTTAGCGGGATTACCAAGCAACACCTTTACGCCTAATTTGTTAAGCTTTTTGTGCACCGATTGTGATAAGCGCTCTGGCAATGCCGGTAACAAGCGTTTACCTGCTTCAACTAACGTGATATTGAGCCTATCGCGAGTTAGATGACCCAAGCCGTAAATTGATAGTAGAGATACGGAGTGAACCAATTCGGCAGCGAGTTCAACACCGGTCGCACCGCCGCCTACAATAGCGACGTCTAAAGTGACATCATGGCCATCTTCGAGTGCCTGGTTAACACGTAAAAATTCGTTCAAAAGGTGATGGTGAAAAGCATCGGCTTGCGCCGTTGAATCGAGGAAATAGCAATGGTCAGCGACACCTGGCGTACCAAAATCAGCAGTGACGCTTCCAACGGATAGAATGAGCTTGTCATAGGTTAACGTGCGCGGTGCAAGCACTTCTTCACCTTCTTCCTCTATCGCCGCTAAGGTGATTGTTTTACTGTCTTTATCAACGGCTTCCAGTGTGCCTACAATGAATCGAAAGTCGGAACGAGCTCCTTGGCCTCGGTAATCAAGCTCCGCGAGTCTCGAATCGAGGGCGCCCGAAGCCACTTCATGCAGTAACGGTTTCCAAACGTGCGTGCTATTTCGGTCAACTAATAACACCTCGGCCTTACCTGAGCGCCCCAAACTTCTTCCTAATTGAGTCGCTAACTCTAAACCACCTGCACCGCCTCCAACCACGACAATCTTTTCTGTCATTGCTTGTAATTTCCTTGCCAATAAATGAAAAAGCCACCAGCGATCATAACGCCAGTGGCTTTTATTTACAGCAATATATTACAGATTTACTAAATGTTTTTAGTCAACTTTTGGTTCCGTCAAACCACGACGCTCAAGCAATGCTTCAACGGTCGGTTTTTGACCGCGCCAATCGATGTATTGCTGCATCGGATCTTTGCTGCTGCCTTGCGATAAGATATCACGACGGAATGCTTGACCATTTTCTAACGTCAAACCACCGTTCTGATTCATATACTTAAACGCGTCTGCCGCAAGCACCTCACTCCACATATAAGCGTAGTAGCCTGCAGAGTAGCCACCCGCAAAGACGTGTGCGAAATAAGTCGAACGATAACGTGGCGGTACCGCTTCAACTGCTACACCATTTTCTTCGAGGGCTTTTTGCTCGAACTCACCCACATCACCGATATCTTCGCCAGCGGGTACGGTGTGATATTCCAGATCAAGCAATGCCGCTGCAACGTACTCTAAGGTGTCGAAGCCTTGGTTGAAGTTACGTGCCGCAAGTACTTTATCAAGCAACTCTTGTGGGATTTGTTCACCCGTTTTGTAGTGTTTCGCGTAGTTAGCGATCACTTTCGGGTTCAAAGTCCAGTCCTCTTGGAACGTTGATGGAAACTCGACATAGTCACGAGGAACGCTCGTACCTGCTTGTGATGGATATTTCACATCAGAGAACATGCCGTGCAATGCGTGACCCATTTCGTGGAACATCGTTGACACTTCATCAAAGCTTAGCAAGGTGGGTTCACCTTCAGGTGCTTTGGTAATGTTCATGTTGTTCAAGATAACGGGTTTTTGATTAAGTAGTTCTGATTGACTGCGGAACGAGCTCATCCAAGCACCACCGCGCTTGCTGTCGCGTGCATAGTAATCAGCGTAGAACAATCCAATGCTTGAACCATCTACGTCGAATACTTCATAGACTTCAACGTCTGGGTGATAAACAGGGATATCGTTGCGCTCTTCAAATGTAATGCCGAACAACTGATTCATTGCATAGAACACACCGTCTTTTAATACACGGTTGAATTCAAAGTATTGTTTCACTTGGTCGCCATCAATTGCGTACTTAGCTTCGCGTACTTTCTCGGCGTAATAGAACCAATCCCAAGGCTTCAATTCGAAGTCTTTACCGTCCGCGTCGATGGCTGCTTGAATTTCTTGTGCTTCGCGTTCAACGTTAGAAACCACCGCGGGCACCAGGTCACGCAACATGTTTTGCGCGGCTTCTGGGTTACCTGCCATGTTAGTCTCTAAGGTGTAGTCACCCCAGCTATCATAGCCCAGTAAGTCGGCTTTCTGTGCACGCAGCTCAACAAGCTTCTTAACGAGAGGACGTTGGTCCGTTTCGGTATTCCCCGTACCACGATTAGCTGATGCTTCCCAAACGCGTTGGCGTAACTCACGGTTCTCAAGCTCTGCAAGAATCGACTGGCGCGTTGTATTCGTCAGCACGATCGCGTACTCACCTTTATGATCACGACTTTCAGCAGCGCTTGCTAATGAACGAATACGACTTTCACTCAAGCCCGCTAATTCGGCTTCATCCTGAACGTAAATAACGTTCTCTTGCGTTAAATTCATCAAGTTGTTGCGAAACTCAGTGGTCAGGCTCGACAACTGCTCGTTGATATCACGGATTTTTTGCTTATCCGCATCGCTTAACTGTGCACCTGAACGTACAAAGCTTTTGTAGGTATCTTCAAGCAAACGCAAAGAAGCCGTATCGAGATCCAGTGACTCACGCTTGTCATACAATGCTTTGATACGCGCAAATAAGTCCGCGTTGAGCGAGATGTTATCGCTATGCGCTGACATTTTCGGTGCTAATTTAACCTGCAAGTCACGAATTTGATCGTCGCTGTTCGAAGATGAAAGATTATAAAACACAGCGCTGACACGATTCAGGATCTGACCTGATTTTTCCATCGCAACAATGGTGTTCTCGAAGGTAGGCGCTTCTGAGTTTGAAGCGATTGCTTCAATCTCTTCCATGTGCTCTTTCATTCCACGCTCAAATGCAGGCTCAAAATGTTCGAATTTGATCGCATCGAAATCAGGTGCCTGATACTGCAGTGGGCTAGGTTCAAAAAATGGGTTTTGTTGAGCAACGTCTTTACTCGCTTGTTCCGCTTGTGCGGTTTCAGCTTGTTGTGAAGTCTGCTGGTTCTGTTGTTCAGCATCGCTACATGCGGCGAGCGATAGCGCTGTACCAATAGCAACGGCTACGAGCGTTTTACGCATAGTTATCTCCTAACTTGTTATTGTGTAGTCATAATGCGTTTACTTTATGGTTATATTGTAACAGGGGCAAGTGTCTAACGCTCAAACGGCGTTTTTTTTCGATTAGCGCAGGGAAGGCATGAATTACAGGCAAAAAAAAAGCCCCAAATGGGACTTTAATTTTTGAGAAGTGGCGGAGCGGACGGGACTCGAACCCGCGACCTCCGGCGTGACAGGCCGGCATTCTAACCAACTGAACTACCGCTCCACATTCTCAGAGTGTGCGTGACTTAATGGCGGAGCGGACGGGACTCGAACCCGCGACCTCCGGCGTGACAGGCCGGCATTCTAACCAACTGAACTACCGCTCCACTAAGTCACTGTGTTGGGGGCTGCCCCCTCAACGCGGCGTGAATATTACGAGTGACCACCGATTCAGTCAACCCTTTTTTTAAAGATTTTTGTATTTTTCCGTTCGTTTGTCTGTTAAATGTTCAAATCAGACGCTTTTTAATCATTTTTTCCATTGTCGTGCGATTTTGGCTTTGCCGAACGCTTTTTCAAGAACCATATCGCGCCTACACCGAGTAGGAGTAAAATAAGATTAATCGCGACAATAATAATGATGTTCGCTACCGCCTGCGACTCTTGTTCATCGAGCTGGCGTTGTTTTTCTAAGCGTTCCTGCTCAAGCGCTGCGCGTTTAGCGGCCAACTGTTCTGCTTTACTCGGCGGCTC
The DNA here is from genome assembly GCA_002685255.1 of Idiomarinaceae bacterium. Taxonomy (GTDB): domain Bacteria; phylum Pseudomonadota; class Gammaproteobacteria; order Enterobacterales; family Alteromonadaceae; genus Idiomarina. Next base: position 195,665 of record NYWU01000003.1, read on the forward strand.
AGGTCCTGGACGGCTAGAAATAAAACTATAGTCATCGATGACAAGTTCAAACTCTCGCCCCTGCTGATTAGTGGCAAATATTGTCATATCAACTAAGTGTTTACCGTAATCCAAATTGGCAATAGGTACACTGACTTCACTTTTATCGATATCCGTTAGTGAAAATGTGCGTTGTTCGCCATTTGGAAAGTCGACCTGACCGTTTATTGCGACACTACCTTGCTTTATACGTTTATCATCAATTTTGATAACCAGTTGATGATCGCGTTCCGCTTGCTCAGCAAGCTTCATTTCAAAGTTGACAGGGCTTGCCTCAACAACCACAGGTTCCGTTTCATAAGAACGGTCATACAGTGGCGTGGTCAACTCATACGTAGGCAGGTACTGACCGGGAGTAATATTTAATTGAAAACGGCTGGTAAAGGTACCGTCGCCAGCATGCTCGTCGTACCCGCGACCATTATCAGAAAATTGTCCAATACGCTGCGGGTCAACGCCGAAGTTATCGAAGTCAGCATTATTGGTACTGACAAAAAGCACATCTAAAATAACGGTTTCGTGAAAACGCGCCGTTTTCACCGGATGCTCGCCGTTATACAGCGTGCCCTCTACTTTAATGTGCTCATTTTCATACAAGGGTGTCGGCAACGGCTGGGCTTGAAACTTAATGTCCGATACGATCACCGCTTCGTTCTGCTCGTCGACTCGTCCCGCCACTTGCCAAGGTCCTGGCATCGGCTCCTTGATACGAATCATGTCGAAGTTTTCGTTGGTATACCAGGTTACTTTTTCTATAGGATGGCGAGCTTCGTACCATTTACTGCCGTCGGGCTTTATTAATATTAGGGGAGAACTGCCGCGCTCGCGAAAAAACAACAACGTAATTTCTTCAATGTTGTCATCAATGCGAAATCGTTGTCCTTCAATCGGTAAACGATTGGCCATCGGGTCATTGATGACATTGAGCTGTGCGACGCCCGCCTCGGCCGGGTCGCGCTCTTGCGCTGATTGTGCTAGCGCAGCGCTACTGAGAGCGAATAGGAATCCTAGTAATGCAGTTATTACGAATCGAGCCACAAGCACGCGCCACCTTCAGATTTTACAATCGCCAAACGTTGTTGATGTTGTTCTTCTTCATCGGCTGAGGCACGTAAAACCTTTAGTGGGGGGCGATCTTTTATTGCTTGGTGAGCAATATGCCCAGGCTCTTTATTTTCATTTTCTTGACTTTGACTGTTCAGTTTTAACGCTGTTTGTCCCCCCGTCATCGCCAGATAGACATCAGCAAGGATCTCGGCATCTAATAAAGCGCCGTGTAACTCTCGTGCTGAGTTATCAACATAAAACGCCTTACACAAAGCATCCAAACTATTGCGTTGCCCTGGCCGCATCTCACGCGCTAGCTGTAGTGAGTCCAAGACGTCGCAATAATCGTACGTTTTACCATACATTTTACCCAGACGCTGAAACTCAGCATCCATATGACCGACGTCAAAGGGTGCATTATGAATGACTAACTGGGAGCCTTTGATGAAATCAATGAAAGCGTCGGCCACCTGCGCAAATACAGGCTTATCAGCTAAATATTCGTTGGTAATACCATGCACTGCAATGGCTTCGTCTTCGACCACACGCTCAGGGTTGATGTAGACATGGAAGTGATTACCGGTGGGCTTCCTATCAATCAGTTCAATGCACCCAATTTCGATAATGCGATGTCCCTCGGCGGGGTTGATGCCTGTGGTTTCCGTATCTAAAACGATCTGACGCATAGTGTTCGATTCCTGATATACTCGCGGTTTAGGTTCAGTTTACAGTGAGTAGCATGGCTAAAGTACATATTTTCACAGACGGCTCATGTCTAGGCAATCCAGGTCCCGGTGGTTACGGTGTCGTACTCGAGTATGGTCAACACCATAAAGAGCTGAGTGGTGGTTACCAGTGTACCACCAACAACCGAATGGAATTACTCGCATGCATTAAGGGGCTGCAAACCCTCAACCGAGCCTGTGAGGTTATTCTGACAACCGATAGTCAATATGTAAAGCAAGGCATTGAGCAATGGATCCACAATTGGAAACGTAATGGATGGCGTACGTCGAATAAAAAAGCTGTGAAAAATGTTGACCTGTGGCAGCAGTTGGATCAGGCGATTGCACGTCATAACGTGACATGGGAGTGGGTTAAGGGGCATGCGGGTCACCCGCAAAATGAACGCTGCGACGAACTTGCACGCGCCGCAGCAGAACAAAACCCGACTACCGTTGATAAAGGCTTCAGTGCCGAGTAATTTCGGTACTTAGTCTTCGCCGGCAACGACTGGACGCTTTTCTTCCTGCCAAGCGTTCATCCCGCCATCAACACTATAGACCTGCTCAAAGCCCATACGTTGCAAACTTTCCGCAGCTAGAGCTGAACGCCCACCGGTGCGGCAGATGAGGTACAACGGTTTTTCGGCAATACGTTCTAAGGCGTCATCATAACCGGCGACATCGGGATGTTGATTGAGCTGCATTTCTAACACACCCCGCGGCATGTTCACCGCTTCGCGGATATGCCCTTGCGTATATTCCGCTGGCTCACGCACATCAATGATGCGCGCTCCGTCTCTAAGCGCGTGCTGAAGTTGTTCGGTTGTCACTTCATTAACGTTGTTTTTTGCCGTCTGACAAAGCTTTTTAGCATCGATTACCATAATTACCTCTCTTCATAATGCCAATTTGCAGATTGTTTTACTCTCGCCGCAGGTAGCGCTTGTGTCAAGTTTAAACGCTCTTTTCTTACCTTGTTGGCTTGTGGTTTGATGTAACACGATTTTTTGGCAACCAACCAGTAACCCGCACTGAGCCACGGACAGCGTTGGCAAATCCACTCACTATGACCGCCCGTCTCGGTCGCCTGTTGGGTGAAAAAGTGTTCGATAAAGTAGCGTTGTCGTTCAACCCTGAAGCCTAGCAAGGATAACCAATCTTTTACGCGTGCATGAGTAAAATAACGTCCCTGCCATGGAAAAGGGTAACTTTTACTGCGCCACAAGCCGCTCAATACAGCCGGACTCAATGGATTAAAGCCTGCCAAAATTAAAGTGCCGTCATCCGCCAAAACACGCAGTAGTTCACGTAGAACTTGATGTGGATCGGCAGCAAAATCCAACACAAATGGACACACTAAGGTGTCTATTGATTCGTTTTTAATTGGCAAGTGAGTATAGTGAGCACTTATACGATTTCCATCATTTACTTGCTGCGCGGTTTGGCAAATATTCACAGGCCGGCCCAAAGTAAAGCCACTGACATCTAATTGCTGGGCTAAGTTACCCAGCGTCAACGTGACGCCGTTTAGACAATGTGTGCGCGAGTCGTCTAATTGCTGTTGCACACAGGCTTGAATAAGGCAGCCATTGGCGAGTTGCTGCCAATTCTGTGGTTCCTGCATCTCACTGCGACGATATGCGGGTTGAATAAACAAGGGTCGACCTTTGTGTTAGGCTAGAGTCTACGCATAATCATAGCGAGGAAACCAAGAGTATGCGAGTACATCCAGTTAAAGCGTTTGATGATAATTATATTTGGTTAATTGAATCGAGTCAGGATCGTGTCATTGTCGTTGACCCAGGTGATGACAAACCGGTCGTCGAGTGGCTTGAAGCTAATAATAAGCATATCGCTGGTTACCTCATCACCCATCATCACCATGATCATACGGGTGGCCTCGAAGCACTAAAGGCACGTTATCCGGCGACTTGCTATGGCCCTGACAACCCGGCAATCAGCGGGATTGATTATGCAGTCATGGAAGGCGACACCGTTAACCTAGCCGGCTTATCCTTTGCAGTGCTGGCTACGCCTGGACATACACTCGATCATATTAGCTTTTACGGTGAAACAGCCCTGTTCTGTGGCGATACTCTGTTTTCGGGCGGCTGTGGACGAATGTTCGAAGGCACACCTGAAGTGTTCGTTGCATCGCTCGATAAATTACGTCGATTACCGGGCGAAACGCGGGTTTTTTGTGCACATGAATACACTCAAGCGAACTTAACCTTTGCTTCGCTTGTCGAACCCGACAATGCGGTTTTGCAGAGCTATTTAGAAAAAGTAAAACTCATGCGTCAGGATGACCAGATAACTTTACCCTCCACTTTACAGTTGGAGTTAGCGATTAACCCGTTTTTACGGTTTGATCAATCACCGGTTCGTGATGCAGCCAGTGAATATGCGGAGAAAGGTATCGAAGGAGCTGAAAACGTCTTCGCTATTATCAGAGAGTGGAAAGATAACGCGTAGTCACGTAGTATATCCACGTTATATTATAACATTATTAAAGAAACTGACCATGAATGTACGTTATAAATTATTAACGAGTTCAGTGCTAAGCGCTTCTCTGTTAACGCTTTCAGGCTGCCAAGTGACCTCTCTCCTGCATTCTGATGAGAATGTAAGTGTTAATCAAAGTCAGCCTGAAACGACCTCAGCAACACCGGTTAATATCGCTGAGCTGCAACCCGTTCCAGTAGAAGTGACACCCGATAAATCGAAAAGCGAAAAGGCTGAGCCCGTACCTATTGATGATCTTTGGCAACGGATTCGTTTAAAACTGGCTTTTCAAGTACCGGATAATGCACGTGTTAATTCACAACGTAATTGGTATTTAAGTCACCCGGAATATCTTGAACGTGTTGGAAAGCGCGCCGAACCCTTTCTTCATCTGATCGTTGAGGAAATTGATCGCCGCGGTATGCCAATGGAATTTGCTTTGCTACCGATTGTAGAAAGCGCATTCGATCCGTTTGCTTATAGCCACGGCAGTGCATCAGGTGTGTGGCAGTTTATTCCATCGACAGCCCGTCATTATGGACTCAAAATTGACTGGTGGTACGACGGGCGCCGCGATGTTTATGCCGCAACCCGCGCAGCGCTGGATTACCTCGAAGCCCTGCACGATTACTTTGATGGTAATTGGTTGCATGCACTTGCCGCGTATAACTCAGGTGAAGGCCGAGTCGCTGCGGCCATCCGCCGCAATAAGCGTAAAGGCGAACCCACCGACTTTTGGAACTTGGACTTACCGCGCGAAACCCGTGCCTATGTCCCCAAATTACTCGCGTTAGCAGACATTCTTGCGAACACCGACGAGTACGGCATTGTTTGGTATCCTATCGAAAACCAGCCGCAACTGAATGTCATTGAGGTACCGGGTCAAATTGATCTGGCACTCGCAGCGGATATGGCTGAATTACCGCTGGAAACGCTACATCGCTATAACTCAGCATACAACCGTTGGGCAACAGCACCAGACGGTCCTCACCGTTTATTGCTTCCACAACCGAACGCAAGCATTTTTGAGAGTGCGATAAATAAAACCGATCCTAAGGACTGGTTAAGTTGGAAGCGTCATAAGATCCGCTCGGGTGAGAGTTTGCTGACCATTGCGAAAAAGTATAATACTTCAGTAGACGTAATTCAGAGCGTCAACGAACTCAACGGCGCATTGATTCGTAGCGGTGACTACCTGTTGATTCCTGTTGCCACTAAAGACTTAGAGCAATACACCTTGTCGTCAAATCAACGTCGTATCGCCAAACAAAGCAAACAATATGGCAAGTCTAAGGTCAACTATCAGGTTCAGTCGGGGGACACCCTGTGGGACATTTCCCGCGCGTTTAATGTTGGCGTGAGAGAGTTAGCTAGCTGGAATTCAATGGCGCCTGGCGACTATTTGAGACCCGGCCAGAAACTGGTGATTTGGCAGAAAGGTGAATCAGCACCGCAGTCAACAGGTATACTGCGTACTATTATCTATCAAGTGCGCAGTGGTGATTCGCTCGCCCGTATTGCCAATCGCTTCAACGTGACCATCTCACAAATTGAGCAGTGGAATAACATTAGTCGTAGCCGCTACCTCCAACCTGGCCAACGGCTGACACTTAAAGTCGACGTGGTTAACGTTAACTCTTAAGTAGTTAAATGTTGTTAGGCGCGCCTCTGGTGTCGTATAGGTGCGCCTAGCTATGCGGATTGAGGTATTGATTCATCATTCAAATCGTTCGATACTGGCGGCTTATTTATCCCTGTAAGGTCGATTTCATGATACGTTTAGTGCTTACACTACTGCTTATTCCAACTCTACTCGTAATGGCTCTGCCGCAGTCAGCCATGGCTGCAGATTGGCGAGCAGAAGGAAAAGGCCAGTTGACTTACCCCTCGGGTCGCAAAGAGGCGATAGACTTTGGCTTTGCCTACGTTAAGCATTTTGACACTCATATTTTTAAAGCGGGCGATGCACAACTACGTACTGATGAAATCCCACCTAATTACATTCTTAACGTAATCGTTAACGACGAAGGTCTGATCTACGTTGCTGAATTTGCTAACGGTTTTTTTAAATCATTTAATTTAGATATCGGTAGTCACAGCGTTCGTGTGTATCCGCGTGGTGACTTCGATGAGGAAAAGCCGTTTAAACATTTGGTGTTTGAACTTGATGACCGCAGTTTCTTAGTGGATACCACACACCCAACGTTAAAATTTGAGTTTGACGAGAATGGCATTAGCGAAATTAACGGAAGCGGCCTTATCAAAGACTTGAGCATGCGGCGCAGCAAATAGCTTGCCGCATCCTCTAATGAGACAATTTAACTTGATTGAAGTAAAGCTATTAACTCGTCTTCCGTTTTAACCGGTACGCCCAAGCTTTCTGCCTTAGCCAATTTTGAACCGGCATTATCTCCAGCAAAAACCGCCGACGTTTTCTTAGAGACTGAACCGCTCACTTTAGCGCCGAGCGACTCCAATGCTTTTTTTGCTTCATCCCGCGTCATTTGCGTCAACGTGCCTGTTAACACAAACGTTTGTCCAGCTAGGCTATCGCTTTTGGGTCCTACTGCCTCGCCCTCTGGAAAGCTAATCCACTGACGCAATTGGTCGACAACCGTTTGATTATGAGCCTCTCGGAAAAACGCAACAATATGCTTGGCGACCACCTGACCGACATCATCCACTTCTTGTAATGCGTCCACATCTGCGTTCTGAAGCGCATCAAAGGTACCAAAGTGCGCCGCAAGATTGTTGGCAGTGGCCTCGCCCACCTCACGAATACCTAAGGCATAGATAAATCGAGGTAATGTCGTTTCGCGCGTTTGAGCAATCGCGTTCACCAAGTTTTGAGCCGACTTCATACCCATCCGAGGTAACGACGCAATCACAGGCGTTTTTAACTCATAAAGGTCCGCCGGTGACTTAACCCATTCTTTATCGACCAGTTGCTCAACCAGTTTATCACCAAGACCATCCACATCCATCGCCTTGCGCGAAGCAAAATGTTTGATTGCCTCTTTACGTTGGGCGGCACAAATGAGCCCACCGCTACACCGAGCTACCGCTTCACCTTCGATACGTTCGACCTCTGAGTCGCACACCGGGCAACGTGTGGGAAACTCAATCACTTGAGCGTCTGCGGGCCGCTCATTTTCTAACACATTAACGACTTGAGGAATGACATCCCCAGCACGACGAATACTCACAGTATCACCGATCATGACACCTAAACGTGCAATCTCGTCGGCATTATGGAGTGTCGCGTTGGATACCGTGACTCCCCCGACTGAAACAGGCTCTAAGCGAGCCACAGGGGTAATGGCCCCGGTACGACCCACCTGAAAATCAACGCCAGTAATGCGCGTTAGTTGCTCTTGTGCAGGAAATTTACGCGCAATCGCCCAGCGTGGCGCACGCGCAACAAAGCCAAGCTCAGTCTGCATACGAATCGAATCAACCTTGTAAACAATGCCGTCAATTTCGTAACGTAGCCTGTCGCGCTTGTCTAACATGGCTTGATAATAGGCTTCGCACGCCTCAACCGAGTCAACTCGTTTCACTTCATCGTTAATCGGCAGACCCCAAGCACTTAACTGCTGCAAACGTTCATAGTGCGAGTCAGCCAACTGATCTTGGTCCTGCTCGCTTACCACACCCAAGCTGTATGCGTAGAAGTGCAATGGTCGTTTTGCCGTTATTCGAGAGTCGAGTTGGCGCAAACTACCTGCCGCGGCATTACGCGGGTTGGCAAAGACTTTCTCATCACGCTTACGTGCGGCTTCATTAAAACGCTCGAATGCATCCGTCATCATGAACACTTCGCCACGCACTTCAACTCGTTCCGGTGCCTCAGCATTTAATTGCAATGGCACATTTTTAATCGTCTTAACATTTGCGGTGATGTCCTCACCTGAATAGCCGTCACCGCGGGTCGCGGCTCTCACGAGCTTGCCATTTTCGTATAAAATACTGACAGCCAAACCATCCAATTTAGGTTCGCAACAGAACGCCCACGCCACCGAACTATCCACTCGTTGTTGAATTCGCTCAGCGAACGCCGCAAACTCCTCGCTGTTGAATGCATTGTCTAATGACAACATCGGCAGCTCGTGAGTCACTGAAGTGAACGCATCAAGCGGCTTGCTACCGACTTTTTCAGTCGGTGAGTGTTGGCTTTTTAGTTCGGGGTTATCAGCTTCGAGTGTTTGCAGTTCGCGAAATAGCTTATCGTATTCGCTATCAGGAATCGTTGGTTCATCCAGCTCATAATATTCTTTATTATAGCGTGTCAGCTGTTGCTCTAGCTCACGCATGCGCTGCTCTACAGTCGATGGACGGCTCATATCGTTGTGTATATCTCTTTAAGGCGTGGATTCGTATTGGCGTACTTTTTGATGTGCTTGCTGAATCGATTGACGCGTTAGCAGTTGACGAGAACCATCGAGTACTTGCCCTTGTGGAATTTCAGTGGCAAGCTTTTTCGCCGCGTTCAACATCATATTAAAGGCCTGCTGTCCGTCATAGTTGATCGGCAACGTCATAAATAAAGCGACACCATCGGTTTCAAATTGTTCGATATTATCAAGATCAAATGTACCTGGATTGAACATATTGGCCACGGAGAAAATCAAGGTTCCAGTACCGTTAGTATTTTCATAACGATGGAAGATACCCATCTCGCCAAACTTACAACCTAATTCTGTCATCATTTGCAACAATAGCGCGCCTTGCACGTTGCCTTTAACGAACAACGAAATCACATCCTGCGGCGGCTGAGGCTTTTCTTCGGCTTGCGTTGTAGGCGCAGCTTCAGGTGCCGTTTCGGGCGTGGGTTGCTGTTCTGTTTCTAGCTCAGCTTCATCCAGGTTTTCATCTTCCGCAGGTTCAGCCTCATACGACGCAGGTTGAGTATCAGTTTCAGTCTCTTTAACAGGTGCAGGCTCTTCATCTTGATCAACGCGCATGGATGGTAAGGGTGTTGTTTCGTCATCCGTCTCTAAATCGAGATCCATCGACATTTGCGCAGCTTGGCTCGTGGTTGCCTTAGGCTCATCGCGCGTGGCTTTAATCGTTTTCACCGCACCAATGCCGTCTGCATCAAAGTCATCGTCAGATTGTTGCTGATGACGCTTTTCAGCGACTTCACTCTGCGCTTGTTTATAGATGCTATTGTTGCGCCGCATCGTCCATAAGCCGTGGGCAATAATGCCAGCAATCAGCAATACTCCAATAATACTGAGTGTTATCTGTAAATTGCTCATGTCATACTTCCTTTATTATTATGCTTCGGTCATTGCCACAGCTTGTTCAATATCAACAGCAACGAGTCGCGATACGCCAGCTTCTTGCATGGTTACACCGGCCAAGTGCGTTGCCATTTCCATGGCGACTTTATTATGGCTGATATAAATAAACTGAACTGTTTCTGACATTTCTTGTACCAAGCGGCAGAATCGCCCTACGTTGGCATCATCCAAAGGCGCGTCAACTTCATCGAGCAGACAAAACGGCGCTGGGTTTAGCCTAAAAATAGCAAATACTAATGATAAAGCGGTCAACGCTTTTTCTCCACCGCTGAGTAGGTGAATCGTGCTGTTCTTTTTACCTGGCGGTTGCGCCATGATAGTCACACCGGTTTCCAGTAAATCACTATCCGTTAACTCTAGTGATGCTGAACCGCCCCCGAACACTTTCGGGAACAGCTTTTGCAGGTCACCATTGACGGCATCAAAAGTTGCTTTAAAGCGCTGCCGTGTCTCGCGGTCAATTTTTTGTATAGCCGCTTCAAGTGTTTCTAACGCCGACGATAAATCATCGTATTGCTCATCGAGATAATCTTTACGTTGTTTTTGCGTTTCTGCTTCTTCAATCGCCGCTAAATTAATAGCGCCCAAACGACCAATTTGCTGAGTAGTACGCTCGAGTTGTTGCGAGTACGTTTGCTCAAGTTGGCTCATACTTGATCCCGCATCCACCGCTTCGTGCAATTTAGGTAGCACTTCCTTGAGTGTTTTTTGGGTTTGTGAGAGCTGTTCAAGCACGCCTTGCGTGCGCTCATCCAGTTTGGCGTGCTCAATATCAATACCTTGCAACGCTTGCTGTGTACGATCAATTTTAAGTTGTAGTTGCGATCGGCCTTGGCTGAGCTCGTGAATATCCTGCTCTATTTGTGCCAGCTCATCTCGCGCTTGTTGCAACGTTTCACTGCGTTCTTCGCGCTGTGCTAACAAGTCTTCGAGTTGCGCCTGCTGTGGCTCTTTGCTTTCAGTTTTCTGTTCAGCGAGTTCTCTCAGCTCGAGCTCGATCGCCTGCAGACGTTGGCTTTGCCGCTCGGACATTCGTTGTAGTTGAGCATGTTGTTCTTGGGCACTCGTCAATTGTAAGCGGTGCTGGTCGAGTTGCGTACGAACACTTTGTGCTTGTTGCTCACACTCGCGCTGGTGTTGTTCGACACTTGCTCGTTGAGATTGGTTGAGTTCAGTCTGTAATTGTTCAAGCTGCAACTCCAATTCGTCCGCGGTGGACTCACACAATGCCGCCTGCTGCTCGGCACTCTCTAGTTTAGATTGAATCTGCGCCTCTTTATCGCCGAGTTGTAACAAGGTGCTCTCAAAACGCTGATACTGCTGTTCCGCATTTTCTAACTGCTGCTGCGCGCGCACCCAAGCCTCGCGCAGTGTATTGTGAGTTTGCTCTACCTGCTGCTTGGCACTTTTAGCTTCATCTAATTGCTGCGCAAAACGATCGTACGTCTCAACCATTTCGCTTATTTGAGCCTCAATTACCTGCTGATTTTGCTCTAATTGCGCTAGCTCTGCTTGTTTGTGTAACAACCCCTGTTTGTTTTGCTCGCCTGCACGGTGTACTAATCCGGGCAGAACAATATCTCCCGCTTTTGTCAGTGCCGCGATGGCCTGCGGACATTGGCATAACAAGCGTTGTCCATCGTTGACTGTATCAGCGACTAAACAACGTTGAACCAACGGCCAGTCACGCACTGAGCCTGACACCACATCAACCAATCCCGTCACGCCGTGGGGAAACGTTATAGCCGGTTCAGGGCGTGATAGCATAGCCCCCTTTGGGAGCGAATCGAGCAATGCGTTATCTTCGCTCCAATAACTATTGAGCCACGGTGACAACCAGGCCTCCACCGCATCTCGCCACGCCGGTTCAACATCGAGTATTTCCGGTAAGCTGCGCAGCTGATTATCCTTCGCCCATTGCCGCACGTGCGCATTGACGCTACCGTCCTCGCCTGCAAGCCATTCACGCAACAGCTCAGCCCGTGTTTGTTGACTGTGTTGTTCGCGTTGCAGGCCTTGCAATTGCGCTTGGCACGTTTGCAGTTCGCGTTGTACGGCTTCATAAGATTCGGTCGCGTTCGTTAATTCGGACTCGCTACGATCCAGTTGTGCCCGAGTATCGGTTAATTTCTCTTGCTGCTGCGCGATACCAATAGCTTGTGTTTGTTGATGCACTTGCACGCGCTGCTCAGCAAGTTCGGCTAGTGTTTCACGACTGTGGCTAATGGTGTGTTCAGCTTGTTGTAACGCTAATTCGTTGCGTTGCTTTTGCTGTTCTACCTCTCGTAACCACCGTCGAGTTTGCTCTTCATCTTGTTCAATACGTTGTAGTTGCTCACGAGCTTCGTCGTGCCGCGTTGTAGCCATTTCCAATTGCGCTTCAAGTTGCTCTAAGCCAGGCTCAAGCTCAGCGATTTTCTGCGTCAAGCGCTGAGCACTTTGATTGTCCTCAGCATCATGTTCAGTCAACTGTTCACGTTCTTGGTTTAGCTGCGCAACGCGTGCTTCCCGTTGTTGTTCGAGTTGGCGTTGGTGCTGCATTGCCTGCTCAATGCGCACAATCTGATGATTACACTCATATACCGCCTGTTGCGCTTGTTCGACGCGCTGTTTGAGCTCTTCGGCTTGTTCTCGCAGCGAGATCACACCTTTTTCATCGCCTGTTTGTTCAGTTTGCCAACGATCAAGTTCTAGTCGATAGTGATTACGTTGTTCACGGAGCTGGTCTTGTTTCTCATTTAATTGCCACCAGCGACTACTTAATAATAATGCTCTTAAGTCACGTTCTTGTGCTTTCAGCTCTTTATAACGCTGTGCAGCCGCAGCTTGGCGCTGTAGTTTTTGCAGTTGTTGGCCAAGCTCTTCTCGTACATCACTGATTCGCTCTAGATTTTCTCGGGTATGCAGTATGCGGTTTTCGGTCTCTTTACGACGTTCTTTGTATTTTGAAATACCGGCGGCTTCTTCAATAAAAACACGGAGTTCCTGCGGCTTAGACTCGATAAGACGGGATATCATGCCTTGCTCAATGATCGCGTAACTGCGTGGGCCTAAGCCTGTGCCAAGAAATAAATCAGTGATATCTCGTCGCCGACACTTGCTGTTGTTCAGGAAGTAGTTTGACTGACCATCTCGACTCACTTGTCGTTTTACTGAGATTTCATTATAGGAAGCGAACTCGCCTTGAATACGGCCACTGGTATTATCAAAAACCAATTCCACACTCGCTTGGGATACGGGTTTGCGCGCATTAGATCCGTTAAAGATCACATCAGTCATGGCGTCGCCACGCAGGTTCTTGGCTGAGCTTTCACCCAGTACCCAACGCACCGCATCAATTACGTTCGACTTGCCGCAGCCATTCGGGCCAACGACACACGTCATTTGATCGGGAAAAGGCACTTTGGTGGCATCGACGAACGATTTAAAACCAGCCAATTTTATATGTTTCAGGCGCATTTTATTGTCGTTATATCCATCGCGCGAGTTCGTTTAAGCGTGAGCTAGAAACTCTAGCAGATTCATTTGAGTTTTGTAACAATTTAGCCACTGCAAAGCAGGCGTTTTAGCATTATCCTAATACTATACATCAACTCAACAAAGGTTACTCAATGCAAAAAGCAGTGTTTAGCGATTCGGGCTTCGCCTATTTGCTTCGAGGATTTCAGTTAATGACTACTAAAGGCCTTAAACGCTTCGTGGTAGGTCCGATCTTAATTAACTTTATACTATTTGCCGCAGCGTTTAGTTGGCTCATGAGTCGCACCAGTGGTTGGATTGACCAGTTAATGGGATGGTTGCCGAGTTACTTCCAATGGTTAGAGTATCTTATTTGGCCATTGACTGTACTTTTTATACTGGGCTTATTTGCGTTTATTTTTACTGCGATCACCAATATCATCGCAGCGCCTTTTAATGGCCTACTCGCCGAAAAGGTTGAGCAATACGAGTCAGGTCAGCCCTTGGGCGACGATGGCGTGCTGGGATTAATTAAGGATATCCCGCGCACGGTTGGGCGTGAGTTCCAAAAACTTGCGTATTACTTACCCCGTGCCATTGGGTTCTTCTTACTGTCGCTGTTTGTACCGGTCATCGGTCAGATCATATGGTTTTTATGGGTATGCTGGATGCTTGCGATTCAGTATATGGATTACGCGTTCGATAATCATAAACTCGACTTCGGCCGTATGCGCTTTGAATTGCGCGCTCAAAAGTTCCGCTCACTGAGTTTTGGCATGGCGATCACAATTATCACTATGTTGCCGTTTATCAATTTGATTATTATGCCCGTCGCAATTGCTGGGGCGACTTCAATGTGGGTCGATCACTACCGTTCTAAAGCATTAAACGCAGACATTTTATAGCACTGTTAGCGTCTGTTTAACGCACCGCGGCTTCGTCAAAATAATTTACGAATTATTTCGGAGCCGCAACTTATGACAAGCAACGCACTTTATACTTATCTCTATTTGCCAACGAGCAATATCATTTTGATTAACAGCCCGGCTGAGAGCTCATCGAAACGCCGCAATCGCGCTAAATTGGCTGATGCTGCGCAGTGGCTCAAGCAATTTTCGCCTATCGATCAGCAACGCTTTGCCTCAGCGGTCAAACTATTAAAACATAGCCAGAGCCACGATATGCTGTGCGTACGCTTACAATTGAACAGCCTACAACATGTGCTGATGGCAGTGCGTCTTCAGCGACAGCAATGGATCTGCGGTCAAGTCACAGTCAATCATCCGCAGGCGCCTCGTCATCAGCCTCTTTATGAAGCGTCGTTGCACTAAGCTGCTTACTGGTTTGCACCCCCATCGTGCGAAACTTTTCAACCCGAGTGAGTAGGTTGCCACGCCCTTGACTGAGCTTTTTCATCGCATCTTGGTAGCGTTGTTCAAGGGTTTGAATGCCTGCTCCTATCTTGTCTAAATCCTCAACAAAGCCGACAAATTTATCGTACAGCTTACCGGCCTCGGTCGCGATATGCTGAGCGTTTTGGTTTTGGTGTTCATACTGCCAAATGTTGTGGATAGTGCGTAAAGCAACGAGTAAGTTGGTCGGACTCACCAACATAATTTGCTCATCAAGCGCCAGCTTAATTAATTCCGGATCTTTGTCCACGGCGAGCAAAAATGCGGGTTCAATCGGCACGAACAACAATACATAATCAAGTGTTTTGATACCCTGTAACTGCTGATAATTCTTTTTGCCTAATTGCTTAATGTGTTGCTTAAGCGACTGTACATGCTCATTGAGTGCTTGTTTGCGGACCGCCTCATCATCGCTATTAAAGTAGCGCTCATAGGCTGATAAGCTAACTTTTGAGTCAATCACAACATCGCGTTCGTTAGGTAGATGCACAATCACATCGGGACGTAACCGCTTGCCATCATCATCCGCAAATGACGATTGAGTATCGTATTCATGCCCCTCTCGCAAACCAGACTGTTGCAAGATACGCTCAAGCACTACCTCACCCCAGTTACCTTGGTGTTTGTTATCCCCTTTCAACGCACGCGTCAGTGCATCCGCCTCTTGCGCCATCTGTTGATTCAGTGTCTTCAATGACAACAGTTCACTGCGTAATGCCGCGCGTTCTTTGGTCTCATCGCTATGTTGTTGCTGTACTTGCTGCTTAAAACTTTCGAGTTGTTGTTTGAAAGGGGCGAGCGTTGCTTGCAGGCTCTGTTGGTGCTGTTGCTGCATTTGGTTCGAACGCTGTTCAAAAATCCGGTTGGCTAAATTCTCAAACTGCTGCGACATACGTTGTTCAGCGGCTTCAAAGGCACGTAGCTTATCCTCACTTGCACGACGCTCTTGTGCAGCTGTTGCTCTGAGCGTTTGCCACTGAGATTCAGTATAATGTAGACGTTCACGCAAGTGTCCTAGTTGCTCCGTTTGCTCTTCAACTGTTTGTGACAAGGCATCAGCTCTTTTCACCTGAGTACGCCACAACACAGTAAACACGACACTGATTAACGTCGCCACAAACAAAAGCACCACCCAAATGGTGGTGCTTATAGTCATCATGTCATTCAACACGATTTATGCTCCTAGCTTTTCGTCGAGCTCTGCAATTTTAACCTTCCAAATTGCAGGACCTTGCTCATGTGCGTTTTGTCCATCACTGTCGACAGCCACTGTCACAGGCATATCCTCAACTTCAAATTCGTAGATAGCTTCCATACCTAAATCTTCAAAGCCTACAACACGCGCTTTCTTGATCGCTTTTGCCACCAAGTATGCAGCGCCACCGACAGCCATCAGGTAAACCGCCTTATGCTTGCGAATACTTTCAACCGCTTCAGGACCACGCTCCGCTTTACCGATCATTCCAATAATACCGGCCTCTTCGAGCATCATATCGGTAAACTTATCCATTCGAGTTGATGTTGTGGGACCCGCCGGACCGACAACCTCTTCACCAACGGGGTCAACGGGACCGACGTAATAGATAAAGCGGTTGTTAAAGTCGACAGGCAGTTCTTCGCCATTAGCAAGCATCTCTTTAATGCGCTTATGGGCTGCATCACGTCCGGTCAAGAGTTTACCCGACAGTAATACCGTCTCGCCCATTTTCCACTCTTGGATGTCTTCTTTTGTGACCTCGTCCAAATTCACACGGCGCGCATCATCGCCCAGTTCAAAGGTCACTTGCGGCCAGTCTTCTAATTTCGGCGGTGTTAAGTCCGCAGGACCCGATCCATCAAGGGTAAAGTGAGCATGACGTGTGGCAGCACAGTTAGGAATTAATGTGACGGGTTTTGACGCTGCGTGAGTTGGCAGTGACTTAATTTTCACATCCAATACCGTCGTTACGCCGCCTAAACCCTGTGCACCAATACCCAGCGCGTTGACACGGTTAAAAATCTCTAGGCGCAACTCTTCTTCGGCATTCTGAGGGCCCCGCTCAATGAGCTCGTGAATATCAACGGGATCCATTAAGGATTCTTTTGCCAGCACGGCTGATTTTTCCGCAGTACCGCCGACGCCAATGCCAAGCATGCCTGGTGGACACCAACCTGCACCCAGTTTCGGTAAGGTTTCAACAACCCAGTCAGCAATCGAATCACTTGGGTTCAGCATCGCCATTTTTGATTTATTTTCTGAACCGCCCCCCTTCGCTGCAATCATCACTTCGACTTTATCGCCTGGCACCATATCTAAGTGCACTACGGCGGGTGTGTTGTCGCCAGTGTTTTTGCGCGTGCCGGCCGGATCGGCAACGATGGATGCGCGTAACGGATTTTCAGGATTCGTGTAAGCGCGACGCGTGCCCTCATCCACCATCTGTTGCACCGTCATATCCGTTTTATCCCACTGAACGCCCATACCCACTTTGACAAAGCAGGTCACGATCCCCGTGTCTTGGCAAATCGGACGGTGTCCTTGCGCAGACATACGCGAGTTCGTCAACACTTGCGCAATCGCGTTTTTCGCGGCCTCACTCTTCTCACGCTGATACGCTTCATCGAGCGCTTGAATAAAGTCGATAGGATGGTAGTAAGAAATGTACTGCAATGAGTCTGCAATACTGTCGATAAAATCACTTTGACGAATGATGGCCATTCACTGCACCTCAGCTTAGCTATGATATTAATATCGCCGCAAACAGGCATGTAGCGCGGCAGAATTGTGCTGCTCATAATAGCGTTTTCAAATCCTGATGACTAGAGACGATTGGCTGAATGGCTATGGTATACTGCGACCAACACACGTATGAGCCGTAAACTTTTGGGGTAGACGACACCGTGCAACTGACACTTCGCGAACTAACCGAACACGGGATTCCAGCTAAATCTACGAGCGTCCAGGCTTGGGATCTATGGGTTCAACAACGCTTCGCTACTATTGAAGCGCATCATTACAGTCTTTGGTTGGACTCGGCAGCCTTCGAACATCCCAATAGCCGTTATCATATTTTATTAAAGCAACCTGAGTACGTTTTATCAGCCCGAGGCCAAACAACCACGTTGAATCGAGTCAATGACGCGACAACGTTACAGATCAGGAGCTCAGCGACCTCATTTATCGACGCTGCAAGCGACGTTCATCAGCAGTTAAGCGAGCAATTACACATCGATGGGGATACCCAAACGCTACCGTTTTGTGGTGGCCTTGCCGGTTTAATGGGTTACGACTTAGGGCGTCAGTTAGAGCGACTACCGGAGTTAAATACCGCTGAGTACGCGACTGACGACGCGATATTTGGTGTCTACGTTAATGCACTGATCATTGATAAACAGCAAAGGCGCGTCTTTTTACTCGCCCCGACAACCGAGTTTGCCGAACAACGGACAGAATGGTTGGCTGAAGCAACGCATACGCCCCCACCGTTCA
Organism: Idiomarinaceae bacterium; assembly: GCA_002685255.1. Taxonomy (GTDB): domain Bacteria; phylum Pseudomonadota; class Gammaproteobacteria; order Enterobacterales; family Alteromonadaceae; genus Idiomarina. Next base: position 213,627 of record NYWU01000003.1, read on the forward strand.
AACTCACCGAAAGTTGGCAGAGTAATATGTCTGCCGAGAATTATCTCGCGCGATTTGACGCAGTGAAAGCGTATTTAGCGGCGGGAGACTGCTATCAAATTAATCTCGCCCAACGGTTCAGTGCTCGCTATCAAGGCTCTGAGTGGTTGGCATATCTAAGGTTACGAGAGAGTAATCGAGCACCGTTCAGCGCATTTATGCGTTTACCGTCAAGCGCCATCCTGAGTGTATCGCCTGAACGGTTTATTTCGGTCTCTGCGCAAGGGCAAGTCGAGACCAAACCCATCAAAGGTACACGACCACGCAGCGCATCAGCACAACAAGATGAAGCTAATCGCACTGCGCTTATCAATGCTGAGAAAGATCGAGCAGAAAATCTGATGATTGTTGATTTATTGCGGAATGACTTGAGTAAGCACTGTCTGCCCAACTCCGTTAAGGTACCCAAGTTATTTGCCATCGAGAGCTTTCCAGCGGTGCATCACTTAGTTTCTACGATTGTGGGCCAATTAAAACCGCACAGTGATACCTTTTTATTGTGGGGCGGCGCTTTCCCAGGCGGCTCAATTACCGGGGCACCTAAAGTGCGAGCAATGGAGATCATTGAGGAGCTTGAGCCCAACCGCCGTAACGCCTATTGCGGTTCTATGGGATATGTCTGTATTACTGGTAACAGTGATAGTAGCATTACTATACGCACTTTGATTGCCGAACGCGGCGCGCTGCACTGTTGGGCGGGCGGCGGTTTAGTTTATGATTCCGATGGACGCGAAGAGTATCAAGAAACCTTTGATAAGGTCGCGCGTATTTTACCGGTGTTGGAGTCGTCTGATGATTAAAACCCGTAACGAATTTTTACGACGCTTTAACTTACAACCATCGCCCAACATTGAGCGCCGTGTGGATAACGTACTGAAACAAAAGCTGCGCCCTGCCGCTGTGATGATTTTGCTCGTTGAACGCCCGCACGGTTTATCGCTATTACTCACCCAACGCGCCAAGACCCTACGTAAACATGCGGGACAAATCAGTTTCCCAGGAGGACGCTTCGATTCATCCGACCGTCATTTATTGGAAACAGCGTTACGTGAGACTGAAGAAGAAATCGGTTTGAGTCGAAATGATATTGAGGTGATAGGTCGGCTACAGGACTACCCCGTATTAAGCTATTACAATATTCGACCTTTTATCGGCTTTGCTCGCATTCAACATGAGCTCAGTCGTCAACCCAGTGAAGTCGCCGAAATATTTGAGGTGCCCTTAGCCGATGTCCTCGATCCCTATAATCATTACGCCTATCGCATTCGTAAGTTTATCTACGACCGTGTCTACTTTATTCCATGGCAGCATCGCAATATTTGGGGCGCCACAGCCGGTATTTTGCGTGAACTTGCTGAACATTTGCAGCCCGAACTTAAACAACAGGTAAGTCCACTCAATTAGCGATTAAATGCCCGAGGTGGGCTATACTTCTCATTTCTATATTATTCCGCAATTTTACTTGCCAGACCGGGTGGCAAGCATGCGACAATAGATGCAATTTCTCGAATTAACCAATGGGTCAGATGTATGATCAGTGTTTTTGATATCTATAAAATAGGAATCGGTCCATCGAGCTCTCACACGGTAGGGCCGATGAAAGCTGCCTATTATTTTTTAGAAGCAGCCAAGGAAAAAGGCGTTCTTACTGACGCTGACGGTATTGAAGTTGAGCTATTTGGCTCGTTAGGCCAAACCGGTAAAGGCCATGGTACAGGTAAAGCCGTCATCTTAGGCTTAGCAGGTGAGCTGCCCGAGACTGTGGATACCGATAATGTCGAAAATTTTCTCGCACAGACCCGAGATACGGAAAAGCTGGTGCTACTGAAAGAGAAAGAAGTCGACTTTCCAAAAGAAGGCGCCATCGTTTTCCATCGTCGTAAAACCATGCCTAAGCATGCGAATGCAATGGAGCTCAGACTCCTCAAACAAGGTGAGGTTATTTACAAAGATCTTTACTACTCGATCGGTGGCGGGTTCATCGTACGTGACGAAGACTTTGACGAGACGCTTGAAGAGGCGATTGAGCAGTCGGATAAGCCAATCCCCTACCCGTTCGACACTGCGGCTGAATTACTTCAACATACTAAAGATACCGGTATGCGCATCAGCTCGCTGATGATGGCCAATGAGAAAGTATTTAGAACAGAAGACGAGATTCGTTCGGGTCTAATGAAAATTTGGCGCACGATGCAACAAAGCATCGAGAACGGTATTAACACCGAGGGTATTCTACCAGGCGGCTTAAAAGTGAGACGTCGGGCCTCTTGTTTGTATCAACGTTTGAAAAAAGAGAAATCAACCGAACCCATGCAGTTTATGGATTGGGTAGATCTATTTGCGCTGGCGGTAAACGAGGAAAATGCGGCAGGTGGTCGTATTGTAACAGCCCCGACCAATGGCGCTGCGGGTATCGTTCCGGCAGTAATGAGTTATGCCGATAAGTTCATCGAAACTTTAGACGAAGATTCTGTCGTACGATTCTTATTAACCTCTGCTGCAATTGGCATTTTATACAAGAAAAATGCTTCGATATCGGGCGCAGAAGTCGGTTGCCAAGGTGAAGTCGGTGTTGCCTGTTCAATGGCTGCCGCAGGTCTTGCTGAATACATGGGGGGCTCTGCCCTAACCGTCGAAAATGCCGCTGAAATTGGCATGGAACATAACTTAGGTCTTACCTGCGACCCTGTCGGTGGGCTAGTGCAGGTTCCTTGTATTGAACGCAATGCGATGGGCGCCATTAAAGCAATCAATGCTGCTCGACTTGCCATGCGCGGTACCGGTGATCACAAGGTCTCGCTTGATAAAGTCATCAAGACGATGTGGGAAACCGGCAACGATATGAAAACTAAGTATAAAGAAACGGCCCGCGGTGGCTTAGCGGTCAACATCATCGAGTGCTAACCGCGCTGGATATCGAGTTACCGGCTTATAAAGTCGGTAACTCGATATCTGAAAATAACTTCTCAATTTCCTCGTGACTGCGTAACTGCATTGCTTCCTCAACCCTCGATTTGGTCAAATGCGGCGCAAAGTTCTCAATGAAGTCAAACATATAAGTTCTTAAGAACGAACCACGACGAAAGCCTATCTTGGTCGTGCTGGGGTCAAACAAGTGTGCTGCGGGTAAGGCAACCAGATCGGTATCTTCCTCGGCATCGTACGCCATTGTCGCTACTACACCAATGCCTATTCCCATGCGTACGTAGGTCTTGATGACATCAGCATCTGTCGCAGTAAATACGATCTGTGGTTCTTCACCAGCAGCGTTAAAGGCTTTGTCGAGCTCGGAGCGTCCAGTAAACCCGTGCACGTAGGTAACGATTGGATGTTGAGCGATATCATGAATAGAGAGCTTATCCACCTGCGCCAGCGCATGGTCTTTTGGCACGATAATCGACCGGTTCCAATGATAACAAGGCAACATAATAAGGTCTTGGTAAAGATGTAACGCTTCGGTAGCAATAGCAAAGTCGGCTTTACCTTTGGCGGCGGCCTCACTGATTTGTGACGGCGACCCTTGATGCATGTGTAACGAGACTTTTGGATATTGCTCAATGAACCTTTTAATAACACGCGGCAGTGCGTATCGCGCTTGCGTGTGAGTGGTTGCAATATTGAGTTTACCGCAATCAGGTTGTGTATGCTCAGCGGCAACTGCTTTTATCGCCTGCACCTGCTCAAGCACCTGTTGCGCGATATGAATGACTTCCTGTCCAGCGGGCGTAACATGGGTAAGATGTTTACCGGTACGACCAAATATTTGTACACCGAGTTCATCCTCGAGCATACGAACCTGCTTACTAATGCCTGGCTGGGAGGTAAACAAACTCTCAGCAGTAGAAGAAACATTCAAATTATGATTCAGTACTTCGACAATGTAACGTAATTGCTGTAATTTCATATAAGCAGACCTTATTTGCTGCCGTTTAATATGAAAAAATCATATATTAAATTTGAATCCTATGCCAAACGCATTCTGCAATAATCGATAGAGGAACGCATGTCCAAACCGTCCATTGATTTTTCCACATTACTCGCTGTGTCCGTGCACGACATGAAAAATTCTTTGGGTTTACTTGTACAACAGCTCGAGGACGCCGCGGGTAAAGTCACCGACACCAAAACTCAGGGCGAATTGGCGCAAATGCATTACGAAGCACAGCGCATTAATACGAACCTTGTACAACTACTTGCACTGTACCGACAACAGGATTCATTGCAAATCGAAAGTGAGAAAACGTATTTGGATGAGGTGGTTGAAGAGTTGGTGATGAACAATCGGTTTTACAGCGACAGTAGGTCTATAACGCTTACGGCTGACATCGCCGATGATATCTTTTTCGTCGGCGATAGAGCATTAATCACACAAGTTTTAAACGATGTATTCATTAATGCTATGCGCTACACCGCCGATAAGCTTATTATAAAAGCCAAACGTGTTGCAGATCGTGGGTGTTCCATTACGATAGAGGATAACGGCCCTGGATATCCAGATTCATTACTCGCGCTAAATGACCTGCAGCCGCGCTACTTAGACATGGAAGGCAGCCGCACTGGACTCGGACTCTATTTTGCCCGATTGATAGCGGAAGCGCATAAATACAAGGGGCAGCATGGATATATTAAATTGGAGAATTCTAGCTCGTTAGGTGGTAGCCGTTTTACGCTATACCTACCCTAACCTTTTAGATAGTAGCGACAGACTCAAATTATGGTTTATACAATAATAATATCGCTGATTGTGTTACTCGTGCTGATGGCCATTATGATCAGCGCCGTGCAGCAATATCGACAGAAACAAAATTTAGAACGCAGACAACGTTACGCTAAGTTTCGTGCAGTGCTTGATCAGGTTGAAGACCTAATCAACATTACCGGCTACTTTCCGATTGGCAAATCGGTTTATGCGCTACTTAACGCGCGCGCTAAAGATTTATTAATCAACATGAACGATGTCATGCCTTCAGAGGCGCTTAAAGATCGTATACATGAGTACGAAACGCGTTTAAAAGGCCTCGACGTAAACGATACCTCGCTCATTTCTGAAGACTTCGAGTTGCCGCATAATGATAAACAAATTATTGCCATGATTAACGCGCTCAAACGCTTACGTAGTGCCATTCGTAGCGAGCATGCCAAAGGTCGTGTTGACACACAGGTATACAATACGGAAGATCAGCGCTTACAAAAGTTGCAACTTAAAATTAGCATCGAGACTTTAATCAAACGGGGCGAAAACGCATACAATAGTAATATGCTTGGTTCAGCGCGGCAGTATTACGAAAAAGCGTTACGCACTATCGATGAGCATACATACAGTGACGAATACACGCAGCGACGCCATGAGCAAATTCAGGCATCTCTAGAGCAAATAACCAGCGAACTCCGTGATGCCAACAGTAATGATGCGCGCAAACGTAAAAGCGACGAACTTGAAGAACTATTTCAACCGAAGAAAAAGTGGTAACTCGGCATGTCAGACTGGAAAGACACACTCTCGCAGATGGTATACAGCACCGACCAAGGACGCATCGATCCTGAACCTGAACCCGAGGATATTCCCGCAGGCGATGGAATTGTGCGTTTACAACGAGAGACCAAAGGACGTAAAGGAAAAGGGGTTACGTTAGTCAAAGGGCTTACACTACCGCATGATGAACTCAAACAAGTCGCTAAAAAGCTTAAACAGCAATGCGGTGTAGGCGGTTCGGTTAAAGATTATGTTATCGAGCTACAAGGCGATCAACGTGACATCATCGAAAAGTGGCTCAGTGACCAAGGTTATCGCGTCAAGCGAGCGGGCGGCTGAGCGAATAACTGACATACAGTAGCGATCCGCCATCGCGCCACTCGACCTCATCGGCCACCTGCTTGATGAGGTTAATCCCACGACCAAAGGTATCCTCTGAGTCGTTAGTAGAATGGCCCGCATGCTGCCCATCGAATCGGTGTTCAGTATTTGACGATAGCGTGAATGATAGTTGCTGTGAGGTCGGGTGATAATCAATATCAAAGTAGATTTCCAGCCCTTGTAACTGCTCAATACGCGATTGCCGTTCCTCGTAATAACGCTCAAAACTCTCTTGCTGTTTAAGCTCAGACTGCATATCAAGCACAGAGTGCTCTAAGAGATTATTGAAACTCTCGGCAAACAGCAAGTACAACGAGGTTTTATGCGGCTGCAATGCATCGAGTTTAGCCAGCGAGTCGACCATGCGTTGCATAGGATCACGATTGCGAATATCGTGCTCTGTTAACACAACGCGCAGCTCAAACGGAAGATTATACTCATTCTGCGGCTTTGCCTGAGGTTCTAGCCCTGTTGCTTGGCATTTCAAGCATAGCAGCGACAAATCATCATTCAGTGGTGTATCACCAGTAAAATTATCAATGCGCTCCACAATGGCGCGAAACTGTGCTTCCGAACACTCTGAATCAAGCATTTCGGTGACCCAGTCGGCGAACCGCTCTTCACCAATCATTTCACCTTGATGATTACACGCCTCCACTACGCCATCACTGAACATCACCAAGCGCTGTCCGGGCGTGACAAAATAATGCTCTAACTGACTGTTAAATTGCGCGCGTGGAAGGATCCCGAGTGCCATATGCTGGGGTTTAATACGCTGCTCGAGTTGCCCTCGCGTATCGAGCAGCAATGCATCGGGCACGCCCCCACTCCAACAACTAATTCTATCGCCATTCGCGGACATTTCGACCACCAGTGCAGCACAAAACATGTCATCTGGCAGTACTTTATAGAGTCGACTATTAAACTCAGTCACCATGTCACCGACAGATAAGCCACGCTCAGCCATGCTAAAAAACGCCTGAGCGACGGGTAAAGCACCTGTAGCAGGCGCAAGACCATGACCCGTGAAATCACCCAAGAATAAATAATAATTACCGAAGGGACCCACCCGCCCGAGGCAAACATCCCCATTAAAGTTACTCGTTGGGCGCAGATAGCTTTTTACGAAGGGCTGCTGCAACTGATTTTCGGCGAGCGCATTCTCTAACATATGCTGCACCACATTCTGCTCGCGCTCCATACGAGCAGAATGCCAAGCGAGCGTCCTGTTTTTTTGTACCAACGAATAACTTAATTCGCGGACTCGTGCATGCGCATTGACTTTGGCTTGCAGTATTACGGGCTCAAAGGGGATGCTTAGAAAGTCATCGCCGCCGACTTTTAAACACTCCAATAATGTCTCTTGCGAATCTAGAGCGGTAAGAAAAATAATCGGTAAGTGGATATTGCCCGACATGGCTTTGAGTCGCGGAGCCGTCTCAAAGCCATCCATTTCTGGCATCATTACGTCAAGCAGTATCAATTGCGGCTGAACCTGCTGGAAAACATTTAGCGCCTCACGACCGTTGCTCGCACAGACTACTTCATGCCCAAACGATTCCAGTAACCCCGTCAGCATGATCTGATTGGCTTTTTGATCGTCGACTACCAGAATTTTCATTAGGCAATGGTAAACATTTTTTCGAAACGAGAGATATCGAGGATACGTTTTACTTCAGGACGCGCGTTAATCAGGTGAATCCCTTTAACGGTGCTACCTAGCGATTTCCTCATGTTTAACAACATGCCTAATGCTGAGCTATCAAGATATTCGGTTTCACGTAAGTCAATAATAACCAGAGGCTCACTGTCGCCAATATGGCTGTAGGCCTGCCTAAACTCTTGGACCAAGCTAAAATCAAACTTTCCTTTGATGGAAATGATTAACTGCTTTTGATCCGCTGAAAACTCGCGAGTGACGCTCATAACTTCCCCTTTTTTAATTATTATTGCTCCTAGCATAACGTTTTTTAATTGAGTTTGCCGAGTAAATCAAATACTCTTTTTAAAAACACCCATTCAAAATAAATATGTCACTGTCAATTAACGAACTTCGTATTTTGCTGGTCGAACCCTCTGACGTACAAAGAAAAGTTATAAAACACCACTTAGGTCAAGCACAATTAACCGAAACGCGCGGTGCATCAACGATTGCAGAGGCAAAAACGTTAATCCGTGAGTGGCAACCCGATATTGTTACCAGTGCAATGTATTTTGAAGATGGGACTGCGCATCAACTCATCGATTATATTCAAGAGTCGAACTTAGAAGATACAGTGCATTTTATGTTGGTATCGAGTGAACATCGACCCGATCAGTTGGAACAATTTAAACAAGCCGGTATTGTCGCTATTCTCCCTAAACCGTTTTCGAGTCAACAATTAGAGCGCGCCATTAAAGCCACAGTGGATTTAATTGAGCCGGAGTCAGTTGAGCTTAACTTATTTGATGTAGAAGACTTGCGCGTTTTACTAGTAGACGACAGTGTTACCTCTCTCCACGCGCTGCGTCGTGTATTCGAGAACATGGGTGTTGAACATGTTGTTGAGTCGAATAATGGCCTCGCTGCCATTGATGTTCTTAACCAACAATCTTTTGATCTTATTGTTACTGACTTTAATATGCCAGAAATGAGTGGCAGTGAGTTTGCTCAACATGTGCGTCAGGATCCTTCTCATGCACACACGCCCATTTTAATGGTTACCGCTCAAGCCAATGAATTACAAGTAACAACGATTAAACAGAGCGGTGTCGACGCGTTGACAGACAAACCATTTGAGCCCGCAACGCTCAAAAAACTATTAATTAATTTATTAGACCAATAAAAAAGCCACTTCGGAAAGTGGCTTTTTATTCGGAATAATGTCCATGGATTATTCGCTACGAGCCGGCTTTTGCTGATACTTGTTATACAGTTCAGTGTGACGACTTTCTAAGCTCACCGCACGGCCATTGATAAACATGTGCGTCAACGATTGTCCCATCGGATCAAGTAAATCCCCTTTCGAAACAACAATCGATGCCTGCTTACCTTCTTCGAGTGAACCCAGCTTATCGGCAACGCCCATAAACTCAGCAGGTTTAAGTGTAATCGCCTTGAGTGCTTGCTGAGCATCTAAGCCATAGGCAACGGCATTACCTGCTGCAAACGGCAAATTACGAACATCCCAGTAACCTGGATACGCAATCGCAAAGTTTACCCCAGCTTCGGCAAGACGAGCGGGGGTAGAAAATGCTTGGTCGTAGCCATCGTCTTCACGCATCGGCAAACCAAATGGTGAACCGAAAACAACCGGGATTTGTAATTCAGCCAGTTTGTCCGCGATGCGCCACGCATCGTAGGCACCCACTAAGACGAGATCAAAACCATAGCTTTGGCTGACTTCAATGGCTTGCTCGAGCTGACGTTTATCTTGTGCATGCACATATAAACGTTTGCTGTCGTCAAACAATCCCATCATTGCTTCCCAACGCTGGTCCTCAGGAATATCTCGACCCGCACGCTTAGCATCATAATAGGCTTTTGCGTCAGCAAATACTTGCTTAAGCTTTTGTAAGGCTTCAGCATTGGCTTTACGTTGCTCTTCAGCTGAACGGCGCTCCCACCATGTATCCACCACATAAGTGCGCGGCCAATTAATGTGTACGCCCTCTTCTGCTGTGACTAACGCATCTTGCCAGTTCCAACCATCGAGCTGCATGAGAGATGATTGCCCACTCACCATGCCTCCTTCGGGTACCACTTGCGCGTACGCCACCCCATTGTAGCGAACCGTCGGGATCACTTCTGAGTCAGCGTTAAAAGCAATATGCCCTGCCACTTCCGGTGTAACATCACCGACTTCATCAGCATCACGAGTAGCGCGCACCGCCTCGATCTCGTTCAAACCTAATGTCGTGTCCATCGCAATTACGCCGGGGTAGACATGTTGACCGCTGATATCGATAGCCTGCGCGTCAGCGGGCACCGCTAGATCTTGACCGATTGCGACGATTTTACCATCAGCAAATAATAAGTCGGTTTGACTTAAAACGCCTTTAGTCACCGTGTGTAAAGTACCGTTCTGTAGCACGATGGGCTGTGCTTGTTTCTTACCTGGCACCTCGTCGTGCGCCACCGATTGCGTCACTGCGCATGCGCTCAGCAAAGCTGCGGTCAGTGCTTTATTAAGTAATTTCATGATTAATGTCCTCCATGGCTATGCGACTTGGCAGCGAAATGATCGAGCCAAAAGTCATGCTGAGTTTCGCAGTGCCACTCGGGTTGCTCTTTTTTATAGGCGTCTTGTTCGCCTTGCTTCGCGGCATCGCCTGCTGCAAGCACTTTCTGAATAAGCGCTTGTTTCTCTTGTTTAACTTGGGCTTGACGTTGTTTATCAAGTTCACGGTCAAAGAACTTACGACCGTTAATCCAAGTCTGTTGCGCCTGCGCGTAGCTGCTCAATGGGTAGTGATTCCAAAGCACAAAGTCCGCATCTTTACCTTTCTCGATACTGCCCACGTACTGATCGACCTTGAGCTGCTTCGCTGGATTAATGGTGATCATTTTAAGCGCTTCGTGCGGTTCCATTCCACAATAACGCACCGACTTGGCCGCCTCGGTATTCAATCGACGTTGCAGGTCTTCACTATCCGAATTGATGCTGGTAAGTACACCACGATCATGCATTAAGCACGCGTTTTGTGGAATCGCATCATAAACCTCAAACTTGTATGCCCACCAGTCAGCAAAGGTCGAACCTGACGCCCCATGCGCGGCCATTTCATCAGCCACCTTGTAGCCTTCGAGAATATGAGTGAAGGTATCTAAGGTAAAGCCAAAGTCCTCGGCGACCTGCATCAGCATCAAAATCTCCGATGCCACGTAGGAATGCGCGTGAACAAAACGCTCAGAATTCATGATTTCAATCAGTGCATCTAAACGGTAATCAGGACGTGGCGGTGCGGCTTTACGTTTCTCCGCAGCACTCAAGCGATCGTATTCACGTTTACGCTCTTGGTATTCCAGTGCGGCTTGGAAGCCATCGCGAATGATAGTTTCAACGCCCATCCGTGTTTGCGGATAACGAATCGTCATATCATCGCCCCAGTTGCTCTGCTTCACGTTTTCACCCAAAGCGAACTTGATAGAGGCGGGTGCTGCGTCAAACTTCATCACATCACCTGTGGCGCCCCAACGCAATTTAATTACTTGCGCTTGACCACCAATCGGGTTAGCAGAGCCGTGTAGTAGCTGTGCCATCGTGGTACCACCAGCAAGCGAACGATAAATATGAATATCATCAGAATTTATCACATCACCAATGCGTACTTCTGAAGTCACTGCTTCTGAACCTTCGTTCACCCCTTGGTCGATGGCAATGTGCGAATGTTCGTCAATGATACCCGGGGTTAGATGCATACCAGTGCCATCGATTTCACGAACACCACTTGGCGTGCTGAGGTTTTTGCCGATTGCAGCAAAGTTGCCGTCACGAACCAACACATCGGTATTTTCTAATATGCCTTGATCGGTTGCGGTCCAGACAGTTGCATTTTTAATTAATACATCTTCACGCGCTGGTAGGCCTTTTTGCCCATAGGCAACGTTCGGGAACGTTAATTCGCTGACGAACGTCGGCTCTGCTTGTTCTGCGGCCTGTTCATCTTTGTTCGTTGCTTGATAGTTCAACGCTAACCGTTGTTCGCTACCGCTTGGCGCCACAGCCACTAACTCAGCTGCATTCTGCGCTGTCTGCATCAACTTAAAGCGCCACGTACCTGACTCACCGGCGACATCCAGATCAGCCACAAAAGATAGTTGATCAATGCCGGAATCAAGATGACGTAACTTACTACTCTGATCGCCTAACGTAACGTCGCCCGAGAAGCTTGGTTGTGCCGTCACGCTCAGCGTTAACGAGTTACCTGACCAGTCAGTCGTATATTCACCCGCAAAATCCACTTGTTCACGAGGAATCAAATCAATTTCTTGACCTTGTGTCCAAACCGACTGGATCACGCCGTCTTTGAACAAATCACCTTTAGCCATAACAAAGTCGGCCATGTAGCCTTGTTGCAGCTTACCTGCTTTATCCTCGATTCCCGCGATTTTGGCAGGGATGGTCGTCAGTGCGGCTAAGGCTTGGCGTTCGGTTAAGCCGTTTTCCATGGCTTTCTTTACATTAGGCCAAAATTGATCGGCCTTATCTAAACCGTATAACGTCAATGCAAAGTCAACGCCTGCGTTGGCGAGCATACCGGGGTTAGCAGGTGCGCGTTCCCAGTGGCGAAGTTTTGCGAGATCCACATCGAGGTATGCATCCACGCCCGAAACGTCTGGCGCAGCGGGGAAGTTGACCGGCACAATCAGCTCAGCATCCGTTGCCTTCACTTGTTCTAAACGTGCATATTCGTAGCCTGAAGCCAAGTAGATCGCAGGTACGTCGAATTGGTCAAATACCTTATCAGCACGTAGCAGCGATTTTTCATCTTCGACTTTAAATACGATACCGGTTTGCTCGATGTTTTTGAGTGCATCAAGCGCAGCATTAAATTCAACAGAACCGTTGTATGCTTCTTTACCGTATGCATTTTCGTACCATTGTGCGTCCGAGAGCGTTTGGCGAACCAATGCAATGCTGCCCATTAATGATGTGGGATATTGTTGTTGCGACGTCCCCTTATCAAATGAGCCGAACTGACGTGTCGTGGGCTGATAAATCGTCTCGTTGGCGATTTTATCAGCGAGCGAAACAGCGGTTCCGTAGCCTTGTAAGATACCGTCTAGACGTGCCGTCTGAACGCTAGTGAAGCCGCTAGCAATCCATTTTTTAGCCGCATCGGGCGTGTTTTCGAACGCTGTATACCAATGCTGCTGGGCATGAATGGCGTCGTTTGCCGCATTGCCACCTTCACGGTGGTTGTTATAGATGGGCGTTTCAGACCAATCCGGTTGAGCAGCTTGTTCAACACCATAATCGGTGTAAGCATCGATGAAGCCTGGATAGATATGATATCCCGTACCATCAATCACTTTTGCGCCCGCTGGTACTTTACCGTTCTTAGCGACAGAAACGATCTTACCGTTATTGATTACTAAGGTCGCATTAACAATAGATTGCCCAGGCTCCGTGGTAATGGTGGCATTCTGAATAGCAACGAGCGATGGTGTATTGTCGCGCATGCCATTGACGCGTGTCGTTTGATCGGCATTCACGGACGTTGCGAAAACGCTCGTAACCGCCAAAGCCAACGCGCTCAGCTGGTGCTTCGCATTCATGGTTGTTCCCCACTGGTTATTATTTTTTCGTGTAAAGAGTTAAACTCTGAGTGTAAAGTAAAACGTATGTAACACTAGCAACAAGACATAAAAGATAGAATGTGCAATATTATCGTTAAATAATCTAGCGCAAAGGAACTTAAAAATGAAAGCGACAACCATTTCAACTGTTTTAGCAGGCGTGATGTGCATAGGCATGTCTTCATTTGCACATGCTGACAAGCACGCATTTAACGACGCCGAGTCCGCCGTTAAATATCGCCAAAGTGCTTTATCAATTATGCGCGATAACTTTGCAGCGATGGCTGCTATGGTAAAAGGTGAAGAGCCATATGACGCTGCCGTATTTAGTAACCGAGCGAGTGACTTCGCGCGTCTTACTCACATCCCGTGGGACGGCTTTGCTGTTGAAGGTGCGATGCCAGGTGATGACACCGACGCATTACCGGCTATTTGGGATAATTGGGAAGATTTTGAATCACGCGCAAATCAGCTCATTACCGACGCGGATAGCCTCGTTGACGCAGCTGCTTCGGGCTCGATGGATGAGATTAAGCCTGCATTTATGGCCGCGGCGAAAAACTGTAAAGGCTGCCACGACCAATATAAAGATTAAGTTGTTACGGGTGATGCTGTTAAAACAGCATCACCAAGATAAACCAAACCGCAAGCGCGATTACCAAGCCTTGCCAACCCGATTTTAGTCTCGGCACTTGACTAGCCGTGTATCGATACCCGGTAATCATGGCTGCCAGCAGCCGATAGCCGAGTATGCGATAAAGTAAAATCGCCAAAATATGTAATGCTACCAACCCCAAAATGACGTTAAATTGCGTTTTATGCCAGTCGGTCAAAAAGTCCGCTACATCAGACGATACCCAGTCATTGAGTGGACCGGAAAACAGGATTCCGTCAGTCGCAAAAAGTCCGGTGCCTATTTGAATCATCAATATCAGCAACAATAGTAAAACCGAATAAGCACCTGCTGGGCTATGTGTATTGCCTGACTCATAGCGTTTGCTAAATAGCGCACCTAAATGACTCAGAACCCGTTTGGGTGAGGTGACAAACGCGCTAAAACGAACGTTTTCACTACCGAAAAAACCCCACCCAACACGGGTGATTAATAGAGCTGCAAGGGCAATCGCAATATCCTGATGCAGATCCATTCGTCCTTCTTCACCGGTCCACCACAGCCCAGCAACCGCCGCGACCATTAACCAATGATAAATACGGATGAAGCTATCCCAGACTTTTATGCGCTGATACTTCTCGTTCACAGTTCATCTCCTGACTAGGCAAATCTAACGTTCAGTGCTAGGGTAAAACGAAACGCTAAAGAACGGTAGTATCATAAGGACGTAAAACATGAATATCTTAATCGCTGATGATGACTTTATCAGCACAGAAGTACTGAAAGCGATGCTTACGCAGTATGCGGAAAATCTTTATCATGCAGAAAATGGTGAACAGGCGCTGCAAGTCGCACAGCACAATGCGATTGATATTTTCTTTATCGACTACGAAATGCCTGACATGAACGGTGATGAGGTGGCGCGTCGTCTTCGTGCGGAGTCTCGTTACGCCGAAACGCCAATTATTGCCATTACCAGTCACCAAAGTGCGACCGAAATGGAAGCTTGCCGAGAAGCAGGGATGGATGCGACGTTGCATAAACCCGCTTCTCCAGACGCGCTAGCCGAACTTATGAGTCAATATCAAGTTAGCCGGTAGTAGTCCCTCTAAAGCGCTGGTCATCCGATAACTGGACGAGCGCTTCACTCTCTTGCAGAAATTGTTCTGCAAACTCGCCAAAATACCGATTCACATGCTGGAAGGTTTCGACGAAGTTTGCTTTATCACCCCGTTCCAATATCTCCAAGGTGCTTTGAAAGCGTGCTAAATAACGCTTAATGATACTGAACTGCTCTGGATGAGACTGAATGATATCAGCATATAGCTCGGCATTTTGAGCAAATAGACGTCCAACCATCATGAGCTCCATTCGATAGATGGGTGAGCTCAATTGTAGCAGTTGCGCGATATCCGCTTGTTCCTCTGCCATGTGCGCACCATAAACGAAGGTACTCAAATGACGCATCACCTGAATCCAGCCCATGCTGCTGTCATGCGCTTCTGCGTTAACCCACTCGACGTGCGCGCCCCAATTCGTGAGTTGTGCGATAAGCCACTGATAGGCTTCTGCACCGCGCCCTTCACAAGCGACCACCAATTGTTTAGCAAGGTTAGGCACTGACGGGCCAAACATCGGATGCAACCCAACCACAGGTCCCTCATGTCGTGCTAACATATGCTGCAGAGGTTGATGCTTAATACTTGTCAGATCCGCCAAGACACAGTCATTCGGCAGCGGAGGAAGTTCACTGATAACTTGGTTGGTTACGTTCACCGGAACAGCGATAATAACCAGTTGCGGTTCATACTGAGCAATATCATGCAACGCATCCCCTTTATCGATCACTTCAACCGCATAACCGGTTTGTTTAAACAGACGACAAAAAAGCCCGCCCAAACGGCCGCGTCCACCGACGATAATGACCGGGCGTTCTAGGGCACACGAAGTCGGTGTCGCTTGCGCGGTTTGCGTACGGTAGGACTCACGAATAATACGGCGCAATACATCCTCGATTAGATCGGGGCTGAGTTCCATCTGCTCAGCTTGCTGACGCCGCGCAGAAATCATCTGCTGTTCACGTTCCGGAACATAGAGCGGTGCTTGAAGGTGACGTTTGACATCTCCCACTTGCTTAGTTAATTCAGAGCGTTGCTTTATTAACTCGATCAGTTGAGCGTCGGTGTTATCAATCGCTTGACGTAATTGCTCTAATTGCTGCTTGGCATCGTTATTCATGCGCGTTTCTCACTTCCCCGGCTACGACTTGGTAATACGCTGGTATGCGACCTGTATTGCTTGCATCTCGCTCACTGACCCCCCTTTATCAGGATGACATTGATGTACCCGCTTGCGATACTGACGTTTGACTTCGCCCATATCCGAAGTGGGCGCCAGCTCAAGCTGTTGCCAAGCTTCATCAAGTGCCATGCTTTGACGCTTACGCGTCGAGCCAGTCATACGAGACCAAAAATCATTTAAAAGTTGTTCCACATCCTGCTGTGTTGTCTCAGTAAAGTTGGACCAATCTAAGTAATAGTTCGCTAGCGGGTCTTGCGCTTGCAGCGCATTCACATGTGCTGCGTTGTCTAGATCCGTTGTGCGCGGCGTTGCCTTTATTTCAAGCGTATAAATTTCAAGTTCCGTATGCTTATGCCATTCTTCACGGATAAGATACAGGCAGTGAAACAGAATGAAGTGCGTTTCGAATAGTGCCTGAGTGTCCGATAGTGCTTGCTCGTCAAAAATGACGTAAGGCTCGGCTTTGAGCGCTTGGATTAACTCGTACTCGGTCCAACGTGACTGTTTATTAAGCAGTTCTTCTAAAGCTGCTTTTAATATTTGAATCGATGCTTGCATGGAGTCAGTCTAGCACAAACAAAAAAAAGCCCGGCAACTGAATTGCCGGGCTTTTTCTGCATCGAATGCTGCTTACAGCTTCTCGCGGATACGTGCAGACTTGCCCGAACGCTCGCGTAGATAGTAAAGCTTAGCACGACGTACTGCACCACGACGCTTAACAGTGATGCTGTCGACCAGTGGGCTGTGCGTTTGGAAAGTACGCTCTACGCCTTCACCGCTAGATACTTTACGAACGGTGAATGCAGAGTGCAAACCACGGTTACGAACACGGATAACAACGCCTTCAAACGCCTGAAGACGCTCACGGTTACCCTCAACTACTTTTACATTTACACTAACCGTATCGCCTGGAGCGAATGCCGGTAAATCTTTCTTCATTTGCTCTTCTTCAAGAGCCTTAATGATGTTCTGGCTTACTTTTGCCATGGTATATCTCCTTTCCTAGATAAACTGTACGTTAGTCTTCGGACTCTTGTTGTTGAATAAACTCATTCAGCAACTGTTCCTGCTCGTCAGTCAGAGCTAGGCGATTAATTAACTCTTTGCGTTGCAACCAGGTTTTACCCAGAGCTTGTTGCAAGCGCCACTGTCGAATTTTTTCGTGATTCCCGCTCAAAAGAACAGTCGGAACCTGCTGACCATTATATGTTTCAGGCCGCGTGTAATGTGGGCAATCCAGTAACCCATTGGCGAATGAATCTTCGGCTGCCGAATCTTGGTGACCTAGGACACCAGGTACCATTCGAGCCACCGCATCGATAAGCACCATTGCTGGTAACTCACCGCCACTGAGAACGTAATCACCGATTGACCATTCTGCATCAACATATTGGTCAATTACACGCTGATCAATGCCTTCATAACGACCAGCGATCAGTATCATGCGATCATTCTGCGCTAATTGCGTCACGCCACTATGATCGAGTGTCTGCCCTTGCGGTGATAAGTAGATAACCGGAGTATCTTCACCCAACGCCGCTTTAGCTGCATTAATTGCATCAACTAAAGGTTGCACCATCATTAACATCCCAGGACCACCGCCGTATGGGCGATCATCAACTGTGCGATGTTTATCATGAGTAAAATCGCGTGGGTTCCATACCGAAACCGTTAGCAAACCTTCCTTGATAGCTCGACGTGTCACACCATGTTCAGTGATCGCCGAAAACATATCTGGAAACAAACTAATGACACCAATGTGCATTGTTTGCCTCAAAAGTCTGCGGGCCAGTCCACCTGAATTTGCTGCTTCTCGTTGTCCACGTCCAGTACATACTGGCTTTGCACAAACGGAATCAGTCGCTCAGACTTTCCAAACGCATCATTTGAGTTTGCCGTCACGACCAATACATCATTGGCTGCGGTCGGCATGATTTGCTCTACTACACCCATATCGTAGCCTTGCTTATTTACCACACGTAATCCGATAAGATCGCGCCAGTAAAATTCGTCATCAGCTAACTCAGGCAATTTCTCTGCGTTAATGCAAATGCTCAAACCGGTTTTTGTCGCTGCTAATTCGCGGTCATTGATGCCTTCTAACTGAGCAATGAGCCCGTTGTTATGACGACGCCATTGAACCACATTAACGACTTCTTCCACCGTTTGGCGAGCTGCATTCCCCTGCAGAGTCCAAGGGGTATAATCAAAGATATCTTCAGGGTTCTCTGTAAATGACTGAATTTTCAACCATCCTTTGACACCGTAGACGGCACCGATGTGGCCCACGACTAATGCGTCTGATGTTTGTTTCGTCATTACTTCGCTCCCTACTGCCTAGTTAATTACGCCGCTGCGCGCGCGTCTTTAACCAAACGTGCTACACGCTCAGAAAGCGATGCACCTTGAGATACCCAGTGTTCGATACGATCTAAGTCAACACGAAGACGCTCTTCTTGACCACGAGCTACCGGGTTAAAGAAGCCTACGTTCTCGATGAAACGACCGTCGCGAGCGTTGCGACTGTCTGCGACTACCATTTGGTAGAAGGGGCGTTTTTTAGCGCCACCACGTTGTAAACGAATGGTTACCATTGCGTTCCTCAATTTTTCTGTGTAAATGTAAAACGTAATTGCTATAAACAGCAAAGCCCTCCGATAGGTTCGGAAGGCTCGGCAATTCTACTGATTTTTACAACAAATGCAAGCTTATCGGGCGATAAAGGCGAGGTTCGGATTAACGGCCTCCAAACATCCCAGGCGGTAGTTTGCCGCCCATGCCACGCATCATTTTTTGCATGCCACCACCTTTCATCTTCTTCATCATTTTTTGCATTTGCTGAAATTGTTTCAACAGCTTGTTGACGTCTTGCACTTGGGTGCCAGAACCCGCCGCAATTCGACGCTTGCGCGATCCCTTGATGACGTCTGGATGTTGACGCTCTTTAGGTGTCATCGAGTTAATGATGGCTTCCATGCGCAGGGTCATTTTGTCGTCCATTTGGCCCTTGATTTGGTCGGTCATTTTGCCCATACCCGGCATTTTTGCCATCAACCCCATCATTCCGCCCATTTCACGCATCTGAGCTAACTGATCACGAAAGTCTTCTAGCGAAAACTGACCCTTCTTCATCACCTTGCGAGCAACCTTTTCGGCCTTTTCGCGGTCAACTTTTTGCTCGACCTCTTCCACCAACGACAAGATGTCGCCCATGCCAAGAATACGTGATGCAACACGGTCTGGGTGGAACGGCTCAAGGGCATCGGTTTTTTCGCCAACACCTAAGAACTTGATGGGCTTGCCAGTAATGTGACGAATCGATAGCGCCGCGCCGCCTCGCGCATCACCGTCGGTCTTGGTCAAGATAACCCCGGTCAATGGCAGTGCTTCGTTAAACGCTTTCGCCGTATTCGCAGCGTCTTGACCTGTCATTGAGTCAACAACGAAGAGTGTCTCAACCGGCTTGATCTCGGTATGTAGGTGCTGAATTTCCTGCATCATGTCTTCGTCGATCGTTAAACGACCGGCGGTATCCACGAGTACCACATCAACGAACTGCTTTTTAGCTTCCGCAATCGCCCCCTGGGCAATTTCAACCGGACTCTGTTCGGTTGTCGATGGGAAGAACGATACATCCACTTGCTCAGCCAAGGTCTCGAGCTGTTTAATCGCCGCCGGACGATAGATGTCTGCACTGACCACCATGACTTTTTTCTTCTGGCGCTCTTTAAGGTATTTAGCCAACTTGCCGACTGACGTTGTTTTACCGGCACCTTGCAAACCCGCCATTAAAATCACCGCAGGCGGTTGAGTGCTTAAGTCAAGCGGTACGTTAGCTTCGCCCATCGCGGCTTCAAGCTCTGATTGGACGATTTTAACAAACACTTGACCTGGCGTTAGGCTTTTGTTGACCTCGGTGCCTACCGCGCGCTCTTTTACTTTGCCAATAAATTCCTTAACGACGGGCAAGGCAACGTCAGCCTCAAGTAACGCCATACGCACTTCGCGCAATGTCGCCTTGATGTTGTCTTCTGTCAGACGGCCTTTACCGCCAATGCTTCGCAACGTCTGGGTGAGACGTTCGCTTAAATTCTCAAACATAACCGCGATCTCTTCTGTTGTCGCAAAACGAGCTAATTTATATTATGGGGATAGTATATCTGAAAACCAACAAAGTTTCGCCCTTAGAGCGCTTGGGTTTAATTAATCAAGGGCGTATACTCAGTCGTAATTCAGTTAATCTAGGGAAGCAAACGCAGTGCTTATTTCCGCATTACTCAGTGCGACACTTGTGCTTTATGTCGCCAGTGCGCTATTTATGCTGCAACAGGTTTTCAAACCGCGTTCTTCGCTGACAGCAATCAGTTTGGTTACGGCTGTGATGGCATTGGTCTGTCATGGTGGATTAATTTATTTGCGTTTAGCCGGCGATGAATTCGATCACTTGAACGTATCCTCTAGTTTATCCATCGTTGCGTGGCTGATCGCGTTACTTTCGCTCTTTCGCGTCCAGCAATCTAACAGTTTGTTACTTAAACCTGTCATCTACTTATTTGCGGCGCTATCAGCCTTGCTGCTGGTATTAACGCCTGCCGATCTCGGCGCCTATATTGGCTTTGGTCATGGTCTCGTTATCCATATAGTGCTCTCGCTGGTCGCCTACGGTGTACTTGCGCTCGCTACGTTATATGCGATCCAAGCAAGTTACATCAATTACTTACTCAAGACGAAAAAGACGAGCGGATTATTTAAGCAACTCCCCCCGTTAATGAATATTGAACGCTATTTCTTTAGGCTGTTATCAGCAGGTACGTTGCTGTTGATATTAGCAATCGCTTCCGGTTTTGCTTTTTTGGATGACATGTTCGCTCAAAACCAAGCTCACAAGACAATTCTAGCAATGGCGGCGGCTTTGGTTTATATCATCACCTACCTGACCCATAAAGCGACTGGCCTACGCGGTAAACCGGTTATGGTGTTAAGTATTTTGGGTACGGTGTTATTAACACTCGGTTACTTTGGTAGCCGCTTTGTCAAAGATATCATTCTCAGCTAAGTCAAAGCTTGACTTAGCGACTGAAAACACTAAATTGTCAGATTCGCAACGACTAAGAGGATAGTAAGTTTGGACGATATATCGACGAGTATGTTACTCGTAATACTCGTAGTTCTCATCGCTCTCTCTGCATATTTTTCCGGCTCCGAAACGGGCATGATGTCGATTAACCGCTATCGGTTACGCCATCTAGTGCAAAATAACCACCATGGTGCACGTCGAGTGCAGTTCCTGCTGGAACGCCCTGATCGCTTAATCGGTCTAATCCTGATTGGTAATAACTTAGTTAATATTGCAGCCTCCTCTATTGCGACCATTCTGTGTATTCGTTGGTTCGGCGATGCCGGTATTGTTATCGCCACACTCGGCCTTACTTTGGTAATCTTAATTTTTGCCGAAGTTACGCCTAAAACAATCGCCGCCCTGCATCCAGAGCGTATCGCTTTTCCGAGCTCAATGATCTTACGTCCACTCTTGCTGGTAATGTATCCCTTTGTTACCAGTGTGAACTTCATTACCAACTCATTTATGCGCCTGCTCGGTGTCGACCCTAAGCGAGCCCAAGTAGGCGATGCACTCAACTCAGATGAGTTGCGCGCCGTGGTGAATGAAGCAGGCAACATGATCCCAGCTTCTCACCAAGAAATGCTGGTTAGTATTCTGGACCTAGAAAAAGTTACAGTCGAGGATGTGATGATTCCGCGTAACGAGATTGTCGGAATCGATATCAACGACGAATGGTCGCGAATCATTAAGAAAATAGAGCACGCTCAACATACGCGAGTGTTGTTGTACCGAAATGACATTGATGATGCGGTCGGCTTTCTCCACGCTCGTGATGTCATGCGTTTGATGACCAAAAATCAATTTGAAGCCGATAAGGCGACTTTGGTGCGCGCTGCACGCGATATTTATTTTATTCCCGAAGGCACTCCCCTTAACGTGCAACTATTAAAGTTTCAGCGTCGCAAAGAGCGCATTGGCCTCGTCGTTGATGAGTATGGAGATATTCAAGGCCTGGTCACTTTAGAAGATATTTTAGAAGAAATTGTCGGCGACTTCACCACGTCCATGGCGCCTCAACCAAGCGAGACAGCTGTTGCGCAACCTGATGGCAGCTATTTAGTTGAAGGTGCTGCCAACCTGCGCGAGCTTAATAAAGAGATGAACTGGCAATTTCCTACCGATGGACCGAAGACACTCAGTGGATTAATTATTGAGCAGTTTGGTGATATCCCAAGTGCCCGTCTCAGCTTACGCTTAGGTGGCTATCCAGTGGAACTCATTGAGGTAGGTGATACGATGATAAAACAAGTGCGCGTGTTACCTCAGCATTTTCAAGAGCCTCGTTCAGCCAGCGGTGAATAATACCGCTGGCTCTTTGCTAACGCTTACCAATCAAAAAATAAGTTATACAGCCATCCATGCTTAAGGTCTTCTTCACAGGTTTTGAGCTGTGTAGCGTATCGTAACGAACGACTTTTTACTTGTTTCGATACTTTCACAAGCCACGGTTTGCTGAGGTAAGATTTGCGAGCATAACCGCCCCAACCTTCGTGATAGTTGAGGTATTGCGCGTATGCATCCCACTTGGACACACCATTAATTTCATAGCTTTTATAAATAAACCATCCCATAAAGTCGATAGCATCTTCAAAGTCGCTTCGACTCGCCCAGCCATTCCCCGTTTCTCGCTGGTAATCTTCCCACGTCATATCTTTAGCTTGGGAGTATCCGTAAGCACTACTCACTCGCCCCCAAGGAATAAAGCCAAGAAAATAGTAGCGTGGAGGAACCGCATCATGTCTGAAGGAACTCTCTTGATACATCATCGCCATCGGCACGTGGATGGGAACGCCCCACCGCTCGCGCACATCGGCCGCAGCATGATACCAATCATTATGTTCTTCAAAGATATCACAGATATTCTCAGGGGATTGTGGAGGCGGCGTGGCGCAGCCGCTTAGTGCGCTTACCAAAACAGCTGAAGCAATAATCGAACTGCGCTTATAAATTTTTTTTTGCATGATTCTGAACTTTTTGATGACACACGTATCAGAGTAAACAGTTATGTTGTGTTCACCCCCCTGAACTATTCGGCGCAGCGGTTTATCGTTGCGCCTTTTTCTTTTCTGGCGTAGCTCTTTTAACTAGCGTGTGGGTTGCCCCGAACATTTTGCCTTTTCGAAATAGTTACTCAAGAAGGTATCAAAATCAACTACGTTATCCGAAGCTTTACGAGCAACGAAGTCATCTTCCGAAGCGGCCTTCCACCGCTTAAAGTCATCTTCGCTAAACGCTTCATACTCCGCTTCACGGAATAAACGCTTATATTTAAGCGCTAACTCCTTACCCAAGCGGCTTGCATCCCAATCATTGCTACGCAAGATCTCCAGAACCTGACCTGACAAAGTCAACTCAGGATTCAACACGCATGGATAAAGCGCCTCGACAGCGGCAACATAACCCGACTCAGAATGCGGCGAATCGTCCATAATGCGGGCGAGCGCAGCCAGCTCTGCAAATAATTCCTCCAGCCAGTCGGTCATTAATCGATCGTGACCATCTTGCCATAAGCTCAGCGAAGGATTACGGCCTTGCATCACCGCTTTATTGAAGTTTTGGTCGGTTTTCTGCTGAGTCTCCCAATCCATCGGAGCGCTCTCCGTCAGCAAACAGTAAAGTAAGAACAGGTCAAGGAACTGAATTTGTTGCGCCGTAATACCCACTTCACTAAACGGATTCACATCCAAAGCGCGGACCTCGATATACTCGACGCCACCGCGTTCAAGCGCTTGTGTGGGTGTTTCGCCATCCTTTGCTGTGCGCTTAGGTCGAATTGGCGAATAGAATTCATTCTCTATTTGTAGAATGTTGCTATTAAGCTGGTGATACTCACCATTATCTTTTACACCAATCGACTTAAAATTCTCGGACGGCGTGGTAATTGCTCTACGTAGACCCTCCACATAATCATCGAGGTTGTTGTACGTGATTTTTAAGCTTGCTTGTTCTTTATTCGTGTACCCTAGATCACTCATCCGCAATGATGTGCCGTAAGGCAAATAGCATGTACCCTTACCCAGTTTAGCGAAGTCCCACTCGGTCAACTTATTCTCGGTTTGAGTCTGAGTAAAAAATGATTCACACAACGCTGGCGATGCGCCAAATAAAAATGGAATCACCCAAGACAGTCGTTTGTAGTTCCGAATCAAAGCAAAATATTTTTCAGAACGAAAAGCCGCGTTGTCCTCAGTGCCTTCATCTTGAGCAAGTGCTGCCCAAAGCGTCTCAGGCACAGAAAAATTGAAATGAACGCCCGAGATAATCTGCATGGTTGCTCCATACCGGTGGGTCAGCCCCACGCGATACAAGGATTTCATTCGACCTGAATGCGACTCACCAAATTTAGCCACACGGATATCTTTATCAGAACCGATATAACACGGCATACTCAATGGCCATAACAACTCGTCGCCCAAGGCTTTGAAGGTATGGGTATGAATGTCTTTCAATTGCGATAAGGTGGTGCGAATAGATTCAGCCACCGGAGTAATAAACTCGAGTAAATTTTCCGAGTAATCCGTCGTAATGGTGTCGTGCGTTAACGTCTTTCCCAACGCTTCGGGATGATCCGTCGGCGCAAGTGTGCCGTTTTCTAATACACGCAAAGCCTCACGCTCGATGCCACGGTGGATACCTTCCCAAATGGCGCTTGAGTGACTCGCTGTGAGTTCGGTGATTTTTCGTTCGAATTGAGTTTGCAAAAGGGACTCCGATACTACCTTTTCTGACGCGTGCGGTTAGCTTACTTAGATTTGCTTCGCACGTCCATGATTGGCTTAATAAACTTGGCGTTACGCGTGTGTCGTGGCACACTTAGAAGGCACCCATTTTCTTTCACAGCGTTTTGGCAAGTGACGAATGACAACATTCTGGACACGGTTTCAAATTGGCTTTATTGCCTTTCAACTTATCAGCATCATCAGTTACCTGATTTTACCCGCGCCGTTAAGTGATTACATATTACTGACTTCGGTTACCGTTGGATTAATCGCGGGTATTGTCATCTTTACTTGGACTCGGCAAACTTCGCTGACATCCCCATTGCGTCAACCGTTTCTAACCGCCAGCTCGCAACAATTATTACAACAAGTATTCAATGATTTGCCGACGCGGGTATATTGGCGCAACAGCGACCTAGAATATCTCGGAGGTAATGACGCGTTTTTGCGCGATATTCAGTGCAGCAGTGAAGCGCTTGAAGGCAAGCGTGACGAACAACTGACTTGGTTGGCCAAAAACCCTGTATTACAGGAGCGCGATCGCCTCACATTAGAACATGGCTTAGCTTCTTGCAACGCTGAAATTGAACTTAACTTGGCGAATAACACACGCTACATCGAGCACTCGAGTGTTCCGCTTTATGACGATCAAAAAAATGTCATTGGCATCATCGGTAGCTATTACGATATTTCCTCTATCAAGTCGGTCGCTGAGCAAATGGAGCAAGCGAAAGAAGCCGCTGAACAAGCCAACGTCGCTAAAGGCGAATTCCTCGCCAATATGAGCCACGAAATTCGCACGCCGATTAATGCGATTGTCGGGATGGCCAATCTATGCTTAAAAACACAATTATCGGAAAAGCAAAAACGTTATATTAAAGTCATCGACTCGTCGTCACAGGCTCTGCTAGGCGTCATTAATGACATCCTCGACTTTTCCAAAATCGACGCCGGAAAACTAAGCATTGAGCGTATTCCATTTGATTTACAGGACGTATTGACTTCGCTAGCCGATATGTTCGCGTATAAGGCGTATGATAAGGATCTCGAATTTATCATTAACCTGCCTGCAAATATCCCGACGCGCCTGTTTGGCGACCCATTACGGCTCAACCAAGTACTGGTCAACTTGGTCAGCAATGCAATTAAGTTTACAGAAGATGGTGAGATCAATGTCGCCGTCACCTTACTCGATAAAAATGACGATAAAGTCTGGTTGCGTATATCGGTCACTGATACGGGGATCGGTATGGATGAAGAACAACGCGCCAATCTGTTTAAGGCCTTTACGCAAGCAGACTCTTCTACCACCCGTAAATACGGTGGCACCGGTCTTGGCTTGGCGATATCTCGACGTTTGATTCAACTCATGGGCGGAGATATTGGTGTTACCAGTGGCTTGGGTCAGGGTTCAACATTTTACATTGAACTCACGCTGCCCATGCAACCACAACAAGATGACTCTCATCACCAGTACTTGATACAAAAATTACGGGGGAAACGTGTGCTCGCCATCGACGATAATTTGAGCACGCGCGAAATGATTCAAGAGATGCTGCGTAGCTATCAAGTCGATGTGCGGGTGTGCCGTACTGCAGAACAAGCACTGGATATCTTACGCGAAGATGACATACCTTATGACGTGCTACTTGTGGATTGGCGACTCCCAGGTATGGATGGATTATCGTTGTGTCAGAAAGTGAGTCAGTCACTGGCTGATGAAGCGCCCAAAATGATCTTAGCTACGGGCTATTATGCAGAAGAAATGAGTGAGCAAGCCGCTGCGGCCGGTATTTCCGATATTCTTTCGAAGCCATTTACAGCAACAACATTGGGCCATAGCTTAGCGACCACATTGTACAAGCGCGAAGATATCACCGCAGCCAATGAATTACCGTCAACCAACTTGCCAGACGCAATCAAAGGCGCACCGATTTTATTGGTAGAAGATAACGAAATTAACCAGCAGGTTGCGCTCGAACTCCTCAAAAGCCAAGGCTTTAAGGTAGATATTGCAGAGCATGGTCAAGCCGCGCTCGATGCAATTGAACAGAAGCGTTACGCGTTAGTACTGATGGACATTCAAATGCCAGTAATGGATGGACTCACCGCCGCGAAAAAGATTCGTGCGCTCTACGACTACAAGCAGCTCCCTATTCTCGCGATGACCGCTAATGCCATGAGTGGTGATGAAGAACGCTCGCTATCAGCAGGCATGCAGGGGCATATCGCTAAGCCGATTGACGAAAAGCAACTATTAAAAGCAATCGTTAAATGGTGTGTGCCGGGACACTACGAGGATGACTCGAAACAGCAAGCTGAAGTTGAAGTAAAGGCTGAGCCCAGCAACCCGAACGAAAAGAAAATTCGTTATCCGCAGGTTAAAGGAATCCAATTCGAACAAGCGCTGGCACGCCTGCAACATAACGTGCCATTGTACTTGAAGTTAGTTGAGCAGTTGTTTACTGAGTATCAAAATAGTGCCATGAAGGTTTCTGACTTCATCACTCGCGGTCAACACGAAAGCGCGCGCCGCTATTTCCACTCACTGAAGGGTGCGGCGGGCAATTTAGGCTTAGAGGCGTTGCAATCTCGCGCAGCTGATTTGGAAAAGCACATGGCTGCAGGCAACATTGATAAGGTCGCAGATACCATTACCGGGCTTGAGAAATCCTTGAATCACGCTTATCAAGCGGCTAATGACCTCTCGGCGATCTATCAGCACCAACAACAGGAGCAGTCATGATCCGCTTTATATTCATTATTCCATTAGTGTTGAGCTTGCTCTGGATTGTCTACCTGAAAATGCATGGTTGGACGTTGAAGCAGGGTCAGAAAGGCTTTATCTATATTGCTATTATTAGTACCGTTATCGCACTATTTTATACGGTGATGATGTGGCTTACAGGCCGAGGCGGCCTGTAAGCCATCTAAGTCTGGCCTATTAAACCAGCGCGAGCAAAATCCCTGCCGCAACCGCAGAACCTAATACACCGGCAACATTAGGTCCCATCGCGTGCATAAGCAAGAAGTTGCTCTGGTTTGAATCCAATCCTACCTTGTTAACCACTCGAGCGGCCATGGGCACAGCTGACACGCCTGCGGCACCGATAAGAGGGTTGATGGGGTCCTTGCTAAATTTACCCATCAATTTAGCCATCAAAATACCGCTCGCCGTACCGATTGCGAATGCTATAGCGCCTAAAACAAGGATGCCCAAGGTTTGGAAGCTCAAGAACTGTTCGGCTTGCAACTTCGAGCCAACCGCCAAGCCCAAGAAGATTGTCACAATATTGATAAGATCATTCTGCGTTGTCTTAGTGAGTCGTTCTACAACGCCTGACTCCCGCATCAAATTCCCTAAACAAAACATGCCTACCAGCGGCGTTGCACTCGGCAATAGCAATAAGGTCAGCAGTATGACCGCCAGTGGAAAGAAAATCTTCTCTCGGCGTCCTACAGGACGTAATTGCTTCATTTTAATCTGACGTTCAGACTCTGATGTTAACAAACGCATAATCGGTGGCTGAATAATCGGTACGAGTGCCATATACGAGTACGCTGCTACGGCAATCGCACCGAGCAAGTCAGGTGCAAGTCGAGACGCAAGGAAAATCGCGGTAGGCCCATCAGCACCACCAATAATTGAAATAGCCGCAGCATCCGCCATCGAGAATTCAATACCCGGCACCATATTCAGCGCAATTGCACCAAACAATGTTGCAAAGATACCAAACTGCGCAGCGCCGCCCAGTAACATCATTTTCGGGTTAGCGAGCAAGGGACCAAAGTCGGTAAGAGCGCCAACGCCCATGAAAATAATCAGTGGGAACATGCCTGTATCAATACCGACTTTATAGACGTAGTAAAGCACGCCACCCGCCTCGGTAAAACCAGCAAGCGGAATATTGGCCAAAATGGCACCAAAGCCAATCGGTAGCAATAACAGTGGTTCAAACTTTTTAGCAATGGCCAGGAACAGTAAGATCCCACCGACGATGATCATCGCGGTTTGCCCTACGGTAATCGCTGATAATCCGGTGGTTTGCCATAACAACGTAAGCTTATCCATGGATTACCCCAGCGTTACCAATTCGTCGTCGACCGATACTGCATCGCCTTCTTTAACATGGACACTGCTTACAGTTCCATCTTGCTCGGCTTTGATGTCAGTTTCCATTTTCATCGCTTCCATAACGATAAGCACATCACCCGCACTGACCTGATCGCCTTCGCTCACATTCACCTTAAATATGTTCCCGGCCAAAGGCGCAACGACTGTGGTGCCCTCACTCGCAGGTGTATTATCATTAGAAGTTGACTGCGGAGTGGGTTTGACGGATTCCAGTTCACCCGCAGCACTGACCGACACTTGATAAGTCTTACCATTGACTGCCACATCGTAATGCTCAGTTCCCCCTTGGACGGAACTGCCAGCGCTTGCACTCGACGCTGCCTGCTTAGGCGTGTCAGTGGCTTGCGGTTTATCCGCAGATGGAGCAGGTTCAAATGCATCAGGGTTATCGCGGTTTTGTAAGAACTTAAGACCAATTTGCGGAAACAACGCATAAGTCAGCACGTCATCAACGACGTTATCTGCCAGACGAATACCATCTGCTTTGGCCTTATCATTAAGTTCTTGAGTCAGCTTGTCGAGCTCGTCATCAATTTTATCGGCAGGACGGCAGGTAATCGCTTCACCGCCTTCAAGCACACGTTGCTGTAATTCTTTATTGACTGGTGCGGCAGTGGCTCCGTATTCGCCTTTTAATACCGCCGCAGTCTCTTTAGAGATATTGGCGTAGCGCTCCTTACTTAGTACGTTGAGTACCGCCTGCGTACCGACAATTTGTGAAGTGGGCGTAACCAATGGGATAAAGCCTAGATCCTCACGTACTTTCGGAATTTCTTCTAACACTTGGTCAAACTTATCCAGCGCGTTCTGCTCTTTAAGTTGGTTTTCCATATTAGTGAGCATACCGCCAGGCACTTGCGCCAATAAAATACGCGCGTCGACTCCTTTTAGAGAACCTTCAAATTGAGCATACTTTTTGCGAACATCACGGAAATAACTCGCTATGTCCTCAAGCTCAGTGAGTGATAAGCCGGTATCACGGTCAGACCCTTCAGTCATCGCTACCAGCGTTTCTGTCGGCGAGTGTCCGTAAGTCATGCTCATCGGCGAAATAGCCGTATCCAGCATATCAATACCGGCATCAATGGATTTTTGGTAAGTCGCGACACTAAGACCGGTTGTCGCATGACACTGCATTGCGATTGGTAAATTGGTCTTTTCTTTTAACGCTGACACCAGTTCGAATGCATCATTGGGACGCAATAGACCCGCCATATCTTTGATACATAACGAATCACAGCCAAGGTCTTCGAGTTCCTGTGCCATCTCCACCCATTTTTCCAACGTGTGCACCGGTGACACCGTGTAAGACATGGTTCCTTGTGCATGGCCATCCACGTCTTTTGCGGCTTTAATCGCGGTTTTCAAATTACGTACATCGTTCATCGCATCAAAAATACGGAACACGTCGACACCGTTTTCGCGCGCGCGCTCTACGAAGCGACGCACGACATCATCAGCGTAATGGCGATAACCCAAGAGATTCTGACCACGCAATAACATCTGCTGGCGGGTATTGGGCATCGCTTCTTTAAGTTTTCGAATGCGTTCCCAAGGGTCTTCACCTAAATAACGAATACACGCGTCGAACGTGGCACCGCCCCACGACTCTACCGACCAAAATCCAATCTTATCGATTTTGTCAGCGATAGGTAGCATATCCTCGAGCCGGAGCCGCGTAGCTAATAACGACTGATGGGCGTCTCTAAATACAAGCTCTGTTAACTTAAGGGGCTTGCTCATATGGAATTCTCCTCGTTATTCGTTATTTTTTGCGTTGGGTACGGTAGGCGTGAACGGCTGCAGAGATGGCTGCCACAGTATCATCAGAAGGTTGGTTGCCTGCTTTAGATTGCTTACGTGCGCTTCGCGGCGTCGGTTCATGGCTTGCGCCTTTAGGCAAGTATTTAGCCATCAACGTCATGACAAAAATCAAAAGCAGCAAGAAGGTGATGACTGAGGTCATACCCACCGCCATAATTTCCGCTGCACTAATAAATAACTCAGACACGACTACTCCTCGCGGATTTCCGTACAATTGTTATAAAAATATTAAATACTATGCTAACAGGCTTAGCAAGCGGATAAAGGGGGATATACTGACTATTCAGAATATAAATGAGCAGAAATGAAAAATTATTATTTATAAATCAATAGGATAAGAGACTGGATATAGAAAACTAGCCGAATGGCTCGGACAATAATTTAATTAGTGAGATGACATGGTATTCTAGGAAATGGCGCGCTCGGGAGGACTCGAACCTCCAACCGCCTGGTTCGTAGCCAGGTACTCTATCCAGTTGAGCTACGAGCGCGTATTGTGCAGTTTAAACTGTATGAAACATGGCGCGCTCGGGAGGACTCGAACCTCCAACCGCCTGGTTCGTAGCCAGGTACTCTATCCAGTTGAGCTACGAGCGCAAACATTGTTTCAAGCAACGTTAAGTACATGGCGGAGAGGGAGGGATTCGAACCCTCGATAGGGCTACAAACCCTATACTCCCTTAGCAGGGGAGCGCCTTCAGCCACTCGGCCACCTCTCCCTAACGTTGTGGCGTGCATTCTAGCGAGACTGACAATAATGTCAATTGCTTTTTTCCGTTTTTGTGACCAAGCGTGGGATATTTAACCATCTCGATGGTTTTTTACTCAAAAGCCATCAAAAAAAGAAAAAGCCAGCATAAAGCTGGCTTTTATTTTGCGGAACAGTATACAAAAAAGCTATCCCTTATCAGGCTGCTCCTCATCAGTTTCGGACTGAATCCGCATGTAAATTTCTTCACGATGAACAGAAACGTCTTTAGGTGCATTGACGCCGATTCTAACCTGATTTCCTTTAACACCTAACACTGTGACGGACACATCGTCTCCAATCATCAGCGTTTCGCCTACTCGGCGAGTCAAAATTAACATACCTTACTCCTTAAAATACTGTTCCGCGTTCAGCTTGACTAAGAACGGTTCCTTGAAACTAAATAGCTAAATTTACCTTTGAGTGTAACAAGTTATCATTTCATTACACTATACCGACCATTATAAATTCAAGTTATTTTTTGAATGACTGCTCTAGCCAGCTGGTTGCAGTCGCTAAAGCTTCACTCAAGTGCTCAGGGTTTGAACCGCCCGCCTGAGCCATATCAGGCCGTCCCCCGCCTTTACCACCAACGACATTGGCTGCTTGGTTAACTAAGTCACCTGCTTTAACCATTGACGTTAAGTCCTTAGTCACACCCGCTATCAAACTTACTTTAGAGCCTTGGGCAGTTGCTAATAGTACGATGCCAGAGCCTAATTGGTTCTTTAAATCATCAACTATTCCGCGAAGCGCTTTTGCCTCAGTGTCTTCAAGCTGAGCAACAATAACTTTGTGCCCACCTATTTCCACGGCTTGTTGGACTAGGCCACCACCGGCTTGTTGCGCTAGTTTTTGCTGTAACTGTTCAGCTTTACGCTCGAGTTCGCGGTATTTTGCTTGTAGTTGCTCTACTTTACCGATCAGACCGTTTTCATCGGTTTTAAACTCTGAGGTTAACTGATTCAATATTGCTTGTTGCTGCTCCATAAATTCAATTGCAGCAGCGCCCGTAACCACTTCTAAGCGACGTACACCGGAAGCAATACCCGTTTCATGAATAATTCGGAATAAGCCAATATCGCCGGTTGCGGCTACGTGAGTGCCTCCACAGAGTTCCATCGAGAAGTCGCCCATACCTACGACACGAACATCATCGTCATACTTCTCACCGAACAGCGCCATCGCACCCGCTTTTTTCGCTTCATCGATATTCATCACTTGCGTTGTTAGACGAACATTCTTACGAATCTGTTCATTAACGACACGCTCAAGCTCGGCAATTTGCGCTTTTGTCAGCGGCTCAAAATGAGCGAAGTCAAAACGCATGCGCTCAGCTTCCACAAGCGAGCCTTTCTGTTGTACATGATCGCCAAGAATATCTCGTAACGCAGCATGCAATAGGTGAGTCGCCGAGTGGTTACGACGAATGTTATCGCGTCGTTCAGAATCAATTTCTGCCGCAACGGCATCGCCTAACTTTATCGTGCAGTCGGCCTGACCATGATGTGCAATAGCTTTCCCAATATATTGCGTATCTGTGACCTCGAAGCGACCTTGATTGGTAGTCAACACACCCGTGTCACCAACTTGACCACCGCTCTCAGCATAGAATGGAGTATTGGCTAACACGACAACACCCCGCTGACCTGCGTCGAGTGACTCAACCGACTTGCCATCATGAAACAGCTCTACCACAGTGGTTTGCGCCTGATCCTCAGTATATCCGTCGAAAACTGACTCTGTGGTGGCTTTTACCTGGGCGTTATAGTCGACACCGAACTGTGAGGCTTTCTGGGCGCGTTCGCGCTGTGCTTGCATCGCTGCGTTAAAACCTTCTTCGTCGATCACGAGTTCATTTTCGCGCGCGATATCTGCGGTTAAATCCATCGGAAAACCGTACGTATCGTATAATTTGAAAACCACCTCGCCGTTTAAGGTATTGCCCGAAAGCTGCTTAATTTCATCATTAAGAATCGCTAAGCCACGCTCAAGTGTTTTCTCAAACTGCTGCTCTTCACGCTTCAATGCATCTTCAATAATATGACGTTTTTCAACTAACTCAGGATAAGCCTCACCCATCAGCTTGACCAATTCGTCAACCAACTGATAGAAAAACGTTTGTTTAGCACCGAGTAAATTGCCGTGGCGAACGGCTCGGCGGATAATACGGCGTAGGACGTAACCTCTTCCTTCATTCGATGGCATAACACCATCGGCGATTAGAAACGAGCAAGAGCGGATGTGATCAGCGATAACACGTAACGATTTGCTGCTTAGGTCACTGACCCCAATAATATCTGCGCTACGCTTAATGAGCGCTTGGAAGGTATCGATTTCGTAATTACTGTGAACACCTTGCAGAATTGCTGCAATGCGCTCAAGCCCCATTCCGGTATCAATCGATGGGTTTGGCAGGGGTTCCATGGTACCGTCCGCTTGGCGGTTATACTGCATGAAGACCAAGTTCCAAATTTCGATGTAACGGTCACCATCCTCTTCAGGCGTGCCAGGGGGACCACCCCACACCTCTGGACCGTGGTCGTAGAACACTTCGGAGCAAGGCCCGCACGGCCCTGTATCACCCATCGACCAGAAGTTATCTTTAACGCCTATACGAGAAATGCGATCCTCAGGTACACCGATGTGCTTAGCCCAGATATCGTAGGCTTCATCATCTTCTTCAAATACGGTAACCCACAGCTTTTCGGCAGGAAGTTGTAGCTCTTGGGTCAAAAAGTGCCACGCAAACTCAATGGCTTCGGTCTTAAAGTAGTCACCGAAGCTGAAGTTTCCAAGCATTTCAAAAAAAGTATGGTGACGCGCCGTGTAACCGACATTTTCAAGGTCATTATGTTTACCACCAGCGCGTAAGCAACGTTGTGCAGAGGTCGCCCGGGTGTAGTTTCGCTTGTCAGTACCTAAAAAAACGTCTTTAAAAGGCACCATCCCCGCATTAGTGAATAGTAATGTGGGGTCATTAGCAGGAATCATTGAGGCAGAGGGTACCCGTTGGTGACCTCTTTGCTCAAAAAACTGAATAAATTTTTCTCGAATCTCAGCGCTTGTAATGCTCATTAAACACCCTGTTTTTTGCACGCATTTGTCATAATTTATGATCCCTTAGATTACCATGTGAAGGTTTTGATCACTAGTCATCATCATGCGCTTGTATTGCAAATTTGATTTGCTCTTGCGAAAAGCCACGTTGCATTAAAAACCGTGCCCGTTTGGCCCAATCTTTGCGATCACTCGGTTGTGTCGAGCCAAACTTGCTTTGATAAACCTGCTGACATAGTTCAAACCAGTCCACTTCTAATCGTTGCAAAGCCTGATCAATCAGCGCTTTATCAACGCCACGCTGTTGCGTGGCCTGTGCCACGATTTTGGTGCGCCCTTGTCGCTGCATGACTTTTTCGCGTGCAAAGCTCTGAGCAAAACGTTCATCGCTTTGCCAGCCCTCTTCTTGCATGCGATCAACGACCTGTTCCACAAGCGGGCGGTCAAAACCGCGTTGGCTCAGTTTGTAAATTAATTCAAAACGACTATGCTCTCGCTTAGTTAATAGTTTAAAACATTTCTCTCTGAGCACCTGCTCATCATCATGTGAACTTTTCAAACTGTATTTACTCCAACGTACAACTGAATAGCAAAGGATAAGCTCTATGAAACCATTTTCTCCAACACGGAATTTTGTCATCGCTACCGCGTTGGCTTTTCTTGTCAGTATGTCATTCAATGCAACGGCGCAAGCCCGCAATCCCGATCAAATCCGCGTCACGGGTGCTGCTTCCGCTTCTGCCGTTCCCGACCAAGTCAGTTTGCAGTTTAGCATCGAGCAACGTGGTGACAAATTGAGTGCGATGAAAGACCGAGTGGATCAGTCAACGCAAAAATTACTACGCGACTTAATTAAGCGAGATATTCCCGAGCGTAATATTCGCTCATATCAATTACAGGTCTACCCTCAATATCAAAATGATGATGGCCAGACCAAACAGGATGGTTTTGTAGTGATGCGTGAAATATCAATCACGTTGCCAGACATCGAACAATACGACCAAATTGTGGATTTGGCGCTCGCACAGGGTGTCACGCGGGTCAGTCAAGTTCGTTTCGAAGTCTCTAACCAAAAAGACTTGTATCAACGTGCATTAGCCGATGCATTCGCAGCAGCACGCGACAAGGCAACACAATTGGCGGGTGTCGCTGAACGCGAAGTCGGCTCGGTTTTAGAAATTACCGAGCAGTCGTATCCGCGTCCCGTGGTATTTCATATGGCTGAAGCCCGAATGGACGCAAAATCGGCTTCAATGCCAGGCGAACAGCAAATTGAAGCGCGCATCGAAGTGGTGTTTTCTCTTAAATAACCGGTAATGAAATGTCGGCGGGCACCTGATGACTTACGCAGTGTAGTCCGCCACCACCGAGCACCAATTCGCGCGCAGGATGACTCAAAACTTTCCGACCGCCGGCATGGCGCTGAATAACCTCTAACACCGGTTGGTCTGTGGGTAAGTCAAATT
This sequence comes from Idiomarinaceae bacterium, assembly GCA_002685255.1. Classification (GTDB taxonomy): domain Bacteria; phylum Pseudomonadota; class Gammaproteobacteria; order Enterobacterales; family Alteromonadaceae; genus Idiomarina. The sequence continues at coordinate 249,790 of NYWU01000003.1, forward strand.
GAGGTACCACAATAACCTTATCAGTGGCGATCAGGTTCGTATAGCTGCAACAAATGGGCAAGGTCATGTCACGTACAAGACTGTTGCTATCGCTTATAATACCCGCTCTATCCTGTTCCATCGGTTGTTGTGGTAACGGTAACGGTAAAGCAACCTTAGCTATAGTTTGCGGTAATCGCGCCACCGTGTGCGCTAGTTTCTGACACGTCGCATAATCCGGGTGAGCTTCGTCATCTGTTGTGCAATATAGCAGCACATCTTCTGCAATAAATAATGCTAAATTATCCATGTGACCGCTGGTTTCGTCAGCGCTGAGTTTACCGTCAAAAAAGTATACGTCGAGTCCAGCTAAGTTCTGTTCGACGCGACGCGATAACTGCTTTTCAGTCAACTCGGGTTGACGAGATTTTAATGCCGCTAACCCCATTAAGGCGACCTCGCCATTATGAGTTAACATCCCCCCCTCACCAATCAATTTTGATACAGGGTAAAGATGTTCTGCGAATAACTGTTCTGGCAATTGACTATCTTGTTCGATTGTTTGTTGCACATCGCCCCAGCCATCGAACTCCATCAACAATCCGCGCCACTGCCCTGAGTCCTCTTGATACCAGAGCGGTAGAATATCGCGCATCCAAATATCATCGTAAGAAACGGTTTGTGGAGTTAACAAGCATATCGGATGGTATTGACGCAGTAATTGAGCCAACGATTCAATACACTTGCGCGCTGGACGTGCAGATTGCCTCCACACGTCACGTCGATAGGGTTGAGCCAACACAATCTGCTGACCCGAAGCGAAGTCAGGACGCCAATAAACCATAGTTAACTTAGCTTATTTACGTTTGTTTTTATTGACGCGCTGTGCTTCACGCAGGCGATCTTTGCGTCTCGATGTTGCTTTACGAATCTTAGCAAACTTGCGTTGCTTCGACTCCTGATGACGCGGGTCGATAAAGGATTTATCCTCAGGCGGCAAACCTACTTTAGCACGCAGTTCGTTAACCTGGTCCAGTGCTAATTCGCTCCAGCCTCCCTGTGGAAGACCTGATTCCAACTGGATATCGCCATAACGCACTCGGATCAAGCGACTCACTTGAACCTCCTGACTTTCCCACAATCGCCTTACCTCACGGTTACGGCCCTCTTTCAAGGTTACGTGATACCAACGGTTCATTCCCTCACCGCCACCTGCTGCTTTGATGGTATCAAAATGTGCCAATCCGTCTTCCAGCTGAACACCCTTCTTCAGACGATTAATCATCGCGTCAGTCACTTCACCAAAAATACGTACCGCGTACTCACGCTCTACTTCTTGGCTTGGGTGCATCAATCGGTTTGCCAATTCACCATCGGTGGTGAACAGCAATAAACCTGAGGTATTCACGTCCAAACGGCCCACTGCAACCCAACGTGCTCCACTCATGCGTGGCAGGCGTTCGTAAACAGTCGGGCGTCCTTCAGGATCTTTTCGTGTACACAGTTCGCCTTCAGGTTTGTGGTAAGTCAAAACACGGCAAACAACTGAGCTTTCGGATTTAATTACGACCTCATGACCGTCAATACGGACTGACGCATCGGCATCAATTCGCTCACCCACCTGCGCTACTTTGCCATTCACACGGATGCGGCCAGCGCCAATCATGGCCTCAATTTCGCGTCGTGAACCATAGCCAGAACGGGCCAATACTTTTTGTAACTTCTCAGTCATGAAGATCGTCTCTCTCAGTTATCGCTGTCTCAGCGGTAGTCTCATCAGAAAAATCAATCGATGGTAATTCTGACAAGTTTGTTAAATTAAAATCATCCAAAAATTGCGCTGTGGTGCCGTAAAGTTGCGGTCGTCCAGGCACTTCTTTTTGCCCAACAACGGCGATCCACTGTCGCTCTTGCAATGTTTTAATAATATTCGAACTTACGGTGACACCGCGCACCTGCTCAATTTCACCACGCGTAATCGGCTGCCGATAAGCAATCAATGCCAATGTCTCGAGCAGCGCCTGTGAGTATCGTGTCGGACGTTCTTGCCACAAGCCTGCAAGTAACTCACCAAATTCAGGGCGCGTTTGAAAGCGAAACCCAGACGCCACATTAACGAGCTCAATGCCGCGATCGTTATAGTCGTCCTGCAAGCTTTTAAGTGCCGATCTAACGCCATTTAATGATACACCTTTTGCCTCAAACAGCTCAAACAGCCGTTGCACAGACAGCGGCTGAGGGTGTGCAAACAATGCCGCTTCAATCAGTTGTTTCAGTTGCTTCTTGTTCATCAAATGAGGCTTTTCTTCGTAGATGAATTTCGCTCATCGGTGTTACCTGTGACAATTCTATCATTGATTCCTTCACAAGTTCCAAAATTGCTAAAAAACTTACCACAGCGCCAGCTCGGGCCTCGCTTTTATTAAATAGCTGCCCAAAGCGCAAGTACGGTTGCGTTTGTAATCGCTGCAGGATCTGGCTCATACGCTCGCGCGTGGACAACTGTTCACGCTGAATATGATGGTGCGCATTTAATTTGATCTGATTAAGAATACGGCTAAAGGCCAATGTTAAATCTTCGAGGCTAACTTCAGGTGGCGCTGTGGTCACGTGTTCGCGCGCATTGCTACTGACTTCAGACAACCACATATCACGACCTACTTGCGGCTGTTCGTCAATATACTCGGCACCGTGCCGAATCGCTTCATATTCACGTAAGCGGCGCACTAACTCAGCTCGAGGATCGTCCTCTTCTTCATCCTCTTGCGGCGGCTTTGGTAATAGCAAACGACTTTTAATTTCTGCCAACATAGCCGCCATAACAAGGTAATCAGCGGCCAGCTCAAGCTTGAGCTCTTTCATCATCTCCACGTATTGGACATACTGCCGAGTGATGGTTAACACGGGAATATCGACAACATCAAACTTTTGTCGACGAATTAAATACAACAGCAAGTCCATTGGCCCGGAAAAGGCATCAAGGATAACTTCGAGTGCATCGGGCGGGATGTAGAGATCTTCCGGTTTTTCAATGACCGGCTCACCACGCACGAAACCAAGCGGTAAGGATTGCTGTTCTGCCACGTCCTTGCTATGACTCCATTAAAATTCAAACGGCTGAGTATCACCTGAACCGCCACGAATGACCACGGGGGCGCCCTCAGATAAGTCAACCACAGTCGTTGGTTCTTCGCCTTTATGGCCGCCATCGACAATCAGATCGACACGCTTCTCGAGTTGTTCGCGAATTGTCTCAGGATCGGATTCCGCCAATTCATTATTACCGAGAATCAAGCTCGTCGACATTAAAGGTTCATTGAGCTCTTCCAACAAAGCCAGTGCAATACGATTAGTAGGCACGCGGATACCGATTGTTTTACGTTTTGGATTCAATAGCCGCTTAGGTACTTCTTTAGTGCCTTTAAGGATAAAGGTATATGGTCCAGGCGTGTTATTTTTCAACAATCTGAATGCATCGTTATCGACTCGAGCGTAGGTCGACAACTCAGAGAGATCACGACACATCAAGGTAAAATTGTGTTCCTTGTCAATGTCTCGGATTTGGCAAATACGGTCGACCGCCTTTTTATCGCCAATTTGACAGCCAATTGCATAGCCCGAATCCGTTGGATAAACCACGATACCACCTTGACGAATGATATCGACGGCTTGCTGGATAAGGCGCTTCTGTGGATTCATCGGATGTACTTCAAAATATTGGCTCATAGCCCCTCCATACCCGAGTGTGGTCTTTAACTGAACCAGTCATTCCATATTGGCACACAAGTATCCGGCAGACAAAGATTTTTGCCTAAATCACGCCACTGCGAGGGATAGTGAAAATCAGAGCCTTGCGAAGCCTTTAATTGGAAATCCTTAGCAAATTCAGCTAAAGCTGAGCGCTGACCTAAAGTTTGCTGACCGATGCTGACTTCAATACCATCAAGCCCCCAAGTTTTCGCTTCACCGATGAGCTTTCTCAGCCATTTGTTAGACAGTTGATAGGCATGTGGGTGCGCTAACACTGCGCTACCTCCGGCGTCATGTATGGCTTTAATCGCATGCCCAATTGAACACCACTGCGGCCTTACGTAAGCAAAATTACCTTTGCCGATAAATCGGTCAAAGGCTTTTTGAACTTGATTGACATAACCCTGCTGAACGAGCTGATCGGCAATATGCTTGCGGGTAGGGATACCCTCACTATCAATCTCAACGTTGATATCGCGCGACGCGAGCTTTTGGATTATTGAATCGATGCGCTCCCGGCGGCGATTTTGCTGCGTTTGCAGCAGCCGCTGTAAGCTTTCACTGCGTGTGTCGACATTCAAGCCAACAATGTGAATTTCAAAATTTTCCCACCAACAGGATAACTCAACCCCCGCCACTAACGTCATATCATAATGCGCTTGCTCAATATACTGCTGAGCTTCACCCACGCCGTCGATATTGTCGTGGTCAGTAAGCGCTAACACCGACACACTGTTATTGTGTGCCCGATCAATCAACTCGGGCACAGTCAGGCTACCGTCAGAATGCGTACTATGGCAATGTAAATCGATTATCAAATTAAATCCTTGCTGCGAGTTCCGCCCCTTGACGAATCGCACGTTTCGCATCGAGTTCAGCGGCTACGTCGGCACCGCCAATCAGATGCACGGGTTTGCCCTGTTGCTCTAGCGAAGATTGTAACGCGCGTAACGGAACCTGTCCTGCACAAATAATAATGTTATCCACTTCAATCAGTTGCTCTTTACCATCGCGCTCAATCAATAAACCCTCGGCTGTCACTTTCTTGTACGTCACGCCATTCCACATGTGCACTTTTTTACTTTTCAGTTCAGTACGGTGTACCCAGCCCGACGTTTTACCCAAGCCTTTACCCACTTTGCTCTCTTTGCGCTGTAGCAACCAGACTTCGCGAGGACTGGCTTCGGGGTGTTGCTCTTTTAAACCGCCACGCGCTTCATACGATTTATCGATTCCCCAACGCTCGCTCCAAGCCGATTCATCAAGTGTCAGTTGCTCTTCAGTCGTCAGATACTCTGCCACATCAAAACCAATACCGCCTGCACCAATCAGCGCTACACGTTGGCCGACCGCTTTATGATCACGCAAGACATCCAAATAACTCAACACATGGGGCTGATCGATACCTTCAATATCAACTTGGCGAGGTAGTACTCCGGTGGCCAAGATGACTTCGTCAAAACCACCCTCGGTGAGACTTTCAGCCGATTGTTCCTCACCCAAGACGCGTTTCACCCCCGCGTCTTTTAAGCGCTCATCGAAATAACGTAAGGTTTCGAAAAACTCCTCTTTGCCAGGAATTTGCTTCGCGTAATTAAACTGCCCACCGATGTCGCTCGCTTTATCAAACAGTGTTACATCATGCCCACGCTCAGCGGCGAAGCAAGCAAACGCTAACCCCGCAGGACCTGCTCCAACCACCGCGAGCCGTTTTGACTGTTGCGTTGGCTGCATTAATAACTCAGTTTCGTAGCATGCGAGTGGATTAACCAGACATGACGCCCGCTTATTCGAGAACACATGATCAAGACACGCCTGGTTGCACGCAATACAGGTGTTTATTTTTTCAGGTTGTTGACGTTGCGCCTTGATCACGAGTTCGGGATCGGCCAATAGCGGGCGTGCCATCGATACCATATCCGCTTGCCCACTGGACAATATATGTTCAGCAATTTCAGGCGTATTGATACGGTTAACAGCCACAACGGGTACTGACAGTGACTGCTTCACACGCTCAGTGATCCATGCAAACGCGCCCCGTGGTACCGACGTCACAATCGTTGGCACACGCGCTTCGTGCCAGCCAATACCGGTGTTGATGATGGTCACTCCGGCTTTCTCAAGCGCTTGTCCTAATTCAATCACCTCGTCGAGCGTATGACCGTCTTCAACCAAGTCCAGCATGGACAATCTAAAAATAATAATAAAGTCCTTACCCACTTGCTCTCGCACGCGATTAACGATTGCAAGTGCTAAGCGACTACGTCCGTTAAAATCGCCCCCCCACTCATCCGTGCGCTTATTTGTGCGTGGGCAGAGAAATTGATTAATTAAATAACCTTCCGAGCCCATAATTTCAACACCATCATACCCTGCTTTCTGAGCCAGCTTGGCACAACGCCCGTAGTGACTAATGGTATTTGTGATTTGTCGCTCACTCATCGCTTTGGGACTAAAAGGCGTGATAGGCGCTTTAATTGCACTCGGAGCAAGAGAGAACGGGTGATAGCTATAACGTCCCGCATGCAAGATCTGCAGGCAAATTTTACTGTCATGCTTATGAACAGCATGCGTAACTTTGCGATGTTTAGCGACGTGCCACGGCTTTGACAGTTCACTCCCCAAAGGCGCCAGTCGACCTCTAAAGTTTGGACTAATACCACCGGTGACAATCAAGCCGACACCGCCCTTAGCACGAGCCTCGTAAAAAGCCGCCAGCTTTTCGAAGCCGTTTTTCTCTTCTTCGAGTCCCGTATGCATTGAACCCATGAGTACGCGGTTTTTTAATTGAGTAAAGCCAAGATCAAGCGGCGTGAAAAGCGTCGGATACTGTTGTGTGTTAGCTACCATCTTCATTATTCTCTATTTTAAACGGGCGTTTAATTTTAGCTCACTCTATACCTTTATAAGTATTTGCTCAAGCCTATCAGTAGTCGTGTTTGTTCGCACGATGGTCGCATTTGTTTTGACCCCTACGGGTAAAAACCTGCTAGTCTGATATGGAAAATTCCAAGGAGAGCGTTATGACTTTAGCAACAAAAACTATCGTAGGCACATTAACTGCGACTTTATTAACAACCGCCTCAGTCATGACATTAGATGCTCAAGCACAGACTCAAGACGTGACAGCGCACCAGCGTTTAATTCCGATTGAATCAAGTAAAACCACTGAGCACAGTGTCGAAATTCGTGGCGAAACTGTTGATTATACGGCAACGGCCGGCACCTTGCCGGTATGGAACGACGAAGGTAAACCAACCGCCACGTTGTTCTATACCTATTATAAACGAGAAGACATCGATAACCGTGAAAAACGCCCCATCGTCTATTCATTCAACGGCGGTCCAGGTTCTGCTTCCGTGTGGATGCACTTGGCCTACACGGGTCCTAAAGTCCTCAAGATCAGTGATGAAGGTTACCCTGTACAACCATATGGTGTCGAAGATAACCCGTATTCAATTTTAGACGTCGCTGACATCGTATTTATCAACCCAGTCAACACGGGTTACTCGCGTGTTCTACCCAACGAAGACGGCGAAATGCCCTCACGTGACGCTCAACAAAAAATGTTTTTCGGAGTTAACTCCGACATCCAATATTTAGCCGAGTGGATGAATACCTTCACCTCACGTTATGACCGCTGGCGTTCACCCAAGTTCTTAATTGGTGAAAGTTACGGCACGACACGTGTATCGGGTCTGGCTCACGCTTTACAAAATCAACAATGGATGTACCTCAATGGTGTTGTCCTAGTCTCTCCGACTGAATTGGGTATTGAGCGTAGCGGTCCGGTTGAAGAGGCGAATCGTCTACCCTACTTTGCTGCCGCCGCGTGGTACCACGACGCATTACCAAGCGACCTACAAAGTAAGGATCTGCTAGATGTACTCGACGAAGCGGAGTCATACACACTCAACGAATATCTACCCGCGCTAGCAAAAGGTGCTTCACTGACCCAACAACAACGCGAGCAAATTGCCTCTCAGGTGGCACACTACTCTGGCCTTTCAGAAGAAGCCGTGTTGAGTAATAACTTAGCGCCAAGCACTTGGTATTTCTGGAAAGAACTCTTACGAGACCGCGATCGCACAATTGGTCGTCTGGACTCTCGCTATTTAGGTATCGATGGCAGCCGTTCAGGTGATAGTCCTGACTACAATGCTGAGCTGACTTCATGGTTACACTCGTTCACTCCCGCAATTAACTACTATCTACGCGAAGAGTTAGGTTACAAGACCGATGTGAAATACAATATGTTCGGTCCTGTGCATCCGTGGGATCGCACCAATAACAACACCGGCGAACAACTACGTGAAGCGATGGCAGCGAACCCTTACCTGAATGTGATGGTACAGTCGGGCTATTTTGACGGCGCGACCAATTACTTTGATGCGAAGTATACAACTTGGCAGTTAGACCGTAGTAAACTGATGCAAGATCGCATTAGCTTTAAAGGGTATCGTAGTGGTCACATGATGTATTTGCGCCGACCTGACCTACAAAAAGCAAATGATGATCTTCGTGAGTTCATTATGAACGCGCTTCCAAAAGTAGGTCAGCCAGCACAATACAAGTAATTCATTTTGGGTGTTGACACCGCGCTCTTTGCGCGGTAATTTGTCAACCACTGAATAGCAAACTAAAACGAATTGGACATTATTACGATGCAACTCGCACAATTTTCACTACAAGCTTGGTGGTGGCACTTCCCGAATTAGCGGGTGGTGGTTCTGTGCGCATACGTAAATAAGTACAGTTTCGAAAACCCGCTCAACGAGCGGGTTTTTTTATGCTTGTTGGGCGGTCTCAAAAGGAAGTAGTTAAATGAATTCAAACACTCAACAAGCGCCAGCAGCGGTTACATCGATTCAGGTCGAGTTACCCTATCAAGCCGATACTCAGAGCGTGTACCAACAGGTTTGCCAACCTCATGGTCGTCACGTGCTACTCGATTCAGCCGATATCGGCACTAAACAAGCGCTAAAAAGCCTGTTACTCATCGATGCCGCCCTCGAACTCAAATGCAGCGGCCAGCGCGTTACCGTACAAGCACTAACGAATAACGGTAAGCCACTTAAAGCGCTGTTAGACCAACAGCTCACTGATTATTTGCTGGCGACCTCGGAGTCAACGAGCGAATTCAAATTCCCTGTTTCTAACCGTGATCTCGACGAGATGAGTCGCCTTAAAGAGGTCTCTAACTTCGAGCCATTGCGGCTTATCCAACACACGCTAGAGCGTCGCAACGCAGCTTCAAGCCACGATTTTGCGGTATTCCTTGCAGGCTCATTTGGCTACGACTTACTCGCGAGTTATGAGCAATTACCACAAGTTGAAACCGGCGAAAATCGTGCGCCTGATTATGTGTTCTATGTGTCTGAAACACTGCTAGCGGTCGACCATCAACGCCAGTCGAGTCAATTAATAGCTAGCTTGTTTACGCCCGAAGTGTCATCCGACGCATATGCGCAAATGAGTCAGCGCATCGGAGAGCTCGCAGCACGGTGTCAATTACCGCCACGTCAGCAAACCCAGTACACACCGCTAGCCGCAGACTACCAGAGTATTACAGCAACGCCGTCACAAGCGGTATTTAAGCAACATGTGTCGGAGTTGAAAGAACATATTCTGGATGGCGATATTTTTCAGGTGGTGCCCTCGCGTCGCTTTAGTTTACCGTGCCACGATGCACTTGCCAGCTACGCAGTACTAAAACAGACCAACCCATCACCCTACATGTTTTATTTAAGTCATCCAGATTTCACGCTATTCGGCGCCTCACCTGAGTCCGCTTTAAAGTACACCGCGACGAGCAATCAGGTCGAACTCTATCCGATTGCAGGCACCCGTCCTCGCGGCAAGCAGCCGGACGGCAACCTTGATCACGATCTCGATAGTCGCTTAGAACTCGAGTTACGCATGGATCAAAAAGAATTATCAGAGCATTTGATGCTGGTCGACTTAGCACGAAACGATCTTGCGCGAATATGCCAACCGGGAACACGCAATGTCGCCGACCTGCTCAAAGTTGATCGTTACTCCCACGTAATGCACTTAGTGTCGCGTGTTGTCGGTCAATTACGTGAAGACTGCGATGCGCTTCACGCTTACCGCGCCTGTATGAATATGGGCACATTGATTGGTGCTCCCAAAGTCAGTGCGGCACGGCTCATCCGACAGGTCGAACAGCAAGGGCGTGGTAGCTACGGCGGTGCTGTGGGTTACCTAGCTGGTAATGGTGATATGGATACTTGCATCGTTATACGCTCCGCCTTCGTGAGTGGCGGTCGTGCGGTGGTTCAAGCCGGTGCAGGCGTGGTACACGATTCTGATCCGCAGGCGGAAGTTGATGAAACAGAAAACAAAGCACGCGCCGTAATCGCCGCAGTGCAGACAGCAAATGCACAAGGAGAGCGCTCATGAAAGGTCGTATTACGCTCATCGATAATCTTGACTCGTTCTCTTATAACTTAGTTGATGAGCTCAGCCAACTCGGTTATGAACTAAAAGTGTATCGCAACACGATCAGTGCCGAACGCCTATTACGTGAACTCGATAGTTACTCAGGTCCACAAGTCGTATGTCTATCGCCCGGTCCAGGTAACCCTTCGCAGGCGGGAAACTTGATGGACATGATCGACGCATGCCAAAAACGGTATCCGATGCTCGGTATCTGTTTAGGTTTTCAAGCTCTGGCTGAAAAAAGCGGCGCCCGAGTCGACCGCTGTGGCGAGGTCGTGCATGGCAAAACCGCACAAATGTTGTTTCGCTCTCACCCACTGTTCGCGAGCCAACCGCAACAAAATCATTGCGTCATCGGTCGTTATCATTCGCTCAGTATTTACGACTTACCAGCGACCATTAACGTAATCGGCGAATGCCAAAGCGTCAACGGAATGATTCCGATGGCGGCGGAGTTTACCGAGTTGAATGCTGTGGGCTTTCAATTTCACCCTGAATCTTTATTAACACCGACCGGCAAACTTATGTTGCAGGATGCGGTTCACTACCTTTTTACACAGTTTAGTCAAGGACACAGTCATGAATGAGATCACCACCCTGCTTGAAGGTCGACCTCTGTCCCAGGACGAGAGTCAAAAGCTATTTCGTCACCTGGTAAAAGGTGAGCTCAATGATGCACAAATCAGTGCCGCATTGGTCGCCATGAAATTACGCGGTGAAACGCCAGCGGAATTGGCCGGTGCAGCGCGCGCTGTGCTCGATGTGAGCAAGCCTCTGACCAGCACCAACGGTATACTTGCGGACAGTTGCGGTACCGGTGGTGATGGATCCAACAGTATTAATCTATCGACCACATCGGCGTTAGTTGCCTCTTCAATGGGGTTACCCATGGCAAAGCACGGTAATCGCAGCGTATCATCGCGCTCAGGATCAGCCGATGTATTAGAGTCTTTGGGTCTGCGCGTTGATCTCGATCCGCGCGAGGCTTCAAAGCAGTTAGCTGATCACGGCTTTTGCTTTTTATTTGCGCCGCATTATCATCCCGGTATCAAACATGCGATGCCCGTGCGCCAAACTCTGAAAACGCGTACCCTTTTTAACCTTATCGGTCCGCTAGTGAATCCAGCACGGCCCAACATTCAGTTATTAGGCGTGTATAGTCCAATTTGGCTACAACCGATGGCCGAAACCTTACAGCGTCTTGGCACTGAGCGAGCTATGGTCGTACATGGCTCTGGCGTTGACGAGTTTGCTTTACACGGCACGACGGAAGTTGTTGAGTTACGTGATAACCAACTTGAACAATACACACTGTCGGTCAGTGACTTTGGCTTGAATGAAGCACCACTGAGCGAGCTAAAAGGCGGCGATGCCGATTTTAATGCCACGGTATTAAAACGTATCTTAGCAGGGCAAGGTTCCCGCGCTCAAAACCATGCCATTGCAATAAACACAGCACCATTGCTAGTGATGGCGGATAAGTTTTCAGACTACAAACAAGCGGCCCAGGCAGTGCTTGAGCATCTTGCGAGCGGCGCAGCCATGACACACTTAGAGGCGATTCAAGCGGTACAAGGAGGCATCTATGTCGAGTAATATTCTGACTGAAATTATTGCCCGCAAACGAGTGCAGAACGAGCAGCAGGAGCAACACTACCCGATGCCGAGTGACAAACACGCGCTATCGCGCAGTGAGCGTAGTTTGTACGATGCGTTGAACCAGCCTCAAGCGGGCTTTATTTTAGAGTGCAAAAAAGCGTCCCCTTCCAAGGGACTTATTCGCCCCCATTTTAATCCAGTGGAGTTGGCAAAAACCTACCAACCCTATGCTGCCGCGATTTCGGTATTAACTGAACCTGAGTATTTTCAAGGCAGCTATGAATACCTTGCGGCTGTCAGTCAACAGGTTAACCTACCGATATTATGCAAGGATTTCTTTATTGATGAACAGCAAGTTTATCGAGCACGCTACTTTGGCGCTGATGCGATCCTACTCATGTTATCGGTACTCGATGATGTGCAGTATCAACATCTACACGCAATCGCGGACAATTTAGGTTTAGATGTACTGACGGAAGTCGCCAATGAGACTGAGATGCGTCGCGCCGCGCAGTTAGGTGCGCGCATTATTGGTATTAATCACCGTGATTTGACCGACCTCAGCATCAACCCGAATCGCAGTCATGAGCTCGCACCTTATGCTCCCGAGGGTGCCTTACTTGTTGCTGAGTCGGGCTTTAGCCAACACAAAGATATTCGCCGCTGCAGTGATGTCGTAAATGGCTTTTTAGTCGGAAGTGCATTAAGTGCTGAAAACGATGTCGACCTGGCTTGCCGTAAGTTATTGTATGGTGAAAACAAAGTCTGTGGACTAACTCGAGCGGAGGACGCCTTAAACGCTCATGCAGCCGGTGCGGTATTTGGCGGACTCATCTTTGCCGAGCGTTCACCTCGATGCATTGAACCAAGCCAGGCCGAGGCGATTATCCGTCAAGTTCAGGGTCTTCAGTATGTCGGCGTATTTGCCGACCAACCGCTATCCTTTGTTGTTGATACAGCTTTCGAACTGGGTTTACACGCAGTGCAATTGCACGGACATGAAGATATCGACTTTACCGTTGAACTCAAGAACCGCTTTAAGCAAGCCGGTATCGCACACGTACAGATTTGGAAAGCGGTCACCGTTGACGCACCATTCAGACTCAATGAACATCCCTTGCGTCACTCAGTTGACCGTTTTGTACTCGATCATGGTCAAGGGGGTACCGGCAAAACCTTTGATTGGCAGTTACTGAACGAATTAGATACAGATGAACGTCGACGTTGCCTACTCGCTGGCGGTATCAGTCCCGATAATGTTTGCGCCGCAATTGAACAAGACTTTATCGGTATCGATGCAAGCTCTAAATTGGAGTGGCAAGCAGGCATCAAAGATGCACGGTTAATATCAGCTCTTTTTAAACGCATTCGTCATTACGGCGCCAATGCAGAATCAATTCAATCACAGGAGGCCGCAGCATGAGCCAGTCACTTTCAGCTTATTTTGGTGATTTTGGTGGTCAGTTCGTACCTGAAATCCTTCTACCTGCGCTCGAGCAGCTAGAAAAAGCATTTATCGATGCGCAACAAGATGAGGCGTTTCAGCAGGAGTTTCGTGGGCTGCTGAAAAATTATTTAGGCCGACCAACACCTCTATCCCTATGTCGTAACTTGCCACTTGAAAGCCCCAACGGTACAAAAATATATCTCAAACGCGAAGATTTGCTACATGGTGGTGCACATAAAACTAACCAAGTACTCGGGCAAGCCTTGCTTGCCAAGCGTATGGGAAAAACACGAATTATCGCTGAGACCGGTGCGGGACAGCACGGTACAGCGACCGCACTGGCGTGTGCATTGCTCGACCTCGAGTGCATCATCTACATGGGTAAAAAAGACGTCGAACGTCAGCAGCCCAACGTATTTCGTATGGAATTAATGGGCGCTAAAGTAGTACCTGTTGATACCGGCAGCGGGACGTTAAAAGATGCGGTAAACGAAGCACTACGTGATTGGACTGCCAGCTACCCAACCACTCATTACTTGCTCGGTACGGCGGCGGGAGCTCACCCCTTCCCAACAATTGTGCGTGAATTCCACAAAATGATCGGAGAAGAAGCAAAGCAGCAAATTATTGAGCAAGCAGGTCGTTTACCCGATGAAGTCATTGCTTGTGTAGGCGGTGGTTCGAATGCCATTGGCATGTTCACTGATTTTATCGACGAACCTAATGTAGCCCTCGTGGGCGTTGAACCCGCAGGCAAAGGTGTCAACACACAGCATCACGGTGCAACGCTAACAGCGGGAAGTCCAGGTATCTTGCACGGCTGCTTGACCTACTTGATGCAAACCGACGAAGGGCAAGTGGAAGAATCCTACTCGGTCTCAGCAGGTTTGGACTACCCGGGCGTTGGACCACAACACGCGCACTTAAAGGCTATTGGTCGTGCACGTTATGAGTCGGTAACAGATGATGAGGCATTGGCGGCATTTCAATTGCTTTCCCGCCATGAGGGCATTATACCTGCATTGGAATCTGCACATGCGCTCGCCTATGCGCTGAAACGTGCGGCTGAACCCGATGCGCCAGAGATTTTATTGATCAATTTATCGGGTCGTGGTGACAAAGATATCGATCACGTCCGTCGTATTTTTAATGCTCAAGAACAATAATAGGGTGTCCACACATGAGTCGTTATGAACAACTATTTGCAAACCTAGACAAGCAACATCAAGGGGCTTTCGTGCCTTTTGTGACGCTGGGCGACCCAACTCCCGAAGTCAGCGTTGAGGTGATTAAGCGACTGATCGACGCGGGCGCTGATGCACTTGAGCTGGGTCTTCCGTTCTCTGACCCGGTCGCCGACGGTCCCGTCATTCAGCGCGCTAATGTTCGCGCCCTCGAGGGAGGTACGCGATTTGAAGACTGTTTATCGATTCTAAAACAGGTCCGCGAATACGCACCTGATATACCGATTGGCTTGCTGGTTTACGCAAACCTGATTTTTGCCAAAGGTATCGATACCTTTTATGAAAAAATGGCCGCTGTCGGTGTCGACTCGGTGCTCGTCGCCGATTTACCAACCAAAGAGGCAATTCGCTTTTCACAACCGGCTATCGATCGTCAAATAGCGCCCGTGTTTATTTGTCCGCCGGATGCTTCAGATTCGTTGATCGAGGCGATCGCCAAACAAAGCCAAGGCTATGTTTACTTGCTTAGTCGCTCTGGGGTTACGGGAACAGAGACACAAATGCAGGTGCCGGCCGAGAAACTCATTTCACAACTGCGTTCAGCCGGCTCAGCTCCGATTATGCTGGGTTTTGGTATCTCTCAACCTGAACATGTAACAGCCACGATTAAGGCGGGCGCTCAGGGCGCTATCAGTGGTTCCGCAGTCGTTGCTATTATCGAAAAAAACATCGACAATACAGCACAAATGCTCGACCAACTTGGGCAATTTGTTGAGTCGATGAAGTCAGCCACATCGTAGTAGGAGTATCCATGGCGCTGGTATTAGAGTATTTACCATTAGTTGTCTTTTTTGTTGTTTATCAGATGGTCGATATTTTCGCGGCAACCTGGGCTTTAATGGGATTAACGATTGTACAGTTAGTCGGTCTTAAGCTGCTTAAGCAACCTATTACTACGCGTCATTGGATCGTGTTAGGTGCCGTGCTGGTTTTTGGCGGCATCACCGTTTTTCTACACGATGATTGGTTTGTTAAAATCAAAGTATCCATTATCTATGTGCTGATTGCCGCGCTGTTAGCTGGCACACTTTGGATAAAAAAAACCAGTCCACTTAAAAGTCTATTTGATGCGGACATAAAAATGCCAGATAGTGCTTGGAACCGACTCACGTATGCCTGGATTATTACTTGTTTGGCTATCGCTGCAGTGAATGTTTACGTTGCTCAGTATATGTCACAAGATGCTTGGGTTAATTTTAAAGTCTTTGGCATCATTGGTATTTCGTTAGTGCTTGTCGTTGCTACAGGAATGTATATCTACCGACACGCTGAGGACATGGAAGGAGAACAATAAGCCATGTGGTTTGTGATTTTTGCAGAAGATCATGACGATTCGCTCGCCAAGCGCAAGCAAGCGCGTCCGGCTCACATCAAACGGTTAGAGGCGCTAAAGGCACAGGGCCGACTGTTAGTCGCAGGCCCCTGCCCTGCGATTGCAGAGAAGGATCCAGGTATCATGGGCTTCACCGGCTCAGTCGTAATCGCTGAATTCGACACCCTTGAACAAGCAGAGCAGTGGGCGCACGCCGATCCATACTGGGATGCAGGCGTCTACCGTTCAGCGCAGGTTAAACCGTTCAACCCGGTGCTCCCCTAACTCTGTATGCAATCCACACGGCTCAAATATGCTAACCGCGTATTAGCAATTAATCACTTTCCTGCCGCGGAGCCGCAACAACATGTTGTGATTGCACCTGCACTGGGTGTCAAACAACGGTTTTATCATCGATTTGCGCATTGGTTGTCAGAACAGGGTATTGCCGTGACGTGTTTCGATTACTACGGGATTGGCGACTCTAAAGATAAGCCGCTCAGTAAAATTGAGACCGACATTATCGATTGGGCGACCGTGGATCTTGATAACGTGCTCACTTGGGCACGGGAGCAACTTCCGAGCGCCGAATTAACTTGGCTAGGCCATAGTTTAGGTGGTCAACTTTTGGGATTAATTCCTCATCCCGAGCGTATTGATAGGATAGTCACGGTGGCTTCCGGAACCGGGTACTGGCGACAAGCGAGTTCTCAAGTCAAACGCACGTCTTGGCTGTTGTGGTATTTTGCGATACCACTTGCGACACCGATCGCGGGTTATTTTCCCGGCAAACGACTCAATATGGTGGGTGATATGCCAGCACGGGCAATGCGTCAGTGGAGCCGTTGGTGTCGCAGCCGCAATTATTTATTCGACCATTTATCGACTGAGCAACTCAAAGGCTATCAACGTTTAACGCAATCGTATCATGCCTTCGCTATTAGTGATGATGAGTTGTTGGTAGAAAATAACGTTCGTGCACTGTTACAACGTTATCCTAATACACAACAAAAGCTGACGCGTTTGACTCCGCAACAGGCGGGTCGCCGCATCGGACACTTTAATATCTTTAAGCCGACCCACCAGCAGACGCTTTGGCAAAAAGAGTTGTTACCTGCCATTAAAGCAGATCAGACAACGCGTCTTGTAACTGAGGAAAGTTAAAGTTAAATCCCGCTTGCTCAAGCTTTCTGGGCACGACCGCTTGCCCTTCTAACAACATCGAAGCCATTTCTCCCAACATTAGGTTCAACGCAAACGCTGGAACGAATAATACATGGGGCCGGTGCAACGTTTTCGCTAAGGTTTGGCTAAACTGTTTATTCGGCGTTGGATTAGGTGCCGTCAAGTTAACCGGCCCCGAGATGCTGTCGTCCTGCAGAATAAATTCTATCGCGCGGATCATGTCCTCTATGTGAATCCACGACATCATTTGTTCGCCGGAGCCCATTGGACCACCTAAACCGAATTTATAGGGTAGCGACATGCGTGGCAATGCACCTTGGCTGCTGTCGAGTACGACGCCAGTGCGTAAACACACAACACGCGTATGATCTTTTACCTGCTGCGCAATGTGCTCCCATTGCTCGCAAAGCTCGACAGCAAAATCGCGTTGATTCGCCGTAGCCGACTCGTCCACCGGTTCGCTGTTACGCGGACCATAGACACCGATCGCAGACCCACTGAGTAAGATGGGGGGCTTAGAACACGCTTGTATTCGCTGCACTAGATCTTCAGTGACTTGCCAGCGACTATTCTGCAGTTGCTGTTTACGCTCGGCCGACCAGCGCTTGTCGGCAATCCCAGCGCCTTGCAGGTTAATCACCGCATCAAACGAAGCGAGCGCCTCAGCAGTTGGCAGTTCACCTATAACATCGACATTATAACCTCGAAATTGTTGCTTGACGCGCTCTATTGAGCGCGTCGTCACCGTAAACTGATGTTGTTGACCGAAGTAGCGAATAAAGCTTGAGCCAATAAGCCCGGAACCGCCAGTTATAAGAATATTCATACTTCGTCTCCCACTAGATCAATTTACGTATCAACTGTGCCGTATTGCGGCGAATCAGACGCGAACATGCGAGTCGACCTAACAAAGCGACGACAACCGCGCCTGAAATAGGACCCACCAACCACAAACGCCAATGCCAGGTAGCATCCATGTTAAAGACTTGGGTCTGTAAAATAAGCAGCGATAAATCCATCGCTATGGTCGCTATTAAACCACTTATAGCCCCTAACATTAGAAATTCATAGCTGATGCTCCGACTTAGCAACTTACCTGAAGCACCCAAGGTGCGTAGAATAACCAGTTCTTTTTGGCGCTCCTCCATGCTCGCCTGTACTTGCGCTATCAATACCAAGGCGCCTGCAATCATTACCAGAACTAAGACGAAAAGAATCGCAATACTGACCTGCGAGATAACTTCACGGATTTGCTCAATAATCGCGTCTAAATCGATCAAAGACGCCTCGGGAAACGGTCTAAACAATTGGTATAGCTCGTCTTTTCGCTCACTGTCTAAATGAAAGCTAGTTATATAGGTTGCCGGGAAGTCAGCGAGCGTACTGGTATTAAAAATCATGTAGAAGTTGGGCTGAAGCGAGCCCCAATCCGCCTCTCGTAGACTCGTCACCGGCACGGTAAACACCTCACCACCAATGTTAAAAGTCAGCGTATCACCTACTTTAATTTCTAATCGTTCAGCTGCTTGTTTTTCAACGGATACCTGTGGCTCGGCATTATCGCCCCACCACTCGCCGCTCACAACCTCATTGTTAGGCGGTACCGTATCGCGCCATGTCAATGAAAGTTCGCGGCCAAAACCTTCCTCGCGATCACCTTGCTCGACTTCCTCGCGGTTTTCTTTGGTCACTTCATCAATCAGTTCAGTGCCATTGTGGTGGGTTACCCGACCGGGGATCAGCGGATATTGATCGGTTGCTTCGATGTCCTCTCGAGCGAACATAGCGCGCAAATCGTCGACTTTCTCTTCAGCGATATTCAGCGCAAAATAATTCGGTGCATCCGCTGGTAGTTGGCGCTGCCAATCAGCAAGTAAATCATTGCGCATGACGATGACCAACAACAACAGCATAATCGCGGTTGAAAAACTCAGCATTTGCACGCTGTTTGCTGAAGCGCGTCGTTGTAAACCTGCCATTGCTAAACGCCAAGCACTCCCTGCTTGCATGCCCGCTTTTCGACCTGCACCGATCAGTAGACGACCAATCAATAAAAGGATACCCGCAGCAAAAGCGCCGCCTACGAACAAGGCTGTCGATAACCACCATTGCTGTGAGTACAGTACCAATAACCCATAAATCGTGCCGCCGCTTAATATCCATTGCAGCCAGCGAATCGCCTGTACACCGACCATTTGACGGTGCAGTACACGTAACGGTGGAATAGAAATCAGTCTAAATAGCGGGTAAAGCGTAAACATCACCGCGCTAATCAGGCCCGTTGCGATAGCGAGCGCATAAGGTCGCCAACTGGCTGATGGTAATGAAGCGCCCAATTGTTCAGCGACCCAGTTAATCACATAAGATTGAATGAGCCACCCGAGCAGAATACCAACACCGACGCTGATCCCCGTAAGCAATAGCAAATGAAGCACGAAGATCTTACGGATTTGCTGTTTGCCCGCCCCTAAGGTTTTAAATATCGCCACCACGTCATAGTTGCGCTGACAGTAGCGTTGCGCGGCTACGGCAACAGCCGTTGCTGCAAGCACTACACCTAACAGACTCGCCAACATCATAAAGCGTTCAGCACGATTTAGGGCGCGCGCCAAGGGGCTATCGCCATCTTCGATACTGCGCCAGCTATGAGTGTCATCATTCAATTGTGGGAGAAGCCAATTCTCGTAGTTATCCAATTGTGTTGGCGTTCCGGCGAATAAGACGTTGTAACGTACGCGGCTTCCCGGTTGAATTAACCCCGTCTCAGCTAACTGTGAATAACGAATGATGACATTGGGACTGTCGGTGAACACAGAAAAACCGACATCAGGCTCATAAGTCACGACCTTAGTCACTTTAAAGCGGCTATTACCCACTTCAATAGCGTCGCCCATTTCAAGCGATAGCGCTTGGAATAGACTCGATGCGACCCAAGCTTCTCCAGCTGGAGGTAGTGTGTTGGTGACTTGCCCTTCAACAAAGGGCTTATCGGCCACTTTAAGCTCGCCTCGTAGCGGATAACCATCGGATACCGCCTTAATATCGACGAGTTCAAGCTTATCGTTAGCAAACGCCATGGAGTTAAATATCACTCGCCACGCGCTCTGAATCCCCTCCTCATCCGCTTTATCAAGCCACTCTTGAGGAATATCTCTGCGTGAACTTAATACTCGATCAGCTGCGAGAAACTCGCTACTACGTTCGAGTAATCCGGATTGTAGGCGCTCACTAAATAACGACAGTGATAAAACCGCGGTCACCGATAAAATGATAGCGAGCGCCATGATCGTGAGCTCACCGCGCTTGAGCTCCTGCTTGAGTAAGCGAAACGATATTTTATGCCACATCTTGCGACGCCTCCGCTAGCTGCCCTGCCTCCATGTTTAGGATACGCTGACAGCGTTTCGCTAACGTGGTGTCGTGAGTCACCATCACAAGGGTCGTGCCATAGTCTTTATTGAGATCGAATAATAACTGTTCGACCTTATCACCCGTTTTACTATCAAGATTCCCGGTGGGTTCGTCAGCAAATAAAATCTTTGGTTGACCGACAAACGCGCGCGCAATCGCGACGCGTTGCTGCTCACCACCCGACAGTTGATTGGGATAATGGTGCCAGCGATCTGAGAGGCCGACCTTTTCTAACAGCTCACGCGCCTCTTTCTCTGCGCCTTTGTGGCCGGCAAGCTCGGCCGGTAACATCACGTTTTCTAATGCGCTTAAGCTGGGCACTAGTAAAAACGATTGAAAGATGAAGCCCACTTTATCGGCGCGTAGTTTCGCACGTTGTTCCTCATCCAAATCGCTTAACTTTTCGTTTTCTATAAGAACATCGCCGTGGGTGGCAATGTCTAACCCAGCGAGTAGTGATAGTAACGTTGATTTACCTGAGCCGGACGCTCCAACAATCGCAACGGTCTCACCGGCATTGATTGCGAGGTCAATTGGTTGCAAAATCTGTAACGGTCCCTCAGAGGTTTCGACTATCTTTTCGAGTTGTTGAGTTTGAATGAGCATAAAATGAAAAACGTCCTATTAAAGTTAGCTTGTATTACTTTGATTTTTATATCTATACGTAGTTTTGCAGCAAATGTTTCACTTGTTGTATTAGGAGATAGCCTAAGCGCAGGTTATGGTCTTTCGCAACAACAAACTTGGGTTGCCGAATTGCAAAAGCGTTGGCAGCAAGCATACCCAAACATTGAAATAATCAATGCCAGTATCAGTGGTGAGACCACCCGTGGTGGCTTAAACCGCTTATCGGGTGTAATTGAACGTCACCAACCCGATGCTATTTTTATTGAGTTGGGCGGCAATGACGGGTTACGTGGTTTCGATTTGGAGACGGTGGAAACGAACTTGTCTAATATGATTGAGCAGGCGCAGGCTAAAGGTATTAAAGTGGCGCTCAGTCAGGTCATGGTGCCACCTAACTATGGACCACGTTTCTCAAAGCGATTTCAGGCGGTATTCACGCGTGTGGCAGAGAAGTATGACGTAACACTGGTGCCCTTTTTCATGACCGAGTTAGTAGAGAACCCAGACTTCGTGCAAGATGATGGCATCCACCCCACTGCAGAAGCACAAGACGCTATTGCGGACTTCCTCTCACCTTACTTACTTGAGCTGGCTAAAAACGCCGAGGCATCGAGTTAATAAGCGTTTGATAAATTGCAGACACAAAAAAACCACCTAGAAGGTGGTTTAGTGTTGGCGTCCCCTAGGGGATTCGAACCCCTGTTACTGCCGTGAAAGGGCAGTGTCCTAGGCCTCTAGAC
>NYWU01000004.1 GCA_002685255.1 Idiomarinaceae bacterium
AACCTGCGACCAATTGATTAAAAGTCAACTGCTCTACCAACTGAGCTAACAACCCACTTTTTAGTACTGCCTTCCGTTGCCATTTGTCCTTGGCAACGGCGGCATAGTTTACTTAAATAACGCTGTGATGCAACTGATAATTTCAGTTTTTTGTCTGACTGCTTACTATTCGATCAGTTGTTGGACCGATGTTACAGGTTTGACAGGCGTTGCTTCGCCAAATTCGCTTCGGTACTGTCCGAGTATTCGGTCAATACTTGCTGATAAAACGTCTTGGCATCGGCAGTTTTGCCTTGCTCTGCAGCGATAACACCCAACTTCAACAAGCAGTCTGCACGCTTATTGCTGTCTGGGTAGTTGTCTACCACTTGTTTAAAGTGGTCATGCGCCTTCTGATATTCTTGCTGGGCATACAACAACTGACCTAACCAGTAATGAGCGTTCGGCACATAGGTTGAGTTAGGAAAGTTCTGCAAGAACGATTCAAACGCTGGAATCGCGGCATCGTAGCGCTTATCTTCAAGCACTAAGGCGATAGCTTTATCGTACGCGTCGTTTTCGCTCATATTGGCGCTGTAGCCGCTATTACTGCTATTTGACGCGGTACTACTACCTGAGTTGCTTGACGTCGGTACCGTCTGCATGTCATCCATGCTGTACGATGACCCACCACCTTGTTGCTTAAGCTGACTAAAGCGACGGTCAATTTCTTGGTAGATTTCGCGCTGACGCTCTAACAGCTGCTCCAGACGATACTCGTGCTCTTCGGTTATCCCCCGAAGCTCAGCGACGTCTTGTTGCAATGAAGATAGTGTATCAAGCATTTCGAGCTGGGCGCCCTGACGCGCATCAAGCATACGCTCGATGGTGGCTAGACGTTGCTCAAGTGAACTGGCTGATTGATTTAGGCTGGACACTGGTGCCTGCGCCATAGCGGCAGCAGGCATCAGTAGACAGATAGCCAATAATGATTTTTTCATGAACTATCCGTTTTATTTAGTTAAACGTCGAAGTGGCTATTAGTACACCAATACCGCGCGACGGTTTTTCGCGTACGCACGTTCGTTCGAAGCGTTCACTAATGGCTTCTCTTCGCCATAAGAAACGGTTGAGATTTGTGAATCTTGTACACCTAAGTTAACTAGGTAATCTTCAACCGCTTTAGCACGACGCTCGCCCAATGCGATGTTGTACTCTGGCGTACCACGTTCGTCAGCATGACCTTCGATAACGATGGTAACGTTAGGGTTTTTAACTAAGTAATCAGCGTGTGCGGCTAGCAACTCTGCATACTCAGATTGAACTGAAGAACGGTCAAATGCAAAGTAGATGATGTGCTCTTTGCGCAGCGCTTCCATCTGTTCTTCGCGAACTTCTTCAGGGGTCTTAGCACGGTCAGCTGAACCGACTTGTACACCTGACTGATCGCCAGACTCAGACGTTTGGTTCGTTTCTTGACCTGCACCCATACCTGAATCAGTGCTTGAGTTAGAGCTACACGCGGCTAAAGTTGCCATTGGAACGGCAATCGCCAGAGCTTTTAATAATTTGTTGAGCTGCATCCTAATGATCCTTATCGTTATCCAGTTGATCAAACCGTTCGGTTTACTAAATTAATTTTGATTAAAACTCGCGCAATTCTGCACAAGCTTACACTACTTTTATAGCACTTTTACAAGCACTTACATAAATGGCGACCACGATGGTGACTTCACTTCGCCGCTACTAGCCGGTAAACGCGCCTTAAAACGACCGTCTGTCGACACTAACGCTAACACTTGTTTATTGTTATGCGTAGTGCTGTAGATCACCATACTGCCATTAGGTGCCACACTTGGTGATTCGTCCAACGCCGTGCGAGTCAGTACTTGCATCGTACCCCGCGGGAATTCCTGCCGCGCGATGTGATAGTTACCGTTAGTGCGGTTAACTAAAATCATCGATTCGCCCGAAGGCATGACCGTGCCACCTAAGTTTTGCTCACCTTCAAAAGTTAAGCGACGCACCTCACCTGAAGATAAATTTACGCTATATAATTGCGGTCTTCCACCTCTTTCTGAAGTGAAGACGATCGATTTACCATCAGGCGTCCAACTTGGCTCAGTATCAATCGTACGATTCCGCGTTAAGCGTTGCAAGTTTTTAGTCTTAAGATCCATAACATACAACTCAGGATTGCCATCTTTTGACAATACCATCGCCATTTTCTCGCCGTTTGGAGAGAACACTGGGCTGCCGTTAATGCCAGGGAACGAGGTCACCTTCTCACGTCGAGTGGTGTAAATATCTTGTACGAAAATTTCTGGTCTTTTGTTCTCAAAGCTCACATACGCCAATTTATTACCATCGGGCGACCATGAAGGAGACATCAAAGGTTCTGGGCTACGCAGCAAGACCTTTTCATTTGCACCGTCATAATCCGCGACCAACAATTTGTAGGGATACTGGTCATCTTGATTAACGGTTACATAAGCAATGCGAGTCATGAAGGCACCCGGCTCGCCGGTCAATGCCTCGTATACGACATCAGAAATACGATGCGAATATTGACGGAACTGATTGCCATCGATGACTGAGCTACGCGCATCTAAAATATGATCGTTGCTTTGCACCAACTGTCCATTTTTTAGCATTTGTGCGTTGCCGCCGGTAATTTGCCCGCGTAACACATCCACTAACTGGAACTTAACCATGTAACGGTCAACGGAGTATGGTTCTACGGTGCCCATCAGCACCGCTTCGACACCCATCTTCGCCCATGCCGAATAGTCCAACTCTTCATCATTCACCGGATACTGAGGCATCGCTGACTGTGGGATCGGGTTAAACTTACCGCTACGGGTTAAATCCGCTGCGATAACATCTGTAAGGTTACCCGGCGCTTCACCGTCACCTAACCATTTAAATGGCACGACCGCAATCGGACGCGCACTGTCGATACCTTCGGTGATGACAATTTCTAACACCCCGGCTCGAGCGGTCGACGTGACTGCCATAACTAAGATACATAAATTCAAAAACAGCTTTTTCATGGTTCACCTTACGTTTATAACTGCGGTTTAACCGTTAGTTTAATGGTACTCATCTGTTGGTAGACTTCGGGATCTTCTGACACCGGTAGCGTGGTCGCTTTTAATACCGCATTCTCGGCCGAGCGACATACCGCTGGATCACCCGCCCCCGTGGTCACCGACTTAACGAATCCACTCGGCGCCAAGCTAATCGTCAGCTCACAGGATTTCCCAGACATCGAATCATCTACGTTCCAGTTGCGCTGAATAGTCTGTTGGATCAGCGCTTGGTATTTTTCAAGTTCGCTCAACACCTGGCGGCGACGTGCGGCCGAGCGGCGTTGACGCTCTTCTTCCATTTCTTTTTGCAACTGAGCTTCACGTTCTGCCGCTAACCGACGCTGACGCTCTTCTTCTTCGCGACGTTTGCGTTCGGCCTCACGCTGTTTGCGTTCTTCCTCGGCTTTACGTGCCGCTTCTTCGGCCTCTCGTTCGGCTTGCGCGCGACGCTCTGCGGCTTGTTTTGCCGCTTGCTCTTCTTTGCGGCGTTGCTCAGCCAGTTGTTCAGCTTCTTTTTTGGCTTGTTGAGCACGCTTGCGTGCCTCGGCCGCTTGCTGTTCTTCTTGCTTTTGCTGCTCAGCAATCTGCTCTAGGCGCTGCTGCTCACGCTCACGTGCTTTACGTGCTTCTGCCGCTTTACGCTCAAGCTCTTGAATACGCTGCTGTTCAGCACGACGTTCAGCCGCCTTCTGGTCTTTAATGCGTTGTACTTGGCGCTCAACCGCAGCTTTATCCACCGACACCGCGTTGACGATTTCTTCCGGCTGCGGATCCATCTCACTTTGGTCTAAATTCACTTGCATGGGCGTAGGCTCAGGTGAAGTGAATTCGAAGCTCACCAACAACACTGCCGCTATCGCCGCGTGAATGCCTATCGAGTAGACTAAAGGTAACTTAAAACTCTCTGCTGACTTTGCCACAACTAATTATCCGCCGAATCTGTCATAAGCCCAACTGACGGTACGCCTGCGCGCTGCAGTAACACCATCAATTGCACAATTTGATTGTACGAAACCGCCCCATCACCATTCACCATCACCGGTGTTTCTGGCTCAACCTGCAAATGTGCCGCCACTAAGGTCGCCACTTCATCGGCACTAATCGGCACATCAGGATCGGTTCCCTGATTCAGGTAGTAATTACCCTCGGCATCAACCGAGGCGACCAACGGTGGGTTGGTATCTTTAGCCAACGGCTCTGCCGTGGCTTTCGGTAGCTCGACCTTAACCCCTTGCGTGATCAGTGGTGCGGTAACCATAAAGATAATAAGCAACACCAACATAACGTCGATGTACGGCACCACGTTAATTTCTGCGACCGGTTTACGGCGCTTACGTGGCATCACCATCATAGCGCGTCACCTTTTACATTTTTGCTGTTAGACAACGTTTGGCGTTGTAAAATTGCAACGAACTCATCAATAAAGTTCATGTACTGGTTATCAACTTTCTCGACACGGTTGGTAAAACGGTTGTAAGCAATAACTGCTGGGATGGCAGCAAACAGACCCATCGCTGTTGCAATCAATGCTTCTGCGATACCCGGCGCGACCATGGCGAGCGTCGCCTGTTTAACGGCACCCAGTGCGATAAAGGCATTCATGATACCCCATACAGTACCAAACAAGCCGATGTACGGGCTGATAGACCCGATGGTTGCGAGAATACCGAGATTAGAATCGAGTTTTTCCAGTTCGCGGGCGTGCGCGACACGCATGGCGCGGAAGGCGCCTTCAACGCGCGTTTGAGGGTCAGCGTTTTCGTGGTTACTGAGCCGTGCGAACTCTTTGAAACCCGCGTGGAACAGTAACTCCATACCGCGGCTGTTTTTCGCACGGGCTGAAATTTCTTGATATAAGCGAGCGAGGTCGACGCCAGACCAAAACCGATCTTCAAATTTGAGCGCATCGCTGTGGGCTTGTCCAATGACCTTTTTACGTTGGAATATGAGTACCCAGCCCCACACGGACATTGCCAATAGCATGAGCATCACCAATTTAACCAGTAAACTGGCCTGCAAAAACAAATCAATAAAGGACAATTCTGCTTCCACGCTAACTAACCTCTGCTTTTATCGCTTGTAAGATACTATCGGGTATTGCGACCGCTTTCATCGCATCTTTGTCGACACATGCGGCTTTCACCCGTGCCTGACAATGTAAGGTGCCATCGGCGCCCACCACTTGCTGTGTAAACACTAAGGATGCTTTCTTGACCTGTTCGACCACGACGGTCACGGTCAGTTCAGCATTAAACCTTGCTGCGGCTTGCAAGTCGAGATCGACATGACGCACCACGAAGGCTCTATTGTGATCTAACCAGCTATCCTGTTCAATCCCTAAAGACCTTAACCATTCTGTCCTAGCCCGCTCAATAAACTTGAGATAATTCGCATAATAAACGATACCACCTGCATCGGTATCCTCGTAATAGACCCGTATGGGCCAGCTAAAGACCGTCTCTTGCATAAAAATTCCTTGAGAAATGACCCTTTCGCCCCAATACTTTGTAAAAGATTGAAAAAGTCACACTGATTAAATTATCAACAGACTTTTATTTATGACAAATTTGAAACAATCAAATTTCAACACACTGTTTTGTATACAATTTTTTGTTTTGTTGCTTTTTTGTTGCGCTATTTTCGAACAATATACAATTTCTTCATATTAGTTTTTCTAATCTGAAGATGTAATTTTTCTAGCTTGATGACGCCTCATTCGGGCGTATAATAGCTCCTAAATCGAGATGAGGAGATTGGTTGTCACTTCTTCTTAGATTGTTACTTACTTTTTTTGATTACTTAAAGTAGGTTCCCTGGATTTTTAACTTCCTTCTTGTTGTTCTGTTTGCCCGTTCCATTTGGTTCGGGCTTTTTTTTACTCAATTTTTACCCTTTCAATGCCTTTTTTACTCTTCTGCGTTGGGATTTAACCCAAAGTGGCGATAAGCGCGTGGCGTTGCAATACGACCACGGGGCGTGCGTTGTAAAAAGCCTTGTTGAATCAAATAAGGCTCGAGCACATCCTCGATGGTGTCCTTTTCTTCTCCGATAGCTGCGGCTAGGTTGTCTAAACCCACAGGACCGCCTAAAAACTTCTCCATAATCGCGAGCAGTAGCTTTCTATCCATGTAATCAAAGCCGGCTTGGTCGACATCCACCATAGTCAGTGCGGCACTGGCAATATCTTGATTCACTTTACCATCGGCTTTTACTTCGGCGTAGTCGCGTACTCGGCGTAACAATCGGTTAGCAATCCGTGGCGTACCCCGCGAACGACGCGCGATTTCTTGTGCCCCACCGACGTCCATATTCACGTTCATATAATGCGCCGAGCGCTTTATGATCTCGGTCAATTCTTCGACTTGGTAAAACTCCAAGCGCTGCACAATGCCAAAGCGGTCGCGCAGTGGCGATGTCAGTGCGCCTGCCCGCGTCGTCGCGCCAATCAGCGTAAACGGCGGTAAGTCGAGTTTTATAGAACGCGCGGCGGGTCCCTCACCTATCATAATATCGAGTTGGTAGTCTTCCATCGCGGGATAGAGGATTTCTTCAACCACGGGACTCAATCGATGTATTTCATCGATAAACAGCACATCATGGGCATCGAGATTCGTCAGCAATGCCGCGAGATCACCGGCCTTTTCGAGCACCGGTCCCGAAGTGGTTTTGATGTTCACATCCAGCTCGTTCGCAACAATATTGGCTAAGGTCGTTTTACCCAAACCAGGCGGTCCAAAAATCAATAAGTGGTCGAGCGCTTCCTCACGCTTGCGCGCCGCCTCAATAAAGATTTCCATCTGTTCGACGACGTGCTTCTGACCGGTATAGTCGGCGAGCTTTTTAGGACGAATGGCACGGTCAATGGCTTCATCATCGCCTTGTACATCGGCTTCGATAATGCGGTGACTGGGGATGTGATCTGCTTCAATCATAACCTATTCCAAAGGCTGTTCGGCCTATTAAGACAATTGTTTTAGCGCACTGCGAATAAGCGTTTCGCTACTTTCGCCTTGCTGATATACCGCTTTTAATGCTTTTTCGGCTTGTACCGGTTTATAACCGAGCGCCAATAATGCACTTAACGCATCGTTGCGCGCATCGGCTGGGTGCACCAACGCATCACCGCTGACATTATCAAGCGGCGCAGCATCGGTCGCTGGCGTGCTCGAGCCTTGCCAATCTTTCAGGCGATCGCGCATTTCAATGACCAGGCGCTCGGCGGTTTTCTTACCCACGCCAGGTAGTTTGACCAAGCGGCTGACATCATTTTGGTTCACCGCCCAGACAAACTCATCGGCACTCATGCCTGATAATATGGCGAGCGCCAGCTTAGGTCCCACACCCTGAGTTTTAATCAATAGTCTAAACAAACTGCGCTCAGCGAGCGAGTTAAAGCCATATAATAATTGCGCATCCTCGCGTACGACAAAATGAGTCACTAAGGTGACGGGCTCTCCAGTGGCAGGCAGCTGATAAAAGCAGGTCATCGGCAATTGAATTTCATAGCCGACCCCTTGCACATCGACTAACACTTCGGGGGGTTGCTTGCTGACTAATGTGCCATGAATTTGTCCGATCACAGGATGTCCTCTTGATTATTCTAATGAATGCCCGTACTAGCGGCGTAAACGCCCGCGCACGATTTTACGTGCTGCACCCGACATTTTAATTAAACTTTGCGCGCTGTGCGCATGGCAAAGGGCGACCGCTAATGCATCCGCGGCGTCCGCTTGAGGTGATTTACTCAAATTGAGTAATGCCATAACCATGTGCTGTACTTGTGTTTTATCGGCGCCGCCGTTACCTACGACGGCCTGCTTTATTTGCCGAGCGCTATACTCAGCCACCGGTAAATCGGCACATGCCGCGGCCACGATAGCAGCCCCGCGCGCTTGCCCTAACTTTAACGCAGAATCTGGGTTGCGTGCCATGAATACTTGCTCAATCGCGAATTCATCAGGTTGGTATTGTGTGATGAGCTCGACCACGCTGTTATGAATGCGTTTGAGTTTCTCGGCGAGACTCAGCGGCTGAGCAGTCGTGCCTGTGGCACGGATGCAGCCGCTGGCTATATACGATAAATGGCGCCCTTGTTGCTGAATTACACCAAAGCCCGTTAAGCGTGAGCCTGGATCGATACCGAGGATCACGCTCATCGGTAGTTACTCATCCAGCTTTGCCAATACGTCGTCCGAAATATCCGCATTGTGGTAGGCGTTTTGCACATCATCTAAATCCTCAAGTGCGTCGAGTAGTTTGAGGAAGGTGCGCGCGCCGTCTTCATCTAAGTCGACTTTAGTGTCCGGCACCATAGTCACTTCGGCGTTGGTTGCTTCAGCACCGGTGGCATCTAACGCGTCTTTAACGGCGCCAAACACCTCTGGGCTAGTGAACACATCAATGTGACCGTCACCGTGATTCAACACATCATCAGCACCCGCTTCAATCGCTGGTTCGAGAATGATTTCTTCACTGGTTTCGCTACCATAACTGATGACGCCGCGTTTATTAAACAAGTACGCCACCGAGCCGTCGGTGCCTAAGTTGCCGTTGAACTTATTAAAGGCGTGGCGCACTTCAGATACCGTGCGATTACGGTTATCGGTCATGCACTCGAGTAAGATGGCGACACCACTGGGGCCGTAGCCTTCGTAGGTCAACTCTTCAACGTTTTCACCTTCAAGTTCGCCAGAGCCACGCTTGACTGCGGTATCGATGGTATCGCGCTTCATGTTATTAGAAAGCGCTTTATCAATCGCCGCCCGTAAGCGCGGATTCGTCTCGGGATCACCGCCGCCCTGACGCGCCGACACGGTGATTTCTCGAATCAATTTGGTAAAGATTTTGCCGCGCTTTGCATCTTGCGCGGCTTTACGATGTTTTATGTTGGCCCATTTGGAATGACCTGCCATGTCTCACTCCATTTGTTGCTATTCGTCTTTGTCTTCCACCGTACTCTTAACGCCCAGCTCTTGCAATGCATCGGGGTTCGCCAACCCGGGTGCATCGGTCAACACGCACGCAGCGGTGGTGGTTTTCGGGAACGCGATGACGTCACGGATTGAGCTTGCACCGACCATCAACATGACCAAGCGGTCCAAACCAAAGGCTAAACCGGCGTGTGGTGGCGTACCGTATTTTAACGCTTCGAGTAAGAAACCGAATTTTTCTTTGGCTTCTTCTGCACCAATGCCGAGTACTTCGAACGCAGCTTGTTGCATGGCGTTATCGTGAATACGAACTGAACCACCACCCACTTCAACGCCATTAAGTACCATATCGTACGCGTTTGAAAGCGCCTGTGCTGGATTCGCTTTAAGCTCGTCTGGGGTGACGTTAACCGGCGCGGTAAACGGATGGTGCATCGCGGCTAAACGGCCTTCGTCGTCTTCTTCGAACATTGGGAAATCAACCACCCACAACGGACGCCATTCGTCGCTCACCAGCTCAAAGGTTTCACCTAACTTAAGGCGTAACGCGCCCATCGCTTCGGCAACCACGTTGGCTTTGTCTGAACCAAAGAACAGGATATCGCCGGTCTCTGCCTCAGTGCGCTCAAGAATCGCGTTAAGCGCTTCATCTGGCAAGAATTTAAGGATCGGTGACTGCAAGCCCTCACGGCCTTGGCTTAAGTCGTTCACTTTAATCCACGCCAAGCCTTTAGCGCCGTAAATACCGACAAATTGCGTGTATTCGTCGATCATCTTACGCGATACGTTGTCTGCCTGACCCGGCAAGCGAATCACGGCAACACGCCCTTTTTCATCGTTTGCAGGACCCGAGAATACTTTAAACTCGACGTCTTTTAACAAGTCAGCGACATCGACGAGTTCCAATGGGTTACGTAAATCGGGTTTGTCTGAACCAAAACGACGCATGGCTTCATGCCAGGTCATGGTCGGGAACTTGCCTAAATCGATATCAAGCAACTGTTGGAACAATTGACGTGTCATGGTTTCGGTGACTTCCATCACCTGCTCTGCACTCATAAACGAGGTTTCGATATCAATCTGAGTGAATTCAGGCTGACGGTCAGCACGCAAGTCTTCATCACGGAAACACTTCACGATTTGATAGTAGCGGTCAAAGCCCGACATCATCAGCAATTGTTTAAATAACTGTGGGCTCTGCGGTAATGCAAAGAAACGCCCTTTGTGCGTACGGCTCGGTACCAAATAGTCACGCGCGCCTTCAGGCGTAGCACGGGTCAACATCGGTGTTTCAATATCTAAGAAACCGTTGTCGTCGAGAAAACGGCGCACGGCACTTGCCACCTTGGCACGGAACTGAAGGTTTTCGTTCATTTGCGGACGGCGCAAATCAAGGTAGCGATAACGTAAACGTGCTTCTTCACTCACTTGCGAGTTAAAGTCGATAGGTAGCGGTTCGGAGCGGCTCAAGATAGTCAGATCTTTGGCTAAGATCTCAACTTCGCCGGTTTTCATGTTGGCGTTGACTTGGCTGTCTGGACGACGGTTTACTTTACCACGGATTTGTACGCAGAACTCTTGGCGCAGACGGTTTGCCTGCTCAAACAAGGCGTTTTCGTCGGGGTCAAAAACCACTTGAACCAAGCCTTCGCGGTCACGCAGATCGATAAAGATCAAACCACCTAAATCGCGACGTTTGTTGACCCAACCACATAAAGTCACTTCTTGTTCGGCTAGTTCGGCAGTTACCTGCCCACAGTAATGCGTTCGCATGCGCCTTTCACACCTTTTATTCTGCTGAATGATTTAAAGCGCATATTATAGCGAAATGGGCGCTAATGTCATCCGAGTTAAGGTGCGGCTAACCTGACATCGTTCTTGCCCGCATCTTTTGCCGCGTACATGGCTTTATCGGCGGCACGCAATAAAGCGTTTTCATCGCTACCGTGCTGAGGAAATAAGCTCACACCGATACTGGTACTGACTTCGAGCATGTGCGTTCCAATCTGATACGGCCGCGCAATATGTACCACCAATTTACGCGCCACCGCGAGGGCAGCGCTGGTAGTCGGTGTGGTGGGTAAAAGTATGACGAATTCGTCCCCGCCGTAACGACACACGGTATCGGAGCGTCTTAACAGACTTTGCATGCGTTGTGAGGCGTGGATAAGTAACTCGTCACCCACCTCGTGACCAAATTGGTCGTTGATTTGCTTAAAGCCATCGAGATCGAGAAACATGACAGCGAACGCTTTATTTGAGCGCTCTGCTTGCAAAATTGCTTGATCTAAACGGTCAGATAACAATTTACGGTTAGGTAATCCGGTCAGTTCGTCATGCGTTGCCACGTAACGAATGCGTTTCTCGGCATCTTTGCGAAGCTTGACCTCTCGACGTAGACGGCTGTTTCTAAAAGCAATCAATAAAAACACTAAGATAACACCTGAGCCGACTTTCAATGCGATTTGAATCAGTTCTTCATCGCTCCAACCGGTTTGCAACTCGTAGCCGTACCACTTGTTGCGTAACTGGTTTTGTTGGCTCTGAGTGATGTTGTCGATGCCCTTGTTGAGGGTCACGACTAATGGCTGCCAATCACTGCGTACACCAAAGAATAAATCTTGCCCTGGTGCATCATCGAGCACCTCGAGTTGGGCATTTGCGATAGGTCGGTTTTGTAGCTCATAAACTAATATGGGCAGGCTATCGACATAGACATTAATTTGATTTTCTTTAAGCGCATTAATGGCGTTATCGATTACCGGGTATTCAATAACCTCGGTGCCGCGTTGGTTGCGCAGTAACGACACGACACTGTAGTCCTCAATAATGCCTAACCGTTGACCGCGAAGATTACCGACGCTGACACTGCCGCGCGAATCGAGCGCTTCTTTATTCAGGTACAGTACTGACCACGGCATCGACCAATAGCGCTGAGTAAAGCTGGCATAGCGCGAGCGATCTTCTGAATATGACATACTCGGCAAAATATCGATGGTGCGCTCTTGTAAGGCAACCAAGCATTGGCTCCAAGCGCCACAGGAGGTCCATTCAAGAGTGACAGGTAAGTGCTGTGAAATGAGGCGTAGCATATCAGCGTCAAAGCCAACACCGTCGCCATTTTCAATACCAATCAGCGGCATGAGGTTATTCGGTACACCCACACGAATCGTGTCATGCTCGGCTAACCATTCATCAGTATCGAGTAATGCCCCAGAAACGGCGCACATCCAA
Source organism: Idiomarinaceae bacterium (assembly GCA_002685255.1). Classification (GTDB taxonomy): domain Bacteria; phylum Pseudomonadota; class Gammaproteobacteria; order Enterobacterales; family Alteromonadaceae; genus Idiomarina. The sequence continues at coordinate 12,236 of NYWU01000004.1, forward strand.
CATAGTGCGATACATCCGGCTAGGTGTTTTATTGTTCTCATTTTAACCTTGCTTCCTTGCATTAGGGCGAAAACCTAGAATTAGTATTAATGTCCGATTGGGATTCATCTTTATAGTTCAGCTTTTATTACCGTTTAATCTGTGCCTGAAGGCGAATTAACGTTAAACTACACTTATATTTTGGACCGCTTACACAGTTATTTCCTATGAGTCAGCAGGATACAATTTACTCTAAAGCTTTACCCAGCGTCGGCGACTTCCGATTTGATGAGCATGTTGTCGAAGTCTTTCCTGACATGATTAATCGTTCAGTGCCCGGCTACGCTACGATTATACAGACGTTACCACAACTAGCTGAACGTTATAGTCAAAATGATACAAATGTGTATGACTTGGGTTGCTCGCTCGGTGCAGCCACGTTGGCGTTACGCAAAGGTTGTGAGAAACATCACGGTAATCACATTATTGCCGTTGATAATTCGCAACCGATGATTGATCGTGCGCGTCTGCATTTACAAGGCTTTAAAAGCGATATCCCCGTTACTTTTAATTGCCAAGACGTGCAACTAACGCCGATCGAAAACGCTTCAATCGTGGTGTTAAATTTTACACTGCAATTTGTACCAAAAGAAGACAGAGATGCGATCATTGAGAAAATTTATTCAGGATTAAACCCTGGTGGCGTATTGTTAATCGCGGAAAAAGTAGCACACCCCGATCGACATGTTCACGAAACTCTCGTTGATCTTCATCATGACTTCAAGCGCGCTAACGGCTACAGCGAGCTAGAAATCAGTCAAAAGCGCGCGGCTATCGAGAACGTCATGAAGATTGATACCCTAGATACGCACTTTGCTCGTTTTAAGCACGCCGGTTTTGCCCATGCGGGGGTCTGGTTACAGTGTTTTAACTTTGCGGCGATGCTCGCGGTTAAAGGAGAATGATTCATGGAGATGTTTGCCAAGGACCTCAGTGCGCTTGCCGACAGCCCTCACCGTCAATGGTTAACCACCTTACCTCAGCAACTGAATGCGTTTCTACAGTCGCCTCATGGTGAGTTTAGAAAGTGGCAGCGCGTACTTAAACAGCTCCCACAACTGGCGACCGACCATGTCGTCTTAGGTGACACCATACAGGTTGGCTTGCCCGAACAAGCCAGTGATTCAGACAGAGCCCGAATGAACGGCTTATTAAAGCAGCTCCAACCATGGCGGAAAGGACCTTTCGATTTATTTGGACTATCGATTGACACCGAATGGCGCTCAGATTGGAAATGGCAGCGCGTCCAACCTCACCTAAATAATTTGAACGCTCAACAAGTTTTAGACGTGGGTTGTGGTAGCGGCTATCACCTATGGCGAATGTTAGAGGCAGGCGCAGCCAACGTTTGGGGGATTGACCCAGGTGAGTTATTTATGACTCAATTTCAAGCAGTTAAGCAAATGATGCCAAGCCAAATTGCCGACCGTGCACACTTCTTTCCCGTCGGAATTGAGCATATGCCCTCACTTCAAAGTTTTGATACGGTTTTTAGCATGGGAGTGTTGTATCATCGCCGTTCACCACTTGAGTTTTTACAACAACTTAAAAATTTATTAAAACCAGGTGGTCAGTTGATCTTGGAGACCATCGTAGTCGAAGGTGATGAACATACGGTAATGATGCCGGGCGAACGCTATGCTCAAATGCGTAATGTTTGGTTTTTACCCAGCGCCAAAGCCCTCTGTGTTTGGCTAGAACGATTAGGTTTTAAACAAACTGAAATTGTTGACCATAACCCCACCTCACTTGACGAACAGCGATCAACTGAATGGATGACCGGTGAATCTCTAAAAGATTTTCTTGATCCAAATGACCCAAAAAAGACTATTGAGGGATACCAAGCACCCATCCGTGCAATCGTTAAAGCGACAATTTAATCGTCAGACAAGAGGTTAGACACTAATCCTATGCCACACTACAGAGCTAAGTCCACTTTGGAACAATGGCGCATTTTACAAGCGGTTGTAGACTGTGGTGGCTATGCACATGCAGCAGAGAAACTTAACAAGAGTCAGTCTTCATTAAACCATGCGGTTTCTAAGCTTCAGCAGGTGTTAGGCGTACAGCTTTTAGAAATAAAGGGACGCAAGGCCGAGTTAACGCATGTGGGTGACGTGATGCTGCGACGCTCTCGACAACTGACTCAAACCGTGTATGAACTTGAGCAGTTGGCTTGCAACATGGAACAAGGCTGGGAGCCAGAAATCAAACTCGCACTCGAAATGGTGTTCGATCGCAATGATTTAATCCCAGCGCTAAAAGATTTTCAAGAACATGGCCGCGGTTCCCGACTCACCATCGAAGACACTGTTTTGACAGGCACACTCGAGCACATACGTAACCAGAGCGCAGACTTAGTCATCACTCATCAGTTGCCCAAAGGCTATCTCGGTGAGCCCATTCATGACTACTACATGGATTTAGTTTGTCACCCTGCTCACCCACTTGCACAGCAAGACTCCCCGATTTCTCAAGATGAACTCGCTCAGCACTTGCAAATCGTTATTCGCGATACTGCAACGCAGCCGGCTGAAGAAGGGGGTTGGTTAAAAGCAGAGCAGCGCTGGACGGTAAGTCATTTTGATGAAGCCCTTCGCTTAGTACGCTCAGGATTAGGTTTTTGTTGGCTCCCCCCTTACATCGCTAAACGGGCCATGCAAAAGGGTTCATTGCGTAAACTAGAGCTTAAAGGGAGCACCTGTCGCAAAGGGTCGCTGTACTTAGTATTACCCAAGGGGGATAAAACAGGGCCGTGTTCACGCTTACTGGCAGATTTGGTATTGCGTCATGCCCCAAAGCGCCAAGAGGATGATATGGAAGCCAGCGCAGGCTAGCGCTGGCCCCGAGCAGCGTGGTTAAGGCTTAGGCTGGTAGCTGCTTGATGTACTTTTTCATATCATCCGCTAAAGCTGGATGACGCAGGGCGTGCTCGATAAATGCTTGAGCATAGCCCAATTTATTGCCGCAATCGTGGCTCTTACCTTTCATGTAATAAGCGTTCACAGGTGATTGCTCAAGCAACATCGCCATAGCATCGGTCAGCTGGATCTCATTGCCCGCACCGACTGGCGTTTTTGCTAATAAATCCCATAAACTTTCAGGGAATACGTAACGGCCAACAACCGCCAAATCTGAAGGCGCTTTATCGACTTCTGGCTTCTCGACCAATTGCTTTATCGGTGCTTGTTCACCTTCGGCCAGATCGACACCGTTAATATCGGCGATACCGTAATTACTGACCTGCTCATGGGGGACTTTTTCCACCATCACTTGCGCAGCACCTGATTCTTTGAAGTTACGCACCATTTCTGCCATGTTGTCTTGGCGGAGGTCACAGCTTGCAGAATCAACCAATACGTCTGGCAATACCACAGCAAAGGGCTCATCTCCCACCAGCGGACGCGCGCACAGGACTGCGTGGCCCAAGCCTTTTGCCTCACCCTGGCGTACGTGCATGATGGTCGTGCCTTTAGGGCAAATGGCTTGTACTTCTTCAAGTAGTTGACGTTTTACACGGCGTTCAAGCGTGGTCTCGAGCTCAAAGCTGGTATCAAAATGGTTCTCGATGGAATTCTTACTGGAGTGAGTCACTAAGATCACATCGGTTAAACCCGCTGCCGCACACTCTTCGACGATGTATTGGATTAATGGCCGATCAACTAAAGGCAACATTTCCTTTGGAATCGCCTTAGTGGCTGGTAGCATCCGCGTGCCTAAGCCGGCGACTGGGATGACAACTTTTTTAACCCGCTTGGTGCTCATGAATTCTTCCTTTTTCGAACATTTTTTCATAGGGGCACGTTTATACCCTGCCGAGCTGTTATAATGCAAATCCAATTTGTTAATAACAACGGCTTAGGTAAGGTGCCATGGGATTTTATTTAACCTCACGACAGGTTCCACAGCTTAAATCATATCCGTTTACAGAAAGAGCGCTCATTTTATCAATGGCGCAACAAGCGATGCCGGTGCCGCGTCGTATGATTTGTAACCTCGCTAAATTGGTCCCCATTTGCATCATCTTTTTTGCAATCGTGGATCTACCTGGGTGGTGGAAGGCCGTCGGTCTGCTCGCCGCGGGTATTGGCTACCCGTTATTTACCCAGCCTATCACGCTCAATATGTCGTTGCCTTACATTGACAAGGCTGTGCGTCAGTTTGAAGCACAACGCGCAGATCAGTTAGACGATGACGATGAGGACGACGAGAACGCCTGACGTTCAATACTGAGGATCGCCTCGGGTAGTTGACAATGCACGCGCTTGACGTCGGAGTGGATATAACTGTGAAAACTGGCATGACGCCAAATACCCAAGGCCAGATCAGGCTTCGCTTGTGGCTGCATACGAATGCGATCGCCGACTTGCGTCCAACGAAATGTATGTTGTTGGGTATCTAAGATAGCAAATACCCCATCAAATGCCGTGCGTACCCGCGAGTGGCACAATTCAAAATTGATATGTTGCACAAGGTCGCGCGGATCGAGCACAGTATCATCACTGCCCGCTAAGTGCTGCCGGATCAGTGGGTCGATTAAGGTCTTCAACACCAGCAAGGGGATTAAGTTTTGCTCGGTTTGGCTATGTGCCGTCGCCATGACCACCAAAATTCGCCCGGCGGTTAGCGGTCGGTAATCAATCCAAATATTTGACTCTGCGCTATCGGCCACCTGGTTCTCAATATGATAGCCACCCACTTCGAGCGCTTGTTGTGGCAGTAAATTACTCGCCAAGCGTTCAACAATTTGGGCATCTTTATAAAGCTGGTTGATGTGACTATCGAGCTCCCATATATCACTGACATAGGTTTCTTCTAAACGATGGCGTTGTAAACAATGCTCGATGGCTTGGGTAATAGTGGTGAGGCTATCGATTGGCTTCACTAGGTAATCCCAAGCACCTAAACGAACCGCCTCGCGGATATCCGCCATATCAGCACTTGCGGAAATGACAATTACAGGCAAATGGGGGGCAATGCTTAACAGCCGCTCAATAACTTTGAGACCATTGATATCGGGTAACATAAGGTCGCACAGCACAATATCAGGCGCACTTTGTTGGCACAGTGATAAGGCCTGCTCACCGTACTCCACACAATGGACTGCATAATTTTGCTGGATGAGAAACTGCTCAACCACTGACTGAAACACGCGATCATCTTCAATCAGCAAGACTTGTTTTTGACCCATTCAGGCACACCTATCCTCGGACAATTACTCTAAGCATCGTCCAAGGCAGGTCTGTCGTCAATACAAGCTTTTCGATATATCCGGTGGGTCGGCTTACTGATCTTCCGAAAAGTCGATCTCTTCGGCGTCACCCTCAACTTCTGGAGGGGGGTTACCATCGTAAACTTCGTAACGCCAGTTTTGGTAATAGGCTTCTTTTACGAACGTGTACGGGTCGAGCGAGTTTTCTAACACCTGTTCTTGCTCACGTAAACGAAGGCGCAGAGATAAGCCTTTGATGGTATAGCGCGGGATATCCCAGTCATCGCTGATTTCCGTGTAGGGGAAGTAATTACCATCGACCCAGTCAGTACCGCGATCAATCACAACCGTTGGACCTAACACCGGTAACATTAGGAATGGACCGTTGGGTACGCCCCATACCGCCAGTGTCTGGCCTAGGCTCTCTTCACGCTTAGTCAGCCCCATTTCTGTTGCGGGATCGAGTAGACCCAACAACCCAATGGTGCTGTTGAAAAAGAAGCGTCCTGCAGTTACGCCGGCGTCCTTAAACTGACCTTGCAGCACGTTGTTGACGAATGACCAAGGCTCTTGCAAGTTTTCTAGCGCACGGTAAAGCGAGTTACGCACCGGTTCAGGCACGTTTTCGTATACCTCAGCGGCCGGTTTAATCACCGCTTTGTCCAACTCGCGGTTAAAGTCCCATACAGCCCGGTTTGTATCTTCAAAGGGGTCACGGGGGTCTGCATAAGGGTCATCCGGTTGAGATGAACACGCACCCAATACCAGCGTACTGGCAAGTAAAGCCCATTTAGGTGCGGTTTTAAGCCAATTAGTCATTCGCTACTTCCGTTACTTTTTGATTAAGAGTCAGCGCTACTTCTGCAGAACGCTGTGCATTTATAGTCACCGATTCGGCAAAGAGATCACCCGCCTGACGGTCAATTTTATCATCCTGCGATACCATCGCTTTCACCTGCCATTGATCAAGCCCACTTAAACGGTAATCGGCTAACATCGAATCGGCATCGGTCAACGTCACGGTAACGGGCCAGTCATTAACAGGCATACGTTTAACGGCAGCCGGCATCGGAGGCCCTTGCGTCGCAGTGACATAGATAAAGAGTGTACCTTGCTCAGGCAACTGCGCACGCATTTCCTCGCCTAAGGACACCGTTACTGTCACACTGCGATCCGCCGCTTGCATTTTTTGCTCGGCGTCGGCAATCGCTTGTTTCACTGCATTACTGCGCTGAGATTCCTTGTCTAATAACGGCAATAGCTGTTGCCATGCGGCAATAGCTTGCTGCCAGTCGCCTCGCTCATAGGCAACAAAGCCCGTTAGCGACAATGCCTCCACGTGCGTAGGTTGCTGTTGCAGTACACGTGCAAGCATGCCTGCTGCTTTACGCAGGTGTTCTTCTGTCGGAGACGACATCAAAAAGCGTGCATAACTAATTAACGTGCCGGTACGGTTAGGCGCCAGCGCCAGGGACTTCTCAAATGCTTGCTGAGCCTGATCAAACTGACGCAAATCAGACATGATACCGGCATACAACCACCATGCCATGGGGTCGTCGGGTTTTGCCGCAAGCTTTTGTCGCATGCCCAAGGCAAAGGTCTGCATCGATTCGACATCCGCTTGTTGTTGCTCCTGCAACAAACGCTGACCCAGTTCGGGTAGTTGCGCAAGCGCATCGTCGGCTTGTTTCTGTAACGACCAACTGCCAAACACGGCATAAAAGCCTACCGCTACAGCCAAAATAATGGCAATCGGAATAAATGGGTTGGCACGCTTCCAACTGACTTCACCCTCGATATCGCGACTGTCGCTAATGAAAGTTTTATCGAGTTCCAGTTTAGCTTCGTTATAGGCTTCTTGCGATATACGTTGCTGTTGTTTGTCCTGCTCAAGTTCCGCGAGACGTTCTTCATACCAGTCCCGGTTCTCGCTCTCACGATCGACACTTTGCCGCCGTTGGCGCAGGCCCGCCAGTAACACAATGATCACCGCAATGATCAGTAATACGGCCATCGCCAAATACAACTTAATCATGGTCTGGCTTCCTTAACTGTTTCAGTCGCTCTTGCTCTTCTTCTGACAGCGCTAGTGGCTGCTTGCGCTTACGAGACATCGCCCATGCGACCCCCACGCCAATGACAATAATCAGCAACGGTCCCCACCATAAAACACTGGTGTACCAATTAAACGGCGGTCGATAATGCACAAAGTTGCCGTAGCGAGCGACCATATAGTCGATAATTTGTTTGCGACTCTTACCTTCCATGACCATGGTATAGGTGCGGTCGCGCATGTCTGCCGAAAGCGGCGCGTTTGAATCGGCGATGTTCTGATTCTGACACTTCGGGCAACGCAACTCCTGAATCAATGTTTGATAAAGCTCGCGCTGCGCTTCCGTCTCAAAGGCATGTTCACGAATTGATGCTTGCCCAACCGCATACAAACTAAACAAGGTTGCTAGCAGCGCCAACGCGCTGATAACAGTGCTAGTGAAGGTACGCATTATTGCTTCGCCTCCTTCACCATTTGTTGGTAAATGCCTTTGAGCTGGTTTTCCCAGTTACGCGGATTCACATCACCCACATGGCGATAACGTACTCGGCCCTCGGCATCAATGAAATAAGTTTCTGGTGCTCCATATACACCAAACTCGAAGGCAACTTTACCCTCCGGGTCATAGAGGTTGACCGTGTAGGGGTCACCTAGGGTATTCAACCAATCCATGGCTTTGCCACGCGAATCGTCTTTATAGTTTAATCCAACAATCGGAATACCTTGCGCCGCGAGTTCATTTAAAAATTCATGTTCAGCACGACAAGTCGGACACCACGTCGCCCAAACATTGAATAATAAGGGTCCTTTTTTAAGTACTTGCTCGCTGTGTTGCTGGGTCGGATCAAACAGGTCCTGTGCGGTAAACTCGGGGACCGGCTTATCGATTAGCACCGACTCTAAGTGTGTTGGATCTTTACCCAGCCCTTTCAGGAGGAAAACCACCAACACGACAAAAAGCACCAATGGAACGAACAGTACTATCCACTTTTTGTTTGAACCTTGAGTCTCCTGTCTACTCATGCTTGGACTCCTTGTTTACGCTTGCGGTAACGCTTGTCAGCCATCGCAATTAGGCCACCAACAGCCATAATCAAGGCTCCGAGCCAAATCCAACGGACAAAGGGTTTGGTATAAAAACGCACCGCCCATTTGGTTTGGTTGCCTTGACCCTGCTCGAGCGGCTCACCCATGGCGACATACAGGTCGCGTAATAAACCAGAGTCTAAGCCGACTTCGGTCATACTCATCCGTTGCACACGATAGAAGCGTTTTTCGCTGACCACCTCTGTAACGTACTCACCATTTTCACTGACTGTAAAGACGCCATGGTCTGAATCATAATTAGGCCCCTCTTTATGAGTGAGATGTTCAAAGGTTAGATCGTATTGACCCACATTGACGGTTTGGCCGGGCTCTATCGAGATATCACGCTCGGTTTCGTAGTGCGATACAAGTGCTACACCTACGAGGGTGACAGCAAAGCCGATATGACCGAGCACCATGCCCCACTGGCTGGCCGGTATCCGACGCAAGGCGCTGACATCGCTCCCGCGCTGTTGCACACTTTGCAACACATCGGTGATGGTTGCCAATGCCACCCACAGTGCCAAGAATAGCCCTAAAACAGCCCATAAGTGCATTTCATCGGCCCATATTTTAGGCAGCACGAAGGCAAGAATGGCCGCCAATGCAAGGCATAATAGTAGTGGCTTTAACAGCGGCGCGAGCGGTTGTCTGCGCCAACGCATCCAAGGGCCAACACCGAGCATGAGTGCAAATGGCACGATCAGGTAACTGTACAGCTCATTAAAGAAGGGTTCACCAATAGAAATAGACCCCAAACCTAACTGTTTATAGACCAGCGGTAATAAGGTGCCTAATAACACCACCATCATGGCAGCCATCAGTAACACGTTATTCGCCAGCAAAAAGACTTCACGCGAGGCCGCCTCATACCGGCTATATCCTTGCATTTGTGAGGCACGCCAACCATACAAAGCGAGTGAACCGCCGATGACGATAGCCAATAACACCAGAATAAACAGACCACGAGTAGGGTCGGAGGCAAAGGCATGCACTGACACCAATACGCCTGACCGTACTAAGAACGTACCGAGCAAACTTAAACTAAAGGCTGCGATTGCCAGCAATACAGTCCAAGATTTAAAACTACCGCGCTTTTCGGTGACCGCTAACGAGTGAATGAGTGCTGTCCCCACGAGCCACGGCATAAAGCTGGCGTTTTCGACAGGGTCCCAGAACCACCAGCCGCCCCAGCCGAGCTCGTAATATGCCCACCAACTACCGAGCGCGATGCCGACGGTTAGGAACATCCACGCCGCCAATGTCCACGGACGTGACCAACGGGCCCATGCCGCATCGAGTTTGCCCGACATCAGCGCAGCAATAGCGAACGCAAAGGCAACAGAAAAACCCACATAGCCCATATACAGCAACGGTGGGTGAATGATCATGCCGGGATCTTGCAGTAATGGGTTTAAATCATTGCCATCGACCGGAATAATCGGCAAGCTGCGATCAAACGGGTTCGATACTGTCATCATAAACAGATAGAAACCGATACTGATCAGACCCAGGATGCCAAGTACGCGTGCCACCATCGGCAGAGGCATGGAGCGAGAAAACAGCGCAACAGCGGCAATCCAGCCCGCTTGCATCAACATCCACAGTAAGAAAGAGCCTTCGTGCGAGCCCCACACCGCGGTAATACGATAAAACCAGGGCAACTGCGTATTCGAGTTAGCGGCTACATAAGCAATACTAAAGTCATTTTGGACGAAAGCGGTGACCAACAACGCGAAGGCAATTGCGGTGAAAATAAACTGCCCTATCGCGAGCGGACGCGACAGACTCATCATGCCCCCATGACCGCGTTGTGCACCAATCAATGCATAACCCGCCAACAGCGCTGAGAATGCCAGCGCAATCGCAATACTTAAATGACCGAGCTCAGCAATCATGGTGTCTCCTCTTGCTCAGCTGGTTGATTTGGGTTGACATGCTTAATGCCTTTCATTTTTTCGGCGAGTTCGGGTGGCATGTATTCTTCATCGTGTTTTGCCAGCACTTCGCTCGCTTTCAGCGTACGTGGGGCTATCAGCTCGCCTTGTGCGACAATACCCTGCCCTTCGCGGAATAAGTCGGGCAGAATACCTTGATACAAAATAGTCACTTCAGGTCCGGTATCGGTGACTTTAAAGCTGACTTCAAGCGTCTCTGGATCGCGATCCACAGAGCCTTCGACCACCATACCGCCAATGCGCATACGTTGACCTACTTGTGGTGGCTGTTTGCCTTCCTCAACTTGTTCAAAGTCACTCGGCGTGTAGAACAAGTTAATGCTGTAGCTCATGGCATACAGCATGAGACCAATGGCAATACTAACGCCAACGACTAAAACAAGTACCCAGGTTAACCGTTTTTTACGACGCGGGTTCATACTTCTACTCCTCAGCGCTTGCTTGCTGCGTACGACGCGCAAGCCGCTGTTTACGACGTTGAACTTTTAAGCTTTCCTTCTGCAAACGTCGCCGCTGCACACTGGTTTCTAAGGCAACACCTGCAATCACTAAAAAAGTCAGAAAAAAAGACGACCACACATAGAGCCCGTAGCCACCCATATGAACAAATTCACTAAAACTATCAAATGCCATTAGCGCGTCTCCTCAGCTGATTCGCGACTATCAAGCGCGAGCTCTGCCTGCGCCCACGGGCGATTGAGTTCGTGCTTAAGCAACTGATTTTTGTAACGCATCAGTACTAAGGTCGCGGTTAACAGCATAAAGCCTAACAAGCTGATTAGTAGCGGCCACAACATGCTCGTAGCAATGGAGGGACGCTCAAATTTAGTAATGGTGGCGCCTTGATGGAGCGTGTTCCACCACTCTACCGAATAATGAATGATGGGTAGGTTGACCACCCCCACAATCGCCAAAATCGAGGCGGCTTTAGCACCGGTACGCGCGTCATCAAATGCGGCATACAGCGCCATTACGCCGATGTATAAGAACAATAAAATAAGTTCTGACGTGAGCCGTGCATCCCACACCCACCAAGTACCCCACATGGGTTTACCCCAAATGGCGCCAGTAAATAATGCAATAGCGGTCATGGCCGCGCCCACAGGCGCAATCGCGGGTAATGCCCACTCCGCCGTTTTAATCTGCCAGATTAGCGCAATGGCGCCACAAATTGCCATGCCAAAATAGGCACCCATGGAGAAAATAGCCGCGGGAACGTGAATGTAGATAATGCGATAGCTATCGCCTTGCTGGTAATCGGCCGGCGCAAACGCCAAGCCCCACACCATGCCCACCAATAGGCTAATCAATGTCAGGCCAGCGAACCATGGCAATAACTTATCCACTAAGCGATACGTCGCTTCAGGCTTTGCATACGGGTGTAACCAACGCCACATATTAATTCACACTCATTCTGACGCCCGCGGCCACGGCCAGCGGTGCTAATGTTACGGTTAATACGGAAATGGCCGCTAAAATAGCCAACTGTCCGTGCACGGCCATGCCCATTCCTGCACTCTCTACCGCCGACGTGGCGAATATCAGTAACGGAATAAACAATGGCAATAAAATTAAACTGATTAAGGCACTGCCCCGTTGTAGCGGCAACGTCAGCGAAGCGCCGATGGCAGCCAACGCACTCAATGCTGGCGTGCCTAATAATAATGACAGGCTTAACGCACCATAAGCGGAAGTCGGTAAGCTCAACAACAATGCCAGCAGCGGCGAGAGTATCACTAATGGCAAACCACTCAATAACCAGTGCGAAACCATTTTTGCGCTCACTGTAAAGGCGAGCGGCTGCGGTAGTAAGCACAGCTGCTCGAGCGACCCATCGGCATAGTCATCTTTGAAAATACGATCCACGCCCAATAAGGTGGCTAATAATGCCGCGACCCAAATAATGCCTGGTGCAATACGGGCTAAAATATCAGGGCCGGGTCCGACGCCGAGTGGAAACAGCGTGATCACCATGAGCAAGAAAATCAGTGGGTTGATCGCGTCTGAGCGTCTTCGCGCGGCAAGACGCAAATCCTTACTGAGTACTGAACGCCATAACTGCATTGCGGTCATCACGCGACTCCCATGGCATTGGCGTAAGCTTCACCTAAATGCAACTGCTGTGGATTCAAACTCGCCAGCGATAACGCTTGATGCGACGTCATGACGATACTACCGCCTTGACTTAGGTGCTCGCTAAAGCGTTGCTCAAGTAACGCGATGCCTTTTACATCCAACGCGGTAAAGGGTTCATCGAGGATCCATAACGGTGCTTGACTGTGCCATAACCGAGTGAGTGCCACGCGACGTTGTTGCCCTGCCGATAACCGACCCGTCATTTCATCTTCTAACCCGAGTAGCCCAATAGTTTCGAGCAGACTCCAGTCATCCATACTGTCTTGTGTGGCACGATGATCGCCGCTTAAACGACGTTGCCAATAGACATTCTCCAACGCGGTCAGCTCGGCTTTAACCGCGGGTTTGTGACCAATAAACAAGAGTTGCTGATGATAAGCACTACGGTCATACTGTATTGAGTGGTTGTTAAACTCAATACGGCCGGTGTGGCTCGGCATGAGCCCGGCAAGCATACGAAGCAGTGTCGACTTACCGGCTCCATTGGCACCGGTAATTTGCCAGAGTTCGCCAGCATGAACCTCAAAAGAGACCTGCTCGAACAAGGTACGCCCGCCGCGAACTGAGGAAAGTTCGTGCGCTGTAAGTCGGGGCAGAGGTTCTGTCGTTTTATGCTTCATCAAGGCTGCGGCAATGTCTGCAAATGATGTGTAAATTGGCTCGAGTTTACCACAATATTTGCCGAAAAAGCCATGTAAAACGGTCGCTTTTCATGATCTGGGTAAGGGCAGTGCGTCATGCAAATTAAACAGCTATTACAACAAATGATGCAGTCGTTGGCGACGCCGTCAAACTCGGCAACGACTGCCGCGTTGAATACCCCACAAGCGGCTGTTTCACAAGCGCAGCAAAATGCTATGCAGAGCGTATTTAATGCACTGACGACACAATTGAATAGTCCGACTCAGCAGCCTCAACAATTTAATACCGCGCCAGTTAACAGTCAGTTGAATATCACGCCACAAACCCTAGCCGCGGTAAAGCAACAACTTGAGCAAGTGCTGCTGCGTGCTACAGGCGAGGCTCAACGGCCGATCTCACCAAAAGCGCAAAGCGCTTTGATCAGTCGTATTGTTGAACAGATCATGCGTAGTGATGCGCGCATCAGTATGCCGCCGCAACAGCAAGGTTCAGCGACGCCCTCCCCGAGCGCAAGCGCACCTAATAACCTCACGGTGCCATTGACTCAGCTACCACAACCCATGCGCCAAGCAGTCAGTGAGCAGTTACAACACGTGCTCACACAGTGGGTTAAAGTCTCGCAGACTCAAGCAACAGCAACGCCCGCCCCCCTCACGCCTTTACCTGTTCAGATTAACGCGATGAAGGTGAGCCAGGGTCAGTTGGTGATGCAACTGCAAACGCCGTCTAAAACAGTGACTGAAGTGAGTGTTCCCTTACAGCAAATCCCCCAACCCCTCGCGCGTGCATTGCTTCAACACATCACCACGCCGGTGCCTAGTCAAGTGCAACAACCGACAGCGCCTGCGCCGAAACCGACTGTACCGACGACGCCCGCACCAACAGCGCCCACGGTGGATGGTCGATTAGTGAAGCAAACACAAACGCTAACACCTGCACAATTAAGTCAGTTTCTACGCCAAGTGACGGACATGACGCCGCAACAGCAACCCGAGGTAAAACAGCTACTGACGCAAACACTCGCGCAACTCCCGAAGGGCGAGCAAATGATGCAACCCCAACAACTCGCTAATTATGTCAATGATTGGTTTGCTGCCAAGCCGGTCAGTAGTCAACCCAGTCACCAGTTAGGTGTAGTCGGTAAACTGATTATCGCTTTGTTGGGTATCCGTATGCAGGCTCAACAAAGCGCGCAGCCACAGGCAGCTAAAGCACTCAGCCAAGCCATACTGGATCAGATTATGCGAGGCCCCAGTGAGGCACGGCCGGGCGATGATAGAGCTTTGCTGCCACGCCCGCCCATGACAGCAGAAGTACGCGAACGCCTTAATGCGCAACTACTCCAGCAGCCAGCGGCACAGTTGCAGCGTTTATTGAGCAATTTGGCGCAGACAATGAATAGTGCTCAAAGCAGTCAAATGCGCTTGCAAGACAGTCCGGCGCAACAGCCCGAATTTTATCTGATGCTGCCGTCGCAAAATCCGAGCAGCCAAACCGGCACCGAACTGCTGATCAAACGCGAGTCAGGTGGGCATCGCGATGAAAAAAATGAACGTTCAGTGTGGTTATTTAATCTACGCTTTGAGCTTAAGCAATGGGGTCCCATGTTAGTCAAAGGACGTTATCAAACCGCGGGCACTCGTGTGCAGTTTTTTACCGAGTCGGAGGCGGCACAACGGCACTTGCAACGCCAACTCCCGGAACTCGAGCAACGGCTTGCGGGTTTAGATGTCGCCGCCGTGGATTTTCAGATTAAGCAAGGCAAAGTGCCCGAAAGTTTGGCACAACAACACAGCGGTATTATCCGGGTAACGGTATGAGCGAGAATAATAAACAGAAACAGGCCATTGGCTTATCTTACGATGGTTTAAATGCGCCGCAGGTCATTGCCAAGGGCTTTGATGAGCTCGCCGAAGAAATTATCGAAGTGGCTAAAGCCCATGGCGTCATGGTGCATGAGGATCCGATGCTGTCGGACTCCCTAGCACGGCTGAATGTAGGCGAGGAAATTCCGCGCGAGCTCTATGTGCTGATCGCGGAACTAATTGCATTTTCGTACTTATTAGACGGTAAATTTCCTGATAGTTGGTACTAACTGCGCTTATGCATAGCCAGCATCAGCTCCGCCTCAGCACGCGGTAAATCGCAGGCTTGCATCAAATCATCGACACTCGCTCCCTGCTCCACTAGTTTTGCCGCCCGTTGATACAGCTTAATCTCAGGCTCTTGTTGCTCGAGCTGTTGCAAGGTGGTGGCAAATTGCTCTTGCTGAGTTTGCTGTTGTTGTTCAAGCTGTTTTATGGCGTGTTGCTGCTGTCTTTGCCACTGCGCGATCTCTTCGCGAAGCTTGCTGACAGCCTCATTATCGGCAGCCGAACGCCGCGGTTTTGGTTGCTCTTCTAAAGCGCCCAACGCCTCGGTGAGCATCAATAAGCGCTGCTGCTGGCGTTCGAGCAATTCTGTGTGCTTGCGATTGGTCATTACCGCCACAATGATGGCAACAATTGCTAGCATCAGCGCTGCCGATGCCAGCCAAACTGTAAGTGAGGTCATTAACTATTTTTATCCTAACCGCGAAATTTCATCCCATTCTTCGTCGGTCAGCATTTTATCTAAGTCGACTAGGATCAACAACTCGCCCTCACGGTTCGAGACCCCTTGGATAAAGCGTGCGCTTTCTTCGGTGCCGACATTCGGTGCACTATCGATTTCCGATTTCTTCAGATAAACCACTTCGGCGACACTGTCGACTAAAATACCAATCACCTGTTTATCCGATTCAATAATCACGATGCGGGTGTTGTCGGTAATTTCGTTTTCTGGCAAACCAAAGCGCAGCCGCGTATCAATGACGGTCACGACATTACCGCGCAGATTAATAATACCTAACACGTAATCTGGTGCACCAGGGACAGGCGCAATCTCACTGTAGCGCAGTACTTCTTGTACCTGCATTACGTTGATGCCGTAAGTCTCTTGCTCCAGTTGAAAGGTTACCCACTGAAGCACTTCATCGTTGCTATCGGCTTCAGCTTGTTGTTTGGTTTTACGTTTTTCAGTTGCCATGCTATGACTCCGATTCATTTTTAGGGCCCGATTGGGTATGACCCAAGCCTTTATCCAGCAGTGTAATTAAAGCATTCACATCGAGTAACGCACACATTCGATCGCGCACCACGCCCGCTAACCACGGCCGCTTTTGATTAGGGCCGTTACGCCATTGAATGGCGTCCGGTTGTAAGGGCTCACTATCGACCAGCTCTTCGCACAATAGGCCCCAGTTGCTGTCACTCAATGTGATCATGTATTCATAACTAATCTGTTCTTCTACCTCGTCAGTGAGCTTTTCGGGCATCACCCAACGGGCTGTATCGACTGCTTGCAGCTTGGCACCACGCTCGTTCATGATGCCTCTAAACCAACGCGGCTTGCCGATTAGCGGGCTGATTTTACTTAACGTATGTATACCGCCTAAGCTTTTCAAAGGTACCGCTAAGGTTAATCCGGCTACCTTAAAAAACAGCGCCTGGAAATCATTTTCTTGATATTCCATCATCGCGTCGGTCGGCGGCGGTGCAGCGTCGTTATCTTCCATATCGGCGCTGACTTCGGTTTCTGTAACCTCAGTCGGTTCAATTATTTCTGGTTCTGGCTCGGGCTCCGGTTCTGGTTCTGCTTCTGGCACAGGCTCAGGTTCCGAGACGACTTCGGGCTCGGGTTCCGGCTCGGGCTGTTGCACAGCGGGCGTGGCCCGTTCGAGCAATGAACGCACCGGCGAGTCATCAAAATCAACCGGCGGCGCTTCTTCTTCTAACAGCAACGCATCCAAATATTCGGTCATTGCTTGTTCACTGCTGTAGTTCGAGCGACTCACGTGACCTCCTATAGATGTAGTTGCTGTAAATATGTCAGCAATGTTTGATACGCCAATACACCCCGCGATTGCGGCGCAAACATCGATGGCGGCAACTGCTCATTGCTGGCGTCTCGGAACTTTGTGTCAATTGGGATCATGCCGTTCCAGACACTTTTCCCGTAACGCTGCGCCACTTTTTTGTAGGTTTCCAGTGATGCGCGCGTTCGTTTATCATACAACGTTGGAATAATAGTGTATTGATGTGCGTGCCCGCGCGATTTTTGGATCAAGGCGAGCGTTCGCATCATACGTTCTAAGCCTTTAAGTGCAAGCGGCTCGGTTTGCACCGGAATGAGCACACGCTCGCAGCACGCCAAGGCATTCACCATTAATACGCCCAGCACTGGGGGCACATCGATTAATACATAATCATAACGGTGTTCTACCAACGCTAGAGCGCGTTGCAGCACCAGTCCCATACCGCCTTGGGTACCCAGCTTTCTATCCAAAGTAGCCAGCGCCATGCTCGCAGGCATAACATCAAGATGGTCATGCTCGGTCGGAACAATCGCCTTTAAAGTGGTTTGCTTATCGACATCTTTGCCCATAGCAAACACATCATAGGCTGTTGCCTCGACCCCCTCGGCATCAATACCGAAATAAAACGTCAATGACGCATGCGGATCGATATCAATACATAGCACCCGTTGACCTCGCTGCTGCAACAAGCCGGCGAGCGCCACCGTCGTGGTGGTCTTGCCTACGCCGCCTTTTTGGTTTGCGATGGTCCACACGTGCATGGTTTAGTCTCCGTAACCGACTTCGGTCAGTAGCGCACTGCCCATTTGGTTAAGACTGACATTACGTGATGAAATACCGGCACTAGCGACGGCTTGAGGCATACCATAAACCACGCAGCTCGCCTCATCCTGTGCCCATATTGTTGCGCCCTGATCTTTCAGCATGCGCGCGCCCTCACGGCCGTCAGCGCCCATGCCTGTCAAAATAACACCCAACACCTTGCCGCCATAAACCTTCGATAGACTGGCAAAGGTCAAATCAACACTGGGCTTATAGGTTACGCGACCCGAGTTATCTTCGCGCACACGCAAACGCGCCGCTCCCGCACGGCCTTCAACAAGCATCTGCTTGCCACCCGGAGCTAAATAGGCCACGCCCGGCTGTAAACTATCCCCATCTTCCGCCTCGCGTACGCTAATTTTGCAAAGCCCATCTAAACGCTGCGAAAAGGCTTTAGTAAAAGCCGCCGGCATATGCTGTACCATCACAATCGGATAGGGAAAGTTTGCGGGGAGTTGCGTCAATATCTTTTGCAATGCGACAGGTCCGCCGGTTGATGTCCCAATCGCCAACACCTGATACGCACGGTTAATGGTAAGACGTTCCGTCGTAACACGCGTAGTGGGTGCTTCTGGCTCTCGCGTTGAGCTGCGCGTCGGTGGCGGGGTTTTGCGCGCAAACCGGTTAAGCGACGACGGTCGTTCGCTAGTCGATTCGGTGGGTCGCGCTGCTGCCGAAGGACGCGAAGGTGTTGAACGGCGCACCGCCGGTTTCCCCGCGATGGCTATTACACGATCTTGTAGCGTCTTTACCGCTTCCTCACGATTGCGCGCGACATCTTCAAACTTTTTCGGCAGGAAGTCAGCGGCGCCGGCTTCGAGTGCATTCAGTGTAGCCGTTGCGCCTTCGTGGGTAAGCGAACTGAACATTAGAATAGGACACGGCGCATCGCGCATAATTTCGCGGACCGCATCGATGCCATTCATGACGGGCATCTCAATATCCATGGTGATCACATCGGGGCGTAAGCTTTTTGCTTGCTCCACCGCTTGACGGCCATCATTCGCCGAGCCAATGACCTTTATCTGACTGTTACTTTCAAGAATCTCTGTTACTCGGCGTCGGAAAAACGCCGAGTCATCGACCACTAAAACACTCACTGTCATTTTTAGTGTTACCCGTTATCGTTTTGCGTAGTACTTCAGCATGCTCGGTACATCGATAATCAATGCGATACCACCATCGCTGGTGATTGTTGCACCGGCCATACCTGGCGTACCTTGCAATAACTTATCTAATGGTTTGATGACGACTTCTTCTTGACCGATTAACGCATCAACAACAAAGCCGACTTGTTGGTTGCCGATCTGAACGACCACCACATGCCCATTTTCGTTGCGCTTATTACGCTCAGGCGTACGGGTCAGCCAGTGTTCTAAGAAGAACAGTGGGATAGCGCGTTTACGCACGATCAGTGTCAGCTGACCATCAACGGTGTTGGTCTTCGACATATCAAGGTCAATAATCTCACTGACCACTGCCAACGGTAACGCAAAGGTTTGCTCTTTCACTTCGACCATCAAGGTCGGCAAAATAGCGAGGGTTAGCGGTACCTTAATCAGTAACTCAGTACCTTTGCCGAGCTCCGAATCAATTTTTATGCTACCGTTGAGCTGACTAATTTTGGTTTTCACCACATCCATGCCCACGCCACGACCCGAGATATCGGACACTTGCTCTTTGGTAGAGAAACCCGCCGCAAAAATCAGATTGTAGGCATCTTCGTTGGATAAGCGAGCCGCCGCATCCTCATCAAGCACACCTCGTTTAATCGCAATTTGCTTGAGCTTTTCGGCATCCATACCAGCGCCGTCGTCCTTAATAGACAACATAATGTGGTCGCCTTCTTGCGACGCCGATAAGGTCACGGTACCTTCGCGCGGTTTACCTTTGGCTTGACGGTCATCTGGCATTTCGATGCCATGATCGACAGAGTTACGCACCAAGTGCACTAACGGATCCGCCAATGCCTCGACAAGGTTTTTGTCGAGATCGGTATCTTCACCGTACATCTCGAGGTTAATTTCTTTCTTCAAGCTTCGCGCCAGATCGCGCACGACACGCGGGAAACGACCAAAGACTTTCTTGATAGGCTGCATGCGGGTTTTCATCACTGCGCCTTGCAGGTCACCTGTAACCACGTCGAGGTTAGAGATGGCTTTACTCATCTCTTCGTGTTTCTGGTCGTCATTATTGCTTAAGCTCAATAATCGGTTGCGCACCAAGACCAGCTCACCGACCATATTCATGATCTCATCGAGTCGTTTGGTATCCACTCGCACCGTGGTTTCTGCCGGAGGTGGTGGCGGTGCAGCGGCCTTCTTAGCCTCGGGCTTCTTCGACTCTTCTTGTTTTGCTTCTGGCTTCTTAGGTTCTTGTTTCTTCGGCTCCGGCTTTTTAGCCTCTGGCTGTTTAGCTTGTGGTTTTTTCGGCGCTGGTTTTTGAGCCTCTGGCTGTTTAGCAGCGGCTTTATCAACCTTAGGCGCCTGCCCTTTGCCATGTAAATCGTCTAGCAGTGCCTCAAATTCATCATCAGTGATTTCGTCGCTATCACTTTTACTCGCCGACTTCTGCTCTTCTTGTTTTTTCTCTGCACTGGTCGGTGCTTTACCGGAACCGTGCAATTCATCGAGCAAGGCTTCAAACTCATCATCAGTGATTTCGTCATCACCGTCTTTACTGCTGGCTTTGCTTTGCTCTTTTGCCGGCTCATTGCCCGACGATTTATTGGCACCGGGCCCTTGCCCTTTGCCATGGAGTTCGTCAAGTAAGGCTTCGAATTCGTCTTCTTGAATGTCGTCGACGGAGGTATCGTCTGTCGCGCCAGAGGCACTACTTACGTCGGTATCGGTATCGTCGTCGGTATCGGTATCGTCGTCGGTTTCGGTGTCGGCGGAGGCATCGCCTGTCGCGCTAGAGGCGCGACGTACGTCGGCATCAGTGTCGTCGGCGATTTCGTCTTCCGATTCGGGTTGAGAGAGCTTGTGCAGCGTCTCGAGTAGCTCGCTATCGGCGGCTTCGGGTTCTTCGCGCGCTTGTAATTGAGCAAACTGGGCATTAATGGTGTCCAACGCTTGCAGGATCACATCCATCAAGTCAGCCGAAACAGAACGTTGACCATTACGTAAGGTATCGAAAACATTTTCCGCACCGTGACAGGTATCAACTAACGCGGAAACCGATAAGAAACCAGCCCCACCTTTAACGGTGTGGAAACCTCTAAAGATGGCGTTTAGGAGATCTTTGTTCTCGGGGTCGTTTTCTAATTGAACGAGTTGCTCGGATAACTGCTCGAGGATTTCTGCCGCCTCGATCAAGAAATCCTGTAAGATGTCTTCGTCCATCTCAAAGCTCATGCGCTGCTCTCTCCTAGAAACCTAAGCTAGATAATAAATCGTCTACGTCATCCTGATTCTCGACGACATCATCACGTTGTTCTGGGTTAATCACAGGTCCTTCTGCTGCACTCTTATCGACTGCTTTTACATTTTGTTTAGCTTGAGATTTCTGTTCTTCACCAAACAACTTGAGAAGCTCGATCAAATTTTTCTCGACATCTTCTACGAGCTGTATCACTCGACGGATGATTTGACCGGTAATATCTTGATAATCTTGCGCCATCAACACTTCGGTCATTAAGCCATGAATTTGCGGCATATTCTGACCACATTCACGCATTAACGCATCGACTTGGTGACACATTTCTTTGAATTCGTGCAACTGAATATCGTTACTCATCAATCGCTGCCAGGCCGGCATGACTTGTTCGACGCGCTGATGCATTTCGTCAGTCATCGGCAAGCAGGCTTCGACTGCATCCATGGTTCGGTTAGCAGCGTCTTCTGTCTTTTCGATAACGTACTGCAGACGGTTTTGTGCGTCGGGCAGGTCATCCTGTGTTAACTGCATAATCCGCGGATCGAGTTGGAAATCTTGCAGTGCTTCGTGGAGATCGCGAGTCAGTTGCCCCACCGACGTGAAGAGTTTGTCATCACGCTCCTCGCGAAAGTCATCAAGCCATTGATCGGCTTTGGCTTGCTCGCCCGCTTCTAGCCATTCAACCAGTTGCTGCGCTTGCTGGAGCGATATATTTGCCGATGATTTTGACATAACCGCACTCATTAACTGATGCGTTCAAAGATTTTATCGAGCTTCTCTTTCAACGTGACAGCTGTGAAAGGTTTAACGATGTATCCATTGACGCCCGCTTGGGCGGCTTGAATAATTTGCTCGCGTTTAGCTTCTGCGGTCACCATCAGTACCGGCAAGTGCGCGAGGTCATCGTCTTTACGAATTTCTTTAAGTAAGTCGATACCTTGCATCCCTGGCATGTTCCAGTCAGTGACAACAAAGTCAAAGTCACCTTGCTGGAGCATCGGTAAGGCGGTGTTGCCATCGTCAGCTTCTTGGATGTTGGTAAATCCAAGGTCGCGAAGAAGGTTTTTGATGATTCGTCTCATTGTTGAAAAGTCATCAACAACAAGAATTTTCATGTTTTTATCCAAAGCTCCCTCCACTTGGGCTCTCGATTACTACGACAATTACTCTACCCAGCTTTGCATACGCGTTTTTAAGCGCATCATCGCTTGGCTATGAATTTGACTAACACGTGATTCACTCACGCTGAGCACTTCCCCAATTTCTTTTAGGTTCAGTTCCTCATCATAATACAACGAAAGCACTAAGGCTTCACGTTCAGGTAAGCCAGAGATGGTGTCCACCAGTGCACGGTGAAACGCATCGTTCTCTACATCTTTTTGCGGCTCATAGTTGGTGCCTGTTACTTGTTCAGGCACGATGACATCTTCCGAGACGCCCAGATCTTCGATGCCAATAATTCGTCCCGAGTTAACATCACGCAGAATAGCGTGGTATTCCTCGAGCGACATTTCTAGCTTTTCCGCTACTTCCGTATCCTTTGCATCACGCCCCGTGTCGTTCTCGACTTGGCGGATGGCTTCTAACACACGTCGATGGTTACGATGCACCGACCGCGGTGCCCAATCGCCGCGACGGATTTCGTCGAGCATAGCACCACGAATACGAATGCCCGCAAAGGTCTCAAAACTCGCGCCCTTGCTGTTATCAAAATTTCTAGCTGCTTCCAATAAGCCAATCATACCGGATTGGATCAAGTCATCGACTTGTACGCTCGCGGGTAGGCGCGCCATCATGTGGTGTGCGATTCGCTTCACGAGCCCCGTATGTTGCTCGATAATCGCCTGACGATTATCAGCATGGGCACTGTAAACAGCGGCTTTATTCATTGGCAACATCCTGCTTCTTACCGTTATCGGCCGATCCTATTAATTGTTCAAGAAAAAATTCCAAATGCCCGCCTGCTTGCGCAGGTACCGGCCAGTCAAGCGCACGTTGCGCAAGGGCTTTGATGGCTAATGAGGCAGGCGAACGAGGCTGCATAAGTACTAATGGCTTTTGCTTTCGTACCGCCAAACGAATGTTATCGTCAAACGGGATGATGGCGGCTAATTCTAGCGCGACATCCAAAAACCGATCAGTGACCTTGGTCAACTTATTAAACAGCAACTGGCCTTCTCTTAGGTTACGCACCATATTGGCAACAACTTTAAACTTGAACACATCCTGTTCTTTGCTCAGCACTTTCATCAGCGCGTAAGCATCAGTAATTGAAGTCGGCTCATCACAAACTACCAGCATCACATCTTGAGCAGCGCGGGCAAAACGCACAACGGTATTACCGATACCCGCTGCGGTATCAATCACCAACACGTCAAAGTCTCCTTGTAGATCGCTAAAAGCGCGAATCAACTCTGCGTGTTGCGTCTCGTCGAGGTCAATCATCGAACGGGTGCCTGAAGTGGCCGGTACAATCTTAATACCTGCTGGGCCTTCTATCAGAATGTCTTTGAGTTCGGCCTGCCCACTGAGCACATGAGAAAGATTTTTTTGCACGCGCAGTCCGAGCATGACATCGACATTGGCGAGACCTAAATCAGCGTCTAGCACCAATACCCGTTTGCCTTGCTCTGCCATTGCAATAGCCATGTTTAAAGAGATGTTGGTTTTACCCACACCGCCTTTACCACCCGTTACTGCAATGACTTTGACTTTACTTTGTTTCATCTTTCTTAAGCCACTAGCTTGATCCATGCGCTCTAACTCTTACTGCTGGTTAATGCTTGATTAATCGATGACCTTTTATTGAACGGCCTGCCAATTTGATTTTGGCATGTCTGACACATTCGAACAAATGCTTTTATCGTATAAGCGCTCTGCTTCGGTGACCATGTAATGCTCGTCCGCCACGCGAATGTCTTCTGGTACTTGCTGTCCGTGGGTTAAGTAGCCCACCGCAAGCCCTTGCTCGATGGCAACACTGATACTTTCACCTAAACTTAAACACTCGTCTAGTTTAGTAAAAATGCAGCCTGCCAACGGCAATGTTTTGAACTGCTTAACCGTATCGTTCAACACCTGTGTTTGTGATGTTGAAGATAATACCAAATATGGACGAATTCTTAGACGTTTATTCTGTAATAATTGCGCGAGTTGTTCACTTAAGCGTTTATCGCGCTGACCCATACCCGCGGTATCGATCAAAATCAGGCGTTTGTCGCGCAATGTCAGCATTGCATCAGCTAACTCTTTAGCATCGTTTGCGACTTTAACTGGACAACCGATAATACGACCATACACTTTCAGTTGTTCGCTTGCGCCAATACGGAACGTATCGGTGGTAATCAATGCGACCGAGTCAGAGCCGTGGCGCTGCGCATAACGGGCTGCCAACTTAGCAATCGTCGTTGTTTTACCGACACCCGTCGGACCGACTAACGCAACTGCACCGCCACGAGTCAAAATATCGTCATGGGTGGTGTTAAGCTGACCTTCCAATAATTGCAATGATTGCTCCCAGCTATCTTCGATGTCATCGCCCTCAGGGATGAAGCAGGCGATTTGATCGGCAATTCGTTCGCTCACACCCATAGTCATAAGGCGTTGGGTCAATAAGGCGCGCATTGGTTCTTCGCGCTCAATTTCTTGTTTCATCAAACCGCTCAACTGATGTTGCAGTAAGTTCTGGACACCTTTGATTTGCGCGCGCAGTTCTGCGATTTCAGCAGCGCTACCGCCACCAACATAGTCAGGGATATCGACTTCGGGCTCACTGGGTACCTGGGTCGCTTCGGCGCCAGCTTGGACCGGCTCAGTTTGAGGTTCGGGTGCTGGCTTAGGTTCAGCATTGCTTGCCTGCATCGCTGGATGTTGTGCCTGGCGTGCCAAGATTTCGGCCAGTGAGTTTGCAGGCTCAGCATACCGTTCCGCCTCATCGCTCTGCGATGCCGACTCGGCTGCTGGTGCCGCTGCTTGCGGCGCTTGTGGCTCTGCATCACCATCAATTGCAGCGACAATCTCAACGCCACCGTTTACCTTTTTATTCGACATGATAACGGCATCCGGTCCGAGCGTTTCCTTAACTTGCAATAAGGCACGACGCATATCCTCAGCAAAAAAGCGCTTCATTTTCACAGGTAAATCCCCCTATCACTGAGCCGCTGGCTGTTGTTGGCCGCCAATCGAACTCACAATTCGAATCTGTTTATCATCTGGAATTTCTTGGTAACTCAGCACCCGCATTCCGTCAGTTGCGTGACGCGCGAAGCGCGCCATCGTTGAGCGCAATAGCCCGGATGTCAGTAACACCGATGGCTCGCCGTTCATCTCTTGTTGTTGATGAACCTCTTTCAACGATTGCTGCAGGCGTTCTGCCAAGCCAGGTTCAATACCTGCGCCTTGCTGTTCGGCTTCATTGCCTGCGGCTTGCAATGACTGATGCAACATCTGTTCCAACTCTGGCGCCAAAGTAATGACAGGCAGTTCTTGTTGCCCTTCGGAGATGTCTTGAACGATAAGTCGACGTAACGAGATGCGGACCGCCGCGGTTAATACATCGGTGTCTTGTGTGCGTCCTGCATATTCGACAAGCGTCTGTGCAATAGTCCGCATGTCACGGATAGCGATACCCTCGTCGAGCAGGTTTTGTAAAACTTTGACAAAGTTGCCGAGAGACAATAAATCGGGTACCAAGCCCTCGACCAATTTAGGGTGGCTACGACCCAAACGATCCAGTAGCTCTTGCGCTTCTTCATGCCCTAATAATTGCGAGGCGTGGTTTGTGACGATTTGGCTCAAATGTGTAGCAACAACCGTTGCTGCATCAACCACGGTATAGCCCATGGTTTGGGCGTTTTCACGTTGTTCTGGTTTAATCCAAATCGCTTCGAGACCAAACGCTGGATCGGTGGTCTTCTCACCTTCTAACTCACCAAACACTTGGCCGGGATTAATCGCTAACTCGCAGTCATGACGAATATCCGCCTCACCCATGGTCACCCCCATGAGCGTGATGCGATAGCTATTAGGACCCAAATCAAGATTATCGCGGATATGCACAGCCGGTACTAAAAATCCGAACTCTTGTGATTGCTTCTTGCGCACTCCTTTAATGCGCGATAGCAGTTCGCCACCTTGGCTTCTATCAACCAGCGGAATCAAGCGGTAGCCCACTTCCAAGCCAAGGGTATCTACATGACGCACATCGTCCCAACTGAGCTCTTTTTGAGCTAACTGTTGCTGTTGTTCTTGTTGTTTTTGTTCAACTTGCTCGGTCTCTTGGGTTTCTGCATGACGCATTTTGTAATATGCAGCACCTGCGAGCACGGCAGACATCGATAAGAAAGCAAAGTGCGGCATGCCGGGAATAACGCCCATGGCAAACAATACTGCACTTGAAATGACTAGCACTTTCGGGTTGTTAATCAGCTGAAATACAACCGCTTCACCCATGTCCTTGGTATCATTTTCACGGGTAATGATGATGGCGGTTGCGACAGATAACAACAGCGCTGGAATTTGTGCTACTAAGCCGTCACCAATGGTAAGTAGCGTATAGACTTCAATCGCCTGACCAAACGACAAGTCATGCTGGATCATGCCGATTAAGAAGCCGCCTACAACGTTAATTAAAAGGATTAAGATACCGGCAATGGCATCGCCTTTAACAAATTTACTGGCACCATCCATCGAGCCGTAGAAGTCAGCCTCGCGAGTTACGTCGCTGCGTCGCGCTTTCGCTTCCTCTTGATTAATAAGTCCGGCATTCAAATCCGCATCGATGGCCATCTGTTTACCCGGCATAGCGTCAAGGGTAAAGCGGGCAGTGACTTCAGAAATACGGCCGGCACCTTTGGTGATTACGATAAAGTTGATGATCACCAAGATAGCGAAGACCACCAGACCGACGGTATAGTTGCCGCCAATAACTACGCTACCAAAGGCTTCAATGACACTACCTGCAGCGCCGGGCCCCTCGTGACCGTTGAGTAACACGATACGGGTTGATGCTACGTTCAATGATAGGCGCAATACGGTCGCTATCAGCAATACCGTAGGGAATGCGGCAAAATCGAGTGGACGTTGGGTGTAGACCGCAACCAGCATCACCACCAATGAAAGAGTAATTGAGAACGAAAAGAGGATATCCAACAAGATAGGTGGAATGGGAAGCACCACCATCGCGAGTATCGCCATCACCGCCAGCGGGGTACCGAACCCTTTAATTATGTGCGAGTTAGCTTGCGCCAGCCCTTTTAAATTGTTCAGTCTTGCAGCACCACTTGCCATACTTCTTTTCCTGCGCGTCAAAAAAATGATTCTCTGACTAACTGATACAAATTCTGTGCCAACAAAATACAGTTATCACCTACGTACCTATCGGACGTCTCCGCTAGGCGTTTATCGAGCGGAGGTTTAGCTTTTCTGAGGGTTAGTTTGGAGAATGATTAATGCCAAGTAGTTTACTGGAGTGGTCTGTCTGTTCACTGTTGAGTCTGCTATTGCTGAGTGCAGGTGTCCCTGCCATGCAGCACTCAACCGCACAACTCGAAGCGCGAGCGCTTGGACTGCGCGGCTTAAGTTTGCTGCAAGCGTATCAAGCGCGTGCGCAAGCGCAGCAACGCCATATCGAGATTCCGCTTACTGCCATTAAGCACGCGCTCAAAACCGACGGTTGGCAGTTTACCAGTAACTTTAATGATCACAGCCGTCCGCTGACTTTTTATGCGCCACAAGGGTATGCTCGTGCCGGCCACTTAAGTATGCATAAGGGTAAGTTCGAACTACGCTGGATTGTCAGTGCTATCGGACGGATAAGGTACTGTAGCGCTGGCGATGTCGAGATAATGGGTATAACTTCATGTGTGTAACAACACGCCCTTGGGGGTTTGCACTGATTGAGCTACTTGCGGCTTGTGCCCTAATGGTCCTATTAGCGGGTTCGTCAGTACAGGTCATACTGTGGCAAACCACGTCAATCAATCAAGCCTTGCAGCAACCTCAGGCGCAGCTTGCTTTGCAAGGTCTAGCGCTACAAATTGGACGTGATCTGTTACGCAGTGAACAGGTCAGGCAATTGACTTCGAGCTCGCAACATAGCTGTTACCTACTGACGATACACACAGGCGATCAGGTTGGTTATCGCTTACGCGCTGGGGCATTGCAATACCATGGTGATGCTTTTGATTGTGCCCAGCGCGGCTGGCAAAGTCTAACCACAGCGCAAACACTCAGCCTGACCCAGTTTAGCATTCGGGCACTCGCACCGGGTTACCAGATCACCCTCGCCACGTCGGCACACACGATGCGCCTTCCCTTATTCAGTCCTGCACCCGTCAATCGGAGCGTGTTTGATGAGCAGCTTTATTACGCCCCTTCTGTCCTTGATTGGCATACATGCATTGATCATGCTCTTTGCCACCGAACACCTGAATCTATTAACGCAACGTTTCGCCTGGCAATGGCAACAATACCAGCAACTGCAGCAACGCGCTTATGAGCTTGCTAAAGCTCAAAGGTTCAGCACTTATCGAGGCGATGATAATGACGGTCGTGGTGAGCATATCGCTGGCGAGCGGCTTAAGTATGGTGCAGCTTACGCAGACCGAAGTCCGCCGATTACAGGCGCGGCAACACGCGTTAGAACAACTGCAAGCGGCACAAAACGAGTTATTGATGGCAATCGGAAACGGAGAGGTTCGACACTGGCAGCCCACTAATGAGGCAATAACAGTGACACAAGAATGGTACTCGGCACGGCAAGCCACGTTCTGGCTTGCCCATGCTAATTTAGAGGGGGTTATCCCAGTTTACGTAGCGTTGACTAACGAAGATCTGGCGGAATACTAAAGATGATGTTTTCCTCGCGCCCTTCTCGCTCAGTCACAGTTTCACCACCCCAGCTGCGTAACTGCTCGATAACCTCGCGCACTAATACTTCCGGCGCCGAAGCGCCTGCGGTCACCGCCACACGGTCGATATCGTTAAGCCAATCGCGCTGGATGCCACTGGCATCATCAATCAAGTAAGCAGGTGTGCCCATCTTCTCGGACAGTTCACGTAACCGATTTGAGTTCGAGCTATTCTTGGCACCGACCACCAACATTAATTGCGCTTCTTCTGCTAATTGACGCACCGCATCTTGTCGGTTCTGTGTGGCATAGCAGATGTCGTCTTTACGAGGCCCGTTAATGTTAGGGAAACGCACCCGTAAGGCATCAATCACATCCGCCGTATCATCGACAGATAACGTGGTTTGACTCATGTAGTGCAAATTATCCGCATCTTTTACTTCGAGCGTTGCGACATCCTCAGGAGATTCGACTAAATAAATGCCGCCCTGCGGATTGGCATACTGCCCCATCGTGCCTTCAACTTCGGGGTGTCCGGCGTGACCAATGAGCACGCACTCGTGCCCTTTACGACTGGCACGTGTCACTTCCATATGCACTTTAGTCACCAGTGGACAGGTTGCATCAAAGACTTTTAAACCGCGATCTTTGGCATTCTGACGAACCGCTTGTGAGACGCCGTGCGCACTGAAAATAACAATTGCATCGTCGGGCACTTCATCGAGTTCTTCGACAAAGACCGCACCCGCATCACGCAATTTATTCACCACATATTTGTTATGCACCACCTCGTGGCGCACATAAATGGGTGGCTCAAATATCTCCAATGCTCGCTCGACGATGGTAATCGCGCGATCCACGCCTGCGCAAAAGCCACGTGGGTTGGCGAGTAAAATTTGCATAATTCCTCCGTGTGCCGGTTACGGCTCCACGCTAATAATTTCAACTTCGAAAATCACCGTTTGACCAGCCAGAGGGTGGTTAAAATCGATAGTCACCGTAGGACCCTCGATTTTCCGCACAATCCCTGGTAGCTCGGTACCATCAGGCTGGGTGAACGTGAGAATTGCGCCCACTTCAGGCTTGGTCTCATCGCTAAACTTAGCCGAATCAACATAATAGTAGTTGTCGGGGTTCGGTTCACCAAAAGCGTCTTGTGGTGCCAGTGTAAACTCGCGCTCACTGCCTGGCCGCAATCCAATTAAACAAGCTTCGAAATTTTCGGTTAGGCTACCATCCCCCATACGAAACTTCGCTGGCTTTCCCGACATTCGTGTACTGTCGGCCACCGAACCATCGCTCAGTTTAATGGTAAAATGCATGACCACTTCACGGCCATCTTCAATCGGTAAACGTCCCACGACTACTCCTTACCTTTCGTATCTTCGGGATCTCGACGGTTATCGATAAACGCTTCTAACAACATGAGCACTGCACCAATGGTAATCGCACAGTCCGCCACGTTGAATGCGGGCCAATGCCAGCCTTGATAATGCACATCTAAGAAGTCGATCACATAACCGAACAAGAATCGGTCTGTCACATTGCCAACGGCACCCGCCAAGATCAACGAGAATGACAAGTTCTGACGCCAGAAACTCACATCATTGCGACGCAGCCAGATGAGCAACACGATACTGACGGCTACTGCAATTAAGGTAAAGAACCAACGTTGCCAGCCACCGCCGTCGCTTAAAAAGCTAAACGCAGCACCGTAATTGTGTACATAGGTCAGGTTAAACAAGCCGTCAATAATGATACGGCTTTCGTAAAGTTCAAAATCACTCGCAACCCACCATTTGGTGAGTTGGTCGAGGATAAAAATAGCCAAGGTGATCCACAAATACTGTAGACCCGATGCGCGTTTATTCGGTTTCATCGCTTGAGCATTAGGCAAAGTGACGCTCCTCTCCAGCACCATCAATGTTGCTCACGCAACGTTGACACAAGTCTGGATGCTCGTTGATTTGACCTACCTCTTCACGGTGATGCCAGCAACGCTCACATTTTTTGTGGGCACTTGCAACCACAGCGACGGCGAGCGGTAATTGCTCGGCTTTGACCGCGCTCTCTGGCGCATCAGCGAGATCTGCAACAGACGCCTCTGAGGTTAATAACGCAAAGCGTAACTCAGCACCTAGGCGTTTCAGTTTTTCAGCCAGTGCCGTATCGGCGTATAAGGTCACTTCTGCTTGCAACGAGCCACCAATGACGTCATCACGACGCGCTTGCTCAAGCGCTTGGTTGACCGCATCACGCACATTCAGTAGCTCAATCCAGAAGGTATTTTCCTCGCTGCTGACGCCAGCAAACTGTTCAAAGCCTTCATACCATGCTTGAGTAAATACATATTGCTCGCGTTCACCCGGCAACAGGTCCCAGATTTCTTGCGCGGTAAAGCTACAAATCGGCGCCATCCAACGTACTAGTGCTTCGGCAATATGATGCAGTGCGGTCTGACACGAACGGCGCGCCAAGCTATCCGCTTTAGCGGTATACTGGCGGTCTTTAATGATATCCAGATAGAAACTACCCAGTTCAATCGAGCAGAAGTGCATCAATTTTTGCACCACCGACAAGAACTGATAGTTGTCGTAGGCATCCACCAGTTGCTTCTGTAAGTCAGCTGCACGGCCAACAATCCAACGGTCCAACTCGACCATCTCGTCCATCGGCACTTGGTGCTGCTTAGGATCGTAACCGCTCAAGTTCGCTAACAAGAAACGTGAGGTGTTACGAATACGGCGATAGGCATCCGCTGAACGTTTGAGGATCTCATCTGATACCGTCATCTCACCTGAGTAATCCGCCGAAGCGACCCACAAACGTAGGATATCGCCGCCGAGTTTATTCATTACGTCCTGCGGCGCAACTACGTTACCGATTGACTTCGACATCTTGCGACCTTGTGCGTCTACGGTAAAGCCGTGCGTCAGCACTTGACGGTATGGCGCTTGCTCATACATCGCGACACCCGTTACCAATGAACTTTGGAACCAGCCGCGGTGTTGGTCAGAACCTTCAAGGTATAAATCTGCTGGCCAGCTTAATCCCGGGAATTCACGTAATACACAATGGTGAGTTACGCCCGAATCGAACCAGACATCCAAGGTGTCGGTCACTTTACGATATTTGTCCGCTTCATCACCCAGTAAGGTCGCCGGATCAAGATCGAACCATGCCTGAACACCGTCTTTCTCGATAAGCTGAGCGACTTGTTCCATCAGTTCAAGGGTGTTGGGATGCAGCTCTTCGGTTTCGCGGTTGACGAAAATCGCAATCGGGTTACCCCAGGTACGTTGGCGCGAGATACACCAGTCTGGACGACCTTCAACCATCGACTCGATGCGGCTTTGACCCCACTCGGGCACCCAACGCACTTGCTTGATTTGCTCAAGCGCTTGGCTACGTAAGCCTTTCTGATCCATGCTGATAAACCACTGCGGTGTAGCACGGAAGATAATCGGCGTTTTATGACGCCAGCAATGCGGATACGAGTGCTTATAACGCTCAGCGTGCATCAAGTTACCTGCATCACGTAAGGCATCGATGATAGGCTCATTCGCTTTAAATACGTGCTGGCCCGCAAAGCGCGGCGTATCTTCTTTATATACACCGTTGTCGCCCACTGGGTTATAGACTTCTAGATCATATTTTTGACCCACCAAGAAGTCATCTACACCGTGGCCCGGTGCGGTATGCACACACCCTGTACCACTTTCGGTGGTAACATGGTCGCCCATGATCACCGGCACTTTGATATCAAATAATGGGTGGTCGAGCTGCAACAGCTCAAGCGCTTTCCCTTTACAGAAACCCAGCTTGTGATAGTGATTGATGCCCCAACGGTCCATACAATCATTTACCAAGTCACTCGCAAGAATGACACGCTCAGCCTGTTGGTCGTCAGTGGCTTCGATTTGCACTAACGCGTCTTCAAGTCCTTCGGCAAGCGTTACCGCACGGTTAGCCGGCATGGTCCACGGCGTGGTGGTCCAGATCACCATGCTCAGTTTACCTTGACCTTGATGCCCTTCTGGCGTGGTGAACGCCGCCAGTGCTTTGTCGCTATCCGTGAGCGGCATGCGCACATCGATAGCGGGTGATTCTTTATCTTTGTACTCGACTTCTGCTTCGGCGAGTGCTGAACCACAGTCTGTACACCAATGCACAGGCTTAAACCCTTGATGCAAATGACCTTTATCGATGATTTTAGCCAGCGCGCGCACACTATCCGCTTCTTGCTTGAAGTTCATCGTTAAATAAGGATTATCCCAGTCACCCAATACACCCAACCGTTTAAAGTCTTCGCGCTGCTGGTCGATTTGCGTCTGCGCGTAGTCACGACAGTGTTTACGAAATTCTGCCAGGTCGAGCTTTTGACCCGGCTTACCGTGCTTTTTCTCGACTTGCAGTTCGATAGGCAAGCCGTGACAGTCCCAACCTGGGGTGTAAGGCGCATCAAAGTCGCTTAAGGTTTTCGACTTAATGATAATGTCTTTAAGGATTTTATTGACCGCATGACCAATGTGGATCTGACCGTTTGCGTACGGAGGTCCATCGTGCAAAATAAAACTCGGCTTGCCCTGTTTGGCTTTACGAATCTCGCCATAGAGATCGTCTTGATACCATTGTTTGAGCATGCCCGGCTCGCGTTTAGCGAGGTTTCCGCGCATTGGGAACGCCGTTTCAGGCAAGTTTAATGTGTGCTTATAATCACTCATGGGTCACTGTTTCCATTTTCCGCATATTTACTGACTATCGTGGCCGTTCAACTTAAAAGTGCTCGGGCACGAGCGGCATCTTTCTCTATTTGCTGTTTTAAATGTTCGAGCGAAGCAAAGCGCTGCTCGGATCTTAATTTGGCAACCGGTGTCACGGTTGCGTGCTGACCGTACAGGTTGCCTGAAAAATCAAATAAATGCACTTCTAATTGGACTTCATCGCCGTTTAGCGTAGGCCGCGTGCCTAAGTTGGCGACACCGTGGTAGGTGCTTTCGGCGCGACCTACATTGATTTTAACCGCGAATACGCCGTGCAGTGGGCTTTTTAGCCGCTTTAATGGGATATTAGCCGTGGGGAAGCCAATGGTACGGCCATTTTTACGGCCGTGCACGACTTTGCCCATCATTTGATACGGACGTCCCAACATACTCTCGGCGCGCTCAAAGTCGCCCTCGGCAAGTGCCGCTCGGATCGCAGTACTGCTGACTCGCTGTTGCTGCTGACGGTAGCTGCGCGTATCGACGACTTCAAAACCAAGCCGTTTACCCTCGCGTTGCAATAGCGCAAAGTCCCCTTCACGCTTGTAGCCAAAGCGAAAATCGTCGCCCACCACTAAAAACTTCACACCCAACTTTTCGACTAATACATTTTCAATAAATTCGATAGGCGGCTGACTGGCAAATTTACGATTAAACTCAATCACCACATGACGATCGATCGCTTCATCTCGCAAAGCGAGATATTTTTCACGCCAGTTGGTCAAGCGCGCAGGTGCTTTTTCGGGCTGGAAGATTTCTTGTGGCTGCGGCTCAAAGGTCATTACGGCCGCGGGCACGCCAAGCGCACTGGCTTTTGCTTTAACTTGCGCCAGTACCGCCTGATGGCCGAGGTGAACGCCATCAAAGTTGCCGATAGTGAGCACGCATCCATGATGTTCTGAGCGCAAATTGTGTATGCCGCGAATGAGTTCCATAGCCGAACAAAGTACCACTAATTAAATGTATAAAAATAATTCGGGTGAGATTATAACCGATGCTGCGTTCAGAATCAGTATTCTTGCGCGCGCAAATGACGTGGTCTTAATCCACTGCCTAGCAACACCAACAAATAGGCACCTGCGCCAACACCAATAATTTGTGCTAATTGCCACGGTCGTGCAACAAGCGACATTTCACGCCACTGTTGTACCGACGGGGTCATCCATAAAACAACGGCGACCATTGCCACTACAGCGACGACCACACGCACGACAAATGCCCAGGTGCCAGGTTGAATAATCAACACCCGTTCGCGGTGTAAGGTCGCACCCAGCATGATCGCATTGAGCGCAGCGGATGCCGCGGTCGCCATAGCAAGCCCGACATAACTATAGGGAATTGCGAATGCCACGTTGAGCACCATATTCGCGACCATCGCAATAATGCCAAACTTGACTGGCCGCTTGGTGTCTTGTCGCGAGTAGAAACCAGTCGCCAGCACCTTAACTAACATAAAGCTCAACAATCCCGCTGAGTACGCCATTAAACTATACGACGCCATCTCGGCATCGGCTGGGGTAAAGGCTCCGTGCATGAACAGCACCATCAACATGGGCTCGGCTAAAAAGAACAGTCCAGCCATTGCCGGGAGACCCAGTAATAACACCATGCGCAACCCCCAGTCGAGCGTAGCGGCGAAGTTTTCGCTCGACTTATCAACGTGCCGTGACGACAGCGCCGGCAAAATGACCGTGGCAATGGCAATGCCGAATAGTCCGAGCGGAAACTCAAGCAAGCGATCGGAGTAATAAAGCCAACTAATTGAGCCGGTCATTAAAAAGCTGGCGATCAGCGTATCGAGTAACAGGTTAATTTGACTGACGGAAACACCAAATATCGCCGGTAACATTAACTTACGAATCCGCGTGACACCGCTGTCATGCCAACCCCAACGTGGGCGCGTGAGCAAACCCGCGCGTTTTAAAAAAGGTAGTTGAAACAAAAACTGAATCAAGCCACCAAAAAACACGCCCCACGCCAAACCAAACTCAGGTTGCTCAAGGTTAGGCGCTAGCCAAATCGCGGCAGCAATAATCGCAATATTCAAGAAAACAGGCGTAAATGCAGCTACCGCAAACTTACCCAGCGTATTGAGAATTGCGCCCGCCATTGCGGTGAAGGTGATAAACCATAAATAGGGAAAAGTAATACGTAATAAGTCACTTGCCAGTACAAATTTTTCGCCTTGCGGTCCGTCGTTCCACCAGTCTAGAAACCAGCCGGTGCCAAAAAGTGCCGCCACGACCGGAGAAGCAAGCATACCCACTAAGGTGACAATCGTTACGATGGTGCCGAGCGTGCCCGATACGCGGGCTATCAGAAGCCGTTGCTGCTCCAATGGTTGGCCTTGTTTGTATTCGGTAAGCACGGGGACGAACGCTTGAGCAAAGGCACCTTCGGCAAACAGCCGACGTAAAAAGTTGGGAATTTTATTCGCAAAAAAGAACACATCCGCGGCGGCACCGGCACCCATTAAATTAGCAATGACAACATCACGCACAAGTCCAAGCACGCGCGAGATCAGGGTCATCGCACTGACAATAAAACCGGAACGTAACAACGCTTTGGACACGAGCTCTCCTGTACACGGCTGCGGATTGAAAAACGTCAGTGTATACCAAGCGTTCGTTATTCGCTATGCATGCTTAACGTAGCGCTCGTTAGACGCCCCATACAACGCGATTACGGCCGGATTTTTTGGCCTCATACAGTGCTTTGTCAGCATGATCCAGTACCGCCTGTTCGAGATCACTGCTTGCGGATTCGTCATCAGCGATAAACAGTGCCCCGATACTGATGGTGTAACCTATTTGCTCACCATCAAAAGTGACCTGAGATTGTTCGATCTCTTGCCGCAACGCCTCTAAGCGTTGATGCGCTTTATCTTTTGATTCGCTATTAAGAATCAGTGCGAACTCCTCGCCCCCTAAACGCGCGACCATGTCGTCGGAGCGAATACTGCGCGCTAGCGACTCTGCTAAATGTTTAATCACCGCATCGCCGGCAGCATGACCAAAGGTGTCATTGACGCGTTTAAAGTGGTCGATATCAAGAATCGCAACACTGCGTGCGCCACCCTCGTCATTTAAAAATTGGCAACGCTCTATAAATGCACGACGATTAGGCACCCCAGTGAGCGCATCTGTCATCGCCATATTTTTTAGACGCCGCTCAGCATCGATACGTGCTTTGTCCAATTGAACCGCATAAAACAGTGCCCCTAGCGCGTCTAACAAGGGCTGTAAAAAAGTCGCGTCACTTTGCTCATAATCATTGAGCTTGTTAGCGAGACCTATCATGCCAACCACATTACCTTGTAAACGAATCGGTAAACCCAAGAATCGCATAATACGGGGATGGCCACTCGGTGTGCCTTTGGAAGCAGCGTGTTGGCTGGGTTCGTTGGTCAGTACGACTTCGTTGGAGGTAATGGTGCGGCCAAATAAATTGTTCAAACTCTCGAAGAATAGTTCGCCGCGCAGATACGCTTTATACAGCTCTGAGCTTTGTTCGTTCCACGAGAGTTCCGATATCGCATGGATATACAACACATCTTTACCATTGCGCTTTTGCATCTCACCGATAAAGGCAAACTGGCTGTCGGCAATCTCAATCAGCTCGGGTAAAATGTCTTGGCAGGCTTTAGAGAGATCTTTGTCATTTAAGTAGAGCGCCTGTGCTTTGTTAATAAAGCTTAATAGTTGTCGCTGCTTATTATCGAGCAGCTCGGCCTCTTTCTTTTCAGTAATATCGCGGTGCGTCCCCGTTAAGCGCAGTGCTTTGCCTGCCGAATCGCGCTCGACCACGCGTCCATAGGTTTCTATCCAAACCCAATAACCTTGCGCATGACGCATACGATAAATGGTCGAGAAAGCAGGTGTGTCGCCCACCATATGGGCTTGTAACTCGCGCTCAACTCGCTTTAAATCGGCAGGGTGAACGAGACTCTCCCAAAAATACAACGATGGGTCGAAATTAGCGTACTCGATCCCGAGTAACTCACACCAGCGTTGATTCACTTTATTGGTATCGGTAGGTACGTTCCAATCCCAGGTACCCAACCCTGACGCCTCCAATACCAAACGCATTTGCTGGTTCGCCTCATTCAAGCGCCGTTCAAAGTAGCGGTTAGCGGTATTATCAATCAGCATGGCGTGGATATTTTCAAGCCGTCCCTCGGGATCATAAAAGCTTTTTGACAACAGTTTGACCCAGCGCTCGGGTCCTTTGACAGGTATTAGACGAAACTGGGCTTCACTCGTGGCGACCCCAGCGAGGTGGTTACTGAGTAAAAAGTTGAGTTCCTTGCGGCCTTTATCATCGAGGAAATCTTCAAAGCTCTTTGAGCCATCACGGAGTTGATCACTGGGAATATTGAACAACGTCGACATGTTGGCCGAGACATACTGCAGGTCCAATGCCATATTATAACGCCATTTAATCAGCGCAGCAGGCGTATCATCGATAAATGAGCGTTCTTGCACCAACTGTTGGTGCTTTAACGATAAGGTTAAGTATTGACTAACGTGCTCGCTGACATGCGACAGGCTCTCGAGTTCTTCATCAGAAAAGTTATGCGGCTGTGTATCGAGCACGCATACCGTCCCGACCGTCACATCGTCGAGCTTAAGTGGTACCCCTGCGTAAAATCGGATGTTCGGTGCGTCAGTGACATAGGGATTATCTTTAAATTGCTTATTCTTAAGCGCATCGTTGATTAGCAATTGCTCTTCGTTGCTCACCACGTAATTACAAAACGAAGGTTCGGGATCAATTTCTTCCCCATCAAAGCCGGTCTTTGCCTTAAAAAACTGGGTTTCGTTGTCGACGATACTGACGAACGCCATAGGCACATCTAACCACACGGCGAGCGCCTTCATTAATCCATTTAACTGAGGATCCTCTTGTCCTATATAGAGTCCAAACTCACGAATCTTCTCTACTCGGAGCGGTTCAGACATAACTCATCCTTAAATGTTGCAAGCTGTTAACAATATCGAATAAAAAATCATGTTTGGCAAGTCACTCAAAATACACAATCTACGACATTAAGTGTTGACATTTCCGCCAGATTAGGCATAATCCACGACCTTTATAAAGAAGCGTTCTGTTAACGAATTTTAGGAGTTCACCTTGGCTAACATTAAGTCTGCTAAAAAGCGTGCGATTCAAGCCGAGAAAAATCGCCGCCATAATGCAAGCCGCCGTTCATTGATGCGTACTTACCTTAAACGTGTAAACGCAGCCATTGAAAGCAAAGATAAAGAAGCTGCAACCTCAGCTTTAACCACAGTAACCCCATTATTGGACCGTTACGCAACTAAAGGCTTGATCAGCAAGAACAAAGCGGCACGTCATAAGAGCCGTTTGAACGCTAAGATCCAAGCGCTTTAATTGACACGTCGCAGTGTTCAAAAAACCGGCTTATTGAGCCGGTTTTTTTGTGTCTCTCATTGGCCTCTGACTCATCGCTAGAGCATTAGCTAAAGTCACCACGGGTAACCTTAGTATTCGCCTCAAGGTCTCGCGTTGCACGCTTACCAATGACCTCTTTAATGTGTTTAGGTGCGAGTCCATAGCCAGGGCGTACACTTCGTACATGTTCCGCAGTAATCAATTCACCTGCCGCAAGGTCTTTAACGAAATATAACGAGCGACGAAATTTCAAATTATCTTGCTCACTGGATTTGCGCCCGTAATCAACCTTTCCGAGTGCCTCCCATGCTGTTTTACTATCGCGACACAAAGCGGCGAGTTCATTCGGTTCTAATGAGAAACTATCATCAGGCCCACCCCCCTCGCGGTCGAGCGTGAAGTGTTTTTCAATTAATGCGGCGCCTAAAGCAACACTACAAATCGCGGTGGTATTATCTAATGTATGGTCGGATAATCCTGTCAACTGGCCAAAGCGTTGCTTCATATCAACTAGCGTCGATAAATTATAATCGGCGGCAGGCGCGGGATAGCCACTTACACAGTGCAACACCGCTAATTCTTTACAACCCGCCCGACGAGCAGCATCTATCGCATCTTGAATTTCTTCGGCATCTGCCATGCCGGTCGAAATAATCATCGGCTTACCCGTTTTAGCGACGTACTCAATAAGCGGAATATCGACTGCTTCAAACGAGGCAATCTTATAGGCGGGTGCGCCAAGTGACTCCAACAAATCAACTGCAGTCGGATCAAAAGGCGAACTAAACAGCGTAATGCCAACCTGCTTTGCATGAGCAAACAAGGCTTCATGCCATTCCCAAGGGGTATGCGCCCACTCATAGAGTTCATACAGTGTACGCCCTTCCCATAAGCCCTCATTGATACAAAAGTCAGGTTTGGACGAATCTAACGTAATGGTATCAGGGCGGTAGGTCTGAATTTTAAGCGCGTCGGCGCCAGCCGCTTTTGCCGCTTCAATAATTTTGAAGGCTTGTTTAATATCACCATTATGGTTTGCTGACATTTCAGCAATAATATAAGGCGGCGCATCATCGCCAATGCGACGCCCATCAATCTCAATGCTATTCGTCATCCATCTTCTCCACGATCACTTTATACTGGTGCCCATGCAAGGAGAACCACGCTGGATAGCGGTTGGGATCGCACACCCGAATCAGGTCCCACTGCGCTGCTATGCTTTTATCGGCATCTAACTGACTGTCTGAAGGCGTACGTTTGGGGTAATAGGTCGCCTGCTGTTCTGCCTGCGGTTGCGGTTGTGTTGCTAAAACATGGGCCACCGCCCAATCCATCAGCACTAATTCCATACTGAACAACGCTGCATTGATTTCATCCCACAGTGCATCTTTAGTCACGGGGAGTTGCAGTTGTTTATAGATGGCCCCCTCGTCGATACCTTCGGCTGCATCGAGCAAGGTAACAGTCAGTTGGTCTTTGCCTTCTAGTAGACCCCAAATGTGGGGGCTCCAGCCACGTCCTTTAGGTAAATCACTGGCATGTATGACCAAACTTCGCTGATAGCCAGAACGCACATCTGTGGTAATTTTTTCCACACAGGAAATCAGTAACAATATATCGCCACCGCGAAGGTGCTTTGCACGCTCAACAATCTCAACCTGATGCCCGTCTTCTTGTTGCTTGATTTTCCAGTCCTGCAACAGTGGTTGGATAGGATGATTAGGATCGGAACAAAGTACACTCACTTGCAGTGCTTGCGTCATAATAACCCCTTAATTGCCTCAATGACCCGGACCGTACCGCGACCATCGACTAAATTAGCCGCATTCTGTGATAACAACTCCAAATAGTGAGACTGTTCAATGCAGTGTGCCAACGCGCTTTGCAGCGACCGACCAACCGCTACGCTGCCTCGGCAATGCACTAAAATCGCCG
This sequence comes from Idiomarinaceae bacterium, assembly GCA_002685255.1. Lineage (GTDB taxonomy): Bacteria > Pseudomonadota > Gammaproteobacteria > Enterobacterales > Alteromonadaceae > Idiomarina. The sequence goes on from NYWU01000004.1 coordinate 53,420, forward strand.
CTTGGCGGTTTTCAAGTACGGTCGCAATGGCGGCTTGGTTTTCGGCTAATACACACATCAATGTCGGCACACCTAAGCAACATCGTTCCCATGCACTACTACCCGCGGCGCCTATCGCCAAATCTGCGTGTGCTAAACGCTCCGCGACATTGGTTACCGCGACAGCAACAGACACAGTAAAGCGACTTTGATTAACCTGTTGTTGCAAACCATGCAGATGCGGATAAGCGCTACCGACTAAAATATCAATCTGACAGCCTGATGCTAAATTAGAGCACTCAAGTTCAGTGAGTACCGTTGTCGTGACATTGGTGGCATCGACGCCGCCAAGACTGACGACAATACGCTCAATATCGGTCACCCGCTGGCGTCGTTGAAGACTCAGTTCGCGCCACTGCAGAAATTCATTGCGCAACAAACAATAGGGCGCGCCTACTAGGGCTTCGCTCTGAGCGAGTAGCAAATGTTTGTACATATCGATGCTTCGCCCTACCGTGGGGTCGACCAATAAATCACATGGCAATTTCCGGTCAGCCAGATCATCGAGCGCAATGACATGAGACGGGCACTGCGTTAACGCGTCAAACCAACGCTGGTCAATGCCGTAATGATCAACCACCAATAGTGTTGGCTGTTCGCGGTCAATAATTACCTGCGTTTCTTGTGCGTCTAATACATGCCCGCCATACAACCATGCACTATGCGCTAAGTGGCTATCAGGCGTCTCCGACTGAATCGATAAAGCCTCGACTCGGTATCCTCGCTCAGAAATCAAGGTAATCAAGTCACCGGTTTGTGGTCGGCAAATAAAGCAAATCTCGAAACCCTCAAGTACCAACGCGTCGGCGAGGGTTAAGCAACGCATCACGTGACCGCTACCGATGTTAATCCCTGCATCGGCACGGATAACAGCACGTTTCATGGCTTTTGCATCGCTTTTTTCATCCATTCAGCACGCAACCAATCATCGGGCGTGTCGATATCTTGTACGCGAAAGCTGGGTAGCGGAAATAATCGTGTGCGCGCGGTAAAAAAGCTGTCTTGAGAAAACCAAGCGTCACGCTTGCCCCAATAAAATTGGCCGGCATCATGCCATGCTTTTGGCAGGTCTTGAGAACGTGTACTCGCATGCTCAGGCATGAACATCTCGACTAACCCCTCATCGTTGATGCGTACGGCGCGTTGGATCGGAAAGCTGAATTCGGTACCCGAAACGACAAAGTCGAGTGGCACCTTCGCATGAGAGAGCTCAGCAAAGCTGGCGGCCAGATCATCGGCCTCAACAAAGGGGGCAGTGGCATACAGACAGCACACATAGTCAACGTGACCATGTTCTGCTTCATAGGTTTCTATTGCATGGCGGATAACCGGTATGGTCGGTGTGTAGTCATCTGCTAAATCACTCGGTCGCATAAACGGCACTTGAGCGCCCGCGATACGCGCGACTTCGGCGATCTCATCATCGTCGGTAGAGACGACAATATGATTAAAACATTGTGCCTCGCGCGCTGCTTCCACAGACCATTGCAACATCGGCTTGCCCGCAAACGGCTTTATATTTTTACGAGGAATACGTTTACTTCCGCCGCGTGCAGGAATCACCATCAGCACACTCATGTTAAGACCTCATGCAAAGTCGCAATAACCTGTTGCTGATCGCTTTCAGTTAAACTAGCAAACATCGGAATGCTAATCGCCTCACGGTAGTACGCCATCGCTTGCGGAAATTGGCCAGGCTTAAAGCCCAGTTGTTGATAGTAAGGTTGAGTATGTACCGGAATATAGTGCAAGTTAACACCGATACCTTTTGCCCTGAGCTCACTAAACACTTGGGCATGGCTTTTAGTCAACTTGTCGGTCTCTAACCGAATAATATACAGATGATAACCCGAGTAGCTATCGGGGTGCTGCCAAGGCAGTCGTATGGGTAAATCCGCCAATTGCTCGTTGTAGTGCGCTGCAACGCGATGACGTGCCGCAACAAATGCTTGTAAGCGTTGTAGCTGGCTCAACCCTAAAGCCGCTTGCATTTCAGTCATCCGATAGTTGTAGCCCAAGCTTAATTGTTGATAATACCAGTCGCCATCAGGTACTTGAGTCATCTGTTCAGGATCACGCGTAATACCATGACTGCGCGCCAAACGCATGCGCTCGGCCAGTTGCTCATCATTTGTGAGCGCCATACCGCCCTCGGCAGACGTAATAATTTTAACGGGATGAAAACTGAATACCGTGATATCACTGTAACGGCCGTTGCCGATAGGCTCATCTTGATAACGCCCGCCCACAGCGTGAGATGCATCTTCGATAATCGCTATTCCGTAATCTGCGGTTAGATTACGGATGGCCTGCATTTCGCACGGCTGACCTGACAAGTGAACGACGACGAGCACTTTCGGTAAAGTATGCGTTTGCGCGGCAGTCTCTAACTTCGCAGCTAGGGCTGAAACCGATAGATTATAAGTATTAGGATCGATGTCGACAAAGTCGACCTCAGCACCGCAATAGCGGGCACAGTTTGCCGAAGCGACAAAGGTTACCGGCGTTGTCCACAGCCTATCACCGGGGCCTAAATCCAACGCCATACAAGCAATATGTAGTGCCGAAGTGGCGCTGTTGACTGCAACACCAAACTGCGCTCCAACCTGCGCTGCAAGTGCGGCTTCGAACTCAGGAACCTTGGGACCCTGAGTCAAAAAATCTGACTTCAACACCTCGGTTACAGCATCGATATCCGCTTGGGTAATATCCTGTCGTCCGTATGGAATCATTAAATGCGCCCTATACTCTGAGCGTTTTGCTCAAGCCATGCTTGTAGCTCGCCGTCAGTCATCCACTCGGTGTTGTTGTCACTCGAGTAGACAAAGTTCTCAGCCACTTTAACACCATCCTTGATACGCCGAGGATCTTTGTGCCAATCATTAATCGCCGGTAGGATTTTGAAATGTTCCGGATACTCATAAGTATAAGGCGCATCCTCAAACCCTATCATTTGTTCATGTAGTTTTTCACCAGGCCGCACACCCACCGTCTCGAGCTCAGCTTCTGGCGCAACCACGCGTGCTAAATCAGTGACTTTCATTGACGGTATTTTCTTAACGTAAATCTCGCCCCCGATCATATCTTCAAATGCGTGCCACACGAGCTCAACGCCCTGCTCTAGCGAAATCATGAAGCGAGTCATGCGATCATCGGTAATAGGCAACTTGCCTTGATCGCGGATGGACATGAAGAAAGGAATCACCGAGCCGCGAGAGCCCATCACATTACCATAACGCACGACAGAAAAATGGGTTTCGTGTCCGCCAGCATAAGCGTTACCGGACACAAATAATTTGTCCGATGCCAACTTTGAAGCACCGTACAAATTCACCGGACTGCTCGCTTTATCCGTGGATAAGGCAACACATCCTTTAACCTTTTTATCAATACACGCATCGATGAGGTTCATCGCGCCATTGACATTGGTTTTGATGCATTCAAATGGGTTGTATTCGGCGGTGGGCACAATCTTAGTGGCGGCAGCATGCACAACATAATCAACACCGTCTAGTGCACGATAAAGACGGTCACGGTCTCGCACGTCACCGATAAAAAACCGCAACCTATCATCATTAGGAAATAGCTTTGCCATTTCCCATTGCTTCATTTCATCTCTAGAAAAAACGATGATTTTCTTAGGGTTATACTTTTCCAGTGTCATAGGAATAAATTTATGACCAAAGGACCCAGTGCCACCGGTAATCAAAATGGTTTTATTGTTAAACATGCTCCGCCCTTAGTGTTTAAGCTGGGTAGTGAACCGATACCGTCCCCATGCAAATCTCACGCCATGTCAAAAACTCGACATTCTATTGGCACTATCCTTGCTTACAGCTTTGAGCACTTATTCTTATGAATCAATATTATTTTGAATTAACGTTCTTTTGAACGAATACTTAAAATATCTTATATACGTTAATTAACGTCAACCAGGGAGAGCAATCTTTGAGTGAGCCGACTTCAATTTGTATATTGAATTACGGCTCAGGTAACGTCGGTTCCGTTGCTAATATTTGTCGCACATTATGCGATGAGGTTACGGTTTCTAACGCGCCTGAAGCCATAAAATCCGCGACTCATTTAATCTTACCGGGCGTAGGTGCCTTCGACCGTTCTCTACAAAAAATGCGGGAGCGCCTGCCACTCGAATTAATTGAGCAACAGGTCAAGGTCGACAAAAAGCCGCTGATGGGTATTTGCGTGGGCCTTCAAGTGCTCTGCGATGCCGGAACCGAAGGCGGCAAAACGGCCGGACTCGGTTGGTTAAACGGGACGGTTGAGCGACTCGAGAGTCACGGTTTGCACCTGCCTCATATCGGCTGGAATACCGTTCACTTTGCCGAAGATTCGTGGTTTGCACCTGCTTTTGCTGAACCCAAAGAGTTTTACTTTGTGCATAGCTTTGCTTTAGCTAAAAGCGCTGATGCCAGCGCACACAGTGACTATGGCTCACAATTCGTCGCAGCGGTTGAACGCGGTAACTTATTTGCCGTGCAGTTTCACCCAGAAAAAAGCCAAGCGGCCGGCCGCACTTTATTGAGTCGCTTTTTGGAGTACCGTACCGATGCTTAAGAAACGTGTCATTCCCGTTTTGTTGTTACGCAACGGGTACTTAGTACAAAGTAAAAAATTCAGTAAGTACCAAAATATCGGTAATGCTATCTGGGCGGTGCGTCGGATGAGTGAATGGGGTGCAGATGAACTGATCTATCTGGATATTACTCAAGATGGGCAGTACGACGCTAAACGTGACGATTTACGTCATGGCAACCCGACTTCTATCGAGGCTATCGTACGCGAGATGTCGCAGTCAGCTTTCATGCCCATGACCGTGGGTGGCGGAATTCGGACATTATTAGATATTGAAAAACGCTTGCAGTGGGGCGCTGACAAAGTTTCGTTAAACACATTGCTGGCCGAGGCTCCTAACCTCGTCGAAGAAGCCGCCAAAGAATTTGGCTCACAGTGCATTGTGGCCTCCATTGATAGCAAGCGAGTAGACGGTCAAGCCATTGCGTTTACCCATGGCGGTCAAACGAGCACTGAATGCACCACGCTCGATTGGGCAAAACGTGCTGAACAACTCGGCTGCGGTGAAGTGTTGTTAAACGACATTGATGCCGACGGACAGCAAACAGGTTACAACATTGACCTTATCGCAGAGGTGACGCAAGCACTCAGCATTCCTGTGATTGCGCTCGGTGGCGCAGGCGAGTGGTTTGATTTCGAAGATGTGCTGAGCGATACCCAAGCATCTGCCGTGGCGGCCGCAAACCTATTTCATTACCGCGATCAAAGCGTGTATTTAGCAAAAAAACATTTATTTGACAGTGGCTTCGCCGTTCGTAAGCCAGAACTACAACCTTTTATAACTAAGTGAGTCAACCATGGTTAATGAGGCAAATTACTGTAAAGTCTGTGTCGCCCCCGCCCACGCGGTTAATATGACATTAGATGAAGATAATGTCTGTTCGGCGTGCCGTGTCGCAGAACAATTCGAACAGTTATCGGATGATCACTGGGCACGTCGCAAAAAACGCTTCGAACGCTTGGTCGAAAGTATCAAAAGTCAGAATGAAGGCGACTATGACTGTTTGATACCGGTCAGTGGTGGCAAAGATAGTTACTATCAAATCCATAAAATGGCGACAGAATATGGCTTAAAACCTCTACTCGTCACCTATCATGGCAACAATTACTTACCCGAAGGCGACTATAACCGTGACCGTATGCGTCACGTATTCGACGCCGATCACTTGATGGTCGGCCCCAGCGTATCGGTTTTGAAAAAGATGAACCGCTTAGGCTTTAAGATGATGGGTGATATGAACTGGCACGCCCACTGCGGCATTTTCACGGTGCCTATTCAGGTCGCTGTGCGTTACAAGATCCCATTAATTATTTGGGGCGAGACCGCGTGGGATATTTCAGGCATGTACGACCCTGACGACTTTGTCGAATTCAGCGCGCAAATGCGCCATGACAACGCGCTGCGCGGTTATGAATGGTACGACTTTCTCGACGATGAACAAGACCCGCTGAGCAGTAAAGATCTCAACTGGGCTAAGTATCCATCGGATGAGGAAATTCTTGAGGTCGGCGTTCGCGGCATTTATGTGGGCAACTTCTTTAAATGGGATCCCAATGCGCATACGCAACTGGTAAAAGATCAGTACGGCTGGAAAGAGAAAGAAGAACCGTTTGAACGCACGTATCGCAAGATGTCGAACCTCGACGACCGATACGAAAATGGTATCCATGATCTACTCAAATTCGTCAAATTTGGTTATGGGCGCGCCACCGACCACGCATCAAAGGATATCCGCACAGGCTATATGACCCGTGATGAAGGTATCGAGATGGTACGCAAATATGACCATGTGGTGTCATCCGACTTGTATTACTGGCTTGACTATGTCGACATGACCGAGGATGAATTCTGGCGCATTGCAGATGGCTTTAGAGACCCGCGCGTTTGGTGGATAGAAGATGGACAGTGGCATAAATATAACCTCTGGGGCGGCAGTTCAGCTTACGGCAAGGTGTATTTACCTGAATCAGAGTGGGCAAAATACTTACGCAAGGAGCCTGCATGAAGACGTCAATTCCATTCAGTCGTTTTGCCGATATCTCTCGCCATGCGGGTCAGCGTCCAATCGCCCTATGGGGGGCGGGCAATATCTGCACCAAAACGATACGTCGTTTACCCGATAGTGACATCGTCATATGCGATAACAGCGCTAATATGTGGGGAGGCGAACAGGAGGGTCACCCCATCATCAGCCCCGAGTTATTTCAAAAGGAATACACTGATCGCTACGTGATTATTTGTACAACCTCATTTGCGGAAGTATCCGAGCAACTCAGTGATATGGGGTTAACCGCGCAAAAGGACTTTATCGTCAGCCCCATTTTGAATGACTTACGCATCATTGATGAGCTCGAAACCATTCAATGCCAACTGTTAGTCAGCTCAGGCGCACAACCCTCAGACGATCCAGAAGCAGGCGGTGGTCTTTACCAACTCGACGTTAATGGGACTGAGTGGCACTATAAAAAAGTACTATCGGGATGCTGCCACTGTATCATCGAAGTTGATAATTATCTTTACACAGTCGACGACGAACGTGGCATTTTGCAGCTCGATCGTGACTTTAATGTTATTCGTAACCAACCCTTGCCGACCAAAAGCCGTGGCCACGGCATCGCGTATCATGCAGCTAGCCAGTGCTTTTTTATTGCCTGCAGCTTGTTAGATGCGGTATTGGTTTACGATCGCGATTTAAGCCTGCAACGCAAAATTCCATTGTCCGTAAAAGCAGGCCGCGATGAGGGGCCCTTTCACCATACCAATGACTGCTGCATCGTCGGTGATAGCTTATATGTCTCCATGTTCTCGGAAACGGGTAACTGGAAACGCGATATCTTTGATGGTGCAGTCATTGAGTTTGATATTGTCACGGGTGAGCGTATTGGAACGCCTATCCGCGATTTATGGATGCCGCACAACATTCAGTTTATCGACGGCTGCCTCACTGTGCTCGACTCACTGCGTGGTGGTTTGCGTCAAAACAACGCATCGGTGATCGGCGAGTTTGCTGCCTTTACGCGCGGGCTTGCCTTTAATGGTCACTTGTTCTTTGTCGGTCAAAGCCGTAACCGCAACTTCTCTAAGAATGTCGGTGTGTCAAAAAATATTTCAATAGATACCGGCGTCGTCATCTTTGACCCAGAAACCAAAGTATCGCGGTTTTTACAGTTGCCTTCTAAACTGTCCGAAATTCACGGCCTATTTTTACTGTAAACTTAGACAACAACCCAGCTAAGTGCTGGGTTGTTGCTCATCAACTCGGAAATTTTTGCGCACCTTAGGTTTATAGCCTCGTGTGCACTTCTCTAGCCACGCTGTTTTGAGATCTTCCCGCGCTTCCAGCACAAACCGACGCCACACGTCGAGCGCCTTTTTAAAGTGAGTTAAGCACTGAGCTTCGTCATTGGCGTTGTAAAGCAATACCACCAATGGACACTGAAAATACAGCATCTCGCCTTCCAGCACATAATGCAGATGAGAGTAACGCGTTTGTCGGTGACTATATAAATAGCGCGCTTGTCGGCGCAAGTTATCCAATGCCTCAGCACGGCTAGTGATGGGCTCTTCACTGATAGCAATCAAATGGTCGCAGATTTCGTCGTAACGATCGAACGCCATATAACGCTCGAAATGCTCAAACTGGAAGTGATTAAATAACTCGTCCTTGATGTAATCCACCACCTGCGACTTATCATGCTGTTGTGGTTCTGGTAGCACGTGCTCAGGCTTAAGTGGCAATGCATGGTTGACCTTAGCGCCCTCGCCGACGTTATAGCAGTGAATATCAGCAAATTTAGGTAAACCCAACAAACGCCCCATCTGCTGACACGACATCGCCAAGAAGTTCGATGACATGACCGTTCCACCCAGGTTACCCGCTAATTCGTGCCGTGCATCGTGAGGTTTCCAATCTTTCAGCGCGCCCTGATAGTAGGCAGAATCTTTTGAATGGTGACGACCGTCAGCCGAGTAGCCATTATCAACACCAAACATGTAGATCTCTTTAAAGCCCATATGTGCCGCATAAGACAATGCGGTGTTGGCGACCAACGGGTTACAAAACGGCAAATAACGCAGTGCCTGTTGAGCCTCATTGAGCAACACGTAGTTGAGCAAATCACCGCTCGCATCAATGCCCTTACCGGCCATCCCCACCCACTGATACAGCGGCACCACATCCGGGTAAATCAGGTTCATGGTCAGCAAGTTGAGCTTGCTGTAAGTCTCTTTGGGTAATGATTTGAGTAGCACATCGTAGGTGCTTTTGGGCCGTTCAACGAGCGTATGAAAGTCGGGCACAATATCGTGTTTCAACAGCGTTTGTAACGCCGTTCCCGCTGCGATAATAAGCGCGTGTTCTTGGGTGTCTTTAATGAACTCAATACTTTCATCAAGCGACGGACCATTGCCAACGACATAAACGGGATAGTCGCGATATCGGTTGCTGTCTTCTGTTTTGTGCTTAAGTAGATTCATGCCCTGCTTGGCATTTTGTACTGTGTGCGCCAGTGCTGTTGTTGCATCATTATAAAACCCGTAGCCACCATGCAGTTCAAACAGTCGCATGAAAAACTCACGTAACAAGGTGGCGTTTTCTTTTGAGGGATAATGTTGATAACAGAAGCACTTTGTCAGCGAGAACACACCAATATCTTGGCTTACACGGTATAAATCATCGATAAAAGTCTGATACGAGGCGCCGAGCTGGAAGGTCAGCACACCCCGCTGTTCATCAACTTGCTCAATAATGCTGCGCCAATCCGTACAATAGAGACTGCAATAGAAGTTCTCAAAACTCGGTTCAATCAAATAAATGTAATCAAATTGAACCCGCTCCATGAGCATCGGGATGTGGTAACCCAAGCCAACGCCAAACACGACAGCGGTAGGAAAGCGATCCGGCAACGGCGCGAGCTTCTCTACAGCTCCCGCTTCGGCAACCGCTTCACCCAGCTGTTTTAAATAGCGTGCATGGACACGGGTATCATCCTCTGGCACCTCAGCATACTTAGCGAAGTCGATGTGGTTTACCATCGGCTTGGCGAGCTGCTCCTCGACCTGACGGGCCACCTGCGCAATAGGATCATCACCGTACAGCGGATAGCCAGTCACGTGTTCCTTGATATTGCCCTGACCAGAAGCGGTTACGAACAACTCAAGTGGTTTATCGGAGCTAAACGCCTCAATACTATCAGCGATTTTGGGGTAGAACTTTCGAAAGGCAGCGAGGTTGTCACGAAACCGCTGTTCGGCGTGTTCGGCAAATACTTGCTCGCGTTCAATTTGGCGGTCAGATGCATCTTTGAGTTGTTGCATCATGCCTTTGATTTGTTGCTGTGTACTGTCCATGATCGCGCTTTCTAATTGAGATATAAAAGCACTATAGCCCGAGAGTGAACATTAGCTCAAGCAGATACGGTCTATGGCTGCACTTGTTTATAGCGACTGACGGATTTACGCCCTTTGCTGAGCTTTTTTAATCCTTCGTCGATACTTTGGCGTTGTGATTGGGCATGCTGCTGCAAGTCCGTAATTGCATTCTGCACCGCCTCAATCAATTCAGCCTTTTCTTGATCGGTGAGCTCATCTGAAGCAAGCTGCTCACCCACCTCAGATTGAATATGTTGCAAAATCTCAGCACTCGCTTGCTCATCCGATGTATCGGCATCGAGCAGCTGCGCGAGCGCAGATAGATGCTGTTGCAGACGCTCTGGCAGCTCCATTACGCGCCTACAGCGGCAGAACCGCCGAGTTGTGACATCGCACTATCGCGGTCTGAAGGCGTGATAGCGTCCCACGACGACTTAATTTGCGCCAATAATGAGCGAACTTCTTCGAGTTTGGCGACATCGTTGGTACGCGTCGCATCGGTCAGCGTCTCACCCATGTACAAGTACAATTGGTTGAGATTATCTGCCACTTCGCCACCTACTTCTAAGTTAAGGCTCGTACGCAATGATTCGATAATCGCTGCGCTCTTAGAAATATGTACCGACTTTTTCTCGAGGTCTTTACGCTCAATAGCGCCTTTTGCATAGTTGAGGTTTTCCATCGCACCCGCCATCAGCATCTGGATAAGCTGATAAGGGTCTGCGCCCGCGATGCGAGCGCGTAATGAATCCTGCGTGTAACCTTTTAGCTTCTTATTCATAGCTAATAACCTCTAACTTAAAATCTGAGTTTAGTCCTTACCACCAAAACCAGGCAGGTTGCCTAATTGTGACGATAAGTAATTCTGCGTGCTCTGCATTTGCGCCAGCATCACATCAAGACCCGAATACTTTTCACGTAAGCGGCCCTCAAGTTGTTCCATCCGATACTGATGATCCAAGCGATCATCTTCGAGTCTGTCGAGACTCTCGTTCAACGACTTTTCGCGGAACGTGATCGCACCATCCGATTCAATGTAATTGTTCATCAAGGTTTCAAATCGACTCGCGATACCACCTTCGTTTGAGAAAATCTTACCAAAGGCGTTGAAATCTTGATCCATGGCTTCATTCACGCTGCGAATAATATTGTTTTTCTCAAGCTTTCCGTCTTTGTTAAGGCTCAAACCGATATCGAATAAGCTCGAGAAGTCGCCTGCGCCCTCAACATTGCTAGTCAACACGTTGACCATCTGGTTTTGTAAACCGCGCATCGTCGAGTCGGCTTGCAACACCGCATTAGTTGCTGTCGCTTGGTCCATAATACTGACCACGCCATTATATGCGGATACGAACTCATCAATGAGTTTATTCACACCCTCACGGTCACGCTGGATGTTAACCTGTGCGGTCTCGTTATTTTCGCTTTCTTTAATCGCGGTAATCGTCGAACCTTGAATTACATCAGTAAACGTATTGCTACTGCTCGTTGCGGTAATGCCATCGATTACGATACGGGCATCTTTTGCCATATCTTCTGCGGCAATGGCCATTCCACCCGCCGAGCCATCAAATGCTTGCGTTGATAAACCGTCTAACTCGGCATTGTTATTGGTCACCACTAAATCATTACCCGCGCCGGACTCATTCGAGGTCAGCACCAACTTTGCCTCGGTACCGGTATTAATAATGTTAGCAGTGACGCCGAAGTTATCGGCCGAATCATTAATTTGTTGGCGAATATCTTCCAGGGTTGAGTTAGCGGCAATATTTAAGTCAAAACTTTTATCACCAGCACTGAACGAAAGCGTGCTATCAGACGTGGTAATCTCCTGATCGGCCGATGTAAATGTGCCATCTGCGGAGACCGCACGAGAGCCCTCGGCCAACTGCTGAACTTCGACCTCAAACGAACCGCCGGTCGAGTCGTCATTGCTCGAAAAGCGAATCAAGTCACCCGATTCAGGCTGTTTCAGCTGTGCTACTCGTTTATCAAACAAGTCACTGTCACTGAGCTTGGTGATCACATCATCAAACTTAGAAAGTGCCGACTTTACCGCCCCGAGCGCCGACAATTCGGTTTCGTAACGCGATTCCAACTTCTGGAACTGCGCTTGTTTTGGCTGGTTAGTGGCTTGCAACGTCGATGAAATAATCGACTCGAGGTCAAGCCCTGAACCGACGCCTGCGGAGGTAAATAGTGGCATGACAGTACTCCTTAAACTTGCTTATCGAACAGAATTCCTGACCGACTGTCTTGGTTATCGGCCAATTCTTCTATAGCTTTAGAGAGTTTTACTGCCAACTCCGATGGAATTTGGCGTATCATCTCTCCACTCTCTTGATCCATCACCTTGACCACCGGTGGCTCACCTTTTTCATCAAATACGAACTGCAAACTGGTGTTGCGTATGGATGGTGATTGATTGATCTTCTCTATCACTTCAGCAACTGAACCCTTGTCAACGTTTTGCGCTTCGCTCGCACGCTGCTCTGCTTGAACAGTCTGCTGTTGAGTTCGGTCACGCACTTCCTGTACCGTCTCAATCACTTGCTCTCGCTGTGAAGAATTCAGCCGAGTGCTACCGTCAGACGCGCTTGGCGATGACATCGCACGTAAGTCCATTGTAAATTCGGCCATAACATTACCCTTCTGATTTTCGGTTACTTAAACCTTCCCGTATAGGGTATCGGCAACCCCTGAATGAAACTTTAGGGATTTTTTAGTAAATAGCCAAAAAAAGAACAAAAAAAAGCCGGGGAAGACCCCGGCTTTGATTAAAAGCGGCAATTTTATGCCAAAAGCGATTATCCCAATAACTGCAATGCAGCCTGTGGACGCTGGTTCGCCTGTGCCAAAATGGTCTGCGAAGCCTGTTGCAAAATCTGTGCCTGCGTCAATTTAGCCGTCTCAGCAGCAAAATCGGCATCTTTAATACGCGATTTCGCAGCTTCCAAGTTTTCTGCAACGTTGCCTTGGTTACGAATCGTTGATTGGAAACGGTTTTGCACAGCACCCAACTCGGCACGTTTCTTATCCACTACAGCAATCAATGAGTCCATACCCGCTAGCACTGCTTGCGCGTCTTGCTGGGTGCTCACAGAAAGCGTTGAAGCCACGAACACGGTAGCGAAATCAAGTGCAGTCGCACCGTTGGTACTACCAGTAAACGTTGCGGTACCGTAGATTGATGTCAACGCATCACCGGTAACAGCTGATGCAATTGATGCAATACCTGACAAAGTAAAACCCGCAGCAGCAGTCAAACTATTGGCAGTGCCACCCACTGACTGCATAGTGAAGTCGATGGTTTGATTAGCGTCCGCGCCTACTTGGAAGCTCGCAGAGTAAGTTCCGTCGAGCAAGTTCTGTCCACCAAAGGTAGTATCTTTGGCGATACGGTTCACTTCGCTCATCAATACACGAATTTCTTCCTGGATTGCCAAGCGGTCTTCACCGGTGTTTGAACCGTTGGCTGCTTGTTGCGCCAAAGTACGTACACGTTGGAAGGTGTTTGTTACTTCGTCCAAAGCACCTTCAGCGGTCTGTGCCAAAGAGATACCGTCGTTCGCGTTACGGTTACCTTGGTTAAGACCCATGATCTGAGAACCTAAGCGGTTAGAGATCTGTAGACCCGCCGCATCGTCAGATGCACTGTTAATACGGAAGCCTGATGAAAGGCGCTCAAAAGCTTGGTCAAGTTTATTACCTGAGTTGATTAACTGACGCTGAGCATTAAGTGAGCTGATGTTTGTGTTTACATATAAAGGCATGGTTATGCACCCCTCTTGTTAAATCCACTGTGTCACTTACACAAAACACCCGGTCAGTGACATACGTTCTTGCTTACTTAATATATCGGCCCCTTTTGTATAATCTTTAAACAAAAAACCGAGCAAAATTGCTCGGTTTTTCAACAGCTTAGTAATTAAATGAAATTTAATTCATTTAGCCAAGAAGCTGGATTGCCGCCTGTGGACGCTGATTGGCCTGCGCCAAGATAGTTTGTGACGCCTGCTGGAGAATCTGAGACTGAGTCAGTTTCGCCGTTTCAGCAGCAAAGTCAGCATCTTTGATACGTGATTTCGCAGCTTCCAAGTTCTCCGAAACGTTACCTTGGTTACGAATCGTTGATTGGAAACGGTTTTGCACCGCACCGAGCTCTGCACGCTTCTTATCCACTACAGCAATCAGTGAGTCCATGCCCGCTAATACTGCTTGCGCGTTGTCTTGGGTTGATACAGAGATGCCTGTTGCGGTAAACAAGTCAGCGAACGTTGAGCCGTTGGTCGCAGCTGCGGCAATTGCCGTGCCCGCGATAGCTTCAATCGTGTCGTTAGTTACGGCAGATGCCACACTCGCGATACCTGACAATGAAAAACCACCTGCGGCAGTGATACTGTTTGCAGTGCCGCCCACTGACTGCATCGTGAAGTCGATGGTTTGGTTAGCGTCGGCACCAACTTGGAAACTTGCAGAGTAAGTACCGTCAAGCAGGTTTTGGCCACCAAAGGTGGTGTCTTCTGCGATACGGTTCACTTCGCTCATCAATACGCGAATTTCTTCTTGAATCGCTAAGCGGTCTTCACCGGTGTTAGAACCGTTCGCCGCTTGCTGTGCCAAAGTACGTACACGTTGGAACGTATTAGTAACCTCGTCCAATGCACCCTCAGCGGTTTGTGCAAGTGAGATACCGTCGTTAGCGTTACGGTTACCTTGGTTAAGACCCATCACCTGCGATTCAAGACGGTTTGAAATTTGTAAACCGGCAGCGTCGTCAGATGCACTATTGATACGAAAACCAGATGATAGACGTTCAAAAGCTTGGTCTAAGTTGTTACCTGAGTTGATCAACTGACGCTGAGCGTTCAGTGAGCTCACATTGGTATTTACGTATAAAGGCATAACATTCCCCTTTCTTTGCATCGAGCGTCGTTGACGCTTAGTTAAACTCTGTGACTAAAAAGGGTATCGGCGATGCCAATCGTTACTTTAGAATAAAAATAAAAAAAGCCGAGCATAAGCCCGGCTTTTTTAATAAATTCAATAACTTATCCAAGTAACTGAAGCGCTGCCTGTGGGCGCTGGTTAGCCTGGGCAAGGATAGTCTGTGAAGCCTGTTGCAAGATCTGAGACTGAGTCAGTTTTGCAGTTTCAGCAGCAAAGTCCGCGTCTTTAATACGCGATTTCGCAGCTTCTAGGTTTTCAGAAACGTTGCCTTGGTTACGAATCGTTGATTGGAAACGGTTTTGTACCGCACCCAACTCTGCACGTTTCTTATCAACCACAGCGATCAGGTTATCCATACCCGCCAACACTTCTTGTGCTGCATCTTGAGTCGATACAGAAATCGCTGAAGCAACGAATGCGCCTGCGAAGCTATTAGTGTTTGCTGTGCCAGAAATCGCTGACAAAGATTCACCCGATACAGCGGATGCAACACTCGCGATACCCGACAAAGTGAAACCACCTGCCGCAGTCATTGAGTTTGCAGTACCGCCAACAGTTTGCATGTCGAAGTTGATGGTTTGGTTAGCATCTGCACCAACCTGAAAAGACGCGCTGTAAGAACCGTCAAGCAGGCTTTGACCACCAAATGTAGTGTCTTCTGCGATACGATTCACTTCGCTCATCAATACGCGAATCTCTTCTTGAATCGCTAAACGGTCTTCACCGGTGTTAGAACCGTTCGCCGCTTGCTGCGCCAAGGTACGTACGCGTTGGAAGGTATTAGTCACTTCGTCTAACGCGCCTTCCGCTGTTTGTGCCAATGAAATACCGTCGTTCGCATTACGGTTACCTTGGTTCAAGCCCATTACCTGAGACTCAAGGCGGTTCGAGATCTGCAAACCAGCGGCATCATCTGATGCACTATTGATGCGGAAACCTGACGACAAACGTTCAAACGCAGTATCCAATTTATTACCTGAGTTAATCAATTGGCGCTGTGCGTTCAACGAGCTGACGTTGGTATTCACATATAAAGGCATAATTCTGCTCCTTAGCTTTGTTTTGGCTAAACCTGCCGATAAAACGGCAAAATTTAGCCGTCATTCAGGCTAACGGCAACGGAGCGGCAAACTTTAGCCGCTTTTTTGAATTTTTTTACAAAAAAAGGGTTCAGCACTCAACTGAACCCTTCATAAAATCTCTGTATACCTTGTCACTGTTGACTATCAGCCAACATGATAAGTTATTTATAAATAATCAAATAAACTCAAACGAGATACCCGAGTGAACACTTGTTGAGCAGCCGAGTAGATCGTTTCGTTCTTAACAAGGTCAGTAATCGCTGTCGAATAGTCCACATCGGCAATATCGGACCGCGCTTTTTTGTTAACAATTTCCAGGTCCGCGTTGCTCAACCGAGTATTCTCTAACACATTCAACCGCGCCCCGACCTTAGCTTGCGTGTCGGTCAGGTTAGAAATCGCGTCGTCGAATGCTGTCAAAGACGAAGCAATTTCCTCACGATAAGAGAATTTCTGATTGCCATCGGAATTCTCTAACGCACTCGCCAAATCGCCGATCTGCGTTAACAGGTTTCGTGATACGGGCTCATTAATATCAAACGTAATTGAATCACCATTGACCACATCATTACTGGTATTAATTTCTAGACCCTGATAACTGATGGTATCACCCGCAGTATAGGCCCCAGTTGCTACTGTTGTACCGCCGCCATCGACAATTTCATAGTTACCGCCGACAAAATTTATTGTTGCCGATTGCGTCGCGGCATCGCCCGCATCCCAATAGTTTGCTAGCGCATCGCGGTCACTCGCAGTCAAACTATTCACCAAGTTATTGCCGCCAGTGAACTCCACGTCAACGCGGTTCGACAAGGTGCCGAACACTTTACTCCCTGGGTCTCCGGCCGGTAAATAAAGGCTCGGCGATAATTGAATTTGGCGCTGACCGTCATCGCTATCATAACTATAACTTTGTGTGACTTGGTCATAGTTCATCGGCTGGATACGATTTTGATATCCGGCAAAAATATATTCACCCGACTCATCTTGCGCGTTAGTAAAATCAAAAATAGCATCTTCGATGTTACGCAACTCCAATGCTAAAGCTTCGCGGTTCTCTTGGCTGTAGCTCCCATTACCGGCTTGGTTTGCGAGCACGCGAGCACGTTGCACGAAACCGACAATATTCGACAACACGCTTTCTTCACGGCTGAGGTTGTTTTCCAACGTCACCGAGTTGCGATCGAACTGGCTATTTTGCGCCAGCTTCTCGTCTAGCGCTAATACCTGAGAATTACCGATCGGATCGTCAGCGGGGCTGAGAATGCGCGTTTGCTTAGTCAGTTGCAGTTGCACCTTATCAAGGCGAGACTGCGACTGCGTTAAGCTGTCTTGCGCACGCTGATAAAACAAATTGGTACTTAAACGCATAATTCACTCCTGCTCATCATGCAGCTACTTAGCCCAGTGAGCGCAGTAACGTATCAAAAATGGTTTGCGACGTTGTAATGATCCGAGCGGATGCCGTGTAGGCTTGTTGGTACTGGATCAAATTCGCAGCTTCTTCCTCGAGATTCACGCCTGCTTTCGACTCATAGAGTGCCTCGGTCTGCGATTTAATCGCTTCGGCTGAATCGCGCAATACACGGTTTTGACTCACACGACTACCCACATCCGACACCAAGCGCGCGTAACTCTCATTAAATGTCATGGTCGGATCTTCGGCTTCCGCACCATCACGACGCACTAATTGTTGCCGTTGCAAGTCCGCCAGTTCCTGACCATTACTGTTATCATCAAAGCCGTTCGTGTTGTATTCAATTGAATAACTGTCACCGACAGACGGTTCACCGACAATGCTGACATCATAATCGGGATCGCCGCCCGCGATCTGACCCACGATATTTTCCAGGTCCGTCGTGCCGGCTAATGTCCCCATGGAGTTGCCATCTTTGTCGAACAGCTCAATGTCATAAGCGTTACCGGTTTTCCCGGTCACCTCGATACGAGCCGGGGCCGTGCCTAATAACGTGTTATTGCCTGCGTCATAATAGTCGTCAGGTGCGTTAATCTCGCTAATCTGAATTTCAGCGGCACCCTGATTATCAATATTATTTTGTACGCGGATCGGACTCGCCAATGCCAGGTCTTCTGGACGGCGAACGACGAGTTCAATTTCTGATGCGGCACTCTCCGCAGGTTTAACTAAGAAGCGGTCACCGGCAGCAGGCGTATTAGCCACATTGAGCGTGATACCGTACTCTTCGATGTCCGCGTTGCCAGCGCCATCGACCGTCCCCGTGATAACATCAGCACCTTCTAATGGTTGGCCGTTGCTATCCACCGCGACCACTTCATAATCAGTTGCACTGGTCATGGTGACTTGCAAGTTTTCTGAGGGGAACGACGCACTATTGCCTTCCAGCACACCCACTGTCACTTCGCCATTACCGGTGTTTTCCTCGTAAGCCAGACCCGAGGCTTGGGTTTGCGAAAGATCGAATAATTTACGACCTAACTGATTATCTAAATCCATGCCTTTTTGATTCTGCGAGTTCAGCGTATCGGTGATACGGACCGCTAACTGGCCTAGTCGACGCTGAGTCGGCATCAGAATATCATCACGGTACTCAAGGTAACCACCAACAGAACCACCGATTTCGTCAGAGCGAACAACAAACTCACTTTGCTTTCCGCCGCCATGATCTTTGCGTAACACAAACTCTAAGCGTTCGGTATTGGGGTTGTTCTTTACGGCGACCGAGTTAAACCGGCCATCTTCCAGCACTAACGGCTGACCGTTTTTAAGGTTTACGCTCAACCCACCGTTGTCCTGCTCAACAACAGAAAACTCAACCAGTTCGGCAAGCTGACGCAGTTGCTCATCACGTTGGTTTTTCAATGCGTTGACGTCACCGTTAGCATTTTGGCTACCGCTTGCGGCAAAAATTCGCTCGTTAAGGTCACCGATATTTTCGGCGATCGAGTTAACGCGTTCGGTCGACAGCTTCAGTCGCTCGTCAATGATGTCTTCTTGATCATTAAGGTACGATGAAAAGTCGTTAAATTTAGTGACCATGCCATCGGCTTCGGCGAGCACCAACTGGCGTGCAGTCACCGAACCCGGATCGTTGTTCGCATCCTGCAAGGTATTAAAGAAGCTTTCGATAGTTGAGGACACGTTGGTCGTACTATCTCCGAGTAACGTATCCAGTTGTTCGGCCTGCTCAAGATTCGCCTCATAGAAGCTTACGCGCGAAATATCGGTACGTAACTGACGATTCGAAAATTCATCAATCATTCGCTGTACACGGACGCGTTCTAAGCCACCGTATTGTGACTCAAGATATTCTGTACGTTCACGTACATAGCTGGGAGTATTCGCATTATTGATATTCTGACCGGTCACCTGCAGGCTCTGTTGGTGCGCCAAAATACCGTTTTTACCAATATTTAGTAAGTCGAAACTCATTCTTTACTCCCCAGTGCTCGTGACCTGTTATCGGCCGCGGCGTGAAAATGTTTAACTTAAGCGGCAATTTTTTGCCGCTTTTTTTTGTCTTGCGGCACAACGTAAGTTACGGTGTTAGTCGGTTCATCACGGCTTGGATCTTATCCGCATACTTCGGATCAGTCGCGTATCCAGCTTGCTGCAACTGCTGTGCATACTGTTTCGGATCGTCGGCGACAGCCAGCGCTTGCTGGTAACGAGGATGCGACCGAATAAACGTCACATAGTCCTGCAAGCTTTGTTCCACATTTTGATAACTACGGAACGCGGCTTTCTCACGCTTGGCCACCTCACCATCAAATTCGAGCGTGCTTACCTGCGATTGCTCACCACCCCAACGCGCATCGGCTTTGATATTAAACAGGTTATTACTCGAACCGCCGTGACGGCCTGGCACGACACGCTGCCCCCATCCTGTCTCTAACGCCGCTTGTGCAATCAAGGCATTGGCATTCATGCCACTCTCTTGAGCGATTTTTTCGGCATGGGGTCGTATCGCGTCAACAAAGGCTTCAGGCGAATCAAAGGTAACCGACTGCTCACCTACTTTGGCTTGGTTAACTCGTGTTTGCCCATAGTACAATCCCACCGGTACACCGCCTTGATCGGACAGCGTTGTACTCGGTGAGCGCACGCGCTGCTCTCCCAAGTTACCGCCATTACGTTGGAATTGTTCTTTACCTTGATTAGGGCTCAACTGCTGCACCATTAGATCAGCCAGGCCAAGTGCGCCTTTATTAGATAATTCAGAGGTCAGTTGTTGGTCATACATATCACGGTACATGCTGGTGTACCGTGAATTCAGTGGATTATCTTTAGCAAATACGTCATTCGCTTTACGCATGCTGCTCATGACCATATTTAAAAAGATCGCTTCAAACTGTTGTGCTGCTTCACGTAGCGCTTGCTCTTTATGCTCACCAAAGGCTTTTTGGCGCAGTGAATCGAGTGAGTGGTTATCCAACACTGCACCCTTAGCTTGCGCCTGAGGCGCAAGATCATACAAGCTTGCTGCGTCTGTATTAAATAACGATGAGCTCACCAGAAATCGCTCCTGCGTGTTTTAACGCTTCGAGTACCGCAATAATATCGCCAGGTGCTGCGCCGATTTGGTTAACCGCGCGCACCAGATCGTTCAGTGTGGTACCGGGTTCAAAGACAAACATACGGGCATCATCTTGCTGCACATCAATAATGCTCTGCGGTGTCACAGCTGTTTCTCCACCCGCAAACGGATTCGGTTGGTCGACTTGCACATTTTCCGAGATGGTAACCTGCATATTGCCGTGAGCCACAGCCGCTGGACGTAACTCCACATTTTGACCCACCACAATAGTGCCGGTACGCGCATTGATGATAATTTTCGCCGCGGACATCGCTGGTTCCACTTCAAGGTTTTCCAACGTGGACATATAGCTCACCCGCTGGCTTAATTCTCTTGGCGCTTTAACCCGAATCGAGGTTGCGTCTATCGCTTGTGCCATGCCATCACCGACCAATCCATTAATGGTGTTGGCTACGCGTTTAGCGGTGGTGAAGTCGGAGTCATGTAGGTTAAAGGTGAAGTAGTCGCCTTGAGCAAACGCAGTCGGTATCTCGCGTTCGACAATCGCACCGCCAGGAATGCGACCAACGGTGGGCGTATTGATCACGATTTTAGAGCCGTCATTACCCTCAGCGCCTAAGCCACCAACTATCAAACTGCCTTGCGCAACGGCATAGACTTCGCCATTAGCCCCCTTTAAAAAGGTCTGTAACAGCGTACCGCCAGTCAAACTATCCGCACTACCCACTGAGGACACCGTTACATCTAAGGTTTGTCCAGGCTTTGCAAATGCAGGGATTTCCGCGTGTACGGCGACCGCTGCGACATTATTGATCTTAGGTCGTTCGTTTTGCGGAATATTGATGCCGAAATTACCGAGCATAGTGCGAAAGGTTTGGTCCGTAAATGGCGTTTGCTCACCCGTACCGGGCAAACCCACGACCAACCCATAACCAATCAGCTGGTTCGACCGAATCCCCGCCACTGACGCGATATCCTTAATGCGTGAAGCATAAGCGGGCGCCAGCAACTGACTGATAATGGCAATAATCAATAACCCGACTTTTAACTGTTTCACTTGCTACTCCTTAACCTTAGAACGGCCAGTAACTGCTGTTAAAGAACTTGCTTAACCAGCCCTGGTCCTGTGTCGACGCCAAGGTGCCTGTGCCGCTATATTCGATACGCGCATTGGCAACACGCGTTGAAGGTATGGTGTTATTCGCACTGACATCCTGCGGACGGATAATGCCGGTTAGACGGATATACTCATCGCCGGTATTAATACGGAGCCACTTTTCGCCACGAACAATTAGGTTACCGTTGGCTAGCGTGCGAATGACCGTCACGGTGATTTCACCACTCAACTGGTTGCTCTGGTCGGCCGTCGCGTCGCCAGTAAAGTCACGTGTTCCACCCAATGTCGCCGACAGTGGATTACCATTAATGGTCGCTGCCCGTCCGAGTATATTGGGTACCGGCAGATCGACGTTACTCTCTTTGGTGGTTTCAGTATTCGCTGATTTACTCGCCGTCGTCCGCTCTTGCAACGTCACGGTAATAATGTCACCCAAACGGCGCGCCTTAATATCCGAGTACAAGTTGTCAGAGTATTTGGCTTCGTACAGTGAGCCAGTTGGCACCACAGGTTGTGCACGCTCCTCGGGCAATACCGGCGCATAAAAAGGATCATCCGGCATGGGTGCTGGTTGGTTCGAACTACAGGCTGCCAAACTAAGCAGGGCCAGACTCATCCAAAATAAGCGCATAATTGCCTCCAAGCCTTTACAACTGCTGATTAATGTAGCTCAGCATTTGGTCCACTGATGAAATCACTTTCGAGTTCATCTCGTAACCACGTTGAGCCTCAATCAGATTAACGAGTTCTTCGGTCACGTTAACGTTCGAGGTTTCCAGTGCACCTTGAATCGTATTCCCCATACCGTCGACACCCGGCACGGCTTCAAGCGGTGCACCGCTGACTGCCGTTTCCTTATAGAGGTTCTGTCCGATAGGCTCTAAACCAGCGGGGTTGATAAAGCTCGCGAGGTTAATCTGCCCAACCACCACGTTGTCTGCGTTACCTGGCTGACGCACGGTGACTTCACCCTCTTGCGAAATACTCAGTGAAGTAGCGTCTTCTGGAATTTGAATAGCAGGCTCGACAGGATAACCATTGCCCGACGTCACCATTTCACCCTCTTCGTTGAGGGAGAACTGACCGTTGCGGGTATAAGACAACGTCCCATCAGGCATCAATACTTGGAAAAAGCCTTTACCATCAATCATCACGTCAAGTGAGTTATCGGTTGTTTGCACATTACCTTGGGTATGTGACTTTTGTGTCGCGACCACTTTTGAGCCGGCACCAATCATTAGCCCGTTAGGCAACTCAACATCCTGTGCCGACTGGCCACCTGGCTGGTTGATGTTTTGGTAAAGCAGATCTTCAAATACCGCGCGGCTTTTCTTGAAGCCCACAGTGCTGGCATTCGCCAAGTTGTTTGAAATTACCGAGATATCGCGCTGTTGTGCATCGAGTCCGGTTTTACTAATCCAAAGCGCTGGGTTCATAATGCGTCTCCTCTCCGTCCGCTTAGCTCATGCGCATGAGCGATTCCGCGCGCTGAGCATTTTCATCGGCGGTCTTCATAATTTTGACGTTCATTTCGTATTGGCGCTGTAGTGCAATCATGTTGGTCATCTCTTCGACCGTGTTTACATTACTGCCTTCAAGTGCCCCGATGGATAGCTTCACATTGGCATCCACGAGTGCCGGTTGACCATCCTTGAGGGAAAACAAACCGTCGGTATCCTTCTTGACGTTACCGTTGGGCGGGTTGACCAATTTAATGCGATCAACAATTTCCATCGCGTCTTCAGGCGCACCCTGCGGACGAATAGAAATATTACCGTTAGCCCCAATGGTTAAATTATCAATCGGCATGGGAATAAATATTGGGCCGGCATCGCCCATGACAGGTTGTCCGCGATCGTTCTTTAACATGCCATCGGCACCAATCTCTAAACTACCGTTACGTGTGTAGCGTTCTTCGCCGTTGGCATTTTGTACAGCGATCCAACCTTGACCTTGCACGGCAACATCAAGGTTACGTCCGGTGGTTACCATGGCGCCACTGGCAAAATTTTGCCCCGGGCTTTCTGTCATCGAAAACACACGCGTGGGCAGCCCTTCGTTAAACGCCTGCATCGACCGCGCTTGTTGCAAATCCGCTTTGAAACCTGTGGTGTTGGCGTTGGCTAAGTTATTCGCGCGCAATGCCACCGCGTTCATATTTTCTTTCGCGCCACTCATTGCGACCCAAAGCATCTTGTCCATGCAGACCTCCAGCCAAAAATTTGTCAGATACTTCTACTAACTAATGACTATGCATGGAGCGTGCCAATATCGAACCTTTGCCTCGAACAGCCAATAAAAAAGGCTTGCCGATGCAAGCCTTTTATTAAATCAATCGCTCTCGCGTTGCAGGTTAACGGATCTGTAGAATCGCCTGATTAATGGTGTTGTTCACTTCTAACGAACGCGAGTTCGCCTGGAAGTTACGCTGAGCCGTAATCAAGTCAACCAACTCTTTAGTTAAGTTAACGTTTGAGTTTTCTAACGCAGAAGCCTCTATTGCGCCAAACGTACCGCTGTTTGCTTCACCTGCAAGCGGCTCGCCTGAATCAATACTTTGACGCCACTTAGTACCACCGATTTGCGTTAGACCTTGTTCGTTAGCAAAACGAACGACCGATACCTGACCTAAATACTGTACGTCACCGTTCGAGTAGGTTGCAGCAATCAAACCGTCTTTACCGATATCAACGTTAGTCAGACGACCCACGGTCGTGCCATCTTGGTCTAACGTTGTAACCTCAAAGTCCGAAGCGAACTGGGTCGGTGTTGTAGTACCGGTTTGGTCTTGGAAATTGAACTGAATGGTTTGTGGATCGGCACCGTTATCGAGGTATGGACCGCTCGGACCTGCACCTGCTAAATCGAGTGTGCCTGGATCAAAAGTGGTTTGTCCTGCCGGTAAATCCGGTTCACCGTTACCTAAGAACTGCACGTTCAGACCCGAGAAACCATTAACCGAGTTAGTGGCAGACGCTGTGCCGCTGCCGGTCGGTGCTAAGTCAATTTCTTGACCATCAAAGGTGGCATAGACATCCCAATCATTCTGCCCACGTTTAACGTAGTAAGTCGACAATACGTGTGACTCACCCAGTGAATCGTATACCGTTGCCGATGTTGAACTGTGGTAAGTGGTGGCTGTGTTCGGATCAAATGGTGTCGCTGTGCCATCAATCGGTGTTAAGCGCGCATCGACGTTAAATGCTGTGTAGATGTTATTGGTGCTCTGCGGTGCACCGGCCACGTCCGGTATACGGATTGGCTGGGTAGTCGCCAAACTGGTAGACGTCGTCGCACCGCTGTTACGGTCAACTTGATAACCCTGCAAATAGTTACCTTGGTTATCAACGATAAACTTATCATCGTTGAGCTTGAATGCGCCCGAACGCGTGTAGGTCAAATCACGAGAACCTAAGCCATCGGTGGTGGCAAAGAAGCCGTTGCCGCTGATCGCCATATCCAACGAGTTATCAGTAAACTCCAGTGTCCCTTGGCTGAACTGTTGTGCGACAGATGAAGTCAAAACACCGTCACCGACTTTTGTATTACCCGCGTTAAAAATGCTCGACGCATACACGTCAGCGAACTCCGCACGTGACTGTTTAAAACCGGTAGTTTTTACGTTCGAAATGTTATTCGCGGTTGTATCAAGATCTTTTTGTGATGCGTTGATGCCGCTCAGTGCAATATTAAATGACATAAGTCACCTCGCTATTTAGCCAATCTCTGTGACATCTTTAAAGTTGATGCCACCTAAACCTTTCAAGTTAAGTACGATGCCACGGTCACCACCTGTGCTAACACTTTGAACCGTCGCGTGCATTTGCAGTGGTAAATCTTCCGCGGAGTTACCTAGCTGGCCATTGGCAGTAAACGAATACTTGCCAGCCGGCACTGGATTGCCGCTTTTATCTAAGCCGTCCCATTCAAAATCCTTGGTACCTGCAGCTAAATCGCCCATATCAATGGTTCTCACGACCGCATCATTTTCATCCTTGATGGTAATTTTTACGTTCTGCGCTGTTTGCGGTGCAGCAATCATGCCAGACGCCGTGCCACCGCTATCGATCGAAGCCTTGCTGGTCGGCACCAACACCTTGCGTCCGACAAGCGTAGAGGCCTGCAGCGCTTGATTCGATGACATGTTCTCGGTGAACTTGGTAAACTGCTCTTGCAAGCCAGTGATACCTTCAGCCATCGAGAAACTGGTCATTTGCGCAATCATTTGATCGTTATCAACGGGCTTGGTAGGGTCCTGCATATTCAACTGTTGAGTCAGCAGCTTAAAGAAGTCCTCCTGCTCTAACTGTTGATTATTAGACCCATCAGCGTATTTAGCGCCCTCTTCCTTTTTCCAAGTGAGATCGTTGATTAACGGGTTACTGTTACTCACATTATCCATGGGCTATCTCCCGTTACCCTTGTCCAAGACGCAACAACCGCTGAGTCATGGTTTTCGCTGTATCCGCCACCTGCACATTGGTTTGATATGAGCGTGACGCAGAAATCATGTTGGCCATCTCTTCGGTCACATTGACGTTGGAGCGATAGATGTAGCCATTACCATCCGCCATCGGATGGTTTGGGGCATATTCGATTTGCAACGGCTTATCGCTCTCGACAATACCCATAACTTTGACTCCAGCAGACTGGCCTGCTTGGCTTTGGTTAGTCAGACTATTACCACGATAGTTACCTTGCGCATCAGACAGTGCGGTAGCAAACACCGGATTACGTGCACGATAGGTCTCATCAACACTACTGCTTACCGAGTTGGCGTTCGCCAAATTACTTGCCGTGGTGTTCAAGCGCACCGACTGTGCACTCATTGCTGACCCACTGATATTAAAAATATTAAATAGACTCATCGCTCAGATTCCTATGCTTGACCGCCGCCTAGCGCTTTCTTAACGCCACTGATGCGGCCGTTGAGGAAATTCATCGTCATTTCATATTCCAATGCATTTTTTGCATACAAGTTTTGTTCCACTTGCACATCCACCGTATTACCGTCACCGGTATCAGGTTGATTTGGGATACGGAACTTCTCGGTTCCTTGCGGTTTGATTTCGACAGAAAAGTGTTTTTCGTGGGTACGCGCGAGCTTATAACTCTCCATTCCACGCTGAGCCTGCGCTAGCGCTTGTTGAAAGTCGAGTCCCTTAGCTTTATAGCCGGGGGTATCTGCATTGGCGATATTGTTAGCAATTACCTCGGCCCGACGCGTTCGAATACCCAGCGTGTGCTGCTGAATACCCATAAGCTTGTCCATAGTCAGTGCCATAATTTTGTCTCCCACATTTCAGGTGGACAAAATAATGCATTATCTGTGCCAAGCTTATTCGAGTGAGGTTAATTTTTGCGCTTGTAGATGATACCGGGGTTGCAACGTATCATTTCGAAGTCATCAGTCAGTCCTGATATCGATTCTGAAGCCCCTAAAAAGAGATACCCTTTAGGGTTCAAAGCTTGCCTAAATTGGGCAATGATTTGCCGCTTGATGTTTGCCGAAAAATAAATCAATACATTGCGGCAGAAAATTATGTCGAATTTACCCAGCAATGCGTAACTGTCGAGCAAATTGAGGTGACGGAATTGAACAAACTGCTTCACTTCATCTTTTAGAGTCGACGAACCCGGCTTCACGCCTTCATCGAAAAATTTCTTTCGCCGTTCTGGTGATAAGCCACGCACGATGGCGAGACTATCGTATTCAGCGCGAGCGCACTGCTCGAGCACCTTGTTCGAAATATCGGTGGCGGTAATTTTGATACCACCTTTAAGCGCACCCGGATTTTTTGCCTTGTACTCAAGATACGACATCGCAATCGAATACGGCTCTTGTCCACTTGAGCAAGCGGATGACCAGATCTTCAACGGCCGAGTTTCATTCTTGTATTCTTCGAACACTCGGTTTACCAAGATTTCAAAGGGATAGGTATCACGAAACCACAAGGTTTCATTGGTTGTCATGGCATCAATAACAGCCGAACGTAAGGCACGCTCGCTAATCTTCATTGACCGTTTGACGAGCTCCGCTAACGAGTCGATACCAAAATGACTCATCAGCGGTGATAAACGACTTTTTACCAAATAGAGTTTGTTGTCACCGAGCACGATCCCGCACTGATGCTCCAGAAATTGCCTAAACTCTTGGTATTCTTGTGTATTGAGTTCTTTGTTACTCGACATTAACTGCGTCTATTCCATTACTCGGCTTCGGCGACAATGTTTTCAGCATTGAGCCATTTTTTAACGGCACTGGCGAGCTCATCGGGATGAAATTTTGCGATAAAGTCATCAGCCCCTACTTTCTTAACCATCGCCTGATTAAATACGCCGCTTAGTGATGTATGCAATATAACACGAACATCGGCCAAATTCGGATCCGCTTTTATCTCAGCGGTTAATGTATAACCGTCCATGACAGGCATTTCCACGTCCGATACTAAAACGGGCACGTGCGGTTGTACATTACCATCCACTTCCTTGGCCTTTTCTTTTAGCCAATCCAGCGCCTCTTTACCATTTTTCTTTACTTCAAGTGGTATCTCAAGGGATTCAAGGGCGCGCTTTATTTGGCCACGTGCCACCGCTGAGTCGTCGGTGATTAAAATGGTAAGGTTTTCTTTCTCGACGGTAATCGGCTGATTCTTAACATCATCGCTCAATTCGGTGTTGACCGGCGTAATATCGGCAAGGATGCGCTCAACGTCAATAATTTCGACAAGCTTGTTTTCGATTTCAGTGACCGCGGTAAGGTAGGCATCGCGACCTGTGCCTTTCGGCGGTGGCATGATGTTTTCCCAATTAATATTGATAATGCGGTCAACGCCACCGACTAAAAAGCCCTGCACGGTACGATTGTACTCGGCAATAATAATAAACCGGTTTTCGATATCGGTAATCGCCGGCCCACCTGTCGCGAGACTTAAATCGATAATCGAGATCGCTTGACCACGGATGTGGGCAACACCACGAACCAGGCGATTGCGTCGTGGAATCGATGTCAGCTTCGGACACTGCAGCACTTCGCGTACTTTAAAGACGTTAATACCAAAGCGTTGCTGGCCACTAAGGCGGAACAGCAAAAGCTCCAGACGGTTCTGACCCACCATTTGGGTGCGTTGATTTACCGAGTCAAGGATGCTTGCCATGTTATCTCCTGTGTGCCGCTTATCGTTGCTGGCATGTTCTTTGCTAGCTTTATCACCAATAGTGTCATTAAAGGTGTAAATGTCAATTGATTGACGTCGTACTGGTTACCCCAAGGTAATCGGCCGATTGCACCCAAAACTTTAAGTGGAGTTAATATGATAATACGGCAAACCGCTATAATCAGTTCGATCTTTCTCATATTGACGTCAAGTTTAGCATTTTCAGCTGAACCTTCATCCTACAATTACAAGAAATTGCAGCAATTAGCCAATAACTTTGTTCAGCAACAAGTGACGCAGCCCGATAACGGGCGTGTTGAAGTGGTCGTAAATTCGCTCGATCCCCGCATGGCGCCCAAGGTGTGTGCTTCTGAGCCGAGCATTGGCTTTGCTAGAAATTCGGGGTTAGAAAGTTATACCACCGTCGAGATTCAGTGCACCAGTGGCACTCAGCCTTGGCGAACTTATGTACCGGTGCGGATTTATCAGTACCAAGAAGTCTGGTCTGCTGCGGTCCCGATGTCGCCAGGACACCTTATCAGTGAGCATGATTTACGTATTGCTGAAGTCGATATTAATCAAGTGCGTGCCAACATATTTACCGATAAGACGTTATTGGTTGGGGCGCGCGTAAAGCGGCGAATTTCTGCCGGTGACGCCATCGAGGCGCGCGATACCTGTCTTGTTTGCGAAGGAGAAAGCGTTACAATAGTGGCGCAGGATAAATCGTTGCGCATCACAGCATCCGGTAAAGCCTTAGGTGACGGGTTACAAGGCGAGTCAGTGGCGGTGCGAAATGTTCGTTCAAACAAGTCACTCGAAGCCGTCGTGACAGGCTTAAACGAAGTAACGGTTAATTTATAAACTTTTTTTACTAAAAGAATTAAAGTTATTTTTTCTGCGGCCGATTACAAAGCGAGAACTTATAACATGTGAGGCGAGCGATATGGCAATTAACATAAACAACAACGGTGTTAAGAATAATTCAATCGACACCAAGCAAACGCAACGTCAGACATCGACTGAGCAGTCGAGCAACAGCGGTGCAACAGCGAAAAGCGGTTCAGACTCAGTTTCACTGACCTCTGAAGCACAAAACCTTTCAGCATTGCAGGAAAAAGCAATGAACAGCAGCGGCATCGATCAAACTAAAGTGGATCGCATTAAGGCAGCTATCGAGAACGGTTCATACAAAGTCGACGTTGATCGTCTGGCTTCCAAACTTGCGCAGTTTGAAGGTGACTTGTTTGGTGGAGCGATCGACACAGATAAAGACGCTTAACGCGCGCTTAGGAATTTATGACGCCTATCACTGAAGTTCTCGAACAAATGTCGCAAGCACTGGAGCAACTGCAACAGTGCCAGCAACAAGAATTGACCGCTGTCGTTAACCGTCAGCATCAAAGTGTTGCTGAGTTAGCAGAGGTCAAAGCCAGCTTACTCAGCCAGCTCGCTGAGTTTGATAGCTTTCTTGCCGAGCACCCAGAGCGACAACAACTCAGCACCGATGAAGTGCTGAGTGAACGCGTCGCGCAACTGCGCTCTACTTTGGCTGAAGTCAAACGTCAGAGCGATGTCAACGAACACGTTGTGACACGCACACTCGCTAATATTGACCAATTGAAGCATGAAATTGTGCGACAAGCATCCCATGCCCGCGGCGATGCACTCACCTACAATGCCAAAGGCAAAATCCGCTAAACAGCACTAAAGATTTCATCATCCATGCCGTTAATGAGTTATCAGGTATAACTCATTTAGGCTTGAGGTCGATATGAAACGTGCAGCTCTAACCATATCTTTATTTTCTAGTTTGCTGATGCTCAGCGGGTGCAGCGCTGTCTACGATACTGTCTACGATCAACAACATGTCGAATGGGAAACCGAAACCCCGGAACATTTCCCGGTCTTAACGGCCACTGGCTTTGCGCCGATTGATGCGCAACCGGGCGAAACCAAGCAACATAAAGATCTAGCCGCCATGCGCGCCTCTAAACTCGCCGCTTATCGTGAATTGGCTGAGCAAGTCTATGGGCAACGCATCTCGGGTGGAACCTCAGTACAAAACTGGACCTTAGGCAACGATCAGTTTCAGGCTTCTGTAGATGGGGTTATTCGCGGTGCCGAAGTTGTTCGTACCTACACGGTGGGTGAATATTATGCGACCGAGCTGCGCCTCGATTTTGCCAAAGTGAATAACCTGTACGAAAGCACCAGCCGTAAACAGAAGATAAAGCGCGTCGTTTATTACTAACCAACACATGCTTGGTGGTCTGATTCTTGCTTAAGTATACGTAGAAGACCCCTTTGGTTGGCTGATGAAAGGTATAAACATGCTGCGTAAGTTGTTAATTGGTGTAATCGTCGGATTTATGACGCTGAGCATTCATGCTCGAGTAATCGAAGTCGAAGGCAGTGCCCGTATCGTCAACGGCGATACCCAAGCGGCACGCAGCCAAGCCATCGAAAATGCGCTACAACAAGCCCTGTTAATGACGGGCAGCTCTATTACTTCGGTCCAGTCTATCGTCAACGGTGTAGTCAACAACAATCAAACTCAGGTGTCCGCCACCGGCAATGTTGAGCGGGTTGATGTGTTGCGAGAAGAAATGCGCGACGGACGTTTATACGTGCTGATTCAAACAGAAATCTGGCAGCGCGAACAATCTTGCCGTGGCAGCCACTATAAAGCCGGTGTAACCATTGCCCCATTTGAGTTCTCTAATCGCGAACATGCCGCCTATGGACAAATCTGGACCCTAGGTAATATTTCGGCTCAGCATTTAGCGCGCGATATTGCTAGCCAAAGTGATCAATTATTCGTAACCCATACCTTGCGCCGTAACGCGGGTCTGCAAGCAGCGCTCGACAATCTTAACCTTAACGAAGTCGGTCGTATTGGTCGACAAATTGGTTATGCCAACGACAGTCAGTTCGTGATTCTGGGGATCTTCGATGATCTGTCAGTGACAGAACAAGGCTCATTTTTAGGTGTATTTGAACAACAACCCACTCGCCACTTTGCACTAACGCTCTATTTAATTGATGCAATGAATGGCGACTTGATCACCCGCGCACGAGTCGAAGGCGCAGAGCCCTGGACCTTTCCGCGTAATGCCCAAGTCGATGTAGCCACCACGACATTCTGGGATGCTCCGTTCGGTGTGGCGCTAGCGTCATCATTAGAAGAGCTCGCTTCGGGCATTCAAATGCAGGTTCAGTGTAAACCGGTGCGCGGTCGTGTGGTCTGGCATGATCGCCAGCAGGTACAAGTCAACTTGGGTGAGTCACATGGTGTTAAAGTGGGGGACAAACTTAAGATCGTACACCCAAGCAACTACGTGGACGACCAAGGTCACTTCCGTCAACGTTGGCAGGTCAGCCGTTTTACCGTCACCGTCGAACAAGTACAACCCGATAGCGCCGTCGCCTCTATTAACGGCCCTGATGTGCTAACCAACGTTCAGGTAAACGACTGGGTGGTTCCTGCAAGTGAGTCTGACACAACTGTTGCGCAGTAGTCACCGAGTGGCTGGAAAGCAACTTCCGGGTCTGGCATAATCCCCGCCACGATTCGGTTGTCCCCGTAGCTCAGCAGGATAGAGCAGCCGCCTCCTAAGCGGCAGGTCGCAGGTTCGACTCCTGCCGGGGACGCCAACGCACGTCCAACGACCTCAGCGGCGTGTTAAGAATTCAACTAATGGCGCAAAACGCATGGGCGTTGCCTCGAGAAACCCCTGCATCACATCAGTTTCAAGCTGCTGTACCATCGCTTTTTCGGCGACCGTCTCGACCCCTTCTGCAACGGTATTTAAGCCCAGTTCGTGCGCCATACCAATTATACCGCGCACGATTGCCTGATTAGCATTATTCGCATCAATTCCTCGAATAAAGCTACGATCGAGCTTTACATCACTGATAGGCATTTGTGTTAGGTAACGTAAGTTAGAGAAACCTGTACCAAAATCATCGAGCGCAATAGCTATCCCCATATCGGTGAGCTTATCGAGCGTAGCCACAGCGCTCTGCGCATTTCTCAACATCATTGACTCGGTAATCTCGAGCTTAATCTCTGAAGGCGTTATTTCAGTGTCGATAATCACTTTTTCCAGTTGCTCGACAAAATCACTGCGAGTGATATGAACCGTAGATACGTTGACTGACATACGAGCACCTTTAGCAAGCAACGGCTTGAGCTGCTTCCAATCGCGAAATGCTTGCCGCATGATCCAGTAACTCAGCGGAATGACTTGGCCCGAGCTTTCCAAGATAGGAATAAATTCTGCGGGCGATAAGTTTTCAATGTCCGGATGACGCCAACGAATAAGGGCCTCTAAGCCACATACAGTATTCGACGCTAAGCATATTTGCGGCTGATACACTAAATGAAACTGATCTTTGTCGATGCCTTTTTGCACCGAGTTCCGAATCGCCAACGCGCGGTTGAGCTCATCGTTAAAGGATTTATCAAACCATTGGAAGGTGTTTTTGCCCGCTCGCTTAGCCTCGAACATCGCAATATCGGCTTGCTGGATCATGACTTCCGCACGATTCATACGCTCTTTGCAATACGTCACCCCGGCGCTGGCAGTAATATAGATATCGGTACTTTCGATTTTATAAGGACGCGCGATATCATCAAGAATCCTTTGCGTTACTATCGCTGCGTCTTGACGCGCTTCTAACCCCGTCAGGATCATTAAAAACTCATCGCCACTAAGACGAGTCAGCGTATCCGAGTTCCGTAATTGGTTGCGAATACGCCCCGCGACGACTTGCAGTAGCTTGTCGCCCATTTCATGACCTAAACTATCATTAATCGCTTTAAAGCCGTCTAAGTCTAAAAAGACAACCGCAGTGAGCGTTTTCTCGCAACTCTCCGATAAGCAGTGCCGCTGCAGGCGTTTAATAAATTGGGTGCGGTTAGGTAACCCAGTTAACGGGTCATGTTGCGATAAAAATGGCAGATGCTCAGATTGGCTCAACTTCATGTTGAACGGGTGCAAGTAAATCAGATACTGTTGGCACTCATCATCGGTAACGCTGATGGCACAATAGTAAACAGGCTGTCCACTGCGCTCATCCACCTGAAAAGAGCTCGATAGGAATTCCTTTTCGTCTGATGGCAACTGAATTGCCAAGTGCTGACCTAAATGCGCATGGTCACCGAGTAATAGCTTGGCGCCCTGATTGGCATATGTGATTGCGCAATCGCGGTCAACAATGACAATCGCTATACGGCTTTTATCGAAGATTTCATAACGCGCACAGGTATATTCCATAGCCTAATCCTTTAGTTTCTAGCTCTGGTTCGCCAGGTGACTTCAATCCGTGTTCCGCGCTCACCCACCGGAAAAGCGCTAATAGCAGCTTGATGCCTGATCGCAATCAACGCACATTTAGCTAGTCCAATGCCGACGCCAGCCGTACTTAAATCATTACCCCGTTGAAAAGGCAGCATCGCTCTCTCGTCCAGTTCAGCATAAATGCCGATACCATTGTCTTCAACTATCAACCGACAATGGCCCATCTCCGTTACTTCAGTCACAACACTAATTTTGAGCGGTACACACGTATCACGAAACTTAATCGCATTTTCGACCAGTTCATACACTAGAGTCGTCGCTAACTTTGCGTCCACGAGCGCTGAATGCTGACAGTCATTGACGACTGAACCGCCAATACGCCTAAGCTCAAACGCGAACGCCTCTTCAGCGGACTCAATTAAGTTGCACCAACGAATATGTTGTAAATTAAGTTTAGCATTGATCAACGAGAGCCACTCTAAGCCCTGTGTTATATAGACCCGTTGATTTTTTAAACACTCGGCTACAGAATCAGGCATCTGACCGTGGCTTTCTTCTAACACCTTTGTAATCGAATGCCGCGTTGGCTCTAACGCACGATCGGCTAAACGCTGTGTGAATACGCCGACTAAGCGACTCAACTCGTGCTCAACTGACGTTTGTTGATTATCACTCAAACTCAGCAGGTGATATTGCGCGACGCGATGTTGGTGTACATTAAGTGTCTTACCAGCTTGAATCGGGTGTTCGATTTCAAGTGAAGCGGTCTCACGGTCGAGGATCGATGTCAGTGGTTCGATAAGCCAACGCGGTTTCTGAGAAGAAGCCGTTTTAAACAGCGTATCGAAATGCGTGTTATGCCATAAATAGTTTCGTTGCCGATCGAAACAAATAATCGCTAACTGAAGCGGCTCGTAGAGCCGTTGTATTGTATGCAGAGGAACGTCCATGTTGGTTTTACCAAACCAACGCCTTGGACTCATACTTGCCATCTCTCAATCCTTGAGCACATCTTTCGTAATCCATTACGTTAGAAGTATCACGCTTACTAGCTGATTGACAAGCGTTTATTTGTCTTTAAACGGGAGCGCAAGTAGGGTCCA
The DNA here is from genome assembly GCA_002685255.1 of Idiomarinaceae bacterium. GTDB lineage: Bacteria > Pseudomonadota > Gammaproteobacteria > Enterobacterales > Alteromonadaceae > Idiomarina. The sequence continues at coordinate 88,655 of NYWU01000004.1, forward strand.
AAAAGGGGTATTGCGCTGCTCTTCGCGAAACTCACGCAAGCCAATATCGACGTTGTCGGAGCCCGCATGCGGTTGATCAGTGTAACTACCAAACAGCCAATCCCACCACACCACACTAAATCCATAGTTACTGTTAGTTTCACGCTTAACACTGCTATGGTGAATCCGATGCAGCTCTTGCGTGATCAACACTTTGCGAACGCCGGTCTCAAGCTTCGCAGGTAACTGCACGTTGCCATGATTAAACAACGAGCAGGCGTTTAAAATGATCTCAAAAATTATCACAGCCGCTGCGGGGGCGCCTAACATCAGAATAGTTGCGGCTTTAATAGCTAAACTTAAAATCATTTCGATTGGATGAAAACGCACGCCTGTGGTGACATCAAAGTCTGGGTCGGCATGATGAACGCGATGTAAACGCCATAACCAAGGCACTCGGTGGAATAAACGGTGCTGCCAGTAAAGCGCCAGATCCAATGCAATCATACTGACCATCACGGCGAGCCATAGCGGCAACTCAAATTGATTAAAGACCCCCCAACCGTGTTCGGAGGCCCACAGGGCGATCCCCGTCAGCCCCAATGGAACAACTAAGCGCATTAACACGCTCGAGGTGACAATCAGGCCAAGATGACTGCGCCACCGATGCCAACGATTGACCCGTCCGCTGCGCTTAGGGCGTTTCGCCTCCCACACGAGCATGAGTGCTAAAACCGCCACAAAAATGCTTAATCGAATCCATGCTTCCATTGCTTTACTCGTGTGCCTTTAACGTATTGAACCCCGCCCAAATACGGGTCGCCGTCGTCACCCAACACACCGCACCAAATAGCCAAGCGATGATGCCAAAATGCTGAGGCAGTAAACACAACAAAACAAAAACCGCAAAGGTTTCAAACCCCTCAGCGAGTCCGCCCATGTAATACATCGACTTGTTCGGATAGTGAGGGTTATCCAGCCCCCGTTTTGACGCCTGCACGGCAAAGGCTAAAAAGCTGGTGCCGGTGCCAACGAAAGACAACATTAAGAAGAGCCCAGGTAACAGATGCTCGTGTGGACTATTTAAAATAAACCCAACCACCACCGCTTGATAGAAAATAAAGTCCAGTACGATATCTAAAAAGCCACCGGCATCGGTCGTTTGGGTGCGCCGAGCCACAGCTCCGTCTAGGCCGTCAGCAAGACGGTTCAACAAAACTGCCACAAGCGCCAGCTCAAACGCGCCCGCCATCAATAATGGTAGTGCGAGTACGCCGATAACAAAACCGACTAAAGTAATCTGATTAGCCGTCACAGCACGACGAACCAACAGACGCGCCGGCTTATCCAAAAGTCGCTGTAAAGGAGGTATGAGATAGCGATCAATCATAATAATACTGTTCTAAGTTCACGACTTTCCCCGGCGCATCAGCCGCATCGTGGGTGACTAAGATGGCGGGCATATTGGCGGCCATCAGTTTAGACCAGGTAAATTCACGTATGGTCGTCCTTAGTTTTACGTCGAGCGCTGAAAAGGGTTCATCCAGCAATAAACTTCGCGGCGCTGCCGCTAGGCTACGTAGCAATGCGATTCGAGCGCGCTGCCCACCGCTGAGCTGGTCAGGATAGGCTTTTGCGTAATGCGCTAAATCGACTGACTGCAATTGTTGCGCGACCCAGTCGTGTCGGTGCGCATGCCTTTTGGGTAGCGCAAAAAGCAAATTCTGAGCAACTGTCATATGAGGAAATAAATCGGCCTGCTGTGTGACCAAGCCAATTTGCCGCCGTTCAATAGGCCACTGCCCCAAGTCATTACCATCCAACGTCAGTTGGCCCTCGATAGTTACACCCGGCTGATCGACACCCAGTATCCACTGCAATAAGCTGGATTTACCTATACCACTCGCCCCAGTTAATGTGAGGACGTCTCCCGCCGCTACAAAGAGCTTAGGAATCACCAATTGATGGTGTTTAAACACCATAGTGAGATGATTAATTTCGAGCACGTGTCCCCCATAAAACCAACATAAATACGCTCCAAACACTCGCCCATTGTGCCAGCGCATAGACACTACCGAGCCGCCAGTCCCCTCCTGATGCTATGCTGACTGCTTCAGTCGTCAATGTGGGGTGTGTCACCGGTGCCAGCCATTGCGTGGGCAAATACTGAGCGACGCTGATTGAAAACGCCATCGCCCAAGCTAACGCTAATGGCCGCTTTAACATCGGGACTAACACTTTAAACCATGCCGCCCAAGGACCATAGCCCAAACTGCGCGCTTGCCAAAGCCACCGTCTGGGATAAGCGTGGTAAGCGCCGTGCAATGTTAAGTACGCATAAGGAAAACAAAACACAGTATGAGACCATAACAACCCAATAAATCCGTTATCGGGTCCGATGGTCTGCTGCCAGCTCAAAACCAAGACTAACTGTGGAATCATTAGCATGGTTAACCATCCACCATTCAGTGTGTGTTGCTGGCTTTGAGCTTGCACTTCCAGTAACGCGATGGCTGACAGCCAAGCCAGCGTGGCGCTGAGCGCGGCAAGTATCCAGGTGTTGTATAGCAAAGGTGCAATATAAGGCCACTCCGTTAACCAGCGCGACCATTGCCAGCCTTGCGGCCATAGTGACGGATAAAACCACGACTGCTGACCTGACTGAAGTAACAAGCTGATAAAAATACTCATCGCTAACAGGGCCCAAAACCAAGGCGTAGTCGCACGTTTGACGCTGCTTTTAGCAGCGCATGCGCGCTTTCCCGTCAAAGCAAGGTACCCGAGCCATCGTTGCAATACCCACTCTAGCCCGCGCAGTAACAGTACACTGACGAAAGCGATAACGACTAAAAACAACGAGCCCCAACTGACCAGTCCCTGCGTATTATTAGTGAACTGCCAATTAAGTTGATAAACCTCATGAGCAAGGAGTGCAGGCGCATTGGGTCCGACAAGTAACGGAATATCGACCACAGAAACCGTGTAAATGGCAATGATGTAAAGCGGCAAACGAATTCGTTTAAGTAACGCCGGTACGACAATTAACCACCAAAATCTGCGGTGACTATAGCCTAACGCCTGTGCTTGCTGTTGCCAGGGTTGAATCGGCATCTGTTGAACATTCGCCTGCGCCATTAATAATAAAAATGGCAACTCCTTGAGTACGAGCACAACCATCAGGGTAAAGGTACTCTTACCGCTGAGCGCACTGGACTGTATGGGTCCTTGCCACATGGGTAATAACCCATCAACCAAGCGTACTAGCCAACCCGAAGGACTCACCAGCCACAACAAGCCAATGGCAAAGGCGACGTGGGGCACGGCAATAAAACTAGCCCAAGTCGCATTAAGGTGCCTCCCCCGTGCGCCAGCAAGAGCCGCAAGCAGCACTAAGGCGCTGGTGGTTAATGTCACCGATAGAGTTAGCCATGCACTATTACCTAACGCGCTGAGCGCGCCAACCAACGATCCTCCAAACGGTGTCGTTGAATTGTGCCAAACGACAACCCCAAGCGGTATTATCAGCCACAACAGTGCTATCGCCGTGCGCACCAAACGGTGCATCGCTAACGGGGGTAACGTTGTTGCCATTGTTGCTCAAGGTAGGCTTGCCAGCTGACATGAAACTCAGCCGCGACTGGCAGCATCGCCGGCATATCGGGTAGCGTGATATCCAATACCGTCGGATCGCCCCAGCCCGATAAGTCGGCTTTTTTACGTTGCGCAGCCTCAGATAAGAAGAACTTAACAACCTGCTTCGCGGCTTGAGGATGACCACTGCTATTTGGAACCGCTAAATAATGACTATTACTAATCGCTGCCGAACCCAAGGTAACTCGTTTGGTGTCCGGCGGCACTCGTCCCTGATTGACGAGCGTTTTAACCTCATTAGGATTAAACGACGGCGCGACATCAAGTTGCTTGTTAGCAAACCAATTAAGTTGCTGAGCAGCGCTGGATGGGTAGTTCTCGCCCCCCTGCCATAATAACGGCTGTAACTCATCTAAATAGGCCCATAACGGCGCTGTTAGTTTTTCAGCGTCGACCGCATCGACTGGTTTGCGAAATGCCTCATCTTGCTCAGAAAGCGACAGCAATAATGATTTTAAAAACGTGGTGCCATGAAACTCCGGCGGTTTCGGATACGCAATACGACCGGGATGCTCGGCAGCATACTCCAGTAATTCAGCTGCACTGATGTGATCAGCTGCAAAGCATGTTGCACAGGTTAACAGGTAAAACTGCCCAACGCCCCACGGTACTTCAAGGTCAGCGACCGCTTCACCAAAGTCGTTTTGCCAACTCAGTTGATCATTCAATCTATCTTTAATATTCAGTTCGGTGAGTATCGACATCAAGCGGTCAGCCTCTTTCAACGCATGAAAGTTCTCGCCATTAATCCATATTAAATCGGCGTTGCTCTGACCATCAACCAGTTGCTTAACCACCTCAGCGATATCAGCCACCTTCACGTGTTGTAACTGAATACCTTGCGGTCGCAGTTCCTTGGCGGCCCAGCGAATGTAATCATTAACGGCGGGATTACCGCCCCACGCATAAAAATAAACGGGCGTCGGCTTACCTTGTGCCGAACTGTTTGTCGGAAAGCCCATTATTGATATCGCGGTCAGTAGTAAAAACACATATTTCATGAACGTAACCATCGGTGTAGTTTCTCAACCCACTGTAACAGTTTTTCGGGCGCATGCGCGCGCTTCCACTCGCCCGCTGCATACTTGTTCGCCTCAGCCAACGTGGGGTAACTATGAATGGTTCCAAGAATTTTATTCAGTCCGATACCATGCTTCATTGCTAAGACAAACTCGGCCAGTAACTCCCCTGCCTGCGGACCGACAATATTAACCCCTAAGATCGTGTCTTTACCCGGCTCAGTCAGCACTTTTACACGTCCGTTGGCATTGCCATCGGCTATGGCGCGATCCAGCTCGGCAATGTCATAGCATGTGGTTTCATAATCAACCTGCTGTGCCTTTGCTTGCTGTTCTGTCAAACCCACATTGGCGACTTGCGGTGAGGTATAGGTAACCCAGGGGATCACCGAGTAATCAACACGAAAGCGTTTGAAACGACCAAACAACGCATTCACCGTGGCATACCACGCTTGGTGTGAAGCAACGTGAGTAAACTGATACGGGCCGGCAACATCACCACAGGCATAAATATTCGGCAGGCTGGTTTGCATAAACTCATCGACCTGTATGGTTTTACCCTGGTCAATGCCCAGTTCTTTTAAGCCAAAGCCTTCCAGATTCGCCTGTCTGCCTAGCGCCAACAGCACCCGATCGGCGTGCAATGACTGTTCTCCTTGCTCACTTTCGACCGTGAGCTCAACGCCCTGCTCGGTTTGGCTAAAGGCTTTCGCCTGGGTGCCCAAATGCAACGTAACGCCATCATCTTGAAGCGCGCGTGCAACATAAGTCGACGTATCCGGGTCTTCGTTCGTCAATAACCGCTCACTCATCTCGACCAGATGTACCTCACTGCCCAGTCTTTGAAAGGCTTGTGCCATTTCGCAACCAATCGGTCCACCGCCTAAAATCAATAAGCGTTTAGGTAACTCGCGGAGCTGCCACAGGTTATCTGATGTCAGGTAGTCAACTTCATTGATGCCCGGTAAGTTCGGCACGAGCGGCCGCGCGCCCGTCGCCACTACGATATGTTTGGTAGTTAAGCGACGCGACTCGCCGTCTTGCTTGAGTTCCACTTCCCACGGCGATTTGATGGTCGCTTCACCGAGCTCTACATTAACACCCAAGCCTTGGTAGCGCTCGACCGAGTCATGCGGCTCAATACGTTGTATCACTTGCTGTACTCGCGCAAGCACTTGCTGAAAGTCCACAGATACCGAGTCAACTTTAATACCAAGCTGCTCGCTGTGGCGCATGTGATGCACTTGATTAGCCACGTGCAATAACGCTTTTGAAGGCACACATCCGGTATTAAGGCAGTCACCCCCCATTTTGTCGCGTTCGATTAAGGTCACTTTGGCTTTCACTGTTGCCGCTATGTAAGCACTGACTAAGCCCGCTGAGCCTGCACCAATGACGATAAGGTTATTGTCGTAGTGTTGAGGGCGGGTGAAACCTTTAAACGCCCGGCGACGCTTGATAGCTGTAAGTAACCACTTGGCGATCAGAGGGAAGATACCCAACAACACAAACGCGCCAATGAGATCGGCCGAGACCACATCGCCCACTTGTTCAATTTCTGCGAGCTGAGTACCTGCGTTAACATAAACAACGGTACCCAACAACATGCCGACTTGGCTCACCCAGTAGAATGTCCATGTTCTAATCTGTGTAAGACCTAAAGCCAGATTAATCACAAAAAACGGAAAAATGGGTACCAGCCGTAAACTCAACAGATAAAAGGCGCCGTCCCGCTTTACGCCGCGATTGATCGCCTCGAGCCGCTGACCAAACTTACTTTGCACCCAGTCTTTTAATAAAAAGCGCGCACTTAAAAAGGCCAGCAAAGCACCGACCGAGCTAGCAAAACTGGCTAGTAGCAACCCCCAGCCGAGTCCAAAAATGGCACCGGCACCTAAGGTTAGGATCGTGGCACCTGGAATCGATAACGCAGTGACCAAAACATAGGCGATGAAGTAGATAGCAAAAGTCAGTAACGGTTCCGTCTCAAACCAGCCATTAACACGCGCTTGCTGCGCTTTTAGCGTATCAAGATTGAGATACTGCGTAACATCGAACATCACCGCAGCGACAATGGCCGCGATAATCACCAGCGCCAGCAGAATTTTTTTTACAGACACAACAGCTCCTTCTAAAAGCGGTAATCAACAGTCAGCTGCGCGTGGCGCGGAAGTGATGGAAAGGCGAGTGTGGAGCCGAAATAGCCGCCCTCAAACACCGGTGACCAATTTTCTTCATCGGTTGCGTTGAACACATCTAAACGCGCACTCAGTTGAGCAGTAATTTGATAAGTTGCATTTAAGTTCAACATATACTGATCACGTATCATCACAGTCTGCAGGTAATCAAGCGGATAGCTCTGGGTATAACTCAAATCACCACCCACCGACCACTGAGGCGTTAGCTGCCAACCTGCGACGGCAGAAGCTTGCACCTCAGGAACGCCTTGCAAACGTTGGTTCGAGGCTGCAAAGGCCGCAAAGTTAGGCGCCCCCACACCGGTACCATTGATAATGTCCGGTCGTGAATTATCAAACAAGTCCGCGACTTGACGCGTATCTTGAAACGCAGCCGAATTATCATAGTGCGCATCTAAATAGCTGGCAGCCAGTGTCGCCCAAAAGCCGTTTTCATTACGATAGTTCCACTGCGCCTCAACACCCTGTGTGGCAATACCGCTATTAGAACCGTCGCGGTTGCGCAAGCTACGTGTTTGGTCAAATACCACCACATCGGTATACCAACGACTGTTGACCGGCGCAATTTTGATACCAATCTCATACAGTGTATTTTCGGTGGCGAAATTCTGTGAATCAATGACTTGATTCGCATTTAATACCGTACCGCCCGCCATTGAATTCGAAGTCGAATCGCTTTCGTACGCTGATGCGTAAACCATCACCGCCGTTGAAAGTTGATACTGAGACGACAGGCTAACCGCACTCAACCAGTCATTGTAACTGTCCTCAGCCGCTTCAAATCCAGCGGGTGGCAGCGGATCCTTCGCGGTCACATCGTAGTAATCAAGCCGTGCCCCTGCGGTGACTTGCCAACGCTCAGTCAGTGCCAGCTCATGCTGTGCGAACAGACCCCACTGTTGGCTTAGCGAGTCGGTGGTATCCGATAAGATATAATCGCCCACGCCGTCGCCATCGTTGTCATAGTTGGTGCCTGGTGACACAAACAAGCCGGGGCGCAACTCCACTAATTGGGCTTGTTGCGCTGCCGTTAGCGGAATGCGGCGATTTGAAATAGGACCGGTGAGGTCAGTCGGTAAATCGGCTTCTGTACTGAACTGGCTGTAACCCAACACATCATTGATGCGTAAGTTGATGCCTACAATAGAGCGATCGTTAATATGCAATTCAGCACGGTTTTCGAATGTATGTGCGCCATCAATAATCTCAACAAAGCTGTTTTGGTTAATCCCCTCACGCTCTAAATACTGATAATACGTGCGGTTTACAAAAATAAGTGCGTCAGACCATTGCTGCTGAAACGTCGAATGAACCAACGTCGTTTTGGCATTATTGATATCCGCTGGATCGGTCAGTACGCGACTGCGATCAATTTCCACTTGGCCCGTCGGGCTGACAACCGCGTAAGCACTTGGCACGGTAGAACCATTAGGCTGTACACCTTGTCCGGTAATATAAAGGTTGTCATCGATGAGCGCTTGGGTGGGCCGGTTGATACCCGCGTTATCGGTCCACTCGACATCATAGTACTCAAGCCCGATATCCCACTCAGTGCGGCTGTTCGGCGTAAAGCGATAGGCGACAAATACGTCATCACTGCGAGTCGAGGTATAATCGTAAAAGCTATCATGGTCGACAAACTCAGCGCTAACTCGTAACCCATGCTTGTCACGCTTGAGCACTTCATTATGATCGAGTTGCAGACGGTATTGACTCCACTGACCCCATTCACCGCGAACCCGTGAGCGCTCTTTATCTGTCAGTGCCTTTTTCGGCAATAAATTAACAAAGCCACCGACGCGCTGAGTCGTACCCAGCATCACCGGTGGCGCTCCTTTCACTACGGCAATCCCTTCGATACTATTAAACGACATTGGCACACCCAAGCCGTTGTTACCGGCTTGACGCCGCATACCCGCCTCGAATAACTCACCGAGTTGCCCACGCATACTCGGGAGTGAAGGATTGCCAAAACCCGCCGCAGCAAAACTGTTGGGGGCAAACCGAGCGATATCATGTAGATCATTAATCGCCGCTTGATCCATCAGCGAACGCGATATCATGGTGGCAGAGCGCGGGATTTCCTGTAATGCATCGGACAAGCCAAACACCCCTTCGACCGGTTCTTCACTCGGCAATACCAGAGTCTCCCCTTCGCCGGTGACCTCGATAATTTCAATAGGTTCTTGTGCCATTACAGACACCGGAAGCAATGCCAACCAAGCGTACTTCATCGGGAAATCCTTTTTATAGCTGACTTAAGAAAGAGCGAATACGTTCCGCATTTTTACCCACATCGCTGCGACCCACGCGTGACTTACTACGAATGTCGAGCAGCGTCTCATCACTTTGTGCCTGAATACGAATCACCACATCGTCTTTAAAACCAAACCAGGTTGTTGTGGCGGTTGCCTCAATCCGGTGTTGTTCATCCGACGTATCGATAATTTCCCAGCCCATATTCTTAGCCACGGTCAATGCTTGTTGATAGAGCTCATCCGGTGATTTGGGTGAGACATAAGTGGTAATGTCGGGGTACGCTTCTTTCTGTTGCTTTGCCGTTTCCTCACCCGCGTACTCCACAGGATTAGGCGCGTTAGCACGCAACGGTGCAATGGCCACAAATTCGGGCGGGTTAACCGTATCCGTTGAGATATCATGAATGGGCGGCACCGAGGTTGCCGTTTGGTACTGCGTATAAGGTAAATAAAACGCGATAAATGAAGCAATAATAGCTAAAACGCTGAGCCCTGCCCGAGCGCCTTTAGGTCGGCGCACGAATAACGCAATAATGTTTAATATACCTGCACCGATGGCAAGATAAACAGCCCAACGCAACAACGTGAAGGCACCACCTAAAGTGAGCCATTCGAGTTGATAAAGCGGGCCGGACAAGCCGATTAGAACAAGAGAGAGTAAACCAAGAAAAATTAAAATGGAGTGCAACGCTTTCATAGTCTGTCCTGAACAAATTATTGTTTTATAAGATATTAGACTACGAAAGCGCGGTTAAGCCAGATCAACGAATAATGGGTTGCGTATTGGGTTCGTCCAAACGCTCAATAACAGAGCTTGGAATGTAAACAGAGCCTGTGCTCACCACATGTTTATTGTTAATGTCCACCAAGCGCGCGCTGGCCAACACACCATCACGGTAGTGGCTATAGGTACCTACAACAACATGGGTAATGGGTAGGATCTCGTCAATCTCAAGGTAGTCGCGCGTTAAAGCGAAATCCCCTTGCGGTGTGACACGGATAAATTCCGTCGTTTTGTAGTCGATAATCGGAACCTGACGATAAGCAAGTTCTCCACGTAATTGCTCAGACATCACTTGCGCGAACGGTGTCGCATTATTATAGGACGACTGGACCCCGACTAAGTCGGTAACGGCCACGTGCGCCTTTGCTAAATCAACGCGACTGTTGTTTACCAATTGCTCCGCCAGTTGCACACTAAATGTATTGGTTGGCGCAGGCAAGGCGGTCGATGTTGTTTCAGTCAGCTCAGCTTTCGGCTCGGGCTTCGGCAACACCGTACAAGCGCTCATTGTCAGTGCTGTCATGACGATTAACGTAAAACGCATAACTCTCTCCTAACGACTTCTCTGCAAATGCCCATTAACTATCTCGGCACCCTTGTTAGTCCAGTACAAATGCTTAGGCACATAGTGATTTGCCGCGGCCAGCACCGATTGCGAACGACGGTCGAGCACACGCACACTGAGCATCACACCGTCATCTTCTCGACTCATGGTTCCCACTAATACCCAGTCTAAGTTCGGATTAAGGTTTAACTGCTGTTTATCATTGGTCAGCATCGTCGCACCCGCGGATGTCAGCGTCACACCATTCTGAGCGCGAAAGTCGATAAGCTTGACCTTGCGTTCGGCAAGATGACTATACAACGCTTCGCTCAATTCATGGCTGACTGAGTAAAGCGCGTTTTCAGGTTGAGGCAACGCCAGCGTATCCGACATCACCCAACGGGTAATGCCTAACTGAGCATGTTCATGACGGGCAGGATGGTCATTTAACTGTTGCACCAGTTGCTGAGACAAGCGATCAGCAATTTCATCATAGGGACTAATTGAGTGTGCCTGTGCCGGCAGAATCATTAAGCCGACTAAAATAGCCAATACACGCATAGGACATCTCGTTATTAAGAGTAATGGTATCCTATCGGCTTGAGATGAAAAAAATTTAGGAGTTTAGCTCGCTGAAGAAATTCCCAGTCGTTTAAACAAACTGTCGCGGTAAGATTGACCAATACGCACTTCATCACCGTTACTAAGCACCAATAAAGTCAGCCTTCCTAACTCACTGGTGATCTCTCTTACATGATTTAAGTTAACAATGACGCTGCGGTGAACACGATGAAAATCCGCGGCACTGAGCGTGTCGGCTACATTTTTCATGGTGTCGCGGTGAAGCATACGCTCTTGCGGTGTATGAACCTCAACGTAATTGGCAGCCCCTTTGATACAAATAACATCACTTAAGGGGACAAAAACGATTTTACCGACCATCCTTACGGGAAATACGTTATCCATTGCACGCCAGCATCCATCAGGCTCATAAAGGTTTAGCACATGATGGTATGGCACCCAGCTTAAGATGGGATATTTTGTGACTAACAAGACAGTATCACCATTAAAGACCTCTTCAACAGGGATTAAACCAACTCAATATAGCAATATCAGTGAGTCTGCCGAGAAGCCGATGCCGTCTTGTCTGTAAGAAAAAACAGCCAGCAAATGCTGGCTGTTGTATGGAACGAGAAAAGCGGATTATTCGTTGATATATTTATCAAGGAATACGAGCATTTTGTTCCAACGTTCGATGTTATTTTCTGGCTTATAGAAACCATGGCCCTCGCCTGGCTTAAGCAGCCATTCGTAGGTATGGTTGCGCTTCTCAAGCGCGTCACGCAAACGGAACGCATGTTCTTTCGGCACACGCACATCGCGTCCACCTTGGATAATGAACACCGGCACTTCGAGTTTGTCAACTTGATGCACAGGTGACTGAGATTCACGCTCTGCTTTATCGGTTGGCAACACTTTACTCAAGTAGTTAACACCCGCTTTAGCTTCAGAGATATCGCCCTCTTGGAACATCAAGTTGAGGTCATATACACCGACAAACCCAATGGTACATTTGTACTTTTTGGGTTCACGGATAACGCTCATCAGCGCAGCATAGCCACCATACGAGGCGCCATAAACACACATCCGCTCCGGATCTGCGATACCTTTCTCGATAAGATAATCGACACTGTCGGTCATATCATCGATCATCGTTGTTCCCCACTTTTTATAACCTTTAGTGAGAAATTCATTGCCGTAACCACCTGAACCTCGGAAATTTGGCTGTAATACTGCATAACCATGCTCAGCCAATACTTTCGCGTCAGTATCTAGGTTCGTCAGTGAATCACGAATACCGTGAGGTCCGCCATGAGGTAAAAGAATCAACGGCAAGTCTTTCGCCTCTTTACCCGGTGGCAATGTCAGCAAGCCGTGAATTTTCAAGCCATCACGCGCCTGATAGGTGATAATCTGCGTTTCCGGCATGGCCTGTTTGTCTAACCAAGGACGCGCCTGAGTGATTATCGACAGCGAACCTTTTTCTGCGTCATATAGATAAAATTCAGCTGGATGATTAGCAGACGAAACGGTAATCACCATTTTAGAGTTATCGAGCGTTGCCGAACGAATTCCGACTGAACGGTTTGGAAATGCTCGAATAATGCTCTGCGTAATATTAGCGAACTGCTTATCTTTTACGCCTTGGAAGAATACCGCATCAATGGCATCGTACTCGTAAGCACCACCAATTAACTCGTTATTACGTCCGTTTTTCAAACTGAAAATCGGCGCGATATCGGTTTTAGGATGCTCAGCAATGACTGTGCTTTCATGCGTGTTCAGGTCATAGCTCACAATCGCGGAGGTATCGCTTGAGCGAGTCGACGTACCGATCACCGTATGTCCATCGGGCATGATCTCCATCGGAGTGAAGTGGCCTTCCTCTTCGAAGTACTTGTTAGCGACTTCCCACTCCTCGTTTGCACCGTCACGAGTCATCATAACCAACTGGTTACGATTATCCGGGTCGGTACCTACAGCAATACGTGATACACCCTCATCATCGAGTAGGACACTGACATTCGTACTTTTATATCGGCGCAGCGGAATACGGCCTTCAGCGCGCTTACGTCCCGAATCAAGCTTCATTCGGTACAGGTCGATGTAGGGTTCGTTAGACATCATACGAACACTATAAATCATCACCTGATTAGGCTCATCAGGTAAAAAGTCGATAATCTGAGCAAAACGATAGTCACCATCATCAGAACGCGGTCCAGTCAATATCTTCTGGTTACCACCGTCGGCATCCATCGCAAAGATTTCGCCCGTTGGAATAGGCGCATCGAGCGAGCCAACTTCTCGTGCCATCGACATAACAAGACGATCATCATTGGCCCAATTAAAGCTAGCGACAGACTCGTTACCTTGTCCCTCTGTCATCGACAGTACTTTTTTATCGTTGATATCAAGCACTGTCAGACGAACCTTACCTTCATCCGTACGTGAGGTAGCGGCTAGATAATTGCCCTCTGGTGAAATTTTGATATCCAAAAACTGCGAAGGCTTTGCGTACTTGGTAAGCACGTCCTCTTTTACTTGTGCCATCACTGAAACCGGCAAAGCCACAGCCGCAGCGACAACAAAAGAAATGAGCTTTTTCATAAGTTCACCCTAGAAATAATAAAAGAGCCCCCGCAAGCGGAGGCTCTACCTTTACTTCATCATTGCTAAAGAATGATTAGAAGTTATAAGTTACGTTCGCAAATACGCGACGACCTAGGTTGTCATACTGTGAGTAAAGAACCGCATTACCTACTGCACGTACGTATGCAGGAGATACATTAGGTGGCTCTTTATCAAACAAGTTAGCAACACCGACAGTCACATCAAAGTTGTCTGCGAAGGTCATGTTACCTGACAATGTGTGATAGAACACACGAGGTACGTCAGCTACGAAAGTCACAGGGTCGCCCCAGTAAGTGGTTTCGTTAGTGTCGCCGTAGTACTCGTAGTCGTTAACTTTATCAACGTAACGAGTAGTCCACGTTAAGCTCCAGTCATCACGCGCCCAAGTCGCAGTAATCAAACCAACGTGCTTCGGATAACCGATTTCGCCGATGTACTGGTTGACTTCGCTGTCTGAGAACAACTGGTAAGTTTGGTCGATTTGAGCAGTGTGCTCGATATCGAAACGTAAAGTACCAAACTCGAAGTCATCTTGGTAAGTGAAGTTGAAGTCAACGCCACGTGTACCTTGGCTAGCAACGTTCACGTAACCGCCGTTAACAACATCGATACCCCAGTCACCGTCAGTACCGTCACGACGTGTGAACAAGTCACACAATGGATCGTTCGGGAAGTCTTGTGAACGGTAACAAGTACCAGTGATTTCTGAACCGCCCAGTGAAGTGATTTGGTTGCTGATGTCAACGTTGTAGTAATCAACAGACACTGCGAATACGTCGTCAGAGCTTGTCCAAACGATACCAGCGCTTTCTGCAACTGAAGTTTCAGCTGACAAGTTGCCTGCACCACCAGAAGTTACCAAAGTAGCACTGCTGCTGTTAGAACCGTCATAAGTTTCAGGAACGCCTGAAGCTAAACAGTTTTGGTAAACAGTTTCAGTTACAGTACCTTGCTCGTAACGGTTGCCGTAGTCATAACAAGGGTCAACAGACATCTGGCCACCGAAACCTGTCTGACCAGCTAAGTATAGCTCGAACAATGCAGGTGAACGGAACGAAGTACCACGTGATGCACGGATACGCCAGTCATCGTTGATTTCCCAGTTCAAACCAAGTTTAAACGTGGTATCGCTGCCGTAAGTTGAAACGTCAGTCCAACGTGCAGAACCAGTTAAGTCAATGCGGTTAGCATATGCGGTGTCTGCAACGACAGGTACACGAACCTCACCAAATACAGCGCGTGAGTTTTGTGAACCTGCGGTACGGCTTGCACTTGAAAGACCCCAAGAGTTGCCGCTTGAGCTGTGTACGCCCGGTTGGTCATCGATTTCATCACGTTGATATGATGCACCGAATGCCGCACCTACAGCGCCCGCTGGTAAAGTGAACAAATCACCTGTGATATAAGCTTCAAGTGTTTGTTGCTTATAGATAGTCTCGCCTTCTTCATAGCCGAACAAGAAGTTACGTACTTCATCAGAAGGGTTGCCATACAAGAACTGTGGATCGGTCCATGGAACGTCTACACAGGTTTTGCCTGAGATAGCAGTCACTTCGCCATTACAGCTAGTGCCGTTTGCTACGTGACCTTGAGCCATCAACATAGAGTCACGGAAGATAACCTTGTTTCCGTAAGTACCTTTGTTATAGCTGTTCTGATACGAGATATCCCAATCCCAGAAACCGATGCTACCTTCTAAACCACCTACGAAACGAGTGTAGTCAACAGTAGTATCGCTACCATAGTGATCAGTCAATGCTACAGGCATGATACCTGCGTTACCTGACCAGCCATCATACGCGTCTGCGAACTGTACAGGAATATCAGCAGTCCAGAACTGACGATATGCTTGGGTTTCGGTGTTACGTGAACTGTGCAACAACTCGCCGTAAGCATTGATAGTGTCAGTCAGGCTGTAATCACCTTGAATAAATACTGAAGCCGTTTTGGTTTCAGGAACCATTGATTCATTATCAAGGAATGGGTGACGCAAGTTCCAAAGGCCTACTGTTTCTTTGCTGTAGTTACCTTGATAGAAACCGTCAGGACCCATTAAGTCGCCTGGACCTTGAGCTGTTTGGTTAATGCTGTCATAGCCATTTGCAGCCAAGAAGCCGTCGTAGTCAAAGAACGCTTTACCGCCAGAGAATACGTTGCTTGCGCCTGCTGGGTACAACCATAAGCCATAGCCTGCGTCGTTACAGTGATAGTCGCCAGTACGTGGATCGATCGGATCGGCACGGCTACCATCTTCGTTGTACAATAAACGCTCAGAACAATCGAAGAAGTCACGGTCGCCACGCTTCAATTCACGCTGTACGTTATAGTCAACTACGAAACGGATTGAACCCTTATCAAAGGTTTCACCGATTGAAGCGTTGATACGCTGACGCTCACCGCCTGATTCGAAAGGCTGGCTCAAGTCAACAGTTAACGAGCTCTCGTCACCTTTTTTGGTGATGATGTTGATAACACCCGCAACCGCGTCAGAACCGTAAAGTGAAGACGCACCATCTTTAAGTACTTCAACACGCTCGATCGCAGAGATCGGTAATGCGTTCATATCAAAAGATGATACTTGACCACGTGTACCTGCAGGTCCAGCGCGACGGCCGTTTAACAATACCAACGTACGGTTTGCACCCAAACCACGCATTGAGATTGTTTCAGCACCTGCACCACCTGAAGTCACGTAACCAACGGTCAAAGCAGAAGTGATCTGGCTAGAACCGGCAGCAACGGTACTGGTACGCAACAATTCGCCCAAGGTGTTAAGACCTTGCTCAGTTGCTTGTTCAGCAGAAATGATGTCGATTGGTGTTTCGTTAGCAAAGCTATCAGTACGGATACGAGAACCCGTTACTTGAATACGCTCTACTTGCTCTTCAGCAGATGACTCTTCTTGTTGAGTCTGTTGAACGCCATTAACGTCAACGTCTTGCTGTGAGTCTTGTGCTAATGCAGGTGCTGCGATAAATGCAGAGCTCACACCCGCCATTAGAATCGTTCTGATAGAACGAGCCAATAATGACTGTTCGTTCATGTTCAGTCTCCCCGAATAATTTATTATTATTACGACAAAATAACATTATTTATAGAGTCGTTATTCAACGCAGCCCTCTATAAGGCTGCGCTCAGAGAGAAGAAGAACATATTTTTAAAAGTAAGGCAACCTTTTTATAACACTTAAAAAACAAAAAGATCGTTATTTGATCGCTTGTAAGCAATAACCGACTAACCCGGTTTCAGGAAATTCAACATCCTGCACCACAACACGCTTATAGCCCGCTTCTTCCGCCAGTTTCATAAGGTGATCAGGTGATTTTACCTGTGTTACAGCATCAACCATAGTACTGAGCTGCTGATGGTGAAACTTAAGATTATTGAGATAGTCATTGTATACCTGCCTAGCCTCGAGCTTCTTTCCTTTTGAGGCTGCTTGTAAAATATGACGTACAGCCGGCACGAAATTGCTGCGCCCAAACGCAGGGTTTTTACGATAAGTGTGTGCCAGCTGGTCAAGCTTACGTTGAGATAACGCAGCTTGTTTGCCCAGTGGCTTACCACGCGCTTCTAAAATAGCGGTGTACAAGGTATAGACGTGCTTTTCGAGGTGACGAATGAGGGTTGGCATCACTTCGTAAATAGCCTTATTGTTGCGCACCAATGAAGATTCCGGTGAGTGGACTAAGGCAACCAATGCGCCGTCTTTTTTCAATTGGCCATGTAAATGTTTTAAGCCTTCACTTAAGGGACCGTATTCGAGCCCAAAATGAGAAACCACAGTACCAATCTTCTTGTTACCAGCGAGTTTAAAGGTCTCATATGGGGTACGCTCGCGAATATCCAACTCTGGATCAAGCGGTTTGAGTGCCGCACTATCGACGCCAATAAAGGTCCATTTTGATTTTTTCTTTTCTTGTTTATATTCGTTAAGCCAGTTGAGCACGACGCCGTTGCCACAAGCCACATCCACGATCGGTGACTTAGGTTCAAATTCTTCCATACGTTCACGCCAAAACTTGCGCATTTGATAACGTTGCAGTGAGGTGTTCTTGTTTAAATAACTTGCTTCTGCACCCGAGCGCCAATAACTATCCCACGCGTTGGGCTGTTGTTGTGTGTTCTTGTTCATATACTGCTCTTGTGGTTATGGTTTTAAACAAACGTCCCTATCATACCCCGATAATCACGCATAAAAAAAGACTCCCGAAGGAGCCTTTTTTAAAACAATCAGTTCGTTTAGAACTTGATTTGATATCCGGCTACGAATTCACGACCGATGTGACCACGAACATAGAGTTCAGGGTTGGTGTATTCGCCGCTGCTGTTAAGCACTGGCTCTTCGTCGAACAAGTTACGAACGCCCAATGTTGCTTTACCGTACTGACCTAAGTTGTACGAGAAAGTAACGTTGTGGTAAGTCGTAGACTCAAGCTCGCCAACGAAGTTGTAGTTAAAGCAGTTAGCATCGCCACATGAGGTGTCGAGTACGTCTGTTTCGCCCGTTGAGTCGATGTAGTCAGACGTCCAAGTGACGTTGAAGTCGTTGATAGCGTATTGCAACATCAACTGTGAACGTAGCTCAGGTGCACCTGAAGAACCCGCCATGTCTTGGCTAGGACCGCCAAAGTAAACGTCTTCTTCAACTTCCATCATGTACGTAGTACCGAAGGTCGCGTTGAACAAGCCCGCACCAAGTGGGTATTCAGCGGCGATTTCAAAGTCGAAACCTTTACGCGCTAAGATAGCACCGTTTTCAGTACGCGTGTAAACGTCACCGTCGATTGAACCATTTGCACGACGTTGTAAGTCGAACGCAGGGTTAGCCGCTAAGAACGAGTCTAAGTTGCCGCCAAGCTCGATGTTGATCAAGTCTTGAACAGTCACTGAAGAAATCACGTTTTCAACTTGCAGATCGAAGTAATCTAAACGGAAGTCCCAGTTATCAAGACCTGAATAAACGATACCCGCGTTGATGTACTCAGACTCTTCTGGACCGAGGTCACGGTTGCTTTGAATCTGGTTATCAATTTGGATTTCAGGACATTCAGTCAACTCAACGCCGGCAGTCTGGCATGCAACGTAGTCGTATGCATAAGTTGCTGAGTACTGGTCTTGTGCAGAAAGCTCTTCAAGTGAAGGTGCACGGAAGCCTTCGCTGTATGATGCACGAATCAACAAGTCGTCGATTGGACGATATTCGGCTTTCAAACTGCTTGTTGTTGCAGTACCGAAGTCACTGTAATCATCATAACGGAAAGCAGCACTTACAGTCAGATCATAAGTGAACGGCATAGCGACTTCGTAGAAGTACGCTTGAACGTTACGGTCTTCAGAAGCAGAGTTACCTGCGCCGCCGCCAACTAAGCCCGCTTCAGACTGTGCGTCATAGCTGTTTTCGAATACTTGGTCATACATTTCCCAACCTACGTAGTGAGAAACCATACCACCAGGTAATTCACCTGCATTGAAGCCGAAGCCTGCATAGTAGTGATCGAAAATTGTCTTACCTTCAGTCAAGGTAGTGATGCCGATTTTGTCAGAATTTTCTTCTGAGAACGGGTCTTCACCTTCAGCGGCTAACCAGTTAAGCGCTGAGTTGCTTAAGTAATCACGGCCAACTGTTTTGTAGTCCATTTCAGCGCGCTGGTAGTAAACTTCCCAGTCGATGTTATCAAGTGCGAAACCACGGAAGCCGACAACATAGTCCTGCTGGTAGTCATCAACGTAACCATCACGGTTACCCACTGGGTACCAACGGAAGTAACCTACTTCAAGCTCTTCGTCATATGGGTTGTGCGATGCAGATGCTGGGATGTTTTCCCAAGGCGCAGCAGCGGGTGCATAACGGCCAAATGAACTGTTCTTAGCGAACAAACCGCGCATGTACATTTCGATATCATCAGTAATTTGATAATTACCATTTACCATCAATGAATTACGGTCAGTTGATGCCATGTTAGTTGATACGCCAGCGAATGCATAACCACAGACAGTACCACCGCCAACACCGCCGAACGAAGTACCTTGGTCAAGTACACCAACGAAGCCTTCAACGTTGTTTGCCAAGTCACCACATAGCGGTGACGCTTCGTAGTTGCCCTGAGGGTTTACAAGCGTTGCACCGTAGTAAGAAATACCGATGGTTTCGTCATAGATAGAGATCAAACCGTCGCCATTCTCGTCGTTCATTTGCGGCGCAGTGTAAGGACGATCGCGATCATAAATCGCATCACGTGTCTGGTGCTCAAATACCATGGTCAGGTTACCGCGGTCTGAAGAAGTACCCGCAGTAATGCTGAAGCTCTCGTTATCGCCGCCTTCAGCTTCTGGACGACCGACTTGAGTGTTAACTGCAACACCTTCAAAATCGTCTTTTAAGATGATGTTTACAACACCTGCAACAGCGTCAGAACCATAGACCGCAGAAGCACCGTCTTTCAAAACTTCGATACGCTCAACAGCAGCCATCGGGATGGTGCTCAAGTTTGCAGAAGAACCGCCAAGCGATGGTGAACCTGCAACACGTTTGCCGTCTAATAATACCAATGTACGGCTAGCGCCAACACCGAGTAGGTTCACGGTTGATTGAGACTGCGCAGTGCTACCTGAGCTAGGTACAAAAGAACCGAAAGAATTAGAGGTTAAGTTACGCAATGCTTCTGATACCGACAGACGACCTTGGTCAGTCAATTGCTCGGCCGAAATAACTTCTACAGGAGAAGCGCTCTCTAGGTCTGAACGCTTAATGCGTGAACCCGTTACTTGAATCTTTTCAATGTTGTTTTTTGCTTCAACATCCGAGTTATCCTGAGCTACGGCTAATGCTGGTGCAGCTAAACTGCCCGCCACAGCTAGAGCGGTAAGGCTCTTGCGGAAGGTACTGTTAGTCATGTTTTTACTCCCTGGTGTATGTTCTTATTCTGTCATGAACCAAGTTCGCGACTTGAATTAGAGGGCGTCGCTAAGTTGAGGTCTTAGAAACACCGTGCATGACTTTTAACGCTAGCAGGGGGGAAATTCAACTAAATGACCAAAAATAATGATCTGTTTGACTAATTTTTGGTCTAAATGTTTACTTGTTGGTCAAATGTTTAATATTGTATTAACAGATGTTTAAACAATGTAAAAAGGCAGCCCGAAGGCTGCCTTTTATTGTTAAGTGAACGTTTAATTTTAACTTACATGAATTGATAAGAGATGCTCGCAAACACGTAACGACCCAATGCATCAAAGTAACCTGGATATGTGTTACCGTTGCTGCCTGGCGCACCTGTTAGGTACGGAGGATCATTCTCAAGTACGTTGTTCACACCAACACTGATAGTCGTGTTGTCGCCCCAACGATAACGAGCAGTCAAATCAAGGTAGCTTTCAGATTCGATATCTTGAGCGCCGCCATCCAACTGCGCAGTCTCACCGAGATAACGCCAGTTAGCAGAAATCGCTAAACCATCGTTGTTTTCCCAGGTGGTACGTAAGTTGTGTTGCCATTCTGGGTTTGGAGCGCCACAGACGCCACCCCAGTAGCCCGCACATTCATACACACGAAGACCAACGACAGGCTGAGTATCGAACTTGGTGAAGTAAGTACCTACCAAGTTAAACTTCAATTTACCTAAGTCGTTATCAAAGCGCAGAGTGTAGCTTGAGTTAACATCGAAACCAGAACGTTGTTCAAAACCAATGTTCACGTTAGTCGCTACGATATTATCTTGAGCCAACCACAAAGAACCTGTATCCGGACCACGATTAATGAGGTCACAGAACTGTGCGTCGCCAGTGTCTAAGCAAAGGTCCAGCGTAGTTTCTGCAGCAACAATACCAATCGCATCTTCAACCTTGATATCGAAGTAGTCAACTGACACATCGAAGTCGCCGTCCATGGTGCGATAAACGAAACCGGCAGAAATAGTATCTGACGTTTCAGGCTCTAGGTCTGGGTTACCACCAAAGATAGCATTGTACTGGTTAGCCGGGCTTTGCGGAATACTGCCGTATTGTGCAGAAGTGACACCAGAACGCTGACACTGTTCCAATGTGGCCTCTGGGTTCGCACCCGCACACGGATCAGAATCCATGTCATACAAGCCAATTGATTGTGCACTATACAACTCACGGATATTTGCATGACGCGCTGAACGTTGGAAACTACCACGTACTTTCCACGTTTCATTGATATCCCAACCCAATGCTACTTTGTATGTATCGGTCTCTTTAGCAGTAGAGTACTCAGAATAACGATAACCCAAGTCCATGGTTAGCGTATCCGCCCAGTCTGCGCCTTCTACTAAGTAGATTTTCGCTTCTGAGAAGATCTCATCAACACTCAAGCTACCTGAAACACCGATGGTAGGGCCACCTTGACCGGCACCATCACCTGAAGTAAAGCCACTATCCGGTTGGAAAATGAGCTCTTCGCTACGTGTGGTTGCACCAATAAGTAGCTCGACACCGCCCACAGCCCATGGACTGCGCACACCGTAGTCGCCTAGGTTACCAATCGCATACGCAGTATACTCGCGTAAGTTAGTTTCACCATTCGCGTACAGAGGCAGCGTGAGGTAATCGAGTGCTTCTTGGCTGATGTTCGGTGCAAAGATATTCCAAGGCACACAGTTTGGATCAACGCCACTCAGTGCTGCGGTACAAACAGCCTCACCGGTATCAGGATCAGTGGTGACATTCAATGCACGACCAATGTTATTGATACTTAAGTCGTTTAGGTAGGTTGAACTTAGCGTTACGTTACCGAAGTTAGCGGATACGTCGTAACTCCAAGTGTCATTTAGGTAACCGCGGATACCAAACACACCGCGATAAGACAAGTGTTGGATATCGTTCTGACGTGGACCACCTTCGACGTTACGTTTACCGATATAAACGCCTTCCCACACATTCGGATCGCCCGATGCGCCTGCAGGACCACCAGGACCACAGATAACACCCGCTTGTTGTTCAGACAAGAATGGGTTGTCACAGCTTAAGTCAACCTGCGGGAAGAACGCACCTGATTCTGCAATCTGAGATACGCTGCGGTCTTTAACAAAACCAACTTCACCAAAAAACTCCATGTTTTTGTTGATTTCATAGTGACCGAATGCACCTAAAGTGACACGTTCATCTGGACGTTGGAAATAGTTACGTGGACCAAAGTTATACAAGCGGCCATCATACTCTTGGAAAGTACCTTGATCGATGTAGTAGTCGTAATCGACGAAGTCCGTTAATCGACCATCAGGGATAGTACCTGAACCACCGCACGAGTACGCACCCGGACCACCGGCGAGCGAACAGATACTGTAATCACGGTTGTCCTGAGTTACGGCTTTAATGTCGCGGTAAGTCGCATAACCGGTGATGTTGCCCTTGCCGTCATCTGCGTTAACACCCCAAATAATTGAGAAGTCGTTCATATGACCATCGCGGCCAGAACCCGGTGCTAAATCAAAGTTCGCATCACGGGCTGATTGCGCAACATCGTTATCATTCGGGTTATTATACTGATAGAAGCTGTGTTGATAGTCTAACTTCACGCCTTCAAAATCATCTTTCATGATGAAGTTAACAACACCTGCCACTGCGTCAGAACCGTATGTGGCCGATGCACCACCGGTTAACAGTTCTACGTTTTCAACCAACGCGCCTGGAATTTGGTTTAAGTCAGGTGCGATAGCGCCTTGTAATGGAGAACCCATTACCAAACGACGTCCATTCATTAGAACGAGGGTGCGGTTAGAGCCTAAGCCACGCAATGAAATAGTTGCGGTACCCGTAGCACCGTTTGAATCAGTTGATGTTTGACCTGGAAATACTTGTGGTAAGTCGTTCACCAAGTCTTCGGTACGCACGTTACCCGAGAATTCGAATTCCTCGGAGGTAACCTGAGAAATTGGGCTCGAACTCACAACGTTTGCTGATTGTGGAATACGAGAACCTGTTACCTGAATGCGCTCGGCTACTTCTTCTGCTTGTTGATCATCAGAAGCAGGATCTTGCTGGTCCTGCGCCAACGCAGGCATGCTAAATACACCTGCAATGGTTGCAGCCAACAAACTTTTACGAAAAGTTGTGCTTTTCATGAGTTGAAACTCCCCGGAACTTTATTGTTTTTTACCTCAAAATATGTTTGAGGCAATTTGAATTTAGCAAGAAGTTATTTTTCTGTAAACACTTTGTGACTTTTTTGTAATTAAGATTATTGCATAATCTTTGACAACGAGTAGTTCTTTTCAACTAACAAGCTTGGTTTTACCGGGGAGAAAGGAAAAAAAATCCGCGACTGGTTTCCCAGTCGCGGATTTTGTGTGTCATGTAAATTTAGATTAGAAGCGAGCTTCGAAACCTAAACGAACATAACGAGGAGTCTGCCATGAGTATGCAGCGCCATACCATTGGTTGCGATTACCTTCAGTTACTTCATAGTGCTCGTTTAATGAAGTAGCTTCTTGAGTATTCAACACGTTGAATACGTCAAGTGATGCTTTCATATCAACGCCACCAGCAGTGAAGTTGTATGCGATAGATGCATCAACATTGAAGGTCCAAGGCGTACGACCTACAGTACCACGCGGTATGCGATTATAAGTACATTCGCCAGTTACATCATCACAATCAGCGATGTAGAACGTGTCACCGTAGCTACCGTAGATGTTTGGATCCTTGTTCGGATAGCCTTGACCAAACGCTGACAATGGACGACCACTTGACAACGTACTGTTAAAGCCAACAGTCCAGTTTTCATCGATGTCATAACTTCCGAACAATTTGAATACATGGCGACGGTCGTTTGCTTGATAACCTTGCGCACCATCCATCAATGCTGGGAAGTCAAAGTCCTGAGTAATACCTGGATCCGCTTGGTCGATATCAGACTTAACGGCACCTTCAAAGTTACCAGTACTACGCGACCAAGTGTAGATGAAGTTCATACGGAAATCTTCTGTATTATACTTCAACTCAGTTTGCCATGCTAAGTACTCGTTATTCGCATCAGGCATTTGGATAGTTGTATCGTTTGGATGCGTAGTCAACGAACCCTCATCAGGCTGACCATCAAACAACGGTAACTTGCTTTCGTCTAGCTGTTCGCCATCCCAATAGTAACCATCTTTGAACCAAGAAGAATCTTCACCTGGATTAATCAACACACAGTACGGGTATGCATAGATACCACAGTAATCATCAAGTGCGCTGGTCACGTCACGATAAGTACCGCGTAATGAGAATGCGAGGTCGTCATTAATTGACTGCTCGAAACCTACGATAAGTTCCTGACGTGCAAACGGGTCAGCCTCTTGTGATTGGAATACCGGTTTAGTCGGTACTACAGAAACAGAGCTAGTGGTTTGACTGTTTGCAGCTGAACCATTAACAGGATCCAGTCCTTGAGGAACGCCAGAGTTCGGGTCGATACCATCAAAGTAATAATACGTAGTTGTATCGCTTACACCCGACGCAGCACGGTAGATAGTGTTGTTAGGTACTGGCAGGTAGTACTCACCCCAAGTCGCGTATAACTTGGTTTCACCAGTGCCAAATACATCCCAACTTGCACCTAGACGCGGCGCCCAGTCAGTATCGAATGAATACAAGATTTGATCAGTAGTACCTGAACCTTCGAACTTATCTTTACGGAAACCGATGTTCAACATCACGTTTTCAGTAACACGCCATTCGTCTTCGATGTAGAACGCAGAGAGTTCTGAACCGAACTTACCACCACCCTCGAAGATGCGGTCGGATACATAGTCAATAGGAGCACCGGAGTTGTTTGTGAACAATACACCGTTGTCGCCTTGGACTGAGCCACCATTCTCAAGTGTTGCGTATTCCCAGCTATGACCGCCGATAGGACGAGTAACATTGGTTGAATCACGCTCTTGATAATCGTAACCACCGCGGATTGTGTGGTCACCCCAATAATATTCGATGTCTAAACGATACTGAGTGTTTTTATCGAAGTTCTCACCGATAGAGCCGCCAGGACCACATGAAACCGCTGGGTTTGCAACATCACGCGTATCGATAACTGTAGAACATTCGGTGTTTGATGGTTCTGAACCATATTGAGTCTCTAACTCACCCGCCATAGCAGATACAGTCAGGTCGTCAGTCCAATAACCCGTGTAACTTAAGCTATGAGCCGTACCGCCATTCTCAAGAATAGTAGTGCCGATATTGTTACCAATAACGCCAGTGTTAGGATTATATTGGAACGTTTCACGCTCTACAGTACGCTCGTTTGAATAACCGAAATAGCTCAAGCGGTGATTCGCGTTGATATCCCAGTCAATCTTAGCGCCCCAGAATAGGTTATCGCCACCACTTGAATCATCAACGTTGTAACGTGTATCAGCAGCGAACTCGCCACCTGTCGCTGCAGCGTATTTGCTTTCAGTCGAACCTGGGTTTACTAACGCATAGATGAACAGGGTGTCTTCAATGATAGGGCCTGAAGCACTCAGCGATACGCTGTATTCGTCAGACTCTGAAACGCTGTTGTCACGGAATACATTACCTGTACCACCTTGACCACGCGAAACCTCACCTTCTTCTTGTAGGCCAGACGGTTCAAAGTAAGAAACCGCTGCAAACTCCCACATATTGGTACCGCTCTTAGTGACAGCGTTAATTACACCACCAGTAGAACGACCGTATTTAGGCGACATACCACCTGTTTTAACTTGGAACTCTTTATAGAATTCGAAAGGCACCGAGCCACAACCCAATCCACGGCGAGTATCAGTTACTTCTAAGCCGTTTATGTAGCATGAGTTTTCCGCAACCGATGCACCACCAAATGATGCAGTATTACCGAAGCCAGAGTCACCCTGAACTGTACCCGGTGCTAACAAAGCAACAGACGTCAAGTTACGAGCTACGGGCAGTTTGTCAAACTCCATTTCGCCAACAACTAAACCAGAGTTGGTTGTAGTCACATCGACATTTGAAATGCGTGCGCCAGAAACCTGAATCGTTTCTACTGAGTCGCCAACATTAATTGTTGGGGTCGCGTTAGTACCAAGCGATACACGAACCGTCTGAGTAGCAACGACTTCTGAGCCGCGGCTAACTTTCAGCTCGTAAGTACCCGTAGGCATTGCCGGAAAACGGAATTTCCCATCTTGGACTTCAATTTCGCGCGAGAATCCAGTTTCTGGATTTGTAGCCGTTACAGTCAAACCTTGAACATTCTGAGCTTGCACTTCACCCAAAATACTTGACTGCTGCTGTGCCATTGCCGGAGCGATAGCAGTCAATGACGCTGCAACAGCTGCAGCGGTCAATGTGCGTTTAAAAAACTGAGATTTCATAATTTGATAACTCCCTGGAATTATTTTTTTATCGTCGCAAGGAAAAAGCCTTGTTGACGTCAATCGAACATAGCAAGACAAGCAACATATGTAAACAATATGTTTAAATAAATTGGCTTTGATGTTAATTACTTGGCCTGTTTCAGTAGGAAGCGTAATTTTTCGTTGTGAGGCTTGATTTTCATGGCTTGCGATAAAAACAATTCAGCACACCCAATCGCATCATCCATCGCATGGTGACTTGTATACATTGGTAGC
This sequence comes from Idiomarinaceae bacterium, assembly GCA_002685255.1. Classification (GTDB taxonomy): domain Bacteria; phylum Pseudomonadota; class Gammaproteobacteria; order Enterobacterales; family Alteromonadaceae; genus Idiomarina. Next base: position 115,857 of record NYWU01000004.1, read on the forward strand.
CCATACCTTGACCGACAGGCCCCTAAGGTCAACGACGAGTTGTGCAATTGAAGTTCATTGTCAAAAGACATTTTGTTTTTTTCGAAACTCAGCGTGTCAAAAACGCCCAAAGGCTTAAAATGTAAATTTTCTGTTAACCTGTTGTCACGAAGGTAAGACCAGTCAAGGCTTCTGTGATGGCACACCATAACACACCCGTAAAGTTTTTCTTCCAAGTCTTTTAAGACTTTTTTAACATCACCCCCGCTACTTAGCTGAGCCTTTGTTAATCCATGAATCGTGGGACTTTGTTGTAAATCGACATCGGGGTCTACGCAAAATTCATGGTACTGTGCTTCACCAATTAAGATCATCGGCGGCTTTATTGGAACCCAAGCGATTGACAAGATTTGGTCATTAATAGGATCAAGACCCGTGGTCTCGATATCAATTGCTATATAGGTATGATCCTGCCAGGGCTTCTGCAACTGCCTGTGCTTTGTCCATGATTGACGGAGCTTGTTTATACTCATCAGGTTACCCATCAATACCCCTGCCGACTAAACTTAAGCCCTACGCCCTGTTGCGCTTGCTTTATAATTTTAAACGCGGTCTTGAGTTGCCGCCGCGACAGTGTGCTTAAACTATCGGGGTCAATGGCATTTTTAGGCTCATCGGTATGCCAAACGCGCAGCTGGTGGTCGAGCCTCAGTTGCGTTAAAAACTGCCAAGCTTCGAGTAACGACTGGCGGTCACGTTCGCTANTAAGACGGCTGTCCTGCAATCGCTCAATCCGTTGTGCAGTAGCAGGCTCAGTCAAACCTTGATGGNGCGAATAGAGCCGTACAATGTCATTTATCAAAGCAATACCGTAACGCTTAATATCGATTCGCTCACCTTGTTTTACATCTTCAGTACGAAAGCGATTAAATAAACCCAGCGGGACCGAAATGCGGTTAACAAGTAAAGCTAAGTTGCCAATAAAAAATTCATTTTTTCCAATACCAGCGACTGCTTCTCGAAACTGGTTAAACATTTTTTGCTGCCCGGCTACCGCACGGCTGTCAAAAAATATTTGGCAATACATGAGCGCTTTGGGGGTAGGATGTGTGGTCCAGCGTTCAAAACGTGCCAGCCATTGCTGCTGAGTGCCGCGACATTCAGGGTTCGATGCCATAATATTGCCTGGGCAAAGTGGCACCCCACAATCATGTAACCCCTCACAGACATATTCACCCAAACGTCTGAACCAATCGAGCTGGCTCTCGCTGAGCCCATCGGCTAACAATAAGCCGTTGTCCTGATCAGAGCTCAGAGTTTGATCTTCGCGCCCTTGCGAACCAAAAGCCAGCCAACAATAGCGTGCCGGTGCCGCGCCATTCTCAGCTTCAAATAGTTTAATAAACTGACGAGTCATAGCGTCGGTCAACGAGGCCATTAGTCGTCCTAAAATGGCTGTCTGCTTAACTCGTAAAGCAAAGCTATTCAGGTATTGCGGGATTTTCTGTGCTTCTTCAACAAGCTGCGCCCGCGTTGTCGACTTATAAATTGAACTGATTAAATAGACTGGCTCACTGCGTTGCTGCTTTATTAAATCGGTGGCGGTGATCATACCGACAGGGCGCAACTGTTCATCGACGACCGGTAAGTGATGGACGTTACTCGCCGTCATGGTCGTCAGCGTATCCAATAAAGAACGATGGGCAAACACAAACTCAGGCAGATGCGTCATCACCGCAGCGACAGTGACATTAAATCCCAGTCCCTTTGCCACGACACGGTTGCGAATATCACGGTCGGTAAGAATGCCGACTAATTGGTCGTTATCGACTACCAGTATCGAAGAGATACCATTCTCAGACATGCACTGCGCTGCATTTTGAATCGTCGTATCACTCGCGAGACTAATCGGCGCTCGCTGAATAACATCTTCCACACGTTGCTCGGTCCAGTCGTAGTTGTCATAGCCGGCCGTCTTTCCTCGTCGTTCGGTCAGTAAGCGCTCACCATGCGCGTTGATAAAATAACGTTCAAAGGCGCGCGATTGGTTGCGTAATTTATCAAACGCGACTTGCGGTAACACGTAAACAATCCCGTCTTCAATACACTGCAGCGTATTGACGATAGCACGGCCACTGAGGAGCGATGGATAACCAAATAGATCGCCCTGCTCGAGTCGCTCGACTAATGTGCCGTCTTTGCCTTTTAGGTCAAACACACCCGAGCGCACGATAAAAAGCGCAGGACTGCAATCACGCATAATCTCATTGCAGTTGTCCGCGTTCATGTAAGTGGACTGCATTTGATTGACTGACCACGTTCGCTGTTGTTCGGTTAAATCATCGAACGGGGGACAGTCTGTTAAAAAGCGTTCGATATCCATAAGTCCGCCTTATAAAAAAAGCTCCGATGCGATGCACCGGAGCTTGCTCTTTCACTCACTGGTTGGGAAATCAGTGATCCTGTGCTTCGCCTGCACCTTTAGGATAGCGGATAGACTCCACCAAATCCTGAATGTCTTTAGGTGCATCACCTGTCATTTTGTGAACAATAAATGCCACCACAAAGTTAAAGATCATACCTAAAGTACCAATGCCCTCTGGCGAAATGCCAAATAACCAATGGTCAGGTGTATTTAACTCTGGAGAGATAAATTTAAAGAACACAATGTAACTGAAGGTGAACACAATACCCACGATCATACCGGCGATAGCACCCGTACTGTTCATGCGCTTGTTAAAGATACCCAAAATGATCGCAGGGAAGAAGCTCGATGCCGCGAGACCGAAGGCAAAGGCGACCACCTGCGCCACGAAGCCGGGCGGATAGACCCCAAAGTAACCGGAAATCAAGATAGCCACCGCTGCAGCGAGACGCGCATACATCAGCTCCTGCTTATCGGTAATGTTAGGCATCAGATTTCGCTTGAGCAAGTCATGGGAGACCGATGTTGAAATAACCAACAGCAGACCCGCCGATGTCGACAGGGCAGCAGCCACACCACCGGCAGCAACCAGTGCCACAACCCACGCCGGTAAGTCACCGATTTCTGGGTTTGCCAAGACCATAATGTCGCGGTCAATCGTCATTTCATTGCGCTCATCACCTGAGTAGAACATACGACCATCGTCGTTTTTATCTTCCCAAGAAATCAGACCGGTTTTTTCCCAGTTCTTAATCCAGCTTGGCGCATTATCATACTCAACGCCTTGCAGATCGGGCCCGTTAACGGTGTTGATCATGTTCATCTTACCGAATGCAGCGATAGTCGGTGCAGTCAGGTAAACAACAGCGATGAATGCCAATGCCCAAAACGCTGAACGACGCGCATCACGTACCTTAGGTACCGTAAAGAAGCGAACAATGACATGCGGCAAGCCTGCTGTACCCACCATCAGTGCAGCGGTAATAAAGAACACATCGACTTTACTACGCACACCTTCGGTGTACTCGGCAAAACCCAGCTGGGTCGAGAGCCCATCCAGCCGCTCGAGCAAGAACTGGCCGGATCCGTCGGCGACGGTACCTCCAAAGCCGGTTTGCGGCAAAATGTGGCCTGTCATTAAGAGTGACAAGAAAACAGCAGGTACGATATAAGCGAACATCAACACGCAGTATTGCGCGACCTGGGTGTAAGTAATTCCCTTCATGCCGCCGAGCACGGTGTAGAAGAACACGATGACCATACCGATGATGACACCGGTCGCAATATCAACTTCGAGGAAGCGCGAGAATACCACGCCAACCCCACGCATTTGACCTGCGATGTAGGTGAACGAAACCAAGATCGCGCACAGCACTGCGATGGTGCGTGCTGTCTGCGAGTAATAGCGGTCACCGATAAAATCAGGCACGGTGAACTTACCGAATTTCCGTAGGTAAGGCGCCAAACACATAGCAAGCAGCACGTAACCACCGGTCCAGCCCATTAGATAAACCGAACCATCATAACCTGCGAAAGCGATAATACCCGCCATTGAGATATAGGTCGCAGCCGACATCCAGTCAGCAGCGGTCGCCATACCGTTAGCAATGGGGTGTACACCACCGCCAGCAACATAAAAATCATTGGTTGAGCCGGCACGAGACCAAATTGCGATACCGATATACAGTGCAAAGGTCAGACCGACAATAATAAATGTGAGCGTTTGAATATCCATAGCGCATCAGTCCTCGTGAACTTCGTATTTATTATCGAGTTTCGCCATTCCCCGCACGTAAAGGAAAATCAGCACGATAAAGGTAATAATGGAGCCCTGCTGCGCAAACCAGAATCCTAGCTTAAAGCCAAAGAACCGGATTTCATTCAGCACATCCACTAAGAGAATTCCAAAGCCATAGGAAACCACAAACCACACGACGAGCAGTTTAAGCATTAAGCTCAGGTTCTCTTTCCAATACGCTTTGGCATCATCTTCGTTTTTAAATGCCATAACGTCCCCTCCTGTTGTAAGAATAATTGTTAACCTTTGTTAGGGTCGTTAACAAATGTAGGTGGAGTTGTATACAGGTGAAATTGGACTTTGGTCGTAGTGGGTTATTTTGCGCTTTATAGTCGCGCAAAATGCGCGACCTACCGCGATGAGATGTATTTTAGGAGGGCTTTGAGGGCAGCGGGTTTGACTGGTTTGGGCATGAAGTGCAGGCCGGCTTGGCGCGCGTTGCGCTTTACGTGGTCGTCGCGCATGGCGGTGACCAGTGCACCGGGTAAGTCACGCTGCCAAATGGTACGGAGCGCGCCCGCCAGTTGAATGCCGTCGTCACCGCCGAGTTGGTAGTCAAGCAACAGGCCGTCTAACGGCTCGTTGGCCTCTGCATAGGCAACAGCATCGGCGTAAGAGCGACAGGTTATCGCACGGCAATTCCACTTCTCTAGCAGTGCGCTCACAGCACTGAGGTTATCCTTATCGTCGTCGACCACGAGCAGGCTCAATTCCGCTGTCGGCGTTTGGTCGGTTTGTTCGGTGCGTTTGGCGACCACTTGTGCATGATGACCTAAGGGTATCGTCACCGAGAAACACGAGCCTTTACCCTCAACCGAGCGGATTTGCGGTTCGCAGCCGAGCTGCTCACTCATCCTTTGCGCAACACTCAAGCCCAAGCCGACGCCATCCACCGTTTGGTTCTGGATTCGATAAAAAGCGTCGAAGATTTTGTTCTGCTGCTGAGCAGCGATGCCCGGTCCCGTATCCCACACTGCGATTTGTAAGTAGTCACCCCGCTTACGTACACCGAGTAATACTTTACCCTTAGGTGTATATTTAATGGCGTTCGACAAAAAGTTCTGCACAATACGGCGCAAATAAGTCGGATCGGTATATACCGGGCGATCGACATAAAACGCGCGGAATTCAAGTTGTCGCTGCTCCGCCAGGACGTGATACTCTTCAATCAGTGGCTTTAAAACACTGCTTAACATCACATGTTTAAACTGTGGCTTAAGCGCTCCTTGGTCCATTTTTGCAATCGAGAGCAGTGTCGATAACAAGTGTTCAGTAGACCCCAACGCCGTATCTAACTTACCCAACAAGCCTTGATTGCGTTCTGATAGCTCATCCTCATTCACCGCCGATAGATACAATCGTGCCGCGTTGAGTGGCTGCAGGATATCGTGGCTGGCGAGTGCTAAAAACCGCGTTTTTGATGCGTTTGCCGCCTCGGCTTCTGCTTTTGCCTTTTTCAGCTCTTTCTCAACTTCACGGCGTCGATCAATCTCGGCGGTGAGCTCTTGGTTGATTTCGCGGATCTCTTGAGTTCGCGTATCCACGCGTTGCTCAAGGTCGATATTGGCATCCTCGAGCGCTTGCTGAGTTTCTACGTGCTCGGTAATATCGGTAAAACTAGTTACGAAGCCACCACTCGGTAACGGGTTACCTACCATTTCAATCACACGGCCATCGGCGCGGCGACGAATAAACCGATGCGGCGAACCCATTTGCATATAGCGTAAGCGTTTACTCACTAACTCTTCGACTTCACCGGGACCACACTCGCCTCGCTCGGCGTTATAACGAATTAATGTGGCTATCGGTTGGCCCGGTCTCACCATACCTTCTGGATAGTCGAATAGGTCGGTATAGCGTTTATTCCACGCGACCAAACGCAACTCCGAATCAACCACGCTGATGCCCTGCGCCAAGTTCTCTAGCGAACTAAACAAAATCGATTGCTGGGTTTGCAGCGCTTGCGTGGTGTCATCAAAAAAGTGAACCACCTCCTCCAGATTGAGCTGCCTATCGCGTAGCGCCGCCTCAACTAAAGAACGCGCCGTCGCAGACCCTAAAACACCCGCAATCGCACGTTCGACGTAATTAATTAAGTTCTGGTCGGCAACGGCTTCAGCACGCAAGGACACCGATTCGTTGGGTGCTTGGTAGTACCGCATCAGTTGTTGCGCGCGCTCCGCCCCTAAAAAAGTCTTCAGCAGCAGCAACATATCCGCGTTAGTCGCTGACTGGTTTTTATGCAGCGGACTATCAGGTAAAGATGCACGTGGTTTTACAAATGCAGTCGCTTGAATGCGATCGACTAATCGTGGACGCGACAGCAACGAGAAGGCGATATAGGCAAAGCTGTTCATCAACAGCGAAATTACCGTGCCACGGGTGATAATCTCAACGTCGGAGAGCAACGCATCGCTGTAGAGTGGTATCAATACACTCACTATCCAGCCTACCGAACCGGCTAACAGCCCCGCATAAACACCGCGTGCATGACCTCGGCGCCAATAAAGTGCACCAATGAGCGTGGGCAACAGCTGTAAAACTAGAGAGAAGGCAAGTAAACCAATACTGACTAAATTAGTGCGTGCCGCCCAAAAGTAATAACAAAGAAACGCCAATGCCATGGTGACGCCGATCGCCACACGACGGAACAGCAGCAAACTACGGTCATACTCGCGGCGCCGCTCACGCAGTGGCAAGCGCGACTCACGCTGCAACAAAATCGGCATGATCACATCGTTGGTAATCATGGTACTCAGTGTCACCGATGCAATAATCACCATCGCAGTGGCCGCAGAGATGCCGCCTATAAAGATAATCAGCGAGAGCCAAAGCTGGTCTTTTAACAGTGGAAGTTGCAACGCAAACGTGGAGCCATCTTGATAGTTGGGCAACAACAAACTGCCCGCCAACGCGATCGGAACAATGGCCAACGCTGTCAGCGCTAAGTAAACAGGAAAGCCCCACCGTGCAGTACCCAAATGTTTGATATCAACATTGTCGACCACAGCAACGTGGAATTGGCGCGGTAAGCAGAGTATCGCGCCAGCGGCCATAAGGGTTTGTACGATAAATTCAAAAGAGCCAAAACTCGCCAGGCTCCAATGTGGATTCACACTCGCCGCAAATGTCTGAGTCCAATCAAAACTCGGCTGTTCGCTCAGTAAATGCCAGGCAAAAATACCCGCGGCTGTGAGCGCAGTGAGCTTTATCATCGACTCAACCGCAATCGCTAACATCATACCGCTGCGGTACTCTGTCACCTCGACATGGCGAGTACCAAATAGCATTGCAAATAGCGCCATCAAGGCAGCTGCGCCAAGCTCTTTTAGAGAAAACTCACTGGTGATCGAATCACTTTCGGTTAGCACCGCGAAGCTCAAGCCAACCGCTTTTAACTGCAGCGCAATGTAAGGCACAATCGCAAGCGCTGCAATGCAGGTCACCACCACGGCTAACCGCCGCTTTTTGCCATAGCGTGACGAGATAAAGTCGGCAATCGAGGTAATATTCTGCTGCTTACTCACCGACACGAGCTTTTTCAGCACTCGGATACCAAAGGTAAACAGCAAAATCGGACCGAGCAGGATAGGAAAGAATGCCCAACCATCAACAGCCGCATTACCCACCGCGCCGTAATAGGTCCAACTGGTGCAATAAATCGCAAGCGACATGGCATAAACAAACGGGCGATGACTCAGTTTGTTCGCCCATGAGTTCGTTTTATCACCCCAACTCGCAATGGCGAAAAGAAACACAACATAAAGTAGTGAGGCCAGTACGAGTATCCAAGTCATGGGTGAATCCTCAGTAATTGCATCGTGATTTTCTTGCGCATCGTGCGCAGTCTACAATTGCAAACGTTCAGCCACTAGGACAGCTTGCGTACGGCTATAAACCCCAAGCTTACGGAAGATGGCGGTGATATGCGCTTTAACAGTCGCTTCAGTGATGTTGAGCTGATACGCAATCTGTTTATTAAGAAGGCCTTCGTGTAGAAAGTGCAGCACGCGATATTGTTGAGGTGTTAATTCTGAAACTTTACGCGCCAGCTCTTGGTCTTCGTTCGAAATACCCTCGAGTCGGTCACGATTATCTTTTGGTACCCAGGTATCGCCATCGAGGATGGTACTAATCGCTTCGGCTATTTGCGCTGAAGGGAGTGATTTGGGGATAAATCCCAGTGCGCCAAAACCGATGCATTTGGCCACGATGGATGCATCTTCAGAACCCGAGATAATGGCGACGGGAAGCATTGGATAATCTTCCCGCACCCGAATAAGACCATACAGGTCGCCACTACCCGGCATGTGTAAGTCCAACAGCAGAAGATCCACGTCATCGTCTTCATTAAGCGCGGCGAGTGTCGAGTCTAAATCCTCGGCTTCACGCAGCGTCAATTCTTCGAAATGATTCGCGAGCGCGCCTTGAAGCGCCTCGCGAAACAGCGGGTGGTCATCTGCTATTAGAAATTTTGCCATGAGCGCTTTAGGTTATTGATTCTTACGATGTTCTATCAAAGAATCTACCACACTTGGATCGGCAAGCGTAGAGGTATCACCTAAATTATCAAACTCATTAGCTGCGATCTTGCGCAAGATACGACGCATGATTTTACCTGACCGTGTTTTAGGTAAACCTTTCGTCCAATGCAAGATATCCGGCGTCGCAATCGGGCTTAACTCTGAACGTACCCAGTTGCGTACCTCTTTGGTCAGTTCATCGGTCACCTCAACACCATCTACGGGCGTAATGTAAACGTAAATGCCCTGCCCTTTGATATCATGAGGGAAGCCGACCACAGCGGCTTCCGCGACCGCACTGTGTGCAACCAACGCGCTCTCAATTTCAGCAGTACCTAAGCGGTGACCTGAAACGTTCAAGACATCATCGACGCGCCCGGTAATCCAGTAATAGCCATCGGCATCGCGTTTGGCACCATCACCGGTAAAGTAGACATTTTTGTAGGTCGAGAAATAGGTCTGCTCAAAGCGTTCGTGATCGCCCCACAGCGTACGCATTTGGCCCGGCCATGAGTCCTCAATGATCAAGCCACCTTCAGCCTCGCCTGCTTGTTTATTGCCTTCGCCGTCGACCAGTGCCGGTTTGACACCAAAGAAAGGTCGTGTCGCTGAGCCAGGTTTTAAATCCGTAGCGCCAGGTAACGGCGTAATCATGATGCCACCGGTCTCGGTCTGCCACCAGGTATCCATAATAGGACACTGACCGTTACCAATACGCTTGTGATACCATTCCCATGCTTCTGGATTAATAGGCTCACCGACGCTACCTAGCACACGCAGCGATTTACGCGTTGAGGTTTTCGCGGCTTCATCGCCTTTTGCCATCAGCGCGCGAATCGCCGTTGGCGCTGTGTAAAGAATCGAAACCTGATGCTTATCGACGATTTCACCAATACGACCTACACCCGGATATGTCGGTACGCCTTCGAACATCAACGAGGTTGCGCCGTTCGCGAAGGGACCATAAACAATGTACGAGTGACCCGTAATCCAGCCCACATCCGCCGCACACCAATAAATATCATCGTCGTGACAATCAAACACGTATTCATGAGTCATCGATGCCCACACCATGTAGCCACCGGTGGTATGCACGACGCCTTTCGGCTTACCCGTCGAGCCCGATGTATAAAGGATGAATAGCGGGTCTTCCGCATCCATGACTTCCGGCTGACATTCTTCGCTGACGTCGGCAATGAGCTCATGCCACCATACATCGCGACCCTCAGTCCAATTCACAGCGCCTTCGGTGACTTGGCTAACGACAACATGCTCCAGAGTCGGACAGGCATCGTCTTCGAGCGCTGCGTCAACGTTCTTCTTAAGGCCAATGGTGCTACCACCGCGACGTCCTTCATCAGCGGTGATAATCACCTTAGCGCCACAGTCGTTGATTCGATCAGCAATGGCATTCGGGGAGAAGCCACCAAAAATGACCGAATGCACCGCACCGATACGCGCACACGCCAACATCGCGTAGGCGGCCTCAGGTACCATCGGCATGTAAATCGCCACACGGTCACCTTTACCAACGCCCAGCTTCTTCAGTCCATTGGCGAAGCGGGAAACTTCTTTATGCATCTCGCGATAAGTAATGTGTTTATCAACACTCGGGTCGTCACCCTCCCAGATGATGGCTGTTTTATCGGCCTTGTCGGCAAGGTGGCGGTCAATACAGTTGTAGCAGGCGTTAAGCGTACCGTCTTGGTACCATTTAATATTGATGTTACCCGGACTAAAAGAGGTATTTTTGACTTTGGTGTATGGAGTAAACCACGTGATTCGTTTACCCTGTTCACGCCAGAAACCCTCTGGGTCATTAATCGACGCTTGATACATTTCCAAATAATCGTCGTTTGTAATTTTCGCTGTGTTTTTTATGTTTTCTGGAACTTTGTACAGTTGCGACATTACCTCTTCCTCCTTTATTCGCAAGATGGTAACTGTTGTACGTACTACACTTTATTAACACTATTAGACCATAGTCTAGATTGCTAAAAACTGACCAATTACCGAGAATTACTGGCGTGAATAATACAATAACGACGGCTTTCACACGGGAGAACACCATGGCAAAAGCACGCTCTACACAATCTATTGCATTATCTGCAGCTATCGCAGCGGCGCTCGGCACCGCATCAATCAGCGCACAAGCAGCAGACACTGACGTATCTTTTGGTGGGTACGTAAAACTCGACTTAATGGTTTCTGACTATACCGATGGTCAAGCACCAGCGAGTGGCAGCATTGCGCGCCAACAATATATTCCAAGCCTGACGCCAGTAGGCGGTAATGGCGATGATATGGTCACTGACTTCAGTGCACGTGAGTCACGTTTTTTCCTCAGCACAAAAACCGAACTCGATAACGGTGAAGTACTGACTGGTCACGTTGAGATGGATTTCCAATTGACCCCTGACGGTGACCAACGCATCTCCAACTCGTATAACCCGCGCTTGCGTCACGCATTCATTAAATACAAAAACTGGACCTTTGGCCAAACTTGGTCAAACTTCCAAGACCTCAACATCTTAGGTGAGTCTGTTGACTTCATCGGTGTCACTGACGGTATCGTCTTTAACCGTCAAGCGCAGATCCGCTACACTTCTGGCGGCTTCAGCATGTCCATCGAGAACCCAGAAACAACAGTCACAGATACCATTGCTAACGGTAACGGACGTATCGTTTCGAGCGATGGCTTTATGCCGGACGTGACCTTTAAATACACCGGCAAGAGCGATAACCTCACTTGGCAGGCATCGACCCTGTTACGTCAGTTAACCTATGACGTCAACGGTGATGGTGACGACGAAACTGAATTTGGTTACGGCGTGAGTTTAGGCGCAAAATACAGCTTTGGCATGGACGATATCCGCGCGTCAATTACCACAGGCTCGGGTTTAGGACGGTACCTTGCACTTAACCAATGGAATGGCGCGGTAATCGATGCCAACGGTGACTTAGAGGCGATCGATTCAACCGGTATCTCATTCGCATACCGCCATTTCTGGACCGACAAAATTCGCTCGAACGTGATTTACTCACGCGGTTGGGCCGATAATCCAGAAACCTTAGTCGGTGGTGGCGCAACCGAATATTCACAACGGTTAGCGTTCAACGTGATGTATAGCGCGGCATCTAACCTAACCTTCGGTGCTGAAATCTCTAAAGCACAACGTGAGACCGAAGCAGGTATTGATGGCGACTTAAACCGCGTTCAGTTCATGGCTAAATACGCGTTCTAAGCAGGTTCTGCCAATAAAAAAAGCCGCACACATTATGTGCGGCTTTTTTGTGTCTGCACGGTGGCCACTTGATGCACATGCCGACAAGCTTTAATGAGCTGCGCACGACACGCATATAAAGTTCTTCTCGCCTCATGCACTGCGCTATCACTCAGCCAATTATCAAACTGTCGTGTTGCGGTTTGAATCAATTGTTGTGCATGCTCAAACTCATCTAAATGAACACAAGCGCCACAGGCAAGCATGACCGCTGTTGCATAGTGCTGTTGAGCGTTGCTCGCAAACCACGACACATCGGATAACTCAAGTGCAGTGGCTTGCGCATCGTTGAGTACTGTATGGGCGTCTCGCCACTGAGCACGTTTTAAATACCCCGAGCCTTGGCGCAATTGTTGATACAGTAATTCTTGCTGTTGGAACACGTTCATAGTTACCCCCTTTCAACGGATAACACCATTTAAATACGAACAGTTCTCATTTGCAAGTTTATTTAACGATGTTTATCAGCGCTTTTGCGATGTCTGTGTTGTTCATGTAACCACGGAATGCGTCGCTATGAGGTCCACGAGCAAATACAGGCACATCGATGCCAGTATGTCCGCTGGTCGTCCAGCCGGTACCTGTGATATCACCGGTAATATAGACCAAGGCATCATGTAATGCGTCTTTACGGTCATCCTCATCTTCATCAGCCGCTGCCATCAGCTCATCAACGTACTCTTCAGTGAGTTCATAATTTACTTTATCAGCAACATAATCCGCCCACTCGTCAGCTTCCATTCCTAGCAAGTCAGACACCATTGAGCTAATCGATGATTCGATGTTCATTACACGGTCAGAGTACCAGGCGTAATCGCCGTCGCGGCCCAATGTTAAACCGCCGGTCGAGTGGTCAGCCGTCATCACCACTAAGGTATTTGGGTGCTTCTCTTGAAACTCACGTACCACTTCAAGAGCGCGATTTAAGCCATCCATCTCATGCACCGCACAGGCAATATCATTTGCATGCCCACACCAATCGATTTCACTGCCTTCAATCATCAGTGCAAACGAACCCTCTTTTGGCTCAAGCAAACGCAGTGCAGCATCGGTCATCTTTGCCAAGGCATTCACGTCACCGTCTATGGCAAATGGCAAGCCTTTAGGGGCAAATGCACCCAGTACCGGCGTCTCGTCAATTTGATCTAAGGAATTCAAGTCCGTGGTAATCGTTAAGCCATAATCAGGCAAGATCTCAAACCAGTTCTTATCTTCGCGCTCAAAGTAACTGCGTCCACCACCTAATAAAACGTCAAACGAAGGCTTGCCGTTGACCACTTGTTCAGCGATCAAATCAGCAATCTCGTTATATTCGTAACGTGAAGGGTGGTGATTAAAGAACGATGCGGGTGTGGCATGGTTAACTTGCGAGGTCGAAACAGCGCCGGTAGCCCAACCATTGTCTTTGGCCATTTCCATAATGGTTTTCAGTGGATGCTTATCATTGTCGACCGCAATCGCACCATTATAGGTTTTCTCACCCGTGGCTAACGCCGTCGCGCCCGCGGCAGAATCAGTGACCCATGTCTTATCTTCAGGATAGGTGGTCGCGGCGCCCGTAAGCATGGCATCAAATTCAATCGGTGCAACCGTGTGTGTCTCAAGATCCGACATCGCATAGCGGTAAGCACTAATATACTCAAAGCCCATACCATCACCGATGATATAGATGATGTTTGGATCGTCATTGTGATCGTTTGCGAAAGCAGACGCCGAACCTGCTGAAAAAGATAACGCCAAAGCGGCGGTTAAAATAGAACGCTTCATACAAAAAATGGCCCCATTAACAAGTAATGGGGCCAATCTTAGCAGAGAAATTATGACAAATGTATGTACCGACTCAAAACACCAGGGAAATCTCTATTTGAGCCTGTACACAGTCCTTGTCACATTATCTCAATACATCTGCCGTCATGCGTTCTTCGACGATTTCAATGTCTGCACCATTAACGCCCTCAATTGCCTTAATGGATTTGCGTAACGACAGCATTTCAGTGCCTTCCGCGGCCTTGAAAAGTACTAAGTCTAAACGTGGATAAACACGCTCGACCGTTAAACCTAGTTGGTTAGCAACGCTGTCTGCATCGTAGGTGTTCATTAATACCGAGATAACACCTGAAACGAATGCTGGCTTGCCTGTAATGCTGTTTGTCATTTCAGTACCAGCAAGTAAAGCATCGTTACGGCCTTTAAGCACTGGATCAGCGCCCTCTGGTAACTTGGTAAAACGATAGGTTTTGTAATCATTACCTACGTTAAATGCTTTAGCAGGCGCTTCCGCTTTTGCACGGTGTGGCAATTTGCCATCATCCTGTGCCATTGCACTGGTCGATGCGACACCCAGAGCGACTGCTGCAATTAAAAATACCTTATTCATAATAATCTCCTAGCGCTCTATTATTGATGACCAAATGCACGGACTGAAACAGCTTCCAGACGCGATGGCGTGCTGTTGTTAGCGAAGGTATCGCCAAACACACCACCGACCGCACGACCATCAGCAATCAAGTCTTCGCCATTAGTATCGACTAAACGAATCGTCCAAGTACCTGCGACATCTTCGCCGTAGAACGCGTTCGCTAAGAAGCGTGTGTCTTCTAAGATGTACTGACTACAAGAGCCGTCTGCGCCCACGTTAAGTGCTTGGCGACCGGTCAATAGTTGTGTAGTCGTGCCCGCTGGGGAAGTCACTTCGACCGCTAAGTCGTTACCTGCAGTCGATAATGCACAACCGGCAAAGTCATCGTTAGCAACGGTCAGTTGGAACTCCAAGCCTTCCAGCGTCATACCGGCTTCCATTTCGAAGCTGTAAGTCGCACCCGCAGGATCATTATCAGGTACGTCAACCGGCGCTTCGGGAGAAACATCAACCCAGTCCGAGGTCAGCAATGGACCCATTGAACCGGCTGTCATTTCTTTAGCCATGGCAACCGCATCGCCCGCGTTGACGCGACCAAAGCCGTATTTGAGGTTAAAGTTATAACCTGCAGCATTCTCAACCCAACCTGCGTCAGCCACAAACTCGCCATCGCCGACTGTCAGCACTGCACCTGGGTCTTCAGCATCAATAACCGTTGCAGTGCTCGCCAAGATATGGCGAATTTCACGTGCGCTCAGGTCAGGATTGGCAGAACCAATTAAAGCAACAACGCCTGAGGCATTTGGCGCAGCAGATGAAGTACCGTTGAAGGTACTGGTGTAATCACAGGCTACGTTATCTGGGTGACCCGGTGCGTTGAACGATTGGACGCCGGCATAGTAACCAGGGACACCGACTTGGCCATCAAGCGAGTCACCGTATGGGAAGCTTGAATAACCTTGTAAACAGGTTGATTGGTCAGTGGTGATCATCGCAGGTTCAATTTCACCGTACTCACCCGCAGGGGCTGATACAAATACGTTAGAACCAGCCGTTGAGTAACTGGTATGGGTACCATCCGCATTAACCGCAGCCACTGAGACGTTGAAGAAACTACCATTGCTTGGATCAAAGTTACCATTGATACAGCTCAAGCCTGCTTCTGTCGCCCCT
Source organism: Idiomarinaceae bacterium (assembly GCA_002685255.1). Classification (GTDB taxonomy): domain Bacteria; phylum Pseudomonadota; class Gammaproteobacteria; order Enterobacterales; family Alteromonadaceae; genus Idiomarina. Next base: position 131,398 of record NYWU01000004.1, read on the forward strand.
GTAGCATCACAGATGTCAGAGAAGTAACCGGCACTGCCTGTATCGTTAAACGCGTTACCTGATGATTTTACGTTGACAGCACCTAAACCACCCCGTAAACCAAGCATGGTATAAGTCGCGAACGACTCATCAGTTGCTGACCACGCCAGCGCAAATGGCACAGAAATACCATAGCTGCGGTTGTAAGCGATAATAGGATCGTTTTCGCTGATACCACTACCCGGGATACCATGGCTCAAACCGCGATTTAAAGTGGTTTGTGTGCCCCCTCCACCAAGGAAGTTCACACCAAAAATGTGGGCCTGAGGCGCTACACCACGACCACCCAGGCCGTTGTTCGCAGCCGCTGCAATTAAGCCACCGACAGACGTACCGTGGTCACCCATCACACTTGAGCTAGTCGGGTCGCCCTTATTGGTCGCGCCACTGATTAAGTTTAATGATTTATTGGCTGCGATATTAGCGCGCAAATCAGGGTGATTCAGCTCTAAGCCCGAGTCTACAACACCCACGATCATGCCTTGGCCAAATGCACCTTGCATATGTGCCGCAGCAATGTTCATGTCGTTTCCTGCTTGCGAAACGGTTGGGTCTTGGAACAGCTCATAAGCTTGTTCTTCAGTATAACCGAAGCTGTTAATCAAAAAGTCGAAGAACGCTTGGCTCTGTGCATAGGCCATTTGCCCAGTGTTACGCAAATGCCATTGTTGATTAGCTAGCGGGTCACCTTCTACGCTTTCAATCATCACTTGCGCGGTCGTTGTCGCTTCACCGTCGCTCACAGAGATTTCGATGGTGGCTGGGTCCATCGTGATAGGGAAATAAGTGAAGTGACCGCTACTGTCGATAGAAACCGTTCCGGGGGTTTCAGAATCTTCTGGAACAACAACTCTTGCGCTATACGTAAGACTGTCATTATTCGCATCAGTAGCAGTCACAGAACCGGAAACCGGAGACCACTGCTGGGCAGCGGCAATGTTATCACTGCTAACTTCAGGTGCGTAATTAGTGTCGTCATCACCGCCACAGGCAGAGAGACCGAAAATTACTGCTGCTGACAGGCTGGCCAGCTTAAAAGATTTGGTTGTCATGGGAACCTCATTGTTATGTTTTTACCCAGACACCCAATGCTACATGAAATTGTTAATTTTTAGTAACAGGAAATTCCAACAAAATGTAACAGTTTGTAAACGTCATATTAACATTTATTCGTCAATTGGACACAAGTTTCTTAACCTGCTGATTTAGCAATAAAATATGGATTCAAGAACGATTCCTTCTGATTGTATTTGAGCGGACTACCGTCAACTTCGGTAACAATTCCGCCTGCTGCATTAAGTACTGCATGCGCGGCTCCTGTGTCCCACTCGCTGGTTGGCCCCAAACGCGGATAGACATCGGCTTCGCCTTGCGCCACTAAGCAAATCTTTAACGAACTGCCCATTGGCACTAACTCGTAAGGCTTTCCTTGTTGCTCTAACCAAGCAATCGTTTCTTCAGACGGATGAGAACGTGAGCCGACAACACGTAAGGTTTCGGGTTCTTCCTGAGCAACCGAGATCGCTTCACCATTCAACTCAGCCCCACAGTCACGTTCACCGTAATACATATCATCTTTCGCCGGCGCGTAGACGACACCAATGATAGGCTCGCCATGCTCGATCAATGCAATGTTAACGGTGAACTCGCCATTACGCTTAATAAATTCTTTCGTACCATCTAACGGATCAACTAACCAATAGCGATGCCAGTTCTTACGTTGTGTCCACGAAATTTCGCAGCTTTCTTCGGAGATAATAGGGTACGTATGTTCGAGGTCATTTAAGCCGTTAACAATTACCTTATGAGCCGCCAAATCAGCCTTTGTGAGTGGGCTATCGTCGCTCTTCGCCTCAACACCAAAATCGTCGTTTTGGTAAATATCCATGATTGCAGCACCTGCATCACGCGCGATAGTTAGTAAATCTTTCTTGAACATAGCAACCCTTGTTAGTTATTAATGGGGTATAAAACCGTTAGCGATAAGATAATCAACCACTTGCTGTGCAGCGGCCTCAATGACAACATCAGCGGTTTTTAGGTGGACTTCGGGCGATTCAGGCGCCTCATAAGGCGACGAGATCCCCGTAAAGTGAGGGATTTCCCCTTTCCGGGCTTTCTTATACAAACCTTTGGGATCACGTTGCTCGCAAACCTCCAACGGTGTATCAACATACACCTCAATAAACCGATCACCGGCTAGCTCACGTGCCTGCTCGCGGTCGCTTACAAACGGTGAAATAAACGCCGTGCTGACGAGAAGCCCGGCGTCGGCAAATAGATTAGCCACCTCGGTAATACGGCGAATATTCTCGACGCGCGAGTTGTCATCAAAACCCAAGTCTTTATTAAGACCGTGACGGACATTATCACCATCCAATAAATAAGTGTGGCAGCCACGCTCAAATAACATGCGATCAACGGCATTGGCGATGGTCGACTTACCCGAACCACTTAATCCAGTAAACCATAAAATAGCGGGCTGGTGCCCTTTTTGCTCGCAACGCTCTTGGTGCGAAACGGCCGCTTGGTGCCAAACTATATTAGTGTCCATTGCGTGCCTTCTTAATAATATCGTTAGTTGAAGCATCGAACTGAGGCGCATCATTGGAATTCAATGCCGCCAAGATGTCAATGGCGCACTTCTTACCCTTTTCTACACCCGGTTGATCAAACGAGTTGAGCTGCCAATAAACACCTTGAGTAAATACTTTATGCTCGTAAGCGGCAATCAAAGCGCCGAAGGTTTCAGGTGTCAGTTGTTGCATCATTAGCAAATTTGAAGGGTGACCGCCCGGATAATGATCGCGTGGCGAATCGCTATTTTTATCGCCGAATTTCATTAACTGACGATGCGCCAAGCAGTTAGCCACCGAAAGTTGCTGCTGCTCTGCCAACTGGGCCGCCACCTCGTTAGAGAACCCCGGCGCTTGCCGCTCCAGTACCAAAACAAAATCCGCAGTAAACTGATCAAACCCCTGATGCAAGTGTTGGAAAAACGCGTGCTGCCCATTGGGTCCAAAACCACCCCAAATAATCGGTCCGGTCGGGTAGTCAATGGCTCTGTTGTCTGCTGTCGACTGCTTACCGTTACTCTCCATATCAAGCTGCTGGAGATAGTTCGGCAGCATCCGCAAACGACCATCATAGGGCAATATCGCCAAGTTATTGATACCCAGCTGTTCACGGTTGTAGATGCCGTAGAGCGCCATCAATACCGGAATATTCTCATGGGTCGGTGCTTCAGCAAAATGCTGATCCATTGCCCGAGCACCCGCCAACATACGCTCAAACGTATGGAGACCGCAGCTCAAGGCGATGCTCAAACCAATCGGCGACCACAACGAGAACCGGCCGCCCACGCCCTCATCAAAAGGCAGCTGGTGCGTCAACGGTATACCGTAATCCAGCATCTTCTGCTGATTAGAGGATACACCAATCACATGATGTTCAAGCCACGCTTGCTCGGTAAAATGCTGCTTGACCCACGCACGCACCGTATCAATATTGGCAAAAGTATCGATAGTGCCAAAGCTTTTCGAAGCAACGATAAATACCGTGGTTTCTGGGTCAATAATAGGCAATACCGCATAAAGCTGACCGCCGTCCATCGACGACACAAAATGCACATCAAGCGCATGCTCACCCTCGATATGACCATCATCGAACTCTTTAAGTGCAAACGAACCCATATTAGGGCCTAAGTCCGAACCACCGACACCCACATTGACCACGGCGGTAATACGCTTACCGGTGGCACCACGCCATTCACCACCGCGCAGCTGATGTACCATATGGTTAAACTTTTCACGGCCAGCAGCGCGCTCACCCTCGGCATTCTCCGCACGCTCTAAACAATGGACAACCTGACGCTGCTCACTTTGATTAATATAGTTGCCCTGCATCAATTGCTCACGCAACGAGTTAAAGTTCTCTGGTAAGTTAACCTGCTCGATAACGGCGCTGACACGCTCTTGCTGAAACGCCACATCGAGTGTCAAACCGGCTCCATTAATTTGCGTCATGGTTGTTTCCTTCTTGTTCCTGCTGTTGCCCTTCCATAGGTGTGCGATAACCATTCGGAAAACCTTTCTGCCAGCGCCACGTATCACGCATCATGTCTTCCAGCGTACACTGTGTGCGCCAGTTGAGCTCTTTCTCAGCTTTGCTTGCATCGGCCCAAAATGCAGCCAGATCACCAGCACGACGTGACGCAAAATGATACGGAATACTCACGCCGTTAACTCGCTCAAAAGTCGACACCATAGAAAGTACCGAGGTGCCCTCCCCCGTACCCAGGTTATAAATATGCACGCCGGGCTTACTCGCGTTAATCAACGCCTTACTGTGTCCCTCGGCTAAATCGACAACGTGCAGATAGTCTCGCTCACACGTACCGTCTTCGGTGTCGTAGTCATTGCCAAAAATCGACAGCTGTTCGCGGCGTCCTACCGCAACCTGAGCAATAAATGGCATTAAATTATTCGGCTTACCTTGTGGGTCTTCCCCAATGAGGCCAGAAGGATGCGCACCAATCGGATTAAAATAGCGTAGCAGGGAAACCGACCAATCGGAATGTGCATGCTGAATATCCTCGAGCATTTTCTCAACCATGGCTTTGCTGGTGCCATAGGGATTCGACGTGCGACCACGTGGCATTGATTCTTGATAAGGCACAGGCGCATCTTCGCCGTAAACCGTTGCAGAGGACGAGAACACAATACTGGTGACACCAGCGGCTTGCATCGCCTCGACCAAGCTCAAACTTCCGTAAACATTCGCCGAGTAATACGCAGTCGGTTGATCTACACTCTCACCCACGGCTTTTAAGCCCGCGAAATGAATCACCGATTCAATCGCGTGAGTGTTTAATATCTCGGTAACCTGAGCGGTGTCACGCACATCGGTAGTATAAAATGGAATCGTTTTGCCGGTAATGTGCTCAACACGCTTGATACTCTCTGCGCTACTATTCACTAGGTTATCCAGCGCAACCACCTGGTGACCGGCTTCAATCAGCGCCACCAACGTATGAGATCCAATGTAGCCCGCTGCGCCTGTTACTAATACATTCATGTCGTTACTCTTAATTAATTCTTTTAGTCCAAGCCGAATAAATCACGGCTATAGACTTTATCTAGGCAATCTTCCAGCACCGGCTCGCGGCGATTCGAAACAATCAAATCGCAATCGGCTTTAAACCGTTCAAAATCCTTTTCAACTCGCGCGCTCAAGAATTTGTCACCGTTAAACGCTGGCTCAAAGATAGTGACGTGCGCGCCCTTAGCAAGCAAGCGTTCAATCACACCTTGGATGGCAGAAGCACGAAAATTATCAGACCCTGATTTCATCACCAAACGGTAAATACCGATATGCTGCGGATTGCGTGCGAGAATATCATCAGCGATAAAGTTCTTGCGCGTATCATTAGCTTCGACTATCGCCTTGATCATGGTTTGCGGCACGTCATCATAGTTAGCCAATAATTGCTTAGTATCTTTCGGGAGGCAGTAACCACCATAACCAAAGGACGGATTGTTATAGTGGTTGCCGATACGCGGATCCAAAGAAATACCATCAACGATTTGACGTGTATTGAGCCCGTGCTTTGCCGCATACGTATCCAGCTCATTAAAGTAAGCTACACGCATCGCCAAATAAGTATTGGCAAATAGCTTTATCGCCTCAGCTTCGGTGGAGTCGGTTAACAGACAAGGTACATCATCAACCACTGCCGCATCTTTCATTAAATTGGCGAACAGTTCACCGTTTTGACCCCGATCACCCACCACAATACGCGACGGATACAAGTTATCGTGTAAGGCTTGGCCTTCACGCAAAAACTCCGGTGAAAAGATAATCTGATTATCGCCAAGTTCCTCGCAAAGCGCTTTGGTAAAGCCGACCGGAATAGTCGATTTAATAACAATCAGTGCGTCGCGATTCACACTGCGCACTTGTGAGACGGCTTGTTCGACCGTTTGCGTATTAAAATAGTTGGTCTCAGGGTCGTAATCAGTTGGCGTGGCGATAATCACCAGCTCTGCGCCAGCGTACCCTTTTTTTATATCGGTTGTCGCCGTTAAGTCCAGTTCATGCTGCGAACGGAAGTTATCGATATCGCGATCTTTAATCGGTGAGCGCCCTTGATTAATGGCGTCTACCTTGGTTTGGACAATATCGACAGCGGTGACTTGATGATGTTTAGCTAACAATACCGCATTTGAAAAACCCACATAGCCTGTCCCGGCAACCGCTATCTTCATCAAAACCCTCTGTCCCTATTGTGATTCTATTTCTTTAGTCATTCGATCTTTTAAAAACTTGGTCAGGTAGACAAAGCCGCACCCAATTAAGGCAAACACCATCAGTCTGGTGAGCTCTGAAACAGCCAATAGTTGCATGAAAATACCGATACCTGCAATCAACACACCTATTACAAGTAATGATATGAGTGTAGTTCGTTTAGAGTAACCCGCCTTTTCATACAGATGATGGATATGCTGACGGTCTGCTCTAAACGGATTACGTTTTTGTTTTAAGCGTCGCGCAACCACCGTTTGTAAATCCCAAAAAGGCACTGCGACAAAAAACAATGCAGTAATCGGCTCCATCACTTGCGGCAAGGGCCCTGAAGGCTGTGAGCCCATAATAAACAACCAAGAAACAGTAAAACCGAGCAACATCGAGCCGGCATCACCCATAAAGACCTTGCAGGTATGGCCTTCAGGCTTCATGTTGGCATACAGATAAGGAATTAAAGCGGCAAATATCAACGCGCTGACAAAAAATAACGTACTATTACCGACGAATAAGCACAACGCCGCAAACGCGGCTACTGCAACCAGCACCAGCGAACCGAGCAGGCCATCAATACCGTCCACCATATTAAACGCATTCATGACCCCCACCACGGCAAACACCGTAAAGCCGCCTGCCAATGGCCCTAACAGTATCTCGCCATTACCTAAGAGATTACCCAGCGAGTCAATGCGTGCATCACCGGATATCACAATCAGTGTGGCGGCAAGCACCTGTCCCAGCAGGCGCATGCGTATGCTGATATCATAGCGATCGTCGACAATCCCCACTGCGACCACCAAACTCGCCGCCAAAATAAAGAAGCGGAAGGTCGCATGCTCCGGAGCCCAAACGCCAAAAGCGAACAACAGCCCCAAAAAGATCGCAAGACCGCCGACAAGGGGCGTTTTATCGGTATGAAGTTTTCGCTCATTCGGGTGGTCAACGAGTCCCCAAATGCGTGCGCGATGTCTAAAATGCTTAATGGCGAGTGCCGTTACAATAAAACAAACTGGCAACGAGAGCCAATGCTCAATGATCATTCAAAATCCTTGCTAAAACTGCTCGTTGTGTAACTTAATCGGCGCAACCCGTATGATTATTAGTTTTCGTTGTTGTTAAGTTGCTTAGCCGTGTTTCAAACACAGCGTTACACAATGGAATTATTACTCAATTATAGCGGATATTCCATTAAAGTCGCTGCAATCAAGTTGTAAAATTTGTTATTGCTTAATAGCTCCACAGTTAAGTAGCCGCTTTGTGCTATAAGCCTTGTCTATATTGGCGTAGCATATCACTATGCAATAGCTATAACTATCATTCAATAACCTTTAATTATGATCATTATACTATACTCGCTATTTAGAAACGCTTAAACCGTAAAAGTACCCGTTTTAGTTTTGTTCGCCACAGCGTAAGTGCACTCGCTTCGCTCGCCCAGGCACGCTCCTCAGCAATCTCATCAAGCGCTTGCTCTACTTCACACAATGCGCCACTTTTACGACTCAAGTAACGCGGATAACGAATTAACGTCGCAGCAACGAGTTCGGCTAAGGATCGCTTCCGGTTGCGTCGTGCATTGGGGTCGATGTCGGTGGTGAGTCCCCAGCCCGAGTAAAACGGCTGGCCATAACAGGTGACGGGGATCCCCCGTAGCAGCGCCTCAAAACCGGTTAACGAGGTCATTGTATGTACTTCATCGATCTTACCTAACAGCGTCGCCATGTTATCGTTCAATATTACTGCATCGCAGAGTGCATAAAGACGCTGTTGTGCTTGGTCAGCTTTACGCAATCCGGCGACGACATCAGGATGTGGCTTATAAACCAAATAAGCTTCAGGATTGCGTTCTCTCACCGCCTCAAGTAGCTCAATATTCGCTTTTAAATGCGGTGACCCGAACTGGATCGATGCGTCCGACTCAACTTGCCCGGGCACCAATATGACGTGCTCGACCCTCTCAGGTCGCTGCCACGCATCATTGCCGATGTTGTACTTACTGACTTGCTCGTTGACCAAGCGTTGCTGGACTGTCCGTGCCCGCGCTAATTCGTGTTCGCTAAATTTCTCGTGTTCAAGAATCTGCTCTAGACGAGAAGGCCGAGTGGCATCGTAATACATACCTAAATCATCAATCACCCAAGATTTAGG
>NYWU01000046.1 GCA_002685255.1 Idiomarinaceae bacterium
ATACAAGTTGACGTGACAGCGAGCAACCCAGAAAAAGATGCGCTATTAACTGCGACCGGCGGGCAGGCCTTACCCTTCGCAGTGGTTGTTGACCGTGACGACACCGTTATCGCCCGTTTCACGGGGCTTTTTGACACCGACAGCTTGGTCGAAGCTATCAATCGCACCGGAAACCCACAACCTTAGATACTGGAGACCCAATCATGGTGATTCGACAAAAAGGATTGCTAGCTGGAGTAGTGGTTTTTGCGATCGCGATCGCTGCGTTCATGTTGATCGACACCAACGGAAACAACCTCGACGCTGCCCAGACTGAACGTGCCGGTCTTGAAGTCCCGGTGCCGACCCGAGCAGGGTTGGCAAATTCCGCTGATAAGGTCCGCCTCACTGTTGCGGGAGGCGCCGCAGCAATGGCGGGAAAGACGGGTGATTTCGTTTTAACACTGAACATTCAACCGGGCTGGCATGTGAATGCAAATCCGGCCTCCATGGAATTCCTGATTCCCACCGTCGTCAGCTCTTCAGTCAACGGCCAGGCGCTTATAATCCCGACGCAGTACCCGCGCGGCCGGGTCAGTGACATTGTGCTGAGTGACACCGCCCTAGAGGTGTATGACGACGGTGCAAGTATTCGGCTGCGGCCCGACGAAAAACAGACCGCCGTGCTGGAAAAGGTAGGCAGGCTCGAAATGATTGTACGGGTGCAGGCCTGCAGTGACGAGGGCATTTGTCTGGCACCGACTGACCTGCCCGTTGCGCTGAATCTGGACGATACCAAGCGACAATAAGTCAGAACGGCCCTCGGAAATGACTCAATTGGGGAATGACTGTGAACAGCTTATTCTGAGTATTCCCCGATTGCCGTGGTTGCGCTGGGCAGCTCAACGCCATGCCCCACCGTTCATATCTTGAGATGGGCGAGACTCGCTTCGTTAAACACCAAACTTACATTGTGATTCGCGCATTCCGCATGACGAAGTGGCTTCGGGGCAGTGCCGGCAATCGGTCCCAGGTGATTGATAGATCCTGTTCGGGAACCTCATATTGGAGCGAGCGAGCCAGGAAGCGAACAGCAACGCTCATCAATGCGACGGCGACGCCTTCACCTGGACAGCGATGGTTAACATGCGGGTCGCCTGGTCCTTGTGGGATGAAGCAGTATGGCGACGGAGAGTTGGATCGAAAGCGCTCAGGCTTGAAACGATCTGCCTCCTCCCAGAGCTGGGAATCGTGATTGGTTCCGTATAAGTCCAGCAGGACTAAGGTGCCCCTGCCAAAGGCAAATCCTTCCCATAGAAAATCTTCTTTCACGCGAGCGCTGATCGCTGGGAAGAAGGGGTAGAAACGCCGCACTTCCTGCACAAAGCAACCTATATCTCTTTCATCTCCCGACTGCAGGTTTCTCAGACAGAACGGGTGCTTGTGCAGCGCTAGCGCTGCAAAGGTTATGAATACAGAGACGGCTACCGTCGGCCGCAGCAGATTTAGTAGTTCCACTGATGCGGTATGTAGATCCAACGGCTGTCCGTGCTGGTCCTTGTAATGGGCGATGCGTTCGAGAGGCGATTGCTCGGGTGTAGGGGGAGCGGCGCGAGTGGACTCGACAAGTTCTGCCGCCCATTGCTCCAATCGGCGACGTGCCTTCCGTGCCTGCCAGTGCTGCAGACCGATCGCGCCGGCGTGCTCATAGAGAGCTGCAAGATCTTGAGTCCATTGTTGAACATCTCTTTCAGCGATTGGAGCACCGGCCCAGTCGCATACGGTGCGGCAGAGAATTTCGCGAGCAATCTCGTAGAGGACGATTGACTCACCGGGACGCCAAGTTCGCGCATACTCCCTCCAACGAACCTCGCTCAACTCTGCTAGTTCCTGCACGTTCGCGGGTGTGAGCACTCCCATGAAGAGGGCCTTTCGGTGACGATGCGCATCACCGTCCAAACCTTGGACACCGTCTTGTCCGAATAAGGTTTTTTGCAGTCGCTTGGGCGCAGCGTTCTGGCGAACGAATCGGTCAGGGTCGCAAATCAAGCGAGCAGCTTCGGCACCTGTTAGGCACAGAGTTTTCTGTAACATCAAGCGAGTTTGAAACACCGGCGATTGATGAAACTTACTGCGCGTGGAGATAAATCGGTAGGGATCTCGCAAAAAGGCCCAAGTACTGTCCAATCCGGTGTCACGCGGTATGTTTGGCATTGCTGACTCCACCCGTTCTAGCTACGTGTTGCGGATTTCATCCTGCTCTGAAGAATTGTGACCGGCCGGGTAAGCAGATGTTGGATGAACAGGATCAATAAATTGCCCGAAATAATTTCTGGGGTAGTCCTTTTCATGCAATCCAACCTCAGCCTCGCCCAGCTTCCCGGCGCTGTCGTAGAAGGTTCCAAACATCTGATCCCACACAGTTGAAAACTCACCGAAGTTGACCTGAGCGTCTTCGAAGTCGCGCTTATGGTGCCAACGATGGACCTCAGCAACCCCTAGCACATGCCGCAGCCAACCCACGCTGTAGTCCAGGTTCGAATGCTGAAAGGCCAGATGGACGGTTAGGATCCCAAACCACGTTGCGACTACGGCAGACGGAGCTCCAGATATGAGCAAAACCACCAGCCCCGGCCCGGCCATCAACGCCGCATGCAGAGGATGTCGACGTTCTCCGTTCATCCAGTAGAGCCGCTCAGCGCTGTGATGGATCATGTGAAAGCGCCACAGCCAATGCACCCGGTGGCTGATGCGGTGCATCACATACAGGCTCAAGTCGAGCACGGCGGCGACTAGTAGCAATTGCAGCCACAATGGGCTCTCGATCGGAAAGAGCCGAACCGAAGCCGGTACCGCATCGCCTAACTTAGCCAGAAATTCTGCAGTAAATTGAATGACAGACAGGTTCACCAGCATGTGCAGCAGATCCGTCAGGGTGTCCTGATGATCTTCCAGCCAGGCTCGCCGAAAAGGCTGGATGCGCTCCAAGCCAGCAATGAGTAGCAGCCCCGCCGCGGCGACTATGGGTGTGGTGGGCCAATACGGTATACCTGCATACAGCGCCCAAATCATGAAGGAGGCACAGCCGCCAAACACAAGTGGATAGCTCAGCCACCGTATGGCGAATCGCAAGGGAATAGACATCGCTCAGCTCCTGAGTAGGGAGCCATGACTGTATGTGGGAAGGTCCGCTTTCGGCTTGAACGAAAGAGCTACGACCCCTGAAGATCGACTTCAGCCAGGGCGGAGGAAGGATCGATGCCCAGCAGTGCCCGGAATGTCCGGGAGAAATGTGCCGAGTCAGAAAAGCCCGCCTCATGGGCCGCTTCAGTGAGTAGACCCCCTTTGGCTAGGTGCTGTAGGGCTTGTGTGAGACGTAACCATTTCGCATAGCTGCGCAGCGGCAAGCCTGTCTGTTCCACGAACCAATGGGAAAACCGTGTAGGGGATAAATGCACCAACGCGGCCATTTCTTCGCGCCTCATTTGGCCTCTATGCAGCGCTTCAATCACCTTTGTCAAGCGAGGATCTGGAATCGGTGGATCGGGTAGCCGCAGTGCCTGGCGCACCCCCGTCCTAACCTGGAGAGCGGTATGTCCTGTCTCGCGCAGCATATCGATAATCGCTACTACGTCCGCCGGGGCGATCACGACTACCCTTGCTTCTTCGGTACCCCGCATAGTTGGGGCTTCATCGGATAGTGCATCCAGATAGATCGACAGCACTCGACCAGCACTGATCCGGTGTTTCAGGCCCGCGGCGATGAAGATGGCAGCCCCTGTTTGAATGCCCAACGGAGTTTCAACCGATACAGGTGAATCGAGGCCCACTGAAATCTGATGCGCCTGATGGTGGTGCCACTCCTGGTGGCCGGCACGGCCATGAAAGATGCCGATGCCGGGCCCTATCCAGGCCTGGCCTGCCCAGCGTACGGTATCCGTTGAGAGCGAGCCTTTCATTCGTTGACTCGGCCGGCTTCCGCATTTGGGCTTAGCAAACTGCTCAGGATCAACATGGCGGCGCCACCGACGATAGCAATATCCGCCAGGTTAAACGCAGGCCAATGCCAGGACAGCCAGTAAAAATCCAGGTAGTCGATTACATGGCCTCGAAATGCGCGATCAATCAGATTCCCAACTGCCCCGCCCAAGATAAGGCTATAGCCTAGGGCTTCGCTTTTGGCTCTGCGTTTACGCAATATCAGAGCCAGCACGATCGAAACGACCAAAGCTATGACAATGAAGAAGTAACGCTGCCAACCACCCGCGTCAGCCAGGAAGCTGAACGCTGCACCGGTATTCCAGAAGTGAACCAGGTTGAAGAACGGGGTGAGAGGAATCACGGTGCCGACCGGGAGCGAACCCGTAATTGCGCTTTTCAACGCTAGGTCGGCCGAGGCAATGGCTAGCGATAGCATCCACCAGAACCCAGGAGCAACAAGAGGTGATCTAGGAGACGACCTCATTGCATTTCTCCTTGAAGAAGTCGCTGCAGCTCCGGTGAAATAGGCATCGGCGCAAAAGCACTGACCCTGGCGCGCCCGCTGTTTCCGAGCGGCACCCAGATCTTCGAGAACAGCAGGGCCGCCATGATTCGCGGTACTTGGCTGAGCACCTTTCGTAAGTCGCGCAACTGCCAGCCGGCCCTCAGCATCAGCCAATGGCTCTGAGCATGAAGAATAGCCATTCGCTGGCTCAATATGTGGGCTCGCTCCAGCCAGGAGAAAGCCTCGGTTGGCGCCTCTTCATTAAGTGCTTTCCTAGCCTGGAAGAAGGCCTCATCAATGGCAATGCTGAGAGCGGTATTCATCTGGATCTCACTTACGCAGTAGATGCCCGAGTGAACACCCTATAGCTGCTATAGGGTCAAGCGCTATGGGCGATTCAAGACGACGCAAAAATGACTTTATGCCGGATTACGAAAGAGGTTTGTGGGGTTTGGGGAGCAATGGAACCAAAAACCAACGTAAGCCCTACCACCTGCGCTCGGTGCCTTCTTCCCAGGCATCCGCCTCGATGAAGCAGTTGCGCATGTCGGCTTCCTGGCTGATCTCGGTCAGCAGGTCGTGCACGGTCTTGTCCAGCTCGTCGTCGCTTCGATACGAAATGGCCAACTCGTAGTGGCCCGACTCCAGCCGTTTCATGCCGTAGGGTTCCAGGCAGTAGCGCTCGATGTTCTCCTTGGCCCGTTTCCGGCCGCGCACGAACTTGCTGTTATTCACCACCGCCAGGCGCAGGGTGACGGTGGCCACCCGCTCGACAGCGGGCGGCTCTGCCGGCGATGACGACGAGGCCGTGATCTGCTGATCGCGTGACCGGGCGCTCTTCTGGTATGCGCCGATCTCGACACCCCGGTGGCGCAGGTAGCTGTACAGTGTGCTCTTGGAGATGTGTAGCTTCTCGCCGATGGCGCTGACGCTCAGGCGACCCTCGCGGTACAGCGTTTGCGCCGCCATGGCGGTGGCCTCGGCCTTGGCGGGCAGACCCTTGGGACGGCCACCGATCCGGCCCCGCGACCGTGCGGCCGACAGGCCCGCCTGAGTCCGCTCGCGGATCAGCTCGCGCTCGAACTCGGCCAGCGAGGCGAACAGGTTGAACACCAGGCGGCCTTGGGCATGGGTGGTGTCGATGGGGTCATTCAGGCTCTGCAAGCCGACCTTACGCTCTGCCAGCTCGCCGACCAGCTCGACCAGGTGCTTGAGCGAGCGCCCGAGGCGATCCAGTTTCCAGATCACCACGGCATCACCCGGACGCACGTTGGCCAGCAGTTTGTCCAGTTCCGGACGGGCGCTTTTCGCGCCGCTGGCGATGTCTTGGTAGATGCGTTCGCACCCGGCCTGTTTCAGGGCATCGACTTGTAGGTCGGCTTTCTGATCCCGAGTG
>NYWU01000015.1 GCA_002685255.1 Idiomarinaceae bacterium
TAAGTCATCGGGCATCACAAAGTGCAGCTTATGCGCTAGCGTTTGGCTCGCGGTTTCGTATATTTCGATGCCAGCTAAGTCGTAATCCGGGCAGTAATGTATGCGCGGGAATTGAGATAAATAGGTCAGTGCGGCCGGATGTGTGATGGCATTACCACCGGAGAGCAAAATAACCGTGTTGGACGATAAGTCCCCTAAGCCTACGTTTAGTAAAAAGCGTTCATGCTGGGTATAGCACTCACTGTTCTCAATTAATACCAGCGTAGCATCAGCGGGGATGACTGTTCGTCCGGTAGAGGCGCCACTAATGCGACAGGCAATGGCAAAATGATTATCCGGATCACTCAGTAATTTGGCCGTAAAATAGGCTGCAGAGGTACGATGTTGGTGTGAATCCTTTGCGCGCCGGGAGGCATCGACACGCGATGTCGCCGGCGCGAAGCGCTCTAGCCACTGTGCCAGCAGTGCGTTATCAACTGACTCGATCAGATATGTATTTCGGCTCACAAATGAAGGTTTCCCAAGCGTCTCTAAAGAGAGAGCATGTTGATGTAAAAGCTCATCGAGCCGTATCGCGTTGACTGGTTTGTCGGCTTTTATCTGCTGTAGGTACTTATAAATGTTCATTGGCTGGCCTGCTCAAACAGGTAGGGGCGCAGTGCCTCAATATTGGCAACAATTAATGGATGCTGACGCGGATCGCTTTGTATGCCGTGACGACCCAGGCGGTAATATTGCAGGGTGTAATCAACCATGGCGCAGCGCGCTTTAATGACAAAGGGCGCTGTTTGACCATAGTCGTTTAATACCAGCATTTTCTCAGTTTCATTAAGCGACGGATGTGGTGCAATTTCAATGGGCGCGTACTGATGCCACAACGTATCGATAGCTGGGAGAGTGACACCTTTTTCAGTCATAACAATGTCACTGATACGCCCGAGATTGAAATCGGAAAAACGATCGCGTCGGCAGCAGTATGCTCGACAGTGCCAGCGCAACCCATCATGGCTTAATTGCTGTGGCATAATGTCTCGTTTCAGCCCTTGGGGGTGCGTACGGCTTTTATAAAGGATGGTGGCCTTTGCATTGTTACGGATGGTTTTTAATAACATTCGTGTAATAACAGGACTTGGCATCGCAAGCGGTGTAACGGCATTATGGAAGGCATCAGATCCATAAAGCCCCTCAATATAATGAGAGCCAACGGCGAGTATAAACTGAATGTAGTCCGCCCATTGTGGTCGAATGAAGTGCGTTTCAAATGCGTCTGTCGCGACAAACAGCTTCTCCGGATCGCTTGGCATATACACCAATGCATCAGGATAATGTTTGCGATAATTTGTAATCGCTTTGCTTATGACATTAGCCTGCACCCCAAATAACCGTGATAGTCGAGACGCATTAACACCGCCTTCCCAGAAAGCGAGGTATTCGATTGCTTTATATCGCTCGTACATCTTCTCATCGATAGCGGGTTTATTATTTGGCATTGTATTGTATTGTATTGTATGTATTGTTTCCGTGTATACGATAATAGTTCCTACATATAGGTGAGGCAACCTGTGTATACGTACAGTAGTAGCTGTTTCTCTGTTGGGCTCGATCCAGGTTTTAAGGACACAACCATGCGCGGATCCGAATTAGTCTTTAGCAATCAACTACATTGGAACTACACAAAAAAGAGTGCTAACCATGGCGGTATCGAAATCGAAAAATAAATAACGAGCACTTGCAGTATCATTTGATAGCGTTAAACTCTAACTGTCGTTTGATAGAGGTGTTGAGTCATGCACGCACAAGCATTAACGTTTGATCCCGCGCAGTTTCGGGAAAATCACGAAGGGAAAACCGTGGAGAAAGACCAGGTGGCTTTTAACATTGCCGTTCGTATACTGGACTTTTGGGGATTTTCGGACGCAGAGAAAGCCGTTGTATTGGGAGATATTCCTATAGCAACCTTTCGTCGGATGAAAAGTGGCAGAATGCGATCCAAGCTGACAACAGACCGTCGCACGCGTGTTTCATTGATCCTCGGTATTCATGGAGCGTTACGAATTTTATTTTTACAGGACGCGCATAAACAGGAATGGATCAACAATTGCAACCGAGCTTTTGGCGAGAACTCACCGAAAGATGTCATGCTCTCAGGCTCGCTCGTTGGTCTGTATGAGATCCGTCGTTATCTGGACGCCTCAAGGAGCTAATTGACGTTAAAGAGCAGGCTCGCTCCTTTGCCGTAGCAAGCTGTAACATTGGGTCGGCTGGGTTACTAAAACACACTTTAATGCTTTTCTGCCCAAATTTTGTGATCAGCTCAGTGACAAAAGCGTTAAAAACCTGTTTCTGCGCAATTTTCGTGATAAGTCCGGAATCGCTGTTCCGAATCAGCGAAATACACAGAGTTCATTTAATCTCTGAATTGGTAGCTCTTTCTTCATGGTTAAGTGGTGAGTTGATACAGTTTTAGGCAGTATAAGTCACCACTTGTTGGTGCCAATGTTATAAATGCTGCTTATTTATTGCTGTAGACGCAGTCTTTAATTCTGTATTTTTCAAAATGTTCGCAACGATAGTCAAAGTACTCTGTTTCGTCTGCGAGTCGAAATAGAATACCGAAGTCACCGTTTTTTTCGGTGTTTTCTACACGAAAAATCTCGTCAATATCCTGAATCGCGTACTTATCATACTCTTTACGATTGGCGTGACGCGGAATGATGATCGATATCCTTTTTTTGACAACACCTTCCACTTTAGTAAGTTCAACTGCTTCCCGCCAGGTAACAGCTAAATACTGATTCGTAACTGTATACTCATCATCAGTATCAGCATCCGTATCTTTTTCTTCAAAAGTTAGTTCAACAATAAATCTTTCTGCGTTAACTGTGAGTTCGACAAAGTTAAAGCGCATGAGCTCTTTATCATCGAACGCAGTCGTGAACGCATCGTTAATTTGCCACGTTTTATGCACTGCAATGAACATATTGTGAGTCCTTTTTCATTTTGTCAATCGGGTCGGGCTCTAATTTGCTGAGAATTCAATCAGTTTTTGAACTCAGGATTTAGTCTATCGATACTTCTGTAATTATCCAAGTTGTTGTTTTAAAAGGATAATATCTTGAATAAGCTACTAAAAAATATTTTTTTCGATGAATTTATAGTCACAAAAAGATGGTCGTATTCGCTTGTGATGGCTGGGGGAGATAGCGTTGATTCAATTTCACTTGGCTAGCTTCAAACAAGACAATCCAAGTACATACTGACAAATTTACTGGCATCTGCTATAACAATTAAACGAACATTGTAAATCAATGCATTCAAGCCTGCTAAAACTTGTAGATTTTATTAAATAATTCATTAATAACAGTGTCTTATGATTATTTTTATACCTGCATTATCTATGCGGAATTTGATTTTCTTACTGTTTTATTAGTAATAACGAGAGCTATTTAATCCATGACTGAGGTTGCCGATAACATAACTTTATCATTGAAGTCTGGACCGATGTCGGCGGCTGAGCTTGCTCGAGGTTTGCGGGTTGATGCAACAACGGTTACTCGGCGGCTGAATCGATTGGGTTCACAAGTGGTGATAAAAGCAGGCGAAGGCCGTGCTACTCGCTGGCTACTGCGACGTACCTTGCCTATGCTTCCGGAACAATCTGTACTGCCAATTTATCGTGTTAATGATAATGGAAAGGCGGAGAAAATAGCGCTGTTACATATCGTATATCCGGATGATAGTTATTTGGTGGAATATTTTCGCTCGGATAACGATAACAGCAAGGTTATGTCAGAGTGGAAGTTCTATGAGTCGTTGCCATGGTGGTTGTCTGATATGAGACCGCAAGGGTTCCTGGGGCGCTCTTTTGCTAAACAGCTAAGGGAGCAAGGCGAACGTCTGGATCCTGATCCTAATAAATGGTCGGAAGATACGGTACTTGCGGTACTAGCGAAGTTTCCGCAAGATCATGTTGGTAACCTCTTACTGGGCGATGAGGCATACTCCCGATGGTTAGAGCGTCCGCAGGACACTGTGATCAGTCATGAGCAAGCAGGCATCAAGGCTGATGCTATAGCCCGTGGTGAGCATTTCGATTCATCGGCTAAAGGTGAACAGCCTAAATTCATTGCAAACCTTGATGAGGGAGAATGTATCGTTAAATTCTCTGGAAGAGTGATGCAAACTGAGGTTGATTCAGTCGCGAATCGGTGGGCGGATTTACTGAACTCAGAAGCACTAGCAGCTGCAGCGCTTAATGCTATGATTTCCGACGTTGCTGCTTATAATCGCGCTTTCAATATTGATGAAAGAACGTTGCTCGCGTCTCGGCGGTTTGACCGAACCTCAAAAGGGGGGCGAGTTGGCGTGGTATCCTTTGCGAGTTTGGATTTAGAGTTTGTGGGGCAGGCTAATGGGCATTGGCCTGACATTGCAGACGCTTTGAATCAGCAAGGTGTTATCACCGAAGAAGCGGTGACGCGATGCAAGGTTGCCTGGGCTTTTGGACAACTTATCGCAAACTCCGACATGCATTTAGGTAACGTTTCCGCGCTGAATTTTGATGGGCGACCTTATGAGTTAGCGCCGGTTTATGACATGCTGCCAATGCATTACTCGCCAACCAGTGCCGGTGATTTGCCATCGGAGCCGTTTAACATACGTTTTCATCCGAATGTCCCACGGATTTGTTGGGAAACCGCCTATGCAGCGGCACATGACTTTTGGTCCCGTGTGATGGAAAGCAGTGTTATTAGTCGCCACTTTAAAAGCCTGGCAGAACAGCAACTAAAAGTTGTTGAGGACTATGCGGTCACGATAGAGAGGATGGCATAAATTTACAAATAGCTGTCGAGTATTAATTACTTAAGTTTAGAGCCTGTTCTCAGCAAATACGGTGTGATTAGTCAGCAGATGTTTGATTATGCCACGGTAATGATGACGGGCAGAAGTTGAACATTCAAGACACCGTTTGGAACACTGGAGCCTACGCATACAAAGCAAGGGTAGGCCTGAGTTTAAGATGTAAATGCTGCGAAGGTAAAATCTTAGGGACTCCTGGGTTTTTGCTTTCATTAGTTGTTTTACCCATAAACGCCCTCGATAAGTTAGTGATTTGGACCTTCCAAGTATCACAGACTACGCCAGCTCTTTTCTCATTTTGTCGAAGTTATGGAATTTGGGGCATTGAAGCCGCTTTGATCGGACTAATTTATCCCAAAACTGGGCCACTTACGCCGATTCTCCTCATCGGAGTGGCCCAGCTATGGGAGGAGTGGTGTTGGACCGGCTTTGATCGGACTAATTTATCCCAAAACTGGGCCACTTACGCCGATTTTCTTCATCGGAGTGGCCCCGCTATGGGAGGTTTTGGCATTTGATCGGATTTGATAGGTTTAATTTATCCCAAAACTGGGTCACTTAAGCCGGTTTCCTTGGCAAAGTGGCCCAGCTATGGGAGGTTGGGTCTTGGATCGGATTTGGTCGGTGTAATTTATCCCAAAACTGGGCCACTTAGGCCGGTTTCCTTGGCAAAGTGGCCCAGCTATGGGGGATTTTGGTGTTGGCTCGGTTAAATTTTCAGGTGACGTGCGACGCTCGCTCGGCTGGGTACTGATTAATATCAGGCAGGTAAATTGACATCCTCCCCCACCTAAATCGGTGGGGGATTCCCATTACATGGGCGCACACTAAATTGCTTTAGGTGCAAGTTCCTGCTTCATCGAGCGGCTAACGCCGACTCTCCACAGGCTAACAAGCGGTGTCCCCGCTCTAAAATATTTAATGCACCAACAATGTCTGTATTGTTAGCGGCTTCATTTAAGTTCTCTGAGCAATGGTGTCAACAACCCAAACTTTCAGGCTTTCGCTTGGTGTGAACCGACAAATGAGCCGGAATCAAAAACCGCTGGAGACTTACGAATAACCAACTTCTTTCTGATGTCGAACTGCAAGAATAATCGTTTTAATACCATCGTAACGGTACAGCGCGACATAACCGCTCTGGCCAAAATCAATGAGCCACTCTCTAAATTCAATAGGCATATCATCCAGCGGACGGCCAATCTCAGGTTGGTAAGCCAAAATATGGGCGTTCTTACGAATGCTTTTGACGGCCTCGCGAGCCACTATCGGATCGTTATCTCGCAAAAAATCATGTAAACGTTGAACGTCTGCTAAGGCGGCCGGAGACCAGATCACGTGTGACACGTTGGCAGCTCGGCATCGTCACCCGATTCAAGTATGGACAACCATTCATCGGTTTCCGTTTGCGTCAAATGCAAGCCATTACGCTGATAATCTTCCCAGGCACGAAGTGCGTCTTGCTTAAAAGCTTCTCGTTTTTCTTCTCGTTCAACATAATCCTGGATCGCCTGACGCATGATCCAATGTGCTGAACGATGACGAACATCTGCCAAATGCTGCACGCGTTTTTTCATATCATCATTCAGTTTTACGGATGTTGCCATTTTTAACCTACCTAAGTATTAAAAGGTAATACCTTCTAATACTATCGCATAAATGTCGTGTTATCCAATGATGTTTACTGAATACCAAATCAGTGTCTTACCGCATAATTAACTAATCGGTCTGCTCGGGTTCTACCCAGATTTTACGGACACATCTAAAACGAGGCGTTATATGCCGATAAGGAGTGTTCATGACCAAGGCAAAAAGCTTTTACACATTCGGAAATCTTGCGCTAAACTACTTAAATCGGTTGTTGTGCTTGAGGAAGCAAAAATGAATACGCTCGAAGCGATTTTTGTCGGTGCCGCACCATTTGTCTTGGTAGTCGCGGTTGCACTAACACTTTTCGTTTTTCCGGGAAGTCGGAAAAGCAAGGATTAAGACACGCGTTCTTGATGCAGTCGGTTAAGTCGTTTTACTCAGTGCTGCGACTAAACAGCAAACACACTCGATACCACTTCTACTCATTATCAGCAGAACTATTTATCTCAGCTTACGTTATTGTCATCAACAATCGGGCCACTTAACCACTGCTTATCTTTAGAGTTGAGTTTGAAACTGCCAGCCGGGCTTTTTGATAATAACTCGTCAAGGCTGTACTTGTTGACATGTCCCGGCTTATCGTCTTTCGTTTTTTGTTCACTATTTGGGGTCTGACGGTTCATTCGACACTCCTTCTGTTTAAAGAATTGGCTCGGCTAGCTCTTGCGCCTGACTGGTATATTCATTGAGCCCAAGCAAAAGCTCCGACTCTTTGTGTGAAGGCTTTAATTTTTCTGCCGTTGTCTCATTCATTCCCTGCGCCCCTTTTCTAGGCAACGGATTATCGAGCGTTATTTTTTTTAATTACCTCATTAATAGCGAATAGTCATCAGCGATGCTGATATTGACTAGTATGATGCGTCTTTAAATTTTTAGCAAAAATCCTGATTAAGGCGTTATGATTAGAGTTAAATCTTCAGAAAATCTTCTCATCGAGAGACTATTTTTAAAAGGGTTACGTGCTATGACAACTGGACAATTATGGCTACTGTTGATGCTAATTGTTGGATTAATAATCTTTTTTGGTATCGGTATCTGGGGTATCAATCGACTCGGTGCGTCAGAGAATAACTCCCAGACGTGATTCATACGTTAACGCACTTACGGGTAAGCTTCTGACCAAAGGTACGAAAGAAAAGCCCATCAGGCCAGATAGGGGCTCTCAGTCTTCGGAGGGCTTCGTAGACAGTGATGCCCGAAGCCTTTAACCCTCTCAGAGGCAATTATTTTGGCCGGTTGTGTGGTTGGAGTTACTTTCTTACAGATCAATGGCGTTCTATGGACAAATCCTGACGGTATTTGAGCGTAGAAAAACTTTTTTTGAAGAAGTTTGTAACAAAATGTTACTTTCGGAGAGTCAGTCTAAGTAATCATTTAAAAAAGCAATAATTTTCAATAACCCTTATAAAATTAGGGGGAGGTGTTAAAAGTGAGCGCTTACCATCGATTTTTATAAAAAATATTTTGTTATATACGCTGCACGATACCGTTTCTGTTGTCTACGACTGTACAAGCAAATTTCACCTCCTCTGAGGACTTCAAAAAGCTTAAAAAAGCGATAAGCTCGTCGCAAATGTAGTTAAAAAACGGTTGCTATGAGACAAAAACGCTTGAAATTGAGTGAGATAACATTTGACGTACGAAAATTTAATTTAGAAGCGGTCGCGCGCGTTGAGCGCTTTATTGACGAAATAGTTGAGCGTGACTTATTAGAGCGCATTTGTAAGTCACTGCATTGCGTTCGAGTCGCGAGGCTAAGTACAAAATATATTGCGCTCGATGACGTCTTGTTACTTCGCGAGCTCAGCCTGCGTTTTCATGACTTAAAACTGAAATTTGCAGTCATCAACTTTGATGACGAGCACGAATTTAATAAAGTGCTGATTGACAGTACGGTAACGCAACACCTCAGCGTTACAAGTTCATTCGAACTTTATGCTCATCAGAAATTTGGAGTTGAACAATTCAAAGTACGCGCCTTACTTCGCCTTAATCGTTGGTCCTATGTATTTGGAGGAAGCACTGACAAGATAACGACAGCAATCAAAAAGATGCGATTCGAAGGTGAAAAACTGTCGATATCGAAAAGTCAGGCGCCCTCGAAGCGAGCAAGTTTAAAAAACACACTTGAGGCAAACGAAACCTTTGGCAGTGAGTTGTTTGAAGATGAGTAGTGTTGACGATAGTTTGCTTGATGAGATGATTGCGCACTTTCATTACCCGCCCGGTAGCATCGTCGAGCACGCCGGCAAACTAAGCATCTTCTGTCGCTATTTTATCGACGTCAATTTGAGCTTAAGCGCATATCAGATTAATCGTTATCGTACATTTATTGACCGGCTCGACGCAGAGAAACGAACGAGCGCTGTTAAGCAAAACATCATGCGCAAAGACTTGCACTCGCAGCTGCAGGAGCATCCGTTTTTCTCGACGGTGTCGTTATTGCCTGACGTGTCCGAGCGATACGCTGAGTCACAAGACACACAGCTTCTTTATATCTTACTCGCGCACTTATGCAGTGCGCGCCGCTTTAACGACTACTCAGCTTGCTTGCAATTTTATAATGCGTTTTTAAAAGTCGACTCGTCTGAATGTTGCCGTGTTGATGAATTAAAAACGCAGGGTATCTCGATACAATTTGCGCTTGATAGCACGTTATCAGAAGTGCGACACGAGCTGCTGGGAGTCGCGTTTAAAAACGGCAATAAAAGGTTAGACAAAGCAGCGCGCTATTTTCAGCCAGCACAGCAGCGGCGAATGGATTTAGCCGCGCTTCGAAAAAACAGCATCATCGATACGGCGAACAAGCATACCATCGCAGAGGTCAGCGTGGATGAGGCTGAGATTGCGTTAATGCAAACGACAAATCAAGCTGGTGAGGAAGTCGGGCGCTTTACTCAAGTGACACCGCATCTTGAGCGCACAAAATCACAACGGAAACGCTCTTATCAGGCTCAACAAGCGGCTATTAGTAATGCGCTGAGAAAGCATGAGTTAGCACTTCCTTTCTCGTTTTCGAGCGCAACCGTTGGTGAGCTGCGCACAGCGCTAGAATACATCAGTCAAAGTTTTGTTTCCGGTGAACTGGAAGACGTGGATGCGGAATTAGCAAGTATTCTTTTGCGCCTCATGCTCAAAATGTTGACGTTATCGGATGTCGATGCGTTTTATTTGCAAAACGTGAGCGCGAGAAGCTCGAGTAGAAAACGTACTGATGCGCATGACATGAAGGTGCTGCGTTACGATTTCGACAGAGCGCGAAAGCATATATTTGCGCAGCTGATATTGCCTGCCACGCTCATTGATACAAGCCTCCCTGATGCTGATTATTTATATGAAGAGAGTCGCAAGAGCTTAAAGCTAACATTGCCGCGCCCAATCGGCAGTCTATTGAATATTGTTTTACGCAATAAAAGCAACTCGACGGAGCGTAATGACGCTGAGATCAGTAACGTACTGTCAGTCGATGAAAAGGGTTATCGCAGTTTCATTAATCATGTACTTAACGAGACCGGGCTAAAAAAAAGAGGCGTCACACGACGCGCACTTGAAACAGCATTTTTTCAGTTCGCACGAGAGCAAACACCCGAAACGTTTCTTAACTTTTTAAAAAATCAGAGTACTGTGCAGAGCCACTATATCAATGTGACGAATAAGGAGCTCGAGACAAGGCTGTTAAGCGCTTGGGATAATTTTGTCGACAACGTCGGTATATGTATCGATGGCAAGGATACACACGAAAATAAATCAAGCTCCGGCTTGTCTGACTTTACCGATAATGAACGCCAGGGCTCCGTTCGCTCGATAAAAGATGACGCGTTAACACTTTTATACGAGCAGTTAATTAACACACTGTCACAGCAAATTGATGATAGAGCGACTGTTGACGCATTCAATAATGTCGCGCTTTATTGCTATATGCGTATCGCGACAAATGTGGCGCTAAGACCCGTGTCAAAGCCCTTTCCGGCACACCATCACTTTGACAAAATAAGCGGGTTATTAAGTGTGCGAGATAAGCGGGCTCATTATAAAGATGAGCGACGTCTTATTGTGCTAAACGACGCATTGTGTCAGCTACTTTGTGCAACCAGCACATTATGCGACACGCTGTCTGCTCGCCTGGCGATAGAGCGGCCACCGGCTTTAGTAATGATATTGTCTGTTGACGAGACTGGCACATTTCGCTGGGAGCATTTATCCAAAACGCGCGTTGATGCACAAATTAAAACGCTTATTTATGATGAGGTATCCAGCCAGGCATTTCGCCATGTCGCGGCGAACGCGTTTCTTAATGCATCGCTCGATGACTTTTCTCAAACGGCGCTCAACGGCTTTATGAATCACTCGCGCTCTGGCGCCGGTTTGTTGTCGAATTACAGCCTGTTTGATATCCACCATATCACCGCTCAGCAAAGGGATCGTATGCAACTGGACGGTGAGCAAATAACAGCAAACGATGCATGCGTTCTAGATCTAATAAATTGTTTGGGAAGTGTGTTATGAGCGATTTTACTCAAACAAATATCGCCAGTGCGCTAAGCAGCTCGCATAAGCTGGTTCGGAACGAACTCGACGTTGTTTTTGCGGTATTAAATAAGCATTGTCGGGACGCGCTTAATGCAAATAAACAGGTTGCAGAAAACTATCTACAACGCCGCGCACTGAGGGTTTATCAATATGCCAATACCAACGAGTTGCTTGAAGCGCTGTGGCTGAGTATGCGTGCGCTTTATCACTTTAAAAGCGAACATCAGGCGTTAATTCAGCCCATGGAGTTTCGACCCTTTAAGCAACGAGAAACGATCATAAATGAGCATAACCCTGTCTTTTTGCTCCAATCATTGCTCGAGCGAAAGCTTGAAGACGCAATCGCCTCATCATTGTTTCATCAATTTAGCGACCCCCAGCGCTATTTGTTACACGCGTTATCCATTGCCAAGCGCTCGCACATCAGCGATAGCAAAACGTTATTGTCGGTGTTTGAGGCTAAGCAGAGTGACTTATTGTGTTTCAGCGACTTACACAGAGCATCGTTACTGATAGAAACGCCGCGTCGCCAGCGTGTGTGGTTAGACGCGGAAGCTTTGTTGCACCTGCGCCGAGCACAGTCGATTAATGCTTCAAAAAAGCAACTTTTAAACAAGGCATTTGAGCAGTGGTGGCAGAAGGTTCGAGCGACAGAGCCGGCGATGGCGTCTACCGCGCTGTCGGTTGATGATGCGTTATTGGCACTTAACTTTCAGACAACACCGCTTGCTGCAATATCGCTATCAACGGTGACCACAGTATTGTCTGACGAGTCGTTGATATTGGCGCTATCAGGTCAAATTAATGAGGAGGAAAGCGAGGCTCAAACGCATCATGTCAGTCGTAAACGACAACGCAAGACAGCGATTGCGGCGTTGATAGCGAATGCATCCGGCAAAAAAAAGTTGAGTGCTGATCCTGGGATTAGACTTGCGTTTTCGCCTGAGCACAGCGCCGGGAATGCGGATAGGCAGTTGATTGATGCAATGGGTCGCATTTTGTTGACGTATGAAAAGCAAACCGCCATATCGGGCAGAAGCGGAAAAGCCTTCAAGAATGCGCGCTCTGCGATTGAGCACTTGCTTTATAACGCACTGGCTGAGGGTAGCGAGCAGGCACCATCGTTATTAACAAAACTATTAACGCTTTTTTGTGCAGATCTTTTTGTACACGGTAGTCCGAGCAAAAAGAATTTAGAAGCAAGCTCGATACGAAGCTATCGGTCGACCCTCAAGGTTTTTTTGGCTAAGACGATGAGCGATGAGGAATTAGTTGTTGATGCCCAGTCTAATGTTGATGTGCTCTATAAGCTCACGCATCGTTTAGCTGACGCCATTTCTGATCTCGAAGGCGCAGATAAGCAAAGCACGGTGCTGCGATTTTTGCAGTACGTTCATGAAATATCAGAGCTTCGATTGTATGACTTTGATGAGCTTGAGCTCGCCGGCGTAACGATAGAGAGTGTCAGAGCACACTTCATTCCTGCGCAACTATTTGACTCGACTTGTCATGCGTTTCTTGCGATGTGCTCAAGCGCGCGTGAACAAACTGTTTTAATGATGCAACTTTGTTATTACTGTGGTTTACGGCGCAACGAAGCGTTACTGCTTGCCGTTGATGATATCAATGTCGAGAGCGATGTGCTTTATGTGACAAAGTTTGCCGGTCGAAAAACGGTCAATGCGCCACGTAAAATTTCTCTGGCGTTATTACCGCAGTCGTTTTATCTGTCGCTTTTGAATTACGTTGAGACGCGCTCTAAAACCCATGAGCGGCTGTTTGATGCGCAAACCGTGCAAGTGCATGAGCGCGAGTTTATGGCGCTTTTGCGTGAGCAAACTCAGATCCCCGATCTGGTTGTTCATTCGCTACGTCACTGCGCAGCGAATAATTTATTGCTTGTTTTAGCGCAAGGTGCGTTTCCGTCCATCCAGGCTAACGTTGCTGAATATTTTTTAGCACAAAAGAGCCTGAGTGGGACTCAAGCCATAGAGCCGCACGAACTTTTCTCCTCTAAGCAGTTAGAGCGTATCAAGCAGGCTTTGTCAGCGGAAGGGCGAGCGCTTAATAGTTACTTTCCGATCCTTGACTTTTTAGCGATGATCTTAGGTCACGCGACGCCGGGAACCTCAGCGGCAAGCTACCTCCACTTTTTTGACCTGGTGACAGTTGAATTAAGCTCTATGCGCGCCTCACCGCTTAACAAAAGCGTATTGCATAATCTGTTGCCGCAGACGAACGCGCGCTTCGAGACAATCAACCGCGTGTTTACAAGTAACAACAAAGAAAACGCGCTATTCAAAACAGCGGCTTTTGGCTTAGCGGATGCGAGAAAACTCAAGACGCAGATGCAACCGGCAGTTCAGACTGTTGATACGGTTATCACGTTCAGTGACTTCATTGATGCGCTTTATGATTATCAGTATCGTCCCTTAAGTGATTTATCGATAAGTAAGCACTTACAACGCTATTTCGATGGGTTAACTGAGCTTCCCGATGTACAGTTTTTACAGCAATTATCGCCGAGAGCTTTCCCGACCTGGATCCGTTTTCAGGAGCGAATGACAGCGCAGCGTTGGCTGTCGGTTGAGCAAAATGCAATCAGCACGTTGAAAAGGTGTTTAGAAAACGAGACGGTCAGTAATAAGCGCGATGCCGAGCAGACACTTCGTGCATTTAAAATCTTGGGCTTAGGTGATTGCATTATGGAGCTAAATTGTGATGATGACTCATGGAGAGCAATAGTTGAGAGAGCTGACCATCAAGTTAGGATCAAAGAAACAGGGCAACAGAAGAAAGCTTTGCAAATTGAAATGCGGATAAAACCGTACCGCTTACGCTGGCCACTTTGGGATAAATTACAGAATATCGTGTGCTCATTGGAGCTCTATACCGTATTTCGAAACGTTGATGATGAGACGAAGAAATGAAGTTAACGATAAACAACGATAACTTAGTGCAATCAATAGAGCTTATGATGAAGCTCTCTGAAAAAACGAGAAACAATGTTGACGTCGACTATTCGTCCGTCATGGAAATCGACCTTTTGCAGAATTGTCTTGCTATCGCTACGCCTCCCGGATTGAAAAAAGGTTTCTCTGAAGTTAAGCGCACCATTCTTTACAAAGAAGAAGCAAAGAGCGCATTACTTAAAATCGATTTGGCAGCCATACGGCGCTTTAGCGCACAGCTAAAGAAGCTACCGTATCTAGAGCTCGACGTTGACTTAGAAAATGAGCAGCTGGTGTTTTCCGGTGCAACTAATTTGTCAGAAAAGCTCATGCAACGTGGGCTTTTTGAAGATGAAACCATGCATAGTGAGCAGGCCGTTTATCGAATGAGCGCTCAGGTGATTGAGCGTAACGAACGGATGGAAGCAGTCGGGGTGAGAGATGAATATCAGTTCTCTTATCAGATTGAGCACAAAGACATTATGTTGTTCGAGCGAACGTTAAAATTAACGCGCCATTCTACCGGCGGAAATTCTGCCGTCGGTAATATATCTATGTTTCCGCGAGGGGTAGCGTTGCTCGTCAAAGGAAAAGGGTTTCAAGTGCTCGCACGCGCATTTGTTGATGAGTCGCACGACAATGTCAATAAAGAGCCGCTCCGGCTTACGGTGAAGCGGGATAAACTTGGCCTTCTGAATCATGCGCTGTCGATTGTTGCTCGTCAGAGAAATAGTGGTATCAGCTTCTCTCGCTCGCAGATTGTTGTCCATTCACATTCAATGGAGTTTAGGATTGATTTGGGGGATGCAGATAGGAAATTAACGCCGCTGAGGCTTTCAAAGCAAGAAGGGAAGATCGTGGTAATGGCGAACAAGTTAATTCATGCCTTAAAAGAAATTGATGTTGCTTCTCAAAAGTACCCACTGAATTTGAAGTTAACCGGAGAGAGGGCACTGGAAGTATCGTTAGCAAACAAGTCTCGTTATGCGGCTCACCGGGTCGCATTGAAAGTTGATGATGCCGCCGCATTTACTCATAAAACGATAGAGGTCAGTCGCGCGTTGATGTTTCGATCAACCGAATTATTTGCCGACGAGGATCTGTTAATGACCTTTGAGGAAAAAAAAGAAGCGCTCATGGTAGAGTTCTCATCTAAGCAATCAAAAAGCACTGTGTTGTTAGATGCTCGACTGATCAGCCCTTCTTAATAAGCTTAACTAATAAACAATCTATGTGCTCAATGGTTCAATAAGGCTTTGTTCGAAATTTGACCTTTCCTCAAAACGCTGTATATTTATACAGTGTTGACTGATATATGAAGGAAGCCTGGCCATGATTCACTTGCGCACACGCCATGACAATATTCTCGAATATGATATTTGCTGCTTTGGCAGGCGATTTCGAGAGTCATCACGACTGATCGCAACGCCTGCGAATCAGAAAAAGCTGGAAAAGCACGTAAAACAGATGAATGCGGAGTTGGCCTTGGGGGTTTTTGA
>NYWU01000016.1 GCA_002685255.1 Idiomarinaceae bacterium
AATTGCGTGGTGGAGGGGGCAGGATTCGAACCTGCGAAGGCTGAGCCGTCAGATTTACAGTCTGATCCCTTTGACCGCTCGGGAACCCCTCCCAAAAAGTGCAATTTGAATTGGTGCCGGCAGAGAGAGTCGAACTCCCGACCTACTGATTACAAGTCAGTTGCTCTACCAGCTGAGCTATGCCGGCACCCCGGTTAGGTGGAGCGCATTCTATGGTACTAAATTTGATAGTGCAATAGCTTTGCGCGATTTTTTTTAAGTTTTTGAAGTGATTGGTTAGTTTTTACCTAATTCGATGGTTTTATAACCAATATTTGACTCAGTTTGCCTTGTTGCAGCGCAAACTGCAACAAGGCCATCCATTTTTTATTTTGCGAACGGGTGACGCAAAACAATGGTTTCTTTCCGGTCAGGACCGGTTGAAATAATATCAACAGGTACACCTGTGAGGGCTTCGATACGCGCAATATACGCCAATGCTTGCGGCGGTAACTGATTATGCTCAGTCACACCTACTGTGCTCGCTTGCCAACCTGGCAATGTCTCATACACCGGTTCTACCGCTTCGTAATCTTCAGCGGCCATGGGTGGATACTCACTAATGGTTCCGTCAGGCAGCTTATAGCTAGTACAAATTTTTAACTCATCTAAACCATCAAGGACATCCAGCTTAGTTAAGCAGAATCCGCTCACGGAATTAATTTGCACCGCGCGACGCATCGCTACGGCATCGAGCCAACCGGTGCGGCGTTTACGCCCAGTCGTTGCACCAAATTCGTGCCCTTTAACGCCAAGATGTTGGCCCACGTCACAATCTAATTCAGTTGGAAATGGTCCACTACCTACACGTGTAGTATAGGCTTTAACAATACCCAGTACGTAGTCAATGTAGCGAGGCCCAAAGCC
Organism: Idiomarinaceae bacterium; assembly: GCA_002685255.1. GTDB lineage: Bacteria > Pseudomonadota > Gammaproteobacteria > Enterobacterales > Alteromonadaceae > Idiomarina. Next base: position 907 of record NYWU01000016.1, read on the forward strand.
AGCGCCTGTCGCCACACCACCTGCCGTGGTATTGGACGATGTCACGTACGGGTATGTGCCGTGATCGATATCAAGGAGTGTGCCTTGCGCGCCTTCAAACATGATCTCTTCGCCGTTTTTACGCGCTTTATCAAGTAATGCAGGCACGTCCGCGACCATCGGTTTTAACAACTCGGCAAATTCTTTGCATTGTTTTAAGACAACATCAAAATCAATCGCGGGTTCGTTGTAGAGCTTAGTCAATGCGAAATTGTGGAAGTCGGTTAACTCTTTCAGCTTATCTTCTAAACGCGTGGCATTAAAAAGATCGCCGACGCGTAAGCCTCTGCGTGCGACTTTATCTTCATAGGCCGGGCCGATACCTCGACCTGTGGTACCAATCGCTTCTTTACCTAAAGCACGCTCACGCGCTTGGTCTAAAGCGATGTGGAAAGGCAAGATTAATGGGCACGCCTCACTGATGCGAAGACGTTCTTTAACTGGCACATTCCGCGCCTCTAACATCTCCATTTCTTCCATTAAGGCTTCAGGCGAAAGCACCACACCATTACCAATCACACATTGTACGTTAGTGCGTAATATGCCCGACGGAATTAAGTGAAGTACGGTTTTCTCACCATCAATAACCAATGTATGACCGGCATTGTGACCGCCTTGATAACGCACCACGAGCGATGCTTTATCTGTCAGTAGATCAACAATTTTACCTTTACCTTCGTCACCCCATTGGGTGCCTAGAATCACGACGTTTTGACTCATGTTTGCCCCGCTTAAAAAAAATCGACGTAATTTTACCCTGTTGCGTTCGGTTTGTATATGGACATAAAAAAGCCCGCGATAACGCGGGCTTCGATTTGCTTGGGCTTACTCTTTCGGTTCGCCTTGAATATCCTGAAGGTAGCGGAAGAAATCACTCTCCGCATCAAGCACGAGTACATCCGACCCCGAGCTGAAGGATTCACTGTATGCTTGCATGCTACGAATGAATGCAAAGAACTCTGGATCTTGTTGATAAGAGTCCGCATAAATCTTCGCTGCTTGCGCATCACCTTCACCCCGTAGTTGGCGAGATTGGCGCTTAGCATCTGCTAACATAACGGTTACGCGTGCATCCACATCAGCACGAATAATTTCGGCTTGCTCACGACCCTCTGAGCGGTGCTCAGTGGCGACTGCTTGACGTTCTGCGCGCATCCGCTGGTAGATAGACTGACTGACTTCATCAGGTAGGTTAATCTGCATCACACGTACATCAATAACTTCTACACCTAAGTCAGACGCACTCTCAGCACCTTTAATAAGGGCTTCACGCATCAATTCGTCACGCTCACCTGAGACGATATCTGAAATAGTACGGCTACCAAATTCGCTGCGTAATCCGCTGTTGATACGACGCGTTAGCAACGCTTCAGCTTGCACTTTGTTACCGCCATTGGTACTCAGATAGAAAGTCGAGAAGTCGTTGATACGCCACATCACGTAAGTGTCAACGATCAAATCCTTTTTCTCACTGGTAACAAAACGGTCAGGGTCGCCATCAAGCGTTTGCAAACGTGCGTCTAAGCGTTTGACTTGCTCAATAAACGGTATTTTGAAATGCAACCCTGGCTCGAAAACCATAGCTTCGCCTGTCTCGGCATTACGCTCAACCTTACCAAATTGAATAAGAATTGCGCGCTCACCCTCTTTAACGACATAAAGAGACGACAAACCCAAAGCGACGAGTACTACTACAATAATTGCGATTAAATTTTTCATAATTATCGACCCCCGCCACGCGTATTTGTACGACCCGAATCAGTCGAATTGCTCGAGCCATTTGCGCTGTTGCGCGATTGATTCATGTTTGAGTCGGTTGGTACACGCAAAGGCGATAGGTCATTAACCTTTCTTCCTTGCTTTTCGAGAATCTTGTCGAGCGGTAAGTACATCATGTTATTGCTACCCTCAACATCGACCAACACTTTCGGTGTTTTTGCGTAGAGGTCTTGCAAGGTATCTAAGTAGATACGCTCACGCGTTACTTGCGGCGCGTTTTCGTACTGCGGTAGCAGTTCGTTAAAGCGAGCCACTTCACCTTGAGCCTCTAGGATGATCTGCTCTTTGTACGCTTGCGCTTCTTGCAGCATACGACGTACTTGACCACGCGCCAACGGCTCGACTTCACGCGCATACGCTTCCGCTTCACGGATAAAGCGTTCTTCATCCTCTTGTGCAGCGATTGCGTCATCAAAGGCTTCTTTAACCTCTTCTGGCGGACGCGCTGGTAGCAAATTGATATCAACGATTTGCAGTCCCATTGAATACGGGTCAATGGTACGTTCAAGTAAATCCAGGGTACGCGCACGAACGTCCTCACGACCGCGTGTTAGCACTTCATCCATCGTCGTATGACCTACCACGTAACGTAACGCACTATCGGTCGCGCGTGACAATACTTGGTCTGCGTTATCGACGTTGAACAAGTAGTTGCGTGGATCGACGACGCGATACTGCACATCGAGTTGTACCACTACGACGTTTTCGTCTTGGGTCAACATAAAGCCTTCGGTGCTATCCGAGCGGATATTGTTAACATCAACATGCTCAACGGTATCGACAAACACAGGACGCCAATGCAACCCTGACTCGACCAGCGTGTGAAAATTACCAAAGCGCAGTACCACGCCCCGGTCTGCTTCTTTCACTGTGTAAAAACCAGCGATAAACCAAATAATAACAGCGAGAATCGCAATAATTCCGATGCCCTTTGCAGGAATACCAGATTTGCCGCTACCGCCGTTACCTTTATTTCCACCTAGACCCAACTTGGCGAAAAACTTACGTAGTGCCTCGTCAAGATCCGGGGGCCCTTGATCATTGCCCCCTTGGTTTTTCCATGGGTCGCGGTCTTTGTTACCGCCGTTACCCGGTTGGTTCCATGCCATGGATGACTCCGTTAAAGTTAAAAAAACGATTACTGAATATAGTTGTCGAGTCGATTGTCGTATTCTTTCTGCAATTTGTTCCAGTCCACAACCGACATTTTTATATCGAGTTCTAATGCACCTTGCTCATCGATACGTTCTGCTGAAACACTATTAAGTTGATATAGCGTACCACGCAGTTTACCCATAGATGGTGGCAATTTTAAGCTTAATTTGACCATTTGCGGTCCGAGTCGCTCTTTTAACGCCTCGAAAATTAACTCAATGCCTATGTTTACTTGAGCAGAAACCCACACACGAATGGGCTTCCCTTCATCATCTCTATCAATACGCGGCGTTGAATCTTCCAGTTTATCAATTTTGTTGCAAATCATTAACTGGGGCACTTCCCCCGCATCGATTTCTGTCAGCACCTCGGTAACCTGCTCAATATTGCTTTGTTGCTGCTCGTCGGCTACATCCACGACATGCAAAAGAATATCCGCCTCTTGCGTCTCTTGTAATGTCGCCTTAAATGCTGCAACCAAGTCGTGAGGTAGATGACGGATAAAACCCACAGTGTCAGCGAGAATAATACGGCCGACATCTTCTATTTCTAGTTTCCGTAACGTGGGATCAAGAGTTGCGAACAATTGGTCGGCTGCATACACGCCAGACTCGGTCATCGTATTGAACAAGGTTGATTTCCCTGCGTTAGTATAGCCGACTAAACTGACTGTTGGAATTTCGGCACGTTGGCGCGCTCGTCGACCCTGCTCACGCTGCTTTTGCACTTTCTCTAAACGCCGCAGAATGTTTTTAATTCGACCCCGAATTAAACGCCGGTCAGTTTCCAACTGCGTCTCACCAGGTCCGCGTAAGCCGATCCCGCCTTTTTGGCGTTCTAAGTGAGTCCAACCGCGTACCAAACGCGTAGAAATATGCCGCAACTGGGCTAACTCAACTTGTAATTTACCTTCGTGGGTGCGCGCTCGTTGCGCAAAAATGTCCAGTATTAGACCGGTACGATCCAATACACGACATTTGCAGATCTTCTCGAGGTTGCGCTCTTGAGTCGGCGATAAGGCGTGGTTAAAAATGACAATATTAGCTTCTAACGCCTGAACTTGTTCGGCGATTTCTTCTGCTTTTCCACTTCCCACAAAATATTTTGGGTTCGGTGCACTGCGACAAGCCGTCACAACACCCAGCGTTTCAACGCCTGCTGAGCTAGCTAACAAATGAAGTTCAGAGAGGTCTTCTCTATCGACTTCGGCGGGTAGGTCCATGTGGACCAATACGGCATAATCGCCACCTTCATATCTGTCGAACAACGTGTGTAGACCTCCTCAATTTAATTTATTCTTCAATATCACCTTGATTGTGTACACCTTGCTGAGGCAGGTAGTTTTGCGGAATACGTGCCGGTACAACCGTTGAAATGGCATGTTTGTATACCATTTGGCTTACAGTATTCTTCAACAACACAACAAACTGATCAAACGACTCAATTTGACCTTGTAATTTGATACCGTTTACAAGATAAATCGATACAGGTACTCTCTCGCGACGTAGTGCGTTTAAAAACGGATCTTGAAGCGTTTGCCCTTTCGCCATGGCGGATTCCTTTTTTTGTTATTAATATCCAAGTCAATTGAGTGGTCAGTTAACTGGTAGAAACCTACTACTCACCCTAGACCAACGGTAAAATTTTGCAACTTAAACATGCCATAACATACGCTGCATTCTCAAACTTTGATCTTAGGGCGATTCTTTATTTTTCAATCTTTTACCGAAAACTTTTCGGTTGGCCGTTGCAGCCGCGATCGTACCTGATCGAGTTTATCATGGGCGAAAGTATCCAGCCAGTGCACATCTGGCCAGCCGCGTAGCCACGTTAACTGACGTTTTGCAAGCTGTCTCGTAGCAATAATCCCGCGTTCTTTCATTTCTTGATAATTCAGCTCCCCCGATAAATATTGCCACATCTGGCGGTAGCCCACACTGCGGATTGAGGGTAAGTCTGGATGGAGGTCCTTGCGTTCGAACAGTGCTTCAACTTCGTGTTGAAAACCCTCTGCTAGCATTAGCTCAAAACGCCTAGCTATGCGCTCATGCAATGTTGCTCGCTGCTGCGGCGCAACCGCAAATTGGTAAACAGGATAATTTAGCGCACCTTGCCGTTGCTTAACTAACTGCGTCATAGGTTTGCCAGCCAGCTGATACACCTCCAACGCACGTAACGTGCGCTGAGGGTCATTCGGATGAATTCTGGCTGCTGCATCGGAATCGACTTGGGCTAATCTTTGGTGAAGCGCCGCCAACCCATGCGAATCGAGTTCAGCCTGCAATTGTTGGCGAATACTGGCATCGGACTCTGGCAGCGCCGACATTCCCTCCAACAGCGCTTTAAAATACAGCATCGTGCCACCAATAAGTATCGGCGTACGATGACGTTTCAAAATATCATCAATTAACGCGGTGGCATCACTTCGAAACTCAGATGCGGAATAGGTTTCTGCCGGATCGCAAATATCAATTAAGTGGTGTGCAACGCCCTGGCGCTCCTCGAGCGTCGGCTTTGCCGTACCAATATCCATGCCACGATAAACTAAAGCAGAGTCAACAGAGATAATCTCACCATCGATCTGTTGCGCTAAGTCAATTGATAACGCGGTTTTCCCTGCAGCGGTCGGTCCATAAATACAGATAACCGCAGGACTTGTCTCAGGCTTCATTAATATGCGGTACCTTGATTTCGTGAAGCAGTACTGCCGTACTATTAAGCTGACGTTGCCATTGTTGGCACCAGTAGTCTGCTTGCGACTTAGATAACGATGATTCAGCGGCAGCATCAGCAAGTAGTTCGATGATTGCAGCTGTACCGTGTTCACAGGCGCTGAGTAGCTGTAACACACTGTTCGAAATATGCTTACGCCTCAACATCGAAGGCATTTGTTCTACGATAAGCGCCGACCCTTGCCAATAAAATTTTACACCACACTGCGCCAAGGCTTCGCTGTACTGAAGTACCTGCTTTTTCTGCCACGGCGTGTCGCTTAAATTGATTTTTTGCTCAACCAACAGAGGCTGACCCGCCATCCCTTGTTGAAACTGCTGCTTTATTTGCGGGACCAGTATCTTCCTTTGAACACCAATAAGGTCAAGCCAAGCCGCTTGTTCATCACGCCGAATCAGCGCGAAACAACCTTTAAATACATCGACTACACGCCATTGTCTGGCATCGCTGTCGAGCTGAACGGCGTTTGGTAGAATTGTTGCACCCAGCCCCTTAGTATTGGGCGCCGTTTTAGCTACTCTGGGCTCACGTGCTGTAAGGTGAGATGCCGATGAGCGCTGCGCCGACTCTGACGAACGCTGATATTGATGAGTCGCTGTTTGACTGTGATTGGGATAAAGTGGTGTCTCAGTTGAGTGAGTGTCATGCCGCTCTATATCCTCAATCTGAACTTGCGTTTGACTGTGACTAAACAGTAACTGTTTGACCGTCTGCAAAATAAAGTCATGTATCTGTCGCTGCTGATGAAAGCGGACTTCATGCTTTGCAGGATGTACGTTTACGTCAACTTGATCGGCTGGCAGGCTGAGGTAAATTGCAAACGTTGGCACGCGTTCAGCGGTCAGGAACGTCTCATACGCTTGTCGAATGGCATGATTTATTAATTTATCTTTCATCATGCGACCATTCACGAAACTATACTGAACATCCCCTTGATGTCGGCATTGCTCGGGGGCAGCAAGCCAACCTTCAATTTCAATATCGTGCGCTTGCTGCTGAAAATACAACGCATCTTGTGCGAACGCTGAGCCACATACTTTAGCTAACCGACGTCTCAAGTGGCTCTGCTGCTGTTCTCTTACGGCGGGATAGTGGCGCACCCGTTTACCATTATGATTGACCGTAATATCAACATCCCATCGGCTGAGCGCTATGCGTTTGATAACCTCGTCGATATGGCCGAATTCAGTCTTGTCGGTACGTAAAAACTTGCGTCTTGCTGGAGTATTATAAAACACGTCTTGGATGTCGACGGTGGTACCGTCCGGATGGGACGCAGGTTCAATTTTTACCTGCATATCCTTGCCTTCCGTCCAAGCTTGCCATGCTTCCGACTGTGCGCTGGGTTTCGACACTAAGCGCAAACGTGATACCGAACTGATACTGGCTAACGCCTCGCCGCGGAAACCTAAGCTGGTGATCGCTTCTAAGTCATCAATATCCGCTATCTTACTGGTTGCATGGCGGCTTAAGGCCAGTGCAAGCTCATTATGTGGAATACCCGAACCATTATCTCTAATGCGGATACGTTTAGCGCCACCCGCTTCGATATCAATAATTAACTGAGACGCGTCAGCGTCAAGCGCATTTTCGATAAGTTCTTTAACGATTGAAGCGGGGCGCTCGACGACTTCACCTGCGGCAATTTGGTTAGCGAGCTCAACCGGTAACTGTTTTATCGGCATCAGTCTCTCGGTATTGTAAGCTTTTGACCAATTCTAACCACATCGCTGCGCAATTGGTTTTCTCGTTTAATCGCGCGGACAGTGGTTCCATAGCGTTCAGCGATTTCAGATAATGAATCACCCGACTTAACCGTGTACTCCATCGACGCCTGTTGCGCTAGCAGGGTGTTTTCAATGGGGTTATTAATGAAGTAACGTCTGATCCCATTATAAATCGCCCGCGCCAGCTTTTGTTGATGGCTATTACTCAGTAGCAGACGCTCTTCACCTGGGTTTGAAATAAAACCCGTTTCAACCAAGATCGAGGGTTTATCGGGCGACTTCAAAACCGCGAGACTCGCGGCTTGCGGTGCCGTTTTATGCATTTTGGTCACACTACCCATCTCATCGATAATATGGCGAGCCGCACTATAGGCTCCCGCGATAGAACGGTCCATCGACATATCAAGTAATGTTTGCGCTAAGAAAGGTTCATGACTATTACTCTGAATGATCGCCTCAGCGCCACCTAGTAATTCGGACTGACGTTCGCGGGTTTCGAGCCAACGACCAATTTCTGAGTCGGCACGCCGTTTAGACAGCACCCAGACTGAACCACCGCGCGGCTGCGGCGTTCTGAACGCATCTGCGTGAACGGAAACAAAGAAATCTGCCTTAGCATCCCACGCTTTCTGTGGCCGCTCATTCAGACCAACGTAATAATCGCCCGTACGCACCAAGTAGGCTTGCATACCAGGATCATCATTAATCATTTTCGCTAACGCACGCGCGATTTTAAGAACAACCGTTTTCTCGTATGTACCACTCGGACCAATTGAACCGGGATCATCGCCGCCGTGACCTGCATCTACGGCTATTGTGATTTTACGATCCTTGAGTTCCTCGATTGATTTTGCCGGGCCGCTACGCTCAATTGACTTGCCCTTAATGTCCACCACTAACCGATCGTTATAACGCTCGTTGGCGGGCAACGGGAAGATTTCAAACTCTGCAGTTTTGTTGAGTTCAATCACGATACGCGTCGATTGCGCGTTTTTAGGCGTACTTGTTCGTACTTTGTTGACAAGTAACGACTCATTCGCCAAGTTTTTCAGATTTGCACTTAACTGGGTACCGTTAAAGTCAATAACGATACGATAGGGTGAGCTTTGATATAATTTAAAATAGCTGTAGTCAGGCGCTTGGCTTAAATCAAAAACAATACGGGTTTTATCAGGTGATGGCCAAACGCGCACACTTTCAATGGCATTCTGAGCAGCCCACACAGGGCTTATCAAGAATACTAAAAATATAGCAGTGATCGAACGGTATAGCGTTTTCATCATTATTTTAATTGCGCGACAATGTGTTCACCCACAGGCGTTTGAGCGATGCATTCCAGCTGTCGCCCCTCGTTTTCATAATCTAGGTTAATGACAATATCGGCTTTCGGCAACCACCCTTCGCCGCGTTCCGGCCACTCAACGAGACTGATGCTACGCTCCGAGAAATAGTCGCGAATCCCCATAAATTCAAGCTCTTCCGGGTCCGCAAGCCGATATAAATCAAAGTGATAAATAGCAATGTCAGCCAGTTCATAGGGTTCGACCAGTGTATACGTTGGACTTTTCACAGCACCTGTGTGACCTAACGCCTGAATGAAACCACGACTGATTGCTGTCTTCCCTGCGCCAAGCGGCCCATTTAAAAATATCACCAATGGCGCTTTCGCGTGCTCAGCTAAGCGCGCTGCCCAAGCCTGGGTAGCTGTTTCATCAGCAAGAAAGTGTTTAACTGTTTGATTCATTTTCTACGACTACTCCGGCATCCAACCGTTCACTAATTTACGAATAATTGGCATTAAATCACTCGCCAATGTACCTCGCGGCGCAACTTCACCGGCAACTTCCCCCGCCACTGCATGCCAAAAAACACCGGCTGTAAGGGCTTGTGCAGGCGCTAGTCCTTGTGCCAATAACGCACCGACCAAGCCGGCAAGACAGTCACCCATCCCACCTGATGCCATCGCGGGTGAGCCACGGTCGACCAACCAGTTTCCTCGGGTTGAGCTGATCAAGCTACCCGCCCCCTTCAATACGATTTGTGCATGATACTGATTATGGAGCAATAACGCATGCTCGAATCGATTGTTTTCAATATCTTGAGTGCGACATTTTAAAAGACGCGCAGCTTCACCCGGGTGCGGGGTCAAAATTAGTTGTGAACTTTGTACAGGGTCCTGCGCTAACCAGTATAATCCATCGGCATCTATCACTTTGCAGGTATTGACAGCCATACAGGTTCGATAAATCTTATAGGCCCATTCGTCGCGTCCGAGCCCGGGACCAATAACGATTGAAGTCGCGGCCTCCAATAGCTCATTTAATTGCTCGGGTTGTTCGATACCATGTACCATCGCTTCAGGTTGCTGGCTGGCAATAATGCCCACATTACTTGGGTGACAAGCAACTGACACCTTCCCGGCTCCCCCACGTAATGCGGCAAGCATCGCTAAAATCCCCGCACCTGGCATACCTGAACCCGCTCCAACAATTAATACGTGACCATGATCACCTTTATGAGCATTCATTGCACGGTCGCCTAACCAGCCATAAGGACTCCCATCCACCCGGCGCCAATCAGGCTGTTCCAGTTTTACGAAATATTCACCGACACCGAGATCGGCTAACAACAAGCGCCCCACATAGGCAGGACTGGCGCCCGTAAATAGCCCGCGCTTGTAGGCAATCATCGTAACGGTTGTTTGCGCCGCGACCGCTTCACCCATGACACAGCCATTATCGGCATTTATGCCCGAGGGGATATCGATAGCCATCACGGGTATTTGTGCCTGATTCACTTGTCTAACCCATTGTGCTATCTCACCTTCGATAGGCCGACTGAGGCCGATACCAAAAACAGCGTCAACGATGATATCGGGCGATAGTGATAAGCATTGGTTCAATGGATACTCAACAAGCCCCAACTCACGGCACGCTCGCCGCGCTTGTATCGCTGGTTGATTGCTTGCTTGATTCAGTTCCGCATTGGGCTTAAGCGCATAAAGTTCGACTTTATAGCCGGCTTGATGAGCAAGTCGAGCAACGATATAACCATCGCCGCCGTTATTCCCCTCACCACAACACACAGCAATACGCGCACCTTCACTCACATGGTGTTGTAGCTGTTCAAACACGGCTCGTCCCGCCAACGACATGAGCTGAGCTAAGCTGTAGCCAGCGAGTTCCCCTGCACGCGCTTCACTGCGTTGTAGCTGTTCGGCACAATACAAACTCTGTGCTAAACTGTCATACCCTGACGTTTCCATGTTTAAGCTCCCAACATCATGTCAAATTCTTCAATGCATTCTAGTTTGTCTCAGGCAGAACTTGAACAATTAGCCCAAAAAATCAAGCAGTGGGGCCAAGCACTGGGCTTTCAAAAAGTCGGCATTACCGATCTAGATTTGCAAAAGCATGAGGCTACTTTACAGAAATGGTTGGATAAAGGCTATCACGGCGAAATGGGCTTTATGGAGCGTCATGGAATGTTACGCGCTCGACCTGCGGAACTTCATCCAGGCTCCGTGCGGGCCATTTCGGTTCGGATGAATTACCTACCCGCCGAAGCCGGTTTTGCCAAAACGTTGAATAATGACCGACTCGGCTACATATCACGCTATGCGCTGGGACGCGATTATCACAAATTACTACGTAAACGTCTCAAACAACTGGGCGACAAAATAAAAGCCGAATTTGCTGATACGGACTTTCGCCCATTTGTCGACTCGGCACCGATTCTAGAACGCCCTTTGGCAGAGAAAGCAGGATTAGGCTGGACCGGTAAACATACCTTAATACTCGATAAAGACAGTGGCTCTTGGTTTTTCTTAGGAGAGTTATTGATCAATTTACCACTGCCAATTGATAGCCCTGTCGAAGAGGCCTGTGGTAGCTGTTCGGCGTGTATGACTATTTGTCCTACTCAAGCCATTGTGGCTCCCTATGAACTAGACGCTCGACGCTGCATTTCCTATTTAACCATCGAATTAAAAGGCAGCATTCCCGAGGAACTGCGCCCACTCATGGGGAACCGAATATACGGTTGTGACGACTGCCAACTCATTTGTCCATGGAATCGATACGCACAATTGACTGACGAAGCCGATTTTAATCCACGCCATTATCTACACACACCCGAATTAATCGCACTATGGCAGTGGGATGAGGAAACTTTTAATGCGCGTTTACAAGGGTCACCGATACGGCGAATTGGTCACGAATGTTGGTTACGCAATATTGCAGTTGCACTGGGTAATGCACAAGCAGACGTTGATGTCATTGAGGCGCTCGAATGGCGCAGTGGCCAAGTCTCAGAGATGGTCCAAGAACATATTGACTGGGCGCTCGACCGACAACGTAGCGGAGCAGCGCACGTGACGCAACAGCTTAAGCGCTTAGTGCGGGCTGTCAGTAAAGGACTGCCACGCGACGCTTAACTTATTCAGGTTTAAATACACCAATCACTTGATCGAACTCGCGTTCGCTACCCGTGCCCTGCTGCTTAGGTTCACTAAAGCGGTGTTTACACTGAACACATTCGACCTGTTCTACATCGTTCTCAATGAACAGCATTAAGGTGTCCATACTGTCACACTTGGGACAGGTCGCACCGGCAATAAATCGTTTCTTTTGACGTGCCACGGCAGCTCCTATGTCATAAACTACTCGGTCAATGTTACCATAGATATATCCGTCAGCCCACGTAATTGGCAGACGCCCATACACGCTCGCAGTTGAGGATTGAATAGACGTTAACCATGATAAAAGCCAATCACATTTCATTAATGCGCGGCGGAAAAACGCTGCTTTCGGATACCAGTTTTACGATCTTTCCCCAACACCGGATCGGCCTGATTGGTAAAAATGGCTGTGGCAAATCCTCGCTCTTTGCGCTTTTTCGTGACGAGTTACAACTTGAAGAGGGCGAGTTGCAACTACCTAGTGAGTGGCGAATTGCCAGTGTTGCTCAGGAGACACCGGCCTTATCACGCTCAGCGATTGATTATGTGATGGACGGCGATCAAAGTTTCCGGGTCGCCGAGCAGGCCTTGCAAACTGCCGAGGCCGAGGGAGATGGCCATGCCATTGCCCATAGTCATGAGCAATTGGCGCAGCTCGGTGCTTATGACATTCGTTCACGCGCAGCCATGTTACTCGATGGTTTAGGCTTTCTCCCAGAACAAATTGAGCAGCCAGTAAGTGCCTTTTCAGGTGGTTGGCGCATGCGTCTGAACTTAGCGCAAGCGTTGATTGCGCCATCTGATTTGATGTTATTGGATGAACCTACCAACCACCTGGACGTTGATGCTATTTTTTGGCTCGAGTCATGGCTAAAGAGCTACTCAGGTACGTTGGTTATTATTTCTCACGATCGTGACTTTCTCGATAATGTCGCCACTGATATTCTCCATGTGGAAAATCAAGTCATCTCGAGTTACACCGGTAACTACTCACAGTTTGAACATCAGCGTGCCGAACACCTGATGCAACAGCAAAGTGAGTACGAGAAAGCGCAAGCTATTAAAAAGCACATGCAGGCTTATGTTGATCGCTTTCGTTATAAAGCAAGCAAAGCAAAACAGGCGCAAAGCCGCTTAAAAGCGATTGAAAAGCTCTCAGTACAAGCCCCCCTTCAGGCCGAGCGAGGTATCGATTTTGAATTTTTACCGCCGGCTAAATTACCTAACCCGTTGATCAATATGCGCGAAGTGAAAGCAGGTTATGGTGACACCGTTATTCTTGAGAATATTAAGCTCAATCTAGTACCTGGCACCCGCATGGGATTGCTTGGACGTAACGGGGCAGGTAAATCGACCTTGATTAAAACCCTGTCTGGCTCGCTCGAGCCACTTGCAGGAGAGCGTACAGTCAGTCAGGGCGTCTCCGTCGGTTATTTCGCCCAACACCAATTAGAAGCCCTTGATCCCGACGCATCGCCTTTATTGCATTTACAGCGTTTGGATAGTCAAGCTACAGAACAACAATTGCGAGACTTTATTGGAGGCTTTGGTTTTTCAGGTGACCAAGCACTCGCTCCTGTCGAACCGATGTCCGGTGGCGAAAAGGCGCGATTAGCACTGGCGTTGATTATCTATCAAAAGCCCAATCTATTGTTACTCGATGAGCCCACTAACCACTTAGATATTGGGTTACGTGACGCCTTAGTCAACGCGTTACAAGCCTTTGAGGGCGCGCTAATTGTGGTATCGCACGATCGCCACCTGCTGCGTACCACGGTCGATGAGTTCTATCGAGTTCATGAAGGTCATGTTGAGCCTTTTCCTGGTGACTTAGACCAATACCACGCGTGGTTAGAGCAACAAGCCAAACAACGGCGTGAAAAAAGCACGACAACGGCAACCCCGGGTAAAGAAGTTAAAGTCGACCGAAAGGAACAAAAGCGTCGCGAAGCCGAGTTTCGCAAGGCAACAAAACCACTACGTGATAGGATCGCGCAATCTGAACAGCAGCTGGAAAAAATTGCCGACGCATTAGAGGTTGTTCATCAAGGCCTATCAGATAGCAGCATTTATGATACCGACAAAAAGGACGCGTTAAATAAACTGCTGGCCGAACAGCGTCGACTTCAAGCCGAACAAGAGACTTTGGAAGAGCGGTGGATGGAAGCAGAGGGTACACTCGCTGAAATGACCGAACAGTTTGAGCAGGAAGCCGATTCATGAACGACAATCAGCGTTTTCTCCCGCGCCCATGGTTGCGCGCGTCTCACCTTCAAACCCTATTACCCCGCTTGATTTACAGAAAGCGCAAATGGTACGGAACATGGGAGACTTTTGCTTTATCAGACGGTGATTTTATCGAACTATGTTGGTATCAACAGCCCGCACCCGATAGCCGTCGCCCTCTAGTTATACTATTCCATGGGCTCGAAGGTTCGGTGGATTCACCTTACATTTGGCAAACCATGGAAACGCTGGCTGAGCAAGGCTTCGATTCGGTGGTGATGCACTTCCGTGGCTGCGGTAAAACACCGATTAATCGCCTACCACGTGCCTATCACTCGGGCGACATTGGCGATCCTAAAGCCGTAATTGACGCGCTGGCAAAACGCTATCCTCAGCGCTCGTTCCACGCCATCGGCTTCAGCTTAGGTGGTAATATGCTAGCGCAGCTAATGAGTACTGACGCAGCTGAAGCTATCAGCAGTGCGGCAATCTGTTGTGCCCCGCTTGACTTGATGAGCTGCTCAAAACGCATTGATCACGGTTTTTCTAAGTTATATCGCAAATACTTACTCACGCCACTAAAATATAAATTTTCCACTAAACAACAACGCGGCGTATTCCACGATTGGCCAGCCATGGCAGACATTGATGTCAGCACTATGACGAGTTTCTTAGAGTTCGATGATAAAGTGACGGCGCCCCTACACGGGTTTAAGGATGTGCATGACTATTATCAGCGCGCGAGTGGCAAACAGTTTCTAAAGTACATTAAGCAACCCACACTCATCGTACACGCAGATGATGACCCATTTTTAGGCTCCGATGTGGTGCCTCAAGCCCACGAAATGAATAATTTCGTCCATTACGAGCGACAGCCTCACGGCGGGCATATGGGGTTTGTTGATTACCAGCGCGGTTTCTATAGTTGGTTACCTAAACGCCTCGTTAAGTGGGTTAGCGAGCAGGAGGTAGAGCAGGCATGATCATACCGTGGCAAGAGTTAGATAGTGAGACTCTCAATAATATTATTGAAGCCGTCATATTACGCGAAGGCACCGATTACGGTGAGCGCGAGCTCAGCTTGGAGACCAAAGTTGAACAATTACAGTCGCGCTTAAAAGCAGGTGAAGCCGTACTGGTTTATTCTGAACTGCACGAAACCGTAGATATCGTCGATAAGGACTCTGTCACCGGTGATATCAGCGAAAGTTAGGTGGATGAGCTATGAAGACCGCTTGCCAATCCACCTCGGGATCGCCCAAAACGTAAAAGTTAGGGTTTAGCAGACTCTCGGTCTCATTGTACGTAATCGGCTCGAAATTCTCGTTCAATAAACTGCCGCCGGCTTCAGTCACAATCACCTGTGATGCGGCCGTATCCCACTCGCCGGTAGGCCCTAAGCGCAAAAAACAATCTGCCTTACCCTCGGCAATAAAGCAGGCCTTTAACGAGCAGCTTCCGGTGGGCAAAGGCTGAATATCACGCTCAGTTTGGACACGCGCCATGACTTTATGTCGTGGTTGACGACGGCTAATTGCTAAAATTAACGGATCATGATGCGGATCATCTAGCCGACGTACCGAAATCGCTTTTTTCTCGCCTAATGCATGCTTATAAGCACCTTGCTCACGAATTGCTGAGTAAAGTGTTTCACCTGGCGGCCAGTAAATGACACCAATGGCAGGTTGTCTAGCTTCAATGTAAGCGATGTTAACCGCGAAATCGCCCGAGCGTGCAATAAACTCTTGTGTTCCATCAATGGGATCAATTAAAAAATACGACGACCATTTTGCCCGTGTACTCAAAGCTTCGTGGCGGCTTTCCTCTGATAACACGGGAATATCGGGAAAGGCGTGTTTAAGTGACGCAATTATAAACTCACTGGCTTTAATATCCGCGGTCGTGACTGGCGATTCATCGGCTTTCTCAGCCGTCGCAAACGCACCACTGTCATACAGTTCCATAACTAACTGGCCTGCATCTCGTGCGACTTCGGCTAACTTATCAGCAATCTCGTTTAAGCTAAATTGCACAGCTGACACCTTTATTTTTTTAGTTGACGTAAAGTCATTAACAAAGCCGCCACACTGCGCGCCTCTGTAAAATCGGGTTGAGCTAATAGTTGGTCGACCTCGTCAAGCGACCAAATTACTTTCTCCAGCGGCTCTGGTTCGTCACCGACTAACTGTTCTGGGTAAAGTGAGCGCGCGGTAAATAACGTCATCTTGGCTGAAAAAAACTGTGGCGCCATAGTCACTTCGGATAATCGGCTCAATTGTTCACAGCCAAATCCGATTTCTTCTTTGAGTTCGCGTTGAGCCGCTTGCTCTGGTGATTCACCCGGGTCAATCAGCCCTTTAGGGAAGCCGAGTTGGTAGTCGTGTAGCCCTGCAGCATACTCTCTTATCAACATGATATGTTGGTCATCGACGAATGGGACAACCATGACGGCACCGCGGCCACTGCCCTGCATACGCTCAAATTGGCGCTGCTCACCATTACTAAATTTAAGATCAACGGCTTCGATACGTAGCAAGCGACTTTGTGCAACCACTTCGCGTTTAAGTACTTTAGGAACTTGTCGTGATGCCATGTACTGCTCCTCCTGTTCTTCCCCTACTATAACGCGTCAAACCGCTAAAGCCAGTGCTAAGCATGACAAAAATATTCACATTAGGCGCACAACTGCCGCTAATGTTATGATAGCACCAGCATTTAAAGCAGGGTCAGGAGTGAGGTGAAAGGTGACTAAGCATAAAGCAACCGAAGCAAATTTTGATGTTGCCGTTATTGGGACGGGACCCGGAGGCGAAGGCGCCGCCATGCAGCTTGCCAAAAATGGCAAAAAGGTAGCTGTCATTGAACGACACGACTCAATTGGTGGTGGTTGTACCCACTGGGGGACTATTCCATCAAAAGCTTTACGTCACTCCGTAAGCCGACTCATCGAGTATAACAACAGCCCGCTGTTTACGGGTGTGGGTTGGCAAAGTGGCATGACGTTTTCGCAGATCCTACATTATGCGTCAGGCGTCATTCGCAAGCAGGTTAAATTGCGCTCATCTTTCTACGACCGTAATCATGTTACGGTCATTCATGGGAATGCCTCGTTCATCGATCAGAATCGTTTGAAAGTCACTAAGAATGATGGCTCATTCGACTTTTTAAATGTCGAGCAAATCGTTATCGCGACGGGCTCGCGACCGTACCACCCCAATGATATTGATTTTGACCACCCTCGTATTTACGACTCTGATACCGTGTTGAGCCTCAACCATGATCCAAAGAATATTTTGATTTACGGTGCAGGTGTTATCGGTAGTGAATATGCCAGCATTTTCCGCGGTATGGGTGTGAAAGTTGACCTTATCAACCAACGTGAGCGCTTACTTTCATTTCTAGATGCCGAAATATCAGACGCTCTGAGCTATCATTTGCGGAATAACGGCGTAGTAATTCGACATAATGAGGAGTACGAAAGTATCCGCGGCTATGATGATAAGGTTGTGCTGAAGACTAAATCAGGCAAAGTGATGCAAGCCGACTGTTTATTATTTGCCAATGGACGCTCAGGTAATATCGAATCGCTGAATTGTGACGCAGTGGGTCTAAAGCCAAACTATCGTGGTCAACTCGAAGTTGATGAAAACTATCGTACCCAAGTTGATAATATTTATGCGGTGGGCGATATCATCGGCTACCCAAGTTTAGCGAGTGCAGCCTACGATCAGGGTCGAATTTGCGCGACTGCATTACTTCATGGCAACTGCGATAAAGCGTTGATCTCTAATATCCCGACAGGCATTTATACCATTCCAGAAATCAGTTCTGTAGGTAAATCCGAGGAAGAGCTAACCGAAGCTAAGGTACCCTACGAAGTCGGTCGTGCTCAATTTAAGCATCTTGCGCGGGCTCAAATATCGGGCAACGATGTCGGCTGCTTGAAGATCTTATTCCACCGTGAGTCGCGTGAAATCCTGGGCCTACATTGCTTTGGTGAACGCGCCTCAGAGATCATTCACATTGGCCAAGCCATTATGGAACAGAAAAACGGAGGTAATACTGTCGATTACTTCGTCAATACAACCTTTAATTATCCGACCATGGCAGAAGCCTATCGCGTTGCAGCATTGAATGGTATCAACAGACTCGGTAATTAGCCGGCAAGGGCTTTGCGAAGTGGTAAATCGATACGTACGCAAAGCCCACCCTCAGCTTGGTTTTTTAGCGTGATGCGACCATTGTGACGATCAACAATTCGCTTAATGATCGCCAAACCTAAACCAGAACCCACACCCCCTCGCGCTTTATCGCCTTGAGTAAAGGGCTGAAATAGGTTTTGCTGTTGCTCTTCAGGAATACCGGGACCATCGTCAGAAACCGAAAACCAAACGGTTTTGCGCTGCTTATCATAGCCAGAACGAACACATGCTTTTGTGTTTCCATAACGTTCGGCGTTTTCTAACAAATTGATAACCACACGTTTAATGGATAACGGACGGACCCACACCAATGGACAATCGCCGAGATCTGCACTAAATGTCTTTTCCCAGCTATCCGGCAAATTAGCCAGTGTCTGCTCGAGTAGTTCATTGAGTGATTCGCGTGAAGCTTTCTCCTGCTGGTCAAGACGCACATAATCAATAAACTGATCGATAATATCGTTCATATCATCAATGTCTTCAATGATTCCCTGAGCTAAATAGTCTTCGGACTCAGGCATCATTTCAGCCGCTAAACGAATGCGCGTCAGCGGTGTTCTTAGATCGTGAGATACCCCAGCCATCAGCAAATTACGGTCATTTTCTAGCTCTTTTATCCCACGTGACATTTGATTAAATGCCTTAGTCACCGACATAATTTCACTCGCACCCTTTTCGCTCAACTGCTCTGGGAACTCTCCTCGACCCACTTGCTGAGCAGCCGTTTCTAACGCTTTAAGTGGTCTGTTGAGCCAATTGGCAAACAAAATACCGCCGATTACGCTGAGCACCCCGATAACGATGAGATACACCACCAAAGGTGAAAACTCGCCCGAGTGAATACTCTCTAATGGAACCCGAACCCAATAACGCGGAGCTTGCGGCGGTTTAACCCAAATATAAAATGCTTGACCTTGAGATACTCGCACCTCTGCTGGGCCATTGAGGTGCTTAGACATTAAACTCGATAAGTAGCCATAATAGGTCGTTTTGTCGAGCCCTTCGTTTTGTGCTTGCTCATCGGAGAACACGCGAATACCGGTCGCGTTATAAAACGCGACAGCGAGTGATTCATTTTGATTCGAAAGGACTCGGTCGCTAATAAACATCGTTCGAATTTGCTTAGCGACCAACTGCGACATTTGCTCAATAGAAGGCTTTACCACGTAGTTACTCACCATCAAATAAGACACTATTTGATTCAGTAGTAAAACTAGCGCCAGCAAACCAACCGTACGGGCAAATGCCGACTTAGGAAACAGTTTCATTAATTTTTCAGTTTCCCATCGGGCACGAATACATACCCCAAGCCCCATACCGTCTGAATATAGCGGGGTTTGGCAGGGTCAGCCTCGAGCATGCGGCGTAAACGCGAGACTTGCACATCAATCGAACGTTCGAGCGCACTATAGTCGCGACCGCGTGCCAAATTCATCAGTTTATCTCGTGACAAAGGTTCGCGCGGGTGGCTCACCAGTGCCTTTAACACCGCAAACTCGCCACTGGTGAGTGGCATCGGTGTGTCGCCGTCAAACATCTCTCGTGTTCCGAGGTTAAGTCGATAGGTACCAAAGGTAATTTCTTGGTCATCTTGCGAAGGCGCACCTGGCGCTTCAACACCACGACGACGCAACACTGCACGAATACGCGCGAGCAATTCGCGAGGGTTAAAAGGTTTGGCTAAGTAGTCATCCGCCCCGAGCTCCAACCCAATGATACGATCCACCTCATCGCCTTTAGCTGTGAGCATAATGACAGGAATCGTGTTATTGGCTTGCCGCAGACGTTTACAAATGGATAGTCCGTCCTCGCCCGGTAACATTAGGTCAAGTACCAGTAAATGATAGTTTTCACGCGTTAGTAGACGATCCATTTGCTCGGCGTCTGAAGCCACCCGCACCTGAAAGCCTTGCTCGTGCAAATATCGCTCTAACAGACTACGCAAACGTGCATCGTCGTCGACAACCAGTATTTTAAACGTTTCCTGACCCATGATGTTCCCTGAGTTAAACTTTTCTATGCTGTTAAGATAGCGCGAGATTCATCACTTATGAAGCCCGCGTGTGTTAACAAATGTGTCAATCTTGCGCCAAAGAACGACTATCTGCAAGCCAAGGAAATAACGCATAGTAAAGTAAAGGCACCACTAATAGCGTCAGTAATGTTGATACAGCCAGACCGAAAATTAGCGAAATGGCTAAGCCATTAAAAATCGGATCGCTCAAGATAAAATAAGCGCCCACCATTGCTGATACTGCGGTAAGCGCAATCGGTTTTAAACGCACCGCGCCAGCTAATACGACCGCTTTCTCTAACGCCATACCTCGGGCAATACGTTGCCGGATAAACACCACTATCAGGATTGAGTTACGCACGATAATGCCCGCCAGCGCGATCATGCCAATCATTGATGTCGCGGTGAACTCTTTGTCCAATAACCAATGTCCTGGCAAAATCCCTACCAAAGTCAGTGGTATGGGCGACATAATGATTAGTGGCATTAAGTACGAGCGAAATTGCGCAACCAGCAAAACAAAGATCATGAAAATACCCACACTATAGGCAATTCCCATATCACGGAACGTTTCATAGGTGATTTGCCATTCACCTTCCCACTTGATGGCAACAGGCCCTTCGGCATTGGGCTCGTTAATAAAGTACTGCTCAGGCGCATCGGGCATGGCAGCGATTTTATCAACCATCGCTAACATGCCGTAAATAGGCGAGTCCGTCTCACCTGCCATATTACCTTGCACATAGGTGACGGGGCGCAAATCTTTGTGATACACGCTGCCCTGCCATTGTTGTTGCTCAAATTGGGCAAAGCTGGATAAGGGGATTGGCTTGCCTGCATTATTGACCATAGGCAAGCTGAGCCAGTCATTCTGGTTTGCTCTCAATTGTGTCGGAATTTGAAGCCAGATCGGCACCGCATACTTGGCGTAGGGATCGTCTAAATACCCCAAAGGTTGGCTACCACTCAGCGTATTAATTGCCCGAGCAATTTCTGCCTGTGTCAGTCCCGCTTGCGCCGCTGCCACGCGATCAATCGTTAATTGCCACTTAGGTGTCGGCTCGGTCAACGACGTATCGACATCGACCACGCCAGGCACTTCGTGCATCACTGTTTTCAACTTTTCTGCGAGTGCAGCCTGCGCTGCCAGAGTGCCACCATAAATCTCGGCTACGATAGGCGCAAAAACAGGTGGTCCTGGGGGCACTTCAACCACTTTTACACGGCCACCATTGCGGCTTGCGATTTCGGCTAAAGAATCACGAATCGCGATGGCTATCGTATGGGAATCACGCTCACGGTTAGACTTATGCTTTAACTGAATCTGTATGTCGCCTTGATAAGGTGCGTTACGCAAATAATATTGCCGTACTAAACCATTAAAATTAATCGGACTCGCTGTTCCAGCATAGCGCTGCCAGCTCTCTACCTCTTCAATGTCTTTCAAATAATCAGTCATTTCACCCAGTACACGCTGTGTTTCTAATACCGAAGTAGACTCCGGCATATCCAACACAACCTGTAACTCAGACTTATTGTCGAAAGGAAGCATCTTTAAGATAACCGCCTGATTAGCTGGCAATAACATACTACCAATCAATAACGCGAGAATACCCAAACCTAAAAAGAACCGGCGTTTCCGATAATTAGTACCAATGAAGGCGCCCAACACTCGATTAAACACCTTCATGACACTATCAGGCGCACCATCCTCAAGTTCTGTATCTGTGCCTATACTGTGTCGTTGGTTTCTAAGCAATCGCAACGCCAACCAAGGTGCAACTATAAACGCCATGAGCTGCGAGAACACCATACCTGCAGACGCATTAATCGGAATAGGACTCATGTAAGGCCCCATCAAACCTGTTACAAATGCCATCGGCAATAGTGCAGCGATAATCGTTAATGTCGCCATAATTGTTGGCGAGCCGACTTCGTCAACCGCCTGTGGAATCAGTGATTTAGCGGATTGACTTGAGAGCCCTAGTCGGCGATGGATGTTTTCGGTAATGACAATCCCATCATCCACCAAGATACCGATCGAAAAAATCAGTGCAAATAGCGATACGCGGTTAAGTGTGAAGCCCCAGAACCAACTGAAAACCAGCGTAAAAAGTAACGTGACCAAAACGACAACACCAACAATCAGCGATTGCCGCCAACCCATGGTGAGTAAAACTAATACGATAACCGATACCGTTGCCGATATGAGATCAGTAATGAGTTTGGTCGATTTCTCAGCGGCCGTTTGACCATAATTACGCGTCACTTGGACATCGATATCTGCAGGGATCAGTCGGTTTTGCCAACTCGCCAAGTTCGCGTTGACTGCATCAGCAACATCTATTGCATTCTCCCCTGGCTTTTTGGCGATACTGATTGTGACAGCCGGCGTATCGGTTTGGTGACCAGAACTGAGCACTGAGTGTGACGTTTGCACATCTGCGTAGCTAATGTTAGCAACGTCATTTAGATATACAGGCGCATTGTCGTAAACTGCAACAACGACACCTTTTAAGTCTTCTATTGAACTCAATGGCTGACCCACTTGCATTGGGATTGACTGACCATTGGTCACAACGCGTTGCTCAGCGCTTACTAAGTTACTTTGTTGCAGCGCTTGCTGAACCGCAGCCACTGACAGCTGATAACGCGCAAGTGAACTCGGCTGTAGGGTTAGATTAATCGAGCGCGGTACGCTACCGAGCGTTCGAATGTCGCGTGTGCCAGGGATTTGCTTCAACGCTATTTCAAGTCGATGCGCCACGGCAGTCAGCGACTGAGCACTTTTGGGCTCTCCTTTAGCGCGTAGCGTGAGTGTCATTATAGGTACGTCGTCAATGCCTTTAGGTTTTATAATGGGTTGTGCGACACCCAACTCGGTCGGGAACCAGTCGGCATTTGACTGCACTTTATTATAAAGACGCACCAATGCTTGCTGTCGGGAGAGACCTACTTCAAACTGAACAGTGATAATCCCCATACCGGGCTGAGCCACTGAATAAACATGCTCAACATCGGACATTTCACTCAATACCTGCTCGCCAGGTGTGGTAATGAGGCTTTCCACTTGCTGGCGACTCGCGCCAGGAAATGCCACCATGACATCCGCCATCGTGACATCGATCTGAGGTTCTTCTTCCTTCGGAGTCACCCAAACAGCGATCACTCCCAATACGACAGCCAGTAAAATAATGAGCGGTGTGAGCTGAGAGTGTTGAAATATACGTGCAATATGACCCGATGGGCCGAGCGGCTCAGGCTTACTCATAACGAATCCGACTCCAGTCTTGAGCCACGCGCTCACCTGGGTTGAGACCCGCCAGTATCTCGACATGGTCTCGAGTGATGCGCCCTGTATATACTTGCCTTAGTTGCGGAGTGTTGCCCTTATCGAGGACATACACCGCACGCAATTCCCCATCAATATGCACAGCAGAGCGGGGCACTTGAATAACATCACGCTCACCGATTTTTAGCCATACATCGACCGCAGAACCCGGTAATAGTCGCAAGCCTTGTGACGGCACCAGCATTCGCAACTTAAAACTATGACTTGGCTGCTGAGCATAGGGAAAAAACGTGAGTGCTGTCGCAGTGATAGATACGCCATTATCCAGTTGGATCTGCGCCGCAGAAAAGTCCCGTGCTAACGTATTAAATTGCTGAGGTACGTCTGCTACCACCCGCAATTGCTCGAGTGACAAACCTGTGATGAGTCGCTGTCCGGGTTGGACTGATTCGCCTAAATCCACCCAGCGATCAGTGACAATGCCGGCATAAGGTGCGGTGACGCGTGTATAGGATAACTGTTTACGCGCTTCTTCGAGTCCTGCCTTAGCTTGCTTAACCGACGACTGTGCGCGTTCAAGCGCTGTCTTTGCTTGATCCAGTTCCGAGGTAGATACCGAGTTTTGTTGGAACAACTGTTGAACGCGTTGAAACTGCTTTTGATTCTGATCTAGCGTTGCTTTTGCACTCGCGAGTTCCGCCTCACGTTGTTGTAAACGTGCTTGTTGCTCGGAGTCGTCTAACCCTACAATCAAGGCGCCTTGCTCTACGGTATCGTCGACATCGTACGGTAACTCAACGATCGTTCCCGCCGTTTGCGCAGAGACTGTGGAACGTTGAGTCGCCTCTACTACACCATTGATTTTCAGCCACTCAGGCTGTTGCTCAACGGTCACCTCAATCGTTTGTTGAGCAAGGCTGTTGAAGCTCGCAACCATGGCCAGCGCAATCAAGAGGAAACGTAAGGTTCTCATTTTAACCTCTTACAATATGTTTTTAGATATAATGATAATATCAGTCTTTTTGCCAATGCGCTAGCGGTTCAGGGCGTCCTAAATAAAACCCTTGCAGTTGATTACAACCCAATTCGACTAAGCGGTTCTGCTGCTCTTTAGTCTCCACGCCCTCAGCGATAGTTTCGAGACCTAAGCCGTTGGCTAATGCAATGACCGTTTTAACAATCGCCTCATCACTGCGGTCGGTCAGTAAATCTTTGACGAAACCTTGATCGATTTTCAACCGTCTGAGCGGCAATAGCTTGAGGTAAATCAACGATGAGTAACCCGTTCCAAAATCGTCCAAAGCAAACTGAATTCCCGTCGCAGATACATCTCTCATCAGCTGAGCCACTTCATCGATGTCGTCAATAAGCACACTTTCGGTTATCTCAAGCTCAAGGTGTCGAGCCAAGCGAGGTTCTGCATCAATACGTTGTTTAAGATCGTGTAAGAAGTCACTCGCTCTAATTTGGCTCGCGCTCACGTTAATGGCCACGACCCAGTTATCATCAGTGAAACAGTGACCCAAAACGTCCATATCTTGAGTAACTCGGTCCATCACCAGATGATGCAATTGCGACATCAGTCCATTCGACTCGGCTAATGGAATAAACTCGCCCGGTGAAACATAACCGTGTTCATCATCATGCCACCGCAGTAACGCCTCAAAGCCAATGCACCGAGTTTCCCCGGTTTCCGTTTGACGGTACTGGGGCTGATAAGCAAGTGATAGTTGCTGATCGGTGATCGCTGCTTTTAATGAATCAAGGAGTACTTGTCGTTGGTTAAACTCTTGTTGCATCCGCTCATTAAAGAACCGAATACAGTCACCACCTGAAACTTTCGCCTGCTGAACCGATAAGTCAGCCGCCTTCATGGCCTCGAGGTAGTCTTTGCAGTCGGCCAAACTAACCAATCCAAAGCTAAATGACACTGACAGTTGCGTGTCTGCTATCCAAAATGGGGCTTTAAGCTTTATAACAAGCTGGTTCAGCCACTCGTCTAAATCAGACAAACCCCGCTGACCATGGATTGATTGGCTCAGACAATAAAACTCATCGGCGCCGAGCCGGCCAACAATCTCATCTTCTTTACAATGAGACTTGATGCGCTCACCTACTTGTGTGAGTAATTGGTCACCGACATCGTGTCCGTAGCGATCATTAAGCGTCTTAAACTGATCAATATCGACGAACATCAACCAATCCGATGGGGCAAAGCTATTTTTTGAGTATCGTTCCGCTAGGTTGTCGATTAATGTGCGTCGGTTCCCTAAATTGGTTAGGGGATCAAAGTTGGCGAGTTTCTGCACTTCCGATTTTAACGCTTCATACTCCGATACATCGGTCGCAATACCACAAATACCGATAAGCTTCCCGTCAGGTGCCGTTAATGGCACTTTTACTGACCAGAATAGTCGTTCCTCACCCGTTTGTTGATCAACATGCTGTTCCTGATAGGCGAGTCGCTTTCGTGTGCTCAGCACATGGCGATCTTTTTCATTAAGGAAGTCTGCCATCGGCTTTGAAAATAGTTCATGATCATTTGAGCCGCTGATTTGCTCCAATGGCATACGTAATAAGTCAGCGCAGCGCTGGTTTGCATACTGATAGTTTAAGTCGCAATCTTTAATAAAGATGCAGGCATCGACACTATTCAAAATGACTTCAAGACGCTTTTCGCTCACCGCGAGTTGTTGTGTCTTTTCCTGCACTCGGCGCTTCAGCATGCGGTTGAATATAATAAAGCCAATGGTTAACAACACCAGTAGGCTCATCACATACCATATCCACTTGGGCAGCTCAATCAGCTTGGTAGCGGGCTCGTAACTGTCAAGTATCTGATAATACGCTGAATCACTATCAGCCTTGAGCGCGGCTAACGCCTTGTCGATACTATTGAGTACTTCCTTGTGAGTACCTTTTGCAACGGCGTAATAGAGTTCTGTCGGCATAAATACGATAGGCGTACTTTCGAGCGCTTTGTCCACCACATAGTTATCACCAAAAAATTGATTACTCGCAACAGCATCCACTTGTGCATCTAATAGCTGCTGAAAACCACTTTCAAAACTTGTGACGGGTGTCAAAATAAGCGGCGTATCAAAACCCGTCGCAATATCAGTCAAATAACTCTGTTGAACAGAGCCATCGACCACGGCAATGCGTTTGTTTTCTAGATCAAAAATATCGCGAATATTTGCGCCTGAGCGGGTATAAATTTTTGACCAGCTCAGTAGTGCAGGCTCGGTGTGAACAGAAATAAACGAAGCACGATCTTGCGTCATCGCCACATCAGGCAATATATCTATGTGTCCCTCCTTGAGTAAGGTTAAGCAGTCAGCAAACTCGCACACTACTGGCTGAAGTTGCCAACCTTGCTGCTCGGCGATATGGCTAAGCAAGTCGCCGAGAATCCCCGATACTTCTCCCTCATCGGACTGAAAAAGTTTGGGTGGATTGTCATACACCCCAACTTTCAGATGCTTTACGGAATCAGCAAAGACATCGCTCGCGGGAACGTATAAACTGAGACAAAGAAGAAACGTAAGTATTATGCGCAAATGACAGATACCTTTGCTTAATATCATTTTTGATGAATAAAAATCACACTTATGTTGCGATCGTGCATATTTATTATTCTATATATAACATTCATTAAAACATTATGAAAACGAATCTTATCACTCGAAATGGCTTCGATAAGTTGCAACAAGAACTGAATCATTTATGGCGTGTTGAGCGCCGAGAAACTGTTGAAAAGGTCTCTTGGGCTGCGAGCCTTGGTGACCGCAGTGAGAATGCAGATTACAAATACAATAAGCAAAAGCTGCGCCGCATCGATAGCCGGATTCGTTATTTGAGTAAGCGCCTTGATCAGCTCAAGGTGGTCGATTATTCACCTCAACAAGATGGACAAGTATTTTTTGGTGCATTTGTTGAGATAGAAGACGAGCAAGGTACAATCCGTCGTTTTCAGATTGTTGGGCCTGATGAGATTTATGACTCGAAAGACGTAGTCTCGATCGATGCGCCGATGGCAAGAGCACTTTTAAAGAAGCATGTCGATGATGAAGTCATCGTTGTGACCCCGAAAGGCGAGCAATGTTGGTTCATTAATAAAATACAGTATCACGCCTTTAGCGAAACGGATTGCAGTAACGCAAAGCCGAGCCAATAGAGGCCAGTTGGATTTAGAAGTAGAGTAACTTATGGAAAGAATTAGTCAGCAAATCGCGCAGGAACTCAGCGTACAAGAAAAGCAAATAACAGCAGTTATCAAATTGCTCGACGAGGGTGCCACCATCCCATTTATTGCGCGTTATCGTAAGGAGCTCACCGGCGGCCTTGATGACACGCAACTGAGACAAGCGCATCAACGCCTGAATTATTTAACGGAATTAGAAGAACGTCGCGGCGTTATCTTGCGTTCAGTCGAGGAGCAAGGAAAGCTCAGCGATGATTTAGCCGCCAAAATTAATGCGGCAGATACCAAGACCGAGCTCGAGGACCTCTACCTACCTTATAAACCCAAACGTCGCACCAAAGGTCAGATTGCGATTGAAGCAGGGCTTGAACCCTTAGCCGACCAGCTTTGGCACAATCCAGACTTAACACCTGACGAAACCGCTAACGCGTACCTCAATACAGAGCACAAAATTAATGAGCCAAAAGATGCATTGGATGGCGCTCGAGCTATCCTAATGGAACGGTTCTCGGAACAGGCTGAGTTGCTAAAACAGCTAAGAAACCACTTATGGACACATGCTCACTTACGCGCTCAAGTAGTCAAAGGCAAAGAAACAGAAGGTAGCAAGTTCCGCGATTATTTTGACTTTGCTGAAGCATTTAACCGTATACCATCGCACCGCGCACTCGCTCTTTTTCGCGGTCGAAACGAAGGCGTCTTACAGTTATCGTTGGATCCAGCGCCCTCGCTAGAAACACAGAAAGATGCCGACGTTGAACAGATGATTGCTGAGTTTGTCGGGTTCTCCGATCAACGTCGACCCGCTGATGCTTGGCGCGCCCAAGTGGTACAGTGGACGTGGAAAGTAAAACTATCGCTCCATCTAGAAACCGAACTCATGGCACGTGTACGTGAGCATGCCGAGAGCGCAGCAATTCAAGTTTTTGCAAATAACTTGGCTGATTTGCTCATGGCCGCGCCAGCGGGTGCCAAACGCACGATGGGTCTCGACCCGGGCGTTCGCACCGGGGTGAAGGTCGCAGTTATCGATGAAACGGGTAAGGTACTCGATACTAATACTGTTTTTCCGTTTCAACCGCAGAACCAAAAAGACAAGGCAATGCGTACCTTAGCCGGACTCTGTAAACAGCATAAAGTGGAGTTGATTAGCATCGGTAATGGTACCCACTCACGCGAGACCGATAGCTTGGTCGCCGAGATGCTGAAAGCGAATGCCGATGTTAAAGCGGCCAAGGTAATGGTCAACGAAGCAGGTGCTTCTGTCTATTCTGCATCGGAGCTCGCTGCGCAAGAGTTTCCGAACATGGATGTTGCTTTGCGTGGTGCAGTGTCAATTGCCCGTCGTCTGCAGGATCCGCTGGCTGAACTGGTTAAAATTGAACCGAAGTCGATCGGTGTGGGTCAGTATCAACACGATGTTAGCCAGGCGCAACTGGCTCAAAGTCTCGATGCCGTTGTTGAGGATTGCGTAAACGCTGTCGGCGTTGACGTTAATCGTGCCTCAGCAGCGCTCTTGCAACGCGTGGCAGGCCTATCCAAAACGTTAGCCAAAAACATCGTTGAGTACCGTGATACACATGGCGCTTTTTCTACTCGTAAAACCTTGATGGACGTTCCACGCATGGGACCTAAAGCGTTTGAACAAAGTGCCGGATTCATGCGCATCAATGAAGGCCAGCACCCGCTGGATGCGTCATCTGTTCACCCCGAGTCTTATCACATTGTCGAGTCAATGGCTGACAAAGCAGGCATCGCCGTTGATCAGCTCATTGGTAACAAAACAGCGATTGACCAACTCGATTTAAATGCTTTTGTCACCGAGACGGTCGGCTTACCGACGCTGCGAGACATCGTTCGCGAACTTGAAAAGCCCGGGCGTGACCCTCGCCCTGAATTCAAAACCGCACAGTTTAAAGAAGGTGTAGAGAAAGTCGCTGATCTTGAGCCCGGCATGCTGTTAGAAGGGGTCGTCACCAATGTTGCCAATTTCGGTGCATTTGTGGATATTGGCGTACACCAAGATGGTCTTGTTCACATTTCTGCGCTCGCCGATACCTTCGTAAGTGATCCTCGTGAGGTTGTGAAGGCAGGTGATATCGTAAAGGTACGTGTTGTTGAAGTTGATATTGATAGAAAACGTATCGGCCTCAGCATGCGCAAACATGATGATGCAGCACCTGCGAAGAAGACTGATAAGCAGGGCAAGTCATCGGCGACGGCTAAAACCAAAAAGAAACCTGTAGATAAAGCATCATCTGCGATGGGTAGCGCGTTTGCCGATGCCTTCGCTAAAGCGAAAAAAGATTAGGCAGACACCCTAAAGCCCGGGTCGGCACTCGGGCTTACCGCTTTGCTGTAGCGTGCGCCCACTACGGTGCTAGCAGATTCTTTAGATTGTTCATCCGCTGAAGGTGATTCTTTATCGGCTGCAAAGCTAGGCTGTGCTTGCTGGCTTTGCTCAGGGTTGAGTTGCTGCTGGGCTAATTCAGCACGAGCTGCCGATGCTTTTTGGGTTGCCTCAGAGGCAATAGAACGGTCAGCACTTGAAGGTTCAGCCGGTGCCAGTGCAGCTCGCTTAACAATGGCCATCTTATCAATTGTGGCCTGCGGGTCACCCTCCACCACACTGACATCAATTTGCACTTCACCCGCTACGGCATACGATTTTCCATCACTACCGCGTTCATATTCATAACTAGGTGCTCCAGCATAGCGCCCACCTGCTGCCGCATGCGCTTGCTCGTGCACACGCACTTCTTGGTCGCGTTGCTTTAACTCCTGCAACTCTTGCGCTGCTTGCGCCTCCTCGCTATTGGACGGCTTCGATGGGCGTTCTTCTGCTTTGCCTGACTTATCATCGGCTTTCGATTGCGACGTCTGCTCACCCTCAACTGACTCGGGTTGCTTTACTGCAGGACGCTGTTGATTGTCACCTGCTAGCTGTTCACTAGCAGGTGCTGTAATCGGGGGATAAGGAGGTAACGCAGGTGAGATATTCAAAGATAATCACACCTTGGTATCGATTAAAGTACCCAGTACTTCGTCAGCTGTTTCGACGCTTCGCGTGTTAGCTTCAAATACTTGTTCGCCTTGCGCTAAAGAAACCAACGAATCAGTCGCCGTGTTAGCTGGAACACTGTTAAGCGTCTCACTCGCAGTTTCCGAGCCATTCACAGAATCTGTGTCGGCTTGCTGCCAACGGGCATTACTATCCTGAGGATTAGCGAGTTCTGCACTAGCTTCAGTGACTTGCTGACTTGCTCGTTGCATACCCTGCAAACCCGCAGATAACACATTATTAATATCCATGAGCACTCCTCAATTCAATTAAGTATGTGCTCATTATTGTTGATTTTTTATTCAGATTCAAGCGTAACGCTTAATCTCGGTCAGCAATGAACGCCAATGCCGTTGTTGTTCCTCAAGATTTTCCTTGAGTTCATCAATACGCTCTTGCAAACCGTCAAAGTGCACCTGCTCTTTCAACTGCTTCGCCTTTGCATCTAACAGTTTCTTACGTGTTTGATAGTACTCGCGCAAACAGGTTGCCATCTGCTGATAGTGTTCGTGCGCGCTATCGATTAACACCTGCGGTGCTGACTTCGCTTTTTTCGATACACGCGTTAGTTGCATGGTCAACTTAGCACGCTCAATTTGGTAACCCGATGTGCGCTTCAAGTCGCTTGTCAGTCCAAGGTACGATAGACCACGGATCAACCACTTTGTTGGGTCAAATTGATACCAACGGATACCATTTCGATAATCCGCCGAAAAGATATGGTGGTAGTTATGATAGCCCTCGCCAAAGGTCAAAAAAGCGAGCACACCATTATCCCGCGCGGTGTTTTTATCGGTATAAGGTTGCGAGCCCCAAATATGGGCTAGCGAATTAATAAAGAATGTGGTGTGGTGATTGAGTACAAGACGCAACACCCCTACAACCAACAAACCACCTAATACGTCACCGATCATCCAGCCAAATAACAACGGCCAACCAAAGTTAGTGATCAAAGTGAGTGACAAGTAATGCTTGTGTTGCCACATGACAATCGGGTCTTCTTGTAAATCTTTAACGTTGTTGTAATCGCTATAACGACTAGCTTGATACTCGCGTAACATCCAACCGATGTGCGAATACCAAAAACCACGCTTCGCTGAATAGGGGTCTTTATCATTATCGTCGACATGCGTATGGTGCACACGGTGATCGCTTGACCAGTGCAACACACTATTTTGCAACGCAACGGCACCGCCAATTGCGAACAGGAAACGCACAATAGGGTGCGCTTTATAAGCCTTATGAGACCATAAACGGTGATAACCGGCGGTGATCGAAATGCCTGCGAAACAGGCCGTTCCTATCATCGCCCACCAGAGACTTGAATCAATGCCATGTACATAGGCATAAACAGGTACACCGACCGCCGCAATGGCGAAGGTGATTGCGAACACCCAAACGTTCAACCAGATGATTGGGGGTTTTGCATTAATCGAATTCATTCGTAACTCACATTTAGTTAATTCTTACCACGCCAGGTAGTTCCAACTGATCTTTACAGAACAGCTAACACCTGTACGCTGAATTCTACTTCTTTAATAAAAAAACTCAAGCAATGATTGTCTTTTAAGCTATGTTATTATTCTATTTAAGATATGAAGCACAGTTTTGGACACTATTTTGGAAAAAGCCCAAACGCTCGGTGTGCGAGCGCAACAAAAAGAAAAAACCAGACGCGCTTTAATTAACGCCGCAATGAACCAGTTGAGCGCGGAAACCGGCTTTTCAAGTCTGAGTCTTCGCGAAGTTGCTCGTGAAGCAGGTATCGCCCCCACCTCTTTTTATCGCCACTTTCGTAATATGGATGAGCTCGGACTCACGCTAGTCGACGAGTGCGGTTTGACGCTTCGACAACTGCTTAGACAAGCGCGTCAGCGTATTGACAAAGGCGGCTCGATTATTCGGGTTTCAATCGAGACGTTCATGCAATTTGTGGCTGACAACACCGCTATTTTTAGACTGCTATTACAAGAGCGTACAGGGCGCTCACGTGAATTCCGTAAGGCAGTTGAGCGTGAGCTCGAACATTTTAAAGCCGAACTCATTGAATATTTACGTGACGAGCAAGGCTTTAGCGCTCTACTCGCTGACTTACAGTCTGATGCGATCGTAAAAATTGTATTCAGTGCAGGTGCCGACTGCTTCGACGTCGATGATACCCAACGGCTTCAGATCGCAGAACAAACAATACAACAAGTGCGTCTTGTCGCTCGCGGTGCAGAGGCTACTCGACGTGCTAAAGTAGAATAAATTACAACAACCTTAAATGGAGAACACCATGATAGCGAGAACGCTCGGAGCTGTCAGTTTGTTGGGCTTGGCTGTAACAGGACAGGCTCGCGAAATGACATTAATGGAGACGGTTACAGCCCAATCGGTTGTCGATGTCAACCTATCCCCTAACGGTCAATTCACGGCTATTACCAAGTACTACCCTGCGCGCCCTTATACCGACAAGGACGACAGTGGTAAAACCGAATTAGTTATTCGGACGAGTGATGGTAAAGAAACAGTTTATTTGAGCAAAGATGAATCTTTCTCTGACGTTGAGTTCGGCCCTAACAGCGAATATGTTTACTTCACCGCTAAGCGTGAAGGTGATGATTACAGCGAACTCTATCGTATTCCACTCGCCGGTGGTGGCGTCCAATCAGTGTACGAATTCGATGGCTCAATCACAGCGTACGATTTAAGTTCAGATGGTCAGTCACTCATTTTTCTTTCAACGGGTAGCAGCGACAAAGACGCCAAAAAAGAGGCTGAGTACGGTTTCAAAGCAGAAGTCTACGAAGAGGATCTCACCTACCGTCATTTATACCAAGTCGACTTGAACCAAGCCGATGCAGAAGCCAAGCAAGTGACGGCTGATGATGTTCAGGTCATTTCTGCTCAATGGAGTCCAAATGACGAGCAACTATTGGTGCGCACCGCGCCAACGCCGTTAGTAGATGATCTTTACATGAGCAGCCAATACCACATCATGTCTTTAAATGGTGAGACTGTTGCAAGTATTGCTACTGAAGGAAAGCTGGGCAAAGCTGAGTTTTCACCAAACGGTCAGTATGTTGCATTGATCAGTGCCGCTGATTATAACGATCCATCAGCCAGCGTACTCAAGGTATACAATACGCAAGACGCTACCATTCGTCGTGTACTACCCGATTACCAAGGTTCAATCCAAGACTTTACCTGGCGTACTGAGCAGGAGTTAGTTTGGCTAGGTCACCGGGGCACCGAATCAGAAGTCAAAGCGTTAACCTTGCAGTTCCTGGAGAATCGTGACTTGATTGACGCGGGTGAAGCGATCTTTACCGGTTTAGACGGCGCTGCTGGCGTGGATAAAATTGTATTGCGAGGCAACCGCCCTGCCCATCCTAATGAAGCATTTGAGTTTACCTCGCGTGGGTTAGACCGTTTAACCGTTTCTAACCCATGGTTAGAAGAGGTGACAATGCCTAAGCAGGAAACAATCACTTATAAAGCTCGCGATGGTCTTGAACTCGAAGGAATCGTTGTTTATCCAACTGACTATCAAGAAGGTGAAAAATACCCTTTGATTATGGTTATTCATGGAGGTCCTGAGTCACATTACTCTAACGGCTGGTTAGATCGTTACTCGTCGCCAGTGAAACATGCGGCTGCGCAAGGTTACGCGTTATTCTTCCCTAATTATCGTGGTAGCACAGGCCGTGGTGTGGAGTTCTCTAAACTCAGTCAAAATGACTACGCGGGTAAAGAATTTGACGATATTGTTGATGGCAAACAGCATCTTGTCGATATGGGTCTAGCTGATGAAGCTCGCGTTGGGATCACGGGTGGCTCTTATGGTGGTTACGCTTCAGCTTGGGGTGCGACCGCTCAAACTGAACACTTTGCCGCAAGCGTGATGTTTGTTGGTATCAGCGATAACCTTTCTAAGTTTGGTACGACCGATATTGCCAAAGAAATGAACGCGGTACACGCTCGCAGCTATCCTTGGGACAAATGGCAATGGTACCTCGAGCGTTCACCTATCTATCACGCAGAAAAAGCGCGCACGCCTATCCTTATTATGCATGGCAAGGAAGACACTCGTGTGCATCCATCGCAATCAATGGAGCTTTATCGTTACCTTAAAACGCACGGCAATGTACCCGTCCGCTTGGTGTTATACCCAGGGGAAGGACATGGTAACCGTCATATGGCAGCGCAACTCGATTATAGCATTCGACTGATGCGCTGGATGGACTCATTCTTAGTCGAACAAGCAGAAGACAAACCGCCTTTTGCTATCGACCATATTGAGCAAATCAAGTAAGTCTTGAGCATCATAAAAAACGCCGCATTGTGCGGCGTTTTTTAGTTTAAGCATTAGCCTCGTATGGCATTCCAAATATCTTTCCAGCTAGGTTCTTTGCCATAGAATTGTATCCCCATAGCAAACAGACGAGCCGCCACGTTCCGCATCCAGATAAGACTGACCACTAACAACGCTAAACTGAGGCCTATTTGCCACCAAGCGACATCGGTTTGTGCCAAGCGCGCAGGCATCATCATGAATGATGAAACGGGTAAAATACTCATAATTTGTGCGAGTGTCCCGTCTGGACTATCGACAACGCTAAAACAAAGAAATATAGGCAACAATGGGATGAGCATAAACGAGCTACGCGATGAATGATTCGGGTCGTCAATCGTTGCTGAAAAACCTGCCAGCATCGCATTAATCATTAGCAGACCGAGCATGACAAAAACAAACGACGCAATCACAACAAAGGGGTCAAAGGTAAAACTCACCGAACCCTCGCTGCTAAAGCTTGCAGCAAGTAATGCGATAGCGCCAAAGAATAAACCGATGAATACCATCGCTTTCAAACTGTGTAAGGTGATCCCAACAATTTTGCCATCCATCCACTCTCGTGGCGAAATAATCGTTAGTAGCTGCTCAGTCACCCGCTGCTGTTTCTCCGCCGTAATCGACATCATCATCAAGCCAAAGCCGGTAAATACACCAACTGAGATACCGATACCTAAAAACATTCCCAGTTCGCTACTTCCTTCATCATCAACTGCTGACTCATCAACATCGACTTTAGCAATATCAAGCGTTACCTCGGGTTTAGAGTCGAGTACTGTACGTTGTTCATCGGTCAGCTCTAATCCAGCAACGCGTAACGTTTGTAAATAACTTTGTAGTGAGTCGGTTAAATCGCTTTGCCAGTCGTCACGTTTGTGTACGCGCAGTGTCGCTGTGTTATCTGGGTGGACAATCACCACGACATCGAGCGCCTCTGGTAGCTGCGACTTCCATTTCTCAATTTCCATCGAGCCGGCGTCACGCAAAGTGATATCTTTAGGGGCTTCATAATCACCTGGGTTAGCGCGTTGCTCGAAATAAATTGCGCCATTATATTGCTCTTCGAATACGGCACTAATAGCGCCCCATCCCATGCTTACAGCCATGATGACAACCAGTAGACCGATAGAGATAAGCTCTTGCTTCCATTTGAAAAAGCGACGGAACTCCCACCACGCGATTTTCGATACTTTGCTACTAAGCAGACTCATGCTGAACATCCTTTGATTTGTTATTGTTTTGCTCAATGGTGTTGAGGTACAACTCATGCAATCCAAGTTGTAGCGGCGAGAAGCTCCGCATGGGTACATGTTGATTAAGATCTGGCCATAAATGCTGGACATCGACGTAAGGGTCGACTGTCACATGTGCCAAATCGGTATCTATCACAGACACATCAACGATAGCCTCATGTTGGATCCATTGACGTTGAGCGACTTCAGCATCACATTCGATACGATAAACCCGCTGAGGTTGCAGTTTTGCACGTATTTCAGCCAATGTACCTTGTGCTAAAGCACGCCCATGAGACATCAACAACATCTTATCGGCAAGACGTTCTACCAATGCCATCTGATGAGCGCTAAGCAACACCGTTTTTCCTCGTTGCTTCAAGTCGGTTAGCACGTTCATCACATGTTCTTGGTTCACTGGGTCGAGGCCTGAGAATGGCTCATCTAAAATCACCAAATCGGGATCGTGAATCAGTGTCGCAATTAACTGCACCTTTTGCTGGTTACCTTTAGAGAGCTGTCGCATGGGCTCCTTTTTCCGCTCCGTCAGGTCAAAGTACGCTAACCATTGGTCGATGCGCTGCTGCGCTAGCGACTTATCGAGACCACGTAATTCGGCAATAAAACCTAGGTTATCCAGTATCGTCCGATCTTGATATAAGCCACGATCCTCAGGTAAATAGGCGAAGTCCTCAGGACTGAGTTGAGGACGAGGACCGCTGGCATCAGAAATTTCAATACGGCCCTCATCTGCTTGGGTCAGACCCACCAACATACGCACTAAAGATGATTTGCCGGCACCGTTGGGTCCGAGCAGTGCATATATTTCACCTGAGTTGACCGTGAGCGATATATTATCAACCGCGGTGACGGTCTTATAACGCTTAGTTAAGTTTGTTATTTGTATATTCATGATTCTCGCAGCGTTTAGATAAATGTAAAAAATACGTAATTTTGAATTGAGTATATCTTACAGAGCAAAAAAAACCCGCAACAGCCGTTGCGGGTTTTTATTTTGTTTCAATTTGTAAGCTACGGATTTATTTAAACGCTGGGTCCCGCAGCTACTAATGCTTTACCGTTTTCAGTATCAGTGAACTTCTCAAAGTTCGCTACAAAACGCTGCGCGAGGTCTTTCGCTTTCAAGTTCCAGTCCTCTACGTCCTCGTAAGTGTTACGCGGATCAAGAATGGCGCTATCTTCAACGCCCGCCAATGCAGTCGGCATTGCCAAGTTGAAGTATGGTAACTGATGGAATTCAGCATCCTCAATCGAACCATCAAGAATGGCATCGATGATTGCGCGCGTTGCCTTAATGGAAATTCGCTTACCGGTTCCGTTCCAGCCGGTGTTCACTAAATACGCTTCAGCACCGGCAGCTTCCATACGCTTCACTAGTACTTCAGCATACTGAGTCGGGTGCAACGTCAAGAAAGCCGCGCCAAAACAGCTTGAAAAGGTTGGGGTGGGTTCAGTGACGCCACGTTCAGTACCCGCTAATTTAGCTGTAAAGCCAGACAAGAAGTGATACTGCGCCTGCTCTTTAGTTAACTTTGATACAGGAGGTAATACACCAAACGCATCTGCGGTTAGGAAAATCACCTTCTTCGCATGGCCCGCTTTAGACACTGGCTTAACGATATTATCGATGTGATAAATCGGATACGAAACGCGCGTATTCTCAGTTTTGCTATTGTCATCAAAATCCACACTGCCATCTTCGCGCACAGTGACGTTTTCTAATAGCGCATCACGACGAATAGCATTATAAATATCAGGCTCCGCCTCTTTAGACAGGTTGATAGTTTTCGCATAACAACCGCCTTCAAAGTTAAATACGCCATCGTCGTCCCAGCCGTGCTCATCATCACCGATAAGTGCTCGCTTTGGATCCGTCGACAATGTTGTTTTGCCCGTTCCCGATAAACCGAAGAACACTGCTACATCACCGTCTTTACCTACATTAGCCGAGCAGTGCATCGATGCCATGCCTTGTAGCGGCAAGAAGTAGTTCATCATCGAGAACATACCTTTTTTCATCTCACCGCCGTACCATGTACCGCCGATTAACTGGATTTTTTCGGTCAGGTTAAACGCCACGAAGTTTTCTGAGTTAAGGCCTTGCTCTTGCCAATCGGGGTTAATGCATTTTGCTCCGTTCATTACCACAAAGTCAGGCTCGAAGTTTTCTAACTCTTCGCCTGAAGGACGGATAAACATGTTTTTAACGAAATGCGCTTGCCACGCTACCTCGGTAATGAAGCGCACGGCTAAACGGGTATCTTCGTTTGCACCACAATACGTATCAACGACAAACAAGCGTTTGTTCGATAACTGGTTGGTGACCAATCCTTTTAAGTGAGTCCAGGTTTCTTGTGACATCGCTTTGTTGTCATTCTTACCCTGATCCGCCCACCAAACCGTGTCACGCGTTGTGTCATCTTTAACAATGTATTTATCTTTTGGTGAACGACCGGTAAAGATACCAGTATCTACTGCAACGGCACCGAGCTTGGTCACGGTTCCTTTTTCAAAACCATGCAGGTCGTTGCGAGTTTCTTCCTCAAATAAAACATCATAAGAGGGGTTATGAACAACTTCTTGGACATCATTGATGCCGTAGCGGCTCAGATCCAAATTTGGCATGACAAGGGCTCCTGAGATACGGTCTTGCATTAAACGAACGTTATTTCTTGCGGCACTCGCGTAAATCCCTTTATGCACTCGCCACAAGCATAAAATTTGGTCGCGAATGTTACCTTTTATTGGTAAAAAAAGATAGGGCAAAATTTTCTCAGTCCGTTAGAATGCCACCTCTTTTACTCAATATTTAACTAAAGTTGTTTTGTCCTTATGCGTGACTCATTTAAGTCAAGAATTGGATTCGTCCTGGCGGCGGCAGGTTCAGCCGTTGGTTTAGGTAACATTTGGGGGTTTCCGACCCAGGTGGCTAACCATGGTGGCGGCGCGTTTTTGCTTGTGTATTTGTGTGTAATTTTTGTGCTTGCTATTCCTGCGCTTTACAGTGAGATGCTTATTGGCCATCACGCGCAAGCCAATCCAGTTCGCTCGCTCAAACAACTTAGCGAGGGACGCATGCGCCCGGTAGGCGCGACGATGGGTCTACTTAACGTCATTGGCTCGTGTTTAATGTTAAGTTTCTATCACATCGTGGCTGGTTGGATGCTAGTTCATGCACTGGGCTATCTTGCTACGGCCATGGGCTTGTCAGGCATTGCTGACTTTTTACTTACCGGCAGTATGGTGCGCGACCTGGTCTTTACTTCCGTGTTCTTAATTCTTACTGCTTCGGTTGTCCTTAAAGGTGTCGAACAAGGTATCGAGCTCTGGTCAAAGCGCTTAATGCCGCTGCTGGTTATTTTATTAGTCGGTCTCATCGTTTATATCGCCAGTTTGCCTGGTGCAGGCGAAGGTTTTAAAACTTATCTAATCCCTGAGATTCAACAGTTTACCGATCCCGATATTTATATCGCCGCCATGGGTCAGGCTTTTTTCTCGTTATCGATTGGTTTGGGCGGCATGATGATTTACGGCTCATATCTGCGCCCGGGTGCGCAATTGGGTCGTTTAAGTTTATCTGTAGCCGCGTTAGATACGTTGGTCGCATTTTTAGCGGGCTTGCTGATTATTCCTGCATTATTTGTCGCTATTAAATTGGGCGTTTCCGTTGAACAAGGCAACCAGTTTATTGGTGAGGGACAGTTGATATTCGCTGTTTTACCGGAACTTTTCGGCAGTATGGGCTTTGCCGGTTTATGGGTTGGCTTTGGCTTCTTTATTTTACTCA
Source organism: Idiomarinaceae bacterium (assembly GCA_002685255.1). GTDB lineage: Bacteria > Pseudomonadota > Gammaproteobacteria > Enterobacterales > Alteromonadaceae > Idiomarina. The sequence continues at coordinate 41,174 of NYWU01000016.1, forward strand.
GCATAGCCGCACTCACATCAACCATGGCGCAGGCGGAGGTGCCAGTCTCCTATTTACTAGAAGAGCACGACTTACCACGTCCTGTCGCCGTCGCCATTGCCATGCTCGTTATCGCGCTGCTCGCGCTATCCCTAGTGCTCTGGTTTGAGCCGCTGTTTGGCTGGGTGGTTACCGCCGTAACACAATTCCAATTACCGCTGTCAGGACTATTTTACTTACTCGTTATCGGCTGGTTCTGGAAACGCAGTAATCATGTTACAGCGTTGGCAGCGCAGGGATTGCGCTACCGTTTACTGCGTTGGCATTTACGTTATATCTGCCCGGTACTGATGGGGCTGGTTTTTTACCAAAGCGCTATTGCTTAGTTGCTTAAGGGCGCTGACCAGCAAACTTCTGCTGCAGCGCCTCAGCCACACGCCCATCCACAAACTCGCCAACGTCGCCGCCATGCAAAGCAACTTCTTTAACTAGAGTCGACGAAATAAAGGAGTTTTCTTCAGCGGGTGTTAAAAACACACTTTCCAGCTCGGGGAATAGTCGTCGATTCATATTGGCAAGTTGGAATTCGTACTCAAAATCCGAGACCGCGCGCAAGCCACGAATCAATACCGATGCATCATGGTCCTTAGCAAAATTAACTAACAGTCCTGAAAAGCCCACCACACGGACATTATCGAGTTTCTCAGTCACTTGTTGAGCTAATAGCACCCGTTCTTGCAAGCTAAATAACGGCTTCTTACTCGGACTTTCTGCTACACCGACGATGATCTCACTGAACAGACTTGCAGCGCGCTCGATGAGGTCGGCGTGGCCATTAGTGATGGGATCAAAAGTGCCAGGATAAATAGCTCTACGGTGCATAGGTTCCTCGTTTTAACGTTGTGCAAACTTTACAGTACATCCCCAAAACTGGCTCATCTTTGTAGCTTTTGCAAATTAGGGATGCGGCTTTCAGTGAACATGCGTAAAATACAGGGTAATGTTAAGAAAGCCAAATGACTGAACAGGATTTCGTAATGAACACAAATTTTTATCAGCACCTTAATGAGCAACTCGAGCAGACCAAATCAGACGGCCTGTACAAAAAAGAACGTGTTATCACTTCTGATCAAAGTTCTGAAATTACCGTTAATGGTCAACAAGTGTTGAACTTTTGTGCCAACAATTACTTAGGTCTTGCCAATCACCCTGATCTGATTAAAGCGGCTAAGCAAGGCCTTGATGAGCACGGTTTTGGTACTGCATCGGTGCGCTTTATTTGCGGCACGCAGGATATCCACAAAACACTGGAAACGAAACTTAGTGACTTTCTGGGTACCGAAGACACGATTCTTTATTCTTCGTGTTTTGACGCCAATGGGGGTCTGTTTGAGACCTTGATGGGCCCAGAAGACGCGATTATCAGCGATGAATTAAACCACGCCAGTATTATTGATGGTATCCGTCTTAGTAAGGCGAAACGCTACCGCTATAAAAACAATAATCTTGATGACCTTGAACAACAACTTAAACAAGCAGATGCCGATGGCGTACGTTTTAAGTTGATTGCAACCGACGGTGTATTCTCGATGGACGGTGTTATCGCCGATCTTAAAGGTATCTGTGACTTAGCTGACAAATATGATGCCTTGGTGATGATGGACGATTGTCATGCAACCGGGTTCTTAGGCGCCAATGGTAAAGGTACCCATGAATACTGTGACGTTTTAGGTCGCGTTGATATCATCACCGGAACGTTGGGTAAAGCTTTAGGCGGTGCTTCCGGTGGTTACACATCGGGCAAAAAGGAAGTAATCGATTGGTTACGTCAGCGTTCACGTCCTTATTTATTCTCTAACTCAGTAGCACCGGCTATCGTTCAAGCATCTATTAAAGTGCTTGAAATGCTTGAGCACGGTAACGAATTACGTGAGCAACTCTGGGATAACGCAACCTATTTCAGAACCGAAATGGAATCAGCAGGCTTTACTTTGAGCGGTGCTGACCATGCGATTATTCCAGTCATGATTGGCGACGCACGCCTTGCTTCTGAAATGGCTGATCGTTTGCTCGAAGAAGGTATCTATGTCATCGGATTCTCGTTCCCTGTCGTACCTAAGGGCAAAGCACGTATTCGTACACAAATGTCTGCGGCGCACACACGCGAGCAACTTGACCGCACCATTGAAGCATTCACACGTATTGGTAAAGATCTCGGTGTTATTTAATACCGAGTCTAAGGACTGATTATGAAAGCATTAGCGAAATTGCATTCAAAACCGGGTATTTGGATGACGGACGTCGAAAAGCCCGAGTATGGTTATAACGACGTTCTCATCAAAATTAAAAAAACCGCAATTTGCGGTACCGATGTTCACATTTACAAATGGGATGATTGGTCACAAAAAACAATTCCTGTGCCCATGGTTGTAGGTCACGAATACGTGGGTGAAGTTGCCGCTATGGGCGAAGGCGTGCGCGGCTTTGAAATCGGTGACCGTGTATCCGGTGAAGGGCATATTACCTGTGGTCACTGCCGCAACTGTCGTGCTGGACGCCGTCATTTATGCCGCAATACCTATGGTGTTGGGGTCAACCGCCCAGGCGCGTTTGCCGAATATTTGGTTATCCCGGTCGATAACGCGTTTAAACTGCCAGATGATGTTACTGACGATATGGCGGCCATCATGGATCCGCTGGGTAACGCGGTTCATACCGCCCTTGCCTTTGACCTCGTTGGCGAGGATGTTCTGATTACTGGCGCAGGTCCAATCGGTATTATGGCGGCGGCAGTGGCTCGTCATGTCGGGGCGCGTCATGTGGTGATCACCGACGTGAACGAATACCGACTTGAACTAGCCAAAAAGATGGGTGTAACTCGTGCCGTTAATGTGGCAGAAGAGAGTCTTAAAGACGTTATGTCAGATCTGGGCATGAAAGAAGGCTTTGACGTCGGACTAGAGATGTCTGGTGTACCATCAGCATTTTCGCAAATGCTTGCGACGATGAACCATGGCGGTAAAGTTGCAATGTTGGGTATTCCACCTGAGAACGTTGCTATTGATTGGAACGAAGTTATCTTTAAGGGACTCGTCATCAAAGGCATCTATGGCCGTGAAATGTTTGAAACCTGGTACAAAATGGCTAGCTTGCTGCAATCAGGCTTAGATATTTCACCGATCTTGACCCATCAAATGTCAGTTGATGACTACGAAGAAGGGTTCGAAACCATGGTTTCGGGTCAGTCCGGTAAAGTCATTCTTAATTGGGACTAACGATGACTCAATCTGTTCGTCATATTTCATTGACAGAAGCCCACCAAGCGTGGGCTTCGGACGCCTCTCCTGTGTTCGTTGATATTAGAGACCCGCAATCCTTTCAAGCCGGCCATATCCCTAATGCACAACCACTCAACAACGACAATATCAGTGACTTCCTAGCCAATACCGATAAAGACACACACGTCATTGTTGTGTGTTACCACGGTATAAGCAGTCAACAAGCCGCATTGGTACTCGAATCCCAAGGGCTCACCCAAGTGAGTAGCATGGACGGCGGTTTTACCGCTTGGCAAGCGGCCTATCCGACAGCAGTCGAGCAGGGATAAATTAATGAAGCGTTTACTCACAACTCAGGATGGTCCCTATCTTCAGCAATTATATGCGTGGCTTCGTAGCCAAGGAATCCCTGTCAGCGTGAGTGAACGAAATGGTAAGCTGGATTTGTTACTGCATCAAAGCAGTTACGAGGCACGAGCACGCCAACTCATTGACGAGTTTAAGGCTGACCCCAATATTATCGCTGTTCGACAAGGCACAAAGAACCGGCAGTTAGTGACTGACCTGATGAAAAACACCGGTTGGTTAACCCGTATCGTTGCCGTGATTTGCGTGCTTATGTTTATGGGCGTTATGGCGGGCGGCGATGCTTTTGTCCGTTACTTTATCATCAGCGATAGCTTCTCTCAGCTTCCGCTCGATGCACCTTGGCGCCTATTAACTCCCGCCTTTCTTCACTTCTCCGCTACTCACATCGTGTTTAACTTATTTTGGTGGTGGTATCTTGGCGGACGTATCGAGGTTTACCTAGGTACGCGCTGGTTGTTAGCGCTATTCGTGCTTACCGCGGTCAGTGCTAACGTTGTTCAGTTTTATGTAAGCGGTCCTAATTTTGGCGGCATGTCGGGTGTTGTTTACGGTCTGCTTGGATTTTGTTGGTTATACAGTGGGCAGCGTAACACACCGCTAAAGCTGCCGCCTGCACTCATCTTATTTATGCTGGGTTGGTTGATACTCGGATATACCGATGTGCTTTGGGTCAATGTAGCTAATGAAGCTCACTTAGCTGGCTTAATAGCTGGCTGCATCGCGGGTATCACGGTACGTCAGCTGAGACCAAAACCTCGTCATTGATATAGGTACTTAGTGAAAATGACTTGTTTAATCACCGGGTTACCCGTTTCTTGCGTCATTAGTTCTTGAGCCCGTTCAAAGCATTTCAAACGCAGTTGATCACGCCCAGTCATCGTTTTGATTTGATGCTCACTGGCGGTACTCAATATTTGAATGAACGCATCGCGTATCAGCGGTGCATGATGCTCCACCACACTCACATTCTTTGGGTTATCAACCATTACCTCGACAGCGACTCGGATAAAGCCTAGCCGATACTCGTCTTTATCTTTCACAAAGTTGGTAATGATATCCGGTTCGAATCCGTAGTAGGCGACATCTTGCGCTCGCGCAATGCCAACCGATAATGTCGTTAAACTTAAAATCAATACGATGTTGGTAAGCCAACGTTGCGGGATCATAATTCTATAGCCTTTATAATGTTTAACGGCAATGGCTTTGGTATGATAGCCAAAGAATATCTCAAGTACCAATAACTATGTCTGTACAATTTCTCAGTACTGAGCCCTGTCATTGGCAGCATGCCTCTGATATCCACTTAAAGCCACTCGTCGGTGACTGGTTACTGGACGAAAAATCGCTCACTGCCAAACTCAGTGCATTACCCGGCACTTTTTCGGTCGAACTCATCGGCCAAGCTGTGGCAACCCCTTTTGCCAATGAACGGTCAGAGTTTCCACAACAAACGCACTTCATCATTCGAGAAGTATTACTTAAGCTAGACGAACAGCCCTTTGTCTTTGCTCGCAGTGTTTTCCCTATATCGGCGGCCGACCATGAAAACCTTAATCTAGGTGAACTTGGCACTCAGTCACTGGGCCAATCATTATTTAATCAATCCGACTTGAAGCGTTCGACATTTGAAGTCACTCAACTACCATTAGATCATGGTGTCAGCCAAATTAACCGGCATTATTATCAACAAAACGAAGCTATTTGGGGTCGCCGGAGTTTATTTAACACCCAAGGGCAACACGTTTTAGTCAGTGAATTTTTCTTAAGTCCCGTGCCGATATACTGAGGTAATCGATGAATAAATTGAATAGCTATTGGCGTCTGATGCGCGCTGATCGACCGATAGGCACTTATTTACTTGCATGGCCAACGCTGTGGGCATTACTTATTGCGGGAGCTGGTAACCCGCCCCTCAAAGTCGTCGTCATTTTCATGTTAGGCACATTCCTCATGCGCTCCGCGGGCTGTGTAATTAATGACTTCGCTGATCGTAACCTTGATGGTCATGTCGAGCGTACCAAATTACGCCCTCTTGCCGCCGGAGAGGTCAATAGTACCGAGGCCATCCTGTTGTTTTTCGGCCTGCTAATACTCGCATTTCTATTGGTACTTCAGTTCAATACGCAAACCATTATGCTAGCTTTCGCAGCCGCAGGCGTTGCATCACTCTACCCGTTCTGCAAACGTTGGACGCAGCTCCCTCAGGTGGTACTCGGTATTGCCTTTAGCTTCGGCATTTTGATGGCGTTTAGTGCGCTCAACAATGATCAATGGTGGCTCGCAGGCGGTTTATTCATTGCCAATATCGTTTGGACGATTGCCTACGATACTGAGTATGCGATGGCTGACCGGGCGGATGACCTCAAAATTGGAATCAAAAGTACGGCTATCCTATTTGGTCGATACGACAAACTTATTATCGCTGCTTTACAGCTTGTTACGTTAATCATCCTCGCTTTGCTCTGGCATCAACTTAATGTGCAGTGGTACGCATGGGTTGGTCTTATTGCGGCGGCTTGCTTATTTGGTTATCAACATTGGATGATACGAGAACGCGCACCTAAAGCCTGTTTCCAGGCTTTTCTGCATAATCATTATGTAGGCATGGTTATCGGCGTGAGTCTCGCGCTTCACTATTGGTATTAGTTTAACCAGATTGATGGTCAACGCAGCTAATCTGCGCTGACCATCAATTGCTGGACCGACTGTCGAATGGTTTGCAGAATTGTCGGATCGAGCAGCTCATCAATATCATCACTTAACGCGCCAATTTCTGGTGCAGCAACCTGATCACCATCATCATTCACTTGCAATAGTGACTGCGCCTTTAAACTTGCAATGAAGCTGGTCATTACTTTTTTGTCATAAAATTCCGGCGCATCAATTCCATGAATCGAGCTAAGCCGCTCAGCAAGTGTTATCGACTGACGCTCAAGTTCAGCGCGTTTTATCGGCTGGGCTTGCTGCAACAGTTCTAAGACGATTGCATACCGTTGCAAGGTCTCACTCGCACTGCCCGCTAACAGCTTAAGCTGCAACCAAGCGGCGGTCTCGCGGTTAGCGGCACGCACCGTTTCACCATCAAGGCTAACGAGCTGTTGACGATCGAATTCCTCTACAATAGCACGTACCCATGTATCCAAATCGGCATCGTCATGAGACAGGAATAACTCAGCCTGCAGCATCGGGTATACTGCACTGCAACGCTCAACAATAGTTGTGACGTTCACTTCTTGCTTGGCATGAATCAAAGATGCAATAACACCCGGTAATATCATTAAGTGAAGCACATTGTTACGATAATAAGTCATCGCGATAGCGTTAGCTGCATGCAACGAAATCACTTGCCCCATCGAATCGTCTTGTACCTCAAACTTATCGGTACGTAGCGCTAACGACAGCAACTCATCTGCTGACTGCTCCGGTACATTCACGTGATGTGTGTATGGCACTTCGCGAAGTAAATTCAGGTAAACATTAATTTGGGCAATCAGTTCTTCTCGCGTTAGCGCGTTATGCTCCGAACTTAATAGCGCTAATGCAGTAAGGTTAACGCTATTAGCCGCCGCACAGTCGTTGATACCGCGCATGACTTTCTCGGCTAAGCCATTGACCGTGGGTGTTAACCAACTAGGTCTTTCGGGCTCTTCAGCACCTCGTGTGACAGAACGCTGCCAATCATCAACATGCTTATCTAGGTACGCTTTCAAATCAATGGGCGATCCAAACGTAACAAACCCTTGGCCAAAGTTCTTCAATTTGGTGACAGATTTCAGTACTTGGAACAACGACTCTTTCTCTTTATTTTTACCTTTAAGCTCTTTAAGGTAAGTCGCTACTTCCATTACGTGCTCGTAACCTAAGTACACGGGTACAATTGAGATGGGGCGCTGTTGGCCTCGCAGCATACCTTGCACAGTCATGGCAAACATACCTGTTTTAGGCGGCAGTAAGCGCCCAGTGCGTGAGCGTCCACCCTCGGTAAAATATTCAACAGGATAGCCCTTTTGAAACAACCAGCAAAGGTACTCACGGAATACCGACGAATAGAGCTTATTGCCGCGGAAAGAGCGACGAATAAAGAACGCACCACCGCGGCGGAAAATCGAACCAACGGGGAAGAAGTTTAAATTAACGCCTGCGGCGATATGCGGCGGTACTAAACCTTGTTTATAGATGACGTAACTTAACAGTAAGTAGTCCATATGACTTCGATGACACGGGACGTATATAATTTCGTGACCTTGTTGGGCAAGCTTTCGGACTTCATCGGCACCGCGCACATCAATACCATTATAAATCCGACTCCACATCCATGTCATAAAGCGATCTAATATACGGACTAAAGTTTCGCTATAGTTCGCGGCTATTTCGTTTAAATAGCCTTTTGCCTTTTTTACTGCTTGCGCTTCGTCCGCTTTGTTCGAGCGTTGCTCATCTTTAATCGCTTTTTTAAGCGCCGGTGTCTCGAGTAGCTGATTCATCAACTCATTACGGTCACTCAACTTAGGACCCGCCACCGCATAGCGCATGCGTACAAAATGTACTCGTGCCACGCGCGCCAATTTATGTGCAATGCGATAATCCGCGCCGCTTTGACGGCTCATCTGACCTAAACTTACAGGACGCGACATGCGGCACAAAACCTGACGCCCAGAGAACATGATCAACCAGAACTTTCGCAGATGACCGGGGTTGTCTAAGTCACCGGTCATAGCGTTTCCGGCATGCGCTTCTTGCCCTGGCTTGCGCCCCCAAAATACGCCAACTGGCAATAGTTGTACGTCCAACTGAGGGTCAGCCTGATGTGCTTCAAGTAGCGCTTGGAACTGCGACAACGCACGTGCAGAAGCACTGTCATCACGTTCGGGTAGTAACAGTACACGGTCAAATGACTTTCCATTGATGTAGAGCGGCTGCTGCGGATCGGGTAGGTTATTTTCTCGCGCAGCGCGTTGCAAAATCGCAAAGTCCGACTTAGCATTCGATCGCATCACGTACACCACAGGTACACTGGTGATATCCGCTTGATCGGCCTCGGGTTTATCAATTATGGTCATTGCTCGTGTCATCCATCGAATAGGATGCTTTAAGAGCGCGTAACTCCAGCTCACCGCAGTCATGATATTCCTTGCTACCCTTGCGTTTAAAACAGTAAGACAATAATCATAACAATTCCGTTCTAAAAAGTCGTCGAATAAAATGACTTGCATATCAAAAATACCTGTATATACTCACAGTATACTGTACAGATAAACAGGTAACTGAAATGCGTCCACTGACTCCCAGACAAGCCGAAATTCTTGAGTTAATTAAAGATAACTTACAAGCAACCGGTATGCCGCCAACGCGTGCTGAAATAGCGAGTCGGTTGGGCTTTCGCTCAGCTAACGCCGCCGAAGAGCATTTAAAAGCTTTAGCTAAAAAGGGCGTCATTGAAATCATGCCAGGTATGTCACGCGGCATTCGATTAATCGGTGAGGATATCGAGGAAGAACTTGGTTTACCGCTGATTGGTCAAGTAGCAGCTGGTGAGCCTATCTTAGCGCAAGAACATATTGAGCGGCACTACCAGTTAGATGAGTCCATGTTTTATCCCAGCGCGCAATTTTTGCTTCGTGTTAATGGGATGAGCATGAGAAATATTGGAATTTTGGACGGCGACTTACTAGCAGTCCATAAAACCGAACAAGCGCGAAATGGGCAGATTGTAGTCGCCCGCGTCGAAGACGAAGTCACAGTTAAACGATTTGAACAGAAAGGCCGACAAGTCTTGTTGCATCCAGAGAATGAAGAGTTTTCGACAATTGTTGTAGATCTGGCACAACAAGTTTTTGCAATCGAAGGACTTGCAGTCGGCATCATCCGTAATGGAGCTTCTTTATGAAAAGACTACAATCAGATTTCAGTAATCACCCTGGCATGTGGACATACAAAGCTCAACAACCAGAGACTATGACTGCCAACCTAGCTCCATCAAGCTTATCGGCAGCACTTGAAGCCGCGGTCCACAGCATCGGACAGCGTTGGGTTACCGTCATTGGTGGACACAGCCAGTTCATCCAACAGCTTGTCAATGCTGGTATTCCACGTCAGCGTATTCGATGGTTACGTCCCGGTAAAACTCACGACCGCGCGTGGGCACTTGAACAAGCCGTGTTATCCGGCACAAGCGATGTTGTTGTCGCATGGGTCAATGGATTCGATAAACGCGCTGTACAACGTATTCGTCTATCATCGCGTTTAAGCCAAACCCAAAGTTTTATGTTTGAAGAGGATGTATTAACCCCCCACCTGCACTAATCCCCCATTAAGGGTTAATACACTCTAGGCTGCTTCGGCAGCCTTTTTTTTAACATTTATGGATACTTTTTAACCATTCAGCGTTTTTGATCTAGATCTTTGTGTAGATTTTAGTTAATAAATGATACTACCCAACTATATAAATTAGTATAACTTAAAAACTACAACAAAGAGTTGGTAGAGAAAGTGATTTCTGGGGAGATGCTGTTCCTTTTTCTGCTTACCTCTTTGTTCTTCCTAGCTAGCGTTTTGCTAAAGCAAAGAAGAATGAGAGGAGAAGTCACGTGAAAATGAAGCCGTTATGGGCACTACCCCTGTTGTATAGTGCATCTGCGCTATCCCAAGAGCGCAGCCTCAACCTCACGCAAGGTGTTACAGAAGTTAGTCGTGACGTATACGACTTGCACATGACAGTATTTTATATCTGTTGTGTCATTGGTGTGGTGGTTTTTGGACTCATGTTTTATTCCATGATCCGACACCGCAAATCCCGCGGTCGTGAACCCGCAAAATTCCACGAGAACGTAAAGGTTGAGATTCTTTGGACCTTGATACCGTTCCTAATATTGGTTGGTATGGCGATTCCAGCGACTTCTACACTAATTGCTATGGAAGATACCTCGGACGCTGACGTCACTATTCAGGTCACAGGCTCTCAGTGGAAGTGGCACTACAAATATTTTGATCGTGAGGTCGAATTTTTTAGCCGTCTCGCAACACAACAAGAACAGATAAGTAATAAATTCGAGAAGAGCGAAAACTATCTTCGCGAAGTCGATAACCCTCTCGTTGTGCCGACGGGCGAAAAAGTTCGCTTCTTGGTCACTTCAGATGACGTCATCCACAGCTGGTGGGTGCCCGACTTCGCTGTCAAAAAGGATGCTAACCCCGGTTTTATCAATGAAGCTTGGACGCGTATTGATGAGCCAGGCATATATCGCGGTCAATGTGCTGAGCTATGTGGCAAAGACCACGGGTTTATGCCTATCGTAGTCATTGCAAAAACCCCAGAAGAGTATGCCAAGTGGATTGACGAAACCGAGGCCAAACAGATTGCTGAGCGAGAGCGCCAGCAAGAATTGCTCGATATGGAAATGTCGATGGACGAATTGATGGCAATGGGTGAGAAAATTTACAACAGCACCTGTGCAGCTTGTCACCAACCTAACGGTCAAGGCATTCCAGGCACCTTCCCAGCTCTTGCTGGCAGCCCCATAGCGTCTAAACCTGAAAATCTCGACAAACACGTCGATATTGTTGTCCACGGCGTTCAGGGCTCTGCAATGCAAGCTTTCGCGCAGCAACTCACAATGCAAGAACTGGCTGCGGTAGTAACCTACGAGCGTAATGCTTGGGGCAACGATACGGGTGAAATGGTGCAAGCCGCTGACATCAACGCAGCGATAAATGAATAAGGAGACGGTGATGAGCACAGTAGTGGACGATCACAATCACGAAGCACACCACGATCATAAGCCGTCTGGCATTACTCGTTGGTTGTTTACCACTAACCACAAAGATATTGGGTCAATGTATTTGTGGTTCAGTTTAATTATGTTTTTTGTCGGCGGTGCGATGGCGATGGTCATTCGCGCCGAATTATTTCAACCCGGCTTACAGTTAGTTGAACCTCAGTTCTTTAATCAGATGACCACCGTACACGGCTTGGTTATGATCTTCGGTGCCGTTATGCCGGCTTTCACCGGCCTAGCCAACTGGATGGTACCGATGATGATCGGCGCGCCCGATATGGCGTTACCACGCATGAATAACTGGAGCTTTTGGATACTCCCATTTGCTTTTGTCATTCTTCTATCATCACTGTTTATGGAAGGGGGTGGTCCTGACTTTGGTTGGACGTTCTACGCACCGCTTTCGACGACGTATAGTAACGACTCGACTGCTCTATTCGTGTTCGCGGTTCATATCATGGGTATTTCATCCATCATGGGTGCGATCAACGTCATTGTAACCATCATCAACATGCGCGCCCCTGGCATGACCTACATGAAAATGCCATTGTTTGTGTGGACTTGGTTGATTACGGCGTTCCTGTTAATTGCCGTAATGCCTGTGTTAGCAGGTGCAGTCACTATGGTACTTACCGATAAGTATTTTGGTACCAGCTTTTTTGACGCCGCCGGTGGGGGCGATCCGGTCATGTTCCAGCATATTTTTTGGTTCTTCGGCCACCCCGAAGTGTACATCATGATTTTACCGTCCTTCGGTATCGTTTCTGCCATTATACCGGCGTTCTCGCGGAAGAAGCTGTTTGGCTATTCATCCATGGTCTACGCAACCGCGTCCATTGCGATTCTTTCGTTTCTTGTATGGGCGCACCATATGTTTACCACGGGCATGCCAGTGTTTGCAGAGCTCTTCTTCATGTACTGCACAATGCTGATTGCGGTGCCAACGGGCGTCAAAGTATTTAACTGGGTCGCCACAATGTGGCGAGGTGCAATCTCATTTGAAGTCCCCATGTTGTTCGCCCTCGCGTTCGTTATTTTATTCACGATTGGCGGATTCTCAGGCGTTATGTTGGCAATGACGCCGGTCGACTTCCAATATCACGACACCTATTTTGTCGTGGCACATTTCCACTATGTCTTGGTAACAGGCGCTATCTTCTCGATAATGGCTGCAAGTTATTATTGGTTGCCTAAGTGGAGCGGTCATATGTACGACACCACTTTGGCTCGCTTGCATTTCTGGAGCTCTTTGATATCGGTTAACGTGCTGTTCTTCCCAATGCACTTTGCTGGTTTAGCGGGTATGCCGCGCCGTATTCCTGACTACGCAGTGCAATTTGCGGACATCAACCAGATCACAAGTATCGGTGGTTTTGCCTTCGGGCTATCGCAGTTGATATTCCTCTGGCTGGTGATCAAGTGCGCTCGTGGGGGTGAAAAAGCACCTGCGAAGCCATGGGATGGTGCCGAGGGGCTTGAGTGGACAGTACCTTCTCCGGCGCCTTACCACACCTTTGAGACGCCGCCCAAAGTGGAGTGATGGTTATGTCTAACCAAGGTCCTGATAACAGTAAAATCGTCAAACGCCTGCTACTCACCGTAGCAGGTATGTTTGCCTTTGGATTTGCATTGGTGCCTCTGTATGACGCCTTTTGCGAAGTGACTGGTTTCAACGGTCGCACGAATAACGAACCGGCCGCAGTGAGTCAGCATGAGGTGGATAAAAGCCGCACGGTGCGGGTTCAGTTTATAACACGCACTGCGCAAGGTATTCCATGGAAGTTTGAGCCTGAAATTAAAGAAGTGCGTGTCCATCCAGGTGAGGTTCGCGTTGTTAACTTTTTAGCTGCTAACCCCACGAGTGATGACATGGTCGCTCAGGCCATTCCTTCCATTGCGCCTGCGGAAGCGTCGTTGTACCTAAATAAAGTCGAGTGCTTTTGCTTTAATCAGCAACCGCTTGCGGCAGGCAATGATGCCGAAATGCCGATGCAGTTCTATATCGATCCTGAGATACCGGACCATATCACCACCTTTACCCTGTCATACACGCTGTATGATATGACAGCCAATGCGACGCCAGAGTCTCTGGCTTTGCTCGAGTCAACAGAATAAGGAATACGTCGTTATGGCAGAACAACAAAATTACTATGTCCCACCTTCCAGTATTTGGCCCATTGTCGGCGCACTGGGCTTAGGTCTCATCGCCTGGGGCGCTGCTCATACCGTTATCGAAACAACAAGCGATAAGCAAGGCTGGGGCTCCCATGTCTTGTTTGCTGGGTTTGGCGTCATTGCTGTGATGCTATTCGGTTGGTTCCGCGACCAAATCAATGAGACCATGAGTGGACTTCACAGCGACCAACTCGACAACTCCTATAAACAAGGTATGAGCTGGTTTATCTTTTCTGAAGTCATGTTCTTTGCGGCCTTCTTTGGTGCGCTCTTTTACGCACGCATGATTGCTGTACCTTGGTTAGATGGCGCCAGCAATAATGTCATGACGGGTGAAGTATTATGGCCGGAGTTTGTTGCTCAGTGGCCGTTAGTAGAGACGCCCGGCGGCACAACGACGCAAGCTATGGGTTGGTATGGTCTGCCCTTGATCAATACCGCCATATTGATTGCGAGCTCAGTCACCTGCCATTTTGCACACGTCGGTTTAGAGAAAAATAAACGCGGGCAACTGGCTGGTATGCTCAGCCTGACTATCATCCTCGGTTTAGTTTTCCTCTTTTTACAGGGTGCTGAATATATCCACGCTTATGAGGAACTTGGATTAACGCTGCAATCCGGTGTCTACGGTAATACCTTTTACTTACTGACTGGATTTCACGGTATGCACGTGACCCTCGGTACGCTCATGCTCATTATCATGCTGCTACGCGTCCTCAAGGGCCACTTCACACCACAAAAACATTTCGCCTTCCAAGCTACAAGTTGGTATTGGCATTTTGTTGATGTGGTATGGATCTGCTTGTTTGTTATCGTCTATGTGCTGTAGTTGTTAATACGGTCGAGGATGAAACGGTAGAAACCCCGCATAGGCCGCGATCACCATAAGCAGTAACACGATCGCGGCAATACCCACTCGACGTCCTAAATAGCGTGACATAGGTGGTTTTTCAGGGTCATTGCTCAACATTACAAATAGAGCGCGGAATAAATTAAAAATCATATAAAGAAGAAGCGCGACAATAATGAGTTTGAAAAGAAGTAACATAAAAGTCCCCTTGGTAGCGTCAATAGTTACTTTGATTGCTATTGCCATTTTGGTCAAGCTGGGATTCTGGCAACTCGATCGCGCCCATCAGAAGCAGCAACTGTTCGCAGATTTTGCGCAGGCTCAGAATTTACAAGCTCGCCCGCTCGCCCAACGACTATCGAGTACCACGCAACTCACTCGTTTCGAATTGGTCAGCATTACAGGACGATTTGACACTCAGCGCTATTTTCTAATCGATAATCAAATGGTCGATGGTCATCCGGGCTACCACGTCATTGCTTTACTCAAGAGCCAGCAGTTGAGCGAACGACTACCCGTTAATTTAGGCTGGATTAAAGCTCCACGCTCAAGAACCGAGATTCCAACGGTCGAGCTACCGCAGCAAGAATTAACACTAGAAGGCTTAGTTCGCATCCCTCAAGCAAACCAATTTATTTCGCAAGTGTTTGAGGAGCAACAAACGGCTTGGCCTAAACGAGTACAGGAGTTTATCCCTCCAACAATCAGTGAGTACACAGGAATCGAACTCAAGCCTTATGAACTGTTGTTGGTTTCACCGCAACTGAAGGGCTTTCAACAACAGTGGAAGCCACAAGTGATGGAACCAGCTAAACATCAGGCTTACGCTGTGCAATGGTTTTCACTCGCTATTGCTTGCTTAGTGGTATACCTTGTAGTGCTATATAAATTAAATAAGACAAAACAAGAGGAGACACCATGAGCTCCCTCACTCGCTCACAACGCACATTGCTCATTGTTATTGCTGTATTTGCCCTGCCCGTTATAGGTGCATGGCTGACACTTAAAACACACTGGTATCAACCCGCTACCAATAAAGGCGTGCTGCTTGAACAACCGCTCGCTTTGTCGCAACTCGAAACGTTACCGGAGGGTTGGCGCGTTGCTTATCGGATGCCAAACCAATGTAATGAACAATGTAAAAATACACTTTACGTACTCGGTCAGCTTGATGTCGCTTTGGGTAAAGACAGTGATCGTGTCACCCCTATTATTCTATCGCAGCAAATGTTGCCAGAGCAGCGCGATCTACCCCACTGGGATGATATCGTTGCAGTACAGTCAAAAGCGCTTATCGATGCCGTTGAGAGCATTCCATTTGATCATGTATTTATCATCGACCCGCAAGGTCATGTGATGTTGCACTACCCGACTCATGCCGAGCACGAGACTATGGTTATGGAAGGCAAAAATATTCTGGCTGACCTTCGTAAAATGTTAAAACTTTCTCGGATTGGGTAGGATAAGCTCATGCGCATGCTTGTTAAAATCAGTTTAATTTTGGCATTTTGTGTCATTGTTTTGGGTGCTTTTACGCGGCTTACAGAAGCAGGTTTAGGCTGTCCCGACTGGCCAGGATGCTATGGCTTTATGAGTGTTCCTACTCAAGAACATCACGTCGCCGAAGCACAAATGCGTTTTCCAGATTCGCCGCTTGAGCATCATAAAGCTTGGAATGAAATGATTCACCGCTATTTTGCCGGTGCTTTGGGTGTTTTAATCCTGTTTATTGCGATTGGGTCGTTAGTTAAAAAGCGTTCTACTTTTGAGTCAAAGCCAGCGCCAAAGAAATTACCCTTGTTTATATTACTATTAGTCATCTTCCAAGCCACACTGGGCATGTTAACCGTTACTATGAATCTTCAGCCGCTCATCGTCATGGGTCACTTACTCGGCGGCTTTAGCGTGCTCTCACTACTATTTTTGCTGTCACTGCGCTTAGAGCCTTATCGACTCGGGGGAGGCGATCCAGAACTGCGGAAGTATCGTGGTTTGGCATTATTTGCGCTACTGGTTGTCATTGGTCAAATTGCATTAGGTGGCTGGGTAGCCGCTAACTATGCGGCGGTCGCGTGTACCGAACTGCCATTTTGTGAGGGCGATTGGGCGGCTCAACTCGATTTTACTGGCGCGTTTAGTATACCCGAGGCAACGAGTTATCAATTTGGCGCGCATGATTACGACGATCGAATGACGATGCACATCATGCATCGTTTCGGCGCAATCTTTACTACACTGGTATTAGCTTGGCTGCTGTTTAAATGTTGGCGCAAAGCGCAATCTGGCTTTTTCCGTCGCTCATTAAGTTGGGTCGCTTTGTTGCTCATCATCCAACTTTGTCTAGGCTTAAGCAATGTGATTTATAGCCTGCCCTTGCCGGTGGCGGTTGCTCATAACGCGGTAGGTGCACTTTTACTGCTATCACTCGTTGCACTTAATTATAATCTTTCACGCAAAGCGTAAGAGGTGTTTATGCAAACAATAACAAGTCATAAAAAGCTCGAACACCACACCATCAAATGGCGAGAATATCTGGAACTCACTAAGCCACGTGTGGTGGCCATGCTACTCCTGACCGCTGTGGTCGGCATGTGCTTATCGACACAAGGCGCATTGCCTGTTTGGACCCTAATACCAGCGCTCGCGGGGATTGGTCTGATGTCAGCAGCTGCAGCAGCGATTAATCACTTAGTCGACCGCCATATTGACGCTAAGATGGCCAGAACTTTACGTCGTCCGCTACCACAAGGCAGTCTCTCACCCACTCGCGTATTGACCTTTGCTGCGGTATTGGGCTTGGTTGGATTTGTCATGTTGTACGCGTGGGTCAACCCGTTAACCGCTTGGTTAACGTTTGCTAGCATGGTGGGCTACGCAGTGGTTTACACCATGTTCTTGAAGCGCGCCACGCCACAAAATATTGTAATTGGCGGTTTGGCAGGCGCCGCGCCACCACTGTTGGGTTGGACCGCGATGACCAATGAGATTCACGGTTTTGCGATTCTTTTAGTCATGATCGTGTTTACTTGGACGCCCCCTCATTTTTGGGCACTCGCCGTGCACCGTGAGAAAGATTACGCACGCGCTAAAGTCCCCATGCTACCCGTCACGCATGGTATTGAGTTCACCAAAACCTGTATTTTCCTCTATACCATCTTATTGACTGTTGTTTGCCTGCTGCCCTATTTAGTCGGTATGTCGGGAGTGCTCTATCTGATTGGATCGACTGCGCTAAACTTGGTGTTTTTGGGCTATGCGTGGAAGCTCAAGTATGCTCCTGAAAAGAATACAGCTTACAGCATGTTTACCTTCTCCATCTGGCATCTCATGCTGATGTTTGTGATCTTGCTATTCGACCATTATTTATAAGGATTAACGATGAATTCACGCTGGTTGATTATTATAGGTGGATTACTCGCAGCGGTAGCCGGCGTATTTGCCTTTATGAATATGCCGCAAGAGCAGCCGGAGGCGTTGGTATATCAACCACCGCGAGCGCTTGCGCCGTTTGAACTCGAGTCTACGGCAGCAACAACTAAAATTGATAGTGAGGCACTCAAGGGACAATGGACTTTACTTTTTACTGGGTATACTTATTGTCCCGACATTTGCCCAACGACACTATCATCGCTAAAAACTATCTTGCCGCAACTACAAAAACAGGCTGAGAAACCGGTTAAAGTATGGATGATTTCAGTCGATCCTCAGCGCGACTCACTCGATCGACTGAAAGAGTACACAGGTTACTTTGGCGAACAATTCATTGGCGTTCGTGCAGAACACCCTCAATTGTTTCCCTTTGTACGCGACTTGGGCTTGATGTACTCAGTTCCTGAAGAAGGCGAAGAAAACTATCTCGTCAATCATAGCGCCGCTATTATATTGGTTAACCCCGATGGAAAGCGGCTCGCGATCTTTAATGCGACTCACGAGCCGGGTGCTATTCCAACGGTTGATATGGAACAGCTTGTACGTGATTTTGCTATATTAGCAGGTTAGTCGGGCCAGCTACCTTCACTATCGGGACGAATGAGCGCGACAGAAAACCAATGATAACCACCACTGGTACTCGGGGCTGTGCAATTAATTCGAGAGCGTCCAATCGGGATGTCGTTCTTTGGTGTCACACTAAATTGCAATTCCGCGTCCCAGTTTGGTTCGAGCACATCAGTTCCTGCGAAACAGCGTAGTGCGTTGGTGTTCATTCCCTCGGTTTTACTCAGCTCAACCGTCACAGTTGGACGCGTTTCGGAATGAGAAACTAAAGGATCGGCAGGCGTATAATGGCTTACAGCCATAGGTAGGCTATTCAATTTGACCGACAACGTCTCTAAATTAGCGTAGCGACCTGATGCAGGAAACCGTGGGATCGCTGTAGTCGGGCTCCATTGACTCCAAGCCCCTGAATGCTGAGCAAACCCTTTAAAACCCCATTCCTTCAATAGCTTCTCAAGTGCCGGCGAATATTCGCCATAAGGGTAGGCAAAGTATTTAGGCTGTTCGCCTAACTGTGCATCAATCGCGTGCTGTGCCGAAACGATATCCTGCTTCATTCGAGCCTGCCACTGCGCCTCTGTTTCTTCGTCTTTGCGACGAATTAAATGAGCATGAGTCTGCCCGTGATTCACAATAGTCGCGCCTCCAGCGTCGATGGTTTTCAACTGTTGCCAACTCATATAGGCAGACGGGTGGGCTTCTAGTAAATCAGGATTGACGAAAACAGCATACGGAAATCCATATTCTTTAAGTGTCGGATGGGCATTTTCAAACACGTTGTCATATCCGTCATCGAAGGTTATCACCACCGTTTTACGCGGAATATTTGCGCCTGCATCGACCCACTCTGCAGCCTGCTCGATAGCGACGACATTAAAATCATGCTCTTTCAAATAACGAAGGTGCTGCTCAAACTGGTCAGGACTAATCGATGTGACTGCGGGCGTCTTCTCAGAGACGTGATGATACTGAAGCACATGCACACCGGGATACTCCTCGTTTGCCGTTTGTGCACATGCAAGGAGGCTAGTTAACGCAGTCATGGTTAGAAAAAGTTTTAATAATTTCATCAAACTATCCAGAAAGTGGCTGGTGAATGTTACATTATTACCAGTCTACATGAATTAGTTGGAATTCGCTTAATGCAAACGTTGTTGGGCTTCGCACGCGGTGATCATCGTCGAGTATTTGCGATTGCTTTACCCATGATGATATCGAACATCGCCGCGCCACTTCTAGGCTTAGTTGATACGGCTATCATCGGACATTTACCCGATAGTGTATACTTATCATCGGTTGCTATCGGCGCCATGGTGGTGAGCTTTATCTATCTGCTTGCTGTATTTCTACGTATGGCGACGACCGGCGCTATTGCTCAAGCCTTTGGAGCCGATGATGCCGCTGAGCAGCATCAACTTTTTACTCACGGAATTCTCACGGCTATATTACTTGGACTTGCGATCATTGCCTTGAGTCCCTTCATCACATCAGTATCACTGTGGCTGGTTGCGCCCGAACCACAATTACTCGCTTACGCGAGTGATTATATTCAAATTCGACTGTGGTCCGCGCCAGCGGCACTCACGACACTGATCTGCCTCGGTGTTTTACTCGGTCGCCAAGATAGTCGAAAAGCGATGTGGTTAGTGATTATTACTAACTTCGTCAACGTTGTGCTTGATCTGGTACTCATCATCGGGTTGAACATGAACGTTAGAGGAGCAGCCTACGCGTCACTCTGTGCTGAATGGACAACAGCTATCGTCGGCTTCTATTGGTGTCGTCACACATTGGGTTGGCAATTGAGCAAGGCACGCATTGTTGCCGGAAAACTACGCTTGTTCTTACAGGCTAACGGCAATATTTTTGTTCGCAGCCTGACACTGCAACTCTGCATGGCGATGATGACTGGCTACGCCGCACGATACGGCACGACAATAGTGGCCGCCAACGCGGTTTTAATGCAGTTCTTAATGCTGATATCACTTGGACTTGATGGCATCGCTTATGCGGTAGAGGCCTTAGCCGGTGAAGCCAAAGGAAGAAATCGCCCCCATCAAGTAAGCTACTGGTGCAGGATCACACTGTTGTGGTCAAGCCTGTTCGCAGTCGGTTATTCACTGGTATTTTGGTTGTTAGGACAGCAAATTATCGGCCTAATTACTGACTTATCAGCGGTAGTGGATACTGCAATGCACTATTTACCGTGGGTGGTCGCACTGCCGTTACTTGCTCACTGGAGCTATTGGTTAGATGGTGTATTTATTGGTTTATCGTGGTCAAAAGCCATGCGAGATACCATGTTACTTGCCGCTATAACAGGCTTTATCCCGCTTTGGTGGTTAAGTAAGCCACTCGAGAACCATGGTTTGTGGTTGGCTCTGAGTGGCTTTCTCATTATGCGTGCAGTTTACCAAGCGATTTGGTTACTGCGCAGGCGTCGCCAAGTCGTCCAGTAAAATGACTTGTGGAGGTGTGCCGCCGCCGTCAGCATCGACTGCGATAACTGTATAGATACCGCCACCTTCTAGATTGAATAATACAGGACCGATTGCTGCGGTCTTAGTGCCCGCCGCAGTGACAGTCGCGTAATATTCACCTGGAGTGACTTGTAAGCTACCTGTTGATACCAAGCCTTCAACATCAAAAGGTACATCGGCAACGACCGGATCGGCATCGCTGATATCTTCACCTGCGGTCAAATAGATATCTACGTTACCTGCTGAAGGAGACGCGTGCACGACTTGAAGTTGCGCGGCAGTTGCAATACTGCGACGTTGCTCAGTCAATGCCTGAAGAGCTAATGAGTCATCACCTAAGGCACCGACAGCATAAATGCTATAACTCATCGTCGCTTCTAGCGTGAACGCGACATCATCTAACACTTGCGGTGTGCCACCAGTAGCAGCGACATCGACCAAATAGTCACCCTCTGCGACATTGATATAGTCAGTGGCTGATTGAAACGCAAGATCCGTGATTTGCGGTTCGGCTGCGTTATTCAGCGTGACATCAACATTCGGTGCGTCCGCTGCGGCATGAATAACACGTACATCAGATCCAGCGTTTGCATCAGGAACTAACACTGTACCGTCACCCGTCGCAATCTGCAGCGTCACAGGTGAATCGCCTGTTGCTGTGTTATCTGTTGCGGCAACGATATAGTCGCTACCATCTGGGAGCGCAATAGTACCTGAGTCATAAACTACGGTTGTTTCACCTACTGGGGTTAGACGAACACGATAGTCACCCGCTTCCACTGAAACTTGACCAGAGTCATCGCTAAATTCCAGTGTTGCAGCAGGCGATGCATCTGCGAGTGCTGCGTCAGGCGCTGTTAAATACACATCGACACCTGGCGCATTGTAAGCAGCATGTACCACTTGAATACGACTATTACCGCTCGCAACGTCCGATACTGGGTTACTAATGACTAATGGCTCTATGCTCTCATCACCGACATTGCCCACGGCAAATACTTCATAACGGGTATCTGCATTGAACGTCAGATCAGCGGGACCAATAACCGCTGCGGTGGATTCGTCTGGTAGGATACCTTCGACTGTAATTGAATACTCTCCAGCATCAACTTCTAGAATGCTAGAGCTAGCCTGATAAGGTACATCTTCTAACAGCGCCGTGTCACCCGCTAGCACGTTGACGTTAGGGGCGTCTGATGCTGTATGGTGCACACGCACGAAACTACTCTCTGGTGTCGGTTCAACAACAACCTCATCATCGTTGTCGTCATCATCTAACCAGCAACCCGACAAGACAAGCGTCGGTAAAAGTAGTAAACTGAACTTTGTGATTCCTCGCATTGTAAATTCCTCGTAATGATTAGGGCAAATATCACTACGAAGCATATAAATGCGAGGGATCACATCTAATTAACAAATTTTGTAAAGCTTTTTTAAAGTTGTATAGTTAAACAGAGCTAGTAGTAAGAGTGTTCTCCACGCTCATGTTCAGTTACATCTTTGACGCCGGTGATTTCGTTTGGGAAACGTTCAATCAATTCTTTCTCGATACCATTTTTAACCGTCACATCGATCATGCTGCAGCCATTACAGCCACCACCAAATTGTAGAACCGCTTTGCCATCTTCAGTAATCTCTGTTACCAACACATGACCGCCATGATTGGCAAGCTGCGGATTAATCTCCGCTTGAATAACGTATTCAACGCGATCAATTAATGGCGCATCATCAGCAACTTTACGAGCTTTAGCGTTAGGCGCTTTTAGTGTCAATTGCGAACCTAACTCTTGCTCTTCAAAGTCAATGACTGCGTCTTCTAAAAATGGCGCGCTGCCTGAATCGACGACAGCATCGAAACCATTAAATGGCAGACGCTCGTCATCAGGTTCAACTGAATCGGGTGGGCAGTAAGATACACCGCACTCAGCATTCGGCATACCTGGATTGACAACAAACACACGAATGTTGGTGCCTTCGGGCTGATCAGCTAACAACTTACAGAAGTGCTTTTGCGCAGATTCCGAAATGCGGATCATAATTTCACCGTCCCTATACTTGAGTAATTTACTAGGTTTTATTCTAACGCAGACACAGTTAAAAGACTAGTGTCTGTCGGCGACTGGCGAGGGTTGTATGCTAAGCTCCAAACATCAACAGAAGACGCGCCCACGGTATACAGCGCCTCGCTTGCAGCGCACAGACTTGCGCCTGTGGTACAGATATCATCAATGACAGCAATCGAATGACGCGATAGCGAACGGGCCGCTCTCATCGCCTCCATTCGGCTATACCAACGTTGTTGACGACCCGCGCGCTTTTGCTTCTCCACGTGTTTTATCCAATATAAACCGCGCTTTACCACCTTAATGTTCAGTAGTCGTCCACACTCATGAGTAATAAGCCCTGCCGGGTGAAAGCCGCGTGCGCGCCAGTCTGATTCAAAGCAAGGCATGGCTACTAAATAATCGGGGAACGGCTGGTTATGGTAACGGTACACGAGTAGTGCTTGTGCACTTAGCTGCAACGCCAATATACGCGTCCAGTGGCTATTTCCACCCTCTTTGTAGCGATTAAGTAACCAGCGTATCGTCCGTCGGTAACGCCAGACACTGATGCAGAGGCGCTGCCGAATCAACATATCTTTGGCGAATGAAGGCGCATTACTTATCAGCACATGTCGATATGAGCGTGGAAACATCCGTGGCAACTGTAAGCTACACATGTCACAGATCCCCGTTAAGGCGCGCGTGGATTGCTGACAAAAGACACAATCATTGAATTGCAGTATGATAGCGAGATGAGTTAGCCAAGGTAGCATTTTTGTTTATTCAGTCGGTAAAAAGAGAAACATAGTGAGTATTGCGATAGACCAACTAGGGCAAGGTGAAGATTTAGTTGTACTCCATGGCTGGGGGATGAACCGTCATGTTTGGAGTACAATTAAGGAACCACTTAGTAAAACATTTAAATTGTGGCTAATCGATATTCCTGGGTTTGGAGACAGCCATGATGAACCTCTCCCGCAGTCAGTTGATGCAATTGCAGAAACACTCCTTACTCATTTACCGGAACACTTTCACATCATGGGTTGGTCGATGGGAGGATTAATAGCTACGGCCATCGCTGCAAATTACCCACACCGTGTGAATAAGTTGGTTACCGTTGCTTCGTCGCCCTACTTTTTAGAACAAAGTGACTGGCCGGGGATTAAACCGCGCTTGATGAAGCAATTAGAGAACGACTTACATAATGATTTTCGTAAAACGGTCGAGCGCTTTCTCGCCTTACAAGCGATGGGAAGCAAAGACGCCAAACAACAAGTTAAGCAGCTTAAGCACTGGTTGTTTCAATCACCTCTTGCGTCCGAACAAGCACTATCAACTGGCCTGACCCTGCTCGAACAGACCGACCTTAGAGAAACGCTTCAAACGATTAAAGCGCCACTATTACGTATGTATGGTCGCCTTGATGGTTTAGTGCCGATTAGTGCTGCTCAGGCGACCAATCAATTAGCCACACAGTCGTCGTGTTGTATTTTTAACGAAAGCGCTCATGCCCCCTTTATTACCGAACCTGAGTTATTTGTTCAACAACTGACTCGTTTTCTCAATAGCTAATTAGCGTTGGCATTGTGTGCAATACACCGTGCTGCGTTGACCTAACCGGATTTCACGCAGTGGCTTTTTACAGCGCATGCACATCTTGCCGCCACGGCCATAGACTTGTAGCTTTTGTGCAAAATAACCAGGGGAGCCATCAGCACGAGTAAAATCGCGTAACGTAGTACCGCCCTGTTTTATCGCTTCAGCGAGCGTTTCTTTTATATGCATAACTAACCGCTCATAGCGCGCTTTACTAATCGCACCGGCGGCGCGTTTAGGATGAATACCGGCTTTAAATAACGCTTCGTTGGCGTAGATATTTCCGACACCGACGACCTGATGGTTGTCCATAATGAAGGTTTTTATCGGCTGTTTCTTATCGCGCGAACGTTCAAACAGGTAATCGGCATTAAAATGCTCGGTTAATGGCTCTGGGCCGAGCATCGCCAATAGTTTATGCTCATCAACGTTCTCCTCGGTAAACAGCAACGCGCCAAACCGGCGAGGATCGTTAAGTCGTAGGCACTGACCCGAAGAAAATTCAATTTGTATATGGTCATGCTTAACACGCGGGGTATCGATGGGAACCACGCGCAACTTGCCAGACATCCCCAAGTGTAGGATTAAGACGCCCTGCTCGGTTTCCAATAATAAGTACTTTGCCCTACGCTTCACTCGAATCAAGTCGCCCCCCTCTACCTGGTGCACTTGTTCGGGTACAGGCCAACGCAGCCGCGCATCATATACGTTAACACGTGTTATTTTATGGCCTTCGATGTGTGGGGCTATGCCCATCCGGCTGACTTCAACTTCAGGTAACTCTGGCACAGCTTGGCTCCGTTAATGATGAGGGGTTAATGATGCTTGGGTGGCGTTCTCAACCAAAAATAATTGGTCTTGTTGTGGCAACCTTAGGATCAGCGTCGGTTGACTGTATAGCTCGACCTCCGCGTAATTGTCGTTACCAAATAACAAAATCACTTGCTTTGCTTCACCTTGAGGACGCTGAGTTGTAGATGAAATTGCTAGGTTTTTCCACTTGCTGACTAAACTCTGAACCTGGTCAGGTGACGCTTTACAATTACCTTCGCAACGCCACTGCTGGTCATCAATGCGATAAATGGAACCATCGAACTCTATGCCCGTCAGTTGATCGGCATCACTCATTAGACGTTGAGTGGGCCCGGAACTCGTTTCAGTGTTCGGATTAGGAAACACAAACCAAAACGTCGCCACAATGAGTAGCACGACATACACAATAATATTGTTCCAAGTGCTTTTCTTTAACGTGAGTCCAAAGAACCGACGTTTCTCATTTATATCCATACGCTATCTTTGATAAAACAATTGTTGATATCACAATAATACTTTATATTCTCGCCGCTCATATTATTTAAACATGGCTATGGAAAAAATACCTCATCACATTGACGCGATACTCGACGATTTAGTTGACCGCGGTTACGCGATCATTCCGAGTTTTTTGCCTCATGCGGTCTCAGATCCACTATATCAAGAGGCCAACCAAATTGCTTCTCCACATTGGCAAACCGCGGCTATCGGACGAGCCCAAAGTCACGCCATTAATACGATGGTACGTAACGATAGGATTATCTGGTTAGACGATAATAGCGCCTATGGCGCGCCTTTTCTCGGTGTTATGGAACAATTGCGGCTCGCCGTAAATCGCTCACTTTTTATGGGGCTATTCGATTACGAGTGTCACCTGGCGCATTATCCTAAAGGCGCTTTTTATAAGAAACACCTCGACGCTTTTAAAGGTAAAAGCAACCGTAAGCTTACGACAGTGCTCTATCTCAACCCAGAATGGAACGAATCAGATGGTGGCGAGTTGGTGATCTATGGAAAACGAGGTGAGGTACTGGAAAAAGTCTTGCCCAAGCGCGGTACACTTGTGGTTTTCTTAAGTGATCAGTTTGTTCACGAAGTACTTCCGAGCCAACGTGATCGCTTTAGCTTAACGGGTTGGTTCCGATTAAACGCGAGCATTTCCGGTATCATCGATCCCCCTCGCTAGGCCACCAGCAACCCTTGTAAGGATGAATTTCAGATATAAAAAAACCGGCTTAAGAGCCGGTTTTTTGCGAAACGAAGTCAAATTACTTGATTTTCGCTTCTTTAAAGATCACGTGTTTACGAACCACTGGATCGAACTTTTTGATCTCCATTTTCTCTGGCATGGTGCGTTTATTTTTGTCTGTAGTATAGAAATAACCTGTACCAGCAGACGACACCAAACGAATCTTATCGCGCATAATATCTGTTCCTTACACCTTGATACCACGGCCGCGGAGATCCGCTAATACCGAGTCGATACCATTTTTATCGATGATACGCATACCTTTAGTAGAAATGCGTAATTTCACCCAACGCTTCTCGCTCTCAACCCAGAAGCGGTGAGTTTGTAAGTTTGGTAAAAAGCGACGCTTAGTCGCATTGCGTGCGTGCGAGCGGTTGTTACCGACTACCGGACGCTTACCTGTAACTTGGCATACTTGTGACATGTCTCTACTCCAAAATTGCTGCAAGCTCGCCTGTCGCCCAATTTGACCTTGCCTAGAAATCCGAGGGCGCATTTTATACAGCAAACAGGCCCGCTAATCAAGCTAAAACGGCGGTTTTTTGATCTCTGTGATCGTTCGGGCGCAATTTTACGCTATCTTGCACTAGATCTCCAGTGATTATTAAATAAGCCCTCTTTCGGCAAACGAAACCGGATCGCCGCTGCCGATCACGAAATGATCCAGCAATGCAACATCAATCAGTGAAAGCGCTTTTTGTAACCGCTCTGTCACCCTCTTATCGGCCTGGCTAGGCTCGGCAACACCCGAGGGATGATTATGCGCGAGGATAACCGCGGCGGCGTTGTGTTGCATAACTAATTTGAGTACCTCACGCGGATAGACCGGGGCCGCATTGATGGTACCGTAAAACAATTCTTCATAACGTAGCAGGCGATGTTGACTATCGAGTAACAATAACGCAAACACCTCGCGACGTTGATGCCGCAACTGAGTCGACAAGTACTCTTTCACCATCGATGGTTCAGTAAACCCATCGCGCCGTGAAAGTTGCCACGCTAAGTAACGTTTAGATAACTCCAGCACCACTTGAAGTTGGTTAATACGCGCGGGACCGAGTCCTTTTACTGCCATTAACTGGTCATTCGATGATGTCAGCAATGGTCCGATGCCATTGAATTGTACCAACAACTGTCGAGCAAAGGTGACCACATCCAGACCGCGACACCCGCTACCTATTAAGATTGCCAATAATTCCGCATCGGATAACGCACTTGCCCCCAATTGCTGAAGTTTTTCCCGCGGGCGTTCAGACTCAGGCCACAACTTTACACTCATTTGCTAGGCTCCGCTAAAATGCCAGAGTGTAGCCACACAGACTACCGCCTTGCCGTAGCTCATGTTATCTTTACGTGTCTTAACATACGGACGTTGGTGAATCATCATGAGCGCACTTGCTGGTCAACATATTTTACTGGGTATCACCGGTGGCATCGCCGCCTATAAGATCCCTGAATTGATACGTCGCCTTAAGGATGATGGTGCACAGGTGCGAGTGGTGTTAACCCATGGGGGAACGGCCTTTGTTACGCCTATGACGTTACAGGCGGTATCGGGTGAGGAAGTGCATAGTGAGTTACTCGACACGCAGGCAGAGGCCGGCATGGGTCACATTGAACTCGCTAAGTGGGCCGATATTGTCATGATTGCCCCTGCCAGTGCTAATGCCTTGGCTCGGCTAGCTCACGGCTTTGCCGACGATTTACTAAGCACAGTGTGTTTGGCGACTTCAGCGCCGGTACTAGTAGCCCCCGCGATGAATCAGCAGATGTGGCAACATCCCGCGGTACAAGCCAACATGAAACAACTGATTGCGCGCGGTGTGCGTGCGGTTGGACCTGAATCCGGATCGCAAGCATGTGGTGACGTGGGCGCCGGCCGCATGAGTGAGCCACACCAAATCAAAGAATTTATTATTGAGCAGTTGCAAGACAAGGCGGATCAGCCGCTCACAGGTGTTCACCTTACCATCACAGCAGGACCGACACGGGAAGCCATTGATCCGGTGCGATACATCAGTAACCACAGCTCCGGCAAAATGGGGTTTGCGTTGGCGCAAGCAGCGGCCAAGTACGGCGCCAATGTGACACTCATTGCTGGGCCTGTCGACCTGCCAACACCGTCTGGCGTTAACCGTATCAATGTGGAATCGGCACGCGACATGTTGGATGCTGCACTTGCTCAGCCATGTGATATTTTTATTGGCTGTGCTGCAGTAGCGGATTATCGGGTGGTTAATGTTGCCGAACACAAGATGAAAAAATCCGCCCAGACGGGTGCACCTACACTGGAACTTGTCGAAAACCCCGATATTCTGAAAACCATCGCAGAACAAGCAACGGCGCCAATGTGTGTCGGTTTCGCCGCAGAAACACGGGATGTAGAAACCTATGCGATGGATAAACTAAAGCGTAAAAATTTGGCGCTCATCATCGCGAACGATGTGAGTAATAAGGACATTGGCTTTAATAGTGATGATAACGCTGTTGTGGTACTTAGTACTGACGACCGAGTGGTGTTTGAACAACAAACTAAAGCGTCGCTCGCCCACCAACTAACGCGCTATATTGCGAGCCACTTCCATAAGAATTTTCGTAAATAATTGAGGAACCGAATCACTATGACCTCGGTAGAAGTTAAAATACTGAATTCCAAAATTGGTACCGATATTCCGCTTCCTGAATATGCCACAGCCGGCTCAGCAGGTATGGATCTTCGGGCATGTATCGATGCGCCAATGAATATTGCCGCGGGACAAACCGAATTAATTGGTACGGGTATCGCGATGTATATCGGCGACCCCGGCTATGCGGCTACCTTATTACCACGATCAGGTTTAGGTCATAAACACGGTATCGTGCTCGGCAACCTGGTCGGTCTCATTGACTCTGACTATCAAGGCGAATTAAAGGTTTCAGTATGGAACCGTAGTGATAAGGATTATCTCATTGAGCCGGGCGATCGCATTGCACAGCTCGTTGTCGTACCCGTCGTTCAAGCACAACTTAAGGTTGTCGATGAATTTGCCACGAGCGATCGTGGCGAAGGCGGATTTGGCCATTCTGGTAAGCAATAATTAATTGGATAACGCGATGACACAACAAAAAAGAAACCGTCGTGAAGAAATTCTACAAGCCCTTGCCGCGATGTTGGAAACCAGTCCTGGACAGCGTATTACAACAGCTAAGTTGGCGGCTAACTTGGGCGTATCTGAAGCAGCGCTGTATCGTCATTTTCCATCGAAGGCGCGCATGTTCGAGGGACTTATAGAGTTCGTCGAAGATACGCTGTTGAGCCGTATTAACTTAATTATGAACGAGGAAAAGGACACGCTAACCCGCTGCCAGACCATACTTAAGTTAGTGCTTACTTTCGCTGAAAGAAACCCTGGTATTACTCGTGTCATTTCAGGTGATGCTCTTATGGGCGAACATGATCGACTACGTCATCGAATAGAAGATTTGTTCAACCGCATTGAGTCACAACTTAAACAGGTGTTACGTGAAAAAGCACTGAGAGAGCAAAAACGGTTCGCTGTCGAAGAAGGCGTATTAGCTAACTTGTTGCTGTCATTCGCTGATGGAAAAATCAGCCAGTTTGTGCGCTCAGACTTCAAGCGCCTACCGACAGAACACTTTGATCAACAATGGCAACTTGTCGAACAACAACTACTGGCTGCTTCATAGCAGCCAGTGCCGTCATCATTCGTTTTTCTTAGCTCGACTTAATAACGCGATAGCTGCTTCCTCTGGTGCCTTACCCTCATAAAGCACTTTATAAATCTGCTCGCAGATGGGCATTTCGCAGTTTTCACGATGCGCCAAAGAGACAACTTCTCGCGTATTACGATAGCCCTCGACCGCCTGTCCGATAGACGTCAAAGCCTCATCGACAGACTTGCCCTGACCCAGCGCTAAACCAAATCGACGATTACGTGACTGATTATCCGTACACGTGAGAATCAAGTCACCTAGACCTGCCATCCCGGTAAACGTCTCGCTTTTGGCACCCAGCTTCAGACCTAATCGGGTTAACTCCGCCAACCCACGAGTAATAAGCGCAGTGCGTGCGTTGGCGCCAAAACCAATGCCATCCGCCATACCGGCACCTATCGCGATCACGTTTTTTACTGCACCACCGAGTTGTACGCCGATGAAATCATCATTAGTGTAGACTCGGAACGATCGCTCGCAATGTAGCATTTCCGAGAGTTCATCGACAAAGTCTTGGTCAGTTGATGACATCGAGATCGCGGTCGGCAAACCCTTAGCCATTTCAATCGCAAAAGTCGGCCCTGACAAAACCGCTAACGCGTGCGTTTGACCAAGCGCTTCTTCAGCCACCTCGTAGAGTAAACGGCCGCTCTCTGGCTCTAAACCCTTGGTTGCCCACGCGACACGCGCATGGGGTTCTAACATTGGCTGTATGGTTTTTAAGATATCGGCAAACGCGTGACTTGGAACAACCACGACCACATTTTTTACACCGTCGACCGCCTCGTTGATGTCAGCCGTTACTGCTAAACTCTCTGGAAACTTGCAACCCGGTAGGTAATGAGCGTTTTCACGGTGCTCTCGCATCGCCGCAACTTGTACTTGATCGCGCCCCCAAAGAAGCGTTTTAACACCTTTTCGGGCGAAACAAATAGCAAGGGCGGTGCCATAAGACCCCGCCCCTAGAATCGCAACTTCTGCTTGCTTCATATTAAGCAACCAGTCCTTACGCGTCAGCTTGCTGTTGTTGCGCTTGCTGTTGCTGAACGTGTTGCGCGAAGATTGCGTCAAAGTTTACAGGCGCCAAGTTCAGCTGTGGGAAAGTCGCACGGTTAACCAAACTTGCTACACACTCACGTGCATATGGGAACAAAATGTTCGGACAGAACGAACCTAATGTGTGCGCTAACTGACCTTCTTGAACCTCGTCACCGATTGTGAAGATACCGGCTTGATGAACTTCACAAAGAAATGCGACTTCTTCGCCTACTTTGTTAGTTGCAGTTAAAGTCAGTACAACTTCGTAAACGTTATCTTCAAGCTTTTCATGCTTAACGTTCATATCGAGTTTAAGATCTGGCTTCCACTCTTTACGGAATACTGAAGGCGAGTTAGGCGCTTCAAAAGAAACGTCTTTAGTGTAAACGCGTTGGATAGCAAACTGCGGTTGTTGTTGTTGATTTTCTGCAGTTGCGCCATTTGCTTGCTGTTCGTCAGCCATGATGATACTTCCTATTAAAACGTTGGTTATTCACTAAACTAAATTGTCGGTTACCGACTTTAGCTAAATTTTTAATTAAAAACTACTTTCCTGTTGCAATGGGTAACTTATCATTGCGCCAAGCATTCATGCCACCTGCTAGGACAGCGACTTGGTTAAAGCCTTGTTCTTGTAAACTTTTAGCGACCGAGATCGCAGTATGTCCAGTGTTGCATACCAATACAATGGGGGCATCCTTAAACTTTTCAATAGCATGCACTTTTTTGTCTTTGATCTGCTGTTGTGGCAACGATACCGCACCACTCACATGCCCCTTGCGGTATTCGTCAGTCGAGCGAATATCAACAAACACACCGTTTTCACGGTTAGTCCAGATGATCGCTTGTTGCGCCTGTAACTGCTTGATACCTTGCATCGTAGAGCGAATAGTCATAATGATTAACGCGAGCAAAAGAACAATCCATAGTCCGCTCATGAATGGATTATTCGCTACAAATGTCATTAGTTGTTGCATGCTAACTCGTTTATTTATTCGGTTAATGGTGACCCCTCACAGATGGAGGGTATGTCCTTTTAGAGGGTGAAAGTATACCCTCTGAAGCCCTAACTACCAATAGCAAATCGAGTGGATGCGAAATAGTCAGAAATCCAGTAAACTGGACAAAATTGATTTTCGCTTTCAAGCGCATAGGTAGTCGATATGGCATATGATAAAAAACCTTTGGTTTTGATGATCTTAGATGGTTGGGGATACCGTGATTCAGCTCCAGACAACGCGATAACTGCGGCAACTACGCCAGTGATGGATCGGTTGTGGAACGACTACCCTCACTGTTTAGTCGACGGCTCAGGTGGCGCTGTTGGTTTGCCAGATGGCCAAATGGGCAATTCAGAAGTAGGCCACGTTAATTTGGGAGCAGGTCGCGTTGTTTACCAAGACTTCACGCGCATTTCGCAAAGCATAAAAACTGGCGAGTTTTTCGATAATCCTGTGTTAACTGAAAACGTTGAGCAGGCGATTACTAAGAACCGTGCGGTTCATATCATGGGCCTACTTTCCGCTGGGGGCGTTCACAGTCATGAGGAGCACCTCATGGCGATGGTTGAGTTGGCCCATAAGAAAGGTGCTCAACAGATATATGTTCATGGCTTCCTCGACGGTCGTGATACACCGCCTAAGTCAGCGCGTCCTTCCATTGAGAAGTTTGAAGCATTGTTTGAGCGCTTGGGTGTGGGCCGTTTTGCCTCATTGTCGGGTCGCTTTTACGCGATGGATCGCGATAATCGCTGGGAGCGCATCGAAGGTGCGTTTAACGCAGTTTATCATGGACGTGCTGAACAGCATGCCAATAATGCGCTGAATGCCCTCGCCGACGCTTATGAACGTGGCGAGTCCGATGAGTTTGTCAGCCCAGTGGTCATTGGAGAGCCGGCCGCGATAGAGGACGGTGATGCGGTGTTCTTTATGAATTTCCGCGCTGATCGGGCGCGCGAAATGACACGTGCGTTTATTGATAATGAACTTGATACGTTTGAGCGTGGCATTCGCAAACAACTCAGTGGTTTTGTCATGCTGACTCAGTATGCGGATGAATTTGATACCCCCTGCGCCTTTCCACCTGTAAGACTCGATAATGTTTTAGGCGAGTGGTTGGCAAAGCACAATAAAACGCAACTGCGCATTTCTGAAACTGAAAAGTACGCGCATGTTACATTCTTCTTTAGCGGAGGACGCGAAGAAGAGTTTGATGGCGAACAGCGCAAACTCATTCCGTCACCTAAAGTAAAAACCTACGACCTGCAACCTGAAATGAGTTCAGAACAGCTCACTGATGCGATCGTTGAGGCCGTTGATGGACAACAGTACGACGTCATTATTTGTAACTACCCCAATGGTGATATGGTCGGTCATACGGGTAACTTTGATGCAGCAGTGAAGGCCTGTGAAGCTGTTGACCGATCTGTGGGACGCGTGGTTGAAGCGTTACAAAAAGTCGGTGGCGAATGTCTTATTACCGCTGATCACGGTAACGCTGAACAGATGAGCGACCCTAGCACTGGTCAAGCCCACACGGCACACACCAGCGAGCTTGTTCCATTTATTTATGTGGGTCGTCATGCAACACCACGTAATGGCATTCTCTCTGATGTAGCGCCTACCATGTTGCATCTAATGGGGCTTGAACAGCCAAACGAAATGACGGGTAAAACGCTCATGCAACTGGACGATTAATTGATGCTGAAACCTGTTGCGTGGGGCCTTCTTCTCGCCTTTTCTTTGTTCTCGGCTATAGCGCTTGCCCAACAGCCGACTGAGCAAACAAAGGCTGAAAAACAGGCAGAACTTAAAGCAATTCAAGCCGAGATTGAATCTCGGCTTGAGGCTTTTGAGTCACGCAAACAAGCGCTCACATCAAGTCAACAAGCGCTTAAGAAACTGGAGTTACGCACCGCCAAGCTCGCTGAGGCACTACAAAACACGCGACAACGGTTACAACAGTTGGAAAGCGAGATCGGCAATAATGAAGCCGAGCAAACGCGGCTCGAAGCCGATATCCGTGACCAACTGAACGCGTTGAAAGATCAGGTCATCGCGGCCTATGCAAACGGCGATTACGACTATCTCAAACTGCTTCTGAACCAGCAAAAGGCATCCTCTTTAGAGCGTCAACTGACTTATTATAAGTACCTTAACGATGCCCGTATTGCAGCCATCGATAGCTTAAAACAAACACAGGCTCAATTAGAACAGGTTAAACAAGCGCTGCAGACACAATATCAGCAGCAAACCGAGCTACGCGCTGAACAAACAGCACAACGCTCGGCACTGACCGAGCAACAAGAAAAGCAAGAGCAAGCGATTGCTAAGCTACGCAATGAACAACGCTCAGAGGAAGAAAAAATCGCTGAGTTACGAAGTAGCCAAGCTGAACTGGAGCAGGTTATCGCAGCAATTGAAGAGGCACTTAGTGATCGCATTGAGTTAATCGGATTGAAGCCTATAAAAGCGAGCTTACGGTGGCCGACCAATGGTAAAGTGCAGCGTTTGTTCGGTGAACGTCGTGAGGGACCTATCCGTTGGAAAGGCGTACTCATTGATGGCGAACAGGGGCAAAGCATCCGTAGCATTGCCGACGGTCGTGTTGTTTTTGCTGACTGGTTACGCGGATTCGGGCTAGTCATAGTGATCGATCACGGTGAGGGCTATATGAGCCTCTACGGATACAATCAAGTGATATTCAAGAATGTTGGTGAAGAGGTACAACAGAACGAGGAAATTGCACTGATGGGTCAAAGCGGCGCACAAAATTCACCAGCACTGTATTTCGAAATCCGCTTTAAAGGTCAACCGGAAAATCCAACCCAATGGATCCGCTAACTGCTATGCGCCGCTACTTTTATCTGGTTTTCCTGAGCATTTTATTGACCACGCCTGTGGTCGCTGCCGATAAAATTGCGATTATCATTGATGATATCGGCAACCACCCTGAAGATTTAGCGGCAGCTGAATTACCTGGTGACGTAACTTTTGCCGTATTACCTTTTACGCCTTACGGAAGGTCTTTTGCCCTGAAAGCGCATCATCAAGGCAAACAAATTATGGCGCATGTTCCAATGCAAGCATTAGCGGGTAACG
Organism: Idiomarinaceae bacterium; assembly: GCA_002685255.1. Classification (GTDB taxonomy): domain Bacteria; phylum Pseudomonadota; class Gammaproteobacteria; order Enterobacterales; family Alteromonadaceae; genus Idiomarina. The sequence continues at coordinate 76,631 of NYWU01000016.1, forward strand.
CATTGGGCTTGGGTGCACTTACATCTGATATGTCGAATGCCGAGATCAAGCTAAAACTCCGCCAAGTATTAGATGATATTCCTTACGTGGCTGGTATTAATAATCATATGGGTAGTCAACTCACACAACTTACACAACCCATGCAAGCGGTGATGGAGTCACTAAAGAATCATGACCTGTACTTCGTGGATAGCCGCACCACTGAGTATACTGTCGCCGAACAAATCGCCCAGCGCTATCAGGTGCCTGTCGCGCGCCGTCATGTTTTTATCGATAACGAAACAAGTGAGCGTTACCTTACTCAGCAATTTGACGAATTAATCCGCATTGCTCACCAACAAGGTACGGCGATAGCTATCGGGCATCCCTACCCCGAAACAATTGCTTTTTTGAAGAGACGCTTAGGTTCGTTAGATCAGGATGGCGTGCAATTAGTCTTTGCGTCGGAACTAACGATTAAAAGCGATTCAAGCATTCCCAGTAGCGTGCTCGAGACGAGTCAATAAAATAAGCGCTTGCTCACGGTTATCACCACACACATCGTGCGTCGCATCAAAATCGGAGCACACCTGAGGTCGGCGTGGATCACCAAACAAACGACACAGGTTATCGTCGTCAAGCTGAACGCAGCGTTCACCTGCCTTTTTTCCCTCTGGCATTCCAGGAATCGGTGAACTGATGGAAGGCGCAATGCAGCAGGCGCCACACCCCAAACGACAATCCATGAACACCCCCTAAACAATAAGTGGCAAGCAGAAACGAAAAAGGCGCTACTTTCGTAGCGCCTTTCAAGATAATTCAAAGTCAGTTAAGACATCGCTGCACGAAGTTTTTTCATCGCATTTTGCTCGAGTTGACGCACTCGTTCAGCCGATACCTCATACTTTGCAGCAAGATCGTGCAATGTTGATTTGTTCTCGGACAACCAACGTGATTGAACGATATCTTGGCTACGCTCATCAAGGCTACTCATCGCTGAGAACAACTTCTTCTGAGTATGCGCTTCGTAGTCTTCAGTTTCGATCTCTTCTGCAAGATCCGAGCGCTTATCCTCGAGATACATCGCAGGTGAGTATGTCGAACCTTCTTTAGAATCGTCATCGTCAGAACTCAGTTCAAACGCTTGGTCATGGGCGCTCATTCGCGCTTCCATTTCCATGACTTCTTTGCTCGAAACACCCAGCTCTTTCGCCACTGTTTCGACTTCGTCTTGATTGAACCAGCCTAAGCGCTTCTTCATCTTACGCAAATTGAAAAACAATTTGCGCTGCGCTTTGGTGGTCGCTACTTTAACGACTCGCCAATTACGCAATACATATTCGTGAATCTCTGCCTTAATCCAATGCACAGCAAATGAAACAAGGCGCACGCCCACTTCTGGGTTGAAGCGTTTTACCGCTTTCATCAGGCCGATGTTACCTTCTTGAATCAAATCCGCTTGCGGCAGGCCGTAACCAGAATAGCCACGGGCGATATGCACGACAAAACGTAGATGCGACATGATTAACTCTTTCGCCGCGTCTAAGTCTTTATCTTCCTGCAAACGTTTTGCCAACGCTTTTTCTTTCTCTGCGCTCAGCATTGGAATGCGGTTGACTGACTGAATGTAACCGTCAAGACCCCCGCCCTGAGGGACCGATAAAGCCATGGTTTTTAATTCAGTGCTCATTTAACAACCTCTAATTACTCACTACATGTATCGACTAGCATAGCCTATCCGTATGACCGTTTTTTTACACACAAGTTCCGTTCAGCGCAACAGGTCGTCATTGCTGGACCCGAAAAAACAATCGCCAAGAATCTCAGTATAACGCGCATGTTTGTCAACGCAAGTCTTGCGATCGTTTTCGATCATGCCTCGGGTTCGATACTTTTTATGTGCTTTCGCACCGCTAAAAAACTACCGATTAAACCCAGCGCAACGGCAACCAACCAGACCATTAACATCTCTCCGACAGTCAATCCTGAAAGCGAGAACTGTGACTGATATAATTCAGTTACATTGGTTACGGCAGAACCAATCCACCAGATCAATAACTGGGTTGCCAACCATGCAATCACACCGCCTGCCACACCATACCAAACACCGGTATACAGAAACGGCCGTTGAATGAATGCATCAGTGGCTCCGACGAGTTTCATAATCACGATTTCATCACGTTTACTGAGTATATTCAGTCGGATTGTATTGCTCACGATCAGAATGACAGAGATACATAAAAGCAGCGCTAATGCGGCCAATACATCCTGAATTAAATCAACAATCGCTTGCAGACGAGACAGCCAATCAACATCGAGTTTACCCATCTGCACTTCGCGAGCCTGTTGTAGTTCTTCAAGCAATGCCTGCGCCCGCGCAGGTGTGCGTGCTTGTTGCGCTGGTGTTACAACCAGTACATCGGGAAGCGGGTTACTGTCAAAATAATCCAATGTTTCACCAAAACCAGAAGTCGCTTTAAACTGCTCAAACCCTTCTTGTTTGGTAACCCACTGAACCGATTCGACGTCATTACGGATACTTATCTGCTGCTTTAATGTAGCAACCGATTGCTGGCTTGCATCGGTACGCAGAAACAAAGAAATTTCAGAGGCTTGCTGCCACTGTCCAGCAATTTGGGAGGTGTTTTTTACCATCACATAGAGTGCGCTAGGTAGCGTTAAGCTCAAACCAAGTACAGCAACAGTCATTAAGCTCGCAATAGGATTACGCCACAACTCCCCTAGACTACTGACCGCCTGTTGCAAATGATGCACCGGGATCATCAAAATACGCCGCCAAAACGGCAAGCTGGTTTGTTGTTGAGCACCTTTTTCGACGACTCGGTTGCGGAACAATAAGCTCATGCCGGTTGCTCCTCTAGGCCATCATTAATGAGCCGCCCTTCTTTTAAGGTCAACGTCCGATATTTTAACCGCGCAATGAGACCTAAATCATGCGTAGCAATGAGTACCGATACACCGACTTGGTTAAACTCCTCAAATAGCCGAATAATGTCCATTGAGAGCTTAGGGTCTAAATTACCCGTCGGTTCGTCTGCTAGTAATAGCGGTGGCTTTGTTACGATAGCGCGTGCAATACCGACACGCTGTTGTTCACCACCCGAGAGCATCATAGGAAAATGCCGGTATTTGTCGGCCAAGCCAACCTTTTCAAGGGCCGCAAGTACCCGCTTGCGTGCCTCCTGAACGCTGTAACCTTCAATGATCAAGGGGAGCGCGACGTTATCGAACACTGACTTGTCCATTAACAATCGGTGATCTTGAAATATCATACCGATATCGCGACGTACAAAAGGAACCTGTTTCGGCTTAATCGTATTGAGGTCATGGCCATTGATACGCACTCTACCAGCAGTCGGGCGCTCCATCACACTGATTAACTTGAGTAAGGTGCTTTTACCCGCGCCGGAGTGCCCTGTCAGAAACGCCATCTCGCCGGGTTTAACATGAAAATCAACATGACTGAGGGCTTGGTGACCCCCAGGATAGGTTTTACTGACTTGCTCGAAGCGTATCATAGTGTCTTAAGGTTGCTTTATTCTTGGTCTAGCTTACGGTCAAATAACGCCTGAATAAAGTCTCGCGCGATAAATGGTCGTAAATCATCTAATTGCTCGCCCACACCGATGTATCGAATAGGAATTTTAAATTCATCGGCTACGGCAAAAATCACACCGCCTTTAGCGGTACCATCCAATTTCGTCATTACAATTCCGCTCACTCCGACAGCTTCGGTGAACAGTTTGGCTTGCGAGATTGCATTTTGGCCAGTGCCCGCGTCTAACGTCAGCATCACTTCGTGTGGCGCTTGCGGATCCTGCTTTTTCATTACCCGCACAATTTTCTTTAGCTCTTCCATTAAATTCGATTTATTCTGCAAGCGGCCTGCTGTATCGGCAATCAGTACGTCGATACCCCGCGCTTTAGCGGCCTGCATCGCATCGAACAATACTGATGCACTATCAGAACCGGTCTGTTGTGCAATAACAGGAATTTCGTTGCGTTCGCCCCAGATCTGTAACTGTTCTACGGCAGCGGCGCGGAACGTGTCCCCGGCTGCGAGCATGACTGACTTGCCCTCACGTTTGAACTGTTTAGCGAGCTTACCAATGGTGGTGGTTTTACCCACTCCATTTACACCGGTCATCAAAATGACATACGGCGTTTTACTGGTATCAATCGCGAGCGGCTTATCGACCGGCTCGAGCAAGGCTTCCATCTGCTCTTGCAGCAATTCATATAGTGCTTCGGCATCTTTAAGTTGTTTGCGATCCGCTTGTTGCGTCAGATTATCGATGATTTTTGTGGTCGTTTTTACGCCTAAATCAGCCATTAATAATTGAGTTTCAAGTTCTTCAAACAGATCGTCATCGATCTTCTTACCTTTAAAGACGCCGAATAAGCCCGAACCAATACTGCCCGATGTCCGCTTGAGTCCCTCGGTCAGGCGAGCCCAAAGCCCCTTCTTCTTAGCGGGTGCCGCTTCGGGTGTTGATTCAACTTCAGGTTCTATTGCTGGAGCGGCTTCAGGCTCGGGCTCAGGCTCAGGCTCAGGCTCAATGTTAGACTCAGATCTTGTCCCCTCTGCAGAGACAACCTCAGGTTCTGGGTCGAGCTCAGGTTCGGGTTCAGACTGCTTAGGAGGTTCCGGCTCGACCTCAGGTAACGGCTTTCCTGCGGCAGAATCGGCCGTCACTTGCGCACAGTCTTCCGTTGCATCAGCATCACGTGGGGTCGACTGCTGCTCTTGCTCATCTTGTTTTATTTCTTTCTCATCTTGTTTCGACGATTTATTGCGTCGAAACATAGAAAACAAACCTTTTGCCATAATTGAATACCTTGGAACTACAACCATTAAATCGTTAAACTAGTGATAGTTTACCACGCTGTAGCGAAACTGACGACGCACCCAGATAATTAACCAGGCCAATTATATTGTGAGAAAACAAAGCAACAAGAAAACAGGAGAGTTGCGCCTTATTGCCGGGCAATGGCGCGGGCGCAAGCTGCCCATACTAACAGCCGAGGGGCTTCGCCCTACCACGGACCGCGTACGAGAGACGTTATTTAATTGGCTGCAATTTGATATTCAAGGCGCTCAGGTTGTCGATTTGTTTGCTGGCAGCGGTAGCTTAGGCTTTGAAGCCGCATCGAGAGGCGCCCAACAGGTAACTCTGATAGAAATGGACAAGGCGGCGGCGCGGCAATTGAATCAAAATGTCAGTCGCTTATCGGCACCACAAATTAATGTGATACAACAAAGCGCGCTCGATTGGCTAAACGCGGAGTCAACTCAACCCACTAAACTAGACATCGTATTTATCGATCCACCGTTTAATAAATCACTCGTCAGTCCGACGCTTGAAGCGCTGAAACGAGGTGAGTGGTTACATTCGGACTCGCTGATTTATGTCGAAAGTGAGCACAACTTGCCGCCTGAAGTCTTCAATGACTTTGATATCCTCCGAGAGAAGCATCACGGTCAAGTCAGCTTTAGGTTGCTCACTCCATCAACTGAAGAGACAACACACGTATGAATATGATTTTACTTCTCGGCAAAGCGATTTTTGCCATTATATGGATTGCTTTGCTTGCGCTTTTATCGGGTTTAGTCGTCGACATGAGCACCCAAGCTTATGGTCTGATTGCTATGTTACTCGGCGTACTTGTGATTATGCATTTGTTATTGCTGGGGATTTTTGTTGCCACGATGAAAGCTCAGCTCCCTTGGAAAAAGGGAGATGGCTGGCAGATTCTTATCTTCGGCATTTTCGGATGGCTAACGATCTACGCACGTCAGTCTGATGACTGATTCACTTCAAGGCCGATGTTAGAAATACCTTCATCGGCCACCATTTGCTTCAGCTGATTAACCAGTGCCTTAGTGACGGTTGGTTGCGCTTCGAGGTAATTGAGCATCGCCTGCTGCATTTCAACTTCATACTGATACAGCTCGTGTTGATTAACCACCTCTCGTAACTGCTCGGCGGGCACCTCATCGGCAATATTGAGCTCTATGAATTTAGCCACCGAGGCTTGTGATACTTTTGCCACATCGACAAAGTTTTTTGCGTCTTTATCAAGCACGCCCTGTAGCAAGGTGCTGATAGCAGTACAGGCATCCATCGCAGGATAAACTCCGAGCATGTCATGACCGTATTCACTCGGCGTCACTTCATCGACTTTCTCTTGCCAACGCTCTGCGTTGATTTTGCTGTGTTTAGGATTTGCATGACGGTCCCATAGCGCGTTGAGTGCACCACGTAACGGTTTGAGTTCACCGAACCCCGTGAGCTGATGAAAAAATTCATAATTTGGCAGCATCCGCTCGCACAGATACAATGCAAACAATGATTGTTTTTCGGTTTCCATCGCGCGGATGCGTTGAAACGTATTTAATTGACCCACAAGCAATCCTCGTTTTCGCTGAAGGACCCGTATTATGCCTAAAATAAGCTTGCCTCGCTACGATGACATTGTATTAGCTGCCAATCGCTTGGAAGGTTTTATTAAGCACACACCGGTGCTCACATGTTCGGAGCTCAATGATGCCCTTGACTGTGAGGTTTTCTTTAAGTGCGAAAACCTTCAGAAATCCGGGGCGTTTAAGTATCGCGGCGCCAGCAATGCCTTGCTATCTCTGTCAGAGCAACAGCGTAAAGCCGGTGTATTTACCGTATCATCCGGTAATCACGGTGCAGCGCTAGGCTATGCTGGAGCACGTTTAGGCATCTCCGTTACGGTCGCGGTGCCCAATAACGCGCCTGCTATAAAACGCAACAATATTGAAGCCAGCGGTGCCACAATAGTCACGATAGAGCCGGGTATGGAAGCGCGAGAGCGGTTCGCAGCAGAACGAGCGCATACCGGTGAGACATTTATTCCACCCTACGATCACCCCGATATTATCGCGGGACAAGGGACGGCTACGCTGGAGCTACTCAAACAAGTTGAAGATTTAGACGCTGTCATCACCCCTTTAGGTGGCGGCGGCCTGCTTGCAGGCGCCTGCCTAGCGGCACGAGGACTCGAAGTTTATGGCGCTGAACCGGTGCTCGCTAATGATGGGTTTGAGTCACTCAGCACGGGTATCCGGCAACCCGCTAAACCACCTCGTAGTATTTGCGATGGCTTACTGACGCAATTGGGTGAATATAATTTCGAAATATTAAAACGCCACGTAAGTGCTGTGCTTGTCGTTGAGGATAAAGACACAAAAGCGGCCATGGAACTGATCTGGCAGCGTCTTAAAATCATTATAGAACCATCCTCAGCGATCACGCTGGCGGCGCTGAAGCAAGAGCGAAGTCGATTCGCCGGGAAACGGGTTGGGATTATATTAAGTGGTGGGAATATCGCGGCCGAGCCCAGTCAGCCGCTCAAGGTTTAAGTTGCGAAGATATCGTCATCGCTTTTGAACGTTTTGAATTCAAGCGCGTTGCCGCAGTAATCGTAGAAAAACATCGTGCCTTGCTCGCCCGGTTTGCCTTGAAAACGAATATAAGGCTCGATGACAAACTCAATATCAGAGTCAGCAATCTTACGCGCCACATCGTCCCAATCTTCGCGTAATAACACGACACCGAAGTGAGGCACGGGCACATTGTGACCATCGACGCCGCTGTGGTTTTTAACACCCGCTATTTCAGGTGCCACATGCGTCACAAATTGATGACCAAAGAAGTTCCAGTCGATCCAATCGTCACTACTACGACCTTGTTCCAGCCCCAGGATCTCACCATAGAACTTGCGGGCGTTGTCGAGGGACTTTACGGGTAAGGCTAAATGAAACGGACGTACTGCTGACATTGGCAATTACATCCGTGCTTGAGGTTCGTGAATAGACTGACGCATCGCTGGAGAACGCTTCCACATGCGGTGCCCGATCGCTGCAAGCAACAGACCCCAGTTAAGTGGAGGAATAAACCCTGCGGTCAATACCGCTAATAAACTCCAAAGCGGTTTAGATTGATACTGACCGACTAAGCCGTAAAACAATAACGCGGCTACGAGTCCCTGAAGTAACAGTAGGCTCAATAGCATAATTCTTTCCTTCTTTAGCGAACATTTTTGTCACTGCAAACTGCAGTTTTTTGTTATTCCTAAGCCTAATCAATTATGACGAAACTGTAAAATAATGTATAAACCACTGATTTATATATAAAAAAACCGGTCTCGCGACCGGTTTTTAAGTTGTATAGCTTTACTTTTAATCGATAATATCGTTTAGAACGCGTTTAAAGCCGCATCGAGATCGGCTTTAAGATCGTCCAGATCTTCAATACCCACCGACACACGAACAAAGTTGTCTAAGATACCTAGTTTCTCACGATTTTCTTTGGGTACTGAAGCATGTGTCATAATCGCAGGGTGTTCGATTAACGATTCAACCCCACCTAAACTTTCTGCCAACGCAAAGATTTCGACCGACTCTAAGAACTTACGAGCAGCTGCCAAATCGCCTTTCAGTAAAATTGAGATCATGCCGCCAAAACCGGACATCTGACGCTTCGCAAGCGCGTGTTGTGGATGGCTTTCAAGACCTGGGTAGATCACCTTCTCGACTTTCGGATGTTGCTCGAGCCATTGCGCCAACTCGAGCGCTGCTTGGTTGTGATGACGCATACGCAGCGCTAACGTTTTAACACCACGGAGCGCTAAATAGGAGTCAAACGGACCCGCAACAGCACCGACCGAATTTTGCAAGAATAGCATCTGTTCGACTAGGTCTTGGTTATCACCTACAACGGCGATACCACCCACCATATCGGAGTGACCATTTAGATACTTAGTCGCCGAGTGCATAACGATATCAGCACCGAGCTCAATCGGGCGTTGATTGAAAGGCGTCGCAAAGGTGTTATCCACTACCACGATGATGTCTGGGTTGTGTGCCTTTGCGGTTTTCACAATGGCTTCAATATCAACCAGTTTCAACATAGGGTTGCTGGGTGTTTCAACCCAAATCATACGTGTTTCTGAGGTCAGCGCCTGTTCGACTTGCTTAATGTCGGCAAGGTCAACGTATGAGAACTTAAGTCCCGCTGAACGCCCACGTACCTTATCGAACAAACGGAAACTGCCACCGTATAAGTCATCCATAGCGACCACGTGATCGCCACTATCAAGCAACTCTAAAATTGTAGAGGTCGCCGCCATGCCCGAAGCAAAGGCAAGACCTTGTGTGCCCCCTTCCAAATTCGCGACGGCGCGCTCCCATGCGAAACGCGTTGGATTGTGCGAACGAGAATACTCAAAGCCTTTATGTTCGCCCGGACTCTCTTGCGCATAGGTTGAGCTGGTAAAAATCGGAGGCATGACAGCCCCGGTAACCGGCTCGGGTGACTGACCACCATGAATGGTGCGTGTCGCAAATTTCATTGGTTTATTTGATGCCATTATTACAACTCCTTACAGCAAATTATTTTCACGCATCCACTCATCGTTGAATAACTTCGATAAGTAGCGATTACCCGTATCACACGCAAGTGTCACCACTTGCTTTTTCTCGGTTTGATCTTGGCAATAACGCACTGCAGCAGCGATTAAGGTGCCGCTCGAAGAGCCCACCATAACACCCTCTTTCTCAAGCACCTGACGCGCCATCTGCATACCTTCTTTATCTGAAATCGCGTAGGCTTTATTGGCTAATTCAATTTCGCAGATTTTTGGAACGAAATCCTCGCCAATACCCTCGGCCAACCAGCTGCCCGCTTCGACATGCTCTCCACGATTCACTAATGGTTCCAAAATTGAGCCAGTAGGATCGGCAAGCACTAAATCAACATCGGACTTTTGCTCACGGAGATAGCGCCCAATACCTGTTAAGGTGCCGCCTGAACCGACACCACAAACGAAGGCATCAATGTCGCCATCCGTTTGTTGCCAAATCTCTGGACCCGTGGTTTTGTAATGCGCTTCTACGTTGGCAGGGTTTTCAAATTGGTTTACATAGAACCAGCCGTTTTCTTCGGCTAAGCGAGCGGCCATATCTTGGTAGTATTCAGGGTGACCTTTTTGTACATCTGAGCGAGTCTGTTTGACAGTCGCCCCCATCGCACGCAAATTGTTGACTTTCTCTTGGCTCATTTTATCAGGCATTACGATCATCAAGGGGTAGCCCTTACTCGCCGCAACTAACGCCAAGCCCAAGCCTGTATTGCCTGCAGTCGCCTCGATGATGGTATCGCCTGGCTTCAATTTGCCATCACGCTCAGCCGCATTAATCATCTCAACGGCGATGCGGTCCTTGATAGACCCACCCGGGTTTTGCAGCTCTAACTTAAGATACAAATCGCAGGGACCTGTATCGATGTTGTTCACTTTTACCAACGGCGTGTTGCCGATCATTTCCAATACGTTGTCATATACTTTCATATCGCGTCGCTTTTTCTCATCTGTTCAATGCGGTTCATTATCCCTATACTTTGACCACTTAACAACCACCGCCTTAGAACGCTTTGTTCAAAACAATAACTAGTTAAGCGAGACGCAAATGGATTTAAGAAGCGATACAGTGACCCAGCCAACATCTGCCATGCGTGATGCGATGATTCGTGCTGATGTGGGTGACGATGTGTATGGTGAAGATGCCACAATTAACGCGTTAGAGCAGCGCGTTGCCCAGTGGTTAGGTAAAGAGGATGCGCTTTTCTGCAGTTCCGGCACACAAAGTAACTTATTAGGTTTGCTCAGTCATTGTCGTAACGGTGAAGAATATATCGTGGGTCAGGAATATCACACCTATCGCTATGAGGCAGGCGGCGCTGCGGTGCTCGGAGGCATCGTGCCACAAACCATCGAAGTCGAAGCCGATGGTACTCTGTCTTTAGACACTATCGCCGAACGCATCAAGCCAAATGATCCTCATTTTCCAATTACCCGACTACTCGCATTTGAGAACACGCATGCCGGTCAGGTGATTTCTCAAGACTACTTCGACCAAGCGCGTACCCTCGCTGAACAGCACGATTTAAAGATGCACCTCGACGGCGCTCGATTAGTTAACGCAATGGCAGCAACCCAGTTGACTGCCGCCGAGCTAGCTGCACCATTCGATTCTGTCTCAGTGTGCTGCTCGAAAGGTTTAGGCGCTCCGGTTGGCTCGTTACTTGTCGGTCCAACCGATTATATTGCACGCGCAAGACGCTGGCGTAAGATGGTCGGAGGCGGAATGCGCCAAGCCGGCATTTTGGCAGCCGCTATTGATCACGCTTTAGATCATCATATTGAACGTATTCAGGAGGATCATGAGAACGCCAAATGGCTTGCGGTTGCCCTTCAAAAAGCCTGTGTTAATACACATATTGGTGTGAGTGATGCACGCACAAATATGGTGTATTTGACCTTGCCTTCAGTAGAATTTGCTGGCTCTCTCCAGCGGTTTATGGAGAAAAATAAAGTAAAAATAGGCGCGGCAAAAAAATTGAGGTTAGTCACTCATTTAGATATTACACGACGCGACCTTGAGCGCTTTGCAGAGCTTTTTGAAGAGTTTCTAAAAACACAATAGACTAAAGCGCGACTTAAACTAGCCGATAAACCCTTCATAAGCTGAGGAGGGTTCACATGCGTTTACAGTCAAAATTAACTTTGGGCATCGCTATTGCGATGATGACCTTGTTGGTCATCAATCTCACGATAACCGGCTTGATGATATCAACGATGCTCAATAAACGCGTGATTGAGCAAGAATTACCCGCCACACTCGGCGAAGTAAGAGGCGAGATTGGAGCGCTCATTAGTCAGCCAATTCAAGCATCGACCGCCTTAGCTCAGAACACTTTTCTTATTGAAGCACTGGAAAATGGTGAATCTCAGGAGTCACAACAAGCTATCGTTAATCATCTCGACTCAGTGCTCAATAATAATCAGGCAAGCGCTGCCTTCTTAGTATCCGACTTGAGCAGTAACTATTACACCGCCGATGGTCTACTTAAACAAGTCAGCCAAAGCAACGACCGTGATCAATGGTTTTATAACTTTTTAAATGGCAATCATTCTGTTGAGCTCAATTTCGATGTTGATGAGAATACCGGTATTCCGACGATTTTTGTCAATGTCAAAGTCGTTAATGGCGATCGCGTCGTCGCCGTTGCGGGTATTGGTAAGTCGCTAGAAAAGCTGACTCAGGCCATCACTGATTATAAGGTGGGTGAAAATGGAACTGCGTATTTGGTCAACCAGCAGGGTAACATCCAAATTCATTCAAGTTTAACGCAGCAAGTTGCACTGGCTAACGTGGTCGGTGACGCCGTCGCAAATGAATTACTCAAACCGGGTGAGTTCCATCATTCGATTACCGAGCGCAACGGTGAATCGTTCATCGTTGCAAGTACTGAGCTCCCCAATACCCAATGGCGCATCATTGTTGAACTCCCCGAGCAAGAGGTTTTCGGGGAGCTTTATACCACGCTCGTGACGCTAATTATTGTTTCGCTATTAGTTGGCGCGTCATTCGTGCTAGCCATGGCATTTTATGCGCGACGTATCGTAAAGCCCATCAAACATGTTGCACAACGGCTCACCTCGATGGCTCAGGAGGGCGGTGATTTGACCCAACGTCTTGAGGTGGCAACCAATGATGAATTAGGCGAATTAGCATCGGGCTTTAATGCGTTTGTTAATAACCTCGGGAATATCATTGATACGGTGCGTCAAACTAACGAGCAGCTTAATCTCAAAGTGGACGAAATCGACCGTTCAATGTCGCAAATTAATCGACTGTCCAGTGATCAAGAAGATAAAACCGACCAAGTGGCTGTGGCGATGAGTGAAATGGAAACCACAGTTAAAGAAATTGCCCATAATGCCAATGAAACAGCAACGGGGGCAGCAACAGCGAATGAGAGCACACAACAAAATCGCACTAAGTTACAACAGGCTGAGCAGCGCATGCAATCGCTTTCCAATGAGATCGACCATGCCTCTCAGACGGTGTCTGAATTGGCTGATAAGGTACAGGGCATATCATCCGTTATCGAAACCATTGAGGCGATTTCAGAGCAAACTAATTTACTTGCGCTCAATGCGGCGATTGAGTCTGCTCGCGCGGGTGAAGCCGGACGTGGGTTTGCGGTCGTCGCAGATGAGGTGCGTACTCTCGCACGCAAAACGAATGAATCCACAGAGCGCGTGCGCGAACAAATGGCTGAACTACGGCAATCGGCTGCGGATGCCGTCAAACGCATGCAGCACAGTCGAGGTGATGCACTCTCTACCAGTGAGCACGTGGCCGATTCGGCCAGCCAGCTTATGTCGTTAGTGGCGTTGATCCAACAAACCGCAGATATGAGCACGCAGATTGCCACAGCGACTGAACAGCAGGCCTCTGTCAGCCAAGATGTGGCGAAAAACATTCAGTCGATTGCAGACTTCTCACGCGAAGTCAGTGCGGCTGTGGGCACCAGTCATAGTGATTGCCAACACATGAACGAGATGGCTCGCCACCTCGCCGAGTTACTCTCACAATTTAAAACACGCTAATAATTCAAGTGGCACTAGAAGTGCCACTTAACCAGTAAATTCGGATTATGTTCGTTAACACCATCAATATAGAATTTATTGCGCCAGTACACATATTCGACACCGATATACAGCGGCGAGTCGAGATTAAAATACGGCGCTAAATCCAGTTTGAGCTGTGAGGTAAAGTTCAAATTAGCAGGCCCCACACCTGAGATACCTGAAGCATAGTCGATAAAGCCGTCGTACAACCATTGCGTATCGGCGATGGCAAAGCGCGCTCCCCACGATGCGGTTAGTTGGTAGTTGTTAGGTAATCCGTCATTATTACGCTTATAAGCATCAAGCTCTAAAAAATCAAAGCCTGGAACATCAAATGCCACGCCTAAACCGTAAAGATAGTGAGTAAATCCATCTCCCACTTCTGCTGTACCCGATACGCTAAGGTTTTTAATCCAGCTATTTTCGAATTCAGCAATATAGTACTCAGGCGAAATTTCGATGTAGGTTTCCTTAAACCCATCACTCGATTCTAACCGGTCGGCAAAACTAAATAGTTTGCCCCAGTCATAACCCGCAACATACTCGAAGGTCAAAACCTGTCGGTCAGGATCGCCGACTTCATAGTGATGGCCATCTAAATAAGTCAGGCTCGCGTCCGACCAATATTGTTCTGCGGATACCTTGCTTGTGGTTAAACCCAACAGTGCAAGGCTCGCTATCGAGATAAGATTGCGCGACATAGTGCTCATTTCCGTTCTAACTAAAGGCGACTTAAAACAAGCCGCGGATTATGCCAGTGCCCTATCGAAAAGTACATTATTGAAGCGCCTGTTAATTGTTCTCAATAATTGATATAAACAACTATGACAACAATCATAGTTTGTCGTTGCTAGAACAAAAATAATAAGTGAGGCGGGAATGGCTGAGGCGTTAATAGAAACATCGGCAATGAGTAAAGTGTTTGGCTCGGGTAAGACGCAGTTTGAGGCATTAAAAAATATCGATTTGGTTATCAATAAGGGTGAATTTGTTGCCCTGGAGGGGCCCTCGGGCAGCGGTAAGTCCACCTTGCTTTCAATCATTGGTTTACTCGACGTGCAAAGCAACGGTGAATACTCTTTAGCAGGTCATCCCGTCCATACGTTATCGGCATATCAACGCGCCTCACTGCGTAATCAACACGTGGGGTGGATTTTTCAAAACTTTAACCTCGTTAATGACATGACCGTTTTAGAAAACGTCATGCTCCCACTCCGTTATCATCCGTCGATCAATAAGCACCAGTATAAAGAACGTGCCATGAAGGCTTTAACACAAGTTGAAATAGCAAATAAAGCAGACAATTACCCAACGCAACTATCAGGCGGTCAACAGCAACGAGTGGCTATTGCTCGTGCGTTAGTAACTAACCCTAGCCTCATTCTTGCGGATGAGCCCACAGGTAACCTCGATAGCGTTACCGCTGAGCAAATTTTAGCGGTACTTGAGTCATTGCATGAACAAGGCTCCACAATCCTGATTGTGACCCATGATGCGAAAGTCGCCGCGCGTTGTAAGCGCCGCTTGCAATTAAGAGACGGTCAGTGGAGCGCATAACATGTTATTCAACTTGCGTTACACCCTCAGGCAGTGGCAGAAACGTAAATTTCAGACGCTAACGTTAATTTTATGTCTCAGCCTGTTTTGTGCTTTTACCGCCAATTTAATCGCTACAGCACCTGCGTTATTTAACGATAGACAGCCATGGATGTCTGGTTCAACGCCGTATATCACCATCGGTTTAGAATCCCATAGCGGTAAATTCAATCCGATCGATAAGACCAACTTAGATAAATTCACACAGTCGCCAGCTATTGGTGAATTGATGACGCTGACCAACCGGACACTCCGAGGTTTGAAGGATCAGAGTGGCGTTGCTATCGACGATGCGGGTGCGGTGTATCTTCCCCCATCGTTTATCGATCGTTTTGCGGACGAACTTCCCCCAGTAATGAAAAAGCTCTCGGATACACGTGTCATTTTGTCTTATCAATATTGGCAGTCATTAGGTGCTAAGCCGATTGAAGAGCTTGTTATTAATGCCAGCCTTACCGGTGCGCAACTACCTGTCGCGGGCGTCTTACCTAAAGGATTTAGGTTATTTCAAGGTATCGTCTCAGACATCGTTTTAACCGATCAACAAGTGGCTTCAACCTTTGGTATTAATTTTGGTGCCAATAAGCCACCTGATGAATATGTAGATAAAATAATTAATCAACTGGTCGAATCGGTTGCATTTCGCTACGGCGTTGCTGAGTTAAAGCCCGGATACGAGCCTGAGGATGTATCGGCTATTACGTTAGCTAAAGAAGAAGCGAGCGATGGTAGTGTTGTTTTACTTTCAGGCACTGCGAGTTGGACCCCTAAGGTAATTGAAGGCCTCCAGTTTCATCCTCAACAGCGCCAAAGGCTAATCGATCAATGGCAGATGTTGTTGGGTCTTACGCTTGGCTTCCTCCTTATTGGCTTATTTAATCTTCTCACTTCCAATTTCTCTGAATATTTACAACGAGAGCAAGAGTTTCAAACACGGAAAGCCGTGGGCGCATCCAACAAGGATCTAATCCGCCAACTGTTAACTGAAAACTCACTTTTGGGATTCGTATCGGTGGTGCTTGGTGTTGCTTTAAGTTGGTATATTCTAAAGCATGTAGAAGCCGAGCTCGTACTGGTCTCATTGCTCAGTAGTGAAATAAAGGTCACAGGGGTTGCATTAAGCGTTTTGTTAACGGTGACTGTAGTTATTTTAGTTGGATTACTGCCGTTTCTTTCTCTCAACCGACAAGCCCGATTTTCGCGCAGTAAAAGTAACGGACAAGGGCGACTACAGCGTTGGCTCAACGCTGGCAATATGACAGTGCAGATTGCATTAGCTCTGGTTGCTATTACGTGCTCTATCAGCCTTTGGCTAACGCAAGAGCAGCAGCTTGAGCAAGTTTCGGTCAATACCGACATCATTCAACTAAGCTATAAACAAGGAGAAACCAGCTCCGACCCTGTCATTAACCTCAATGAATGGAAAAGTAAGCTCGCTAATCAACCATTTGATGTCGCCATGAGCGTCGATAACTTTATTGATTCTAATCCAAGTGCTACGCAGGCAAGCACTGAAGGCTTAGATTCACCTTCTGCTATTCCTATTCAGATAATGTCAGTTTCTGATAATTATTTTAACGTTTTAGAGGCTGTCCCTGTTGTGGGCGATCGAAATCCAGCCGAAGTTAATCAGGTTATTATCAACGAAACGGCCGCACGCGAGCTGGGCTTCAAACAACCGAAACAGGCGCTCCAACAAACTCTATTTGTTAAAGATGCTTCGAGTTATCAGTTTACTGAGGATGAACCCATTATCATTGTCGGAGTGAGTAAAGACTTACCCCACTCGAGCCTCAATCAAAATGCTCAGCCAATGATTTATAACCTGCTAAGAGAAAGTGGCCAATTACTGCGCGAAATATATCTGTACGCGCAACCAACTAACGTCGATGCGGTTGTTGAATTGATGCAACAACAAGCTGCGAGCCGTGAGAATATGTACAATGTTAACAACGACGGCGCATTGCTACAGCTATTAAAGCAACAGGATGAGGAGTGGTTCGTACTTGCGCAACTATTGCTTGGCTTAACCTTATTGATTTGCGCTTTAGCCGCGACCAGTTTATATCAACAAATCGTTGCCTATGTCATTCAACGCAGTCGACTGTACGCAGTTATGCAAGCGGTCGGCGCCCAAGTCAGCGACGTCGCTAAAAGTATATCGCGCATGTTGGCCACAAAACTGCTATCGGGTTTGATTCTAGGTGTAATAATCATCGCTGCCATCAATAGTTGGTTTTTCCAACAATTTCATGCCGAGTTATTCACGGTTCATTATCTCGTGTTAAGCCTCGTCGCGATTCTACTTTTGGTGTTACTGAGTTATATTCCGGCTATTTGGCGCCAGTTATCACTCCCGATACAACGTATTTTACGCGATGAGTAGACAATAGAATTAGAGTTTTCTTAATTGCTCTAGCAAGCGGTCAAGCGAACGATAGCTTAACGCCTCAGCGATATGACGTCGTCCCACCGACGCCTTATCGTCGAGGTCGGCAATCGTGCGCGCCAGCCTCAAGGTGCGATAAAATGCTCGATGTGAAAGCCCCAACTTTTCTACCACCTCAACTAAAAACCTATGGTCATCCTTGCCAAGTTGGCTATGTTCTAATACACCTTGTGCTGCTAACTCACCGTTCAAACAACCTTGTCGTTGCCTTTGTCGTTGATGACATTCAACAACTTGCTTGCGAATTTGAGGTGAAGTAGGTGTCGGCTTATGCTGCCCATCGAGCTGCCTAAGCGACTCTGTCTCTCGTGGCACCTCGACTTGAAGATCTATCCGGTCAAGCAATGGGCCCGATAATTTATTCAGATATTTAAGAATTTGGTCAGGTGTCGAGCGGCAGCTATCTAACGTTCCATCAAATTGACCACAAGGCGAAGGGTTAAGCGCCGCGACTAATTGAAAGCGAGCAGGATAAGTCGTTTGATACCCAGCTCGACTTATGGTGACTTCGCCCGATTGTAATGGCTCACGTAATGAATCAAGTACATAGCGAGAAAACTCAGCCAGCTCATCAAGAAATAATACACCATGATGCGCAAGGCTCACTTCACCCGGCTTGGGCGGCGATCCGCCACCGACCAGCGCCGCAGCCGAGCATGTATGATGAGGCATACGCAAGTTTCGTTGAGTAAGCTGCTGAGGGGTCAGGTGTGTCTCAACCAATGATTTGATGCTGGCGATTTGCATGCCTTCATGGTGTGTAGGGGCGGGTAAGATAGTTAAGAAGCGCTGAGCGAGCATCGTTTTTCCCGTTCCAGGCGGCCCGACAAAGAGCAGATGATGACGACCGGCTGCGGCAATCAGCAGCGCCCTTTTTGCTTGCGCCTGTCCAATAATATCAGCTAGGTCGCCGAGATTGTTGGCGGCATCGGTTGGCTGATCCTCGGTTTGCGCATGCGCTAACGTGTTATGTCCTTGCAAGTGTTCGAACAAAGCTGCTAAATCAGGTACCAGAAAATGGTTGCCCCGCGCTGCATATCCCGCTTCCGCCTCATTGGCCGAGGGAACAAACACGGTTCTTTGTGCCTGCCTAGCGGCTATCAATGCGGGAATCAAACCCGACACAGCTTGAGAATTGCCCGCTAGCGCGAGTTCTCCGTAGAATTCAAATTGTGCTAATTGCCCAGCATCGAGTTGGTCCGAGGCGGCAAGAATACCTACGGCTATCGCCAGGTCGAAACGAGCACCCTGCTTGGGAATTTCAGCGGGCGCTAAGTTGACGATAATACGCGTTGCCGCGGGGAATTCGAGACCTACATTGAGAATAGCTGATTTAACACGATCTCTTGCTTCTCTTACCGATGTCGCAGGCATTCCAACAATCGTGAATGTCGGTAATCCGCGGGCGAGATCAACTTCTACACGTACTTCTGGGGCTTCAATACCAATACTGGCGCGGGTAAAAACAGTTGCAGTAGCCATGCTCTCTCTCGCAAATTAGGAGAGCATAGCGATGCAACAGTAACTTAACTGTCAGCTTAATCAGAATTTGTTGTCGACGAGACGATTACCAATAGTTTTCTGAGGTTACTTGGCCTGGTTTACGGCGCGTATTTTTTTCTAAACCGAGTGCTTTTAGTTGTTCACGCGACGACTGAATCATATCGGGATTACCGCACAGCATAACCTGACTATGCTCGGTAAAGTTGATGCCACAGGCCTCTTGTAGTTCACTGCTCGCAATTAAATCAGGAATACGGCCGGCCAATGCTTCCGGTAGCGCCTCGCGAGATACGATCGGCTGGTACACGAGCTGCCCTGGATAACGTTGCTGACACTCATTGATAAATTCGCGATAGGTCAGGTCTTGTGCTTCACGGACGCCTTGCACGAGCACAATGCGTTTAAACCGACGCCATGGCTGTTCGGTGCGCAGCATTGAAATAAAGGGACCAATACCGGTGCCTGTTGAGAGCATCCAAAGATCATCGCCGTCGGGTACCTCATCCAGCGTAAAAAAGCCCCCTGCCGGCTGAGTGATATTGACTTCATCGCCTGGCTTAAGCTCTGCTAGCAACGGGCTTAATAACCCTCCTTCGACCCTTGCGATCACAAAATCAAGAATCGATTCGCCCGGGGCACTGGCGACCGAATACGCACGTAGAACCTGCTCGCCACCCACATTTAAGCCGAGTCGCACAAACTGACCGGCTTTAAAGTCAAATGATTCAGTGATTACGCGTAGGCTAAAAACACTGTCACTCCATTGAAAGTTCTCAACGACTTTACCGCTAATCCATTGAATCATCGTATTCAGTACCCTTACCCTTGCTTATCGTTTTGCTTATTCTGTTCAGCGACTTGCTGTTCTAATTGCTCTACTCGCTCGCGCAGACGCAGCAACAGTTGTTGCTGAACATCCATCTCTTCACGAGTGACCAAATCAAGTTTAGCAAGTTGCGATTGCAGGGTTTGCTTAACACGCTGCTCAACATTACCTGCTAATTCTTTAACGCCCGATGGCATGCTTTCGCTAATTTGTTTAGCAATGTTTTCAATGGTCTTGTTGTCCATAAGGGGTCCTTAATTAATTTAACCGTTTGGGCTCAGACAAAAGTACGCTAAAATCGCCGCTCTTGATTTATTGTACCACTCCTAACCGAGCCTTAATAATGTTAAACGATCGACAGCGACAAGCCGTTCACTATGTGCAAGGTCCTTTACTCGTTTTAGCGGGCGCAGGCAGTGGTAAAACGCGCGTAATTACCGAAAAAATCGCTTATCTTATCCGCGAAAATATTTACACTGCTCGTCAAATCGCTGCCGTCACGTTTACCAATAAAGCCGCGCGCGAAATGCGTGAGCGTGTTAACCAAACCATGGGGGCTGGTGGTGCACGCGGCTTAACAGTGTCCACGTTTCACACGCTCGGCCTGAATATTATCCGACGCGAGCTCAGCGCACTCGGTCTAAAGCCTGGATTTTCTTTGTTCGATGATCAAGACACCTATGCGCTACTCAATGGTCTTACAGAAGATGCGTGGGAAGGCGATAAATCGGTCATTCAAAAATGTCAGCACCGTATCGGTCAATGGAAAAACGCCATGACATCGCCAGAGCAAGCACTGCAGCAAGCTTCGACGGAAGATGACCGACAATTTGCGACGGTCTTTGCACAATACGAGAAACACTTGCTCGCATGCAATGCAGTCGATTTCGATGACCTCATTCGCTTACCGAGTCAATTATTACAACGTAACGAGCACGTTCGCGCTCGCTGGCAAAAGAAATTTCGCTACTTGCTCGTTGATGAGTACCAAGACACCAATACAAGCCAGTATCTTTTGGTCAAACTACTGGTCGGTGAGCGCGCGCGCTTTACCGTGGTTGGCGACGACGATCAGTCAATTTACTCATGGCGCGGTGCGCAACCACAAAATCTTGCGCTTTTGCAGCAAGACTTCCCCACTTTGAAGGTAGTGAAGTTGGAGCAAAATTACCGCTCCCACGGTCGTATTCTAAAAGCGGCGAATATTCTGATAGAAAATAACCCTCACGTATTTGAGAAAAAATTATTTTCAGATAAAGAGTACGGTGAATCCCTGCGGGTTATTTTTGGCCGCAACGAGGAACATGAGGCAGAGCGTGTAGTCGCCGAAATCGTAAAGCAACGCTTTTTAAGCAAGACACCTTATCATCATTTTGCGATTTTATATCGAGGCAACCATCAATCCCGGTTGTTTGAGAAAGCGCTGATGAACAACCGAATTCCATACAAAATCACCGGTGGGCAGTCGTTTTTTGCGCGGGCGGAAGTCAAAGACATCATGGCCTATCTGCGCCTGTTGGTAAATCCCGCCGACGACACGGCGTTTCTGCGTATTATAAATGTCCCACGCCGAGGTATTGGTCCACAAACCGTACAGCGTATTGGCGAACTCTCTAAGCAACTCGGTTGCAGCCTATTAGAAGCTTGCGACTCGATTCACTTAAAAACCTTATTGAATACGCAAACCTTTAATGCGGTCGATACCTTTGCACAGATGATTAAGAAGGCTGCACGGGACGCCGATCATAACGACAGTGCTGCCGTTGCCGTGCGCACTTTACTCGCAGATATTGGCTACGACGACTGGCTATTTGAAAGCAGTCCTAGCGCAAAGGCGGCGGAAATGCGTGTTAAAAACGTTTATGAGTTGCATAAGTGGGTGTCCGATATGTTAGCGGGTAACGATGAATACGAGCCCATTTCGCTTGAGCAGGCGGTCGCTAAGCTGTGTTTACGCGACATGATGTCCCGCAATGAGGACGATGAGCAATTTGATCAGGTACAGCTGATGACTTTACATGCATCAAAAGGACTTGAGTTTCCCTTTGTCTTTTTAGTCGGCATGGAAGAAGGATTACTCCCCCACCAAAGCAGTATTGATGGTAACGATATTGAGGAAGAACGCCGTTTAGCTTATGTAGGAATAACCCGTGCTCAGCAGCGTTTGGTCTTTACCTTGGCTAAGGAGAGGCGCCAATTTGGTGAGGTTTTCCAGCCACAACCCAGCCGCTTTTTACTTGAACTCCCTCAGGATGACATTGCCTGGGAGCACGACAAACATAAACCAAGTGAAGAGGAACGTGAGACTTCTCGTCAACGAGGGCTAGAAATGCTGAAGAATGCGCTAAATAAACCCTCTTAGTTTAACGTGCCATTAACGGTCGAGCGTGATTTGGGTTGAGGCGATTTGAGGCACTTTGTTACGTACGCCCCTTGCCCATACTCAACACCCAACTCACGTAATATATTCGCTAAAGATTCCGTTTTAACCCCAGCTGCATACAATTCGATCTCTAACTCTTCGCAGAGCGTGGCAACGTGGCGCAACATGGCACGCGCTCGACTACTGGATTCTAGCCGCATGACATAATCTTGATCGAGCTTGAGTTTAGAAAATGGATAATTATATAAAAACTGTAGTGGTCCTGCGCCACGACCAAAGTGATCAATCACAAGCTTAAAACCGGCCTGTGATAGGCGTCTTAAACTCGCTACTGAGCGTTTATCATTCTGCGTAAGTGCAGTCTCAGAAAACTCCAACACCAGTTGCGAGGGGTTTACTTTATATCGCTCGACAATATTCAAGAGCTGTCGAATATAACCCGACTTAAGTAGATGCCTTACCGATAGATTGAGATGAATACGCTCTTCGCTTTGACCTGAGTTAAGTAAGTGCTCGCAACAACGTTTCAATAGGTATTGATCCAACTTAACAATGAGCCCCGTCTTTTCGGCGAGCGCCAAGTAATCTGACGTTTTAACGCGATTACTTTCAATATTCCACTGTAAAAAGGCTTCCGACGCATGCTGCTGGCGACCCGCAATGTCTGCAATTGTCTCAAACTCGACAAAAAAGTCTTGGTCGATGCGTGCGTGACGTAGCGCTCGTTCACGTTTAACCGACTCAACCAACGTACGGTGCATGGTATTATCAAATACCACATAGCGCCCACGCCCTTGTGATTTAGCCTCATACATCGCAGCATCAGCATCACGGAGTAGACGCTCTACCGAGTCTTGCGAATCATCACACATAGCGATACCAATACTCGCTCCGGAGTAATGTTCGTGACCGTTCAAAATAAAGGGCTCATTTAAACTTGAGATAATTCGCTTTGCGATCTCGCGCGCGTCATCAACCGATGACATCGTGTCTAATAGAATGACAAACTCATCGCCACCCAGTCTCGCAACCAGGTCATTTTCTCGCACACATGTTTGGATACGCTTACTCACGTCCAATAGAAACTCGTCACCCGCCGAGTGACCTAATGTGTCGTTAATGGTTTTAAACCGATCGAGGTCGAGAAATAAGACTGCAAAAAAGTGTTCTGGATGACGTCGCTGATGAGCCAATGCTTGCTGCAAACTCTCAGTAAACAAAGCCCTATTGGGTAAACCGGTTAGACTGTCGTGGTGAGCATCGTGGAATAAACGCGCCTCAATTTTCTTGCGTCGTTCGATCTCAGAAACGAGCTCTTCGGTGCGTTCTTCTACTTTTTTCTCTAGAAATTGGTTAACTCTTTGAATTTCCTCATTCGCCCGGCGCCGTTCGATAGCAACAGCGACGTGCTGAGAAACAAAGTTCAACAGCTCTAAGTCTTCGTGTTTATATAAAAACTCGTCATCATAGGTCTGTACAGCAATTACACCAAATGCTTTACCATCCAAAACAAGCGGACTACCCAGCCATTGCTTTGCTACGCTGCCGGTATCTTCAGTCAGTTTGATCTCTTTATTCTCAGTTAACAGTGCGCGTTCATTGGCATCAATAAACGCAGGCTCCGCTTTACGCATCACGTATTCTGTGAGCCCCTTCCCCATACGTCGACGTTCAGCCTTATTGTCGCGTTCATCTTTATGGTACGGAAAGCGAATATACTTATTATCAGGCGAAACTAAAGCAACGTAGAAATTATCAGCATGAATCAATGTCGCGATTTGGTTATGCAGAGCCTCGTAGAAAGTCACCATATCTTCTGATGTATTGGTCAGCTCAGAAATTGCGAATAGTACGGAGGTTTGCTGCTCGACCTTCTCCCGCACCGTGATCTCTTTCATCAAGCTTTCATTAGCGTGGCGCAGTTCAGCTGTTTGGTGAGCAATCTCGTTTTGTAGAATTTCTTTCTGCTTTAATCGTTCAAGTGCATTGACGACATGTTGCGATACGAAGGTGAGAAGATCTTTATCGTTTTCATCATATCGATGATTATCGTGGTAACTTTGCACCACCATGGCACCGATAACATTACTACCTGAAATAAGCGGCACACCTAACCAGTCAACAGGAGCCGATCCCATTTCTTCAACTTCACCTTGCTGGATTAGCTGCTGAAACACTTCCGGAGGGCATAGCAATGACTGACCCGTACGCATGACATAGCCGGTCAGCCCGCGCGCCAAAGACTCCATTGGCATTTGCTCTATTGCTTGTTTTTCGTCGAACTCATCAACGAAGTAAGCGAAGCTGACGACTTTCTTTTCAGGCTCGTAAAAGCAAACATAAAAGTTGCGAGCATACATTAGCTCGCCGATGATGGCGTGCACTGATTGATAAAAGTTATCCATGCTGCGCGCAGAGGCTGCAAGCTCAGAAATACGGAAGAGTGCCTTCTGCACCACTTCTGCTGAACGATAACTGTATGTAAGCCGTTTTAGGCGTTCAATAACCTTGGTGAGCTTTTGGTTTTCGCGAGCAAGCTCTGTTTGATTATTGTTCGGCCCACTAGATGCCGCCATGATGCGGGGACTCCCTAACCATCACTTCTAATTATAGTTATTTATTGTTTTACTTATCGGGTTGTTACAATTATTAACAAACGTAAAGTATAAACTATAACCAGTGGGTTGCAAGAAATTGCCGCTTATATATACAAAAAAGCCACCGCTAATTGCGATGGCTCATATTCTTTTATCACTGCACGTAATTGATTAGATTTCTGCAGTCATATACTCAATGGCTGCTTTGATTTCATCATCAGAGCAATCAGCACATGTACCTTTTGGAGGCATTGCGTTAAAACCATTGATCGCGTGTTTTAAAACGGTATCCATGCCTTGGGCAAGACGTGGTTCCCAATCGTCCGCATTATTAATTTTTGGCGCACCCATCACGCCTGAAGTGTGACACGCTGTACAATACTGACCGAACACAGCTTCACCAGAGCGAGGTCCACTCGCCGCGGCTTCGCTAGCTGCGCTCTCGCCTGCTACGCGGATTTTACCAATCGGCTCAATACGTTTTGCAATAGCGTCCTTTGACATGTCATCTTGAACAGCGGCAGAGGCGCCAAAACTGATCATGGCGGCCAAGCCGAATGAAAGGCTCTTCAGTGCAAGTGTCGTCAATCGTTTCACGAGTGTCTCCTAAGAATCTGGCTGGTACACTATACCCAGTACTCGGAGATTATACCCACAAAAGCTCAAAGGATAAACACTTGAACGAAGTGACTCGTAAAATAGCGTTATTGGATCTTGACGCTTTCTTCGCTGCTGTTGAGGTACTGCGCGATCCCAGCCTCAAGAATAAACCCTTTGCGGTAGGCGGTGGCGGCGATCGCGGTGTGGTCGCGACAGCTAATTATTTAGCCCGTCGCTTCGGCGTGCATAGCGCCATGTCTGGACACCGAGCGCGACAGCTATGTCCTCAATTGATCTTTGTTAAGCCAAACTTCGCCGAATATAAGGCACTTTCGTATCAGGTGCGTGAGATTCTCGCGAGATATACACCGCTAGTCGAACCCGCTTCTATCGACGAATTTTATCTTGATTTAACCGACAACGATGCCTTTAAAGGTAGCGCTAGCTTGACTGTTGAAGCTATTAGAAAGGAAATTAGCCAACTTGGAATCACTGGCTCTGCTGGTATATCCAATCAGAAGATGGTCGCAAAAATTGCCAGCGATGATAATAAGCCCAACGGCCAGAAAGTGGTGCCACCAGAGCAGGTGTTTGACTATTTAGCCGCTTTACCGCTTAAGCGAATTCCAGGTGTTGGACCTAAGAGTCAGGAAACACTTGCACGCTATGGATTAACTCATGGACATCACATTCAGACGGCCAACACATCGCAACTGCAACAAATATTAGGAGAAAAGGCTGGCTGGCTACTATTTCAACGTTGCCAAGGCATTGATCCGCGCCCGGTTACAACCGATAGAACCCGTAAAAGCGTTGGAGTCGAACAAACGCTACCAGCGGATATTCAACAGCTAACGACGGTACAGGACTATATTCAGCAGCAGTTGCTACCTCAGCTAAAAAAACGCTTACAAGTCGAGCATTGGCGTGAACGAGCGATAAAAACGCAAACCTTAAAGCTTAAGTTCTCTGATTTTAATCAAACCACAGTATCTAAAGCGAATGGATTCGTCTCACCCAGTTTGTTTTATCAACTAGCTGAAGAGGCTTGGCAGCGAGGTGCGGGTAAGCATGTAAGATTAGTTGGGATCAGCGTAACCTTACCTGATCCCAACCAACAAACCCAGCTAGAGCTAGAGCTTGATTAGTCACCTTTGACAGTGATAGTAATTTTCTTAGAAACAACCGCGGGGTTGTGTGGTACGTGATTCTTATCGCCAAGAATGATTTGCAAGGTGTGTTCGCCTGGCTCAAGTGTCAGCGTTGTTTCGGTCTGACCGCCGCCAAAGTGAATGATATCGCCACCCATAGGTTGATCCATTGGCGGAAGCGAATCCATATCCACTAATAGGTGATGGTGCCCCGTATTTTTTACGTCAACACCCGCAGGCGCTACGCCCATACCTGACAAGCCGAATTTAACCTTGAAGGTTGAATTAACCACTTCGCCATCTTGCGGTGAAATGATATAAGCCTGTGCGTCTTGTGGAGCTTCGCTCTGAGCCATTTCTTGAGCTTGTGCAGTGGCAACTACTGAGCCACCAAACATGGCGAGGGCGCCAATTAACCATGCGCGTTTCATAATCCTTCTCCTAAATTAGTTACGACAATTTAAACTTACTTACCAAGGACTCTAAACGATCAAACTCACCTTGCAAGGTCTGACAGGCTTGGTGTGTTTTCTTCAAGTTTTGCTGACTGCGTTCGTTCATTTCATTAATATCTGTTACATCGCGGTCAAGTGTTCGAATCACCTGGCTTTGCTGCTGTGTCGCAGATGCAACAGAATGATTCATATCATCAATTTGTGCAATCACTTCATCAATTTCTGTCATATGCCGCGTTGATTCGTCCGCACTTGCCACGCACGCCTCGCTGGTTTCCTGACTGTCATTAATAATTTCCACCACCGTGCGTGTGCCCTCACGCACTTGAGAAATCATTGTCTCGATTTCCCCAGCAGACTGCGATGTGCGTTGCGCGAGGCTACGAACCTCATCTGCCACCACCGCAAAGCCTCGTCCTGCTTCACCGGCACGAGCAGCTTCGATAGCTGCGTTGAGTGCGAGTAAGTTGGTTTGCTCAGTGATGCCCATAATCACTTCAACGATCTTACCGATGTTTTGAGTATTCTCATCAAGGCTATGGATGGCATCGACTGAGTCTTTCATACGCTTCGATAAATCGGTAATTTGTTGCATATTGAACTTAAGCGCCTCGCGCGCAGACACAGAAATCTCTGTCGCCCGAGTGGCTTTTTCGGAGGCGCTCCCTGCACTAGATGATATATCACTTGAGCTTGCGCCTAACTCATTAATAGCAGTAACGACCGTATTGGTGCGCGCCGACTGTTCATCACCGAGCGCGACGGACTCGTTATTGGCTGAAACCATTTGCGTAACATTGGCTTCAAGCTGTTTAGATGCCTTACGCACATCAAGAATCGCTACCTGAATTTTTTCAATGAATTCATTCATGCGCGAGGCGACTACGCCAAATTCATCCTCACTTTTGACAGAAATACGTTGCGTTAGGTCGCCCTCTCCTCGCGCCAGGTCAGTAACGGCATAATTAAGCTGACGCAATGGCTTGAGTAACACAGAGAGCAGTGCATTAAGCAGTAAAATGACTGCAGCAATGCCGATCACTAAGTAAATGACTGCAGACCACGCAAATGAGGCAACATCGGCATACGCTTTTTCAGTATCGATAGCCACCGCCAAGTACCAGTTAACTCCATCAATCCCTTCAACAGGTTGAAAAGTAAGCATGTACTCGCGGTCATTTATCGGGTAGTCAACAAACGCTTTAGTAATTTGTGCGTTACTACCAAGATACTGGGAAATCGTTTTATCGACGTTCGCAGTTTCCGGATGGCTTAATATTTTACCCTGTTGATTCACCAAAAACGCAAAGCCCAACCCCATAAAATCAGTGTTATTGACGATTGCCGAAACGGTATCAAGCATCATGTCGCCACCGGCGACCCCCAGTAGCTGACCATTTTCCGTCATAGGGACCACCGCTGAAATCGTTAACTCGTTGGTGGTGACATCAATATACGGCTGAGTGTAGGTCGGTTGCTTTTGCTCGATAGCTAATTGATACCATGGCCGTTGGCGCGCATCGTAATCGTCAGGTAAGTCAATACTCGTATCATCGAGAATAAACTGGCCATCGGTAAGACCATAATAAACATTCTTAAAATCGCCCGACCGTTTCGCCTGTTGGACTTTACGCAAAGCCTCTTCGGTCTCATCATCAGGATCATAGGACTCGGCAGTGGCCCGCACAATGCGCATGCGGTCATTGAGCCATTGAGAGATATTATTCGACACCGAGCCTGACATCGCATTAATTTGAGTGCGTAAATCAGAGCGAATTTGGTCAGACATCTGCCAAAAATTAGTCGCTGTAAAAATACCTAAAACCAGTACCAAAATAGCCGAAGCAGCAATAATAACTTTTTGAGTAAACTTCAATGATTTCAACATGTTTACGATCTCTCAATCCCACTCTTTGTTAACCAACCTGTATGGTGGTCTGTGGATAGCGAATTCTGCGCTTATTAGGCGTGGTCAGGAAGTACACCAGCGTCAATGGTCCGACACGACCCGCGAACATCAATAACATGACGATGCACTGACTGATGGGTGTCAGGTCCTCCGTAATGCCTCTGGATAATCCTACCGTTGCTGAAGCCGATAAAACTTCGAACGCTATATCTATAAACGGCAGATTGTTGAGAATCATTAGTACAAATATGCCAATAAATAACATTGCTATGGTCACCATGGTGACCGCGAGCGCTTTCATCACCGCATCCTGTGATACAGAACGTTCCATCAGAGTTACGTGTTCACGGCGACGAATGAAGGTGTAAGTTGCTAACATTAAAATGATAAAAGTACCCAGCTTAATTCCGCCTGCGGTACTCATCGACCCACCCCCGATAAACATGAGCAGCAACATATATACTGCACTTGCATCAGTCAAAGAGCCAATATCCACGCTGTTAAAGCCGGCTGTACGCGGCGTGACTGCTTGAAACCAAGCCGCTGTCCATTGACCCAGCTCATCAAGCCCTCCCAATGTTTTGGGGTTGTTATGTTCTAATCCATAAATCACAAACATTGACACTACATTGATCACCAATGTGGTCATCAAAATACTCTTGGTATATACCGAGAAATTACGCCAACGTCGACCTTCATACATATTGGTGATCACAGAAAAGCCTAGGCCACCCACTATAAATAAAAACGAGATAATTAAGTTAACGGGTAAATTGCTCGCATAAGGAATAAGACTGTCTGGCGAAAGTCCAAAGCCCGCGTTATTAAATGCGGATATGGCGTAAAATATACCATGACCAAACGCTGTGAGTAGCGGCATTTCGGGCCACCACAAAAAAGTCAGTGCCAATGCGGCGACCAGTTCGCAGATAATGGCAAGTAGCAATACCGCCTTTGCCGTTTTAACGATATTCATTAGGCTCGTTTGGTTCATTGCTTCTTTAGCCAGTAACCGTTGTTGAATCGATATCTTACCGCCCAATGAAGATACTGCCAGAATGGCAAACGTCATAAAGCCAATACCGCCTAATTGAATCAACACGGCTATCACGCTGGTACCAAACAACGTAAAGTCGCCACCCGTGTCTGCTACCACTAAGCCAGTCACAGTTACCGCAGAAGTCGCCGTAAAGATCGCCTGCAACCAAGTAATAGGCTCTAGCGTGGCAAAGGGTAACTTCAACGCTAAAGTACCCAGTATAATTAACACTGCAAAGCCCGTCGCTAAAACAACTGGGGGGCTGGCTTTAAACGCTTTGCTCTGCGTGCGTGCGGAGGTTTTATATAAAAATGCGAGAGACGGCTTCCACAGTTTCATATTATTTCAACTTAGGCGCCATGGATTTTAGCGCTTTTAAACTACCCGCAATAACCATGGTCTCGTTACCCTGCAATTCGCTAGAAAAGTCCGGGCTGGCAACGACTTCGTCGCGACGCTTTAACAACAGAACGTGAAAGTTTTCGACATCATCAGGCAAAATATCATTAATTGTTTTACCTTCTAAGTTCTCACTGACAGCGATTTCAACGCAGAACCAATTATGCCCTAGCGACATATATTCATTGACCATCGGGTAATTCAACGACTGCGCGACTCGAATACCCATTTCTTCCTCTGGGTGGACAATCCGCGAAACACCTAATTTTGACAGTATTTGATGATGCTCTTTAGACGTTGCTTTTGCCCAAATCGTCTCAACACCAATACTTTTTAGGTGTAAAACCGTCAAAAGACTGGCCTGTAAGTCCTCACCGATCGCAACCAACACGGTGTCACAACTTTCTAAGTTGAGTTCTCGTAACGCTTGCTCATCTGTCACATCCGCGATGGCTGCATGGGTTAGTTGATCAGCAAGCGCATCGACGCGCTTCTCGTCGGAGTCAACACCAATCACCTCATGCCCTAAATTCAGTAACTCGAGCGAAGTTCTCGCACCAAATCGACCTAAGCCGACTACACCAAATTGTGCCATTACGCTATCTCCTGCACTGTATTGCGGACTTGGTTTCGTCCCATGTCTTTTGCGTGGTAAAGCAATTTATCCGCGCGCTCTAACCAGTCGAGCCAAGTTTCATCTTTTCCTAGCTCACTCACGCCAATAGAAATCGTCATATTGACCGGATCTTGCTTGAGCTCAAAGTCAGTCTTTGCGAAGTTTTCGCGCAACTTTTCTGCTGCCTGAGTAGCGCCCGCGAGGCTCGTGTCAGGCATTAAAATAACAAATTCCTCACCACCGACTCGGAACACTTTATCAGAAGCCCTAAAGTTAGACTTAATAAGTTGCGCAGCTTGGATGAGTAGTCGATCGCCATCAAAGTGACCATACTTATCATTCACATCTTTAAAGTAGTCAATATCACATAGGGCTGCAGAGATGGCCCGCCCATGGCGCGCTTTTAAAGCAACTAGCTGCTCAAGATCAGTCTGCAGTTGCTTGCGATTATAAACGCCCGTTAATGTATCGGTGACAGCCAGTTCTGTGAAGTGTCGCTGCATACGAGTCAGCAACCTTACGAGTGTTAACGTGAGGATCATTAGCACTAACAGCGACACTAATGAGCGCCAAGCTACATCAGGTTCAATCGTGTATAGACTCACACTGGTTAATAAGATTACGAATGTGACAGCAACGACGATCGCCAGTCGCCACGAGAGCAAGAATGCGATCGACGCCATGACCGGGTAGGCCCATAACAAGCCATGAATTCCGTTAACCAGTGTCGAGTACATCACCGCTGCACACAACAACGTGATAAAGATAATGTGACGCCCGCGCCGCTTACTCAATCGTTTAACGCGCAACGCTGTTATAGATGTGTAGCACAAGAATGCACACAGCCAGGCGAGCATTAACCACTTACCCTCAAGTGCTTGGATGATGGTCAGCGGCAACGTTACCAGTACGGCACCCCAATAAATTCGATGGGCTACTTTTCCGGTAAACTGGCTAACAACGTCGTCCGCCGAATCGTTTGGCGTATCGCTGACCTTTCTCAAATCCATGTTAAACCATGACCTCGTTATTTCGTTTTAGCAGGTGCCAAAAACAGACTGTTTGTCAGCAACGGAACCCAGCCATCCATATAAGCGCGATAAGTAGGCGATTGCGCATAAGCTATCAGCATCCCTTTGCCAATAGACTCGACCATTAATTGCGGCTTAAACGGAAGTTGTTGCTTTATATCTGGCCACAACAGACCACTTGCCAATACGGCCTCAGCGTTAGCGAACCAAGCTAAATTACGGCCATCGTCAATACTCAGGGGAGCGAACACTTGATTACCCGTAAATGTAGCAACCAGTTCACTCTGTATTCCTGCAGTTAGCCAATGATTCTGATCGACTTCAACATTAACCAAGGCGCCCGGCACGTAGTCAGGCATCTTTTCGGATGCTTTGATATGCTCCTTAAACACCGCGGCAGACTCGATTACCTTGGCAGGTCTAAGCGCTTTTTCATCAGCGTTGTCTGCCTCAGCCGAATCCGCGGCATATTCCATATGTGTCGACAGTAAGTCAGCCTCTACAGCCCACCCTGTTGCGTTACCCAAAGTGATAAGAACGCCACCGTTTTCGACCCAATTTTGCAAATTCGTGAGACCTGTTGGCGAAAAATAGTTCGCATAGCTCGCCTGAGCCTCTGGCAGGATCAACACATCAATGCCTGCTAGGTTGGTACTTACTAACTGCGTCGTACGTATTGCTGTGACCGGATAACCGATTTGCCGTTCAATTACAAAACGCGTGTGACCAGCACTTAATGATGAAACCGGCTCATCCCATGCCATTGCAATCTTTGGCGCGGTTAACGACTGAACATTTTCCGAACCAAAATTAGGTCCCTTAACCACCCAGCTCGTATCAACCCCGATGATATGAGCGCCTGTTTCAACAGCTAAACGTTGCAGGGTGGTAACTAGATCGCTCGTGGCGTTCTCAGCTCGCGTTAAGATGACACTGCCGGCTGGAAATTCACCTGCCTTCTCATGGGTAAAAGCCAGTTCGCTTTGTTTAATCGCTAAGCCCGCGCGCAGCGCGGCAGCAATAAACCGGCTTGAGTTCATATCACCCGCTTTCACAATATAACCGATCTGAGCGTCTGCATTAGTTAGTCGCCCAGGTGCTATTGGCTCAATAGCTTCCTGTACCACGGGTGATTGCACCGCTTCATCACAGTAAGCAACATCGACATTAAACATAAGCGGGAGCGACCAGCCGGTTACGTCATAAATCTGATCATCTAATAAATTAGCTTTGCGCTGCTTCTGTTGTTCAACAAAATCATCAGCCATATCGATTTGTTCGTCTAGCAACACCCGAATCAAACGATAGTTCGGCTGTGCCATGTCAACAAAGTAACTACCTTTAGGGTAGTTTACGTCACACACCTCTAGCGCCTTTTCACTGCGCATCACCTCAATACCGTGTTCCTGCAGTAAAGCTGCAAGCCGCTGTTGCCCCGCCGGGTTCTTTGGATCAGCAATAGCCACGGTCCTACGGTCACTCGCCCGACCTTGTTCGACAGCGCTCGCACGATAATCGCGATATCGATTTAATAATGCCTCGCGACGAACGCTGGCTGTCTCAATAGTCGCCAAACTACTGGTAAAGTGGCGTTCAACGCCATCAAGATAGGTCAGTATCGTACCATCCTCGCGCGCAAAACGATGACCACGTGCCGAGGCCATTTCGTACGTCATCGCCACCGAACCGGAATAAAGCGGCCAGCTTGCACCATAGCCTGGGTAAAAGGCATCAAATATCTCGCGAGTGTAGTAGTCATAACCGGCATCATCGAACCACTCTGCGTTATTGCGCCCCACCCAATGTAATATTTCGCGTTGTGACTCAGTGATGTAGGGGTTATAGGGGCGCGCTTCAGGTGTAAAGTAGTAACTCGAGTCTCCACCCATTTCGTGTAAATCAACAAACAGCAACGGTGGATAATCTTTTAATGCCGCCACGTGACCTTTAATTTCTGGCTGCGTAAGCGCAATCCAGTCACGGTTAAGATCAAAAAGGTAGTGGTTGGAGCGTCCTTGTGGCCAAGGTTCATTGTGTTCGGCACTTCGTCGGTCTGCATCATGAGTTAAGCCAACAGTTGCGTAATAACGACTAACAAACCGAGCCCGACCATCGGGGTTTTGTAACGGATCGATAAACACGACAGTATTTTCTAACCAGTTTTTTGTGTCAGCTGATGTATCTGCTAACAGATGATACAGCGTCATCATGGCAGCTTCAGGAGATGAAATCTCGTTTCCATGTACGCCATAAGATAACCAAACACTACTCGGTATGCCCTTTGCCGACTGCTCTGCCTCACGTGAAGAGGTTTTACGCGGGTCACCGAGTGCGCTCATACGTGCAGCATAGTTATCAAGCTCAGCAATATGTTGGGGGGCCGATACGGCAACAAAATAGAGAGGACGTCCCTCCCATGAGTGCCCGTACTCGATTAACCTAACACGGTCACTATGACTGTCACTCAGCGCTCTAAAATACTGATATATGGCATCGGGCGAAGAGATTTTAGTGCCAATTTCATAACCTAAAACATCCTTGACAGTTGAAACAGAGTCTTGGTAATCATACTGATTGACTGTTGCTTTTGCGTTAACAAACGCTGGGCCAGCAAATAACGTAGCTAATATAATGCCACACATTGATTGGCGCTTTGGGTGAGATAAACGAGTCAGTTTCAGCATTTTCCGTACCTTTTTTAAGCAATTAGCTTACCGACTTTTTTTAGTATTGGATAGATATTTAACGTCCTTTTTAACCCATGAGGATAAAGCATGGATTACGAAAAATTACGGGTACTCAATCAGTTAAAGGAAGAGGGCAGTATCTCGGAGGATGAGTACAACCGACAGCGCGAGAAACTTAATAATGAAAGTGAGCTTGGGTCTAAGTCGGAGTTTGACGGGTTGCGTAAGCTCACTGAAGATGAAAAAACCTATGCGTTCTTCATGCACCTTGCACAATTTTGTAGCTTTGTATTACCCGTCATAGGCCTTTTAGTGCCCATTGTAATGTGGATCCTCAAGCGCGAGGACTCATACATTGATGCCCATGGCCGAATCATTTTTAATTGGCTTTTAAGCGCTTTAATATACTCAATCGTGCTATTTTTACTCGGTTTTATTACCTTTGGCTTATCGTTTATACCGTTATTTATTCTCGGCATACTCTCGATCATTTTTGTTATTCTCGGGGCGATGAACGCTAAAGAGGGTGTTATCAAAAATTATCCGCTATCAATTCGGTTTTTGTGATAGTGAAAGCTGGTGAAGCCCTTTAGATTTGCGTACACTCGAGCGACCATAGCGCTTGGGTCGTATTCATGAAGTGGATGTATATCACAATTTGGCGTTGTATTGCCGTTCTATTTGTTATGCTTGGCATTATCGGTCTTGCACTACCGGTCATGCCAACCGTTCCTTTCCTAATCGTCGCGTTATGGGCCGCAAGTAAAGGATGGCCGCAACTCGAAACATGGTTATTAAACCACCCTAAATACGGTCCCGATCTGATTGCTTGGCGCGAACATCGACAAATACGTCGCCGCAATAAAATTATCGCGATTATCATGATGGCGAGTGGCTATCTGATTTCTTGGTTGGTTCCGTTACCATTGTGGCTTCGAATCACCGTAGGAAGTATCTTGCTAATTGTCGCGGTATGGCTGGCATGTTTAGATGAATATGAAGAGCCCAAAAGTAATCACTGAGCGTTTTTAAGCCCCCCTTGATTCAAGTCAAAAGCTAAAACATACCGAGCGTGCTTAACTGCTAAACTTCCGCCGTATCACGATAATCGGAGGTTTAACATGCAGCAGTGGGACTGGAACTGGCTGAAAAAGTACAATATTCACGGGCCCAGATATACTTCATATCCAACGGCTTTAAGCTTCCATGAACAGGTCGACACAATCACTTGTCAAAAGGTTGTTGCGGATTATAAAAAGCCGATTTCGCTCTATATCCATTTACCTTTCTGCGCCTCGCTTTGCTATTACTGCGGTTGCAACAAGATTATTACTCGCCATCAGTATAAAGCCGATGAATATCTAGATGCACTAGGCACGGAGTTAGAGCTCTACCGTAATGTATTAGTTAACAAGCATATTGCGAGCGTCCACCTCGGGGGCGGCACACCGACATTTTTAAATACAGCTCAACTGAGACGTTTGATGGCTTTGCTCAAAGATGTCAGTTCGAATCAAAACATCAAGGAGCTAAGTATCGAGGTCGATCCACGTCAATGTGATAATGAAAAACTCAGTGTATTACGTGCTTTAGGCTTTAATCGCTTAAGTTTTGGTATTCAAGATTTCGATAACGACGTTCAAGTCGCAATTCATCGCACTCAGTCCTTCGAGCTCGTAGCAGAGCAAGTCAGTCATGCGCGTTCTCTCGGCTTTGAGTCTATTAGCTTTGATCTCATTTATGGTCTGCCGCTACAAACCGAAACTCGGTTTGCTCACACGCTTGCGCTAGTCGAGCGTTTGAATCCCGATCGTGTATCGCTCTTTAATTATGCGCATTTACCGGAGCGCTTTGCGGCGCAACGAAAAATTAAAACGAGTTGGCTACCCAAGGCTGAGCAAAAGCTCGCCTTGTTCAAGCAAGCCATTGAGCATCTAACTGGGCTCGATTATCAATTTATTGGCATGGACCACTTTGCTAAGCCAACAGATTCGCTTGCCATCGCTCAGCGCGAGGGCACTCTGACCCGCAATTTTCAAGGCTATGTCACTCAAGATCAAAGCGCAGTGTTGGGACTCGGCGTATCTTCAATCTCTCACATCGACGGTCATTTTTGGCAAAATGAAAAGGGCTTAAAAGATTATTACGATGCGCTTGTTAAGCAGCAACTGCCTATTGTCAAAGGCTATCACTCAACGTTCGAGGATAAGATTCGCGGCGATTTAATTAAAAAGTTACTGTGTGAGTTTAAAGTTAACCTTCATGCCTTCACTACACAATGGTCAATTGATAACTTTGCTTGTTACTTTGATGAAGAGATCAAACGCTTACAACCCTTCATTGACGACGGCTTAGTCAAACTCACCGCAGATCAATTAATGATCACCTCGGCAGGTAAGCTTCTGGTAAGGACAATTGCTAGCAGTTTCGATGAGTATTTAAATACTCATCAAATGCGGTATTCTCGTGTAATATAAAGATAGCGGATAATTTATAACCAGCTTGATCTAGATCAAGTTTTGCAAAGCAGGCATTTGCTACGCTCTGCATCACGATTAATACTGATCTATATCAACACCATCAGGTGTTAAGGGGACGTCAGATGTGCCGCATGAATCACCGTCGAAGCGAGTCAGGTATGAGAAATCCAATTCAATGTAACCAATGCAGTATGCAGTCTATCTGTGTACCTGCGGGTCTTGTCTCAAGTGAGATTGATAAATTGGACAAAAGTAGCCGTGAACCGCACGTTTATAGCAAACGTGACATGGTTTACAGCCCTGACCAGCCACTCAATTCATTATTTGCAGTTAAGAGTGGTTCGGTGAAATGCTACACCATCGATAGCGAGGGTAAACAACAAATCACCAGTTTCCATTTAACCGGTGATATCATTGGCATGGAGTCTATTTCCAACGGTGCTGCTGTAACCTACTGTGAGGCAATGGAAACCTCAATGCTGTGCGAAATAAAGCTAAATCGATTGTTCGCACAAAACTTCACAGGTGTTGATAAAAACCTACTCAGACTCCTCAGTCACCGTATTGGCCAACGCAATACGCACTATCTAAACGTGGTTAACACCACGGCTGAGCAACGTGTGGCGTCCTTTATTATGGGTCTATCTGATCATTTATATGAACACGGTTTCTCGCGTCATGAGTTCAAACTTCCCATGACACGCACTGACATTGCTAACTATCTTGGTTTAGCTGTAGAAACTGTGAGTCGCGTGTTTTCCTCGCTAAAACAAAAGGATATTATCGACACCAAACAGTCGATTTTATTTATCCAAGCGCCAGCTGAACTTAAACAGATGGCGAGCTAAAATTTAAGAGAGGTATCATGCCGCAACCTGCGTTTGATTGGTCAGATCCACTTAACCTACGCCACCAACTGACTGAAGAAGAGCTGTTAATACAAAAAACAGCTCATCAATACGCCCAAGCTAAGCTGATGCCCCGCGTCCAATCTGCATTTCGCGAAGAACGCTTTGACCGTGAAATCATGCAAGAGCTCGGGCAGTTAGGCTTACTCGGCGCGACCATTCCAGAAGCATACGGCGGTGCCGGTGTAAATCACGTCAGTTATGGCTTAATCGCACGGGAAATCGAGCGCGTCGATAGCGGTTACCGCAGTGCGATGAGTGTTCAATCATCTTTAGTCATGCACCCTATTCACGCATTCGGCAGCGAAAAGCAACGTCAAAAATACCTACCCAAATTGGCAACCGGTGAATGGGTCGGTAGTTTTGGCCTCACTGAACCCGACGCGGGCTCTGATCCCGCAAGTATGCGAACTAAAGCGATAAAAACCGAGGCCGGTTACCGCATCACGGGTTCAAAGATGTGGATAACTAACTCACCTATCGCTGATGTGTTTGTTGTCTGGGCTAAATGCGACGGCGATATTGTCGGCTTCATTTTAGAACGCGGCATGAAGGGCTTATCCACGCCCGAAATTGAAGGTAAGTTTTCATTACGCGCATCGATTACCGGTGAGATTGTAATGGATGATGTTGAAGTCAGCGAGGAGCAACGACTCCCCAACGTGAGCGGTCTTAAGGGGCCGTTCAGTTGCCTCAACAAGGCGCGATACGGTATCGCTTGGGGAGCCATGGGTGCTGCCGAGTTTTGTTGGCATGCAGCACGTCAATACACCTTGGACCGTGAGCAGTTTGGGCGTCCGCTGGCCGCCAATCAGCTGATTCAAAAGAAATTAGCTGACATGCAAACGGAGATAAGCTTGGGCTTACTCGCAGCGCTCCAAGCGGGTCGTCAACTCGATTTAGACGCACTTAATCCAACGGCTATATCGCTTATTAAACGTAATAATTGTGGTAAAGCGCTGGATATCGCTCGTCAATCGCGTGATATGCACGGCGGCAATGGTATTTCCGATGAGTATCACGTGATAAGGCATGTTATGAACCTCGAGTCAGTTAACACCTACGAGGGTACCCATGATGTGCATGCGCTGATATTGGGCCGTGGTCAAACAGGCATCAGCGCTTTTTAACCACGTAGATAGATTGACGAGGGGTTAATGAACCCCTCGGTCATTCAGATGGGCTTGATAGGCTTTGTCACTGTGCTGAATGTGCTGCAATAGCCAACGCTTCACAAATTCGAGCAACTCACCTACCACTTGGTCGCCCCGCTCGATACGACTCCGAAAATCAACGACTTGCTGCACCAACTGCTGATGCTTGTGTTTATGTGCATCCAGGTCGGGGTAGTCGTGGCGCTCCATCAACAATTCTTCGTAACTAAAATGAGTCGCAGTGTAGTTAATCAACGAGCTCAACAGCCGTTCGACCGCCTGGCGGTCGCCACCTCGCTGCTGTATTCGGTACAACTCATTAGCAATGTAAATCAACCGCTGGTGCTGACGGTTAATCTCCTCAATACCAACATCAAACTGTGGTGACCATTCAATGAGCTTTTCTTGCTGCGCCAGACGCGACTCGATTATCTGGGCGTCGACTGAATAGCGATCACCTAACGATTGAATCTCACCGCCAAGCGTCGTTAGCTGCGCTGCACTTTCAAGTGCATGTTGTGAATAGCTATCAACTTCTTTCGCTGCATCGGTTGCCGTGGTAATCGCTTCTTTAATGGTCGTGGTAGTCATCGCCTGTTGCTCGGTGGCAGAGGCCACTTGAGTATTAAGGTCAGTAATTTGATGAGTAAAGGTTACGATGGTATCGAGCGCCGCCTCAGCCTCTTCGGCGGAGAGTTTCGCTCGCTCTGCTTGCTGCGCATTATTGTTAAGACTACTCACCGCTTGTTGGGTGTTTTGCTCCAAACGTTCCACCACACTTTGGATCTCGCCCGTTGATGTTTGTACTCGATGAGCAAGCTTACGCACTTCATCAGCGACTACCGCAAAGCCACGTCCTGTCTCGCCCGCTCGCGCTGCCTCTATGGCCGCGTTAAGCGCAAGTAAATTGGTTTGTTCAGCAATGTCATTGATGGTCGTCAAGATAGTGCCAATGGCTTTGCTATCTTCAGACAGACTATTTATCACCGATTGCGAGTGCAAGATCTCCTCACTCAAAGTGATGTTGTGTTTTGCTAATTGCTGTACGCGCTCCCGCCCACTACTCGCTGCATTAAGGCTTTCATGAGCGCTGGTAGCCGCTCTTTGAGTCGATTCAGACACTTCATTGATGGCAGCGGTCATTTGTTCAGCGGCAGAAGAAACTTGATACATCGTATCGGCTTGTTGCTTAGTTTTCTCTGCTAACGCTTTATTGGCATCATAATTAGCGGTACCGAGTCGATTCAAACCATCGCTGGCTGTGCGAATTGCGTGAACCGAGTAACTTGTCTCAACAGAGATTGTGTTAAGTCGCTCAGTTAGCCACGCCAGTTCGTCACTGCCCTTAAGTTGTGCGGTATTATTAAGATCGCCATTGGCCAATGCGCTTGATATTCGGTTAGCCTCGCCCAGCGAGCGTTTAATTCCGGTATACATGGCCGTGAAGATAATGAGTTGTACCAAAACCATGCCAGCGAGCATAACCGCATTCCATAAAATAACTTGTGTGGGATCACTCACATCGATCGCATGACCATTAAGCGCCGCTTGCTGGCGTTGGTAAGAGTCCCACATCATTAATAAACTGAGCACGATAACAGGCAAAAACAACAAGCTGCCGGTGACAATAAATTTATTCCTGAAACGCAGGCCATTAAAGAAAAGTTGGATTGGTTTGGTGACTGAAACGAGTGCGTGCACAAGCCCTCCGAAAATTGGCTTACATAACTACCCTACTGGTAGCATTTCTGAATGCACGTTATCTAATTTATGACGCTAATGAGTTGATCAGGATCAAGTCTTGCCTAAAGACTTGATCTGCCCCATGAACCAAAGCGGCATTAGTCAGTGCTCAACTGATACCCGAGCACACTTAAATATTTATTCTCGCGAGCGATATCCGCTTCCAGTATCGCGCTTTTTGCCAACGGTCCTTGTAGCTTCAATAATAATGTCGAGCCTTTTAACTTGACCGAGTGCAACACGTTATGCGTCTGTCGACTCGCGTTGAGTAATACCGCCAATCGAACCACCACAATCATGCGAGCAACGGTAAGGTGGTCAAACTGAGCAAATTCGGACAAGTCATCGACAATAATCTTCTTACGGAAATAGCGACACAACAAGGCGAGCACGCGCTGCTCATCTGAGCTAAAGCCTGGCATATAAGCGTTCGAGAGAATATAGCCCGAGTGCTTTTGAATACCGCTTGAGCTTATGTTCATGCCCACCTCATGCAAGCCACTCGCGCCAGCGAGCAAAAGTTTGATGTCAGGTGTATTCAGTTGCCAGGCTTTACCGAGTCCCTGCAAAATGCATTCGACCGAAGCCCATACTCGTTGCGCTTGAGCATCATCCACTTGATAGCGCGCAGCCATACTTTGAATAGTTTTATAACGAATGTCTTTGTGAAAAACCGCCTGTTCTGCGAGTTCAAATAACACGCCTTCACGGAGTGCCGCATCCACTGGACTTAAGCGGTCAATATTAAGTTCTTCACACACGGCTATCAGTACCGCTAACCCACCGACAATTGACGGTATCCGTTGTGCCTCGACCTCTGTCGGATCGATCTGTGCTACATTTTTTAACGACAGCAACTTGTCGCGCAACTGATGCAACTGGTGCAGTGTTATCGTTAAATCGCCATCGGCATTTGGGTTAATCCACTTGGCTAGCGCCTTGATGGTAC
This sequence comes from Idiomarinaceae bacterium, assembly GCA_002685255.1. Classification (GTDB taxonomy): domain Bacteria; phylum Pseudomonadota; class Gammaproteobacteria; order Enterobacterales; family Alteromonadaceae; genus Idiomarina. The sequence goes on from NYWU01000016.1 coordinate 118,612, forward strand.
CAGAAGTGCCCAACACTTGTTCTGTGTGAGCACGCTTGAGCTGCTTACTAAATGGCTCAAGCTCTTGTTTAACGCTAAGAATCGCTTTGTGAAAGCGCTTTTCAGTAATCTTGCCTTTCGCAAAAAAACGCTCCGAAACCACTAAACTACCAAAACTTTTTGATAGCAATATCTCGGGTATCTCACCCTGACCGACGGCAAATTCAGTACTACCACCGCCAATATCAATAATCAGCCGTACGCCACGAAACGGAACCGCTTGCGCCACGCCCAAATAGATAAGACGGGCTTCTTCACGACCTGAAATGACTTCGATCGGAAACGGCAATAACTGTCGTGCAGCATGAATAAACTTTTTACGATTGTTTGCTTCACGTAAGGTGTGAGTCGCCACAACACGCACCCGCTCCGGACTGAAGTCCCTCAAATGCATGGCAAATTGAGACAGCGCATCTAAACCACGCTCAAATGCCTCAACGCTAATGCCTTTATTCACTAATCCTTCAGCCAAAGACACACGTTGCTTGAACTTATGTATCGGTTGTATTTGTCCTTCAATTACCCGACCAATGATCAAGTGAAAGCTGTTAGAGCCCAAATCAAGCGCTGCCAAGTGCTCACGGTTATCTGATTTCAACCAATCAGAGTGAGTAGTTTCAGTCATAAGTTCTTCGTTTGAAGTATTCATGTATTTTTAGTTGTGACCTTAACCGCTTACGACGAGGGATCTGGTCGCGCTCAGACACTGGCGTGACATATTCATTTACTTGTTCGGCATCGATACGACGCGCTTTGATATTGTCGTTCCACTGCATATCCATAATAGCCAGTATATCCTGTTGTGCAGCGTGATCGTATATTGGGCATGCGACCTCAACCCGATGATCAACGTTACGTGTCATCAAATCAGCCGACGAAATAAAGACCTTTGTATCACCATCATTGCCAAAGATATACACACGCGCATGCTCTAAAAACCGATCAATAATACTGATCACTTCGATATTTTCGCTGAGCTGAGGTACATTGGGTCGTAACGTACACATTCCGCGCACAATGCAACGAATTTTTACGCCTGCACGACTCGCTCGGTATAGTTGTACGATCAGCGCATTATCAACCAGATTGTTCAGCTTTAGGAAAATTTCCGCAGGTCTACCATTTTTCGCATGATTAATTTCCCGCTCAATGAGTTCATTAATTCGCGTACGCAAATTATTAGGCGCCACTAGTAACTGATGCCACGGGTAAAAACGATACGGTTGCTCAAGGTAGTTAAACACATTCTCAATATCTGAGCAGATTTCAGGGTGACACGTAAATAAGCTAAAGTCGGTATAGAGTTTTGCTGTTTTTTCATGAAAATTCCCCGTCCCAATAACACCATAACGACGAATAGCATGCTCCTCCTGCCGATGTATCAACAATAACTTCGAATGAACCTTGAGTCCTTGTAGACCGAAAATCACTTTCACACCGGATTCAGTCAGCTCCTTCGCCCATTCTATATTCGCCTCTTCATCAAAGCGCGCTTGCAACTCCACCATCACGGTGACTTTCTTTCCGTTTTGCACCGCATCCATCAATGAATGAATAATCCGAGAATTAGGCGCGACACGGTAAATACACATATGAATTTTTAATACATGGGGGTCATAACAGGACTGCCGGATCACCTCAGTAAAGTGGGCAAACCGGTGATACGGATAATAGAGCAAAATGTCGTTACGCTTAATCGCATCAAATACATTATCCGCCAACTCAAAACGAGGATGCTTGAGTGCAGGAATTGGTGGATGCTCGAGCTTTTTACCGCCTAAGTTTTTAAAGCTTAAAAAGTCTTTCGTATTGCGATAGCGCCCGCCCGCAACCATGGCATCGTACTGATTAAGATGTAGTTTCTTACTCAACAGGTTCAACATGTGAATCGGCATTGCCCGATCATACACAAGCCTTACCGGGTCGGCTTTTTCCCGCTGTTTTAAGCCTTCTTCCATACGTTCAAGTAAGCTCTGCTCAATATCATCAGAGGGACGGTACTCTGCATCACGCGTCATTTTGAAAGAAAAGGCAATAATAGACTGAAACGGCACGATACCTTTAAATAGGCTGGCCAAATTGAGTAATACAACATCATCAAGGAATAGTACTTTACGTAGCTTGCTATCACGCTTTTTAGGCAAAATAACAAAACGCGATAATTCATGAGAGGGGATTTGCACCGCAGCGTACTTACGTTGACCTGACTGTTGCAATTGCGCCAATAAGTAAGTTTTATCTTCGTTTATGACTTTAACCAAATCGGTCGTATCATTGATGAGGATAGGCACAATTTGCGGCTTTATTTTGTTATCAAAATATTCCCGTAAGCCTGCCTTTTCGTCTTCTGTAACCTGCTCACCCGAAGCCCAAATAATGTTTTCAGCCCGCAACGCTTTTATCACTTTACGGTGAATCAGCTCGAACTGTTCCTGTAACTGCACTACTTTTTGTTGGATGAGATGCAGTAATCGCTCGCTGTCTTTTCGCTGTGCATCGGTTTGTGCAAAGAAAATTCGTCGGCGCACATCGGCGACACGGACCTGAAAAAACTCGTCCATGTTAGAGGAAAATATACCGAGGAATCTTACTCGTTCAATAACGGGCACTTCCTCGTCATTGGCTTCTTGAAGCACGCGCTCGTTAAACGAAAGCCAACTCAACTCTTTAAAATAGAACTTCATACAAAAACGCCTGGCCGCTTATCTATTTAATATACAGAATAGCGCGACCAAGCGATTACAGTATGACAGTAAAATGACAACTAGAAGGTATAACGTAGAGCAATCATCGCCACGTAGGGGTCAATTGCTACATCCGTCTGCTCAATTGTACTGCCGTTTAAACGAACTGACGCTGTAGTATCAATGTCGATATGGCTCACCATTAACTGCGCACCCCAACGCTCTGAGATCTGCCAGTTCACACCCGCTTGTATTGCCGCGCCCCAAGAATTGGATAACGCCAAATCTACGGAGTCATCAGCGCTCGCTACGCCGAGTGTTTGTAACGTTTGGGTTAGCTCGCTCGATGCCTGATCATCGAAAAACGTGGTGTAGTTAACACCTAAGCCAACAAAGGGCTCAAGTCCTTGAACACCCGTATCCCAATGATATTGAACAAATAACGTTGGCGGTAAATGTTTGGTCTTACCGATAGATAAGCCGCTCAAAGTGCCCGAACCGTAAATATCGTGAGAGAACGGCGTCGCTGCCACCAATTCAAGCCCCCAACCATTTTCCCACTGATAGTCAAAAGTGAGACCGAGTTGGGTGTTGGTGTTTACGGCGACACCGGTTGAATTAGCAGGTAGTCCAGCTACTTGCTCTACCGTGTTTAATGAGCTGCTACTATCATCAGGAATCACTGAAATAGCACCCACATTAATTGAGAAGTCTTGCGCTTGGGCAAACGATGCGGCGAACAGTGTTGCAAGTGCAACGGCGGAAGTTAAACGCTTCATGAGTCACTCCTACTTTTAGATGACCCATGAAGCATAACGAGTTTGAGATCAGCGAGGCTTGACCTGTATCAACAGAGTCTTCTATACCTCAGCATTGTGATAGATGTTTTGCACATCATCACAGTCGTTAAGCATATCCATCAAACGCTCAAACATCGGCATATCATCTTCCGCAATTGCGGTGGTGACATGGGGGACAAATTGAATTTCGTCCGTATCAAAGTCAATATCCGCAAAGGCTGCGGTTAATGCCTGCCGCGCAGCTGCATACTCAGTATGCGGAGCGAACACGGTAACAACACCGTCATCAAACTCCACGTCGCCTACATCGACATCAGCGTCCATCAATGCCTCGAGTACGTCATCTTCGTTATCATGCTTGAACGCAAAAATCGCACAATGTTCAAACGAGTGCATGACACTGCCCTGTTCGCCGATCTTACATTTGCTTTTAGTGAAGCAATTGCGCACCTCACCAAACGTGCGGTTCGGATTATCCGTAAGACACTCGACAATAACCATACAGTTACTGGGGCCATATCCCTCGTAGCGAGCCGGTGAGAAGTCCTCACCCGCACCACCCTGCGCTTTATCAAGCGCTTTATCAATCACGTGAGACGGGACCTGCTCCTTTTTGGCGCGATCAATCAAGCTCCGCAATGCCAAATTCGCATCAGGGTCGGGCCCACTTTGTTTTGCACAGACATAAATTTCGCGACCAAAGCGACTGTATACGCGGCTCTTTGCGGTCGCTGTTTTTGCAATGGATTCTTTTCGGTTTTGATAGGCGCGGCCCATAATAGTCTCTCTTACCTTACAAATCAGTTCATAAAACGCACCAGATTTTACACAGCCAGAGCTGAACGGTCTATTTTATTCACAGATTTGTCATGAGCTATTAAACGGGTTGTCATCTTTACGGGCTATTTTTTCAGCGTTCATCATCGGGAGGCTGAACATGAGCAAACACAAGCCATCGGTCAACACGCTGTTTCTTTCTGATATTCACCTAGGTTCATCCACCAGTCATTGTGAGCTGCTGCTCGAGTTTTTAAAGCATGTTCGCTTTAAGAAGCTAGTTTTAGTGGGTGATATTATTGATTTATGGGCGATTCGTAGCAAAGGCCAAGGATTAGATGAATCGCATATTAAAGTGATTCGCAAACTGCTCAAGCAGGCGCAAGAAGGCGTGCAGGTTGTTTATATTACCGGCAATCACGATGGCGGTTTACGCCAACTGCTCGATGACTACCCGTTTGATAAGGGCATCGTTAATATCCAACTGACCAATACCTATGATTACTGGGCACTTAACGGTAGCCGCTACATTGTAATGCACGGTGATCAGTTTGATAATCAAGTACGAGGCCATCGCCTGCTCAATTGGGTTGGTGATACCATCTATGAGGGCTTGCTTAAAATTAACCGTCGCTTTAATCGTTGGCGCTCTCGCAAGGGTTACGTCTATTGGAGCTTAGCCAAAGCAGTGAAGTCGCGTTCTTCGCAAGCATTGAAATATGTTCACCGTTACCAACTTGCTGCCACCGCCTACGCTGAGCGTAAGGGTTATGACGGTGTCATATGCGGACATATCCATGTACCCGCCGATCGTCATTTTAATAATACGCATTATTTAAATACCGGTGACTGGCAAGATTCCTGTAGCGCTATCGTTGAACACGAAAATGGCGACTGGGAGCTATTAGACGTACCTTCATGGCTTAATAGTCAGGCGAGCATCAAACAACTCAAACCCCGTGTAGCTTAACTCATCACACAGTTACGTCCGCAACTTTTAGCGGCGTACAGCGCTTTGTCAGCGTGGCGCAGTACTTCATTATGCGTCGCGCCGTTGCGATGAATGGCAACGCCAAACGACGCTGTAATTTTAATTTCATTGCCCTCAGATCGAATCACTAACGCCTCTAAAGCGGCGCGGAATCGCTCAGCCGTATGAGTTGCTTGTTGCAACGTCTGATTGGGTAACAACAGCGAAAACTCCTCACCGCCAGTACGCGCAAAGATATCGCTTTCTCGTACCAGTCGGCCGAGCGTCTGCACCAGCTCAATTAATACACGGTCACCTGCTTCGTGACCAAAGTTATCATTAATTCGCTTAAAATGATCGATATCAAACGTGACGATCGCCAAGGATTCTTCATAGCGCTCACTTCGATACACCAGCGTTTCTAAAGCCTCGGTAAAGAAGCGTCGATTATAAGCGCCGGTGAGTGGGTCACGTTCTGCTTGTTCTTTCAGTCTCAACTCGAGTTCTTTTTCTTCGGTAATATCCCTTAGTGTGCCTAAAACCATTTCACCGTTAGCTTCCATTTCCACGATCTGCCTCACCCACAAATAGTGTCCATCCATGTGTTGAACGCGATGCTGAATATCGACAGTGTGGCCCGGTTTTAATTCACGTTCGGCTATTATAATTTGATCGAGGTCATCGGGGTGGGTTCTGTCTCGAAAAAAGTGAAAGTCGCCACTGTCTGGCTTTTCGCGCCAACCTAAGATGGTATAGATCATATCTGACCAGTAGATTGTTCTATTATTCAGGTTGGCTTCCCAGTGACCGAGTTTAGTTAATGCTTGCGCTTGTTTTAAATTACGCCGACTGCGCTCGAGCTCAAGCTCCATCATTTTGCGCTCAGAAATATCGACAATCATGCCGTACCAGCTAATCGAATCGTTCGTTTTATACACCGGTCGAGCGTGGCCAAATACCCAACGCTCCTTGCCATTGACAACCACGCGGTATTCACAGACCCAGTCGCTCATATTGGCACGCGATTGTGCGATAGTTTCCATAATGTGAGGCATATCATCAGGGTGAAGCGTTTCAAACACGGCTGATGCATCCTCGATGACGTGCTCGGGGTCGACACCGTAAATTTCTTTAATGCCTGCGCTGGCGTATGGGAACCGTGTCCGACCATCTTCGAACTGCTGAAACTCATAAACGACACCTGGAATTAACGAAGCAATCGTCGAAAAGCGATGACGCAACTCAACCAGGTGGGTAATTTCAATATGGCTTCCTATGACCCACTCAGGCTTACCATCGGCAGTCCACGTTTCACACCGTCCCGAATCACGAACCCAAACCCAATGCCCATCCTTGTGGCGCATTCGCGCTTCACACTCATAAAATGGCGAGCGACCTGCAAAGTGCTCTTCAAGTCGCTGATTGGATAAAACGAGGTCTTCTGGATGCGAGTGTTGGAGCCAACTGTCGATACTCGGTGTCAGCTCATCCAGTTGATAACCGATAATCTCTGCCCAACGCTCGTTAAAGCGGCATTCGCCGGTTTGTACGTTCCACTCCCACGTGCCAGCCTGCGTCGCTTCAATCATCGACAATAGCTTTTTCACGTACAGCGATTCAGGTGGCTTTGGCGAGGTATACATCAGAACGCTCGTTCCTTTTACTGATAACTATTTTATTTGGTATTCACTTAAGCAGAATATAGCAGCGAATATAGCGTTTCAATCTAATATAGAAACATTCGTTAGTTTATAAAGTATACCGTGCGTCATATATTGAGCGTCATCAAGTTTCAGGGAGGCGCTTATGACTGCAGCCACTTTACCTATCATATCAATGACTCAGCTCGAATCTGCAGCCGGTTTAGCCCAACTCCGGCGCGCGGCAAGCGATGTAGGATTCTTTTATTTAGTTGATCACGGTATCAGTCACGAGAGTCAGCAAAACTATTTGCGGCTAAGCCGTGAGTTTTTTCAACTCTCTGCGCAACACAAACAGGCAGTCGATATGATTCACTCACCGCATTTTCGTGGCTATAACGCGATGGGCAGTGAGATGACTGCGGGTCGACTCGATGCGCGTGAGCAGTTTGACTGGATGAACGAAGAACAGGCAATTCCTGAATCTGCATTGTCGCAACCTTGGCAAAAGCTGATTGGGCCTAATCTATGGCCAACCAGTATGCCGGCGTTAAAACCGACTCTGACAACACTGCAACACCGATTAAGTGATATCACCGTAAACCTGTTGCAGAAATTATGTTTATCGCTAGGGGTTGATGCTAATGCGTTGGACCATACCATTGGTACGCAACCATACACCCATGCCAAGCTCATACGCTATCCTGGTCAGCAAAATCCGCAACAAGGTGTGGGAGCGCACAAGGACCCAGGTTACCTAACATTGGTCATGCAAGATGCCCAAAGCGGGCTCAAAGTAGAGCATGACGCTCAGTGGGTTGATGTGGCGCCTATTCCCGGTGCCTTCGTGGTTAATATTGGTGAACTACTAGAACTTGCATCTAATGGCTTTTTAAAGGCAACTAATCACAAAGTTGAAAGTCCAAAGCAAGGTGTCGAGCGTTATTCAATTGCTTTTTTTATGGCCGCTCAGTTATCTGCCACTGTGCCTGTACTATCATTACCTGACGAACTGAAAGCACGCGCATCAGGACCATCTGCGGATCCCAACAATCCGTTATTGACCGATGTCGGTAATAATGTACTTAAAGGGCGTTTACGCTCACACACACATGTGACACGTCGCTATTACTGCCAACAAACTGCGCGAACATTGCTGGCCAATAGCTTTGCACAACTACCGATCAACGATATTTGTAGTGAATGCACCATTTAACGTAAGGAGAATAGAGATGGGTTTACGAATTGGCGATAAAGCTCCAAATTTTGAGATTGAAACCACCCAAGGCAAAATCGATTTTCACGATTGGGCAAAAGGCTCTTGGGTATTCTTCTTCAGTCATCCGGCGGACTACACTCCAGTGTGTACGACCGAAATGGGTCGCACGTCACAGCTTGCGCCTGAATTTGCCAAGCGCAACGTCAAGCCTCTTGGCCTCTCAACCGATACAGTTGAGGCCCATAACGGCTGGATTAACGACGTCAACGATACACAAAACACCTTGTTGGAGTTTCCTATCGTTGCAGACCAAGAGCGTAAAGTGGCTGAACTTTACGATATGATCCATCCTGGTGAAAGCCAAACAGCAACAGTTCGTTCAGTATTTATTATCGATCCTGAGCAGAAAATTCGTCTAACCATGACTTACCCGATGACGGTAGGCCGTAATTTTGCGGAAATTCTGCGTGTCATCGACGCATTACAGACCACTGACTCACAAGAAGTCGCATGCCCCGCTGATTGGGTGCCTGGCGACCGCGTGATTATCCGTCCGACGGTATCGGAAGAAGACGCTCAGAAGAAATTTCCGCAAGGCTATGAAACACTGCGTCCATATCTACGCTTAACGGATATCAATAAGTAACTTATTTAAAATATCGAAACAAAGCCGGCACTTTCGCCGGCTTTTTTGTGTCTTCTCTCACCACAATCGATCCTTTCACGATCATCCACTGATCCCAGCAAAGACTTGTGCATTAAAAAAGCATATAATACGCGCCCGAACGGCGGTTTAAAGTTGAGTGTTTTACTCGGGTATTTTATAATAAAGGTATCTTAAGTTCAGCAAGGTGGTAAGCATGAGCGAACAAATTGATCAGGCACTCGCACGGAAATACGATGCGGGCTTTGTCTCAGAAGTCGAATCAGAAACCTTTCCCGCAGGGTTGGATGAGGACGTCATCCGCCGCCTGTCGGCCATTAAAGGTGAACCTGAGTGGATGCTTGAGTGGCGATTAAAAGCCTACCGAACTTGGCTCAAACTAACTGAGCCCGAGTGGGCGCACGTGGATTATCCAAAGATCGACTATCAAGATATTTCCTATTACTCAGCGCCTAAGTCGATGAAAGACAAACCGAAATCATTGGACGAAGTAGACCCTGAGTTATTGCGTACCTATGAAAAACTCGGGATTCCTTTGCATGAGCAAGAGATGCTTGCGGGCGTGGCCGTTGATGCTGTGTTTGATTCTGTTTCCGTGGTCACCACCTTCCGCGAGAAACTCGAGGAAGCCGGTGTTATCTTCTGCCCAATTTCCGAAGCACTGCACAAGTATCCCGACTTGGTAAAAAAATATCTTGGCACTGTAGTACCGCGTGGCGATAACTACTTCGCTGCACTCAACAGCGCCGTATTTACCGATGGTTCCTTCGTGTACATCCCGAAAGGCGTTCGTTGCCCGATGGAGCTCTCAACGTATTTCCGCATCAACGAGCAAAATACAGGTCAATTTGAACGTACGTTGATCGTTGCCGAAGAAGGCAGTTATGTGAGCTACCTCGAAGGTTGCACGGCACCGCAACGCGACGAGAATCAGTTGCACGCTGCAGTAGTAGAGCTGGTCGCCTTAGACGATGCCGAAATCAAATATTCAACGGTACAAAACTGGTATCCAGGCGATGAAAACGGTAAAGGCGGCATCTACAACTTCGTTACCAAGCGTGGTCTGTGCGAGAAAAATGCCAAGATCTCTTGGACGCAAGTTGAAACAGGTTCTGCTGTCACGTGGAAATATCCAAGTTGTATCCTTAAAGGTGATAACAGTGTCGGTGAATTCTATTCAGTGGCGCTCACTCGCGGCAAACAACAAGCCGATACCGGCACTAAGATGATTCACTTGGGTAAAAACACCAAGTCGACCATCATCTCTAAGGGTATTTCAGCAGGCTACAGTAACAATGCTTATCGTGGTTTGGTACGGATGGGTCCAGGTGCCGAAGGCGCACGAAACTTCACTGAATGTGACTCGCTACTCATTGGCGATAAGTGCGGCGCGCATACATTCCCGTATATCGAAAGCAGCAATCCGAGTGCGATTGTTGAACACGAAGCAACAACATCTAAGGTCAGCGATGACCAACTCTTTTTATGTCAGCAACGAGGCCTTGACCCTGAAAAAGCAGTCTCAATGATTGTGAATGGCTTCTGTAAAGAAGTATTCCGCGAGCTTCCGATGGAGTTCGCCGTGGAAGCCGGTAAGTTGCTTGAAATCAGTCTTGAAGGTTCAGTGGGGTAATAAATGCTTACGATCAAAGATCTACATGCACGCGTCGAAGAAAAAACCATTATCAAAGGGCTTAATTTAGAGATTAAACCAGGTGAAGTGCACGCAATCATGGGCCCCAACGGTGCTGGTAAAAGTACATTAGGCTACGTATTGTCGGGTCGTGATGGCTATGAAGTGGAACAAGGTGAGGTGACCTTCAAAGGCGCAAACCTGCTCGAGATGGAAGTCGAAGAACGTGCCCAAGCAGGTCTCTTCTTAGCATTTCAGTACCCTGTCGAGATTCCTGGCGTGAGCAACATGGAGTTCATGAAAGAGTCTGTTAACGCAATGCGTAAAGCGCGTGGCGAAGACGAACTGAGTTCGGCGGAGTTTTTGAAGAAAGCGAAAGAAGCGTGCAAACAAGTCAACTTGCCGCTCGATTTCCTCAAGCGTGGTGTCAACGAAGGTTTTTCCGGCGGTGAGAAGAAACGCAATGAAATCATGCAGTTAATCATGCTAGAGCCCAAGTTGGCGATTCTCGATGAATCAGACTCGGGACTCGACGTTGACGCATTACAAGTGGTCGCTAACGGCGTCAATAGCCAACGTGACGGCGAACGTAGCTTCATCGTTGTAACTCACTATCAGCGCCTACTTGATTTCATCGAACCCGACTACGTGCATATTTTGGCACAGGGTAAAATCGTTAAGAGTGGCGGCCCAGAGCTTGCCAAAGAGGTTGAAGCATCGGGTTACGCTTGGCTCGGTCAAGCAGATGAGGGAGAAGAAGCATGAGTCAATGGTTAGCCCACGTAATTGAACGTGCCGCCGCCGTTGATGATTGGTTATCACCAGTACGTGCGGAGGCACTGGCCAAGCTGAAAGAACAATCTTGGCCTGGACGTCGCACTGAAGCGTGGCGATACACATCGTTGCACGCTGTGGAAGACCTGTCGTTGTCTACCGAGAGCAGTGCGCAAGCAGAAGCTCCCGCGATTGCAGGACTCGATGCACTCGATTTAGTATTTGTTGACGGACGCTTAACCAGCGATTTGGCGACGTTGGACCTACCTGAAGGCTTAGCCATTCGCTCGTTGAGGGATAAGTCGGATACCGCTGAACAAGTCTTTACTCAGGTAAAACCGAGCCATCATTTATTTGGGCTGGTTAATGACGTACTCGCGACACAGGGAATCGTTATCGACGTAGCGCCTAATGCAACCATTGAGCGCCCTATCCGTGTTGTGAACTTTGCAACCGACAACGTTGAGTCGCACACACGTGTACTGGTTCGCTTAGGCGAGAATGCTAAAGCAACGGTAATCGAGCACGGAAGTGGTACAGGTCATAGCTTGAATACCGCCTTTGCTGAGTATGATATTGCTGATAATGCACGTTTAGAGCATTATCGTTTTGCACTGCATCAGGGTGAAGCGATTCATGTCGGCGGCAGTCACTTTAAGCTCGCGAACAAAAGCCGTTTAAACAGCACGTTGATTGGCTATGGTTCGCAACTTACGCGCTTAGACGTGGATATTATTCACGCAGGTGAGCATGCGCACGCGAAATTTAATAACGCGTACTTGTTAGCACCGAAAGAGCATTTTGATCTACACAGTACCATTGAGCACGCGATGCCTAATGGTACCACTGAAGAAAATGCGCGCGGCATCATCGGCGATAAAGCGAAAGCTGTATTTAACGGTCGTATCCACATTCATCGCGATGCGCAAAAAACACTAGCAGAGCTGAATAACCGCAACCTACTGCTATCGCGCGGAGCGCAAATTAATACCAAGCCCGAGCTCGAAATCTACGCCGATGACGTGCAATGTGCTCACGGTGCAACCGTCGCAGAAATAGATGAAGAAGCACTGTACTACTTGTTAACGCGTGGTATTGATAAGCAAAAAGCCTTGGTGATGCTCAACTTTGGTTTCGTGCAAGAGATGGTTTTCGACATGCCAAATGAAGCGTTAGCCGAATGGTTACAGCCTATTCTGAAGCAGCGCTTTGAAGACATGATGGAGCGCTCATGAGCCTGAATGTGGAGCAAATTCGTGCCCAGTTTCCGGTGCTGCAAGAACAAGCTAATGGTCAGCCGTTAGTGTATCTCGATAACGCAGCGACCACGCAAAAGCCGCAGGCGGTTATCGATGCATTGGTTGAATACTATTCGACCTATAATTCGAATGTTCACCGTGGCGCGCATTTTTTATCGGATAAAGCGACGCGTCGTTATGAGGAAGCGCGTCAAGTGGTTGCGCAATATCTCAACGCTTCACGTACCGAAGAGGTCATTTGGACTTCAGGCACCACCGAAGGCATTAATTTGATTGCTAACGGCGTTGCACAGCGCTTAAAAGCCGATGATGAAGTGGTGGTGACCGAAATGGAACACCATGCCAACCTTGTCACCTGGCAGCAAGCTTGTAAAAAGGCAGGAGCCACACTTAAGGTCGCTCCAATTAATGATACAGGCGAACTTGATATCACGGCATTTAAAGGTCTCGTCACTGAGCGCACAGCGTTTGTGGCGTTCCCGCATATTTCTAATGCGTTGGGCACCATTAATTCTGTTCAAGAGCTGACCCAAATCGCCAAGGCGGTAGACGCATTGGTGTTAGTTGATGGGGCTCAAGGGGTTGCTCATGGCGCCGTTGACGTGCAGGCAATCGGCTGCGACTTTTACGTATTCTCAGGTCATAAAGTATTTGGTCCAACCGGTGTTGGCGCGCTGTGGGGCCGTTACGAATTACTACAAGACTGGCCTGTGTGGTTGGTCGGTGGCGAGATGATTGCCACAGTCACCTATCAAGATGCGACCTGGGGTGAATTACCCAATCGGTTGGAAGCTGGCACCCCCAATATCGCTGGCGTTATCGGTCTTGCCGCTGCTTTGCGTTGGTTACAGCAGTTCGATGCTGATGTGATTTTAGCGCATGAGCAAGATTTGCTGACCTACGCCACCGAATGTGCGAGTACCATTGAGGGTATGCGCTTAATCGGTACCGCGAAAAATAAAATTGGCGTGATGAGTTTTGTGCTCGAAGGCACTCATCCAGCGGATGTTGGTTTTATCCTCGATAAACAAGGCGTGGCGATCCGTACCGGCGATCACTGTGCACAGCCTTTGATGAAACGGCTAGGCGTGCCAGGCACCGCGCGGGCATCGTTCTCAATATATAATACGCGAGCTGACATCGATCGCTTGTTTAGTGCAATCAAAAAAGCACAAATGATGTTAGCGTAACGACAGGAGGTAAATTATGTCTGTCGAATCTTTTGTACCTAATCAACAACTCATTAGCATGACCCCAACCGCTATTAAGCATTTTGAGGGCAAACTAGCTGATCAACCTGGCGCGATACTGCGCTTGTCGACCAAGATGAGCGGTTGTACTGGCTATGCATACGTGTTGAATGCGGTTCCTGAAGCTGAGGCTGATGATGAACTGGTGCAAGTTAACGACACACTCACCGTGGCGATTGCTAAAGATGCCGTTGATGTCCTTCGTAATACCGAAATTGATTACGTTAAAGAAGGCATTAATGGTGTGGTGAAGTTCAATAATCCCAATGTGGTTAATGAGTGTGGCTGTGGTGAAAGCTTCAGCGTGCAGGAATAGGTACTGATTCATGCAACAAAAAATGGTCACCACCCAACGCGAAGTCAAATGTCGCAAAGTACCCTCGGGCGAAATTAAGGTTATTCCTAAAGGCGAATTCGTCAACATAACCCAAGACTTGGGTGGCAACTACACCGTGACTTGGATGGGTAACATGTTGCGCATTGACGGCACAGACGCCGATGCGATTGGTCGTAAGCCGCAGACGCTTAACTTCGAACCGCCTGCTGATGGCCAGATTAGTGAGTCCCAAGTATGGGAAGCACTCGAGACTATTTTCGATCCAGAGATCCCTATCAATTTAGTCTCATTAGGGCTGATTTATGCCGTCAACATCGATCAAGATGCGCAACGCATTGATATTGATATGACGCTAACGGCGCCCGGTTGCGGTATGGGCCCAGTGCTCGTCGGTGATGTCGAGTATCGCCTAAGTTTAGTGCCCCATGTGAAGAAAGTTGAAGTCAATTTGGTATTTGATCCACCGTGGTCGCGCGACATGATGTCCGAAGAAGCACAGCTTGAAGCAGGCGTATTCTTTTAATTGTTTGCAATCAATAAAGGTCGACTTGAAGATGAATCTACCCAGCACTGACGAAATCATTGAAGATCTCGAGTTTTTAGATGATTGGGAGCAACGCTACCAGTATATTATCGACCTCGGTAAGGGCTTGCCGGGTCTCCCAGAGGCGCTTCGTAAAGACGAGTTTATCGTGCGGGGTTGTCAAAGTAACGTGTGGCTCATTGCTGAGCAAAAAGACGGCCGTTTACTGTTTCAAGTGGACAGTGACGCAGTCATCGTACAAGGCTTACTGACACTCGTATTAGCGGCATTTCACAATAAGACACCTGAGCAAATTTTAGCGTTTGATATTGATGGTTACTTCAAAGAACTGGATTTAGAAAATCACATTACGCCGACCCGTGGTAATGGGCTTAAAGCGATTGTCGCTAAGATTCAGTCAATAGCACAGAACGCTTAGTCGCGCCGACCTGTGATCATTGGGCGTATTAATTGAATGCGCCCCCACCATTGTATAAAGATAACAGCAACGACGTGCAAACAGACTAAAGCAAACAAAGTGTGCGCACCCAGCTCGTGTAAATACTCTAGCGCACTACTACCATAAAAAGCGTCCACTTCCTCAAGCATAAATCCTGTCGTCGCTTGATACGCCAATAACACCATCATCAGAAAGATAACGACTCCACCTAGAGGATTGTGCCCGGCGTCTCGAGGTAACTGACGTTGTTTTAAATGTGTGAAGTGAGTTTTAATGCGCGAGGGCGTTGGAAGAAAGTCACTAAACCTCGCTCGTTGAGGCCCTAAAAAGCCCCAGACAACGCGGAAAATAAGCCAAGCAAATGCGTAATAACCAGCTATTTGATGGGCTGTTTCACCCGGCTCGAGTAAGAAATAGTTCAGTACAAAAACGAGCGCTATGCTCCAATGAAACAAACGAATACCGATGTCCCAAATTTGCATAACGCTCTCTGTACCTTATTCCATTTCTTGTTTAACGATGCTGCCATCAACCGGATTAAAGTAAATTTCTACTTTTTGGTCGTCAGCGTTAAAGCCATAGATCTCATAACACTGACCTTCGGTGACTTTAAACTCGTTAATTTTATAACCTTGCTCTTCCAGGCCTTGCTGAAACTGAGCTTGGTCCATCCATTCGCTCTGTGGCGCAGAAGTACACTGAGTATGTGACTCTTCTGCACTACAGGCACTTAATAATAAAGCGCCTGATGCGATAGCGATTGAAGCTAACAATGTTGCTCTCATTACGCCTCCTATTCGTTTGGTAGCGACTGATAACCCATGTGGTATAGGGTAAAGCCGAAAATATCCGAATACTGCTCAATGGTCTTCGATACAGGCGTGCCTGCACCATGTCCCGCGTTTGTTTCGATACGGATCAGCTGCGGTGCATTACCACCTGCTTTATCCTGCAACTCTGCGGCAAACTTAAATGAGTGCGCAGGTACCACACGGTCATCGTGATCACCTGTAGTAATCAATGTTGCTGGATACTCCACACCTTGTTCTACGTTATGAACGGGCGAGTAGTTCAGCAGGTATTGGAACATCTCTTTGCTGTCCTCTGCTGTACCATAGTCGTAGGCCCAACCTGCGCCAGCAGTGAAGGTATGATAACGCAACATATCCAAAACGCCGACGGCAGGTAGAGCAACCGCAAACAAGTCAGGACGTTGTGTCATCGTTGCCCCAACCAACAAGCCACCATTGGAACCGCCACGGATAGCAAGCTTTTCTTTTGACGTGTAATCTTCATCAATCAAGTACTCTGCGGCAGCAATAAAGTCGTCAAAAACGTTCTGCTTTTGCATCTTCGTACCGGCGTCGTGCCAAGCCTTACCATACTCACCACCACCGCGCAGGTTAGCAACGGCATAAACACCGCCCATTTCTAACCACGCCGCATTTGCGATGCTGAACGAAGGCGTTAAGCTGATATTAAAGCCACCATAGCCATATAGAATCGTTGGATTACTACCGTCGAGTTCCGTACCTTTTTTATAGGTAATGATCATGGGCACCTGAGTACCGTCTTTAGACGTGTAGAACACCTGCTTCGACTCATAGTTACTGGAGTCGAAATCCGCGCCGGACTCTTCGTAAACGGTTGATTCGCCCGTATCTGGATTCAAAGCATAAATGGTTTGTGGCGTGCTGTAATTAGTGAATGAGTAGTACAACGTTTCAGCGTCGTCTTTACCGCCAAAACCACCTGCACTCCCGACACCCGGTAAGTCAATTTGACGAATTTCTTTACCTTGGTAGTCAAATTGCTTCACTTGCGAGACCGCGTCCACCATGTATTCCGCGAAAATGTAGCCTGCCCCGGTGGTTGGGTTGAGTACGTGCTCAGTCTCAGGGATCAAGTCGCTCCAATTCGCTTCTTGTGGCGCTCCAGCATCAACGACTACGACACGGCCGTTAGGCGCCTCACGATTGGTCTCGATAAAGAGTTTACCTTCTTCACTGTCTAACACCGACACATCTGAGTCATAGTCGTCAACCACAGTGACCAGAGGCGCATCCTCTTTGCTCAAGTCTTTGATAAAGAGTTTATTGCCTGATGTTGAGTTAGCGGCAGAGATCACCAAAAACTGATTGTCGTCTGTCACATAGCCACCTACATAGCGGTGCTTCTGCGCGTCCGTACCACCAAATACCAATTCGTCATCGCTCTGTGATGTGCCTAACTCGTGGTAATACAGCTTATGTTGGTCAGTTTTTGCCGAGAGCTCACTACCCTCCGGCTTATCATAGCTTGAATAGTAGAACCCTTCGTTACCTTTCCAAGAGATACCACTGAACTTCACATCAACCAATGGATCCTCAAGACGCTCTTTCGTTTCAGCATCAATGACAATAATCTTACGCCAGTCACTCCCGCCCTCAGAAATCGAATAAGCTGCTAGTTTTCCATCTTCACTAAAGGTCAGTTGTGCTAATGACGTTGTTCCATCCTCGCTGAAAGTATTGGGATCGAGGAACACTTCTTCTTCATCGCTATCGTTCTTCTTACGATAGACCACGTATTGGTTCTGCAAACCATCGTTCTTGTAGTAGTAGGTGTAGTCACCCTCCTTAAATGGTGCACTGACTTTCTCGTAATTCCACAACTCCGTCAGGCGCTTTTCAATTTTCTCGCGGAACGGGATTTTTTCTAAATGATTGAAGGTAACCTCATTTTGCGCTTCTACCCACGCTTCGGTTTCGGCACTTCGATCATCTTCTAACCAACGATACGGGTCTTTCACTTTCGTATCGAAATAAGTATCGACGGTATCCCCTTTGCGTGTTTCTGGGTACTTCACTTGCATCGACTCCGCTTGTTGCTTTTCCACTTGCTGAGTTTCAGCTGTTTGCGACGAATCGTTTTGTGCTGGAGAGCACGCGACAAGTACGCTAACAGCGACAGCACTGAGTACGTATTTCATAGATAGTTCCTTTGTTGTTATTTTGTAACTATTAAGTTAACAGACTGTCCTGAATTGCGAAACTTTGATAGAACAGTATTTCGACCGAATATGCCTAACTTGAGATAAAGCCAAAATGCAGAATGAATCGACCTTAAAAGACTTACCGCAATTACTCTGCGGCCCCTTAGTTCGGCATGTTGAGTCTGATCATTTTTATTTATGGCTAGTCACGAAAAGTGACCATGTTCCTCAGGTGGAATGTAGTATCGATGAGACGCCGGTCGATATCAAACAAACAGACCGAGTCATTGCTATTGGCAAGCATGCTTATGTGATATTGATAAGGGTCGAGCCTACTCAGCCGCTTGCCCACAACCAACGAATCGGTTACGACCTAGTTTGGCCCACCGAAAACGAGCGTTTATCAGACCAACACGACTTCTTGCTTTATTCAGGGCAAACATGTCCGCAGTTTGTTTATAAAGAGACGATTGACCAGCTGCTTCATGGTTCATGCCGGCGACCTCATCACCCCGCCCGTGATGGGCTATCGCGTGCTGATAAAGAGATTGAGGCACACCTCGATCGCCCCTCGAAACGCGCGGGCATTCTTCTGCACACAGGGGATCAAGTCTACGTTGATGATGTCGCAGGCCCAATGTTGGCATCCATACACGCGTTAATTGATGTACTAAAGCTATCTGATGAGACCTTGCCCGATGATCAACTGAATCAACTGGATGACTTAATTCAACACCCAAATGGCTATTATAGCCGCCAATCTTTGCTACCGGATACGAAAGCCAACGAACCCCTGACTGAGAAATTTTTTGGTGGCGTGAAAAAACCGATTTTTACCTCAGCACATGCGGGTAACCATCTGATCACGGCCGCTGAAGTTTTCGCCATGTATATCCTCTGTTGGTCACCCACGCCGTGGCGTGTAATCAAAGTGCAACAGCCGTCGCAGTTAAACCAAGAACAACAAAAACGCTTTACCGATGAACAGGCAGCCATTGATGAATTCGTTAAAACATTGCCACAAGCAGCGCGTGCCATGGCCCACAGCATCAATTACATGATGTTTGACGATCACGACGTAACCGACGACTGGAATCTATCCGCCGCCTGGGAGCTTACGGCCTATCACCATCCTTTTTCAAAACGTATTGTCGGCAACGCGCTGTGGGGCTATTTAATTTTTCAAGGTTGGGGCAACCAGCCCGAAGTGGTAACCCCCCTTATGGATGCCACTGCACAATTACTTGAAAAGCCATTAACTGAGCAACCAGAAGAGCACGATCAACTTATCGAGCAACTGCTGGACTGGGAGCAGTGGCAGTTCAGCCTTAATACGCGACCCAAAATTCTTGTGCTCGATACCCGCACCCGTCGCTGGCGAAGTGAGCGTAGTATCCGCAAACCATCGGGATTAATGGATTGGGAATCTTTAATGGAGATGCAGCACCAAATTATGGATGAAGAGGCTGTGATTTTAGTGTCCCCTGCACCGATATTTGGCGTGAAACTAATAGAAGCGATCCAAACGGTGTTTACCGCGTTGGGTAAACCGCTGGTTGTTGATGCTGAAAACTGGATGGCGCACAACGGTGCTGCCAATACCCTACTCAATATCTTTTCCCATAAACGCACACCGCAAAAGTTCACGATTCTGTCGGGTGACGTGCACTATTCATTTGTATACGACGTGCAGTTACGGCGCGAAAAAGCCGAATCATCGATATGGCAAATTACCAGTAGTGGCGTTAAAAACGAGTTCCCGAATACATTATTAGAGTGGCTCGACCGTATGAATCGGTGGCTTTACTCCCCGCGTTCACCTCTCAACTGGCTAACTAAACGACGCCGTTTCGCCGTGTCGCCACGGCTGCCGACCGGCCGTGATGCCGGTGAGCGACTCTGGAATCACTCCGGTATCGGCTGGGTCAGTTTTGATCAGGACGGTGCTCCGTCGCGTATCCGACAATTAAATGCAGACGGTAACGAAACCGAGTTTCTAAAGGAGGAGTCATGAGTCAACCTAAGGCCGCAGAATGGCAACGTTTCGAACGATACAGCGATAAGCAGACTCATTATCAAGTTGCAATTATTACCGATGAGGACCAATCGTCTAAAATTCAATTAGAAGATGGGCAATCGGCTTGGCACTCACGTTTACGGATTGATGAAGTGGCTCGTCAAGTCGACTCAGCTACAGGTGATGTGCAATATCATTTCCATGACCTTCCTCCAGACGATACCCATGAATATTCTTTAGTTTCACTGATCGCTGAAGGTGATCGGGGGGCGGAGTTCTCTGAACTCGTTCAGTTTGGTAAGCACTTACTTACTTTTGATGATCGAACGGGACTTGTATGTGAGGTCCGCAACTTTAGTCAGTTAGTTCCTCGTCAGATATTGATGACTGGCAGTGGAGACGAAGAGTTCAAGGGCTTTAAAAGCGAGTGGGCTACCTTAAAAGACAATCACCTCTACATCGGAAGTCATGGTAAACGTCCACAAGAAGAGTGGATTAAGGTGATTGGTCGTCACTACGGTTTGCAAAGTGTCAACTGGCACGAAAACTATCAAAAAATACGCGAAGCAGCAGGAGTCTCTGGCGAAGGTTATATTATTCACGAGGCGGCGGAGTGGCACCCCGTTCTAAAAAAATGGCTATTTTTTCCACGTAAGTTATCCAACCAACCGTTTGACCCCGAACATGATGAGCGTGAATGTGGTAACAACCGATTGTTCATTTGCAGTGAGGACTTTTCCCATATTCAAGTCATTGAGGTCGGTCAACGTCATCCTGAGCGCGGCGTATCTTCTATCAAACTTGTTCCCGGCCGACAGAACGAGTGTATCGGGCTAAAAAGCGTGGAAATTGGCGACCGTACCGAAACCTATTTTTTCGCGTTTGATCTAACTGGCCGCGTGCTGCAACAAGACACGTTAATTGGCCACTACAAATGCGAAGGTATAGAGATTCTATAGTATTTTATCGTTAGTCGCGCTTATCCTTATTATTGAATCGCGCTAAAGTTTCGCCGTAAACACACTCAACATGGCGAGTAAACGCCTCTACAGAGTAATCCGCAGCAAACTTAAGCGCCTGTTTACCGAGTCGCTCACGCAGCTCATCGTCATTGATGAGCTTAACCACTTGCTCACTCCAACGGTCTTGTTTTGCAGGCGTTTTATAGCCGTTAATATCATCTTCGACGACATCTTCTATACCGCTCGAGCGCACAGCAACAACCGGCATACCCGCAGCCATCGCCTCAAGGATAACCATGCCTTGGGTTTCAGACTGCGAGGCAAACACAAATAAGTCACCCAACGCATACCATTCCGGCATATCCTTAGGTGGAACGGCACCCACTAATTGAACACAATCAGTCAGTCCATTGTCATCAATCCGCTGTTGCAGATAGTCGCGCTGATGCCCTTCACCGATTTGCAGCAAGCGCACAGGCTTATTAGCACGCTTACGGATATCGACCATCGCGTCTATCATGAAGTCGATATTTTTCTCATCAGAGAGACGCGCCACACTCACCAAAATACATTCGTCGTCACTCATGGACTGTGATGTTTTGATTGAATCAATCTTATCGCGGCTGACTTTTTGGAAGCGCTGATACTCAATGCCTGTTGGTTGCACATAGATAGGTCGCGTTACACCAATCATTCGTAAATACTCTTCAACCGACTGGGTCGGCACAATGACACTATCGCATTTGTTGGCAAAGCGGCGCACCATAATATGCGCGATGATATTCCGAAATAAGTTACCCGGCAGCATGACATAATGAGCATAGTGTTCTAGCCGTGTGTGGTAGGTATAAACCACGGGCACTTTCAAACGCTTGGCCATGTAAACACCGAGCGAGCCTATCCAAAACGGATGATGCACATGAATAATATCAGGCTTGAGTGCTTTTACCTTTTGTCTAACTACACGTGAAAATAAATGCGCGAACTGGAATTCACTGTTTTCACCAAATGAGAACCAATTAGGCATACGAATAACATGCGCTTCATCGGTACGGGCATTCGCGTATTTGGGTGCCACGATCGAGATTTTATGTCCGAGATGCTTCAGGCCCACCCTTAAGCGCTCGATAGAAATAGGTACACCGCCGATAAACGGTAAATAGTTGTTGGTGAACATCACGATGTTCAGTGGCTTACTTAACCATGGTTTTGGATCGATATCATAATCAGGATAATAAGACTTACCCACGAACACCATTTGATACAGCTTTACGCTCACAAGTAGCAGTGCGCTTACGATAAGAATAAAGTTGATGTAGCCTGCGTAGAGCAACGAGTAAATAAAGAACCAGAGGCTTTCGAGTATTTTGAGCACCGGATGTTGACCGACTTCAAGCTCATTCACATTCACCTCGATGCCGGCATCTGTTACATGCACCATCAAATAGTGATAGAAGCTATTATCGTGATTGAGCACTAAGCCACCTGCGCCACCTGTAATATAAAATGGCGTGCCTTTGTACATCACCTTATCGTAAATCGATAGATGACTGGAAAATACCGCGTCAACCGAGTGCTGCTCAACCAGTTGCAATAGCCCCGAGCGAAAGCCCAGCGGCTGTAAAAAGTCATCATCCGTCGCAAACAAGGTCTCGCTCTTAGGCTGCACAGGCGGGTGAGATACAAAAATAAAGCGGTGCTTTGACTCATCCGCGCGTAAAATATCCGTCAGCCAACGCAGTTGCCACTGCCATGGCGTTTTACCTGTGCTATCCAAAAAGATAAAACGCGTGCTGTCTGCTACAAAGCTAAAAAAGTGAGGGCCGAAATGTTCGTAGTAGCGAAAGCTACCAAATTCGTCGTATTCATTATCACCAAAAGTGAGCAAATAGGGTTTATTCAAATGCGACAGACTGCCATACAAGGCACGATATTTATCTTCGCCACCACCACTCACCGCATTACCAGCGGATACAACAAAGTCGATATCAGCTTGGTTTAATTCAGGAATGATCCGCTGCTCAAAGATACCAATCGAATTGTTAATATTGCCCAGTACCGCAAACTGATAGTCTGAATCACCTTGCAAACGACTACTGATACTCGCCACCTGATCGCTATGCACCACTTCAAATTCAGGCTGGCTAAAATTCAAATAAATCTTATAGCCAATAACCAACGCTACAATGGCGACATTGACGTAAAACAGTAACTTCAGCCATTTATTTTTATTCATGCGTCCTTCCTGCGACTTGCCAACATCTCATACTGCAACGTCACCATGCCAATCAGCATGCCCAAATAAATCGTGATAAAGCGCCAGCTAAAGATAATTAATAATAAATGATTACTTTGCACAAACTGCGCAAAAAATGAACCGAAAACCCCCTCAGAAACACCTGATGCTCCCGGGGTTGGTGCAAAATACATGACAAAGGTGGTCACCACCAAAAGACCAACGGACTGCCAATAAGGCACCGTATAGTCGAGTCCCCATAATAAAATAGCGGGGAAACTGAAGAGGCTTAATAAAAAGACAACCGTGAAAAACACAGAACCCCATACATAGAGCGGCTTGCCCTTACAATAATCTCGAAAACTGTCGGCAAAGCGGAGCATTTCACGTTTGCTCCAAAAGCCAAGCACACGACATTTATGTGCACTCATTAAATTGACTGTCGTGAGCAATCTAAGCACGCCATTGATCGGCGCAATCAGCCAATGGGTTTTGAACAGCACCATCGCAAAAAATGCTAAGTAAGCGGTGACCAATACAGCAAGCGAGCCGCCAATGCCTTTAGATAGCGTTGAGTCAGAGAGCGCAGGCAGTGTCAGCAATAACACCGGCGTGAATGTGAAGATAAAAATCACCGCCAACACAGTCCGAATAGTGGTTGCTGCCGTCGCACGTCCCACCGGCACACCCTGCTTCGCCAAATACCACACTTGCGCAAAGCCTCCACCGGTCGCCATCGGTGTGACATTGGAAAAAAACATATTAATAAAAATCAGTCGCGTCATTGGCGCTGCCGGCACCCGATACCCCAGTGCTCTTAAAGTAAAGTAGAGGCGCAATCCGTCACTGGCGAAATAGACAATAAGTAACGCCAGTAAACTGAGCAGCACCGTAGGTTGCAGCAACTGACTATCAAATTGAAGCTCAGCACCTTGGAAAAACTGCTGAATGCTGTAAAAACCGAGCGCCGTTAATACAACAAAGAGGCCACTGAAAATCAGCAGCCTCTTCCACGCGATAGGTTGTTTCTCTGTATTGATAGGCATTAGTACCCGGGCATTAAAAACACTTCGCGAACACAGTTCCGCGGATGCGCATTAAGCGCATGTAAGACCGCGTCGGCCACATCTTGAGGGTCTAATTTATCCGGCTTTGGCTCATCAAAGAACGGGGTGTTGACCATACCTGGTGCGATAACAGTACAGCGTCCGCTCCATTCGCGCATTTCTTCCGCTAAATTCTGGGCGAAGCCATGCACAAACCACTTGCTTGCCCCGTAAACAGAGCCTTTAATCGCGGTGCGCCCTGCTGCCGAACCGGTCATAATAAAGTGACCCGTGGATTTCTTTAAGTGCGGCAAAGTAAGTTTGGCGGTATAGAGTAAAGCATTGATATTAAGATCAATCATTTCGCGCCACTCGTTAGGGTCGCCATTTTCAGTGCCTGCAGCATTCAATCCCTTACCCGCATTAGCAAATACGGCATCCAGTTGGCCAAACTGATCAACGGTTTGCTGTACCACACGCTCCAGTTGCTGATAGTCCGTTACATCGGCCGCAATAGGTAATACGTGCTCAGCGCCCAACTCATTTGCCAATGCTTGCAGCTTATCCTCACTGCGAGCGGTTGCCACAACCTTGTAACCTTGCTTTACCGCCTCTTTAACGGTGGCTTCGCCAATCCCCGAGGAGGCGCCTGTAATCAACAACACTTTGGCCATGGAAACTACTCCTTTCGGTTTGTTAAAGTCGTTCTTACGATAAATTCGATTAAACGGTTTAGGTCGGGGCTAAAAACAAGATACTCACCCACGTAATTAACATCAGTAGAATCGAAATAAAAACCGCTGCTGAGGCAATATCCTTTGCTTTCCCGCTCAGCTCATGGAAGTCAGGACCAATACGATCAACAACCGCTTCAATGGCGGAGTTAAGTAGCTCTGTAATAAGCACGATGCCGTAAGTAATAATAAGTAATAGCTTGGCTATCAGTCCGCTTGGCACAAATAATAGTGTTGGAATGATAATAATAAGTAATGCACACTCTTGCCTAAATGCAGCTTCACTTCTCAACGCCGCGACCAAACCGCGAAACGAATATCGGTTCGCATTAATGATTCTGCGTAGACCTTTTTGACTTGGTTTCACTTAACCTTTCCTTGTTTTACCCTAGTAACTGATTACCTACTAAACCAATAATAAATCCAAATACGGCACCTAGCGGGGGCGTCCAATAACGTGGCATGGTCGATTGCGGCGCAATATCTTGAAAGATCAGATACAAAATACCACCTGAAGCCGTTGCCATGATAACGGCTGTCGCCTCGGTATAGTCAGAAAGAACCCAATGCCCAGTCAGTGCTGCGATAGGACCGATAAACGCTACAAGGAAAAAGCCCGTTAAGCGCTTTTTCTCTGACAACTTAGAACCTTGGAGTTCCCTAAAGGCATTAAAACCTTCAGGAAGATTTTGTAAGCCGATAAATAGCGCCAGTAACATGCCAAACTCGGGTTTGATTGCAAACATCGCCCCCAAACTCAGTGCCTCTGGGATAAAGTCGAGTAACATTGCCAGTAGTTGAGACGCTTGGCTTGCCTGCTTCGCTAGCCACTGGTCGACCCAGCAAAACAATATCCCGCCTGCCATGAAGGCAGTCGCAACTGCCCAGACGGGCAAGTTCTTGTTGGCTTCAGGCAGCAGCGCAAACATAACGGCGGAAAGAAGTATCCCACCACCTATGGCGACAACGCCGTGAACTAACTTTTGCTTATTAGCAGACTCAGCCGAGCCTTCCCACTTGGCTAACAGAGCCCCTAAAAAAGCTGTAAAGCCAGCAACCCATGTTAGAACAAGCATCTTTATAATCATATAGCGCTCCGTGCTTATCGTACTTATGTAACAGTTAGTGATCTATCACGCGTTAAATCTAGCACCTAGAGAACTCAGTTACCGACTGTCATCAAACCAAAACACATCTTCAAGGCGCTGCCCAAAAACGCGCGCTATCAGAAATGCTGTTTCGAGTGAGGGTGAATAACGTCGTTGTTCAATTGCCGCAATGGTCTGACGCGTTAAATTGACCTTGTCGCCAAGTTCGGCCTGGGTCATTCCACCGTGTTGTTCGCGCAAAGCACGCACACAGTTATCGATGGGCAACATATTAATAACCCCGTCGATAGCCGATAATTTCTACAAGGTACTCCGCAGCTTGCGCCACCACTAAACTCAACAATGCCATCAAAAACAGAAGATCGCCGTGTTGATGCACCAAATACGTCATTAAACTAGAAACAATGAGTACGCCTAATAAGATACCAGAATAGGCATCCGCACGTTGTTGAATCGTTTTTTCGCGTTCATCTGCGGGGCGATTCGCCGACTTACGATCAACAAGCGCTAACGCGATCTGACCGATAATACTCAACACAATGAGCCCCATCGTTAACTGTGTAAAGACCGAAACCGCTGGCGGCCACTGGCTTGTTGAATTAAAGCCCTGCACAACCTCAAAAGTAAGACCGCCACCGACCAATAACGTAATGATTAACATCAGCCATGCTGATTTTTCACGAAATGCCATAACCCACCCATCATGTTAAAAATAGTTAACACTCGAAGATTAGATTCATCGCCTTATTATGTCAAATATTTTTAACATCGCAGGAAAAATGAAAAATAATATAATTAGCAATCAAAGTGAGCCATATATTATGTTTTTTGCGTAATTGACTTAGTCCCGTTAGTCAGTCGGCAGAGTCATTGTGTTAAATTTAGATTTTCAGCAACGTGTTGTCATTAATACTTCAGAACAAGATTGGATCGATAGCCCCTCAGCAGGCGTGAAGCGTAAACTACTCGAACGAGAAGAGGCTGAGCGAGGTCGCGCAACCAGTATCGTTGAATATAAACCCGGCGCATCGTTTAATACCCACTCACACCCACTGGGTGAAGAAATACTGGTGCTGTCAGGTGTATTTTCTGACGAATATGGTGACTATCCAGCGGGTACCTATCTCAGAAACCCGCCCGGCAGTAGCCATGCCCCTTTTAGTAAAGAGGGTTGCGTACTATTGGTAAAACTCCACCAGTTCCAACAGGATGATACCGCCACAGTCAGAGTTAATACTCAGCAGACGGACTGGCTAGCCGGTCAAGGCCGACTCAAGGTGATGCCGTTGCATAGTCACGGCACCGAACACGTCGCACTCGTAAAATGGCCACACAATGAGAGATTCAAGCCTCATAGGCACCTCGGTGGCGAAGAAATATTTGTGTTGTCCGGCGAGTTTTGTGATGAACACGGTCGCTATCCGAAAGAAACCTGGCTCCGTAACCCACATATGAGCGTTCACCACCCGTTCGTGGATGAAGAAACCGTTATCTGGGTCAAGACTGGGCATTTGGGTTAGTCACCCTAAATGCCCTTTGCTCGTTATAAATGCTTGTCTAGGAACGTCTCAATTTCTGAGAACGCTTTAATACGATTAGGTTCGCGGTCTAAAAAGTGCGAGCCGAAATCGAGCTCAACATACTTAACCTCTTTACCGGCATTGTCTAACGCCGAGTACAGCGTCTCAGATTGGGCAATCCGAACGCGTGTATCAAGCGCTCCATGAATCAGCAAAATAGGTCGTTTTACTTTCTCAACATGGTTAATGATAGAGTTTTCACGCATGCGCGTCGCATCCGCTTCGTCTTTGTAATCGCCAATAGTTTCAGAGCGCACGGCACTTAGAAACTCAAATGCACCATCATATTCGACCATTCGATTTAAGTCGCTGATTCCGGCAATACTGACAAAACAATTAAATCGCTCTGGGGTCTTGTGCGCTGCCGTCAATGCGACATATCCACCATAACTCATACCCACAACACACATGTTATCGCCATCAATGCCAGGCTGGTTAACTGCCCAATCAACCGCAGTCATGACGTCGTCCTGCATCTTTAAGCCCCACTGCTCGTAACCTGCAACCTCAAAGCGGCTTCCATAGCCCGATGAGCCTCTGAAGTTTGGTTGCAGAACGGCATATCCTCGACTAGTAAAGAATTGAACCGCATAGTTAAAATATTTGTAATCACGTGCATCAGGACCACCATGAGGGAAAACGATCAATGGCGCTTCCGTAGACGAATCAATTGGCTTCGTTAAATAGCCATGAATAGTCAGCCCGTCATCGGTCTTAAGTGAGAAATTTTCGACTTTCGCGTTTTGCTTTTCGACAAGGTATGGATACTCGCTATACCACGGCGTCGCTTTACCTTGGGCTAAATCAACTAAATAGTAACGTCCTGGCTTATCATCCGTTACGCCGTATACCAGTAGCTTGGTTTTATCATCACTGCGAGAAACAATGTAGGTTTCAAGTTGGCTAAAGGTATTACTAATAAGCTGACTTTGTTTATCGTCTTGCCCGCCAAAGTAGTGCTTCTGCAGGAAGTCATCAAAATAAGTCACGCCAATAATTTTGTCGTCTCGCTCAATTACAGACGCCACATCGTACTCTGGGTGGGTATACAATAGCTCTTTATATTCATTGGTCTCGATATCGAATGAGTACAGCGACAGTCTGCCCGTTTTATAGTCAGACAGCACGTAGGCGAGCTGGTTTTCTGCATCAAACCCTACCGGATTAAACACAGCGTCTTTAATAACCTCAAATGATTTCAGTTTTTTCCACTCTTGGTCCTCATCGGGGCGGTACCAAAAGGTACGCAATAGTGGATTATTTTCGTCATACGCGAGACCGAGTTTAACTTTTCCCTCAGAGTCGGTGTACCACGAAGATACCTGGTATCTATTAATAAATAGCTTTTCGAAGGCATTCTCGTAAATATTAACCTTGTAGGCCACTGGGTAGTTTTCGCGATCGTTATAACCCTGCAAAATAATGTGTTTGGGGTCTTCTTCTAAGTAGCTAAGCACATTCGCGTTATCTCTAAACCGAGATAAAGAGTCATCTTTAGAGGCGCGTTGCTTAATCTCAACCAGATCACTGCCATCGTAGTTTACAGCGTATAAGCGACCTATTTTGAAGCGTCTACCCGCAATCAACTCAACATAACTCGCAGATACCAACAACCTTTCATTATTTGCCCACTCTATCCAGTCAATTCGAGCCTCTCCCTCTTTAAGTTCAACGACGGTAACCAAGTCACTTTTACCGAATTGGCTTACGGCTACATTGTAGCCGTCGCCATTAGCGACCAGCACAGCAACATGTTTACCATCAGGTGAAATAGAAGGTTGCGCGACCATCGGTAAATGAGCGTAATGTTCAACGGGAGGGGTTTCGGCGATTGCGGTGCTCGGTACTAAACCCAACACAGTGCCTATAAGAACTAAAGGTAATAATATTTTCATAATGCGTCGATTTTTTATTGTTTAGGCAACAATATAAAATAAATGTTATTTTTACAATCGCTCTGTAACTTTTTTATACGATCTATATACTAGTCGTGATTACTCGAACAACAGCGCTTTACCCAGCGCGCGTTGAGTGATTTACTAGAGCCTGTCATCTTCATCGCATCCGTTATTTAACCATGTCCAAACTCGCATCTCCGCTCGCAAACATTCATGCGCGCGTCGACTTACTGCTTAATCAAGTCGCTCAAGGCACGGAGTTTCATTTTCAATCAGGACTCTGTGGTGATTGGACATTAATGGCCAATAAACCCACTAAAGCGGCATTGCACCTAGTCACTGAAGGTCATTGCTGGTTTGGCTTGTCGCCCCAGCAGCCCAGCGTATTAGAGCTTAACGCCGGTGACATTATTTTTGTGAATCAAGGAGTGTCTCACTTTCTTAGCTATAGCCCAGTTCCGAATGATATCGCTGAACACGAGCTCGCTTCCTTTTGTGAACCCGAACACCAGCAAGACGGTGTCGTGTGCTATGACATTGACAGCCCCTCTCAGACAACCGATACCGTGTTTCGTTTGCTACCACCATGGCTGGTGCTAAGCCACGAACGTCAGGCACATGAAATGAAGGCGATCATTGACATGATTCGCGCCGAGGCCAAGCGCAATGAACCCGGCGGTTCGGCGATTGTACAGCGCTTGAGTGATGTGCTGGCTATTCACTTATTGCGAGCCGTGATTGACGGACACCAAGAGCTTACAGGTCCATTAGCGGCCCTTCAGGATAAATATCTGCGCGATTTAGTGTTCACCATTATCGAACACCCCGCAGCGAACTGGTCCGTAGAATCTATGGCAAAGCAGGTGTTTTTGTCGCCGAGTGCGTTTGCGGAGCGTTGTCATAAACAAACGGGATTGTCGCCAAAGAAGCTCGTTGATCAGCTTCGTATGCAACGGGCCCGTATGTTGCTCAACAATACCGCGTTGCCATTAACTGCCATAGCACAACAAGTCGGCTATCAATCAGTCGCTGCATTCAGCCGATTTTTTAAACGCTACGCAGGTATCGCTGCAAGTGATTACAGGGAAACCGGCAGATGATGCGACCGGTTGTTGTTCAAAACAACTGTTTTCACAACCAAAACGACTGACCCACCTGAACATTCTTTCCTAAGCTCTGGTTTAGCGCCTAAGATGCATAGACACGCTTAATCACAACACAGTTGGAGAGAGAATATGGCAGAGTTTAAATTACACGATGCATCGTCAGCTCCTGAAGAGAGTAAACCACTCATTAAAAATTCAGAGAAAGCATTTGGCATGCTACCTAACTTACATGCGGTCATGGCAGAAGCGCCTGGATTACTAAAAGCCTACCAAGACAGCCATGAATTGTTCATGAACAGTAGCTTTGACAAAAATGAGCTCACGGTCGTTTGGCAAACAATTAATGTTTACCATGAGTGCCACTATTGCGTACCCGCACATACCGCTATCGCCAAACAAATGGGTGCTGACGACGCAATCACCGACAATATTCGTGCAGGAAAAGCGCTCGACGATAGCAAATTACGAGCTCTGCGCGACTTCACACTTGTGATGCTCGAGAAACGTGGACAAGCGACAGAAGATGACCTTGCCACGTTCTTTAACGCAGGTTACAGCCAACGTCATGCACTCGATGTGGTGCTTGGCCTCGCTCAGAAAACCATGAGTAACTACACCAATGCTATTGCTGGCACGCCTATCGACGGGCCTTTTAAAAAGTTTGAGTAACTCGCACCTAAAGTTGCTTATCGAACACCACCCTCTCGTGCCCGTTGGGCACGAGTTTTGGAGAAGCAAAAATGACGCAATCACTCGAGCAAAAACTACAATGGGCACTACTCACCCTGCGTGCCGGTATTTTTATCGTGATGTTTATTTGGGCAGTTGATAAGCTGGTAAACCCAAGTCACTCGGTCGCCGTGTTCGAAGGCTTTTACGGCATTAGCGGATTATCGACAACCCTTGCCAACGTCATGGGTGTCTTACAAATTGTGTTAACACTGGCGTTTTTGGCAGGACTTTGGAAAACACTCACATATGGTGTGATTCTGGTAATGCATGGCATGTCGACATTTTCTTCGTTTGCACAATACCTCGACGCCTTTAATAACTTGTTGTTCTTTGCCGCATGGCCAATGTTAGCGGCGTGTATCGCGCTATTTATGTTGCGCGAATACGATACGAAGCTGTCGTTTTGATACTATTAAAGGTCGCACAAAACGCGCGACCTTTTTATTCTGTATTATTTGTACGCCTTGTAACGCAATCTTCCTTTGTCATTTGCGGCCAAAACGCGTAGATTACGCGCCTATTTTTTATTCAGGTGCGTAAACGTGATTTCTGCTTCAAACATCACCATGCAATTTGGTGCAAAACCTTTATTCGAAAACATTTCAGTGAAATTTGGCGAAGGTAACCGCTACGGTCTGATCGGCGCCAACGGCTGTGGTAAATCTACGTTTATGCGCATCCTCAGCGGCGACCAAGAGCCCTCGTCTGGCAATGTATCTACTGACCCAAATATGCGCGTCGGTAAATTGAGGCAGGATCAGTTCGCTTATGAGCAATTCAGTGTCGTTGATACCGTTATCATGGGTCACGAGGAGCTTTGGCAAGTAAAAGCGGAACGCGATCGTATTTATAGCTTACCTGAGATGAGCGAAGAGGATGGCATGCGTGTTGCTGATCTCGAAGTCGCGTTTGCCGAAATGGACGGTTACACAGCAGAGTCACGCGCAGGCGAACTGTTACTCGGTGTCGGTATTCCGCTTGAGGCGCATTTTGGCTTGATGAGCGAACTTGCACCGGGTCTTAAGTTGCGGGTTTTGCTCGCACAGGTGTTGTTTTCAGAACCTGATATTATGTTACTGGACGAACCGACCAACAACTTGGACATCAACACGATTCGTTGGCTAGAAACGGTACTCAATGAGCGCCAAGCGACGATGATCATTATTTCGCACGATCGGCACTTCCTTAACAGCGTGTGTACCCACATGGCCGACATCGATTACGGCGAGTTACGCGTGTATCCAGGTAACTACGATCAGTACATGTTCGCAGCGACACAAGCACGCGAGCAACTACTGAATGAGAATGCGCGTAAAAAGGATAAAATCGCCGAACTGCAACAGTTTGTCAGCCGATTCTCTGCTAACGCATCAAAAGCCAAACAAGCGACCTCGCGAGCCAAACAGATCGAGAAGATCCAGTTAGCCGAAGTCAAAGCATCGAGCCGAGTGAGTCCATACATTCGTTTCGAACAAGAGAAGAAACTGTATCGCTTAGCCCTCGAGATCGAGGGACTTAATAAATCCTTTGGTGACTTACACGTATTAAAAGATTTGAACGCCATGGTCGAAGTCGGCGAAAAGGTCGCGATACTCGGCGCTAACGGTATCGGCAAAACCACGCTGCTGAAGTGTTTGGTCGATCAATACGCCGCTGACGATGGCATCATTAAGTGGTCTGAGAACGTTAATATAGGTTATTATGCACAAGACCATGCCGACTGGTTCAAACAGGACATGACTGTATTTGATTGGATGAGCCAGTGGAAGCAACCACACCATGATGAGCAAGCCATTCGCGGCGTGTTGGGTCGCATGTTGTTCTCTCAGGACGATATCAAAAAGCCAGTGTCGATTTTATCGGGTGGAGAAAAAGGTCGCATGATCTTTGGCAAGCTCATTATGCAGCGTCCCAACGTATTAGTGATGGATGAGCCGACCAACCACTTGGATATGGAATCAATTGAAGCACTCAACCTAGCACTCGAAAACTACGATGGCACAGTACTTTTCGTCAGTCATGACCGCGAGTTTGTATCGTCACTGGCATCTCGTATTATTGAATTAACCGACAAAGGCATGCGTGACTTCTCGGGAAGTTACGACGACTATTTGAAACAACTTCAATCCGCTTAAGTTAATTAATCAAAAAATGGTACGTCGCGCAAAATGCGCGACCTACCGAGTAATAGGCTGAACCTCCGTACCCGACCTCATATTTTTGCTACCATCAACAAAATTTTAATAATTCTAACTAAAATAGGTAGTTGAACTATGAAACGACTGGTAACTAGCCTGCTTGTTTCTGCGGCCTTTGGCGCCTCTGCGTCAAACGGAGCTCCAGAACGACCGCTAATCATGCAACCCGAAATCAGCCCCGATGGCACCCAAATCGCCTTCAGTTATCAAGGTGATATCTGGACCATGTCAACGTCGGGTACTCATCCCAACCGTTTAACCATCCACGAGGGCTATGAGAGCTCACCAAAGTGGTCAAAAGACGGTAAAACCATCGCGTTTAGTAGCGACCGATTTGGTAATGACGATGTGTTCGTGATGCCTAGCCAAGGCGGTCGTCCCGATCGTTTGACCTACCATAGTGCGCCTGATCGTGTGCTTGGGTTTGGTAATGATAACCAAGTACTATTTAATACGCGTCGCTTATACGCTGAAGTTGAGCGTGAATGGGAAGTTTACGGCGTTGCGCCGAGTGGCGATGCGACCGAAGCCCGCTTTATGGATGCGCTCGGTTTTGACGCGGTGGTATCGCCTGACGGCAAAAAAATTGCTTTTGTTCGAGGCACATGCCGCATTTCACGCGAAGATTATCGCGGTCCGGCAAACCGCAATATCTGGATTTACGATACCGAAACGGGTGAATACGAGCAATTGACCGACTTTGATGGCAACGACTTTATGCCACAATGGTCTAGTAACAACGAGTTGTATTTTATTTCATCGCGCGCGGGTAAATACAACGTATTTAAGCAGAAGCTGGGGTCAAACCGCGCCGAGCAAATTACTGATGAGCGCGAGTTTGGCGTCGAGCACTTCAGCATCGATAAGCAGGCCAATCACCTTGTTTATCAAGCTGCCGATAAAGTGCAATTAATAGCCGGTAGCAAGCGTCAATCACTCGACCTATCGATTCCTACAGACTTTCGTTTTGACCCGGTCACTAACAAATCGACCACCGATGCTTTGGATGAGTACAGTGTCTCACCCAACGGTAAGTTGATTTCTTATGTCGTGCGCGGCGACGTATTTGTTAAGCGCAACGATAAAGAAGATAAGCGCTCAGTCAGACTCACCACGGGTGCCGCACGCGACAGAGATGTTGCTTGGTTAGACGACAACACCGTGTTGTTTGTTTCTGACCGCGATGGTCAAAATGATATTTTTGCAGTGACATCAGCGGATTCTGAAGAGCCAAACCTTTTTAGGTCGTTAAAGCATTCCGTTGAACCGGTAACGCGCACAGATGCCGAAGAACATGAGCCTTTGGTGTCGCCAGATGGTAAAAAAGTGGCTTACCGTGAAGGTCGTGGAAAACTCATTGTCGCAGATGTAGCCGATGATCAGTCACTGACCAACCCCGTGGTGCTATTAGACGGCTGGGCAACACCGAGCGGTGTCAGCTGGTCGCCAGACAGCCAGTGGCTAGCCTACGCTAAATCTGACTTATCATTTAACAGCGAAATCTTTATTCATGCGGCGGATAACTCTCAAGAACCCGTTAACGTCAGCATGCATCCAAAAGGCGATTACAGCCCAGTCTGGTCTCCGAATGGCAGCAAGTTAGGCTTTAGTTCCATGCGGAACAATGGCGATTACGACATTTGGTTTGCATGGCTAAAAGAAAGCGATTGGCAACGTTCGCAAGAGGAGTGGAAACGCGACGAGTTTGTTGAGGAAACCGCGGATGCCAAAGAATCTGAAGACGATTCGGACGCTACGGAAGAAGCCGTTGAACCCATGCAGATTGATTTGGATGGTATCTATAAACGGCTTGTTCAAGTAACACGTTTTGCAGGTAACGAATCTGGTTTAGCGTTCGACAAAGAAGGCGAGCACGTTTATTACACCATCGGTGGTGCCGGTCGCCAGAACTTCGAGATGGACCAAGACCTGTTCAAAATTAAGTGGAATGGCGAAGACAAAGAGCACATCATTAAAGGTGACCAAAGCCCTCGCAGCTTATCGCTGAGTACCGATGGCAAAAGCCTTTTTGCACTTGTCGAGCGCGGCACTTTAGTGAAGGTCGATACCAAAAAGGACGAACCAGAAACCCTATCGACGGTATCTCAACAAACCATCGAGCATATGGCCGAACGGGCGCAGATCTTTGATGAGGCGTGGCAAGCGCTGAACGCAGGCTTCTATGATCCTGAATTTCACGGCAACGACTGGCAAGCGCTGAAAGAAAAATATCGTCCACTGGCGTTGAAAGCATCAACGAAAGAAGACTTTCAGTACATCTTTAACTTGATGCTTGGTCAAGTGAACGCAAGTCACATGGGTCTGTATCGTGGTGAAAACCCGAAAGACACCCAAGAAACCCGCACCGGTTTGCTGGGTGTCGAAGTCGTGCCCACTGCCGATGGCTTAAAAGTGACCTCTGTCTTGGATAAAAGCCCTGCCGCTCGTGATGAGAGCCGCCTGCAAGTCGGCGATGTCATCACACAGGTCAACCAACAGTCGGTTAAAAGTGCAAACTTTTATCAGCTGCTGAACGGCTATGCTAACCAACGCGTATTGCTCGATATTAATCGAGCCGACCAGCCAACCGAAGTGGTACTTTGGCCAACCACAAGTTTAAGTGACGAGAAGTACGACAACTGGG
The DNA here is from genome assembly GCA_002685255.1 of Idiomarinaceae bacterium. GTDB lineage: Bacteria > Pseudomonadota > Gammaproteobacteria > Enterobacterales > Alteromonadaceae > Idiomarina. Next base: position 154,877 of record NYWU01000016.1, read on the forward strand.
TCGAAACACGTCGCAAGCTGACCGAAGAATATTCCAACGGTCGCCTAGGCTACTTGCATATTCGCGGTATGAACTGGACCAGCTTCGAACGTTTTGAGCGTGAACTAATGGCCGCCGGTTACGGCAAAGACGGTATCGTCATTGACGTACGCTACAACGGTGGTGGCTGGACAACCGACTACCTCATGGCGGTATTAAACGTCGAGCAACACGCTTACACGATCCCGCGCGGTGCGACTGACAATCTGGACAAAGACCAGAAGAAATTCAGAGATAAATACCCCTACTCTGAACGTTTACCTTTGTCAGCATGGACCAAACCATCGATCGCCATGAGCAACGAAAACAGCTACTCAAACGCTGAAATTTTTGCTCATGCGTATAAGTCATTAGATATTGGTAAACTCGTTGGCCGCCCGACCTTTGGCGCGGTTATCAGTACCGGTGCTGAGCGCTTAGTCGATGGCTCCATTATCAGAATGCCGTTTAGAGGCTGGTGGGTGAAAGAATCGGACGCCAACATGGACTTTACCCCAGCACAACCTGATATTGAGGTCTTTAATCCACCGGCATATAAAGCCAAGAACGTGGATCCGCAATTAGAACGTGCCGTTGAAGAGTTGTTGAAGACGCTTTAAGCCGTTTTAAGGGTGGTTTAATGAAAGGCGGGCTCTGTTTAGGGCTCGCTTTTTTTGTGGGGTCTCAAAAACTTCTAAAGAACTGTAATGCCTGCTTTTATACAGATATATGTATAAACTTGCTTTATGCAAATTACGGTATAAAATTATTTTATTCACAATTCTGCATAAAAAACTGACATGAAAATTAATACGCCAAAAGATCTAAGTGCCGTCATCAGGGACAGTCGAAAGCTCAAAGGCTGGACCCAAGCCGATTTGGCCAAACGTATCGGAGTATATCAAAGAGATATTTCTAACTGTGAAACCAAACCTGAAAAAATCTCTGTCGATATGCTCATCAAACTGTGTGCGGTACTCGAATTGGAGTTTAAGATCGTCAACCTGCCCAAGAATGAAGTGTCCACGCCGACTAATTCACTTGCGAAAAAATCATTGAGATTCTAATGGGACGAAAATCGCATACCCGAACGCTTTATTGCTCTATGAACGGGTTTCCGGTAGGTGAGTTGTACTTAAAAAAAGGCCGTATGAGCTTTAAGTACGCCACAGAGTGGTTAGAAGTAGATGGCGGTCGTGCTATATCCCTAAGCCTACCGATGCAAAAAGCGGAGATAACGGACGACTCTGTGCATGCTTATTTTGACAACTTATTGCCGGATGCAAACGCTACCAGAGAGCATATAAGAGACCGTCTAGGTGCAGGTAGCGCCAAACCTTTCGACTTACTCGCCGAAATTGGAAAAGATTGCGTGGGTGCGCTGACATTCACCGAAAAACCTGCCACAGGAGAAATGCCCGCGCTGTCGCTCACGCAGTTGTCTGAGAGTGAAGTCGCACAAGTTATCAGAGAAACTCGTCTTGAAAAAATGTTGGGTATGAACTCAGATGATGACTTCAGAATTTCTCTTGCTGGTGCTCAGGAAAAAACAGCGCTCACCCGATGGAAAGAAAAATGGTGTCGACCACATGGCTCGACGCCAACCACGCATATATTTAAGCCACCCATTCTCCACCATGAGAGCTTGGGAATAGACTTATCTTCGAGTGTAGACAACGAATGGTTCTGTCAGACGTTTATGAAAAACCTCGGTCTGAATGTCGCAAATTGTGAAATTGCGCAGTTTGAAGATCAGAAAGTACTGGTGGTTGAACGCTTTGATCGGAAAATCGACGAAGACACTATTTTTCGCCTTCCCCAAGAGGATATCTGCCAAGCATTAGGAAAAGCCAGTGGGTCAAAGTATGAGGAAAGGGGTGGTCCAGGCTCCCAGCAGGTTATGGAACTGCTGTCTGGCTCAACAAACGCGTACCAAGATAGACTCGAGTTTATACGTGTCCAAATCGTATTTTGGTTACTTGCTGCAATTGATGGACACGGCAAAAACTTTAGCATTGCGCTAAATCAGAATGGTTACCAGCTAACGCCCTTTTATGATGTGTTAAGTGCTTACCCCTACTTCGGGCAAGGAAATATTCAGCCGAAGAAAATAAGGATGGCAATGAAAGTCCATAGTAAAAATACACACTACAAGTGGAACGAAATTATGGCGAGGCACTGGCTTGAGCACGGTAAGAAACTTGGGCTAGAGGAGGCTCAAACACTCGGCATATTGACCTTTTTAGACGAAAAGATAGAGGACGCGCTAACTTCTACCCTCGGGCAGGCAAATGCACATTTTGATATAAGGGTCGGGGAGATAATAACCGAGCAAACACTCGCTTGCCTGCGCAAAATAACGACGATCCTTAGAGGATAAAGGGCGCAATTCAGGATTTTGATGACTGAAAACATATTGTCGCGCAAAATGCGCGACCTACGAATGGCGCACCCTATAGGAGTCGAACCTATGACCTTTGGCCTGCAATTAAATCGTGGTTTACGCAAGACGCGGATCACCCACCTGATACAGAGCAAATTATAAAAGGAATGAACTACACGGATGAAGTCTATTCTAATGCTCCTGATAGAGCAGGTGTTTCTGACTCTTGCGACCCAACTAATGGATTAATTAAAGGTGATGGTGACTCCGGAGGCTCCACCGGAGGGGGAGGTAAGCCTCCTGGCGGAGGTTCAGGAGGAGGCTCTGGCACTATAATGGTATATGGTTGCGAGCTATGGAAATTCCCTGATGGAAATGGAGGGCATTACTATATGAATCGAAACTGTCAATATTATTATATGCCTAGGTGATCTACGACTGGTTAGAGTAGCCGAAGTCGGCTACTCTAATTTTCTTTAATAGAGCTTAATGTTAATAAAATATTTTGGTGAATGACGATGTTTAAAACTTTTACGTGTTTAGCCACAATGTTTTTCACGTTGCTAGTTTCTGTAGGTTGCACTGATATTGGGTGTTCTCGAAATGTAAAAGACGAGTTAACCGTTAAAGAAGTTGAGCAATTTGTTGGCTTTATGAAAACCAACAGCCTTTATAAACTAGGTTTGATTGAAGACGGTGTTTATGTGCTTAATAGATTGGTTTTTAGCACCAATGACAAAGTATATGCAACTATCCCAGAAAACAGCTTTATCAGCGATTACAAGCGCTTTTTATTGGACAATCAAGAGGATGATTGGTCCGAAATAGAGGAGGTGCTTCCTGCTGATCTTAACCTAGAACTTTTCGAAGCTAAAACAAAACAACTTGCTGACCTTGGTGTAACGAGCGTATATAGAACTAATAATGACTCTCTTTATATTTTTCAGTGGGGCTCTTCCGTAATGCGGGGGTTTTGTGGATTGATACTTGGTCCTAAAAGTGAGGCCGAAGAATATGCAAAAAAGTTTACCTATACAGAAGAAGTAACTAAAGACGTTTTCTACTTTGAGTATCGCTAAGCAGTAGAAATTAAAAGGCTAACTACTTTTTGGTCAGCCATTAATGTACTAGCTCAATGTAGGATAATTGATTTCCTTTATGTAAGCTCTCATTTAAAGGACTACAACTTGCTTTCTATTTTTAATTTCTTTCGTTAGGCTTTAGCTTTTCAACAGGGATAGTCGATATGTTAATTCTCACTCGCCGAAATGGTGAAACGTGGTAAGGCCTGAGACTTCTCCTCAATTTAAAGAGGAAAAAAATACGCCTTCGTATTTTTATCAGCTCGCGCTGATACTTAGCAGTCAGTATTTCATTACATCGAGTTTCTTCTAACGCCTTTAGCAAAAATACAATCTTTAATCTGACTCTCACTCTCCAGCGGGTGTAAGATTACGATATCTACTTTTCCCGAAAAATCTGTTTGAGTTTCAAATTCAACCTTATAATAAAAATTTAGCCCGGTACTATTTTTACTGAGATTTACGTATGGCATCTCATTAATTTTCCACACTCCAGTCAATTGCTCGCTATTTGTATATACAATAGAGAACTTGGAGTCGCTGTAGAGAGTAAGAGACTTCATTGACGCGCAGCTTTCAGCTATATACTTACCAGCAATCTTGTCCGTGAGATTACGCCTATATCCTTTATCGAAAAGATAAAGTCCAATGTTTCCGTCTCGATACCAATGATTGCCAGTTTCTATATATGCTACTTCAATATCGTCGTACCCTAAATCATTCAAAATAGGCATAAACTGATCAAAAGAGCCTTTAATAATCGCTTTCGAACCACTAACAACTGTTGATGTGTTAAAAGTATTTGGTGGCCGAACAGATATAACTTTTACCTTATACCCCTCCCTCTCCAGAGAAGTTCTTACTTTTTCAGTATTATGCTCTTTTAAATTATAATCATTTAAGTAGATAGTTGATGTCGAACAGCTACTAATAAAGGCTACAGCTAAAGAGTTAAAAAATAAACTAATAAATATTTTACTTGAAATCATTAAATAAAACCCTCAACCAATGAGACATTATTTTTTAACTTAGGAAAATAATTCCTAAATTCTATAGATCATATGTTTATTAAACTTGCACTATCATAAGTTTTTCGCTCTTCGAGATAAATGATAGGTAAAAAGCATTGTACTTGATTCGATTGAGGCAAAGGTCAAACTCAATGCTTTTTAGTACGGTTGTAAAATCTCAGGCCACAACCTGGACACAGAATGGACACAGCCCTGAGCCAACGCAAAATCAGCCACAGCAGCTAGCGTTCAAACCGAAAAGACATCAAAAAGGAGAATTAAGAGTAGATACGAAGAAGAGAAAATCGCTGCAGACCAGGGAAATGGCCCGCCCGATAGGATTCGAACCTATGACCTCAGCAATTAAAAGAAAGCAATCACGTCAAAGGAGCGATGGGAACATATTGTCGCGCAAAATGCGCGACCTACGAATGGCGCACCCTATAGGAGTCGAACCTATGACCTTTGCCTCCGGAGGGCAACGCTCTATCCAGCTGAGCTAAGGGTGCGCATGCGATAGAAAAGCGAGGGCATTATATGGATTTGGCCGCGCGCTGTCCAGCGTTGACCTTCGGTTCAAACTCCCACGCTTTTATTAATAGTTATTTTAGAACCTCTTAAACACGTCGCTTTTTTTAGATGGTTGGTCTTATACATGTTGTTGGCAGGGCCGGTCGAGATATAGTGCAGGTAGAACAATCTGTCTTTTAATAAAAGGAACTACTATGTCTCTACAACGAGCGATATCAACGCTTGCTATCTCCGCGGCGTTGGCTTTGCCGGCGGCGGCAAGCGATTATTTATCCACCAACGTGCGTTTTACAAGTGATAACGCGTCGGCTTCAACGCGGGTTGTCTTTGTGCCTGAAAATCAATCGATTGCTATTGAGGGCTGGACTGCTGAGCAGAATCAAGCGGTCGCGCGCGCAGCCGGCATTGAGGCGTTTACCGGTGCGGCGTCGCAGCACGTCACTTTGATTGCGCCAGAGGGTACGCAGGCGGATCACCTGATGCTGGCGGGCGTGGGAAATCCTGCTGAATTATCACGGTTTAATGCTGAAAAGTTAGGCGCGGCGATTGCGGCTGCATTAAAGCCTGAGCTAACGGATGTTGTTTTTGATACTCGGTTAATTTCTAACCCGGGTGTCGCAGCCGAAATCAGCGCACAGGTGGCGCATGGTATCGACCTGCGCAATTATCGCTTTGACCGTTACCAGTCAGAGCCCAAAGCGCGTCCTGAGACCACTTATCACTGGGTGACACAGTCACCGCAGGTGGCTGAACGACACTATGATGATTACCGTGCTATCGCCGAGGGCGTGTTTGTGGCGCGTGATATTACCGCATTACCAGGCAGCGATGGCTACCCTGAGGCGATCGTTGAGCTGGCTAAGCAAGCCATGAGCGATTTAGATATTGAGCTCACCATTATCACGCCTGAGCAAGTCAAAGAAATGGGAATGGGCTTGCTTGAGAGTGTGAGTGCGGGCAGCCAACACGGTTCTTACCTGTTAGCGGCGCATTACAAAGGCAGTGATGAGGCGCCGATTGCACTGGTGGGCAAAGGTAACACCTTTGATACCGGCGGCTACAACCTTAAAACCAGCTCATCGTCGATTCTTCGCATGCAAACCGACAAAGCCGGTGCAGGTGCTGTCATTGGTGCGGTCATGGCACTTGCCAAGCAACAGGCGCCTGTTAACGTGGTCGCGATTGCCCCGCTTTCACACAACCTAATTTCGGGTTCAGCAACATTACCGGGAGACGTGGTTAAAGCCGGTGACGGTACGCTGGTTGAAATCGCCAATACCGATGCGGAAGGTCGCTTAATTTTAGGTGATGCGAACTGGTATGCGAACGATGCGTTCAAACCACGCGCTATCGCCAATATTGCAACGTTAACAGGCTCTAAAGTCGGTGCGTTGGGCACGGGCTATGCGGCGATGTTTGCCTCAGCGGATGATCTTCGTGCCGCTATTATTGAGGCCGGCAAGGTCACGGATGAAAAGGTATGGGAACTCCCGTTAGAGGGTTACCCCGGCATTATCGACAGCCCGTTAGCCGATATCCGTAATATTGGTTCGCCAGGCACCCAAGCGGGTGCAGCGTTCTTAAAACACTTTGCGGGCGATACGCCGTGGATCCACATTGATATGGCCGCTGATGCAATGGTCAGCAGCCCAACCGGTATTCACCCGGCAGGTCCTACAGGCTTTGGTGTTCGCTTACTAACCGAGTGGGTACACCAACTGAATAAATAGCGCCCATAAAAAAGCACGGCCTCAGTGCCGTGCTTTTTTCATCTACTGCCTGTCACACTACTGACGCACCAGCGTCAGGTTATGAAAATCAAAACTGAAGTCGGTAAATGGCGCAACCGCTTTCATGGTTGCCTGTTTTATTGAGTCGTCCTCGTTCAATTCAAAACGCACATAGGCATCGGCTTCCAGCAAGGGTTCATCCCAATGTACGATAAACGTATCACCGTTGTAATGTTCTAAGGTGCCTTTGAGCATCGGGGTATGAGTGAAGTCCAAGCGTAACTCATCGCCCTGCATACGAATATCGATATCACCATACCACGCATCGGTATAAGTACCGGCGTATGCTTGCTTAGCTAACGTGGCGTCTTCTTCAGTGTCGGGTTTGGGTATTTTAAAGTCCGTTTTGCGTTGCATAAACTGGCGATAGTTCTCTGACTGCTCAGCAACCCAATCTTGGTCAGGTAGATTAAGTACTTGTTCAAGCGCTTCTTGCGTAATTGCTGTCAGACCGCCAAAAGCTTGTTGGTTACTCACCACGGTAATCCCAAAATTTTCTTCTGGGATGAGTGTGGTTAATGACAACATGCCCAAGATACCGCCACTATGATAAACCTGTTTAACACCGTGGTAGTCTTTTACGAACCAACCTAAGCCATAGCCTTGGAAGAACGTACCCTGCTCAGCGGCTTTATCCGAAACGCCAATGGGGGTGGTTAATTGCCACATTTGATGCTGTGACTCGGGCGAAAAGACTTGCTCGCCCGATGGGCTTTTACCATGCTGTAACTGTGTAATTAACCAGTTGCCCATGTCATCAACACTCGCGGCCGTTGCCCCCGCGCCACCAAAGTCCTCAAGAAAATCGAGTGGAAAACGGTGTAATTCGCCGTCCTTCTCGATGGTACCGACCGCGACATTGTCGTTGGCTGCCGGAATGTTAGAGAAGCCAACAACGCTCTCGTCCATATTAAGCGGTTCGAAGAACGTCTGCTCAATGTAGTCAGAGTAAGGTATACCGGTTACCTGATGAATGAGTTCGCCTGCTGTTAAAAACATCAAGTTATTATAGGCAAATTGCGTTCTAAACCCGTGGTCCATCGGCACGTTAGCGAGGCCAGCAATAATCTCATCGACCGATTTATCGGTATTCGGCCAGATCATTAAATCGCCGGCGCCTAAACCCAAGCCAGAACGGTGGCTTAGTAAATCACGAATGGTCAGGCGATGGGTCAGCTCCGGATCGGATAACTTAAATTCCGGCAGATAATCAGTGACTTTGTCATCCCAATGCAGTTTACCTTGGTCGACAAGGTGAGCAATCGCGGCAGCCGTAAACGCCTTGGTATGCGAGGCGATACCAAACAAGGTATTTTTGGTGACCGGTTCTTGGCTTTCGATATCACGGACGCCGAAGCCTTCGGCTAAAATCACTTTGCCATCTTTTACAGCGACAACGGCAAGTCCGGGAATGTTAAATGCCTTAAGCGTTTGCTGCGCTGTAGTGCGGATCTTTTCATCCAGTGCAACAGTTTGCTGTTGGCTTTGGCTTGTCGCTTCTTTTTTTGTCGTTGTTTGTGGTTCTGAGCAACCTGCAAGCAGCGCCACACTAATGACGGCACTTAACAAACTGATGCGTGTTTTCATATCTCGTTTCTCTCTCGGCTCAACGGAAATGTAAAGAACCCTATTAATTACCATAATGCCGAGAAAACTTCTATTTCAGCCCTGTATGTCTGCCGTACAACAAATTGAACGATAGCCGATACGTTTTTCTTAAAAGAAAATTAAAATAAGTAGTTGACTATGTAATGAGAACAATTATCATCTGCGCCACTTATAGAAAATGATAAGGATTCTCATGTCCAAGAAGCTGCTATCTCTTTTAATTGCATCCATTGTATCCGGTCAGGCATTGGCCCAAGACGAAGTTAACCGTACAGGTGTCGATGAGACCATCGAAATTACCGCAACACGGACTAAAATCCCTCAAAGCGCGATTCCAGCTACGGTGACCGTCATTGATGGAGAGCAATTGCGCCAGCAAATGATGGTTGCAGAGTCGCTTTCTGATGTCCTCGGCAAGTTGATTCCTGCATTTTCTCCCTCGCGTCAAAAGTTAACCTCATCGGGCGAGACATTACGCGGCCGCCAGCCACTTTACTTAATTGATGGCGTGCCTCAGTCCAACCCATTACGGGATGGTTCACGCGCGGCGTATACCATTGACCCGTTCATGATTGAACGTGTAGAAGTCATCCATGGCGCCAGCGCTATTCAAGGTTTAGGCGCAAGCGGCGGTATTATTAATATCGTGACTAAGCAGGCACAAGAAGGCACCACGCAAGAAGTAAACGCCGGTTTTACAGCACCCGATAGCGAAATCTCAGAAGGGCTCAGCTACGAAGCGGGCTATTTAGTACGTCACGCCGAGGGCGATTGGAAGTTTGTTGCTGGTGCACAATACCGCGATACAGGTATGTACGTGGATGGTAAGGGGCAGTTAATTGGTGTCGATACCACACAAGGCGACACCATGGACTCGAAGAGCTACGACGTGTTTTTCAAAGGTGAATACCGCATTGATAGCACTCAGTCACTGGCGTTAATGGTCAATCACTTTGATATGGCGGGTAATGGTGATTACTTTGCTACTGTAGGTAACCGCGAACTGGGCGTTCCTGCCCTATCGGTCGAAGGTGAATACCCAGGCGATGCACCAGAAAACGAAGTCACCACCAGTAGTTTAACCTATAAAAACACCGATATTTTAGGTGCTGACCTCAACTGGCAGCTGTTCTTGCAAGACTTCTCCGCGCTTTATGGTGGCGGCAACTATGCTACCTTCCAAGATCCGCAGTACGGCGATGATATCTTTGACCAGTCTCGCAATGACTCGCGTAAGTATGGTTCTCGCATTACCATGAACTGGGCAAAAGTTGCTGACCTGCCTGTTGATGTAACAGCAGGTGTCGACTTCATGAACGATAAGACGTTCCAAGAGCTCGCACAAACCGGTCGTAAGTGGGTACCGGAGACTGAATTTGAAAACTGGGCGCCATACGCACAGTTGAGCTATCAAGCCAACGGACTCACACTGAGTGGTGGTTTACGTTACGAATACGGCAAGCTCAAAGCGGATAGCTTCACCACCCTCGCTTCTTACGGCAGTGTGTTTGTCGAAGGCGGCGAACCGAGCTTCAATGAATTGCTCACCAACTTAGGCGCAGTTTATGCGTTGAACGATAACTGGCGTGTATTCGCGAGTTACTCTGAAGGCTTTAGCATGCCAGACGTAGGGCGTGTTTTGCGCGGTATCTCAACACCGGGTTTAAGTGTGAGCAGCTTCTTAGACTTACAGCCAGTACTTGCTGATAACGAGGAAATCGGCGTCGAGTTCAACAACAACGCATGGCGTGCTTCAATCAGCTACTATCGTTCTGAATCGGATTTAGGCGCTCGTTTGCAAGCGGATGCTGATGGCATTTACTCGGTTAAACGTGAACGCACTGAAATCGACGGTATAGAGGCCAGCGCAGAATATGCGTTCTCGAACGATACGGCATTTGGTTTGAACTACGCTGATACTGACGGGGAGTTTGACAGTGATGGCGATAACCAAGTCGATACGCAGCTTGGTGGTCGTAATATCGCCCCGAAACGCGCGAACCTGTACTGGTCACAACAATGGACTGGACAAGTTTCGAGCCGGGTACAGTGGAACAAGTTCTTTGACCGCGACATCTACTCAGGTGCCGAAGCCGTTAATAACTTTGATGGCTATAACACCGTCGATGCATCGGTCTTGCTTGAAACTCGCGACTATGGTCAATTTGCGCTCGGTATCGAGAACTTATTCGATGAGTACTACTTCACCTACTATGCACAAACGGTCGGTGGTGATAACCGTAACTTTACCGGTCGCGGACGTACTATCAGCTTAAACTGGAACTACGCTTGGTAAGTCATACGTGAAGCGCATTAAGCTACCGTCACTGACACAGTGGCATCGCTGGCTTGGCCTTGTGCTGAGTGGCTGGGTACTGCTCATGGCAGTGACGGGCTCAATGCTGTTATTCAAAAATCAGTGGCTGATGTGGCAATACCCCAGTCTGCGACTCAACAATCCCGTGTCGCAAGCGACATCAGCAACTATTGCCGATCACTATACGGCAGGGTACGCGTATCTTCCTACTGACGACCGCCCCTGGTTTGAGCTGGTTGATGGTGACGGTAACCATCATTATTTTGGCCCTCAAGGTGAGCAACTGCTTACTCGAGCGCCCTACGCTGACACGGTGAGCTGGTTTGTCGAACTGCACCATCATCTTGCGCTTGATGAGTTCGGCAAGGACATCCTCGGAGTATTGTCGCTACTTGCCTTGGTATTGATTACCACCGGCTTAGTACGCTGGTGGCCTAAACGACAATGGCGCTGGAAAAACCTCGCCGTACGCTTTTATAACCCGTTCTCGGCTAAAGGCATGCAAACCTTATGGCAATTGCACCGCAGCACCGGTGCTATCGTCTTTATCCCGGTGGCATTACTGATGCTTACTGGTAGTGCGATTATGTATGCGAGCACGGTCAAAGGCGGTTTAACCACCCTATTACCGATGACCGATTCACGGATACACCACTCAGTACCCGAACGCTCAGCAACACACTGGAAGGAACGCTTTGAAGTCGCCCGTACCGTCCTACCTAACGCCGATATTCGCTTAATTTATTTAGACTCAGGGCGCATGCGCTTAAAATGGCCTGATGAATGGCATCCGAATGGTCGTAATTACATTGCGTTTGATGAAACTGGGACACTTTCCAGCATAACGGATGTGCGGACACGCCCCTTAGGTGAGCAAGTGTCCCATATGATCTATCCGCTACATGTGGCGGCTATTGGTGGCACCGCCATGACCCTGGTTATTTTGGCAGGGGGGATTGCGCTATTACTACTACCTATGACCGGTGTTTGGTTTTACCTAAAACGTCGCAACAAACGTTAGTCTGCATAAACGCGTGGCACGCGACGTGTCACTTGAGCAAATAGCTCGTAAGTGATTGTCCGCGCTTGATCGGCAATCACTTGTATCGGTAGACGCTCACCCCAGAGTTCAACATTATCGCCGAGCTCAATACCCTCAATATCGGTCACATCGACCGTAATCATATCCATCGAAATACGACCGACTAAACAGCCTACTTGATCATTAATAATCATCGGTGTGCCATCGGGTAAGCTACGCGGGTAGCCATCGGCGTAACCTATTGCCACCGTCGCGATACGGCTCTCTCGTTGTGCTCGCCAGCGACTCCCATAACCTACGGTTTCACCTGGCTGAATTGTGCGTAACGCGATCACGGGCGCTTCAAGCACCATGGTTGGTTTGAGTAGTTCAGCGTCGCTTAATTCAGCCTGAGAGGGGTTTTGCCCATACAGCGCAATCCCTGCCCGAAACCATTTAGTCAGGCCCATCGCGTCCAGTACATCGTCACCCAACATAAAGGCACTGTTTGCCACGCTAACACCATCTATTTTATCACGCACCGCATGGAGTACCGCGTAAAAGCGTTCTAACTGCATCGCGGTCAACGGGCTCTCAGGATTATCCGCCTCAGCAAAGTGAGTCATCAGCACAATGTGGTTGATCTGCGCATGCGCGCGAAGCTGTCCTACCGCCTCTTCGACGTCATCGGCAAAAAAGCCTAATCGGTGCATACCTGAGTCTTGCTTCAGCCAAACGTTAACCCAATTGGTTTCCGAAGTAATTTCGCTCAGAAACTCAATTTGCTGCGCGTTGTGTATCACGGGTTCAAAGTGCTGCTCAGCGCATATCAACCAGTCTTCAGTGCTGTATACCCCCTGCAAAATGACGATGGGCTTGTCGATACCTGAGTCGCGTAACGCAATCGCTTCATCAATAAAAGCAACGGCGTATTTTTCGACGTAATCCGCGATGGCATGCGCCACTTCTGTCGCGCCATGACCGTATCCGTCCGCTTTTATAACGCCTAGCATCGGCTGCTGGTCGATATACGACTTTAATTGTTTGGCATTGTCCCGTAAATTTGTCAGTAAGATACGAGCGCGGGTTTGTCGATGCGGCTGAGACATGCAGGCGATCCAAAGCTCAAATAGGTAAATGATAGCGAACATTTAATCATGTTCGTGACTTGGCTTCGAGCGTTTTAGCGCGGTTTCAATGATGATTTTTCGAAGCGTTTACAGAACACCCGTTAGAATAAAAATTAAGGACGCATTATGTGGTTAAAAACATCCGCTCTGGTAATTGGGCTTGCAACGTTATCACCGTCTATTAACGCACAAACCAATGACTATTTTGCTATCGACGATATCTTTCAGCTCGAGTATGCGAATGATGTAAGCATCTCGCCTAATGGACGCTATATCGCCTACATTCGTAATCGCTTTAACGATATGAAGGACAACACCGAGCGTTCGGTCTGGATCCTTGATACGGCATCAAATCAACACTATCCACTCTTTGATGAGGGCGACGCCTACGGCAACTTAACGTGGTCACCTGACAGTCAACGGCTAGCATTAACATCCAATCGCAAGGACAGTTATCAGGTTCATGTGTATTGGCTCAACCAAGACAAGCACGCAGAGATTACCCATGTACATGAATCGCCGAGTCAATTGGCTTGGTCACCTGATGGTGAGTCGATCGCGTTCTTAATGGATGTAGCGGCAGAAAAAACGGTCTTTGAAAAGAAAGTAAAACGTCCCACTAAACCGGAGGGCGCCGACTGGGGTGGGCAACCGATTGTTGTGCAAGAAGCTTATTATCAAAGCGATGGCCAAGGTGTGCTAAAACCCGCACATGCACAAATTTTTACTGTTCCAGCGACCGGTGGCAGTGTACAGCAATTAACCACGGGGGCGTTCCGCCATTCTGGGCCACTGACTTGGAGTCATGATGGCGCGTCGATCGTGTTTTCCGCTAACCGCGACAAAGACTGGGCCTATGAGGTTAATGACAGTGACCTTTATGCCGTTAATGTGAAAACTCAGCAGCTCACGCGCATCACTCAGGCGCCGGGTCAGGAATACGCACCACAGTTTTCACCCGATGGTGAGCATTTGGTTTATTTACACAGTAGCGATGAGCCGGTTCCTTATCACAAAGGTGAACTGTGGGTCATGGACTGGGCCTCGAAACAAAAACGCGAGCTGCAAAGCGAATTAGATCGCTCGTTTGCCAACCCACAGTGGAATGGCGAGGACGCGATTGCGGTGCAATTTGCAGACCGCGGTAAAACCGTGATTGCCAACGTCAGTCTAGACGATGAATTAACCCGCCGTGTTGATGATGTGTCAGGTACCTATGTCAGTCGCCCGTATACGATGGGCAGTTTCAGCGCATCGAACAATGGCGCTATCGCTTATACGCAAGGTACTCCTTACCGTCCTGCCGATGTCGGTTATCAAGCGTCTGGGGATGAAACACACACGTTGACTCAGCTTAACGAAGACTTATTGGGCAACAAAAAGCTCGGCAAGGTACACGAAATCACATACAACTCGAGCTACGATGATCAACCGATTCAGGGTTGGTATATCACCCCCCCGGACTTTGACGAAGATAAAGAGTATCCGCTGATCGTTGAAATTCATGGCGGTCCGCATCTTTCTTACGGTCCTCATTTTGCCGCCGAGCATCAGCGCTACGCAGCTGAAGGCTACGTCGTTCTGTACGTAAACTACCGTGGTAGCACCTCTTACGGAAAAGACTTCGCGATGCTACTCGATGGCAACTACGCTTCAGAGTATGACTTTGCTGATCATATGAGTGGTGTTGATGCGATGATTGATAAGGGCTTTGTTGATGCAGACAACTTATTTATTGCCGGCGGCTCGGCAGGCGGCATCGCCACAGCTTACGCGGTAGGCTTAACCGACCGATTTAATGCAGCAGCGGCCACCAACCCTGTGATTAACTGGGTCAGTAAAGTACTCACGGCGGATAGTTCTATTGGGCAGATTACCAATCAGTTTCCAGCGATGCCATGGGAGGATTTAGACCATTATTGGAAACGCTCACCATTGTCACTTGTAGGAAACGTCTCGACGCCTGTATTGTTATTTACTGGTGAAAATGATCGTCGCACGCCTATCTCAGAGACTGAACAGTTCTACCAAGCGCTGAAGTTGCGCCACGTCGATACTGCCATGGTCCGAGTGCCTGGCGCGTCTCACGGCGTAACCTACCGTCCTTCACATATGATTGCCAAGATCGAACACGCGTTAGCCTGGTTCGAACACTATAAGAAGTAATGGTTTTATGATTGAACAGTTAGTGACGCTTGGTCCTGCCGGCACGTTCTCGGAGCGTGCCGCGCAGCACTTTCAGCAACAGTTAGGCGACTCAGTGCCCATTGTGTTTAAAAGCACGTTGCCAGATGTCCTACACAGCGTAAATGACACACAACTTGCGGTCGTTCCTATCGAGAACCTAATTGATGGTTTCGTGTCGCCCGTTGTCGACCATTTTGCACACCATCCATTGTATATTCACGCAGAATATCGACTGCCCATTCAGTATCATTTGCTCGCTAACAGTCAGCATCCAGAGCAAGTATGGGCGCAATTTGTGGCTGCCGGGCAGTGTCATCACGCGTTAAATACCCTGTCATTACCGATTGTGCATACCGCAAGCAACACCGCTTCGTTGAATGAGTTAGTCGCTGCAGATAAACCGTCGGCCGCCGTTGTCCCGAGCCATATACCCTGCCCAGAACAGTTGCATTGTATTCAGCGTACTATCGCCGATAGCCACAAAAACCAAACCCGCTTTGTGTTACTATCCGCGCACGCCGAGCCCTTGCTGGCACTGCAAGATAGCCGTTGGAAAAGTAGCGTGATGCTGATCGACGATAATGACCACCCGGGCTTACTCGTTGATAGTTTAAAAGCGTTTGCCGAGCAAGGCATTAACTTAACCTCGATTGTTTCACGTCCGACCGGGGATGGTTTTGGCCAGTATCACTTTTTCATCGATTTTGATGGTCATGAACAGGATCTTTCGGTACAGAAGGCGCTCAAAAAGCTCGCTGAGTTGAATCAAATTCGCTGGTTGGGTTCGTATCCAGCCTTTAATTAGGAGATTTTATGCAGTTAGAAGTAATCAAACACGATCCAAGCGAACCCGCCGATGCGGTCATTATCTGGTTGCACGGACTGGGCGCCTCGGGAAACGACTTCGTCCCCATGGTTGAACACTTAAATTTAGCCCCGGCCCGCGTACGTTTCTTATTCCCTCACGCGCCACGTCTTCCGGTCACCATTAATCAAGGTATGGTGATGCCCGCTTGGTATGACATCACAGCGATGACCATTGATCGTGAGATTGATGCGACCCAATTACGCGCTTCTGCTGCCGCGATTCATCAAATGATCGATGAGCAAATAGAGCAAGGCATTGATAGCAAACGCATTATTATTGCTGGCTTTTCACAAGGCGGTGCAGTCGGCTATGAGGCCGCGTTAACCTACCCCAAACCCTTGGGTGGTTTGATGGCACACTCGACTTATTTCGCAACGCAAGGTGACATAAAACCTGCCGAGGCAAATCGTTCACTGCCGATTTTAGTACAACACGGTACGCAAGACCCCGTTGTTCCTGAAACGCTCGGTCAACGGGCTGTGGCGCAGTTAAAAGAGATGGGTTACGAAGTGACTTATCAAACCTACCCCATGCCGCATTCACTATGCATGGAGCAGGTTGAGGATATGCAGAAGTGGTTACTCGAGCGCCTTTAAGCGTCTTTTAACACTTGTAGCTCGTCGCACCATTGGTCGGCGAGCTTATGAGCACGCTCAGCACTGTCGACCATTAGGTTGACGTGGCCCACTTTACGACCGGGGCGCGCGTCTTTGCCGTACCAATGACAATCAGCGGCACCGGCTTCCCATAACACTTCCGGAAAACCGTCAATGCCAATGGCATTTAGCATCAATGTGGGAGCAACGAGTAAATCTGGTGTGGGTAACCCCGTAATTGCGCGCATGTGCAGATTAAACTGGTCACAATTTGAACCACTCATCGTCCAGTGACCCGAGTTATGAACACGCGGCGCAATTTCGTTGACCAATAATTGTTGGTCGTCACCCTCGCCCACCACAAAAAACTCGATAGCTAACACACCAATATAATCGAGTTCATCGGTCAGTTTTTGGTGATACGCCTGCGCCTGACGCTCCAGTGCTTCGGAAAAACTCTGTGCACCGGCAATGCTATAAGCCAGAATGCCTTTGCGATGGACATTTAACGTTAATGGATAGCCACGCTGTTCACCATGATGATCGCGTGCTGCGACAACTGAGACTTCATCGCTGAAGTCGATCATATCCTCGACGATCCCTGGACGTTGTCCCGCCTCGGCGATGATGTCATCTTTTGCCTGACCGGGCTTCCAGCGCCACTGACCTTTACCATCATAACCGCCCTTCGCTGATTTAATAACAACCGCGCGGTCACAGTCAGCCAAAATGCTCTCGAGCTCAGCAGCGTCATTAAAAGGTTGCCATTCAGACGTTGGAATTTCTAGCGTGTCACAAAGGGCTTTTTGCGTGCGACGGTCGGTTAGTTGGCGGAATAGACTGGCTTTTAATAACCACTTATCTGCCGTCGCATCAATCAGATCATCGGCAAGGTGTTCATGTTCCCAAGTGACAACGTCAGCCCACTCTTTTGCTTCTTCCAAGGTTAAAGCCAGTGCTTGCTGGCTACCCAGTGCCTTCACTTGATGGTCGCGGTCGCTGTACAAAATACATTCATGGCCTTGCTGGATAGCCGCTTTACCCAGCATCTGCCCCAACTGTCCGTTACCTAAAATCAGTACTTTCATTCTGGTAACTCCAAGTCTGCATTCGCCATTACTTTATCGCGCTGTTGGTTGCGAAACTCGGTCACACGCTGACGCACGGTCGGGTCGAATGAGCCGACAATTTGTGCTGCGAGTAAACCGGCATTAGCCGCACCTGCGTCACCGATCGCCAACGTACCTACCGCTACGCCTTTGGGCATTTGCACAATAGAAAGCAAACTATCAAGTCCTTTAAGCTGTTTGCTCGATACCGGTACACCCAGCACAGGAATCGACGTGTGTGCAGCGAGCATACCGGGCAAATGAGCGGCGCCACCGGCACCTGCGATGACTACCTTTACGTCATCCTTTTCTGCTTGCTCCATAGACGATTTGAGCAAATCGGGCGTACGGTGCGCTGAAACCACTTTTGCTTCCCAGCTTACGCCCAAGTCTTTGAGCATATAGGCTGCTTTCTGCATGGTTGGCCAGTCAGATTGCGAACCCATTAAGATCAGTACGGTAGCCATGTATCACCTTTTGAAAGAGAGGGGGCTGAAAAGGGCGAAATTGTAGCGATCAGGGGACAAAACTGCAAATATTCTGCGGTTTTTTTGACCGTTAACGAGCCCCGTTGCGACCAAAGCACTATGTACATAATACGCCTTTTCGGTAGTATGGTTATAAACGCTTAATTTAAGGTCAGACCTATGTTGTTAAAACGCGATGAATCCATCATTTTGATTGTGGATGCACAAGAGCGTATTACGCCAGCCATTCATCAACGCGACATTGTTACCTCACGTATGCGTTGGCTCGGTGAAATAGCACTGCAGCTCGATGTACCGGTGCTTATAACGGAGCAGTACCCTAAAGGGTTGGGTTATACCGTTTCAGCGCTACAAGAAATTATTGAAGCTGCTCGTGTTGTTGAAAAAACCCATTTTAGCGCTTGGCGTGAGTCGACGTTCCAAGAGGTTGTTAAAGAATATGATAAAAAGCAAATCGTCATCATGGGCATGGAAACCCATGTGTGCGTGATGCAAACAGCGCTCGACCTTGTTGCGCAGGGGTATCAAGTGTTTTTGCCAACAGATACGGTTGGCTCTCGCCGCCCGAATGACAAAGACACGGCCGTTGCACGTATGCGCGAAGCCGGTGTGCAAATTGTAACGTCGGAAATGGTCGCTTTTGAGTGGCTTGAAAAGTCAGGTACTGACACGTTTCGGCACATTAGCAAAAACTGGTTAAAATAAGTCCGAGTTTAATTGACAGACCTAAACAAGGGTATATACTGATGATCGCTGATGAAATTCGGCTATTGTTTTGAGATTTGTGTACGAAGTCCTTCTTTGCTGTACCTCGTTTTGTAAGTCCAAGTAATACCAATTTCTGAGCATTTTTAATTCACATGCATTACGAGGAATATCAGCATGTCTACTACTACTGGTAAAGTTAAGTTTTTCAACGAAGCTAAAGGCTTTGGTTTCATCGAACAAGAAAACGGCGCAGACGTTTTCGTTCACTTCAGTGCAATCCAAGCTGACGGTTTCAAAACTTTAGCTGAAGGCCAACAAGTTTCTTTCACTGTTGCTCAAGGTCCTAAAGGTCCTCAAGCAGAAAACGTAGTTCCTATGTAATCTACGTTTAAAAAGAATTCTAAACGCCGCTTTTTAGCGGCGTTTTTTATTTCTATTCAAGAATTTGGGGACACTGACGATATTCATATATCCTTGATATAAATCAAGAAGAGAAGGATAGTATGAAAGATAACGGACCCATCACCCAAAAAGAACGCAACATTCCCGATAACTATCGGCTGATCTCATCAACGGATCGCAAAGGCATTATTACTCACTGTAATGATGATTTCGTTGAAGTCAGTGGATATGATCGTAAAGAGCTTATTGGCTCACCACATAATATTCTGCGTCATCCAGATATGCCAGCCGCCGTATTTGAAGATATGTGGCGCACCATTAAACGTGGTCACCCCTGGATGGGCTTAGTTAAAAACCGTTGTAAAAATGGCGACCATTACTGGGTTAGTGCATATGTCACCCCCATTATGCATGATGGTAAGCCAGCCGGTTTTGAATCTGTTCGTGTAAAGACGTCGGATGAACGCAAAGCTCGTGCCTTTGCTATTTATCAACGAATGAACCAAGGCCGCAGTCCAGTCTCCTTCTCTAAGCGTGCTTTTTATTCCGCTCGTGACCTAACACCGGTATTGATACCTGGTCTTTCTGCTACAGCAGCCGCTGCGTTTTTGGGGTCAATAGAGGCTAGTTTAGCGGTGCTAGCAGGTACGGCTATTAGTTGCGTTTGGTACGGCCGCTATATTTCTACTATGCTACAACGCATGCTACAAATACGACCCGAAGCTTTTGACAGCGAGTTGATCGGTAGCACCTACTTCAATGCTCAGGGTAGAGAAGCCCAATTATCTTTGATGTTGTTGAGCGAGGGGGCGCGCAATCGCACTGCGTTGGCTCGTATCAAGGATGCCGTGGGTGGCTTACTGCGCGTCGCCGATGACACGAGTCAACAGGCTAAAACGTCAAATGAGCAGGTACAACGTCAAACACAAGCTACTGACCAAACAGCGGCGGCGATGAATCAGATGTCTACTACCATACAAGAAGTCGCGGCAACCGTTGAGCAAAATGCAGAGCAAGCTGATAACGCCAAGCAAAACACCGATGAAAGTGTCAAGCTCGCACGTCAGGCGAGCGAAGTCATTGTTGAGTTGCACGAAGCCGTTAAACAAATCGCTCAAACGGTCGAGGCGCTTGACTCTTCAACAGCAGAAATCGGTGAAGCGGCTGATTTGATATCCTCCATTGCAGAGCAAACCAACCTGCTCGCGCTCAATGCCGCGATTGAAGCAGCGCGCGCCGGTGAGCATGGACGGGGATTCTCAGTCGTTGCCGACGAGGTGAGAAATCTTGCGCGTAGGACTTCCGAATCAACTGACAGTATTCATAATGTGATTAATCAGCTACGGGGCCGTGCCAAGGAAGCAGTTACAGTTTCGCAACAAGGTGAAAAATCGGCAGCCGAGGGGGTCGACAAAGTTAAACGTGCCGACAGTGCGTTGTCTCAAATCTCCGATGCGATTGAACAGATTGCTGACATGTCTACGCAAATGGCGTCGGCTGTTGAGCAACAGTCGGGCGTAGCCGAGCATATTAATCAACAGCTATCTGAGATTGCGGAAATTGCCCGTCAGACCGAACAAACCTCTGACAATACGCAGAAGTCGAGTGATGAATTGAAGCGCACATCGTATGAATTATACGAGCTTATTGAGCGCTTCAACCTGAAAGGCTAATCGGCTTCGTGCTTACTTTCGTGCTGCGCTTCGCGCTGTTGTGCAGCACGTTGTTTCTCTTCAAGGAATGCGACGTCGTCCATCTCGACTTCGGGTAGTTCACTACAGACATCTCCGCCTAACCGATTCACGGCTTGACATAAATCCGAGACTTTTTGATCCAATACGTGAACATGATCAAGCATTCGACCAATGGCTGTTGCAACAGGATCAGGATTATCGGCTGAAATCGCATACGCATCAAAGCCATAGGCTTTAGCCATTCTGGCACGGCGCTCCGATGTTTCTTTGTCTTGGCCTGACTTCGCCACTCGCGCGGGAATTCCAACCATCGTGGCACCATCAGGCACATCACGCACCACAACTGCGTTAGACCCAATGCGTGCTTCAGTACCTACAGTCAATGGACCCAGTACTTTCGCTCCTGCTCCAATCACTACGCCGTCCTTGAGCGTTGGGTGCCGTTTGCCTTTATTCCATGAGGTTCCACCGAGGGTAACGCCGTGATATAGGGTCACATCATCGCCGATCTCAGCGGTCTCGCCTATCACGACACCCATACCATGATCGATAAAAAATCGGCGTCCAATCTTAGCGCCCGGATGTATCTCGACACCGGTTAACCATCGGCCAATATTTGAAACGAAACGCGCTAACCAATACAGCTTAAGCTTCCAAAGACGATGACTAAAGCGATGGAGCCAAATCGCGTGTAAACCTGGATAGTTAAAGAGTATTTCAAAGGCGTTGCGGGCCGCAGGGTCACGGCTATAGACGCTTTTTATATCTTCTCGAATGCCTTTAAATAACATCGGCGCTTCCTTTTACCGAGTGGGAAACTCACGCAATAACTTGTCGACGTCAGCTAAAATAACGTCTTTTAATTCAGCCTCGTAACCTTCACGCTCTTTATCGAGTTCTTTGATCTTCTGCTTTGGAAACTTCTTACGGTTTTCGTGCGTCGGCATGTGTTTAATGCGTTCGTACATGTCGTGCATTGCAGGATAATCTTTCGAGTAGTCATACTCCGTCGATTCAGGACGATGATCCAGCAGCACCACAATGCGCAAACATCCTTCAGATAATGGACACTGATCTTGCTGCATGCCTTTAGCAATGGTAATAATGCTTTCGTCGATACGGTCAACACGCTTTTGCACCGCTTGTTGACGTAACTGATTTTGATAGCGTAGGCGTTTAAGTAGTGTCATAGCATAAACCGCTAAACCTACGATAACGACGACGCCCAGAATGTATAAAACTATCGCTAATGTAGACATCAATACTCCTCGTCATCCCATTCATCGTCATCATCGTCAAGATCGAGACCTAACTGGCTTGCCAGCTTTTCGTAACGTTCAGATTGCTCGTCGAGATAACGCTGATCATCATTAGACAACACTTCACCCTGCTCAAAGCGCTCAACCAAATCCTGCAATTTTTCATCATTTTGCAACTGCTCGAGCGCTTGTTGCGGAGTCAGTGCCGCGACGGCTGCTGTTGAAACAACAGGGCCTAGGTCGATCTTACGCTTACTGCCCTTGCGTGGATCCGTTTGGGTGTCATTGTTTTGTCCCGTCTGCTGATCACGTTTAGGCTCACTATGGCGTTTACCGGCAGGTTGGCCTTTACCTTTTTTCTTTCCACGGGTTAGGTTTTCTACTTGGCGTTTATCTTTTGGCGCTTTCGACGGCGCAAGAGGCCCCGTCTTACGTGTTTTTTTCTTACGAGTCATGTGGACTCCTTATTTCATAGAGTTAGTCCTATTGTAACGCATACACGCATTGTAATCAGCAGGATTTAACACAACGAAAGAAGGTTACTTGGTCGCTCACTCTGTCGACGTTGAAACCAAACCGTTGCGCAATATAACGATAGGTCTGGTCAGTAAAAAACGAAACATGGGTTAAGTCGTTTTTGTAATGCCAATTGGGAAATACGTCAGCCGATACATAGGGTTTTGTCATCGTCGCCAACGTACCGCCTGGCTTAACGAGCCGACGTAACTGTATAAACTCTCGTTGCGGATAATAAAAGTGCTCTATGACTTCAGTACAGGTCACTACATCGTAGGATTCACTCAGTACCGTTTCATCGGGCGAGTAAATAGGATCATAATGGTTGGCGTCGATCCCCGATTCTTGCATCATTAGATGCAACGTGGGGCCAGGTCCTGAACCAAAGTCGAGCGCTGTTTGGTAGTCCAACCTCTGACAAATCGTGTTTAGAGGCTGCCAAAGGCGATTTAAGAAGTCTCGGTAGTGTGGATCATGGGGATCGTTTTCGTGTGTTTCGTAAAGACGCTTTTCCTCGTCACGGTCAACGTGCGTAGCGGGATCAGCAAAAACCAACTGACAATGACAACACTGATGGAAGGAACGTCTTCTATCACGCGCATAAAACTGACTTGGTGAATCACAAAGAGGACATAACAACATAAAGGGCTCAATAGAAAAGAAAAAAGGCGATGTTTCCATCGCCTCTGTTTCTCATATTCGGCAGCGCACTGCAACTATGAGAATGGTTGTCACTGCTTCCGAGTTTTTATCTCGGTCTTCCGTAACCTAATTTTCTAGTTGTTGTTATTATAGAAAGGAGCAACCAATACTACTTTTACTCCCTGGATCTCTATTCTATTATTATTGGTTTTGTGAACCGAAATCCAGAATCGATTTATTGTTATTTTTATGTATCGATTTTATTCGCTGCTTTAGGCAGTCTTATTATTGTTTTGATGCCTCAGGAGAGGTCATCTCCCTCGGACGCTTTAAAGACTACGTATTAATGCGGATGAGTTCAATGATTTTATCGCTCTAAAAATCCATTTTTTTATAACATTTTTGTTTATAAGACGTAAAAAACGCATAAATCTATAACATATGATAAAAAAAGGGTGGCATTTGAGCCACCCTTCATGAATAAACTTTTTTCTTAATAAAGACCGTGCAGGTACTCAGCAAGTAATTTCATCTCTTCATCGGTCATTTTTGCAGCAACACCGCGCATCATACCGTTAGGGTCGTTTGCACGTTTACCACTACGAAAATTCTCAAGCTGAGAAATTATGTACGCAGGGTGTTGTCCTGAAATGTCAGGGAACGCTGCGAGGCCCATTCCGTTACCGCGTGGTCCGTGACAACCTGCACACGAGGGAATCTTAGTATCAGGGTTGCCGCGGCGATAAAAATCCGCACCTTTCGCGATTAAGTCCTCGGGCGTGTCGCCTTTCGCAGGATCTTGAGCTGCAAAGTAAGCGGCTAAGTCTTTCATGTCTTGTTCGGACAAGTTCGCGACTTGGCCCATCATAATAGCATTGTTACGACCTTGCTCACCGCCTGTCTCAGAGGCGGTTTTGAAGTCCATCAACTGCTTATAGATGTACTTGGGGTGTTGACCCGCTAAGTTCGGGTACATGTCTGTCGGAGAAACGCCGTTAGGTCCGTGACATGCTGCACATACCTGAGACTTTTGTTTCCCTGCTTCGACATCACCCTGTTGCGCCATCGCAACGCTGGTCGAACTAATAAACAATCCTAGAATGATCGCGAATTTTTTCATGTCTGCTTCTCTTGTCTCTGTGAGGCACCCTCGTGCCTGAACCGATCGCATCTAACGGTAGCTTATTTTACACAAAACAACGCACGATTAAACGTCTAATGCACATTGTTTATGCAATTCAGCGTTGGAGAAAGTGTACAGATGCTTCATAATACCGCGCAATAGTGAACATTTTACAAGCAAGTGAGCCTGTCGTGTCAGAAAAGCGCATCAATTATCAAACAGCTACCTTTATTACTAGTGCCCCCAATATACGCAAGTTACCGGAGGATAGTGGCATCGAGATCGCGTTCGCCGGCCGCTCAAACGCAGGTAAGTCCAGTGCATTAAATACACTGACACGCCAGCGCAACTTGGCGCGGACCAGTAAAACGCCGGGGCGGACGCAATTGATTAACGTTTTTGAAACCGCAACAGGTCAACGCTTAATCGATTTACCAGGATACGGTTTTGCCAAAGTACCAATGGAAGTGAAAGAGCAATGGCAACGGTCGCTGTCTGAGTATTTAGAAAAGCGCGATTCACTCAAAGGCTTGGTCGTACTCATGGATATTCGCCATCCGTTTCGAGAGACCGACCAAGAGCTGATTTATTGGGCGGTGGATTGCGGCATCCCAGTATTGGCGCTATTGACTAAGGCCGATAAGCTAAAACAAGGCGCTCGAAAGTCAACGTTATTGAAAGCGCGCCAAGCCGCGATCGCCTTTAATGGTGACGTACAAGTTGAAGTATTCTCTTCGCTCAAGAAATTTGGTATCGACCAACTCGAGCAAAAGCTCGATCAATGGTTTCTAGGCGAAACGCCGGCCACCGATGACTTTGTAGAAAGCGATGACACATAACAGTTCGGAGACTCCACCATTAAAAGCGTGGCTGTTGCTAGGCCTACTCGCACTGATATGGGGTAGTTCGTTTTTATTAATTAAGAAAGGGTTGATCGCCTTTACAGCACTTGAAGTCGGTGCGCTGCGTATTGCATCTGCCGGGATTGTATTAACGCCTTTAATCTTACCTAAACTGCGTCAAATTTCCCGCAAACATTGGCTCAAACTGGCATGTGTTGGCCTTGTAGGTAGTTTCATACCCGCCTTCATGTTTGCCATCGCACAGACTCAGCTACAAAGTGGTGTCACTGGCGTATTGAACGCATTAACGCCAATATCAACGTTGGTGATTGGGGTATTACTATTTAGTCAGTCAGCACGTTGGGCGCAGTGGATAGGTATTGTTATTGGCTTAGTCGGGACAGTTTTACTGATTACCGCGACAGCGAATGGTTCGTTCACCTTTAATAGCTATGCCCTATTAGTCATGCTTGCGACCGTCTGCTACGGCATCAACCTCAATTTAATCAAACATAAAATTGCCGATTTAAAACCACTCACCATTACTGGCGTATCCCTGCTGATGGCCAGTATTCCAGCAGCGTTCTTCTTATTTTTGGGCACTGATTTTTTAGCCCATGCACAGCAGCCTGATGCGCCTCTGTCGCTCACCGCTGTTCTGGTATTGGGAATTGTTGGCACCGCCGGTGCATTGGTCATTTTCAATTATGTGGTACAGCTAACCAACACTGTATTCACCAGCTCCGTAACTTACTTGATTCCCATCGTCGCCATGATGTTGGGTGTGCTTGATGGCGAACCCTTCTTTCTGCAGCACGGCTTGGGAATGCTGGCTATTTTAATCGGTGTTTGGTTTGCTAACCGCCGGGGTCGAAGCGGACTGGCAGGCATTCCTCAAAGTAAACAATAAAAAAGCCCGACCAAAAGGCCGG
This sequence comes from Idiomarinaceae bacterium, assembly GCA_002685255.1. Classification (GTDB taxonomy): domain Bacteria; phylum Pseudomonadota; class Gammaproteobacteria; order Enterobacterales; family Alteromonadaceae; genus Idiomarina. Next base: position 181,133 of record NYWU01000016.1, read on the forward strand.
GCTAAAAACAATCCAGGGAGAACAAATTTTTGAAGGCTTACCTCTCGCCTTCACTTATTCAGAGTCTCCCTATTTAAGAAAGTTCAAAATTTCTCAAAAAAATTAATGTGCTTCGTCCCAGTTCGCGCCAAATCCATACTCAGCAAGCAATGGCACATCCAGTTCGGCCGCCTCACCCATCACATCAGCAAGAGCTTTGGCATAGCTTTCTGCATGTTCTGTACGAATTTCAAAAACTAATTCATCGTGTACCTGCATTAGCATGCGAACATCTGATTGACAGCCCTTTTCATCGATCCAATCGCCCACTTTTATCATTGCTCGCTTAATAATATCCGCCGCGGTACCCTGCATCGGTGCGTTAATCGCAGCACGTTCAGCCGCTTTGCGACGAGCACCATTGGATGCTTTGATTTCTGGCAGCGGTAAGCGACGGCCAAAAAGCGTCGATACATAACCCTGCTTCTTCGCTGTTTCGCGAGTATTTTCCATATATTCTAAAACACCAGGGAAACGCTCAAAGTACTTGTCCATGTAGGCTTGCGCTTCATGTCGAGGAATATCAAGTTGGCGCGATAACCCAAACGCAGACATACCGTATATCAAACCAAAGTTAACCGCTTTAGCTCGGCGGCGCTGTTCATCAGTGACTTCCTCTAAGCTGCAACCAAACACTTCACTGGCCGTAGCACGGTGGATGTCCTGCCCTTGGGCAAAGGCTCTTAGCAACGAGGCATCTTGCGATAAATGCGCCATAATTCTGAGCTCTATCTGACTATAGTCGATAGCTACGACCGTAAAGCCTTCCTCAGCCACAAACGCTTGGCGAACACGGCGGCCTTCGGGCGTACGAATAGGGATATTCTGTAAGTTGGGTTCAGTCGATGACAACCGACCCGTCGCGGCGACAGCTTGCTGATACGAAGTATGCACACGCCCAGTATCTGGGTTAATCATACGCGGTAATTTATCGGTGTAGGTCGATTTCAATTTAGCCAAGCTACGATGCTGCAAAATCACATCCGGCAGTGGATAATCATGCGCCAGCTCCTGCAGGACTTCCTCGGCGGTCGACGGTGCGCCTTTCGGTGTTTTTTTGATGACCGGAAGCTCAAGCTTTTCAAACAAAATTTGCTGCAGTTGTTTCGGAGAACCGAGGTTGAACTCTTCACCGGCAATTTCAAAGGCCTTTTGCTCAAGTTCATCGAGCTTGTTAGCAATCTCTTCACTCTGTTTACCGAGCATTTCAGCATCAACTTTTACGCCGTATTCTTCCATGTCGGTTAGAATACTGACCAGAGGCACCTCAATATCGGTTAACACAGAGGCGAGCTGCTCACCTGTCTGGTGGACTTTGTCCCATAAAATATGATGCAACCGCAACGTAATATCGGCATCTTCCGCAGCATAAGGTGCTGCCTGCGCCAGCTCAATTTGGTTAAAGGTAAGCTGTTTTGCTCCTTTCCCCGCAATCTCTTCGAACTTAATCGGCTTATGGTTCAAGTATTGCAGACTGAGCGTGTCCATGTCGTGACGCGAACCCACACTATTAAAAACGTACGAAGCCAACATGGTGTCATTCTTGATACCACGAAGTTTAATACCGTAACGACGTAGAATGTGCGCATCGTACTTAAGATTCTGACCTACTTTAGCGATACTGGAATCTTCGAGTAGTGGTTTTAAGACTTTTAACAACCAGTCACGATCGACTTGCTTTTCGACCCCGACGTAATCATGCGCCACCGGTATGTAAACCGCTTCGCCTTCCGCTATTGAAAACGAAACCCCGACGAGTTGCGCTTCCATGTAGTTAAGGCTCGTTGTCTCGGTATCAAACGCGATGACCTCAGCTGATTTTAATTGCTCAATATAATCAGAGACTTCTTCTTCATTAAATAACGTCTTGTACGCGTCGCGGTTAACACTGAACTGTTCGCTTTGCTCTTCGGCAGGACTCGCTTCGCCTAAGGCTTGATCCGTTGCCGCGCCGGTTTCTAACAGCTCATTCAGCCAACGACGGAATTCCATTTTGCCATACAGCGTTTGTAGCTGATCCGTGTCAGCCGGTTCAATCGTTAACGCGTCGGGTGCACATTCGAGCTCAACATCACACTTGATAGTCGCCAACTCGCGTGACATTAGCAATTGGTCTTTGAATTCTTCTAGTTTCTTCGGCATTGATTTAGCGCCGCGGAACCCTAATTCTGTCACCGCACTTATATCTTCGTAAATCTTATCGATACTCGGAATACCTTGAAGCATCGCCTGCGCTGTTTTCTCACCGACCTTGGGTAAACCAGGAATATTATCCGAGCTATCACCCATCAATGCTAAGTAATCAATAATTTGACTAGGCTTAACACCAAACTTTTCAACCACCCCAGACTCGTCTAGCAGTGTGTCTGTCATGGTATTAATCAACATGACATGATCATTAACTAATTGCGCCATGTCCTTGTCACCGGTGCTGATCAAGGTAAACCGGCCCTTATCGCCGGCTTGCTTTGCCAGCGTACCAATCACGTCATCCGCTTCGACGCCATCGACACACAGTAATGGCAATCCCATTGCCTTAACAATGGCATGTAAGGGTTCAATTTGCGTGCGCAAGTCGTCAGGCATGGGTGGTCGATGAGCTTTATATTCATCGTAAATATCGCTACGAAACGTCTTACCTTTGGCATCGAATACCACTGCCATGTGCGAAGGTTTATAGCGTTTAAGCAAACTGCGCAACATATTAACGACCCCATAGACCGCACCCGTAGGTTCTCCGGCCGAGTTGGTTAAGTGTGGCGGAGCATGAAAAGCTCGAAATAAGTACGAGGAGCCATCGACTAAAATGAAAGGATTTTCAGGTACTGTCTGCGCCATGAATGCGGTCTCGCTGGTCAAAAAACTAATGTGCTAAGGATGCCATAGGCGCTGAAACAAGGCTAGTCGATAAATGTGGATACGCTGTGGATAATTCTGTTGACAATAGTAAACCCCACGAACAAACAAAAAGAGTTATCGTGTATGGGATAGATTTTAACAGCTTGATTTTAAAAGGGATTTTTAAACGGCGGGCTACCCTAAGTGCCCTACTTCTTATTATTTGTTTCGTTGTGGAAACTTATTTTTGCTACCCGACGTTTTGATACCAGAGCGCACCGAATCGAGCAGACTAAGTAGACTACCACAAAATGAGACAAGGTCTAGTCAGACTGTCGGTTTTTTTATACTCTTTTCTTCCATATTAAGCGTACCTTTATAATAGGTTATTTTTTTATCGAGAATTCAATGCGTTGGGAACCCGCTGATGTTGATCAGCCCGATTACTATTGGCAAAACTTCAACACTATCTTGCGTTGGGTGCGGCATCATCACGACACGCTGTTAGATGATGAAACTCGACTGACACTCGCACGTTATGAGTCACTTAACACCGACGCACAAAAGCTATGGATTCGATTATCCAGTCGTCGCGGTCAGCAATTTCGAGTCGATGGCTTGAATTACTCGGAAATCAACCTCGCTGAAGCGGTCAACACGCTTGAGGGTGAGGGCTGGCTGACCGTACACCATGCGATCAATAGCCCTGAAGGAGTTGAGCTATTAAAGCGCGCCGAACTACTACATGTGGCGCGAGAAAACGGCTGCATGCTCTCTACTTCGGCGAAAAAAGCCGACATTCTCGAGGCACTATTGGCGCTTCCAAGACCATGGCCAGTCGCCGCTCAACTGCAATGGTATGCGTTAACACAACAAGCAAACTTTGACCGCTTGTCATTGTTGTTTTTTGGAAATGCACATCAAGATCTCACCGAGTTTATAAAGACAGCACTCGGTCATGTTCGTTATGAAACCTACACAATTCGACCTAAAAGCTTATTCAGTAGTCCTGAGGATGTTGCTAACTACCATGCAATGAGTACGTTTCGCCAACGTTACTCGGACACAGAAGGCTTACCTGAGCGTATACATATTATCCGCGACTGGTATAAACGCGCAGCAAACCATCAAGGATGGAAGAAATTTCGAGGCGCCTATAGCCGGCTCTGCAATAAGCTCGCGCGAGACTGTGAACGAGCCGATGCACTCGACGATGCTCTAATGATTTATCAGCAGTCATTCCGCCCCCCTGCGCGCGAACGAATGGCAAGAATTTACAGAAAGCAAGGTAATAATAAGCAGGCTTACTCTACCCTGAATGAAATGGCAGAGAAGCCGTGGAACGACCCAGAGCACGCCATTGCTGAGCAATTATTGTCACGTTGGTTTGCTGAACCTACGACACAGCAAACCGAGCCTGAAACTCACCATTTAAGCTTTGCATCGAGAGGAGCCTCAATAGAAGCAGAGAGCTTAGCTCACTTTGAGCAGCAAGGTTGGCGGGGAGCACACTACGAAAACACAATTCCACAAACACTATTTGGTATTATTTTTTGGGATATCGTATTCAAAGATATTGAAGGCGCTTTTGTTCACCCGTTTCAGCGAGGGCCAAGAGATCTCAATAGCCATGAGTTTTATCATCGTCGCGAAGCGTTAATAAAAAAACGCCTTGATGAAATCAAGCACTGCCCCGACACCGTAATGCAACGTATTACTAAAGTTATCGATGAAAAAACAGGCCTCGCGAATCCGTTTATTTACTGGCCCGGAGTTGATAAGGGTGTACTCTTAGATTGGTGGCTACGACTCAAAGGTCAGCAGTGGGCGGCTATTTTTGAGCGTATTGCTCGCGACGTACACAACAATCGCGCCGGCTTTCCCGACTTATGGTTGTATCGCGATAAACAGGTCATGCTGGTCGAAGTTAAAGGTCCAGGCGACACATTACGCCCCAACCAAATCCGTTGGCTGAGAGCACTTAACGAGGTCGGTGTGAATGCCAACCTCGCATTAGTCAAGCTTGGCTAACTCATTACGCAACTGATGATAGATGGCTTCGGTTTTAGGTTTGTCGCAGGAAAACCAAAGGCTAAAGCTGACTGCCGCTTGTTCCACGAGCATTCTTAAACCATCAAAACAAACACCCCCACCGGATGCTTTAAACTGACTTTGAAAAGCTGTCGCATCACGACTGTAAACCATGTCATAGCCAACGGTATCGGCATCAAGCAGATGCTCAGGAAGTGCTAACGACTCGCCAAACAAACTGGCACTGGTAGCATTAATAATGAGATCAGGTTTACGCGCATCAGACCAATGCCGTAACACCTGCGCCGAATGAAATAGCGAAGCAAGTTGCTCGGCACGTTCCACTGTGCGGTTCCACACCCAAATCACATCTGGCTTCTCGGCATTAAGCGCTGGCATGACACCGCGACTCGCGCCGCCGGCCCCGAGCAAGAGAATACGCCGCCCCGCCAAACTGACACCTTTCGACTTGAGCGCGGCGACTAGCCCGTCGCCATCGGTATTGGCACCGATCAGGCCACCATGAGGCGCGCTAATTAATGTATTAACGGCGCCACTATGAGCAGCTGAGCCTAGGTGTCGAGTCACAAGCTGATACGCTACCTGTTTAAATGGTACTGTTACATTGGCGCCAGCTAAACCTTGCGAAAATTGCCGAGCTACCGCTTTCGGAAAACCTTGAGGACTCACTAATAGACGCTGGTAATCAACACTGCGCCCGGTTTGCTCAGCGAATAAGCTGTGTATTCTCGGTGACAGACTGTGCTTAATTGGATTACCGAAAACGGCTAACTGATTACTCATTAACATAGTCCATGCCGGCCCAGTCCCGCGGTAACAAATAGTATTCCGTCAGAGCAGCCTCTACTGATTCAGGCTGTGGTTGCCAGTCATATTCCCACCGCACTAATGGCGGCATCGACATCAGAATTGACTCGGTTCGCCCGCCGGTTTGCAAGCCAAACAAGGTGCCTCGATCCCAGACTAGATTAAATTCAACATAACGACCGCGGCGATACAATTGAAATTGACGTTGATGCTCTGAGTATTCAGTTTTTTTGCGACGTTCTACGATAGGCACGTAAGCTTCACAAAAGGCATCGCCAACCGCTTTGATTACATCAAACGCCTCGTCAAACGATCGGTCGTTCAAGTCGTCAAAGAAAATACCACCGATGCCACGCGCTTCATTTCGGTGTTTCAAATAAAAGTAATCATCACACCAAACTTTGTATTTGTCATAGAGTGCAGGGTCTACTTTATCGAGCGATGCTTTGGCTTTTTTATGCCACTCAATGCAATCGTTGGTGTAGGGGTAATAAGGTGTTAAGTCAAAGCCTCCACCAAACCACCAAACGGGGTCTTCACCTTCCTTTTCGGCAATAAAGAACCGGACGTTAAGATGAACGGTCGGTACATGGGGGTTACGTGGATGAATGACCAAAGACACGCCGCAGGCATTGAAGTCACGACCTTCAAGTTCGGGCCGGTGCGCCGTTGCACTCTTAGGCAGCTGTTCACCGTATACATGCGAGAAGCCCACGCCGGCCTGTTCAAACGTTTCGCCCTCTTTCATCACTCGAGAACGACCGCCACCACCTTGCTCCCGTTGCCACTCATCCTGTTGGAAGTGTCCACTACCATCAACGGCTTCCAATTGTTGGCAAATACTATCTTGCAAGCTGAGCAGGTAATTCAATACCGGCTGCAACATAGTCTGTTCCATCATGACAAAAACCTTACCTCAATACGGTGTTATTAAATGGATCGATGATTTTAGAGGGTTGCTCTGCGCCACCTGTTTTTTCATCCCAAACCCAATCGACTTCATCACCGAAGTAATCACTCACTTCTTGAGCTGTTCTAGCCGGCTCTTCACCGCTTGGGTTGGCGCTAGTAGATACTAATGCAGTACCTAGCTTGCGACAAAGCTCTCGCACGGGCTCATAGGCTGTAACACGCACTGCAATGGTATCTCGTCCACCGGTCAGCAGTGGTGAAACCGTATCGCGTGCGGGAAGAATCAATGTCACCGGGCCAGGCCAATGTGATAGCACGCTAAAGCGCTTATCCTGACCAATTGCGGAATCTTTAACATAAGGTGTCAATTGGCTATAGTCAGCGGCGATTAGAATAAGCCCTTTGTCCTCAGGGCGTTCTTTCAAGGTTAGAATCTTGCGGATCGCTTCCTCGTTACGTGGATCGCAACCTAAACCGAATACTGCTTCGGTTGGGTATGCGATTACACCGTTTAATAGCGCTGAACGCGCTGATTCAATATCAAGTGCTGACACTGGAATTCCTCTCTCAAACTAAAAACTGGACTTATTATAGCGGCTTGGAGCGGTAGTCGCAGTGCTTTTGCGGACAAACAAGGCGCTCGGAACCCTGACTACGCTTTCGCATTAACAAGGGGAAGTCACACTCGGGACAGGCTTCATTAACGGGAGGTAAAGGCAACGAAAAATCGCAGGTGGGAAATTGATCACAAGAGAAAAACTGTTTACCCGAACGACCTGTCTTTGCAACAACTCGACCTGTTCGACCAGCCTTTTCACACTCCGGACACGGAACCGAATCCTGTTCTCGTTGAGTTGGATCTTCTGCAATAAAGTCACAGTCTGGATAATTGCTGCAACCAACAAAAAGCCCAAACCGTCCGCTTTTTAACTGCAAGTCATTGCCGCACTGGGGACAAGGCACACCCAAGCTCTCCGGCTCAATCTCTGATTGCTCGCGAAGCCCCTGGGTATACTCACAATCGGGATAGCCACTGCACCCCAAAAAACTCTGCTGACCTTTGTGCTTTAAAACCAGCTCACGACCGCATTTCGGACACGCCTGCATGACTCTATATCCTTAAGTAGATTAGTGCAGCGGCCCCTCCGGCTCCTCAAATAGCAAACCTTCCATCTTATCGTAAGCCGCTTCACGCCCTGGTAGGTTAAATAATACCATAAGCACGACCCACTTGAGATCGTCGAGACTAAATCGACTGGTTTCGAGCTCCATCACTCTATCAACGACCATTTCTCGAGTGCTAAAGTCCAATACGCCAAGATTTTCGAGATAGGTTAAAAACCCACGACACTGAGTATCTAACCGACTGCACTCAATTTCCGTATAGACCCGCATTGAAGCAACAGGTGTGACGTTGAGATAGGTCTTAGCCTCTGTTTCCTGTAAATCCGCCAAGCGTTCAAGCCAAGCTAACGCTTTTTGAATTTCTTGCCGATGGAATCCGGCCCGGGCGAGTTCGTCCGTCAACTCATCGTGGTCAACCACAACTTCTGAGTCGGAATGTATATAGTTCTCAAACAAGTACATGAGGATATCAAACATGGTTAGCGCCTCCCCACTTTTATGTAACCACCCGGAATTGCTGTAATCAGTCCTTCAAGCTCAAGTAATAATAATTGTTCGCTTACCTCAGCAACCGATAACCCCGTTCGTTCAACCAGCTCATCTAAACTTACTGGGTCATTACTCACATTAGCGAACAATGGATTGTTTGCCAAGTGTTTAGGAATTGTACATTGTGTTTGCTGACTCGGTTTATTCGCACTGATGTCAAACCAAGACAAGATATCGTTTGCACACGTGATCACGTGTGCGCCTTCTTTCAGCAACCAGTGACACCCTTCCTGTGACTTAGCAAAAATGCTGTTAGGCACTGCGCCCACTTCGCGCCCCTCTCGTAACGCCGACAAGGCGGTAGAAATGGATCCACTGCGTCGTGCAGCTTCGATAACAACAACGCCTTTCGACATTCCACTTATAATACGGTTGCGACGCGGAAAATGATCCATGCGTGCCGGGGTACCTGGTGAAAATTCGCTGATGATTAACCCCTGATGACTCATCAGCTCATAGAGCTCACGATTTCTACGCGGATAGATCTGATCGATACCGGTGCCTAATACCGCAATGGTCGCACCATAGTCGAGAGCCGCGCGGTGTGCAGCTGCATCGATGCCCATCGCTAAGCCACTCACAACAGCTAACCCTGATTGCGCGCATTCCCGAGCCAGCTGGTCGGTAACCTGAATACCATAGTGACTCGCCTTTCGACTACCGACCATGGCGACACTCGCTTGGGATAGTAGTTCAGTACGCCCTTTATAAAATAACACCATAGGCGGGCGCTCTATGGTTCTTAACAGTGCGGGATATTCGTCATCAAACCAGCCCACGACACCACAGTTATCGTTTTCCAACCAATGCATTGCCTGAAGTACGTAAGCTCTCTGGACCGACTTAATAGATTGCAGACATCGATCTTCAATCGCTTCTAGCTCAGCGAACTCTCTACATTCCCGCTGTACAGCGATTGGCGCTTTGTTGAGGCTCATTAATAAAGCAAGTTCATGGTACTGCACGGCTGTCATTCCTCCCCCAATTTAAGGTAAAATAAAAGTAGTTAAAGCGAAGGAGATTTTGGAATGACTAAGTTAACGGTACTTAAGTACCCCGATGAGCGCTTACGCACTGTTGCGCAACCTATCGAACAGGTTGACGATGCGCTACGCGCTACAATTGACGATATGTTTGAGACGATGTATGAATCTCAAGGCGTCGGTTTGGCGGCTACTCAAGTAGATGTTCATCAACGTTTATTCGTCGCTGACTGTAGTGAAAATCAGAACGAGCCCTTAGTATTTATTAACCCTGAGATTACACGCGCTGAGGGTCATTTCACCAATGAAGAGGGTTGCCTATCGTTTCCGAACGTTTTTGCTAAAGTTGAGCGTGCCGAACATATTACCGTGCAAGCGTTGGACAAAAATGGCGAGCGATTTTCAATGGATGCGGAAGGCCTATTAGCCATCTGTGTGCAACACGAAATTGATCACCTAGATGGCAAACTATTCGTTGATTATTTGTCACCGCTTAAACGCGAGCGTATTCGTAAGAAACTTGAGAAAGAACAACGTTTGCAAGAAAAATTAAGCACTGGAGCCTAATCGATTGAGCACACACAGACCATTACGTATTGTTTTTGCGGGTACTCCTGAATTTGCAGCCGACCATTTAGCGGCGCTACTTAATACTGATCATGAAGTCGTTGCGGTGTATACCCAACCGGACCGCAGAGCCGGACGAGGGAAAAAGCTGCAGCCTAGTGCTGTCAAGCAGCTAGCTCTTGAACACACGATCGCAGTGGAGCAGCCCGAAAAACTAAACACAACGTCGGCTCAGCAGCAACTCGCGGAGTATCGCCCTGACGTGATGGTCGTCGTCGCCTATGGCTTATTATTGCCTGAGCCTATTTTGACCACGCCCAAGTATGGATGTATTAACGTGCATGGTTCGCTACTACCACGCTGGCGGGGAGCGGCGCCTATCCAACGCGCAATTTGGGCGGGCGATGAGGCTTCCGGTGTTGCCGTTATGCAAATGGAAAAAGGACTCGATACGGGTCCAGTCCTACACGTTGAGCGTTGTGCCATTGATGCACAAGAGACATCCGCTTCGCTTTATAAAAAACTCGCTCAACTCGGGCCCCGTGCACTCGTAACCACATTGAACGATATTGAAAGCTACCGTGAACGCGCAGAAGTTCAAAACCACGATGCCGCGACTTACGCAAAAAAACTGAGTAAGGACGAAGGCAAAATTGATTGGTCGGACGCGACCCAGCTCGAGAGAAATGTACGTGCATTTAATCCCTGGCCTTTTGCTTGGTTTGAGCTTCCCGGCGGTAAACCAGGCCAACGCACTGTTAAGGTTCATCAAGCCAGCGTAAGCAAAACTGATCACCGCTCAGCGCCAGGCACCATTATCGACTGTTCACCTGCGGGTGTTACTGTTGCCTGCTCCCAAGGCGCTTTAACCCTTCACTCATTGCAGTTACCGGGCAAAAAGCCGTTACCCGTGAGTGACTTACTGAATGGGTATGCCACCACCTTTGCAATTGGGGTAAATTTAACCGATGTCGACTAACACATCGACGGGCGCGCACAGTCGCGCTGCCGCCGCTCAAGCTATCCACGCAGTGCTGGAACAAGGCCAGTCGCTGACTCAAGCATTAACCACGTATAGTGAGCAGTTATCCGCGGAAGATAAGCGTCTCGCGCAAGCCATTAGCTATGGTGTCATGCGCTACTTACCGGTGTTGACTGAAAAAGTCAGCGGCAAGTTGGATAAACCGTTGAAAGGCAAAAATCAAATTATCCAGTCGCTACTGTTAGTGGGTACTTACCAACTGTTTAAGTTGCGTACTAAAGACCACGCAGCGTTGAGCGCCACCGTTGAGGCAAGCAAATTATTAAAACGTAAAGCATTAAGTGGTTTGGTGAATGGGGTTTTACGTCAAGTTTTACGTGAAGCGCCCACTCGTAACGATGATGGCGAACGCGAGTTGCCAAGCGCTGAAGGTGTTAACCATCCGCGTTGGCTTAGAGAGAAAATTAGAGCCGCATACGGTGAAAAAGCGGAAGCCGTTTTCACAGCAAATGATACTCAGCCGCCACTCTGGCTTCGCGCAAACCGACGTCACACGACCGTGACTGACTACACTGCACTGTTAGCTGAAAACGGTATTGAAGCCGTTGCCGACAGTCAGGCATGCGATGCGATTCGACTTGTCAAACCGGTGCCGGTGACTAAACTCCCGCATTTTGAAGCCGGCTGGGTGTCAGTTCAGGACCGTTCAGCACAACTAGCAGCGGATATGGTAGACGCCCAACCGGAGCACAGAGTGCTTGATTGCTGTGCAGCACCCGGCGGAAAGACGGTACACCTGCTTGAACGTACCGAGTTTCAAACGCCCTTAATCGCTATTGACGTTGATGAACAGCGCCTTGAACGCGTCAGTGAAAACTTATATCGCGCGGAGCTCTCTTGCGAAGTGGTTTGTGCCGACGTTTTAGATCTTGATAGTTGGTGGGATAAGCAGCCTTTTGATCGCATTTTATTGGATGCCCCCTGCTCCGCTACGGGTGTCATTCGTCGTCATCCAGATATCAAGTGGTTGCGTCGTTCATCAGATATCGATCAGCTTGTTGAGTTACAGCAAAGCATGCTCGAGCGCCTTTGGCCGACATTAAAGCCTGGAGGCCAGCTCATATATGCCACGTGCTCGATCTTGCCCGAGGAAAATAGTGAGCAAATATCGCACTTCCTCGGTCAGCATTCCGATGCTAACCTTATAGCTATTGAGGCGAACCGTCCCATGTTACAGCTATTACCTGGCGAACATGATGGTGACGGATTCTTTTACGCGAAGATAGAAAAACTGCCATGAAAATAATTATATTGGGTGTAGGTCAGGTTGGCGGAACGCTTGCTGAGAACCTTGTCGGCGAACGTAACGACATTACACTCGTCGATACTAATGCCGAACTGTTAGAGTCGTTTCAAGATAAATACGATTTACGTATCGTAGTAGGTCATGGCTCACACCCAGACACGCTGCGTCGCGCTGGCGCCGAAGATGCCGATTTATTAATCGCCGTAACAAGCAGTGATGAAACCAACATGATTGCGTGCCAGGTCGCCTACTCAATCTTTAATACGCCGACTAAAATCGCTCGTATTCGCTCTGAAGAGTACATTCGTTACCGTGATCAATTGTTTCACAAAAACGACGCACCAGTAGATTACATCATTTCACCTGAGCAACTCGTCACTAACTATATTCGTAAGTTGATTGACTACCCGGGCGCACTGCAGGTCATGGAGTTTGCCTCAGGCAAAGCCAGTTTGGTTGCCGTTAAAGCTTATTACGGAGGCAAGCTGGTCGGTCATGCTATCTCAACACTCAAAGAGCACATGCCCAATATCGATACGCGGGTGGCGGCTATTTACCGTCAAGGTAAGCCGATTCGACCTACCGGTACAACCGTCATTGAAGCGGATGACGAAGTGTTTTTCATTGCCGATACACGTCATGTAAACCGCGTCATGGAAGAGTTACAAAAACTCGAAAATCGATACCGCCGAATTATGGTTGTGGGCGGTGGTAATATTGGTGCCGGCCTTGCCAAACAGCTTGAGGCAGATCATCGCGTTAAGCTGATCGAGCGGTCTGAAACACGTGCTGAGGCCCTATCGCAGCAACTTGAACACACATTAGTGTTCAAAGGTGATGCTTCTGATCAAAAGCTTTTAGAAGAAGAACACGTTGAAGATACGGATGTCTTTATTGCCGTAACCAACGATGATGAAGCTAATATCATGTCGGCGATGCTGGCAAAGCGTATGGGCGCCCGCAAAACTATGGTACTTATCCAACGCAGTGCCTATGTCGATTTAGTTCAAGGCGGTGAGATTGATATTGCTATATCACCACAGCGGGCAACGATTTCGGCCTTGTTAACGCACGTGCGCCGCGGCGATATCGTCAACGTTTACTCGTTACGCAAAGGTGCGGCTGAGGCGATTGAGGCGATTGCGCATGGAGATGAATCAACGTCAAAAGTGGTAGGTAAAGCCATTAAAGATATTAAGCTTCCCCCAGGAACGACTATCGGCGCGGTTGTGCGAGGAAGCGAAGTACTTATGGCTCATAGCGAGACCATCATTCAATCCGATGACCATGTGATGCTGTTCTTGCTGGACAAGAAGTACATCGATCAGGTCGAACGATTATTCCAACCCAGCGCGATGTTCTTCTAACAGCTTTACGCGCCCTTGTGTTTGAGCCTGAAACTGCTTGTCGAGTTGAGCTCGGTATTCAGGCTCAATAGCTATGATTTGATGCACTGTCTCAGTGTATGTTTGCTCAATGACTTTATATTCGCAGCTGCTCAAAATGCTCTCAACAGCGCCCTGATCCCCGTATTCATAGACTAAACTGTAGTATTCACGGTATTTACGCTCCGCCGTTTTGATGAACGGGAGCGCTTCCGCTACGGCTTGGCTGTAAGCACGCTGTAAGCCTCCTGTACCTAGCTTGATACCCCCAAAGTAACGCACTACAACGGCAGAAACCTCACCTAACGGGTGATGGGTTAATACGTTAAGCATTGGTCGCCCTGCAGTACCACTGGGCTCGCCATCATCGCTGCTTGCATAACAGGTATCATCGAAGGGGCTACCTGCGACGGACGCGGTGCAATAGTGATTGGCTTTAGTCCAACGTTGCTTAACGTCGGCAATATGGTTCGCCACATCGTCCGCGCTCGTTACAGGCGCTAACGACGCGATGAAACGACTGTTTTTAATTTCAATCTCGTGCTCAACAGCTTCCGTCAAGCGCAAGTAATTACCTTTTTTCACGTACTTCTGAACCGTTAGTCATCTTTCACTCTCATGGTAGCAAAAGCATCAAATAAATTAACCTCTTTACCATTGAGAAGTTCATAAATCTGTTGATAACTAAGCACCGCTTTTACATAGTCCCGCGTTTCGTAATAAGGGATCATCTCGACCCATTCATCGAGCGCGGTCGACTCAGAGGGCAGCCAATCTTTGACCTTATAATAACCCGCGTTGTAGGCCGCGGTAGCCAGCACATGATTACCATCAAAGCGTTCTTTCAGTCGACTCAAATAATAAGTACCGAGCGCGACATTAACTTCCGGTGTATTGAGACGTTTAAAGCTATCATCATTGCGTAGCAACTTCGCGGTACCAGGCAAGATCTGCATAAGACCGCGCGCGCCTGCTCCTGAGTAGGCATCGGCTCTAAAGCTACTCTCACGTCGAGTTATTGCCATCGCCCACGCTGGGTCGATACCGTATTTTTCGGACGAGAGATTGATGATTTCGCTATAAGCCATGGGGAACCTTATCTCTACAGCATCAAAGTGACCAATTTGGGCCAATGTCCAAATGGCTTGATCATGCCAGCCCCAATCACTGGCTATCACGGCGGCGGTCTTGAATGCCTCACCGTCGATGTCACTGAGTAGATGATTCCACTCGCGACGGGCATCGACATCGCGCCCTAATTGAAGAAACTCATATGCGCGTTTAACATCATCGCGCTCTAATAAGGTGGTTATCTGTGTCTGCGTTGCCTTGACCGGGTCCTTCTCTAAACTCACCGGTGCGCCAATACGCGCCGCAGCCAAAAAGCCATAGTAATGGCGCTCTTTGGCCAGCGCCGTATAAATTCGATTAGCATTCAACTTGTCGCCGGTTTCCTCCATCGCCCGAGCCAGCCAATATTGCCATTGGTTACCACCCGAGATAGCGGGTGGCAGTGTTTGAATAGTCATCTTAAGTGCAGCGAAGTCATGATCGCGCAGGTATGCCGCAAGACGCCACTGTAATACACGCTCATCAAGCTCAGAAGGCGGTACTTTTT
The DNA here is from genome assembly GCA_002685255.1 of Idiomarinaceae bacterium. Lineage (GTDB taxonomy): Bacteria > Pseudomonadota > Gammaproteobacteria > Enterobacterales > Alteromonadaceae > Idiomarina. The sequence goes on from NYWU01000016.1 coordinate 196,296, forward strand.
GATGCCAAACTCGCGCTTCAGGGTGCTCTTTCAAGCTCAACGCAACGGCAAACTCCTCAGCTATTCTGTGCCGCTGCGCTGCGGTAAATGGCAAACGTGATACGAGACGCTCATAGGCTTTAAGTGCGAGCTCTTCTGCTCGCCAAATCAATTTGGTCAACGCAAACGTTGCTATTTGTGCCTCTTTGGCAGGATCGACACCGCGGAGTCTGGAAAGTTGTCCAATCGCCGCTGGCGAGTAGCGCACCTTGTGGTAGAGCTCGCCTAAGTATTGCTCTCGATTCGGTAATAAGCTGGTAAGGTAAGGGATTAAGGTTGGGTTTCCCTCTTCTGCCGCAAGCACTATCCTCTGCCAAACTTTTTCTTTGGTACGTGCGTCGAGCTCTGCCCACTCGTTTAAAATCGCATCGCAGGCCGTCGGCACAGAAAAACCGTGACGCCAAATAGCATCCACCTTACGAATGAAAGGGCCATCCTCTAAGCCACCGGCTCGCTCAGCCTCAATTAAATAACACTGGTGAGTCAGTGTACCCGGATGTCGGAAGTCGCGAATAAAACGCTGGTATTCACCTTGCTGCGCTAAATAATCTAACCAAGGCTGGCGTAATTGCCAGTCTAACGGCGTACCTTTATATTGCTCAAGAAAGCTCACGACACGATCTTCGTTGGCTAAGTAGCCCACTTGCTGTAATCGCTCAAGTTCAAGATAAGGTTTGAGCGGATAGTTTTCCAACTGGGCTAAAAGTTGGTTATATTCAGCAATGCGACCACGACGGGCAGCGTATTCAGCTTTCTTAAACAACTCACGCTGTTGGCTAACATCCGCCGATTGCTGAGGAGCATTGGCTACGGATTGTCCACCCGGCTGTGCAGCGATAGCGTGCGCTGTGCTGAGAAAACAAGCCAATAAGCTGTAACGAATGATAGACGTCAGTTTATTCATTGATTCAAACGCATGTTTAAATAACCGTTGAAAATTTAGCGCTTTCGCGCCACACTCTTCTTACTTTAACTTAACTACTTTCCAAATAAAGTATTGGAAACGTAAAAATTTAATGATGTCTTGGGAGACCCAACATGATTTATCAAGGCGAAAGCATCCGGGTTGATTTTATTGAGCCGGGTTTTGCAGAGCTTCAGTTTGATGCCAAAGGCTCGGTTAATAAATTTGACCAAAAAACCTTACAAGAGTTTAGTGACGCACTTACTCAATTAGCACAAACCGATGACTTGCGTGGTGTGATTGTCACCAGTTCTAAACCAACGTTCATCGTCGGCGCTGATATCACTGAATTCTTAAACATGTTTGCAGACCCTGAGAATACTCGCGAATGGGTCGCAAAAGCTTCACGCGTATTCGACCAGTTAGAAGACCTGCCGGTGCCGACTGTTGGCGCCGTGAAAGGTTTTGCACTCGGTGGCGGCTGTGAAGCACTACTTGCATGTGATTATCGTGTTGCTGATAGCACTGCCACAATTGGTTTGCCTGAGGTGAAATTAGGTCTGATTCCAGGCTTCGGTGGCACCATGCGTTTGCCGCGTGTAATCGGCCCTGACAACGCGCTTGAATGGATTACTACAGGTAAGAACAACTCTGCTTTAGACGCATTAAAAGTGGGTGCCGTTGATGCCGTTGTTGAACCAGACAACCTCACTGAAGCGGCTTTGAATCTTGCTAAAGCAGCAGCTGCCGGTGAACAAGATTGGAAAGCTAAGCGCCAACCGAAGTTGGAACCGCTTAAAGCGAACGATACTGAGTTAACCATGACGCTAGTGACCGCTAAAGGTATGGTCGCAGCTAAAGCGGGTAAACACTACCCAGCGCCTCATAAAGCGATTGAGGCTATTGAAAATGGTGCCCGCGAGGCGCGCGAAGGTGCGTTAAATGCTGAGAACCAGGCATTCTTTGATTTAACCCAGACCGATGCATGCCACGCACAAGTGGGTATTTTCCTTGCCGACCAAGCCGTCAAAGGAAAGTCGAAGAAATACGCCAAATCCGCAAGTAAAGAGATTAAAACCGCTGCGGTACTGGGCGCCGGCATCATGGGCGGTGGTATTGCTTACCAATCAGCGCTCAAAGGCGTTCCTGCAGTGATGAAAGACATCAAACAAGATGCGCTTGATCTGGGAATGAAAGAGGCTGGCAAAATCCTTAAGAAAGGTGTTGAACGCGGCAAAGTATCTAGCGAAAAAATGATTAAGGTACTTTCTTCTATCACACCCACGTTGCTTAATGACGCAGTTAAAGACGTTGATATTGTTGTTGAGGCGGTTGTCGAGAATCCAAAAGTCAAAGGCTCAGTGTTAGCAGAAGTCGAAGGCGTGATCAGCGACGATGCTATTTTAACGTCAAACACATCGACTATTTCTATCACGGAACTGGCGAAAAACCTCAAGCGTCCCGAGAAATTCTGCGGTATGCACTTCTTCAATCCAGTGCATAAAATGCCATTGGTTGAAATTATCCGTGGCGAAAAAACCTCCGACGAAACCGTTGCCGCAGTTGTCGCTTACGCGCTGAAGTTGGGTAAAACACCGATTGTTGTTAACGACTGCCCTGGTTTCTACGTTAACCGTGTACTTTTCCCTTACTTAGCTGGTTTTGCTGGCATGGTCGACGAAGGCATCGACTTTGTTGGTATTGATAAGGTCATGGAGAAGATGTTCGGTTGGCCAATGGGCCCTGCTTACTTGAGCGACGTTGTCGGCATTGATACCGCTGATCATTGCACCGTGGTCATGGCTGATGGCTTCCCATCGCGCATGGCTCGCAACGAAAGCAGCGCAATTGCCCAGTTAGCAAAAGCAGAGCGCTATGGTCAGAAAAACGGCAAAGGTTTCTATGTTTATGGCACCGATAAGAAAGGCAAGCCAACGAAAGAAGCCGATCCTGAAACCTATAAACTCATTGGTGCAGAACCTGGTAAGCAAGCAGATAAAGATGAAGTTATCGCACGCTGCATGATCCCAATGGTGAACGAGGTAGTTCGTTGTCTTGAGGAAGGCATTATTGGTTCAGCTGCAGAAGCAGACATTGCCTTACTTTACGGTCTTGGCTTCCCTCCTTTCCGTGGCGGACCTTTCCGTTACTTAGAAACCGTGGGTATCGAGAATTTTGTGAAGCTCGCTGATAAATACGCACACTTAGGTGAAATCTACCAAGTGACTGACGGAATGCGCGAAATGGCGAAAGCGGGCAAATCTTACTTCGACACAACTAGCGCGAAGTAAGGCGAGGAGGATTTTATAATGAAAGACGTAGTAATCGTAGACTGTATTCGCACCCCAATGGGACGTTCTAAGAATGGCGTTTTTCGCCATACGCGCGCCGAGGACCTGTCGGCCGCATTGATGAAAGGCCTACTTGAGCGTAACCCCGAAGTGGATGTCAATGAACTAGAAGACATCTATTGGGGTTGTGTTCAGCAAACACTTGAACAAGGCTTTAATATTGCCCGTAACTCAGCGCTTATCGCAGGCATTCCACATTCGGTCGCTGGCGTTACCGTAAACCGCTTATGTGGCTCATCGATGCAAGCACTGCATGATGCAACACGCGCAATCATGAATGGCGACGGTGACATCTTTATGGCGGGCGGTGTTGAACATATGGGTCATGTGCCTATGACTCATGGTATCGACTTTCATCCAGGTATGAATAAATCCGTGGCACGCGCTGCGGGTAGTATGGGTATGACGGCAGAACTGTTGTCGCGCAAGTTTGGTATCTCTCGCGAACAACAAGATGCCTTTGGTGCACGCTCTCACCAACGTGCACACCAAGCAACGGTTGAGGGACGCTTCGCTAAAGAAATCTACGCGATTAATGGCCACAACGAAAAAGGCGAACTGGTTCGTGTTACAACCGATGAGGTCATTCGTCCGGAAACCACAGCGGAGTCTCTTGCTCAGCTGCGCCCAGTATTTGACCCTGCTAACGGTACAGTGACCGCAGGCACTTCATCAGCGCTATCTGACGGTGCTGCGGCAATGCTAGTCATGTCTGCAGAAAAAGCAAAAGCCTTAGGTTTAACGCCGCGTGTTAAAATCCGTTCGATGGCTGTCGCTGGTTGCGATCCAAGCATCATGGGCTATGGCCCGGTGCCGGCGACCGAAAAGGCACTGAAACGTGCAGGCGTAAGCATAGATGACATCGATGTCGTTGAGCTTAACGAAGCGTTTGCCGCTCAATCACTCCCTGTGCTTAAAGGTCTTAAACTATTCGATCAAATGGAAGACAAGGTCAACCTGAACGGCGGTGCCATTGCCTTAGGCCATCCACTCGGTTGTTCTGGCGCGCGTATCTCTACGACGCTGATTAACTTAATGGAAGAAAAAGACGCTAAACTCGGCTTAGCAACGATGTGCATTGGCCTAGGTCAGGGTATAGCAACGGTCTTCGAGCGCGTTTAAACGCTCTTAGATAGATAAAAGCCCATGGTACCTATGGTATCATGGGCTTTTTTATGACTCTCTTATACGAGCGATGAGCGATGCAAATCAAAGCCGACAAAGAATTAGATACCCTAGGTCTGAGATGCCCAGAGCCCGTCATGTTGGTGCGTGCCACGATCCGCAAGTTAACGGTGGGTCAGGTACTGATGGTGATAGCCGATGACCCTGCCACGCGACGCGACATTCCACAATTCTGTGAGTTCATGGAGCACAAGTTAGTGCAGCAATCTGTTGCAGACGCACCATTCAGATATTGGATAGAGAAGTCGCACGATTAGACGTGCGACTCTGGCAATCAATTCAGTTTAAATAACACTCCCAGAACTCTGCTTGGCCAACATCGCCCAGCTCATAAGGCTTGAAGCCAAAGTTCTCGTAAGCTTTTTTAGCACGGTCGTTGTGAGTGAGTACTTCCAATGTCAATTTTACGCAACCACGAAACTGCGCCAAGGTCTTAACTTCTTCAAGTAGCTTTTGTGCAACACCCTGGCCACGATACTCATCGACCACTGCAATGTCATGGATATTCATTAACGGTTTTGCTGCAAAAGTTGAGAAACCTTCTACACAATTCACAACGCCGACGGGTTGGTCACCGTCGAATGCAAGTAAGGAAAATACATTATCCCGTTTGGCCATCTCTTTAATGAGGTTATCCTTTACCTCTTCCGATATTCCTTCTCCGCCCCCCATTGGGTCTTTTGCATACATGTCGAGCATATTTACCACTGCTTGGGCATGTGCTGGGTTGGCGTAGTCAGCCAAGGTAATTTCTATCATATCACTTCCGATTAGTGCTCAGTCTAAATGTTTCCATCGCTGTCTTGCATGGTTGATAACAATGGCAGTCGACGAGATGGTCGTTTACCATACCCACAGCTTCCATAAAAGCATAACAGATTGTCGGACCGACAAACTTAAAACCTTCCTTTTTTAAGGCTTTTGCCATCTGACGTGATGCTTCAGTTTCTGTTGGTACTTCAGATAATGCCTGATACGCATTAATTGTGGGTTCAAAATCGACGAATTTCCACAAAAATTCGCTAAAGTTTTGTCCCCTGTCACGCAATTTAAGGTATGCACGCGCATTAGTAAATATTGCATCTATTTTCGCTTTACTGCGAATAATGGCAGGGTTGCTATACAGTGCTTCACGCTCTGCATTTGGCATCGCTACTAGCGCATCCGGGTCAAGGTTGTGAAACAACTCATGGTAGGCGTCCCATTTTCTCAAAATGGTCAGCCAACTCAGTCCAGCTTGCTGACCATCAAGGCACAATTTTGCGAACAGCTCCTGGGAGTCGTCCACTGGTCGGCCCCATAAAGTATCGTGATAGTGCTCGTATTCACCGTCCCCTTCACACCAACCACAACGAACGAGTTGTTGATTTGTCATTTTATCCCCTATAACCGAGGCTTATCAAAGGGTATAATCTAGGCATATATGATTATCTTTGGTCAACCAAAAAATAGGTTGCAGACATTTATGGCAAAATACGACGTTAATACTTTTCAAGGGCTCATTCTCGCCCTGCAAGATTATTGGGCTCAACAAGGTTGTGCGGTAGTACAACCATTGGACATGGAAGTCGGTGCGGGTACGTTCCATCCCATGACCTTTTTACGCTCTCTCGGTCCAGAGCCGGCAAGCTTTGCTTATGTGCAGCCTTGTCGTCGTCCAACTGATGGGCGCTACGGTGAGAACCCCAATCGGTTGCAACATTACTATCAGTTTCAAGTCATCATGAAGCCTTCGCCGAAAGATATTCAAGAACTGTATTTAGGCTCATTAAAATTGCTTGGTTTTGACCCTCTCACGCACGATATTCGCTTTGTTGAGGACAACTGGGAAAGCCCGACGTTGGGCGCTTGGGGCCTAGGTTGGGAAGTCTGGTTAAATGGCATGGAAGTGACGCAGTTCACTTACTTCCAGCAAGTCGGTGGCATTGAATGTAAACCTGTTGCTGGTGAAATCACTTACGGCCTTGAACGTCTAGCCATGTATATTCAGGGTGTCGACAGCATCTATGACTTGGTGTGGGCTGATGGTCCACGTGGCAAGATCTATTATCGCGATGTGTTCCATCAAAATGAAGTGGAGCAATCAACATATAATTTTGAAATCGCCGATACCGACACTCTTTTTCGCCGCTTTGATGAGTGCGAGCAAGAGTGCAATGTGCTCATTGAGCGCGGCTTATCACTCCCGGCCTATGAGCAGGTGATGAAAGCGTCACATGCTTTTAACTTACTTGATGCACGTCACGCAATCTCTGTGACGGAACGCCAACGCTATATCTTGCGCGTCAGAACCATGGCCAAGGCGTGTGCTGAAGTTTATTACCAAGCGCGTGAGGCACTTGGCTTTCCTTTATGTGAAACCTCATCGGAAGCGAAAGGAGCTTAATTGTGAAGCAAGATACTTTACTCGTAGAATTAGGAACCGAAGAGCTTCCACCAAAAGCACTTAAGCAGTTAAGTGAGAGCTTTAAGCAAGGCATTGAAGAGGGTTTGACCAAAGCTGAATTAGCATTCAATGGTATTAAAGCCCTTGCGACGCCTCGTCGCTTAGCCGTTGTAGTTGATGCGTTGCAAGGTCAGCAGCAAGATAAAGTCGTGGAAAAGCGCGGCCCTTCAATCGACGTGGCTTTTGATGAATCCGGTCAACCCACTAAAGCAGCGCAAGGCTGGGCACGCTCTAATGGTATTGAGGTCAACGAAGCAGAGCGACTAGAGACGGATAAAGGTGCTTGGCTGTTACACAAAGCCGAGGTTAAAGGCAAAGCGCTTGCGCAGTTACTGCCTGGTATCGTCGAGGATGCTTTAAAAAGACTTCCTATTCCAAAGCCGATGCGTTGGGGTGATTCCGATGCACAATTCATTCGTCCTGTGCATACCCTAACCTTACTGTTTGGTGATGAACTCATTGATGCGAGCTTGCTTGGAATTAAAAGCGGTCGGCACATTAATGCGCACCGTTTCCACGCACCCGATGGCTTTGATATACAGCATGCAGACGATTACGAATCACAACTCTATAAACATCACGTGATCGCCGACCAGACGAAACGCATGGAATTAATCCGCAGTTCAATCAACGACTTAGCTTCACAGCTAGGTGGCAAAGTCGAAGCGGATGAAGACCTAGTCGAAGAAGTATCAGCGCTTGTCGAGTGGCCTGTTGCGCTATCAGCGAGTTTTGAAGAACAATTTTTAACAGTGCCTAAAGAAGCGCTGATCGTGACTATGAAAGATGATCAGCGTTACTTTCCTGTCGAGGACAATGAAGGTGGATTAAAGCCAGTATTCATTTTTATCACCAATATCGATAGTAAAGACCCCGCGCAAGTCATCAAAGGCAACGAACGTGTCGTGCGCCCTCGCCTAGCTGATGCGCAGTTCTTCTTCGAGTCGGATAAAAAGAAAACGCTCAAGTCGCGCCTAGATAAGCTAGCGACCGTGTTATTTCAAAAGCAGCTAGGTACGATGAAGGACAAGTCTGAGCGTATTGCTACGCTCGGTGCGAAGATTGCTAAATCGCTTAACGCTGATGAGCAACTAGCGCATCAAGCGGGTGAACTGTGTAAAGCGGACCTAGTTACCGATATGGTGTCGGAATTTCCGGAAACCCAAGGTGTTATGGGTCGCCATTATGCACTTAACGATGGTTTAGCTGCAGAAGTTGCTGATGCCATTGAACAACACTATTGGCCACGCTTTGCGGGCGATAACTTACCCACTTCTGATGTTAGCCGTGCCGTTGCTCTGGCCGATAAACTTGATTCGTTAGTGGGTATCTTTGGTATTGGTCAAACACCTAAAGGTGATCGTGACCCATTTGCTCTACGTCGGGCGGCTTTGGGCTTAATTCGTATTATTGTTGAGTCTAATTTAAATCTCGACCTATACGATTTAATTGATGCAGCAATTGAAGGATTCGGTAGTCGCATCAGCAACGAAGATGTTCGCGAGAATGTGTTCGAATTCATCGTGGGCCGCTTCCGTCCTTGGTATCAAGAGCAAGGTGTTGCTGTAGATGTTATTCAAGCAGTGTTAGCACGCGCTCCTTCGCGCCCTGCTGACTTTAATCTGCGCATACATGCGGTAACTGCATTTAAACAACATGAGGCGGCAGAGAGCCTCTCAGCGGCTAATAAGCGTGTTAGCAATATTCTTTCTAAATCTGATATTGCGCTTACAGGCCAGGTCGACCACGACTTGCTTAAGGCAGCCGAAGAAAAGACGTTAGCAGCACAGATTTCGGAGACGGAAACAAGCGCCGAGCCTGAGTTAGCTGCGGGCAACTATGAGGGAGCACTGACACGAATGGCTGCGCTGAAGTCACCTATCGATGACTTTTTCGAGAACGTTATGGTTAATGACGACGATCTCGCAGTTCGCCAAAATCGTTTAAATCTTTTGTATCAGCTTCGCGCTATGTTCTTGCGAGTTGCCGATATCTCGTTATTGCAATAACTGCAATTGCGGTAATAAAAAACCCGCTCATTGAGCGGGTTTTTTATGCTTGTTTAGTAGCAGCTGGCTGTGCTTTAGACGTCTAGGTTTGCCACTTTCAATGCGTTCGATTCAATGAAGTTTCGACGAGGTTCGACATCATCACCCATCAATGTAGAGAACAACTGATCCGCACCGATTGCATCTTCAATTGTAACTTGAAGCATTCGACGAGTCTCTGGGTCCATCGTAGTTTCCCACAATTGCTCTGGATTCATCTCACCCAAACCTTTATAACGCTGTACATAAAGACCGCGCTTAGATTCAGAAATTAGCCACTCAACTGCTTCTACAAAGTGAGAAACTGGCTGGCGCTTTTCACCGCGTGTGACATAGCCACCCTCTTCGACCAGTGCGTGTATCTCCTTACCGACTGTGACGATTTGCTCGTAATCTTTCGACATCAAGAATTCGTAATTAAGAGGATAATCGGTATCAACACCATGTTGACGAATACGCGTGGTAGGAAGCCACATCTTACGTTCATTATCCTCATGCAAAGATATTGTATAAGTTGCTGAATCTACTTCGCGTGCAGTGAGGTCATCGTTTAATTGCTGAGCCCACTCTTCCATGTATGCCTTATCGCGCAACGCATCATCCGTTAGGCGCGGTGCATAGAAGAGACGTTGTAAGAACTTCTCAGGAATACGACGAGATAAACGTTTAATCGTTTCTTGCGCCAATTGATAGCCGTTCACCAAGTTTTCAAGATGCTCACCACCGATTCCAGGGGCTTCTGCGGTTGGGTGTAGCGATGCATTGTCTAGCGCCAAACTTGTTAAATAACGGATTAAAGCGGGATCATCTTTAATATAGGTTTCCTGCTTACCTTTTTTGACCTTATATAGCGGTGGCTGAGCAATATAAATATAGCCACGCTCAATAATTTCCGGCATTTGACGGTAAAAGAAAGTCAGAAGCAACGTACGAATGTGTGACCCATCCACGTCAGCATCGGTCATAATAATGATGCGGTGATAACGGGTTTTGTCTGGATCGTACTCGTCACGACCGATGCCACAGCCCATCGCAGTAATTAGCGTACCGACTTCTTGAGATGAAAGCATCTTATCGAAGCGTGCCTTCTCAACATTGAGAATTTTACCTTTTAGTGGAAGTATCGCCTGGTTCTTACGGTTGCGGCCTTGCTTAGCAGAACCACCCGCAGAGTCACCCTCCACAATGTAAAGTTCAGATAGTGCCGGATCTTTCTCTTGGCAGTCGGCAAGTTTTCCTGGCAAACCAGCGATATCAAGCGCCCCTTTACGTCGAGTCATTTCACGTGCTTTACGCGCTGCCTCTCGGGCTCGTGCTGCATCCACGATTTTGTTAACGATGAGTTTGGCATCTTGAGGATTCTCTAATAAAAAGTCCGCTAAACGCTCGTTCATTGCTTGCTCGACAGCTGACTTAACTTCAGATGAAACCAATTTGTCTTTCGTCTGCGACGAAAATTTGGGGTCAGGTACCTTAACGGAAATAACGGCTGTTAAACCTTCACGCGCATCGTCCCCTGTCGCTGCGGTCTTAGTTTTTTTGGTAAAGCCTTCTTTTTCCATATAGCTGTTTAATGTACGCGTTAACGCGGCACGAAAACCAGCCAAATGCGTACCACCATCCCGTTGAGGAATATTGTTAGTATAACAATAGATATTCTCTTGGAATGAATCGTTCCACTGCATGCTCACTTCAACAGAAATTCCGTCTTCCTCTCGTTCGCAAGTAAAGTGGAAAGGATTTGGGTGAATCGCTGTTTTAGCCTTATTAAGATAAGAAACGAATGCAGATATACCGCCCTCGTATTTAAACTCATCAGAACGGTCATCACGCTCGTCTGATAACCGTATTGCAACGCCTGAGTTCAAGAACGACAACTCACGTAAACGCTTTGCTAAAATATCATAGTGAAACTCGGTATCAGAGAAGATGCCAGCGCTTGGCCAGAATCGCAGTTCCGTACCTGTCTGATCCGTATCACCGATTTGTTGTACATCAGTTTCAGGTTCACCAAGATGATAGGTCTGTTCATAAACGTGACCCTGACGTCTAATCGTCAGTTTCAATTTATCAGACAATGCGTTTACAACAGATACACCAACACCGTGTAAACCACCCGAGACTTTATAAGAATTGTCATCAAACTTACCGCCCGCGTGCAATACAGTCATGATGACTTGAGCCGCTGATACACCCTCTTCTTCGTGAAGATCAACAGGGATACCTCGACCATCATCACGGACAGATACTGAGCCGTCGGAGTGGATGCGCACGTCAACGCCGGTACAATGGCCTGCGAGTGCTTCATCGATTGAGTTATCCACTACCTCAAACACCATATGGTGTAAACCCGTTCCATCATCGGTATCGCCGATATACATTCCCGGGCGCTTTCTTACCGCATCAAGTCCTTTAAGAACTTTAATACTCGAGGAGCCGTAATTGTTATCTGACATAATTAATTCTCAGTTTGTTGTTTCAATATCCCGTGTTCCACGTGGAACACTCTCGGATTTTGTTTAAACAGTCGAGCAACCGGCGACGAATCAATCGCGGTGATAAAGCTTTGACATCCCAATTGCTCCAGAGCTGTTATAAATTTTTCCTGATTTGCCTCATCTAGCTCAGAGGTAATATCATCCACTAAAAAAATGCAGCTGCTATCTTTCTTAGCATTATAATGCGCAGCCTGCGCTAGCTTTAGACTCGCGACTAATAGTTTTAATTGGCCTCTCGATAGCACGAGCTTAGCGTCAATTCCATCGACGGTTAATTTCAGATCTGCCTTGTGAGGGCCAACTGACGTGTGCCCATATCGACGGTCACGTTCAGTATGTTTTTCTAGTGCTTCCGCAAGACTGGAACTTTGGTCCCAGCCCTGCTTTAAACCAACTTCCAGTTTAACATCCGGCAGAAAGAATGTTGCACTGTTTGTAATGAAATTTTCAATTTCTTGTATATAAACGCTGCGTAACTCAGTAATCTCATGCCCCAAACGAGCAATCTGGGCGCGCCAAAAACTATCTTGTCGCATGTCACCTTTAGAACGAAGTAAGTGATTTCGCTGCTTCAGTGACTTAGTGTAAGCGACCCAAAGATCATAAAACGCATGTTCCACGTGGAACACCCCCCAATCCATAAACTGCCGCCTAAGGCTTGGACCACTTAAAATCAGTTCAACAGATTCTGGAGTAAATAGCTGGACGGGGATGTGGCGCGCTATTTCTGACAACTTATGAACTGTATCACCGTTTAAGCGAAGCTGTATCTCACCTTCGCTTGTTCGACGTAAGCCGATCTTGATGACGTCACCCGTATCGGATAATGCTTCGCAAAAAACGGTAAATTCTGTCTCGTTGTGATTAATAAGCTGCTTATAGCCTCCTGGACGAAAGCTACGCCCAAACCCGAGCAAATATATAGCTTCAATGAGTGACGTCTTTCCAGAGCCGTTCAAACCACCAATCAGGTTGGCGTTTGGAGAAGCCGCTAAGTCAAAGCGCTTAAAATTTCTAAAGCTAATTGTCTTAAGCGCGTTCAGCCGCATATACTGATTACAGCCTCATTGGCATCACAACGTAGCAGCAAGAGTCGTCGTCCTTCGGCTCAACTAATGCACTGCTATTGGCGTCAGATAAGATAAAGCAGACTTCCTCAGTTTCAATGTTATTTAAAACATCCAACAAGTAGCTGACATTAAAGCCAATCTCAATAGCTTCGCCATCATAGCCAACTTCGATGACCTCTTCTGCTTGCTCCTGCTCTGGGTTTGTCGCTGTGATGCATAATTCATTCGCACCAATATTTAAGCGAACTCCACGAAACTTTTCATTCGATAAGATTGATGCCCGACTAAACGCTTGGCGAAGTAAATCACGATCTGCGAAGATTTGCTTATCGCCACCTTGCGGTACAACACGACGATAATCAGGAAAACGGCCATCGACAAGTTTACTGGTAAATACAATATCCGTTGTCTCTACACGAATATGATTGTTACCAATCGCCACCGCTACTTCTGAATCATCGTCACTAAGCAAACGAAGTAACTCCACCACGCCTTTTCTAGGAACAATAACTTGGCGTTGACTTAATCCTGGCTGTTCAATGTAACAATTGCTCATTGCTAATCGGTGACCATCTGTCGCAACAGAACGCAACATATTTGCGTCTGTCTCAAATAGCATACCGTTGAGGTAATAACGAACATCTTGATTAGCCATGGAAAAGTGTGTTTTTTCCATGAGTCGTTTCAACGTATCCTGTGACGTAACAAAATTAACTTCACTGGACCAGTCTTCGATATTGGGAAAGTCATCAGCGCTGAGAGAGCTAAGTTTAAATTTACTGCGACCCGAGCGAACACGAACCCCCTCTTCATCACCCACTAATTCAATAGGCGACTCATCCGGCAAACTACGTACAATATCCAATAACTTTTTCGCCGGAACCGTAACCATACCATCACCACCCGACGACTCAACGTTGACCGATGAGATTAACTCCACCTCAAGATCGGTACCTGTAAGGCGTAATGTATCGCCCTCAACCTTAAGTAATAAGTTCGACAGAATTGGCAGCGTATGTCTACGTTCAACTGCTCCGCTCACAATTTGTAGAGGTTTTAAAAATGCATCTCGGCTTACCGTAAATTTCATTGATGAGTCCCCTGTTGAGAGTGCCGTTCCAATTAAGAGGATAGCGTCCTAATCAGATTGCGATAGTCTTCTTTAATGTCGTGTTGTTCTTCTTTTAATTCCTGAATTTTACGGCACGCATGCAATACCGTCGTGTGGTCGCGACCACCAAACGCATCACCTATTTCAGGAAGACTGTGGTTCGTTAGCTCTTTTGCCAACGCCATTGCCAATTGACGTGGACGAGCAACCGAACGACTTCTACGTTTAGATAATATATCAGCTAATTTAATGTTGTAATATTCAGCCACGGTTTTCTGAATATTATCAATAGTTACGAGCTTTTCCTGTGCAGCTATTAAGTCACGCAATGCTTCTCGAACAAAGTCGATGGTAATCGGTCGACCTGTTAGAGACACATTTGCAACAACTCGGTTGAGTGCGCCCTCGAGCTCACGGACGTTTGAACGTAGTCGTTTTGCGATAAAAAACGCCACTTCGTGTGGCATGTGCAAGCCACGTTCTTCGGCTTTCCTTATAAGAATAGCTACGCGCGTTTCAAGTTCAGGTGGCTCTATTGCTATCGTTAACCCCCAGCCAAAACGCGATTTGAGTCGATCTTCAACACCATCGATTTCTTTGGGATAAAGATCGCTGGTCATGATGATTTGTTGATTGCCTTCTAGCAACGCATTGAAAGTATGGAAAAACTCTTCTTGCGAGCCTTTTTTATTGGCAAAGAAATGAATATCGTCAATTAACAATGCATCTACCGAACGGTAGTACTTTTTAAATTCATTGGTCGAACTATTACGTATCGAATTAACCATGTCCTGTACGAACCGCTCTGCACGAATATAAAACACCTTCGCATCTTTTTTATGCTGCATAATGCCGTTACCCACGGCGTGCAACAAATGCGTTTTACCAAGCCCCGTGCCACCGTATACAAACAACGGGTTATAAACACCGCCCGGGTTTTCGGCGACTTGGATGGCAGCGGCTCGCGCCAATTGGTTACTTTTACCTTCTACAAAGTTATCAAACGTATATTCCGGGTGAATGTTGCTCTCGAAAGACTCAGACCGTAATGAATTATCTGAGCCACGATTTGTTTGACTTCGACGTTGGTTCGCTCTTGGCTGATTCGTACTACGCGCAGGTGCTGCACTACTTACATTACCAACTTCCAACACCACATCAGGCGCTTTGTCGTCGGTCAGTGAACTGAGGTAACTGTTGATTGTATTTAGGTACTTATCGCGCACCCAATCAAGGGAGTAAATATTCGGAGCATAAAGAGTCAGTGTGTCGCCGGTCAGCTCAGACTGCAAAGGCCTGATCCAGGTATTGAACTGCTGCAACGGCAATTCTGCTTGCAGTCGCTCAACACATTGTTGCCAAAGCGAATTATTCACACTACCTACTCCCTTTTAGTTATAATTTTAATGTCTATAAGTTTACTCTAGATTAGCTAAAATCGCTACCTATAAAAGCGCTACAGCGATAGAAAGTTGATTTTTTAAGCAAACTGTTAAAGTTGGATAACTTGTTTCTTATCCACAATGACTTACCGCCCTAACCGACTAATTGTGGATGAAATGATTCATCTTTAAACTGATTTTTTGACCTAAATACATTGACTATAGCCCAGAGGATCGAGTAAGATCCGCGCTCACAATTTTTTACCTTCACGTTTGGTGACTCAGAAGATTTTCGGCCAGCGTGGGAAAGTAACAATCTGACCGATGGAATTAATGTTATGAAAAGAACTTTTCAACCAAGCGTATTAAAACGCAAGCGCACCCACGGTTTCCGTGCTCGTATGGCAACCAAAAATGGCCGTAAGGTTATTGCACGTCGTCGTGCACGTGGTCGTAAAGTATTAAGCGCATAAGATAGATAGTGTCCATTCAGTGACGCACTATCATTATGGACGGGAGTTAAGGCTCTTAACTCCCTCGCACTTCCAGACGGTTTTCGATAATCCTCCCGTTAAAGCTGTCACAGCGCATATCACCATGCTTGCCTGCCCTAACCAACTTGGGCATCCCAGAATTGGCGTTACTATCAGTAAAAAACGTGCTAAAACAGCTGTCGCTCGGAATCGATTCAAGCGTCAAGTGCGCGAAACATTCAGACTTAAGCAGCATGATATTCCAGCGTTCGATATTGTCATCATTGCTAAACACGGCATTGATACGCTCGATAATGCTCAAATGGCTGATACGTTAAATTATCTATGGCGAAAATTAGCAAAGCGTTGCAAGCAATACCAATCGGCCTGATAAAGTTTTATCAGCTGGTTATTTCGCCGTTAATCGGCCCTCGATGTCGTTTTTATCCGTCATGTTCACATTATGCCTGTGAGGCAATACAGAAACACGGTACAATACGCGGCATTGGATTGGCAGCAAAAAGGCTTAGCCGTTGTCATCCGGGTTCCGAAGGTGGTTTCGATCCTGTGCCGGAAGTTTCTTCTGATAACATCGAACCGAATCATTCACAGTCAAAGAAATAGACAAGTAATAGAGACGAAATCATTATGAATTCGCCACGCTCGATACTATTGGTTGCGTTTATTGTTGTGTCGTTCTTCTTGTTCCAGCAATGGACAATCGACACTGCCCCAGGCACGAAAGCGCCTCAGCAAACACAACAAACCGCGCAGCAAGATCAAAGTCAAAATAACTCCACTGTTCCTCAAGCGGGTTCAAATACAGCTGACAACGCTGTTCCTGAGAGTAACAGTCCCAATGCGATTACCAGTAATGGTCGCCTTATTACCGTTGTAACCGATGAACTCGAATTAAAAATCGATTTGAATGGCGGTGATATTGTTTCAGCAAAATTACTAGAGTTTGCTGCAACACTGGATTCCGAAGAACGCTTCCAATTACTAAAGCGTAATAGTAACCACATTTATATTGCTCAATCTGGACTCATTGGTCCTCAGGGCATCGATTCAAATAACGGTCGCGCTCAATATCAAGCGACTCAGGAGCGTTACCGCTTAGAAGGCGATACCCTTGAAGTGCCTTTAACCACACAAACCGAGTCGGGCCTTAACGTTACTAAAACCTTCATTATCAAGCGCGGGCACTACGATATCGGTGTCAACTATGCGATTGAAAACCAAGGCTCAGAGGCCGCTCAGTTACAGTTCTACGGGCAGTTGCAGCAAACAATGACTGCAGGTGAGAGCGGTAGCATGATCATGCCGACCTATTTTGGTGCAGCGTATTCTCAAGATGAAGATAAGTTTGAGAAGTATCCGTTTGATGACATGCGCGAGAAAAAGCTGAACGTCACAACCCAGACGGGTTGGGTCAGTATGCTTCAGCATTACTTTGTTGCCGCATGGGTGCCGACTCAAACTCAGCAGAATAAATTTTACTCGCAAGTCACTCGCTCAAATCAAGCTGTTATTGGGGTTTTATATCCATCAACAACGGTTCAACCGGGTAGCTCACAAACCATCGACTCAACCCTGTTTGTTGGTCCCAAAGACCAAGACGCGATGGCGAAAGTTGCACCTTACCTTGATTTAACAGTTGATTACGGCTTCCTGTGGTGGTTAGCGCAACCCATATTCAAGCTACTGCAATTCTTGCAAAGCTTTGTGATTAACTGGGGTCTGGCGATTATCCTCGTTACCGTTATTATCAAAGCCCTCTTGTTCCCACTGACGAAAGCACAATACGTCTCTATGGCGAAAATGCGCTTGCTTCAACCTAAGATGAAATCACTGCGTGAACGCTATGGCGATGACCGCCAGAAAATGGGTCAAGCAATGATGAAGCTGTACAAAGAGGAGAAGGTGAACCCTCTTGGCGGCTGCTTACCTATGTTATTGCAGTTACCGATTTTCTTATCGCTTTACTGGGTGCTGCTAGAAAGTGTGGAACTACGTCACTCGTCGTTCATATTCTGGATTCAAGATCTATCAACTAAGGACCCATATTACATTCTGCCTATTTTAATGGGTGCCAGCATGTTCTTTATGCAGCGTCTTCAACCGACGCCGGCAACTGATCCAATGCAACAGAAGCTATTCCAGTATATGCCTGTCATATTTACGGTATTCTTCTTATGGTTCCCGTCAGGTTTGGTACTTTATTGGTTAGTCAGTAACCTGATTACCATTGCTCAAATGCTCATTATTTATAACGGGCTAGAGAAGAAAGGCATTAACGTTCGCGGTAAATAACTGCACAACGTAACTATAAAAAGCCCGGTTTCGACCGGGCTTTGCTTTTTCTAAACGACTAGTCGCGATTTTCTTGTAAACTAGTCTGTAGTTTCATTTATTTTTAGCGTTGAGGTCCGATTTATGAACCCTTCAGTACATGAACCAACGATTACCGACGATGAGTTTAGTAATGACAGTATCGTCGCACAAGCAACTCCACCCGGTCGCGGTGGCGTCGGTATTGTTCGTGTTAGCGGTCCTCAAGCGCAACAAGTAGCCGAGGCGCTGATTGGCCACTGCCCACCTCCACGAAAAGCGGAGTATGTCCCTTTTTACGACAAAGAAGGTCATTTGTTAGACGAAGGCATTGCACTATTTTTCAAAGGTCCGAACTCATTCACTGGTGAGGATGTGCTGGAGCTTCAAGGACACGGTGGGCCTGTTCTTATTGATATGATTATCAAGGCGATTCTTGAGTTGCCCGATATCCGCCCTGCGCGGCCTGGCGAGTTCAGCGAGCGTGCATTTTTAAATGATAAACTCGATTTAACCCAAGCCGAAGCCATAGCCGATCTCATTGATACTAATTCTGAGCAAGCTGCAAAGGCTGCATTGCAAAGTTTGAAAGGTGAGTTTTCTCACAAAATAGACGTCCTGGTCGACGCTGTTATTCACTTACGCATGTACGTTGAAGCAGCTATCGATTTTCCAGATGAAGAAATCGACTTTCTCTCTGATGGCAAGGTCGCCAATGATTTGGCTGAAATCGTTGATCAGCTGTTCCATATAGAACAACAAGCCAAGCAAGGCACTTTAATGCGTGAAGGGATGCGTATTGTGATTGCGGGACGTCCAAATGCCGGTAAATCAAGCTTATTGAACGCTTTAGCCGGTCGCGAATCCGCAATTGTCACTGAAATTGCAGGCACAACTCGCGACGTACTTCGCGAGCATATTCAAATTGACGGTATGCCACTTCATATTATTGATACCGCGGGTTTACGAGATTCACCCGACCAAGTCGAACGTATTGGTATTGAACGCGCATGGGATGAGATTCGCCAAGCCGACCGCGTGCTGTTTATGGTTGATAGTCAGGAGACCAGCGCGATTCATCCAGACGATATTTGGCCAGAGTTCTTTGCACAACTCCCAGACGACATGCCCTTTACTGTCATACGCAATAAAATCGATCTGACACAGGAAAGCACGGGGTTAACCGAACATAATGGTATCCCAGTGATTCAATTGTCGGCTAAGACAGGACATGGTATTGAACAACTGCGTGAACACCTAAAACATTGTGTGGGTTATAGCGCCACCTCGGAAGGAAGCTTTATGGCGCGTCGCCGTCATCTTGATGCGTTAGAAAAAGCCAAATCTCATTTGCTACTCGGACAAGAGCACCTGGAACTTAACCTTGCCGGAGAGCTACTCGCTGAAGAGCTTCGTTTGACCCAACAACATTTAAACGAGATCACGGGCGAATTTACCTCAGATGATCTGTTGGGCCAGATCTTTGGTTCATTCTGTATCGGTAAATAACGCCCATGCAGCTTCTAAGGCAGCCGCTCGCTAAACTCGGTTTTGATTATATTCGTTTCCGTTTTGGGTTGCGGACTGCGTTAGCTGCCTGCTTATCACTTATCATAGCCTGGGCGTTGGGATTGGAACACCCACAATGGTCTGCTATGACCGTTTGGGCTGTTTCGCAACCCACCCGCGGTCTGCTATTAGAAAAAGGCGCATATCGCGCGCTAGGCACCTTAATCGGAACATTGTTTGGAATGATTTTGGTGGTGACAGCGGATCATCAAATACTGCCTGTCGCGATAGGTCTCACGTTTTGGGTCGCTCTCTGTGTTTATCTTGGTAACTTGATCCACGGGTTAGTATCTTACGGCACTATTTTGGCGGGCTATTCCGCTTCTATGGTCGCCTTGCTCAGTCGCAGCCCTGATGCGCTCTTGCCTTTGGGCATCGATAGACTATTAACCGTGTTTGTTGGTGTCATGATGGCACTTGTAGTTGGTTGGTTATTTACGTACAAACGAGCCGAGCAAAGTCTCATAAACCAAATGCGTCGCGAGACCATTATTTCTTTAGAAAATGTAGCACAATCAATCAGTAAGCAAGACAAAACATCGCTAAATTTTGATGACCGACTATCAAAACTGGCACAGATTGAAGCGCAATTGCTCGAACATGGGACAGGTTCTCCTGCTGCGCACGAGTCAGCAAGGTTGGTCAGAAAGGTGATTAATAGTCAACTCGAGTGGCTATCTCAGGTTTACTTCTCCCCAATTAAAGAGAATGAAAACGTAAGTAAACACTTACTCACGGCAGCTGATCTACTCCGACAAAACGCTAAACGGTTAGATATTCTCACCGCATTAAAGCAGGCCACTCTGGATATAAAACAACCTCAATTACGCGTTGCGTTTGATGAATTTATCGAAGCCTGTGATGAACGCCTGTCATTTCGTGACTCCGGTCGCGCGGCCTCATCAACCCGTCGCTCATTATCTTTGCTACATCGTGATTGGACAGGCGCACGCGAGGCCAGTATTCGAACCATGGTCATCATGGGTTTAATTAGTGCTCTCTGGTGGTATACGGAGTGGTTTCAAATCGCATTTTTGCTGCTGGGCGCAAGTATCATGCTAACGCTGTTTTCTACCACCGATAATCCAGCTAAGACAATGAAAACGGTATTCATTGGCCAATGTGCTGGAGCAATACTCTCGATAGTCATTCATGCCGCAATATGGCCTTATCTCGAAAGTACAGGCGCCATGGTAATGTCACTTCTTCCTGTTATGTTTATCGCCGCATTTCCTTTATCACATCACCGCACGATTAACGGTAGTATGGACTTTATTCTGGTCTTTTTATTGTTGATGCAGCCTGTAATACCTTACAACTTTGATGCATTTAATTCGGTGAGTATCGCGCTTGCCGTGGTACTAGCCCCTATTACAGCCATGCTCGGATACAAACTGCTCTATCCAACGAATCTTGCTCGGCGTGAACATGCATTGAATATAGCGATCGCTCAGGAACTTGAAGCCTTTACCCAAACATCCGTATCCCCTTCGCGACGTCGTCGCTATCGGGCACGATTTTATCATCGATTATTTAAACTCATACAAATTGCTGACAAAACTCACACCTCGTATAAAAGCGTGATAAATTGGTTATCCCGTTATCAACAAGTCATGGTGTCTCATGAGCGATCAATGGATAAAGATTTACCGCGCCAGTAGCCCTATAGAAGCCGAATTACTCGGCGGATTGTTGCGTGCTGAGGGGATTCAGGTTCACGTTCCCAATAATCCCAGTGCCGGCGGTGTTGGTGAGTTACCGGCTGATGCCATCGAAACTGCAATTTACGTCATGCCAGACGCTTCCGATGCGGCTAAACAGATCCTCAACCTCTACGAACAAAATAGCGCTAATAATGCAGAGTGGTATTGTTCTGGTTGTGGTGAGCTCAACCCCGGGTCATTTGAAGAATGTTGGCAGTGCCAAAAAGAACGACCCATCAAAGACTAATCAACTTTCGTTTTTGTGATCGTGAGAGCTGCTTCAATTGAGCTTCGAGCTGACACGCATGGCGCTTAGAAAATGGGCCCTGACTCCAAGTCAGCGAGACAGGTCGACGACTTTGTGTATAGCGAGCCCCACCACTTAACTCGCCGTTATGCTGACGAATGCGTCGCTCGAGACATGTAGTGACTCCCGTATAGAGTGATCGATCACCACATTCAACCATGTATACATACCAACAAGCTTCAGGCTCTGGCTTGAAATTTAATGTCTTATTCCCAATTTCTAGTAATTCACACATTGTTGTCTTAGGAGCATTCCATGAGTCGTCATTTTGACCAAGCTAAAGGGCTATCAGAACATCACGATCCCGCAACCCATAAATTTGTATTCAATCAGACGATGTTTCGGATTAAAGACCCCGAGCGCACTTTAAAGTTTTATTCAGAAGTACTCGGTATGACGCTTATCAAGCGATTAGACTTTCCTGAGATGAAGTTCACACTTTATTTCATGGCTTCGATCTCACCCGAGGAGCGCAGTCATTGGTCGACTGATCATGATGAACGCATCGTCCAAACATTCGGCCGTCCAGCAATGCTGGAACTCACGCATAACTGGGGGGACGAGAATGATGATGACGTGTCCTACCATAACGGTAACCAAGAGCCCAAAGGCTTTGGTCATATCGGCTTTGCTGTACCCGATATTGACTCGGCGTGCGAGCGCTTTGAGGAACTCGGTGTTGAATTCCAGAAAAAGCCCAATGATGGCAATATGAAAGGCATCGCATTTATAAAAGACCCCGATGGTTATTGGATCGAGATCTTTACCCCGAATCGCCAACCTGATTTATTGCGCGATCATCTCTGATACCGTTTTTTCGAGCGAGGTTAATCCTCGCTCACGCCCGATTTTGAGCGCTACCTCTTTATCCTTTCCGTCGAGCCATGCTGCGCGTAAAGCAAACAAAGCACCAACACGATTACCCGACGCGCAATGAACCAGCACGTTTTTTTCTTTATGCTCGAGCAACACTTTATCTAATAGGCGCACCTTCGCAAACGTCAAACCCTCAGCGCCTGGTATCGCGATGTGATAGAACGCCATGCCATGGTGTGTGACCCATGTTGACTCAGCAGTTTGGGATTGCTCCGACACCGATAACAAGCTGACCACTATATCACCGCCTTGCTCGGCGAAACGCTCAATGTCGGCGTTAGTGGGCATTCCCATAACCCAAAGATTTTGTTCAACTTGCTTTGCGTTCTCGATGCCTTTTGCCGTGGTAAATAATGGAATACTCAATACAACAACTAAGCATAGATAAATTGCACGCACGATAGTTCACTCCTGTACAATAGCGATATCTGTTACAACTATTTAAGCATTTAACCATGACGAATACGATACATATATTGGTCGGCACCACCTCGGGTAACACGGAAGCGCTAGCCGATCACGTTCAAGAAGTTCTAGAAAGTCATGATCTTTCCACCGAGATGCATTACGAACCGACTTTCGACAGTTTACCCAAATCGGGCATTTGGCTGATCTTCCTGGCCACTCATGGTGCAGGCGACTATGCCGACTCAATGCTCGATTTTTATGATGTCATTGCGGAGGCCGATGCCCCTACGTTGCCCGATCTTAGCTATGCAGTCTGTGCCATTGGCGAATCTTGTTATGACACCTTTTGTGAAGCGGGCCGACATTGCGATGAACAGCTCAGCATTTTACATGCTACCCGACTATTTGAGCGATTAGAGATAGATATGATGCACGACGATCCAGAACAAAAAGCATCATATTGGATAAATCAATCGATCGATAAACTGCGATCATACCCACAACAGTGATCGCGGGTTTAAAAGACTTTGGACGCCGATCTGATGATCGTATCCACAGTTCTATTCACATTTTTTTTTACTTGTGATCAAAATAAGGATAAGCGCCCATAAGGGCTGTCACTGAATTGGGTATAACTGTGGGGATAAACCGAGCTGTGTATAAACACCCTAGTTATCCACGATCTATGATCGCAGTTTAAGGGATCTTTTTCACATGTTTTGATCGCCCTTTAAAGCACGTAAAACAAGGGGTTCAGCGATCTATTCACAGAAAACGCGATCCTAATAGAAACAATAATAAAGATCTAAATAAAGATCCTTTACTGATCTTTATTGATCGAGTAAAGCTTTACAGTCTGAATAAAAAATAACCGTTTCGATCACAAGCAAAACGCGTTAAAATACGCGGTTCACTGATGATGATCAGTTTTATTTTTATCTCCTTTCATCGAGGTTGTTCTGAATGTTGAAAAATAACGCCCAAACCTATGACGTCATTGTCGTCGGTGGTGGACACGCAGGTACCGAAGCAGCGCTTGCAGCAGCACGTATGGGATCGCGTACTTTATTGCTGACACACAACATTGATACTTTGGGACAAATGTCTTGTAACCCAGCGATCGGTGGTATCGGCAAAGGGCATTTGGTTAAAGAGATCGATGCGCTAGGCGGTATCATGGCAAAAGCTGCTGATAAAGCAGGCATTCAATTCAGAACATTGAACTCGTCGAAAGGCCCAGCCGTGCGTGCCACAAGAGCGCAAGCCGACCGCCAGTTATATAAACAGGCGATTCGTTATGCGTTAGAAACTCAACCCAATTTAACCTTATTCCAGCAAGGTTGTGACGATCTGATCGTAGAAAATGATCAGGTGACGGGCGTAGTAACTCAAATGGGTTTAAAATTCTATGCTCGCTCAGTTGTTTTGACCGTAGGTACTTTTCTAGGTGGCCGCATTCATATTGGTTTAGACAATTACCAAGGCGGTCGTGCAGGCGATCCACCGGCAAACGCCCTATCACAACGTTTACGCGCGTTACCGCTTCGCGTTGATCGCTTAAAAACAGGTACTCCACCTCGAATAGCAAGTCATTCAATTGACTTTTCAGTCATGCAAGAACAACCCGGTGATACACCAACTCCCGTGTTTTCATACTTGGGAAGTCGTGCCGATCACCCTCAGCAGATTCCTTGCTATATCACACATACCAATGAACAAACTCATGATGTGATTCGTTCAGGGCTTGATCGTTCACCCATGTATTCAGGTGAGATTGAAGGTGTTGGGCCGCGTTACTGTCCTTCAATTGAAGATAAAATTGTCCGTTTTGCGGACAAAGCGTCGCATCAAATATTTGTAGAGCCTGAGGGCCTCAATACATTTGAAGTGTATCCCAATGGGATCTCAACGAGTTTGCCTTTTGACGTTCAACAGCAATTGGTTCAGTCAATTCGTGGTTTTGAGAATGCTGTTATTACGCGCCCTGGCTATGCGATCGAATATGATTATTTTGATCCGCGTGATCTTAAACAATCGTTGGAAACCAAAGTGATTAATGGTTTATTCTTTGCGGGGCAAATTAACGGCACCACGGGCTACGAAGAAGCGGGCGCACAAGGTTTGATTGCAGGCTTGAATGCAGCGCGCTTAGCTCAAGACAAAGAAACATGGTCGCCTCGTCGTGATCAAGCTTATATGGGCGTACTCATTGATGATCTATCGACCTTGGGTACACAAGAGCCTTACCGTATGTTTACATCGCGTGCCGAATACCGCTTGTTACTGCGTGAAGATAACGCAGATATTCGTTTAACTGAAAAAGGTCGTGAACTTGGTCTCGTTGATGACGACCGTTGGCAAGCGTTTAACTTAAAAATGGAAGCCATCGAGCAAGAAAAGCAGCGTTTACGCAGCACTTGGGTTCACAAAGATCATCCAGAAATCGATAGTATTAATGCGTTTGTAAAAAGTCCAATAACCAAAGAGGTTAGTGGTGAGGAGCTACTACGTCGTCCTGAGGTAAACTATCAACAATTGGTAAAAACGCCTTTTTTCGAGCCAGGTTTGAGCGATTTAGCTGCCGCTGAACAGGTTGAGATTCAAACTAAATATGCAGGCTATATTTCGCGGCAGCAAGATGAGATTGCTAAGCAACAACGCCATGAAAATACGCGTTTACCTAATCAGTTTGATTATACGAGCATTAAAGGTTTATCAAACGAAGTTATAGCTAAATTAAATCAGCACCAACCAGAGACGGTAGGCAAAGCTGCTCGTATTTCAGGTATTACACCTGCAGCAATTTCAATGTTGCTTGTACACCTTAAAAAACAAGGCTTACTCAGAAAAAGCGCTTAAGGGATGAGTTTGAAAGCAAAATTAGAGAGTTTATTGGCACGCACTGATGAGTCGGTGCGTGCATCAATTTCGGATGAGCAAGTGAGCAAACTCATCAAATTGGTTGAATTGCTCGACAAATGGAACAAGGCGTATAACCTCACCTCAGTACGCGATCCAAACGAGATGCTCGCGAAACATATCGTCGATAGCTTGGTCGTCTTGCCCCACCTGAAAGGTGAACAGTTTATTGATGTGGGTACGGGCCCTGGTTTACCCGGCTTGCCATTAGCGATTTGTATGCCACACTGTGAGTTCGTGCTGTTGGATAGCTTGGGCAAACGGATACGCTTCATCAGACAAGTGTGCCACGAACTCAATATTAATAATGTGACAGCTGTGCAAAGCCGCGTTGAGGCTTATCAAACACGCTTACATGATTTTGACGGTGTGTTAAGTAGAGCCTTTGCGTCGCTTAATGATATGCTTGCATGGTGTCATCATTTACCAAAACCTTCAGGTTGCTTTTACGCGCTTAAAGGCACGTATCCTGAGCAAGAGATCACCGATCTTGATCCGCAATTTGGTATTGATGACGTGCACCGATTATCGGTACCTGGTTTGGAAGGTGAGCGACACATGGTTATTATCCGTCCTATTAACGCCCATTAATAATAAGAGGTGATGCACCCGTGGCTACAACTATTGCGATAGCTAATCAAAAAGGCGGCGTGGGCAAAACGACCACCGCAGTGAACTTGGCCGCATCAATGGCGGCAACTAAACGCAAAGTGTTGTTAATTGACCTCGATCCGCAGGGCAATGCAACCATGGGTAGCGGTGTCGATAAATATGAAGTCGATAACACCGTATATGAGCTATTGGTAGACGAAAAGCCGGTTAAAGAAGTCGTTGTTACCGATACCAACGGTAAATATCACTTAATCGCCGCAAACTCGGATGTTACAGCTGCCGAAATTAAGTTGATGGAATTTTTTGCACGAGAGGTTCGCCTTCGTAACGCACTGAAAACTGTTCAGGACGACTACGACTACATCTTCATAGATTGTCCACCTTCATTGAATATGTTGACAGTTAATGCAATGGCCGCGGCTGATTCCATTTTAGTTCCCATGCAATGCGAGTATTATGCCTTAGAGGGCCTTACTGCATTAATGGATACCATCAGACAACTCGCCGAAGTGGTCAATCCAAGCCTGACAATTGAAGGGATTCTCCGTACTATGTACGATCCGCGCAATCGTTTAGCTAATGACGTATCAGAACAGCTTAAACAGCATTTCGGTGAAAAAGTGTATCGCACTGTTATTCCCCGCAATGTGCGTCTAGCTGAAGCGCCGTCATTTGGTGCACCTGCAATGTATTACGATAAGTCATCCACTGGTGCTAAAGCGTATCTCTCACTTGCGGGTGAGATTATTCGTCGTGCGGAAAAACGCGATAAAGAAGAACAAGCAGTCAATTCATAACAACGATTAGTAGGGTTTGGGGAAACAGAGTATGTCGCCGAAAAAACGTGGTTTAGGTCGAGGATTAGACGCTTTATTGACAAGCAATTCGGCGAGTCAACAACGCTCAGATGATCATCAGGCGCAAGTTGATGATGACGCCAATGTGTTAGTTAAAGGCGAACTACAAAAGTTACCGATAGAACACCTCAAACCTGGACGCTATCAACCACGTAAAGACATGTCGCCCGAAGCACTTGAGGACCTAGCAGCCTCAGTGAAGGCACAAGGCATCATTCAGCCTATCGTTGTTCGTATTATCGCCGATGATGAGTATGAAATTATCGCCGGTGAACGGCGCTGGCGTGCTGCACAGCTCGCTAAACTAGAGCTAGTTCCATGTTTGGTCAAAGATGTTCCGGACGAAGCTGCCGTGGCCATTGCCTTAATCGAGAATATTCAGCGTGAAGATCTGAATGCGATGGAAGAGGCAACTGCACTACAAAGATTACTTGATGAATTTAATATGACACATCAAGACGTCGCACAAGCGGTTGGTAAGTCGCGTACCACCGTAACTAATTTACTCCGTCTCAATAACCTCGAAGCCAGCGTCAAACTGTTACTTGAACGCGGTGATATTGAGCTAGGCCATGCCAAACTTCTATTAGCCCTTGAAGGTGAGCAACAAGCCAATGTCGCACAACATATTGCTGCGAAAGATATGACAGTGCGCGAAGCTGAAAAACTAGTTCGTAAAACCATCGAGCCCCCTAAGCAACAAGACAAACCTGAACCAGATGCCGATATCGAGCGATTAGAGACCTCTTTATCCGAGCGTCTTGGTGCCAAGGTATCTATAAACCATGGACGCAAAGGCAAAGGTAAAGTCGTTATCAATTACACTAACTTGGATGAGTTAGACGGCATATTAGCCCACATAAAATAGTCCTGTTGTCACATTTGTAACGGGTATGTTAAGTAGCGTTAAACTCAAAGGCTGTAGCCAAATTTGTTTGCATTTAGCAGGCAGATCTTTATACTAGCGCGAGTTTATTTGCGCCTGTTTAAAAATAGGTCAACAACCAAATTTTGAGAAAAGGTTCAATAGTGACTCAGCCACTTGCTTTGGCAGGAAAAAAACTAGCACGAAAAACGGTTTTGAGTCAGTTAGTTGTGTCAGTAGGCACAGCCATTTTAGCCTTTTTAGTTGGTCAAACTGATGCTGCAATGGCAGCTTTCTTGGGTAGCCTATCAGCAATACTACCCAATGCATTGTTTGGCTGGATAGCGTTTAGATATGCGGGCGCACGAGCAAACCAACAAGTGGTAAAGAGCTTTTTTGTTGGTGAAGGCGTCAAGCTAATACTTACAGCAGTGCTGCTTAGTTTAGTTTTACTGCTTACAGATTCTAATGCATTGTGGTTATTAACCGGCTTTATTTTAGCCGTTGTTGCACAGTGGATTGCACCGATTTTGTTTTTAAAATCAACGTAACTGGGAAACAACATGGTAAGTGGAGAGCAAACTCCGACTCAGTATATTCAACACCACCTTCAAAACTGGACGGTTGGTGAAGGATTCTGGGCGGTAAATGTCGATACTATCTTCTGGTCCGTGTTACTAGGTGTGCTATTTCTGTGGAGTTTCCGCAGAGTAGCCAAAAAATCCTCTGCGGGGGTACCTGGTAAGTGGCAATGCTTTGTCGAAATGGTTGTCGAGTTTGTCGATAACAGCGTCAAAGAGTCATTTCACGGCAAAGATAAACTCATAGCACCTTTAGCTTTGACCATCTTCGTCTGGATATTCCTGATGAACTTGATGGACTTAGTGCCTGTGGACTGGCTGCCAACTGCGGCAATGTATACGGGCTACTGGCTAGGTTTCGTTAATGATCCGCATGACGTGTATTTCAAAGTCGTTCCTACGACCGACCTGAATACTACATTCGCGTTAAGCTTAAGTGTGTTTGCTTTGATCATTATCTATTCGATCAAATACAAAGGCATCAAGGGCTTTGCCAAAGAAATGACGTTTACGCCATTTAATCACTGGGCGCTTGTGCCTGTGAACTTTGTGCTCGAGAGTATCACGCTACTCGCTAAGCCGGCGTCGCTGGCACTGCGTTTGTTTGGTAACCTCTACGCGGGTGAATTGATCTTTATTCTTATTGCGATGATTGGATTCTTCCAGTTGCCAGCGCATTTCGCTTGGGCTGTATTCCATATCCTCGTTATCGTGTTACAAGCGTTTATTTTCATGATGTTGACCATCGTTTACTTAAGCATGGCATCATCTGAACACTAAGTTTTGTTTTACTTTTATTTTTTAACTTTAATCTACTGAAAATTGGAGATATCAATGGAAACTGTAGTTGCTTTTACCGCTATCGCTGTATCAATCATGATCGGTCTTGCTGCGTTGGGTACAGCGCTTGGCTTCGGTATGTTGGGTGGCAAATTCTTGGAAGCGGCCGCTCGTCAACCAGAACTAGCGCCTCAATTACAAGTTAAAATGTTCATCGTTGCAGGTCTTATCGATGCTATCGCTATGATCGGTGTTGCGGTTGCTTTGCTATTCACATTCGCAAACCCGTTCTTAACTCAGGTAGCAGGCTAAGCGCGATTCGACGGTCACCAAATAAAGGAGGTCCGTTGTGGATATCAACGCTACTATAATTGGACAATCGATCGCGTTCGCCGTGTTCGTGTGGTTCTGCATGAAGTTCGTGTGGCCACCGATCATCAACGCAATTGAAGAGCGTCAGAAGAAAATTGCTGATGGTCTCAATGCTGGTGAACGTGCTCAAAAAGATTTAGAGAAAGCCCAGGAAGACATCGCTGAGCAGCTTAAAGAGGCTAAACAGCAAGCGGCTGAAATCATTGAACAGGCTAAAAAGCGTGGCGCTAAAATCGTCGAAGACGAGACTCAGCGTGGACACGAAGAGCGCGAGAAAATCGTCGCGTCTGGTCATGAGGAAGTCGAAGCTGAACGCCATCGCGCTCGTGAAGAGTTGCGTAAGCAAGTCGCTGTACTGGCTGTTACTGGTGCTCAGAAAATTATTGAGCGTGAAATTGATGAGAACGCTCATCGCGACATCGTTGAAAAACTCGTCGCTGAACTTTAATCAAGGGGTTTGAGCTTATGTCAGAACTGACTACTGTCGCTCGCCCCTACGCAAAAGCAGCTTTTGATTTTGCTTTGCAACAAGGAGCGCTCGATAAGTGGGCCGAGATGTTGTCTTTCGCCGCTTCAGTGGCAAAAGATGAACGTATGGCGAGCTTTTTGAGCAGCTCTGCTACCGTTGGTCGCACGAGTGAAGTGTTTATCGGAGTATGTGGTGACGCATTAACCGAACAAGCACAGAATCTTATTAAGGTAATGGCAGAAAACGAACGTTTAACTGCCCTGCCAGCGGTGTTGGAACAATTTAACGTGCTTCGTGCAGATTACGAAAAGGAAATTGTCGTAGATGTAACGGGTGCGGTCGAAATGTCGGATGCTCAGCAAGCTGAGCTTTCTAAGGCACTCGAAGCACGTTTGCAACGCAAAATTAAGCTGAACTGCAGTGTAGATGCGTCAATGATTGGCGGATTAACTATTCAAGCAGGCGATACCGTCATTGACGGTTCTCTGCGTGGCAAGCTTGAACGGCTTGCTTATGCACTGCAATCCTAATTGGGGACTTGAGCATGCAACTGAATTCAAATGAAATCGCAGAACTAATCAAAGAGCGTATTGAGAAGTTCGAAGTCACCAGCGAAGCGCGTAACGAAGGTACCATCATGTCTGTACAAGACGGTATCATTCGCGTTCACGGCCTTGCAGACTGCTTGCAAGGTGAGATGATTGAGCTTCCTGGAAATCGCTACGCTATCGCATTGAACCTTGAGCGTGACTCTGTTGGTGCGGTTGTAATGGGCCCTTATGCTGACTTGCAAGAGGGTGTAAAAGTTAAGTCTACAGGTCGTATCCTTGAAGTACCTGTGGGTAATCAACTGCTTGGACGTGTCGTTAACACGCTTGGTCAACCTATCGACGGTAAAGGCCCTATCGAAGCAGAAGCTTACGAGCCTGTAGAGAAAATCGCACCGGGCGTTATCGATCGTCAATCTGTTGATGAGCCTGTTCAAACAGGTTACAAATCAATTGACTCGATGATCCCAGTTGGTCGTGGTCAGCGTGAGTTGATCATCGGTGACCGCCAAACAGGTAAAACTGCCCTAGCAGTCGACGCAATCATCAACCAGAAAAACTCTGGTATCAAATGTGTTTACGTCGCAATTGGTCAGAAAAACTCAACTATCTCTGCAGTTGTTCGTAAATTAGAAGAGCATGGCGCAATGGAAAACACCATTGTTGTAGCAGCCTCTGCTTCTGAATCTGCGGCGCTTCAGTACTTGTCAGCATACTCTGGCTGTACTATGGGTGAGTTCTTCCGTGACCGCGGCGAAGACGCGTTAATTATTTATGATGATTTGTCGAAGCAAGCAGTTGCTTATCGTCAAATTTCATTGCTACTGCGTCGTCCACCAGGCCGTGAAGCATTCCCTGGTGACGTATTCTATCTACACTCGCGTCTACTTGAGCGTGCTGCTCGTGTTAACGCTGACTATGTAGAAAAGCACACCAACGGTGAAGTGAAAGGTAAAACAGGTTCTTTGACCGCATTACCTATCATTGAAACACAAGCGGGCGACGTATCTGCGTTCGTACCGACTAACGTGATTTCAATCACTGACGGTCAGATCTTCCTTGAAACTGACCTGTTCAACTCAGGTATTCGCCCAGCGGTTAACGCGGGTATCTCAGTTTCTCGTGTCGGTGGTGCTGCACAGACTAAGATCATCAAGAAGTTGGGCGGCGGTATCCGTCTTGCCTTGGCTCAGTACCGTGAATTGGCAGCCTTTGCTCAGTTCGCATCTGACCTTGATGAGTCGACTCGTGCTCAACTTGAGCATGGTCAGCGCGTCACCGAGTTGATGAAGCAGAAGCAATATAAGCCTATGAGCGTTGCTCAAATGGCTGTATCAATTTACGCCGTTGAGAAAGGCTTCCTGAAAGATGTGGCTATCGACAAAATCATGGATTTTGAAGAATCTCTGCAATCATTCATGGCGAGCGAATACTCTGAGCTGATGGCTGAAATTGATAAAACCGGAAACTATAACGACGACATCGATAGCCAATTGAAAGCGGCACTTGAGAAATTCAAGCAAACGCAATCATGGTAATTGGCGGTGGCCGCTAATAAGCGGCCATTTGTCGTTGAGTTAAAGGAGAATCATCATGGCCAGCGGTAAAGAGATAAAGACACAGATCTCGAGTATCGGTAATACTCAGAAGATCACTAGCGCTATGGAGATGGTGGCTGCGTCAAAAATGAAAAAGGCGCAGGAGCGTATGGACGAAAGCCGTCCATATGCCGACACCATTCGCAAAGTGATTGGTCATGTCGCACGCGGAAACATTGAGTACCGTCATCCATTTATGGAAGAACGCGAAGTGAAGCGTGTGGGCTACATTGTGATTTCTACAGACCGTGGTTTATGTGGTGGCCTTAACTCTAACGAGTTTAAAGCCGTCGTAAAACACGCAAACGAGTGGAAAGAGCAAGGCGTTGAGGCTGATTTTGCAGCTATCGGAAGCAAAGCAACCGGCTTTTTCAAACGTTTTGGTGGTAAGTTGCAAGCCCAAGTATCGGGTCTAGGTGACAAGCCAGAACTTAAAGAAATTACGGGTTCTGTCCAAATTATGTTGGACGCTTTTGAAGAAGGCAAAATCGACCGCTTGTACGTGGTGTATAACAAGTTCGTTAACACCATGACACAAGAGCCGACCATTCACCAATTGCTGCCATTGCCGCAAGCGGAAAAGGACGAAAATGTCCAAACGGGTAGCTGGGACTACTTGTACGAGCCAAACCCTGAAAGCATTCTCGACACGCTTATTCGTCGATATGTTGAGACCCAGGTGTATCAGGGTGTTGTAGATAACTTCGCCAGTGAGCAAGCTGCTCGTATGATTGCGATGAAAGCTGCAACTGACAATGCTGAAGACCTTATTGATAAGCTTCAGCTGCAGTACAACAAAGCTCGTCAGGCAGCGATTACGCAAGAAATTTCGGAAATCGTCTCCGGCGCCGAAGCGGTATAACGCGGCAACGGTAAAAGAATTGAAGAGTTAGAGGAATAGTCATGAGTCAAGGTAAAGTCGTACAGATTATCGGCGCCGTTGTGGACTTTGAGTTTCCACAAGACGCAGTGCCAAAAGTATACGACGCATTGAAAGTGACCGAAGGTAACCTTGAAGGCCTAGTGCTAGAAGTTCAGCAGCAACTAGGTGGTGGTATTGTTCGTGCCATCGCAATGGGTACTACCGACGGTTTGCGTCGCGGCATCATCGCTGAAAACACCGGTGAGCCGATCATGGTTCCAGTGGGTAAGAAAACCCTGGGCCGTATTATGAACGTATTAGGTCAGCCTATCGATGAAGCGGGCCCTATCGGTGAAGAAGAGCGTATGTCTATTCACCGTGCAGCACCTACGTACGAAGAGCAGTCAAATACTAGCGATTTGCTTGAGACAGGTATCAAAGTTATCGACTTGATCTGTCCTTTCGCGAAAGGTGGTAAAGTTGGCTTGTTCGGTGGTGCGGGTGTTGGTAAAACCGTAAACATGATGGAGCTTATCCGTAACATCGCTATCGAGCACAGCGGTTACTCAGTATTCGCTGGTGTTGGTGAGCGTACTCGTGAGGGTAATGACTTCTATCACGAGATGAACGATTCAAACGTTCTCGACAAAGTATCATTGGTATATGGTCAGATGAACGAGCCACCGGGCAACCGTTTACGTGTTGCATTGACCGGTTTGACCATCGCGGAGAAATTCCGTGACGAAGGTCGCGATGTATTGTTCTTCGTCGATAACATCTATCGTTACACCCTAGCGGGTACCGAAGTATCTGCATTGTTGGGTCGTATGCCATCAGCAGTAGGTTATCAGCCTACATTGGCTGAGGAGATGGGTGTACTTCAGGAACGTATCACGTCAACTAAAACAGGTTCAATTACCTCGGTTCAAGCCGTTTACGTACCTGCGGATGACTTGACGGATCCATCACCAGCAACAACCTTTGCTCACTTGGACGCAACTGTTGTACTTAACCGTGATATCGCGTCATTGGGTATCTACCCTGCGGTTGATCCATTGGATTCAACCTCGCGTCAGCTTGATCCGCTGGTTATCGGTGATGAGCACTATGATACTGCGATGGGTGTGCAAGAAGTACTTCAACGTTATAAAGAGTTGAAAGACATCATCGCCATCTTGGGTATGGATGAGTTATCTGAAGAAGATAAACGTACCGTTGCTCGTGCACGTAAGATCCAGCGTTTCTTGTCTCAGCCGTTCTTCGTAGCTGAAGTATTTACAGGTGCGCCTGGTAAGTATGTATCGCTCAAAGATACAATCGCTGGCTTCAAGGGTATCCTTGAAGGTGAGTACGATGATCTTCCAGAGCAAGCTTTCTACATGGTAGGTACCATCGAAGAAGCGATTGAAAAAGCCAAAAACCTGTAACCAACTGGGAGGTTTAAATGGCGACACAAACGTTAAATCTGGAAATCGTGAGTGCAGAACGTCGGTTATTTACCGGCGTTGTGCAAACGGTCCAGGTCTCGGGTAGCGAAGGTGAGTTGGGTATTTACCCAGGTCACGCGCCTTTACTGACCAAAATCAAGCCAGGTATGGTTCGATTTGTGAGTGAGGAAGGTCAAGAAGAACTGCTGTATGTTGCCGGTGGTGTTCTTGAAGTGCAGCCAGGTCAGGTGATTGTACTTGCTGATGTTGCCGTACGTGGTGATGAATTGGACGAGCAAGAAGCGGAAGCGGCACGCAAGCGTGCTGAAGAAGCTATTGCAGATTCAGGTTCAGACATGACGTATGCTGAAGCAATTGCGGAATTATCACGTGCAATGGCGCAGCTTGAGGTTATTCGTAAGCTTAGACGTTAAAAATTAGCAAAAAAGCATTTAAAAGGCCTTGTTGTTGGTACAACAAGGCCTTTTTTGTATGTAGAATATGGGCGAATTTCAACAAAAGAATAACAGTAAGGATGCATTGCTTATGAAGCTTCGCGTAATCATTTTGGCAGCAGGTAAAGGAACACGGATGCGTTCGAACCTTCCAAAAGTGTTACATACGGTTGCTCACAAACCCATGGTGCAACATGTTATTGATTGCGCCAAAGCACTTAATCCCCATGCGATTAATTTAGTTTATGGGCATGGCGGTGAGTTGCTAAAAGAAGCGATCAACGATGCATCATTGCTCTGGAATGAACAAAAGGAGCAACTGGGTACCGGTCATGCCGTGCAACAAGTCATGGGTGACCTTCAGGCCGACGAGAAAGTGGCTATTCTCTATGGTGATGTGCCGTTGTTGATGCCAGAAACACTCAACCAATTGCTTGAAGCAAGTCAACAAACCGCTCTGGGTTTGTTAACAATGAAGCTCGATAACCCCACCGGTTATGGTCGTATAATTCGGAACGACATGGGTCATGTAACGGGCATTGTTGAGCAGAAAGACGCTCGCCCTGAACAACTGCGCGTCAACGAAGTAAATACAGGGATAATGGTTGCTTCAGGCGATGCGCTCAAGCGTTGGCTCGGCGCGTTATCTAATGACAATGCGCAAGGCGAATACTACCTAACCGATATCGTGGCAATGGCGGCAGAGGAAGGTGTTAACATTGCATCGACGCATCCAAGCGCAACTACTGAAGTTGAAGGTGCAAATAATCGCGTTCAGCTCGCATCACTCGAGCGCGCATATCAACGGCGTATGGCTGAGCGACTGATGACCGAAGGCGTCACATTGATGGATCCGAATCGATTTGATTGTCGTGGAACGGTTAAAGTCGGAAGCGATGTCATTATTGATGTCAACGTGGTGCTTGAGGGCGATGTTGAACTTGAAGACGGCGTTGTCATCGAACCTAATACGGTCATCAGAAACAGTCGAATTGGCAAAGGCACGCGTGTTAAAGCCAACAGTCATATTGAAGACGCGCAAATAAAAGCAGGCTGCCAAGTGGGTCCTTTTGCGCGCTTGCGACCCGGCGCTATCCTTGAGAATGGCGCACAAGTGGGTAACTTTGTTGAAATGAAAAAATCACGTTTAGGTGAGGGCTCAAAAGCCGGTCACCTAACTTATTTGGGTGATACCGAGGTTGGACGCAATGCGAACATTGGCGCCGGCACTATCACCTGCAACTATGATGGTGTTAATAAGTCTAAAACCATCATTGGCGATGGCGCGTTTATCGGTTCAAACAGTTCATTAGTGGCACCGGTAACGATTAGCAAGGAAGCAACGGTAGGCGCTGGCTCAGTGATTACACGGGATGTAGGTGATAACGAATTGGCGGTCGCTCGTGGAAAACAGCGAAATATTGAGGGCTGGCAACGACCTCAAAAGAAGGAAAAATAATTATGTGCGGTATTGTAGGAGCGACGTCTGAACGACGTGTAAGCGGAATTTTATTAGAGGGCCTGAAGCGGCTTGAGTATCGTGGTTATGATTCAGCGGGAATCGCTGTTATCGATAAGTCTCAGCACTTACAAACCATAAAACGTAC
This sequence comes from Idiomarinaceae bacterium, assembly GCA_002685255.1. Classification (GTDB taxonomy): domain Bacteria; phylum Pseudomonadota; class Gammaproteobacteria; order Enterobacterales; family Alteromonadaceae; genus Idiomarina. The sequence goes on from NYWU01000016.1 coordinate 232,949, forward strand.
AGGTAAAGTGCAAGCGTTGGCGGACGCGATTGAAGAGACGCCAGTAGACGGAACCATCGGAATTGCACATACGCGTTGGGCGACCCATGGTGGCGTGACCGAACGCAATGCTCACCCTCACCTATCAGAGCACGAAATTGCAGTGGTGCATAACGGCATCATCGAAAACCATGAGACTTTGCGCGAGCAACTACAAGCGTTGGGTTACGAGTTTGTAAGCCAGACTGACACCGAAGTGATTGCTCACCTTATCCATCATGAACGCAAAACTCACAACGACCTACTCGATGCGTTAAAAGCCGCTGTAAGGCAGCTTGAGGGTGCTTATGGCACTGTGGTAATGGATACAAAAGATCCTGAACGATTAGTGGTTGCGCGTTCAGGTAGCCCGCTTGTTATCGGTGTTGGCATCGGTGAAAACTTTGTGGCGTCTGACCAATTAGCGCTATTACCAGTTACCCGCAAGTTTATTTATCTCGAAGAAGGTGACGTTGCTGATATTAATCGCACCGATATCAAAATTTACGATAGCGCTGATGAGTCGGTTGAGCGCGAAGTGGTCGATTCTGATGTCAATTACGACGCAGGTGGTAAAGGTCAGTATCGCCATTTCATGTTAAAAGAAATTCATGAACAGCCTATTGCCGTTCGTAACGCACTCGAGGGCCGGTTATCTGAGAGCACGGTACTTGACGATGCGTTCGGCGAAGGCGCAGCCGAGTTATTTAAGACGGTTGAGCATGTCCAAATCATTGCTTGTGGTACCAGTTACCATGCGGGCATGGTGGCAAAATACTGGCTTGAATCAATGGCAAACATCTCGTGTAATGTAGAGATAGCCTCTGAGTTCAGGTATCGCCAGTCGTTTGTGCGCCCTAACAGTCTGCTTGTGACTATCTCGCAAAGTGGCGAAACGGCGGATACGCTCGCAGCGCTTCGTCTCTCAAAAGAAATGGGCTATCGAGGCAGTCTGACGATTTGTAACGTCGCAACCTCGTCCATGGTACGTGAATCCGATCTTGCCTTTATGACGCGTGCTGGCGCAGAAATCGGCGTCGCATCAACGAAAGCATTTACTACCCAGCTTACGGGGCTATTAATGCTCACCGTTGCGATTGGTAAGTACCGTGGCATGAACGAACAACAGCAATCCGCTATTGTAAAAGCGTTACAAACCTTACCTGCTAAACTCGAAGAAGCGGTTGAACTCGATGCCGAAATTGAAGCACTCGCGCCCGATTTTGCAAGCAAGGATCATAGTCTATTCCTTGGACGTGGTAATCAATACCCAATAGCCATGGAAGGTGCATTAAAGCTCAAGGAGATCTCGTATATTCACGCAGAAGCGTATGCAGCAGGTGAACTTAAGCATGGTCCATTAGCGTTAATCGACGAAGAAATGCCAGTTATCGTCGTTGCACCTAACAACGAGTTGCTCGAGAAGCTCAAATCCAACGTTGAAGAAGTGCGCGCTCGTGGCGGCATTATGTATGTGTTCTCTGATAAAAACGCACGCTTCACTAGTGATGACACGATGAATGTCTTAAATGTCTGTCACTGTGATGAAGTCATCGCGCCTATCGTATACACCATTCCTCTGCAGTTGTTGTCGTACTACGTGGCCATCATTAAAGGCACCGATGTCGACCAACCAAGAAACCTTGCGAAGTCAGTGACGGTTGAATAACCGTCACTGCGCTTTGGTTTATGAATGTGGCTTAGCAATAAAGTTTCATACTTGGTGTGGTGTTACGCTCATCGTAATAGATAGCATATTCGTATTGCGGCATCCTGTAATTCTCCTGAAAAATCAGAGCAGTTATAACTAGAACATTCCGTTAAACTAAAACAGAGCTAGAGCTGAACTTACGAACTAAGCCCAAGCGTCGCTTGCGACGCGACAAACCGGACGCCTTAAGCGTTCCAACTTTTTTAGCTATTTCCCTCAGCAATGAGTTGACCAACAGTTCTCCTAGCTTGATCATCTAATCGCTTTAACAAACCAATATCGGACGTATAATTATGTCTTGATTGTTGCGTCTCGGTGGTCTTTGTTGGTTTTACCCTGTTATAGGGATTTCGTTCGCCGCTATTAATCATCTTTAAATGAGTGAAAAGTTATATGATTTATTTTTTCTACCTTTTTTTCGCAGTAGTTAATAAGGTTTGTGTTATTTTTAAGCTCAGCTTGGATTTTCAATGTTGCTTTTAGACGTCCTTTATTAGAAATTTCTTCTGTTTCGCTAAGGGGCTGAATTTTTTGACTTGAGATGTGTGAGTCGAAATATTCTTTATTTAACTTTGCTTTTTGGTCTGAAAGTACACCATTACAAAATTGCAATAGGGAAGCATATTCTTCTTCACGCTCAGCAGGTAAGTTATTTAAATAAGATTTGAAAACCATTATATGATAGGTCTCATGTACGATCTTTCCCGCTGCCTCAAGGGCTTGATGAGGGAACAACTTGGGATTGCAGAAGTTTACAGGATAGAAAAATCGGTGTGTATTATCATCTGTGCTTGATTCAGTAATTGAAAAGTTTTCTTTCGGCGTAAAGTAAATCTCAATTGAGATGTCGCTGCGGGGAAGAATTTCTTTTGCAACTGTTTTACTTAAATTAAGGCTCAAGTTGGTATAACGTTCTCGGCACTGACGTTGCTCATTATGTACAAAGAATGAGATATTTCCCCACCGGGCATTGAAATTTACTAGTTTCGAAAAATCTAAATGTCTATCGAAGTCTTTAAGCGCTACATTAGTTTTGGAAGATTGAAACGCCGAAGTAGTTACGATGTCGCCTCTATTATATTCGACGACGTGGTAAATGGTCTCGTAATTATCAGGTGTCGCAATTTTAGTAGAGGAACAACCAGTAGCCGTTAACAAAACTAGCACTAAGATTAATTTTGTAAGTTTGATTTTTAGAAAAGATGGAGGTAAATCCCTCCATCGCATAGGTTTTAGCATATTTCGATAACCTTTGAAGGGCCTCTACCTGGACCACAGCTTCCTAATCCGGCTACACTATAAGAAACTTGAGCTTTTACTTGAGATTGTTCTTTCCATTTAGCTGTAACCTGTCCACTATTTTCAGTTGAATTTACTGTTACAGTTTGAACTTCGGCACGGAAGCTGCCTGCAGAAAGCTGGTTATTTATTAACCAGTTTTTAACTGTTGACGGCTGACTAAATCGCGCCTTGTTATTTTTAACTTTGTTAAGATTCATTTTTAAATCCCCATCCGGCGCAGCTCTGCAGGTTGCGCCTAAAATCAATCGACGTGTTTTATCTTGCGTGCCATAGATGTATGCGCATAAATGCGGATTATCGGGATTAACATTAGCTGCAAGTGTGGGCTCTTTCTGCGTTTGTCTAATTGTTTGAGGTGTTTGATAGCTGTTCATTGCCACAACAGCACACGGCGACACCTCTCCGCCAAAGTCCTCGAAAAGACTCAGGTTCTTGTTGCCTAGCCGTGTTAACGACTCAATAGGGTTAATCGTCAGCGAATTGCCCTCTAATGTCATGAGAAAGGTCGCTTTGGCAGAATTTTGTGGGTCCTCTGGATCGGCAAAGTTTAACGATATTGTCGACTTATGAAGCGCCTTTCGCTTAATCAAGTAAATAGACGATTGGTTGAGAGTGCCCTTAATAAAGCGAGACTGGTTGGCTATCTTTATCGTCGCAGGTTCGCTGTTGAAGTCGGTTTTGCTGAACAATTGGGTTGCTTGTTGTTGTAACTGGTTACGTGCATCAACCGAAAAGAACGACGTTAACCCGAGATATTGAGGATTGTTTGTGCAGACGTGGTTATTAGCTTGCGTGCTATTTGAGTTAAGCCATTGCTGGTATTCATTCGCAGCTTTAAACGAACGACTTAATTGGTCACCGATATGACCCAATTGTTTATCGACTTGCTTTGCATAGGCAAACAGCTGCTTCGCGAGGTAGGTTTCACTGTTCGTATATGAGGTCTCTGAAAACCTAAAGGTTTCCGGTTTAATATCGCTCTGTATTAAGTGTGTTACAGGGGCGATTACTTTGAATGCATCGTACTGAGAGGAATCCGGTCTATGTACGATGATGCGGTACTGTGAATGGATGCTTTGATGTTCTTTTTCAGGGTTTTCATTTGTATTAACAACAATCGTGTTAAAGAACCAATCACGTAGCTGATCGGTCGTGCAATCTTGGCATTGAATAAGATAAGTCGGTGTTTCAAGTGTTTTGCCGAGTGCGTTAAAGCTCGCTAAAAGCAGTCCCAGTAGAAGAATTTTGCGCATTGTGCTTTCTCTTTTTATAACATTAAAGATACATTACGATAGTAATACTGTTTTGTCAGCATTAAATGACATCATTATCGGGTTGCCCCTCTGAATGATGCGCTTCGCATATGCATGCTATCGTGTCATAGTAGTTGCTAAGCCAACATTCACTCTGTTGTCTGTGTCACTGAGTCAAGAAGTGGAGTTTATGAGTCACGATCACCATCATCACCATCACCACGATATGTCTTCGAATCGGATTGGTTGGGCATTTTTTCTCAACTTGGGTTTCACCATTATTGAGTTTATCGGTGGCGTCTTAACGAACAGTACGGCTATCCTTGCAGATGCGGTGCATGATCTCGGTGATAGCTTATCTATTGGTCTAGCTTGGTTACTCAACAAATTCAGTAAGCGAGATCCATCTCGCACCTTCACGTATGGGTATCAGCGGCTCTCGTTAGTCGGGGCTTTTATTAATGCGGTTATTTTAATTGCCGGCTCTGTCTGGGTACTTTACACCGCTATTCCTCGATTACTTGACCCCGTGATGCCGGTTGTTGAGGGCATGATTGGTTTGGCTGTGTTTGGCGTTGCCGTTAATGGGTATGCGGCGTTTAAACTAAGCGCAGGCGAAACACTTAATGAACGTGTATTAAACTGGCACTTGATCGAAGATGTACTGGGCTGGGTCGCAGTATTGATAGTCTCAATCGTACTGTATTTTGTCGACTGGCCTATTCTTGATCCTTTATTGTCTATCGGCTTTACCTTATTTATCTTACTTAATGTTATTCGTACTCTGGCATCTACAGTGAAGCTATTTGTGCAAGCAGCGCCTAGCGAAGAAGCCTATATCGCCATTCAAGAAAAACTGATAAAACTAGATGATGTGCAAGATGCTCACCATATTCACTTTTGGTCGCTTGATGGTGAGCGTCACGTATTAACCGCGCATATTGTGGTTGCGCGCGAGCTGACTGCGGAGCAACGAGGAAAGCTCAAACTTAATATTTCCGATGCGCTACAAGGCTTTAATTTGGCGCATACTACAATTGAACTTGAGTATCCCGACGAGCCTTGTCGAGACCATTAATAGGAGAGCGGTTTATGGAACTGTTTGGTAGTTATACTTCACCGTATGTACGGCACTGTCGTATTGCGTTTAAAGAAACGGGCTTAGCGTATTCGCTTACCGAGACTGATCACGATATGAGTGCAAAGTTGAGTCCTGCTAAAAAGGTACCTTTTTTACACCACAATGACCTGCGTTTTTTTGATTCTTCGAGCATATTAAAATATGTGCGCGAAAAGAACGGTGAGCGTTTTTTCGCGGATACCACTGATTTTGACCAGTATTGTTTGGTGAATACAGCGATGGACGCCACCATCAATTTATTCTTGTTGAGCAAGGAAGGTGTCACGCCGGAAAACAATGGTTACATGAAGCGTCAGCATGAGCGCGTGCATGAAATTCTCGCTTTAATGGAAAGTCGCGACCATGCTGTTGCTTATGAGGGGCCGCATCCGTTCAGCGATGGTGAGCTGCGCTTAGGTTGTTTCCTGAGCTGGGGACTCTTTCGTTCACTGATTTCGTTAAACGAATTCCCCAAGCTACAGGCGTTTTTAGACAAAATTAACGACTACCCTATTTTTGCAGATACGCATCCAAGCCTAAAAGATTAGGCTTGGATTGCTTTCGCACGTTTAGGGATTTCCTCGTTGAGCAGCTCAACATTACGCGAGTAATCAACCGGAACATCGATGATATGTACGCCACCCTGTTCCATGCAGTCACGCATCAGTGGCTGCAGCTCTTCCGTTGCAGCTAATCGATAACCCTTGGCACCGTAAGCTTCTGCATATTTTATAAAATCAGGATTTTTAAAGTCCAAACCAAAGTCATGCAAGCCCATGTGCTCTTGTTTCCACTTAATCATCCCGTAAGCACTATCGTTTAGAATAAGCACAACCAAGTCGAGGTTCATACGGACCGCGGTTTCTATTTCTTGCGAATTCATCATAAAGCCACCGTCGCCGCAGATAGAAACCACCTTGCGGTTTGGGTGGACCAATTTAGCGGCCATTGCGGAAGGTAAACCTGCACCCATCGATGCCAACGCATTATCGAGTAACACGGTATTTGGCTGGCGCGCTGGATAATTGCGAGCGAACCAGATTTTGTAGATACCATTGTCCAACGCAATGATACCGTCGTCTGGCATGACTTCTCTCACCTCTTCTACTAGGCGCTGAGGTAACATAGGGAAAGCTTCGTCATGCGCACCTTCATCGGTGTGATCGCGCATATGCTCTCGTACTTTAAGCATGAACTCAAAATCCCAATGAGACTGCGGCTCGATACCTTCTTTAAGCTGCCAAATGCTGTTGCCGATATCGCCGATCATACTGGCGTGCGGGAAATAAACAGAATCGACTTGCGCACCTTGGAAGTTGATATGCACCACTTTGCGCTGATCAGGTTTCATCATAAATGGCGGTTTCTCAACGACGTCGTGACCGACGTTGAGGATCAAATCAGCCTGTTCTATGGCACGATGTGGATAGTCGCCGTCGGATACCGCGGCATTACCCAACCAACGAGGATGATCTTCATTAATGACGCCTTTACCCATTTGCGTTGTGATAAACGGAATACCTGTCTTATCAACGAACGCACGGAGCATCTTCGCGGTGATTTTACGGTTGGCAGCCGCGCCGATCACAATCAATGGATGCTTGGCTTCTTTCAGCAGTTTTAATACATAGTCAACTGACTTATGCTCGGTAATCGGCCTGCGTGAGTAACTTGGCGCAATCGGTGTTGCGTCCACTTCTTCAGCGGCAATATCGTCTGACAATTCAAGATGTGCTGCACCAGGACGTTCGTCTTCAGCACGACGGAAAGCCTCCCGTACGTGTGAGGGTATCGTCTTAGCACTGATAATTGGTTGAGTGTACTTGGTGATTGGCGTCATCATATCGATAACATCAATGATCTGGAATTGACCTTGCGGGCGGTCTTTAATCGGTTTTTGTCCCGTGATGACTACCATCGGCATGGCACCCAGTTGTGCATAAGCAACTGAAGTGACTAAGTTGGTTGCACCGGGGCCAAGAGTAGATAAGCAAACGCCGGGTTTTCCTGTCAACCTCCCGTAGGTTGCCGCCATAAAACCTGCCGCCTGTTCGTGACGCGTCAATACCAGTTCGATGGATGAATTTGAGAGAGACTCAAGTAGATCGAGATTCTCTTCTCCTGGGATTCCAAACACATATTCCACACCCTCATTCTCGAGAGCTTTTACCATGAGGTCCGCCGCTTTCACTTAGACACTCCTTTTAAATTCACATGAATACTAAGGTGCTACGTTATGACAGGCGATTATGATCAAAAAAGGGCGGTGCTCAGACCGCCCTTTTATTTAAAGTGTTGCGCCTCAATTACGAGTTGTCTTCACCTGATGTCATATCTTGAAGACGTGTACGCAGCTCTTCATCGCTTTGAGCACGCTGAATGATCATGTTGTACTGCTGCGGTGTTAGACCTGAATCTTCCACTGCTGCGATCATTTCTTTTTGTGCTTCTTGCTGGATGCTACGTGCTTGCTCTTGATTTTCAGCATTTTGGAACTTGTCACGATATTTTGTCGTCACTTTTTGTACGTCTTCCATTGCTGCAACAAATTTCACCAACATGCCTTCAGTGATTTTTTGTTGAGCTTGCTGTTGAGCCATCTGATTCTGCATAGCGTTATCTTGAGTTTGCGCTGCTGCAGCAGTCGTGGCTAAAGTCATTGCTGATGCTAATGCAATCATTGTCTTTTTCATGATGAACTCCTGTTGTTCAAAAAAACTTGTTCGATAAGACTAAAGCGAAGACCATGCCAACTTCTTAACATTATGAAAAATAAGGGAAAAATAAATATCGAAAATCATACAAAGAAAACTTACAGTTTCTTATGTATCCTTTTGATACACACAAAGGAGGTAATGTGACAAAAAGATACACCTTACCGCTTTCAAGTATTCAGCGCCGCTTGTTACTGTATGTGGTCATTCCGATGCTCTTGATTTCTGGGGCTGCGATAACGTTTGGGTTGAATATTGCGGGTCAACAAGAGGAAGAGCGGCTTAAAACCGATCTTAAATTGATTGGTCGGGCAATTAGTCTGCCCATCAGTGATGCGTTGTTAAATAATGATTTAACCACTGTGCAAGCCAATCTAGACTCAGTATTCAATATTGGCCGTGTTTACGGCGCCTCAGTTTACGACGTGAACGGTCAACAAGTGGCCGAAGCCGGTGTGACAGAAACTGACTTATCCGATAGTTGGTTGGCGCGACAAACAGTTCAAACTGGGGTGTCACAAGATGATTATCGTCAAGTTGAGGGACGTGAAGTATTCTCACAGTTTCTCCCGATTGTCGATCGTGGAGGCCGTATTATTGGCCTTCTGCAAATCAATCGACGCGCCAGCGACTTTGATGAACGGTTCGAGCAACTCAGCCAAGTAGCGTGGGTCAGTTGGTTTATTTTTGCAGTGGTGACTATCGCGGTGTTGGTGTTTGGTCATTATCGCGGTGTAGGGCGTCATGTTCTGTATCTTCGAAATATTATGCAACAAGTCGCACAAGGACGGCGCGATGTGCGCGTAAACACTCAAGGACCGAGCGAAATTGTAGCCATTAGCCAAGGGCTGAATGAGATGCTTGAGGCGGTGACGCGAGCAGAGCATGAAATTCGTGACAGACGACAAGAAGAGCAACGCTTGAACGAAGCTTTGCGCGCGCAAGAGAAAATGGCTGCGATCGGCTCAGTATCGAGTGGGGTTGCTCACGAGCTTGGTGCGCCGCTCACGGTGATCGATAATCGTGCTAAAAAGCTGTTGAGACATGCGACTAGCGATGACGATAAACGTCAGTTGAAAGCTATTCGGGGTCAAGTTCACCGGCTAACAAGATTGGTTAATCAACTACTCGCCTTTTCTCGCACGCCTGTGAGCGAACGCCAACAAGTGCCGATTAAATCACTGATAGAGCGCGCTCGCACTAGTGTGGGATTTGAGCTTGAGAATGATGATATCCAATGTGTCGTTGAGTATCAGGGCGATGAAGTTGTTAAGGTTGATGTATCCCGTATGGAGCTGGCATTAGTGAATGTGCTACGAAACGCGTATCAAGCGGCTAAATCAGAGGTGCGTATTGCCGTGAGTCAAACACCAAGCGCGACGGCTATTATGATAATGGATGATGGTGACGGACTTACTCAAAGCGCTCAGACGCATGCTACTTCGCCTTTTTACAGCAGTAAAACAACAGGTGAAGGGACAGGGTTGGGATTGACCATCGTGCAACACATCATGAGCGATCATGACGGCCAATTAAAGCTTAAAAACCGCGTTCAGGGCGGTTGTTGCGCGACTTTATTACTTCCTCACATAGGACTCAGATCAGGAGATTCAAATGACAGCTAATACAGCGCAAATCGCAGTTGTTGAAGATGATTCAGCGCTACGTGAGCTACTTGTTGAGGAGCTTGAAGCTGAGAACTATAAAGTTTTTGCTTTTCCATCAATCGAAGACTATCAAGCTGAGTTACCTTCAGTTGATGTCGTTGTCAGTGATATTCGCCTACCGGGATCCTCAGGTTTGTCGCTGCTGAAGCACGTCACTGAGGTCGGCGCGCCCGCACTCATCCTCATTACCGCGTTCGCTACTGTCGATCAGGCGGTTGATGCGTTAAAACACGGTGCGGCTGACTTCTTGACCAAGCCACTTGATGTTGAGCACCTGCTTCTGAGTGTGCAACGTGTGTTGGAGCACCGTCTATTAAAGCAAGAATTGACTCGTTTTAAGTCGCAGCGAAAAGGACCCGCAGGACTTATCGGTCAAAGTCCAGCAATGCGTAAGTTGTATCATCAAATTGAGCGACTCGGCACAGCCGATGGCAGTGTACTTATTACCGGCGAATCTGGCACCGGTAAAGAGCTGGTTGCACGCGCAATCCATGAGCTTAGCGAGCGGCGCGACAAACCTTTTCAAGCAGTGAACTGCGCGGGCATTCCCTCAGAACTGATGGAAAGTGAGTTTTTTGGTCATACGCAAGGGGCATTCACTGGCGCTCAAGGCAAACGCTTGGGGCTGTTCAAACAGGTTGATGGTGGCACTCTACTGCTTGATGAAATCGGTGAAATGCCGTTAGCACTTCAAGCTAAACTGCTGCGGGTGTTACAAGAAGGAACGCTGCGCGCGGTGGGAAGTGATGAGGAAGAAAAAGTCGATGTACGTATTATTGCTGCAACCCATCAAAATTTAGAGCTGCGTGTGCGGGATGCCGAGTTTCGGGAAGATTTATTTTACCGACTCGAAACCTTCAGTGTGAAAGTCCCCGCGTTGCGGGAGCGAGGTGAGGACGTTGAGCGTTTAGCGCATCACTTTATTAGCGTGTATGCAGAAAAGGCAGGCAAGCGTATCACTGACATTGATACCGATGCTTTGGATATACTCTATCGTTATCGTTTTCCTGGCAACGTCCGAGAACTACAAAACGCGATTGAGCGCGCGGTGACTTTCGCGCAGTCGCACCATTTACAAGTTGATGATTTACCGGAGCGTATGCTTGAGGTTCGTGACCCAACGGCAGATACACAGCCACACTGGCATACCTTACAAGCCCATCAAGATGCTTATATTCAGGACGTTATGAATCATGTGGGCGGCAATAAGAAAAAGGCGGCAGAAATTTTAGGCGTTACACGGCGCACACTTTATCGTTGGTTAGAGGGTCAAACTGATCAATCTGAAAGCTGAAAACGTATTAAAGGCACGAGTACAAACGCTAAGGAGTAAACCGTGAAGATTTTAATGGTTATGACGTCTCACGATGAGTTAGGTGATACAGGTAACAAAACTGGATTTTGGCTGGAAGAGTTCGCGGCACCGTTTTACACGTTTGTCGATGCTGGCGCCGAGGTAACGATTGCTTCGCCTAAAGGCGGGCAACCACCGATTGATCCGAATAGTGAAGCGGAAGATGCTCAAACAGAAGCGACTAAACGCTTTAATGAAGATCAGGATGCACAGAAGAAGCTCAGTAGTACATGCAAGCTTGATGAAGTTTGCGTTGATGATTTTGACGCTATCTTTTACCCCGGTGGACATGGTCCATTGTGGGATCTCACCAACGATGAACAATCGATTGATTTGATTGAGAAGTTTTGGTCGAAAGGTAAGCCTGTCGCTGCGGTGTGTCATGCGCCTGCGGTTTTGCTTAATGCGAAAACACCTGGCGGAGACCCTTTAGTCCAAGGTCGCACGGTTACTGGATTTAGTAACTCCGAAGAGGACGGCGTCGGCCTATCAGACGTGGTTCCTTTCCTTCTCGAAGATGAGTTATCGGCAAAAGGCGGTCACTATCGTAAGGTTGATGACTGGCAGTCTTATGCTGTACAGGACGGTATGCTGATTACGGGTCAAAACCCCGCATCATCTGAGCAAACGGCTGAGCGTTTGCTCGATGTATTACGGGCGATGTTGTAACCCCATGATATTAAAGCTGGCATCAAAATCGATGATGCCAGCTCACACCGATACTTGCCGAGCGACCAATACCGGGTTCAAATGAACGCCCACTACCCTGATTAACAACGACCGCTCCCACGTAGTTCCTATCCAACAAATTATCGACTCGAAGCCAAGTTTCAAACTCGTTCTCGGCTATCTGCCACTGCTGGGTTATAGCCAAATCCCATTTTACGTAGCTCGGTGCTTTTACGGCATTACTATCGTCGGCATAAGTTTCATCGCGATACTGTCCGAATAATTGCACTTGAGTGGCTTGCATGGGCTGCCACGTGAGCCGTGTAAACCACTGGCTGTCAGCGACACCAGGCAGCTGATTACCGTTATATAAGCCTCCTTGGTAGTTTGCATTGATATAACTGTAGGATACAAAGCTATCTAATTGCTCAGTTAGTTGTACGTTAAGCTGCCACTCAATACCTTGACGCTCCGTCTCGCCAGCGTTGCGATAAGTTGTACGTCCGTCGTTTGATTGATCAATAACAATGTCGTCCTCAGACTGAATATCGAAAATGGCCAATTGCGAGGAAAAGCGACCTGATGAATTAAATTTTAAGCCCCACTCGGTTTGTCGATATTGGCTAGGCGATAGTTCGGTATTGAGGCCGCTGCCATTATTACGATAAGCCAACTCAGTTAAGGTGGGTGTTTCGAACCCTGACCCGAAGCTGACATAGGTTGACCAACGCGGCGCAAACGCCCATGAAAGACCCACTGCTCCGGAGTTATCACTGAGTTCATTTTGACCGCTGTCATCGGGATCGCCTGGCATAATAAACTGGTCGTCTACCGAGAAGTCAAAGCGGCTGTGTCGGGCGCCAGCAGTTATTCGCCATTGTTCATTGAACTGATGCGTTAGCCGAGTATAAACGGCTTGCTTTCTAACATAGTTAAACTCGCTGCGGCGCAAGTCACCCTTTTCACCTTCATCGTTAACGAAACCGAATCGATGGTCTTGCTGGCGCTCGTATCGCAAACCAAAACCGATGTCTGTTTGCGTTGTGGCTTGCCACTCTACATAAGCTGAACTGCCTTCGAACTGGCGCGATAAATCAATTACAGCGCCCGAGCTACCTATGTCATCTCCTGCAAAAGGTAAAAACTGCACAACGTCGCGATCGCCCTGCCAGGCTGCAACACGCGCGCGATAATCGTCGGCTTTGAGCGTCCATGTTACCGAGCCTTGTCGGTGATGAATTGATTTTCGGGTGTTGAAATCAATGGCTCGACCAACGGTTTGCTCCGGATCTTGGCGCCAAGCACTGGGGGTGAGCGCACTTGGATCTTCTAGCAATGGAGCGTTGTTGTTGTCGTACCGTAAGATAAGTTGTTGTTGGTCGTTAATATCAAAGTAGTATCTCAACCCTTGTTGTTGACGCCTTGCCGTATTGTGAGGGCGAGGTCCCGCGGTGTATAAGTCGGTGGCAATTAAGCGCAATTTGTGGTCATCATTGACCCAGTCAAATTGACCTTTGGCGCGGGTAAGATCGTTGGCACCTGCGGCTACAGCAATCTCGCTCGAGGTTTGCTGTGGTGCGCGCGTGTTCCATTCGACCACGCCACCGCCCGTGTTACCGTATAAAACAGCGAGAGGACCGCGGAACACTTCGACTGTTTCTGCTTCGTCTAAAATGATACTTGAGGTTTGCGCTTGGCCATCAGGCATGGACAGCGGTACACCATCGACATTCAATTGCAAGCCACGCACACCGAATGCTGCGCGCGCGCCGAATCCTCGCACGACTAACCGCGTATCTTGGGCATAGTTGTAGCGTGTATCCGCCTGAATTCCCGGAATAGCGCGAAGCGTATCTCCAGCATCAATATTTAAAGATGGTAGTTGCTGGTTGATATCGATAAGGTCAACGCTACCTGGTGCCATACGCCATTCGGCGTCGGACTGTTGCGCGTTCACTTCGATAATTTCATTAATTTCTTGACTAAAACAAAGGGCTGGCGCGAGAGCCAGCCCTGTTATTGTGCGTAAATACTTCATAATTATTTTACGGGTGACAGTTTAATAAGTTGGCCACTATCGGCATCGGTTAGGATATATAAGAACCCTTCAGGACCTTGTTCAATATCACGGATACGGAAACTGGTTGCATCTTCTAACATCCGTTCTTCGTGCAGAACTCGACCTTCCTCAAGATCTAATCGTGCAATCGTTTGTCCGCGTAAAGCGGTCACCAGTAAATCACCTTTCCATTTGGGAAATTTATCGCCGGTATAGAAAATTGAGCCGGCCGTGGCAATTGAAGGAAGCCAATAGTAAAACGGCTGCTCCATGCCTTCCTTATGTGTGCCAATACCGATTTCACCACCACCGTAATCTTCACCGTAAGTGATGGTTGGCCAGCCATAGTTCTTACCCGCCTTGGGAATATTAACTTCATCACCGCCTTGCGGACCATGTTCAATCGTCCATAACTCACCTGTGTCAGGGTGAATAGCAGCCCCTTGGACGTTGCGGTGCCCATAAGACCAGATTTCGTCAAGTGCACCGTCATTGCCGACAAAGGGATTATCTTTAGGGATTGAGCCATCGGGCCAAATACGCACAATTTTTCCGTGATGATTATCTAACGTTTGTGCATCTTGCATTCTGGAATAACGCTCGCCTAAAGTAATAAATAGATGCCCTTCGGGAGAGAATACAAGACGGGACCCGAAGTGAGCGTTACTTTCATACTTTGGCGCTTGGCGGAAAATAACCTCACCTTCAGTCCATTTATCTCTGTCGATTTTACCGCGCATGACCGCGGTACTATTTCCCTTCCCACCGTCGGGGTCGGGCTCTGAATAACTGATGTAAACCCAGCCGTTGTCTGCATAATTGGGATCAATGTTGACATCAAGTAGACCCCCCTGGCTTTTTGCAACCACCTCCGGCGTACCTTGTATGGGTGTTTTTTTACCGTCTTGCGTAATGATATTTAGCGTGCCTGAACGCTCGGTAACCAGCATATCGCCCGATGGTAAAAAGGCGATCCCCCAGGGGTGGTTTAGTCCTTCGCTAATGGTTTCCAGCGACAGCGTATGACGTTCTGTCTGGACTTCTTGCGCGAGAACCGAGGTACTAATTGTCGCTGACAAAAGCGCAGCTGCTACTGCAGAGAGGTTGTTTTTCATGGAGCCTCCATAATTAACTTGTATAGTTTTTAATGTTTTTAGTATACGTATTAATTTTAGATTTTGATGACTTTTCTTGATCTCTTTATAGATCACAGCCTTACTTAATGATGTTGTTAATTATTAATTACAAAATTAAAGGAACGCTTATGAAATCCAAGTCATTGTTAAAAGCCGCTGTCAGTGTCACACTGATTCTTCACTTAACAGCGTGTGGGACCTTGCTGTATCCAGAGCGTAAGGGACAAACCGGTGGACGTATCGATGCGGGGGTCGCAGCACTTAATGGTGTAGGTCTGCTACTTTTCGTTATCCCTGGCCTCATTGCATACGCTGTGGACTTTAATAACGGCACGATCTATTTGCCGAACTCTGCTAATGCGGATACAGATGAGAACGATGGCTTGTACACAATTAAAGTGGATGGTCCTCTCACTAAGGACGAAAGCCGTCGATTGATTGAAGATCATGTTGGTGGGCCAGTTGATTGGAGTCAATTGCAAACACGCTCAATGGAAGGTGTTAATGCGGATTCCATCACAGCTTCACTGAATAAGGTACAAGAAGCTCGATAATGGAAAGTCAATCTTGGTTTGATAACTCAGCGCTGCTAACCGTCGCACAATGGTTAGCGGCGCTTTTTGTGTTAGGTATTATTGCGCTCGTCGTCAGTGTGGGTGTGATGTATGTTGTTGATAAGATACAAACGCGTCACACGATTCGGCGTAACTACCCTGTTGTGGGACGATTTCGCTATATATTTGAGCGGATGGGTGAATTTATGCGGCAGTATTTCTTCGCTATGGACCGTGAAGAAATGCCTTTTAACCGTGCGCAACGAAGCTGGGTTTATCGTGCCGCTAAAAACGCTGATCGCAATGTTGCCTTTGGCTCGACCCGAGATTTGACCCGTACAGGAACCATAATTTTTAGTAATGCACCTTACCCACCGCTTGCTGAGCAATCAGTGAGTCCTCAGCCTGTAAAAATAGGACCGTACTGCAGCAAACCGTACTCGCCAACTTCGTATTTTCATATTTCGGGTATGAGTTATGGCGCGTTATCGCCGGTTGCGGTTAAAGCATTATCTGCCGGTGCAAAAAAGGCAGGTTGCTGGCTGAATACCGGTGAAGGCGGTCTGTCGCCCTATCACTTATCGGGTCACTGCGATGTGGTTTTTCAAATGGGCACTGCAAAGTTCGGTGTGCGCACGCAAGACGGTAAACTCGATGAGTCGCGTTTAGCTGAATTAGGTCGTCATGATTCGGTTAAAATGTTCGAAATTAAATTAAGTCAGGGCGCCAAACCAGGTAAAGGCGGTATTCTACCGGGCATTAAGGTCAACCAAGAAATTGCTGAAATCCGCGGTATTAAAGTGGGTGAAGATGCGATTAGCCCTAACCGCCACCCTGAAATTAGTAATAACGAAGAGCTACTCGACTTCATCGATAAAGTACGCACAATTACCGGCAAACCCACGGGTTTTAAGTTTGTCATGGGTGACCCAAGTTGGATTGACGAGTTAGTCGATAGCATACTCAGCCGTGGTGAAGAAGCGGCCCCCGATTTTATTACGCTCGATAGTGCTGATGGTGGTACAGGAGCGGCACCGCAGCCACTCATTGATTATGTGGGTCTAAAGCTTTCAGAGAGCTTACCTATCTTGGTCGATAAACTAACAGAAGCAGGATTGCATGAGCGCATTCGCATCATTTGTTCGGGTAAAATGATTTCCCCTGCTGATGTTGCTTGGGCGATTGCTATGGGCGCCGATTTTGTTGTCTCAGCCCGTGGTTTTATGTTTTCGCTAGGCTGTATTCAAGCCATGCAGTGTAATAAAAACACTTGCCCGACCGGTGTGACGACCGATGACCCGAAATTGCAACGGGGTTTAGATCCACAAGATAAATCGGAACGCGTCGCCAATTATCATAAATACCTTGAGTATGGCGTAAATATAATTGCTCATTCGTGTGGGGTGACCGATCCGCGCCAGCTTAATCGTCGCCATGCGCGTGTTATTAAACCGGATGGCGAAAGTATCAGTCTGGCGGAGCGTTATCCGCTACCGCCAGCACGTAGGCGATAGACTTAGTTCAGCGTATTTACTGGCAGTAACGGAGCAATGAGTTCTGCCAGCTTACGAAAGGTTTGGCGTCGACTTGTGGTGGGTCGATAAACCATACCGATATCACGGAACGCCTCCTGACCGGCTGGCTTCAATGGCTTGAGGTCGGTGTTATCGAGGATGCCGCGGTCAATCGCCATTTGTGACATAAACGTCGCTCCTTTCTTAGCATCAGCCATCTGCACTAGGCTGTGTAAGCTTGTTGCCGTAAACGGATTGACTTTAACCGTATCGGTTAACTGACACGCCGAAACAGCATGCCCCGTTAAACAGTGTTCTTTCTCGAGTAAGAAGATACTACCATCGGGCAACTTATCGTAGTCGACCGGCTCTCCAAGCTGATCAGCTATTTCTTTGTGCGCAACCAACTTAAACGGATCGCGCCCGAGTAACCATTTCTGGTTGCCATGAATATCCATAGGTAGCGCTAACAGCAATATATCTAGCTCGCCATCTCGCAAAGCACTCAATAAATTGGCCGTGGTATCTTCAGAGATCTGTAGGTCGAGTTTGGTAAACTTAGCCTGAACGCGACGACTCAGTTCAGCGACGACGAAGGGGGCAATAGTAGGAATTATACCTAGACGTACGGGTCCTTCCATGATGTTGCCGTGACCCTTGGCGTAATGCATGAGCTCTTCTGTTGAAGTAATAATTTTTCTCGCCTGTTCAACGACCTCTTCACCGAGCGCGGTAAACAAAAATGACTTGTGGTCACGCTCGATTAACTGACACCCTAATTGCTCTTCTAAGTTCTGAATGCCGCTACTTAGGGTCGACTGACTGACGTTACAGGCGGCTGCAGCGCGATTAAAATTTTGCTGCTGATGTAATGCAATCAGGTAGTTCAGATTTTTCAAACTCGGTAATTTGCTCATTGTTCACCTGTGTTTATTGCTTTTTCGATTATCTTAATAGGTTTTATTCGTTTTATCCAATCAAAAACTTGCCCTAGTATGCTTCTCGAAACGTTAAGACACCTCTCAACGATTAGGAGAAGACATTATGTTGACAGTAGGCGATAAGTTACCCGATTTCAGTGTAGTTGCTGCGAAGCCAAAATTTAATATGCCAGAAGAAAATGGCGAAAGCGCGTTCGAGACAGTGACGCAAGACAGCTTTACAGGTAAATGGAAGATCATCTTCTTTTACCCGAAAGATTTCACCTTTGTATGTCCCACTGAAATTGTTGAATTTGCCAAGTTAAATGAAGAGTTTGCTGACCGTGACGCAGTGGTATTGGGCGGCAGCACTGATAATGAATTCGTTAAGTTAGCATGGCGCCGTGAGCACCCTGACCTTGACCGCTTGAACCAGTACTCATTTGCTGACAATGGTTCACTTGTCGATGGCTTAGGTGTGCGCGACAAAGAAGAAAACGTGGCATTACGTGCGACTTTTGTTGTGGACCCACACAACGTTATTCAGCACGTATCAGTGAACAACTTAAACGTCGGTCGTAACCCTGCTGAGATCCTTCGTATCTTAGATGGTTTGCAAACCGATGAACTCTGCCCTTGTAACCGCGCAGTAGGTGGCGACACGCTATAAGCATGGGCTGGTTGGGGACTCTTAGGAGTCCCCGTATTAAATGACTCGTCGAAGTAGAGGTAATGATGGCGATTGCAGATTACAAACAGTTGTTAGGCGACCACGGCAAAGATACTAAGCTGAATTTGTCGAGTCTGTTTAACAGTGTCGATACATCCGGTCTAACGACAGATCAATTTTACGGCACCGCTTTATCCCTTGCGTATAGCTTAGGTGATGAAGAACTCATTCAGACAATTGAGAACGAGACTGGTGACAAAGTCGAAGATAACGTGAAGCAGGCGGCAAAATTAGCGGCAACGCTTATGGCGATGAACAATGTCTATTATCGCTTTCTTCACTTATCGAGTGATAAACAGTTTTCTAAAATGCCAGCCGGTTTGCGTATGAATGCGATGGCAAATCCGGGTGTTGATAAAGCGGACTTTGAGTTGTTCTCGCTTGCTGTTTCAGCGTTAAATGGTTGTGGTTTGTGTATTGATTCGCACGTGAAGACACTTGTTCAACATGATGTCACAGCACAAGCGATTCAAACATCAATTAAGTTGGCGGCGGTACTTAATGCAGCATTGACTGCACGTAAACTGTCGTAATCCCCCTAGGAGCTGTGCTCCGATCCCTGTCTAGAGCAGCCCCAACTGCTCACAACGCTTTGCCCACCGCTTGTCGGTGGGCTTTTTTTATCTTTTCACTGATGTGTCCTAAGCTTATTAATACAATGAGCGGAGGAACTATGAATATCAATGCTGAACGATTGAAATCAACGTTACGTGAGCTTTCTCAAATTGGTTATAACGAGTCGGATCATGGTGTATATCGATGGGGTTTTACCGATGCTGATATGGAAGCTCGTCGTTGGTTTCTGAACTTAGCTGAGCAAGAAGGCTTTAAATGCCACATGGATGGCGCGGGTAATGTGTTCGCTGGCATCGGTGATTACCATGAGACACCTGCTGTTTTAACAGGCTCTCATCTTGATACAGTGCCTGCAGGCGGTATGTTTGATGGTGCGCTCGGGGTACTGGCTGGACTCGAAGTATTGCGCACGTTGAAAGAAAACGATGTAAAGCTGAAACATCCTGTATGGGTCGTTGGTACCGCAGAAGAAGAAGGTCGTTTCGGTGGTATGATGGGTTCGCAAGCGCTCGCAGGTGTCGTTAACATGGATTGGCTGATGTCCGCGCATGATGCCGACGGTGTATACCTAAAAGATGCAATGGCAAAACATAATCTTGATGTGATGGATGTGCTTGATGCAGCGTGGCCACCGAGTCGGTTAAAGGCCTTTTATGAGTTGCATATCGAACAGGGTCCTGTGCTTTTTAATGAAGAGGTGACAATCGGTGCCGTTGAGGGGATCTCAGGAGTATTTAAATGGATTGTGCATTTAAAGGGCAAGGCTGATCATGCGGGTACCGCGCCCATGAATATGCGTAGCGACGCATTTATGGGGTTAGCTGATTTTGCACATGAAATCGAACGTATTATTGCTGAGGATGGCACTGATAAGACGCGCATCACTGTAGGTAAGGTTGAGCTCAAACCTGGCAGTCCACATACTGTGCCGGGTGAGGCCATCTTTACTATTGTCGGACGTGATATGAGTAATGAGGTGATGACTGATCTTGCTGATGCGTGTCGCAAGGCGTTATCTGCAATCGCTCGTAAACACCGGCTGATGTTTGAGTATGAACAAGTCAGTTGGTTAAAGCCTCAATCCTGTTCAGATAAGTTGACGCAGATCATAGAAAAAAGCGCCAAAGCGCGTAACTTAAGCTGCATCAGAATGCCCAGTGGTGCGGGTCACGACACACAGTTTTTTTCAGAGATTACGCAGGCTGGACTCATATTTATCCCTTCGGTCAATGGTGTGAGCCATGCGCCTGATGAGTGGTCTCACTGGCATGATGTAGAAGCGGGTGCAAACATACTTTTAGATTGCATCTTAAATTCAGCAGAGTAATGCGGCTTTATATGATAACTGATATACTGTTCGCACAATGACCTGTTTCTAGTGGTAACGTAATGGAACAAAAAGTCACAGTTCAACCGGCCGATAAGGTCAAGATCCAGCGTCCTTCCAAAAAAGGCGGCTCAAACACGGCCCGTAATCGTATTTATGTTCGTGATGTCAAAGGCGGGATGGAATACTTTCGGCGCTCTTGGGGCTTCATTCTTCTTGCTATTTTTGCACTCATTCCTTGGTTAACCTACAACGGCCAGCAGGCGGTCTTGCTGGATATCATGGAACAACGCTTCCGGATCTACGGCCTCACATTATGGCCACAAGACTTCACGGTGCTGGCGTGGTTCGCGATTGTTGCAGCTGTTGCATTGTTTTTTGTGACCACAATCTGGGGACGTGTCTGGTGTGGCTTTATGTGTCCGCAGACCACTTGGACTTTTATTTTCATGTGGTTTGAGAAGAAGTTTGAAGGACCGCGTAATAAGCGCATCAAGCTGGACGAACGCAAAATGGACTTTGACAAGTTCTGGCGTAAAACCGGTAAACAACTGGGTTGGATTTCAGTTGCGCTACTCACGTCATTGACCTTTGTCGGCTACTTTACCGATGTGCGCCAACTTTTTGCTGACTTCTTCACCTTAGACGCCGGTTTCTGGGCAACCTTTTCCGTTTTGTTCTTCGCGTTTTGTACCTACGGTAATGCGGGCTATATGCGTGAAATCATGTGTACCCATATGTGTCCTTATGCACGCTTCCAGTCCGCTATGTTCGATAAAGACACCTATACAGTCAGTTACGATGCGAACCGTGGTGAACCGCGTGGCCCCCGCGCACGCAAGGCCGATCCTGATGAAAAAGGGTTAGGTCATTGCATTGATTGCTATATGTGTGTGCAGGTGTGTCCAACCGGTATCGATATTCGCAATGGTTTACAGTACGAGTGCATTGATTGCGGTGCCTGTATTGATGCTTGTAATGATGTCATGGATAAAATGAAGTATCCGCGGGGTCTGATTCGGTTTACCACTGAACGCAACTTGAACACGACCGATAAATCGCAGAAGACCAACCCGTGGCGAATGAAAACGATTGGCTACTTCGTCATCATGTTAGTTGTCACTTCGGTGATGATTTGGGATGTCGCAACACGAGTTCCGCTTGAGGTGGATGTATTGCGCGATCGTAACTCTCTGTACCAAGAAAATATTCAGGGCGAGATAGAAAACGTGTATACCCTGAAAATTGTCAATAAGTCGCAGATTGATCAAACCTATAAGATTGATGTAGAGGGCTTATCGCAGTATCGCTTGATTGGCAATGCTGAGAAATCAGTGGGTGCAGGGGAAGTGGGTAGTTTACCGATAACCTTGGCGGTACCGCCAAACGAATTGAGTGATTCAATTACCGAATTTAACTTTGTTGTGACCTCGGAGACATCAGAAGGTGTTACTATAAAGCAAGAATCTCGCTTTATTTATCAATAGGTCACTATGGTTAATGACAAGGACTTTGCATTCGCAGGTCTGTTGCCCGATGTAGTTATCAATGCTATCGAGAGCTTGGGTATTTTCCCAAGCTCGGGTTTGCTTCCTCTCAATAGCTACGAAAATAGGGTCTATCAATTTCGCTGTGATGAGGGCATGCGCTATGTCGCTAAGTTTTATCGTCCATACCGTTGGAGCAATGCTCAAATAGAAGAAGAGCATCTGTTTTCCCAGCAACTGCTCGATGACGAAGTCCCCGTTGTAGCGCCGTTAAAAGTGTCAGGCCAATCTTTACATGAATATGAAGGTTACCGCTTTGCGGTGTTTCCAAGCATTGGTGGGCGCGCTTTTGAACCAAACGACTTAGATGATTTGGAACGACTCGGGCGACAAATTGGCCGTTTACATCAAGTTGGAAAGAAAGACGTATTTAAGGCTCGCGAATCACTTGATATTCAACGACTGTTATCCGAGTCTATTGATGAGCTGCGTCATTCACAACTATTACCTCAAGAGCTAGAAGCTGCATTCTGGGCCATATTATCGCCGTTAGCAGAAAAACTACAAACCTTTGCATGGGATAGTCTAGCTTATCAAAGGTTACACGGAGACTGTCATATTGGTAATGTATTGCAGTATGATACAGAACTAACCTTCGTCGATTTAGATGATTGTCGTATGGGTCCAGCGATACAGGACCTTTGGATGATGCTTAATGGCTCACGAGAAGATCAAACGTGTCAGCTCGACGCGTTGATTGAAGGCTATCAAGATTTCTGTGATTTTGATAAAAAAGAGATTGCGTTTATTGAACCTTTACGTGGGTTTAGACTCATTCATTATATGGCATGGCTTTCTAAGCGTTGGCAAGATAGTGCTTTTCAACGTGCGTTTCCATGGTTTAGCGAGGCTCGCTACTGGGAGTCACAAATATTAGCGCTTAAAGAACAACGGGCTGCATTAGACGAAGCACCCATTAAACTCGGTTATTAATAAAGCGAATTAAATAGGTAAGAGCATATGAAAAACTGGTTGTTAGGATTAGCGAGCGCGTTACTGTTGGTAACGGGCATGGTGCAAGCTCAAGAGTTTGAGGAAGGCACCCATTACGAAGTGATTTCTGATGCAGCGACAAGTGACGCACAAATACTCGAGTTTTTCTCGTTTTATTGTGTTCACTGCTATCGCTTTGAGCCTATTGCTGAGCGTTTGAAAAAAGAACACCCAGATGCTTTTGAGAAAATGCACGTGTCATTTTTGAGCCCCAAAGATGATGTTGGTGAAACGATGACAAAAGCCTTTGTTGTTGCTCAGAAACTCGGTATTGAAGAAAAAATTATTCCAGCAATATTCGATTACAACTTTGCTCAGCGCAATATGCTGACTAGCGAAGATGATATTCGCAATGTATTCATTTTAAATGGCGTTTCTGGCGAAGAATTTGATAAAGCTATGTCGAGCTTCGCGGTACGCGCAGCGGCGAGTAAAATGGATCGGACAGCGGCTGATATGGAAGTGCGTGCAACACCTACGTTTATTGTGAACGGTAAATATAAAATGTTACCCCAAGGCTTCCGCGACAGCGATGACTTTGCTGCCGACTTTAGTAAGCTTGCAAGTTACTTACTTGATAAGTCTTAATAAGGCTTAGAACGAGAGCCCCGCCCAGATGGCGGGGCTTTTTTCTATCTATTGATCGTCTTTATCCTTGCTATCGTTGTCATCATTAGATTCTCGTTGTTGCTCAGATGACTGCTTTTTGATGGTTGGTGTTTTAGGGAAGTACTGATAGTAGCTCAGTTTAAAGTCACCCATAATGGTGTAGAGATATTCGAAGAGAATGGACTGGATTTTCTCGTAGTTTGTCCAACTGGTTTGCTTCGAGAATGCATAGATTTCTAGCGGCAGCCCAGACGCGGTAGGCTCAAGTAAGCGCACCATGAGTGTCATATCCTGATGAATTTGTTCATGGCCACTTACATAGTCTTGCACGTAGCATCTGAACGCCGTTAAGTTGGAAACAGGCTTCTGAATCTGATGGCGGTTGAGCCACTGTTCTAGTGATTCATTGAAGTAGCTTGATGCCAGCGACTCGAGGGTATCATCATCAAGTATCTGAGCACTGTCGAGATCGAGCATCAGTGATCGTTTGATACGGCGGCCACCGGAGTTAATCATCCCCTGCCAGTTTTTAAATGATTGATGAATGAGCACATAGGTGGGCAGGTAGACGGTTGTTTTATCCCAGTTTTCCACTTTTACAGTGATAAGGCCGACTTCTTGAACGGTACCGTCGACGTCCGAGTCGGGGACTTGAATCCAGTCACCAATACCAACCATACGGTTAGTTGCAAGTTGTACCCCTGCAACAAATCCCATTAGGGTGTCACGAAAGACCACCATCAGTATGGCCGTCATGGCGCCAAAGCCACTCAATAAATACATGGGGGATTTATTCATCACAATAGCGACTGAGATGATAATTGCCATGAGTACTAATATGAGCTTGGCGACTTGAATGACCCCGGTAATGGGGACCTCTTTGGCCTTGCTTGAATACTCGTAAGCAATTGAAACGACGTTCGCTAGTGCCAATAAAATACTGGTGATCACCCACGTTAAATAGATACCTACGGCGGTTTGTAGAGGACCTTGCCATTTTTCGAAGTCATCAACGAAGACTACGGGAATAAATAGATTAATAAGTAGAACCGGGGCGAGATTAGCGCACCGCTTAAAAAAACCACTGTTTACGAGAGAGTTATACCATCGCTCAGGGGCTTTTCTGAGCATGCGATGAATGGTTTTATTGATAATTAAGCGGGTGACTTGATAAATAATATAACCCGCGATGATGACGAGTACGGATTGTATGCCGAGCACTGCGTAGGTCAGTAAGTCACCTTCAAGTCCGAGCTGGCTCAACCATTCGTTGATGAAGTTTAAATCCATACGGTTTGTCCTTATTGGTTATCTCGCTCCGCTTTTGCTTTTAAGCGACTGATAGTGGCATCTTTCTCCTGCCAACGTTCA
The DNA here is from genome assembly GCA_002685255.1 of Idiomarinaceae bacterium. Classification (GTDB taxonomy): domain Bacteria; phylum Pseudomonadota; class Gammaproteobacteria; order Enterobacterales; family Alteromonadaceae; genus Idiomarina. Next base: position 258,093 of record NYWU01000016.1, read on the forward strand.
TTGAGCCACGTTTGAAACGACGCCTTAAACTCGGGATCATTTTGATAGTCACCGATTAATTCAGGTGTAATAGGTCGTGTTTTTATATCAACATACACATCACGTAATTGGCCACTCAGTAGGTGCCATACGACCGGGCGATCATCGTTACCAGGGTATACGATGGTTATATCAAGAATAGCCTCAAATTGATCACCCATGATTTGTAAAGCAAAGGCAGTACCGCCCGCTTTGGGTGTGAGTAGATGCTGGTAAGGACTCGACTTTCTGGCGTGTTTTTCAGGTGTAAAGCGTGTGCCTTCACAGAAATTCACTACCGTGGTGGGGATATGTTTAAACTTTGCACAAGAGCGCGCGGTGGTTTCGATATCCTTGCCTTTTAAGTGCGGCTTTTTCTGTAGTTTCTCTTTTGAGTAGCGGCGCATAAACGGCATATCAAGCGTCCAACAGCCCATTCCTACAATGGGAACCCACAGTAACTGATACTTTAAGAAAAACCGAGGCATAGGCACGTTACGGCGTGTTAGGTGCATGAGTACCAGAATATCAACCCAGCTCATATGGTTGGCCATAATTAGGTACCAACCTTTTTTGTGAATATTTAAGTCCCCCTCGATATGCCAAGTCATTCGCTGAGTGAGCTGAAAGGTGACTGACATGCAATAGCCCCAGATACGAAATACTGAGTTGGCTAGGTGAGAGAAAAACCGAGTGAGTGGCGGAATAGGAAGCAGCAGTTTAAATATACCCACCAAGATCACCATTAACCCGACAATCGCCGTCGTCAGTGCTGCCCATGTGAAATTGATAAGGACGCGAAACGGAATTAAGAGTGTACGGATCATGATGGTGGCATTCCCTTCCCTTTGTTTAAAACAACAATCATAACGGAACAAATAAAGGTTGTCTGTTGCGAAATTCACCATTTTTAATATACTGTACATATATACAGTATTGCGGGGGTGACACAATGCAACCGAAATTAAAGCAATTGGTGAATAAAGGACTGCTCTGGCAAGGACGGCAAACACATTACCAAGAGCAGCGTTTTCTCAGTACAGGACATCCGTCATTAAATGAGTTGTTAGGCGGTGGGTGGCAGTTTGATGCGGTGCATGAGTGGCAGCTCGACTCTCCTTTTATAGAGCAAAAGTTACTTTGGCCGTTACTCGAACAATTACACGAGATGAACCAGCCTATATTTTGGTTAAACCCCCCAGCTTTACTATCGGCTGCGGGTTTACGCTGGCGCTTGAAGCAGGCCGATAGCTTGCATATTGTGCTGAACACCTCGGCTAACGAAGCGGCGTGGGCTTTTGAACAAATTCTACAAAGCGGCGCGGGTGTTGCGTTTTTATGGCAACCCGAGTCCGAAAATCAGTCGAGTTATGTTCGGCGTTGGCAAAAGGCAGTGCAGCAAGGCCATCAAATGGGCTTTGTCTTAACAGCACTTGAGAAAACAGTGGAAGCGCGTGCCTATACTAACCGGCTGCATTTGCATCCTAATCACACAGTGGATGTTGTTAAGCGTCGTTATGGTTGGCCAGTTAATAATATCAGTTTATGAAACTGTGGCTTTATTTACATTTTCCTCGGCTATTGCTCGACAACATACAGCGTTTGCAACCGCAGATTCAGCCGTTGCCCGTCGCGCTGGTTTATCAGGAGCATCAAAAAGAGTGGCTTTTACAGTGTAATGAGACTGCGCTTAGCCAAGGTTTAGAAGTGGGTCACAGTACGGTTTTAGCCCATACATTAGTCAACGATGCCGTATTTATGCCCTACTCTGAAGAAAAAGAGTCGCGGGTGTTAACACGATTGGCTGAGCGATTATATTTATCCGTTGATAAACAAGTACTGTTTAAGCCGCAAGGTATTGCTATCGAGCTTGATAGCCTGCTGAAGCTCTATCAAGGTACTCAACCTTTAATCGATCACTTAAAAGAAGAGCTCGATACACTAGGGGTGAGTTATCAGATGAGTTTAGGGTTTAGTGCCCGCTCGGCACAATGTTTGGCGTGTGCAGGTATTGAACAACTCAGTACGGATCGATGTGTGATTGAACATGAGCTGGGGCACTTACCTATCAAGCAGTTGTTACTTTCTTCTCAAATTGAAAAGCGTCTGCTCAGCACAGGTATTCATCAACTTAAGCAACTTTGGTCATTATCTGCAGCCGATATCGGTAAGCGCTTTGGCGCAGGTATGGTGGATGATATTCAGTGTTTAAAAGGCAATGAGTCACAGGCGTTTGACTTTTTCCGTCCCCGCGATGCCTTTATTACGCAATTGGATTTAGTGACGGAAATACAGCACTGGCAAGGTATGTTGTTTCCTCTTAAACGGCTCTTACAAGAGTTAGAGCAATTTTTATATCAGCGGCAAAAAGTGATTCGCCAGTTAACCATTGAGTTACAGCACCGTGATATGGAACCAACGACTGTGCCGCTTAAGTTGGCTGCGGATAGCTGGCGAGCGTCTGAGTTTCTTAATTTACTGCAGTTACAAATGAACCGCTATCCGCTTACAGCGCCAGTTATCGCTATTGAGATGAGAGCGCTTGAGTTATTTGAATTGACGCGTGATTCCGGATCCTTATTAACAAAGGGTGTTGCACATCAGCAAACGGTCACAGAGTTAGTCAGCCGATTACAAGCTCGGCTCGGTGAAAAAGCCGTTTATAGCCCGCAGCTATCGAGTGATCCTCGCCCTTTAATCAATGAACAGCGCGCCGCTCAAGTGACAACACTCACAGTTCAGCGGCATGCGCCGCGACGGCCACTTTGGTTATTAACGGAACCTGAGTTAGTACAGATTGAGCAATGGCAGTTATTAGAAGGACCCGAGCGAATCCAGTCGGGTTGGTGGTCAACGTCTGAAGTCTGCAGAGATTACTGGCTCGCTAAAGATGAGCAACAACGACTAGGCTGGCTTTTCTTTGAAAAGAGTCACTGGTTTTTACAGGGGTGGTTTAGCTGATGCGTTATGCAGAACTGCACTGTTTGTCGAACTATAGTTTTTTGCGTTCAGCCTCTCACCCTAGTGAGTTTGTTGATCGAGCAATAGAGCTCGGTTACGAGGCGATTGCAGTAACCGATGAATGCTCAGTCGCTGGTGTAGTGCGTGCTTATGAAGCGGCCCGCGAACAGGCTATTAAACTCATTGTAGGGAGTGAGTTTATGGTGCCTGGAGCAGGTGTTTTTGTGGTGCTATGCCCTACTCGCAGCGCCTATGCAGCCTTGTGTGAGAAAATTACTTTATTTCGACAACGTTCCGAGAAAGGTTCATACGCCGTTCAGCTGGATGACTTTTTGCATGGCTTTGATGAAGCGCTGTTGCTATGGTGGCCACAGTGCGACACCGAGGGTCTTTCTTACGCTAAAGCTTTAAACTTGGGGCATCAACTCAAGCGTCACTGGCGCGATCGTTTATGGCTACTCTATGAAAGACACTACCAACATAATGACAAAGCCTTATTTCGGATGGTCTGTCGCTTAAGTCAACAGGTTAAACTACCTGTGACAGCCTCGAATGGTGCGGTTATGCATGATGAAAGTCGGCAACCATTACTGGATATTCTGAGTGCGACTAACGCTAACCAGTCGCTGGTTCAGCATCCGGAGGTCTGTGCATTAAACAGCGAACGTCGGTTACGAGATCTAAAGGCATTACAGGCGTGTTACCCAGCCAACTGGTTAATGGAGTCTGTAAAAATAGCCGACCGCTGCACTTTTTGTTTGTCGGAGTTACGTTACGAATACCCTGCCGAATTGGTACCTAAAGGTATGACGGCACAGCAGTATTTACGTCACCTTACAGAACAGGGGGCTCAGCAACGTTATCCAGAAGGCATTCCAGAGTCTGTTGTGAGTCAGTATGAGAAAGAGCTGAAGCTGATAGCTGAGCAACACTATGAGTATTTCTTTCTTACCATTTATGACTTAGTTGAGTTTGCTCAGTCTCAGGGGATTTTCTATCAGGGGCGAGGCTCTGCGGCAAACTCGGTAGTTTGTTACTGCCTTAAGATTACCGCGGTTAACCCCGCTCAGTTCGATGTGTTGTTTGAGCGTTTTATATCCAAAGAGCGAGATGAACCCCCTGATATTGATGTGGACTTTGAGCATGAGCGGCGTGAGGAGGTGATTCAGTATATCTATAAAAAGTACGGCCGTAAGCGTGCGGCATTAGCGGCAACTGTTATTCGCTATCGTTTTAAAAGTGCTTTTAGAGATGTCGGTAAAGCTCTCGGTTTTAGTGAGCAACAACTACAAACGTATCGACAAAACCTCGATCGTCGAGATAAAACACAGAACTGGAAGGCGCAACTTGCTGAGCAATACCCTGCTCTCGTTCAGTCCAAACGAGGGCAGCACTTATTATCTTTAACTGAACAGCTCATGGGGTTTCCACGGCATCTTTCTCAACATGTGGGTGGTTTTGTTATCGCAGCCAATGAACTGACTCAACTCGTCCCCATTGAAAATGCCAGTATGCGTGATCGTACCGTTATCCAGTGGGATAAAGACGATCTTGAAGTACTTAAGCTGTTGAAGGTCGACGTGCTGGCGCTAGGTATGCTGACTGCATTACGTAAGTCGCTTGAGTTATTAAAAGCAAAACGCAATCTAACGCTTGGGTTAGCCGATATCCCTCAAGAAGACCCCGTTGTTTATCGGGCCTTGCAGCAAGGTGATTCGGTGGGTGTGTTTCAAATTGAATCTCGCGCGCAAATGAACATGTTACCGCGCCTTAAGCCCAACACTTTTTATGATTTAGTCATACAAATTGCGATTGTCCGGCCAGGACCTATTCAAGGCGATATGGTGCATCCCTATTTACGCCGAAGAGCCGGTAAAGAAAAAGTGGATTATCCCAGCGATGAAGTGAGGCAAGTTCTGCAACGGACGCTGGGTGTGCCTATCTTTCAAGAGCAAGCAATTAAGTTGGCGATGGTAGCGGCAGGCTTTAGTGGGGGTGAAGCCGATCAGTTAAGACGTGCTATGGCAGCTTGGAAGAGTACTGGTAAATTGCAGCAGTTTGAGCATAAGCTGATTTCCGGTATGCGAGCGCGAGGCTACAGTGAATCCTTTGCGCAACGGCTGTTTCACCAGATTTGTGGCTTTGGTCAGTATGGCTTTCCAGAATCACACTCGGCGAGCTTTGCTAATTTAGCGTATGCCTCGGCTTGGCTAAAAGTGCACTATCCGGCGGCATTTTTTGTAGGCTTATTAAATAGCTTACCCATGGGTTTTTATTCACCGTCCCAATTAATTCAAGACGCAAAGCGCCATGGTGTCCGTTTTCTACCTGCGGATGTTAATCATAGTCAATGGGATTACCAATGGCTTGCTGAGCAAGGGAACTGTGTGCGTATTGGCTTACGCCAGATCTTCGGACTATCTCGCTCACGAACCGAGTTGTTGTTGAACTCGCGTACGGACGATTTGTTTGCTAACACTGAGCAGTTACGCCGAGGGGGCTTGCATGAATCAGATATTCAAGCTTTAGCAAAAGCTGATGCACTCACATCTTTATCAGGACATCGTTATCAAGCCCAATGGGATGCTTTGTCACTTAGCGATCAGCAAATGCCACTTTTTAGTGAAGTGGCTGATAGCAAGAGTGAGATCTCAATTAAGCCGACGGAGACTGAAGATATAAAAGCAGACTATGCGAGTACCGGACTTAGCTTACGTCGGCATCCAATGGCGCTCGTACGTAACCACCCTGAAGTGATTAAGTGTATTACTGCCGAGGCTTTAGTAGGCTGTCGCTCTGGACAGGTAATTGAGGTGATCGGTCTTGTGACTTGTCGACAAAGGCCGGGCACTAAAAGTGGTGTCACCTTCTTAACCTTAGAAGATGAAACGGGCAATATGAATGTCGTCGTTTGGGCCAATACGGCGACTCTATATAGAAAGGCTTTCTTATCAGCTCAACTATTATGGGTTAAAGGAGTTATTGAGATGAGTGAAGGTGTGATTCATGTTGTAGCAGGCCGCTTAGAAGATAAGACTGACCTGCTACAACTGAACAAACTCGCCTCGCGCCGCTTTCATTAATTGCGCGCGTGATTCACGATATTGGCTTAACGTCGATCAGGTACTCATCTTTTAAGCGAACATAGTTTTCTGCTGATGCGCTTAGGAATGACATTTCCTTATCGTTCAGTGGTCTTTTCTTTTCTACTGGACTACCAACATAAAGAAAGCCGGACTCTAATACTTTACCCGGTGGAACTAAACTACCCGCGCCGATGATGACGTCATCCTGGACTTCTACGCCGTCCATAACGATAGCGGACATTCCGACTAATACACGATTACCAATACGGCAACCATGTAACATGCACTGATGTCCTACAGTGACGTCTTCTCCTATAATAAGTGGGTCGCCATCCGGTTTACCAGCGCTTGCGCGACTCACGTGAAGAATAGAACCGTCTTGTACATTGGTACGAGCGCCAATATGGATATAGTTAACGTCGCCTCGGGCTGCGACGAGTGGCCAGATGCTTGCATCATCGCCAATAGTAACCTCACCTACGATGACTGAGCTATCATCTATATATACGCGCTCGCCTAATTGCGGCTCCTTTTCATGGTAGCTACGGATATCAGCCATAACCCTACTCCTATCATCTTTTGTCTTTTCGAATTGTGTATTTAACTATAGCTGTTTTGCTTAAAAGCGCATAGTTTGTACAGTCTACTGGGAAAATTGGTCATAAAAGAAACGAACTGATTCAACTTTGACCGAACAGCAAAAAAATCAATTAAAATTGAAAAATAGCCCTTGACCCGCGGAGATAAATGTCTAAAATACGGCCCACGTTTGAGGCAGACAACGAAGTCGCCGAAAACATAAGTTTTCTAAAAAATCTTTTTTCAAAAAAGTGTTGACAGAAAACTGACGGTG
>NYWU01000017.1 GCA_002685255.1 Idiomarinaceae bacterium
CAACAAATCAAATTGTGGTGCCCGGAGGCGGAATCGAACCACCGACACGAGGATTTTCAATCCTCTGCTCTACCGACTGAGCTATCCGGGCGACGAGGCGTATTAAACGTTTTTTTCGTCTCCGAGTCAACCGCTTTTCTTAGGTTTTTTACCGTTTGGTCAGTAAATCACCGTTTTGCGGTTAATCTACACGCAAATAGGTGCTGCCCGCCAAACATTTCTCGTAAAAGTTAGTCCACCGTACGCCTTCACGAGGCTGCAGGTGACCTTTACGTACTTGACGATCGATATGCTTTTTAACCGTTTTAGCCATATATTCGGTGTTGTATTGCATCGTCGTCAGTACTTTTTCCGCTGATGTACCCGGTACAACTTCCTCAATATAGAAATCACCCGGCTCATCGTCGTGGCAATAAACGTGCACTTCGGTTAAACGGCCAAACAAGTTGTGCATGTCACCCATAACATCCTGATACGCGCCGGTTAAGAATAAGCCTACATGGTAGTTCTCATTCTTCTTCAGCTTATGCATCGGGATGTTTTCGCGAATTTCTGTGCCTTCAATGTATTTGCTCAGCTTACCGTCACTGTCGCAGGTAATATCAGCAATAGAGCAACGCACTTCGGGTTTTTCGTCAAGGCGCGAGATAGGTACAATCGGCAGTACTTGACCAATCGCCCAGGTGTCCGCAGCCGACTGGAAAATCGAGAAGTTACACAGGTACTGACTTGCCAACATATCTTCAAGCTCATCCAGCTCTTGAATGAACGCACTTTCTTCATCAAGGCCGGTGTGGATATCGGCGAGAATACGCCAATACATGGTGTCGAGCTTTGCCATCTCTTGCAGCGAGAGAATGCCGAGCTTAAACGCCTCGTATGCGCTTTGCTTATAGCCTGCAGCGTCGTTATAGCGCTCCTGAGGGTGATACTGTGCGCCGTTAATAAACAGGTCACGCATGTTCTTGACCAAGATGTGCTCGTCTTCAGTTGCGCTCAAATCAAAGTCAGTGCCTGAAGGGTTTACTTCGCCGACAATGTTCGAGACCACACAGCTGTGATGCGCAGTCATGGCACGACCACTCTCACTCACGATGTTCGGGTGAGGTACGTTCTCGAGGTCACAGACCTGCTTAATGCCCCATACCACGTCGGCAACATACTCCTCGGTAGAATAGTTACGCGATGAGTCGGTGGTAGAACTGGTGCCGTCGTAATCGATGCCTAATCCACCACCGATGTCTAAGTACTCAAGTTCAACGCCTTCTTGCACCAATTTGGCGTACAAACGCGCTCCCTCAGATACCGCTTCTTTAATTTTGCGAATATCCGAGAGCTGACTGCCGATATGAAAGTGCAATAACTTCGCGCAATGCAGCATGTCTTCTTCGCGCAAACGCTCAATGGCATTAAGAATTTCGGCAATACTCAGACCAAACTTAGCGCGGTCCCCACTTGAACCCGCCCATTTACCTGAGCTACGCACCATCATTTTCGAGCGCAAGCCAATCATTGGCTCCACACCGAGCTGCTTCGCAAGCGGGATCAGCATTTCAAGTTCGCTGAACTTCTCGACCACGATGATCATTTTACGCTTGAGTTGACGTCCAAGCAGAGCCAATGTCAAATAGTCTTTATCTTTATAGCCATTTAACACGGTCAGCGCTTCAGGGTTGTCATTATAGGCCATGACCGCCATGAGTTCCGGTTTAGAGCCCGCCTCTAAACCGTAGTTATAGGGCTCGCCGGCATCCATGATCTCTTCGACCACTTCACGCATCTGGTTCACTTTTATGGGAAACACACCGCAATACTGACCGTTGTACTCGGCTTCCTCGATACATTTGTTGAACGTCTCGTTAATGATCTCAACTTGTGAGCGCAAGATGTCATGAAAGCGGATAACTGCAGGCAGCTCGATGCCTTCGGCAATAATTTCATCTACGACTTCGCGCATGTCGATGGTAATGTCGGGTAACCGGTGGTTAGGCGCGATTTTGATATTACCGTTCTCACCAATGGAGAAATAGCCCGCCCCCCAACGATTAACGCCGTAAAGTTCTTCAGCTTGGTCGATAGTCCAATCTGCCATCGGCTTATGCTCCTGCTTGCTCTAGTGTTAACAATACTTCGCGGACGATTTTTGCCGCGAATACATCTGAGTTGCCTGTTGGGTCGATTTTAGGAGATAACTCAACAATATCTGCGCCAATGAAATTTTTCTCACGCAGGATCTTCATCAAACTGACGAATGAATGAAAGTCCTCTCCGCCCGGTTCTGGTGTGCCTGTACCAGGCATAAATGCGGGGTCGAAGTAGTCGAGATCCAGCGTAAGGTAGATAGGGCGGTCGCCGGCTATCGCCTGTACCGATGTCAGAAAGTCCTGCCGCGATTTACGGATCGTGCCTTGTTGATTCATCCAGGTATATTCATCACGAGTGCCTGAGCGAATACCATATTGAATAAGCTGGTGTTCAGGGCCGAAATGATCGACCACGCGGCGAATTATCGACGCGTGTGAAAAGTGATAACCTAAAAAGCCATCACGCAAATCGGCGTGCGCATCAAGGTGTAACAACACCATATTGGGGTATTGTTTGAGATGCTTAACGATAGGCGCGTACGAAATCGAATGCTCACCCCCTAAGGTAATGAGCTTGGTTTGGGTCGCGGCTAAATCCAGCGGTTCAAAAATCTGGTTAAAGTCATTATTGGCATGATGCCATTGTGCCTCAACGTCATCGTCAAAACCTAAACGTAAGTTGCCGAGGTCAAAAAACTCGTAATCTTCCAGATCGGCATCCAGGTAGGGAGAATACGACTCGATATCTTCAGACACCGAGCGAAGGCCATCCGGACCTTCTTTGGTCCCTTTACGAAAACATGCGGTGCCATCAAAGCCGAAGCCAATGATGTGAATACTGCCAGGATGGATCGAAAATGAACGCTCGGCGCCAAAAAAGGGACGCACGGGATCATTGGTCGCCACTGGAAGTGAAATTTCTGACATGGGCACAATACCTTACTTTACGCTTTGTCGACCGTAGCTTTATGACGATCTTTTTTGATCGGGTTAAAACACTTGGTCTGTATATCTATCAATTCTTGGCTCAGCACTTTGCGCTTGACCCAAGTGTCTTCGAGCGGTGTGGTAACCAGCTCGTTCTTCTCAATGCCGGCCATAACGCCGGTAATTCCTTCTTGTACCAGTTGTACGGCATAAACGCCTAAACGGGTCGCTAAGATACGATCCATAGCCGTTGGACGTCCGCCACGTTGCACGTGACCAAGCAAACAAGGACGACACGGAAAGTTGAGTCGATCCTCCAGTTGCTCGGCTAAGCGTACCGCGCCGCCAGGCCATTGGTTTTCGCACAACACCATCACGTAACTGGAGTCACCACGCACTCGGTTCACACCTTCGACATGTTTAACCAAGGCATCGATGGTGAGCGGTTTATCCTTTTGCAACTCGGGCAAAATCATACGCTCTGCACCGCTTGCCATGGCACTGCTAATTGCAATGTAACCCGCGTTACGGCCCATAACCTCAACAATAAACACCCGATCCATGGCCTCTGCGGTGTCACGGATTTTATCAAGCGCATCCATCGCGGTTTCTACTGCTGTATCGTAGCCAATCGTGTTGTCAGTTCCGAAGAGGTCGTTGTCGATGGTGCCGGGGATGCCAATAATAGGACCTTGCCAAAATTTAGCAAGATGATTTGCGCCTCTAAATGAACCGTCGCCACCAATGACAATAAATGCATCTACATTTTGCGCATCTAGGTTACGCGCAGCCTCTATTCCACCCTCATCGGTTTTAAAGCGTTCGCTACGCGCACTTTTAATAATGGTGCCAGAATATTGCAATATATGTTCAACTTCATCGCGACCGAGTTTCATATAGTCATTATTTAGCAAGCCTTCATATCCATGACGAAAACCTACAACGTCTATTCCATCATGCTCGGCAGCTAATACCACTGCACGTAGTGCTGCATTCATACCCGGGGCGTCGCCACCGCTGGTAATTACGGCTATGCGTTCAATCAATCGACTAGATGACACCTGTTCTACTCCTTGCTATGGTCATTGGTGTAAGCTTACCGTTAGTAGTGTCGCTGACCAAGAGGAAATTTGATGAGCGAGCGTGATTGTCTGTTTGATTACAACGAATTGTTAGCGTGGGCCGATGAGTGTCTGCAGTCTGCTGGAGCGTCGGGCGAAGTTGCTCGCCACGTTGCCTACTATTTACTCGAGGGTGACTTGTTGGGCTACAGTACCCATGGTTTGATTCGGTTACTGAATAATTGTCAGTGGTTGGAGCGTGGTGAGAGTCAGCCCAAAGGACAACCACAGGTACTGCAACAGCGTGCCGCTGTCGCCAATTGGGATGCGCAACGTTTACCGGGTCCTTATGTGATGCCGATGGCAATTAACGAAGCCATTCAGATGGCGAAGCAGGCGGGCACGGGCACCATCACCGTTCGTCGTAGTCAACATATCGCGTCTTTGGCTGCTTATTTAAGCCTAGCAACAGAGCAGGGCATGATGGTCAGTTTAATGTGCTCGACCCCAGGTCAACGCGCCGTCGCTCCGTTTGGTGCTAAACAAGCGGTGTATTCGCCTAATCCGTTCGCTGTAGGTGTGCCGAGCTCTGGCGATCCTATCTTATTGGACATCAGTTTATCGATGACGGCCGCGGGCAAGGTACGTCAGGCAAAAGCCAATCAGCAAAAGCTGCCTTATAACGCATTGGTCACAGCTCAGGGCGAATGGACCGATGATCCTGAGACGTTTTTCTCTGACCCCAGTAGTGCGATTGGTCCGTTGGGAGGTGAGCTGTTGGGCTATAAAGGTTATGGCTTAACGCTATTTAGTGAACTGTGGACGATGGCGCTGGCGCAGTATGGTCGGAATCAAGGTAAAGATGAGGGCGATGCCAACTGTGTTTGGGTTCAAGTTATTGACCCTTCGGCGTTTGGCGAGCAAAAAGCATTTATTACTCAGGTGGATGAGTTAATTCGTGACACCTTGGCGGCAAAACCGATTGCTGCGGATAACCCCGTACGCATTCCCGGTCACCAAGCGCTGGCGCGCAAGCGCCAACAGCTTGAGAAAGGTGTACGTTATGCGCCCACTACACTCAAAGTATTGCGTAAGTGCGCTGAGTTTTGTCAGCAACCGTTACCGACAGCACTGAGTTAAGGTTGTAATCGCTGCACGCTCCAATTATCTGCGCTTTCTAAGCGGTAGATAAACCGGTCGTGTAAGCGATGCTCACCACCTTGCCAAAATTCAACTTCGCTCGGCACGATGCGGTAACCGCCCCAGTGTTGTGGACGCGGTACTTGCTTGCCTTGATACTGCTCAAGCTGCTCTTGATAGTAACGTACAAGCTCATCACGACTGCCAATCGGCTGACTTTGATTAGAAATCAGTGCCGCTACTTGGCTTTCGAACGGGCGTGAATAAAAGTATTCGTCGTTTTCCTGTTCGCTTAAAGGCTCGGCGTTACCACGAAAGTGCACTTGGCGCTCGAGTGCAAGCCAGGCAAAGTGGCACGATACCTTGGGGTTGAGTGCGATATCCTTACCTTTATGACTTTGCTTATTGGTAAAGAAGCGTAGCCCCGACTCGTCAAAGCCTTTGAGCAAAACGATACGCTGACTCGGATGCCCTTGGCTGTCTACCGTGGCAACAGTCATCGCCGTTGGATCGCTGTTGAGACCACACTCGACGGCATTGTTTAGCCAGCTCTCAAACAGCTGAAACGGTGTGTTGGGCACATCAGACTCAGTTAAATGGCCAATGTTGTAATCGCGTCGAATGGATTGAAGATCCATAATACCCTCGTGGTTAGATGATATCCGAATAACGTTGTCTTATCTTTTCCATCGCATCAATATGATCGATCATAATACCGACTAGTTCTGGATCAAAGAATTCGCCGGAGTGCAGCGTCAAATAATCGATTGCGGCGCCCGTATCCTGCGCATCGCGATATGAGCGTTGAGTGCGCAGTGCGTCATACTGACTGGTGATGGATAGAATTCGCGCATTGATATCAATCGCTTTCGCTTTTTTACGACTGGGAAAACCCAACCCATCCCAACGCTCATGAATATCTTGCGCAATACGGGCTGCGATTTGTGCAATTTCGGTATCGGTCTGGCTTAGATAGTCATGACCTTTGATCACATTACTCATGATTTCTTCGTAATCGTGAATCGATAGGGCATCGGCACTTTGCGCCAACTCCATTTGTACGGAGACTTTACCGATATCGTACACTGACGCCGCTTGCTTCAGCTTTTCTGCGTCTTCGCTGGTGGCGCCGGTGGCAATCAATAGTTGCCCAGCCATTTCCGCTGAGCGCTTCACATGATGGCTAATATTATCGACCGACCGTTTTTCGATAGCCTCGCCTACGGAGTACAGCAACTCACGTTGAGCTTCTCGCTCGGTCTCTCTCAAGTTAAGGTTATCGATTGCAATAGAGCTATTATTCACAAACAGCCCCAGTAAGTTTTGATCAAGCTCAGACAAATCTCGAACATCTTTGATGACGAGTAAATATTGTCGACCGCCCGTCGTTTTATAGAGCCCATAGTAATCGTTATTATGAATTCTAAATACCACCGAGCGCTGAAGGTTTTGCAGCTCGGTCACTAACGACCAGTCAATATCTTGTGTGACCGCCTGACCAACGGCTTGGGCGTAGTCGCCGGTGCCTCCGATAATTTCAAACTCTTGGTTGTCACGGGTCTTAGCGGTAAGACCATGGGTGCGACAATACATGGCATCATCAGAGTGAGTAATCAGTGCGACCAATTGTTCTAAAATACCCTGACACAAGGCGTGCATAGATTGGGCGCTGAACACTTCAGCTGATGCATTGATGACCTTTTCTAAACCGCGCTTATTACGTTCAATGGCATTCAGATCACGGTATGCGCGCAGACAGGAGTACATTAAAGTGACGAGCTTACGATAGGTCAGCTCGGTTTTTTCTTTATAGTCGTCAATATCGTAGCGTGCGATGACATCTTCTTCGGGCGCTTGGCCCGGTTGTCCCGTGCGCAAAACGATGCGAATCAGACGATTCTGTAACTCTTGGCGGATCCAGCGTGCGACATCAAGTCCCGCATGGTCTGTTTCCATGACGACATCCAATAGCGTCATCGCGATGGCTGAATTATTGGATAAAAACTGTTTAGCTTCCTCACCAGAATAAACTGAGTGAAATTTTAATGGACGCCCATCGAGTTTAAAATCAGCCAGTGCCATTTTGGTAATAGTGTGAATTTCCTCATCGTCATCGACGATAAGGATCTCATAAGGAGGTGCCGTATTTAGCACCTCTTCTTCAGGTTCGTCCTCGGAGAATAAAAAATCATCATTCATTTGAAAATACCTGCTCACCTGCGACAAAGGTTTGCTCAACCTCCACTTGCCAAATGTCTTTTGCATCAATCGCGAAAGGGTCGCGGTCGAGCACGATAAAGTCAGCCCACTTGCCGGGTTCAATTGAGCCTAACGTGCTTTCTTGCCAACCCGCATACGCCGCGTCAATCGTAAACGCTCGCAATGCTTGCTCGAGCGACATTGACTCTTCTGCATACCAGCCGCCAGCAGGCATGTTTTGGCGATCTTGACGCGTTATAGCGGCATGTAAACCGTAAAATGGGTTTGCAAGCTCAACAGGGAAGTCGGAGCCAGCAGCAATAATCGTACCTTGCTCGAGTAAGGTATGCCAGGCATACGCTCCCTTCATACGTGCTTTACCTAAGCGATCTTCAGCCATGTTTTTGTCGCTTGTTGCGTGCGTGGGTTGCATGGAGGCGATGATATTCAAATCCTTAAAGCGCTGTAGGTCGTCTACATTGACGATTTGTGCGTGCTCAATGCGATTACGTAAATTGCGCCCGCCAAGCGTCTGATAAAACTCAGCGAAAGCGTCGAGTGCAATGCGGTTGGCGCGGTCACCAATGGCATGTGTGTTTATTTGAAAGCCAAACGGAATAATCAGTTGATACAGCTTGCGAATATTGTCTACCGAGGTAACGAGTAGCCCGTGATTATCATGGTCATCACTGTATGGCTTAAGTAATGCCGCACCGCGGCTACCCAATGCACCGTCAGCATATATTTTTACGCTACGAATAAAAAGTTTATCGTCATCGGTGCGGTAGGGGCCTTCAGCTAATAATTGAGGCAGCTGTGGTTCGGTTGCTGCAATCATTGGATAAACGCGCATGGGCATCTCACCCTGATGTTGCATACCTTTGTAAATTGATAGGTCAACCGCCGGTACGCCGGCATCATGCACGGAGGTTATGCCGAGCGATAGCAAATGGTTGAATGCCAGTTGGAAGGCTTGCTTTTTCTCACTGGCTGTTGGTTCTGGGATAAGCGGCTCAACTAAGTTGACGGCATTATCGATGAGTACGCCCGTTGGGTTACCTTGCGCGTCTTTGATGATTTGACCGCCATCCGGGGAGACTGTCTCACTGGTAATACCGGCGACTTCGAGTGCTTTTGAGTTGAGCCATGCCGCATGACCATCAACACGGGTCAAATAAACGGGGCGATCAGCGACGAACTCATCAAGCTGCTTGGCGGTTGGAAAACGTTTACTGGGCCAGTTTTCTTGGTTCCAGCCACGTCCTTTTATCCATTTAAGATCGCGGTGCTGCTGCGCATAGGCGTTGACCGCATTAACAGCGTCGGATGCTGATTCACTTGTACGCAAATCAACTTGCAATAAACTTAGACCCAAGCCCAACACATGACCGTGGGCATCAATCAAGCCAGGAAATACCGTTTTACCTTGTAAGTCGACACGCGTGAAATCGGGAAATTGTTGTGCAAGCTCGGCATCGCCCATCGCGATAAACTTGCCATTACGCACCGCAAAAGCACTGAACTGTGCAAGTTGTGCATCTTGTCCAGCAGGGCTTGTTAGCGTATATCCATTAACATTTGTATAAACTGTCTGTGCCTTAATTGAGGTAGTAAAGAACGCGCTGAGCGCAATCAGCGAGGTCATGATTGAACGACTAAATGATCTCATGTGAATTCCCTATAAATGAGTAATAAACTTACTATACAAGGTTTTTACACGAATGCATAAAGGACAAACATCACACGTCTGTTAACAAAATTAACATTCGGTCTTGAAAACTATATTAAGTTGCTTGAACACTTGCTCTCAGTTGTAATTCGGGTATGCTAAAAGTTAAATAGGTAAGGATATTAAACGAGAGAAACCAGATGAAGATTTTAATTATTGATCCATCGTTCTTCATGCGTTCAGGACTCATACAATTACTGACCAATTACGCGACGCAGCCATCAATTTATGAGGCTGACTCGTTTGCGGTCGCCGAAAACTATCTTAAGGCAGATGAGTTCAATATCATCTTCGTAGAGATGGAATTGCCTGATGAAGAAATCCGTCCAGCCTTACAGCGCCTGAAACGTTTAGCGCCCTCTGCACATTTAGTCCTATTTACTAAAGCAAAGGCAATTGGTGATGTGCGCCAAGTAATGGCTGCTGGCGTACGTAGTTATTTGCCCAAAGATGCTTCAGCAGAGCAAGCAAAAATGGCGATTCGAGGCTTGCTCAATGGCGATCGTTACTTACCTGACGACCCCAATCTTAACGAACCTCGTAATAAAAATAGCGGCGCTGAGAGCTTTTTATCACCGCGTCAGCTTGAAATTATGCAGTTATTAGCGCAAGGTTTATCGAATAAGGAAATTGCAAATATTTTGGGGATTACCGAGGGAACTATACGTGTTCACCTCTCGGCTATTTTCAAAGCAATTAAAGTATCTAACCGCACGGAAGCGACATTGTGGTACTTACTCCGTCAGAAAAAACTGGTTGATTAATCGCCTATGTCGCTGAACGATTTAGCTAAACAGCTTGAGTCGTATCATCACGCTCCTACCGAAAAGTGGGATCCGCCCTACTGTGGTGAGATCCCAATGCATATTAATGAACAAGGCGAGTGGCTGTACCAAGGATCGCCAATAACCCGCAAAGCGTTAGTTAAACTTTTTGCTTCTGTGCTGACCTTCGAGTCAGGCGAGTATTTTCTTATTACGCCTGCGGAGAAAATGAAAATTACCGTTGCAGACGCGCCTTTTCTCATTATTGATTGGAAATTCTACGATTATGAGGGTGAGACAGTAATTCAAGTTGTCACCAACATTGATGAACGATATATTTTGAATGAACAACTGTTAAGTTATGTTAAGGATGACGTACCTTATTTTGAACTTCCAACAGGCTTAACGGCTAAAGTTCATCGAAATGTATTTTATCAGTGGGTAGAGATTGCGCAGCAGCGCACACTACCTGAGGCAACTGAATTATTTCTTCATAGCGCCGGGCATGACTTTGTTATTGGTCGGTTGGCAAACTAAAGGGTTAACGCGTGGTAAACTCCTCTACGACAGAAGCTCGGGTGATCTATGTGCTCGAGTCGGATTCGGAGCGTAAGAAGCAATTGCAGACTGTGCTCGACTTTATGGGCGAGCTCGTGGAGTGTCATACGCAATGGTTAGATGACGACCAGTTAGACAACGCTCTCTGTATCATTGCCGGAGACTGCATTGACGACCTCGAAGCAGTAGCCGTTGAGTACCCTAATGTGCCTTTCATCTGTGCAAGTAAGCAGCATTTAAATGCCACTCGGCGAGTTAATGTGATTGGTGAGATTACTGAGTCACTGAGCTATGAAAACCTTTCTCATATTATTCGATACTGTCAGGCGTATCACCGCCATCTTCCGAGTCAACGTAAACATCAAGAGCAAACGGCGGACTTACTAGAAAAGCGTTTGGTCGGTCAAAGCCATGATATTCGCGAGATCCGCAAATTGATTCGCCAAGTTGCTGGGAGTGAAGCCAATGTGTTGGTTTTAGGTGAATCTGGGACAGGTAAAGAGGTGGTTGCTAGGGGCATTCATGAACTCTCGCCCCGTTCCAAAGGACCCTTTGTTCCCGTTAACTGTGGCGCTATTCCTCCCGATCTTCTTGAAAGCGAACTGTTTGGCCATGAAAAGGGTGCATTTACCGGAGCTATTGGTGTCCGCAAAGGACGCTTTGAATTAGCTCAAGGCGGTACTTTATTTCTCGATGAAATTGGCGATATGCCTTTACCAATGCAGGTCAAACTGCTGCGCGTGTTGCAGGAACGAATATTTGAGCGAATCGGTGGAAGTAAGAGCATTACTGCAGACGTGCGGGTCGTGGCGGCTACTCACCGTGAGCTTGAGGGGATGATTGCTGACGGGCGCTTCCGCGAGGATCTGTATTATCGACTGAATGTGTTTCCTATTGAAGTTCCCGCGTTGCGCGAGCGCTCTGAGGATGTGCCTTTACTTCTGCGTGAAATCGCGCAGCGATTCAAAGCGGAGCGTGGTATTGGCGTTCGCTTAACCGATAGAGCGCTACAGTCATTAGAGGCGCATGCTTGGCCAGGTAATGTGAGGGAGTTATCGAACCTTATCGAACGGCTTTCTATTACCCACCCCAACCAGTTGGTTGATGTAGGTGATCTTCCCCATAAATACCGTCACGTGGATAGTGAAGAGATAACGCCTGAATACCCTGATGAGCTCGAGGAGCGGGATGCATTAAACGCTATTTTCTCTGACGACGACGAGGCCGAAGAAGAGTTATCGGAAAGTAATGCTACCGTGCTTGAGGCGAGTCCTGCGGATATTCCTGAAACAGGCGTCAACCTAAAAGATATGCTCGCTGAAATCGAAGTTGAAATGATCAAACAAGCGCTAGAACGTGCCGATGGTGTAGTCGCCAAAGCGGCCGATTTACTCAGTATGCGGCGCACGACACTGGTCGAGAAAATGAAAAAGTATGACATCACCAAGGTATGATGTTGGTTTTTTGACGCCGTTAACTGTTTGAAATGAAAGGAAAATTATAGGCACGCCTTTTGCATTATTAGCGTAAGATATTTTTTAGGATGCGCTAATCTATGCAATCTAATCATGCACTTATTGATGCAATGCCAAATGCAGTCATTCTGGTGAATGGCGACGGTGTTGTTGAATACTGCAACCCTAATAGTGTGCAATTGATGGGTGCCAATCTTTGCGGCGAGCTATGGCGCGATTGTGTGGCTCGCACCTTCACGCCACGGGCCGACGATTGGCACGAAGTATCGCTTCACAACGGTCGCCGAGTGCGAGTCGATATATCGAGCCTGCCCAACCAGCCGGGTCAATTAGTTGTACTGACTGATCTGACCGAAACACGTGATTTGCAAGCGCAACTTGCTCATTTACAACGACTGTCATCAATGGGGAGAATGGTCGCCTCACTGGCACATCAAATTCGTACACCTCTGTCGACGGCATTATTGTACGCCGAGCACTTGTCCACCAGTCATTTAGACGCAGCGCAGCGCGTGAACTTTAGTTCTAAACTAAAGACGCGGCTGCATGATCTTGAGCATCACGTGAACGATATGCTGTTGTTCGCTAAAAGTGGGCAAAAGAGCACCCTCGCCGATATCGACTCAAATCAGCTCATGACGCATATTGAGCAAACCGTCGAAGCCTATGCCAAACAACGCGGCGTTGTCATTCAATGGCAATGCGAAGCTTCACCGCAAACACTCAAAATCAATAAGACAGCTGTCGCTGGAGCCATTCAAAATCTTATTACTAACGCCATTGACGCCAGTCGAGAAGGCCAGCCCGTCACGGTTGAAACAAAAACTGACGCGGGATTGTGGTGCTGTTGCGTGCGCGACAGTGGCGAGGGAATTGATGATGCGATGAAAGCAAGGCTATTTACACCCTTTGCGACCAATAAACCTCACGGCACTGGATTAGGGCTTGCAGTCGTCGATACGGTTGCAAAAGCACACGGTGGAAAAATCAAGTGGCACTCTGAAAAAGGTCAAGGTAGCGAATTCATGATTATGTTTCCAACCATTCAGCAATCTAACTTGGAGGTGCGTTATGGATAGTCCAACCATTTTAGTGGTTGAGGATGACGCGGCTTTGAGAGAGGCCATCACCGATACCCTCGAACTCGCGAATTATCAGTGCCTGCATGCAGATAATGGTGAATCGGCATTATTAAAGCTTAAAAAGAATAGTGTCGATCTGGTCGTAAGTGACGTTCAGATGCCGGGCATGAATGGGCTTCAACTGCTCAGAAATATTAAGCACCTACAGATTGATGTACCTGTGGTGATGATGACCGCGTATGCGAAAGTAGATGATGCGGTTGTGGCGATGCGCGAGGGTGCTATCGACTATTTGAGTAAGCCATTTTCGATAGACGAACTGACGCAACTAGTTCAACGTTATGCACCTATCGAAGAAGCTGCTAGTCATGGTGTGGTCGCACGAGATAAATCAAGTTTAGCCTTACTTGAGTTGGCTAAAAAAGTCGCACGTACCAATGCGACGGTACTTATTACGGGACCGAGTGGTACGGGTAAAGAGGTGCTTGCGCGTTACATTCATCAGCAGTCGGGTCGCGATCAACGTCCCTTTATAGCGGTGAACTGTGCCGCTATTCCAGAAACTATGCTTGAGTCGTTGCTATTTGGCTATGAAAAAGGTGCTTTTACTGGCGCAACTCAGTCGTCACCCGGTAAGTTCGAGCTTGCGCAAGGCGGTACGCTGTTGCTTGATGAAGTGACAGAAATGGATATCGCATTGCAAGCTAAGCTATTGCGAGTTATTCAGGAGCGCCAAGTGGAGCGGCTTGGGGCGCGCAAAGCGGTTCGATTGGATGTGAGAATTATTGCCACGTCCAATCGAGATATTCAAGCAGCCGTAGCGGAAGGGACATTTCGTGAGGACTTAATGTATCGGTTGAATGTCTTTCCACTGAAGTGGCTGCCCCTGGCTGAGCGGCCCGACGATATTGAGCCTATCGCAGAGTCATTGATTGCGCGACACAGACAGCGGTTGGGCATTAGAGAGCCGGTGAGTTTATCGGACGCGGCGCGCCAACAGTTACGTATTCATAGTTGGCCAGGAAATATCCGTGAACTAGAAAATGTTATTCAGCGTGCACTGGTACTTCATCAAAATGGGATGATTAACCCCGCTGATTTAATGTTGGATGTGGTGCCAGGCGCTCAGGTGCTTCCGGAACAAGTATCTCAAAATGCTGAGATCATTGCTTCTCAGCCCAAAGAGCATGTAGTGGTACCCGATAGCATGGAACAGAGCGAGGACTTGGGCGAGTCACTGTTTATGCAGGAGTACCGTATTATTAAGCAGTCACTTGAGCGCCATGATGGAAAACGTAAACCAGTGGCGGAAGAACTGGGTATTTCGCCTCGTACGCTACGTTATAAACTTGCAAAAATACGAGATAACGGACTGAGTCTATAATCAATTCTGCGCCAATCTAAAGTTGGCACTCTACTTGCATCATCCTAAGTAACACGTTACGCCGTAAGTTTTTTGACGGAGAAAAAGATGAAAGTAGATGCCAACGCGGCCTATCAACAATGGCGCGAACTCACAACGCAATCTGCCAACCTAGACCAAGCGCAAAACAACAATGCGTTAAAGGTCGAGAATTCGGCAAACGCTGACTTTTCTAATCTACTTAAAATGGCTGTAGACAATGTTAATGAGCTACAGCAAACCTCAGGTGATTTAAAAACCCGAATGGAGCTTGGTGACCCTAGCGTCACGCTTGAGCAGACCATGATCGCGAGTCAAAAAGCCAGTATTGCTTTCGAGGCGACGGTGCAGGTACGCAACAAAATGGTAGAAGCGTACAAAGAAATCATGTCAATGCCGGTATAACCGTATTAGTTGGAGAATGAGCTGTGGCTGAATCAACAGATTTGATGGTAACTGAAGGCGCGGGTGGCAACTCGGCAGAGACAAGTGATCAGGGTGGCGAAAAGCAAACGCTGGTCGAGAAGCTAGCTAATTTCGACATGCTACGCCAGGTCGTCGTAATTTTGGCGCTTGCGATTTGTGTCGCTATCGCAATCTTTATCATGCTCTGGGCTCAAGAATCGACTTTCCGTCCTTTAGCTAAGATGGAAACAGAACAGCTCGTTGGTACTTTAGATTATCTCGACGCAAACAATATTGAATATAAAGTCGACGGTAATGTGGTGTCAGTTCCCGAAGAACGATACGACGCGATCAAATTACAGCTAACGCGTGCAGGCGTTGATTATGGCCAGTCGGAGAATAACGGTTCAGATATACTGATGAGTGAGCCCGGCTTTGGTGTCAGTCAACGCTTAGAACGTGAACGTTTGATTCACTCTCGTGAAATACAGTTAGCCCGTGCAATAGAAGAAATGCGTGCGGTTTCGGCTGCTCGTGTATTACTTGCTGTACCAAAAGAGAACGTATTCGCACGCCGAGAAAAGCAACCCAAAGCGTCGGTCATGCTTAATGTTAAAGGCAACCAGTCGCTGAGTGAGGAAGAGATCGCCTCGATCGTTGATATGGTCGCTTCATCAGTGACCAGCTTAGAAACCTCTCAGGTTACGGTCACCGATCAAAATGGACGTTTGTTGAACTCGGGGTCACAGAGCGCGTTGGCGGCGACAAATAGCCGTGAGTATCAGCTTGAGCGCAAACGTGAGGAAGAATACCTCAATAAAATCGATAGTATTTTGATACCTGTCTTAGGCTACGATAATTACACAGCACAAGTTGATGTCACCATGGACTTTACCCAGTCAGAAAAGACACAACGCTTGTACAACCCCGACATGCCCGCGATTCGTAGCGAAATGACCGTTGAGAATCGCAGTGCAGGCTCAGCGATAGGTGGCATCCCTGGAGCACTCAGTAATCAACCGCCACTAGAGTCCGATATTCCTGAAGAAGCCGGTGGTGGTGCCAATCAACGCGACGCGAGTGGCTCGATGCACCGTGAGGCAACGCGTAATTACGAGCTCGACAATACGGTCAGTTATACCCGTAGCCAGACCGGCACAATTGAACGGCTGAGCGTTTCCGTCGCCGTGAATCAGCCGACCACCACTAATGCAGAGGGTGAACAAGTCCCGACGCCTGCATCACCTGAGCAATTAGCAAATATTCGTCGCCTTTTACAAGGTGGTATTGGCTTTGACCTTAGCCGAGGTGATACGATTGAGGTAGTTTCTGTACCATTTGCTCAACTACCTGATTTGGGTGCGGGAGAGACCGCGATTTGGGACCAGCCTTGGTTCTGGCGTGCTGCGCGCTTAGTGATGGGTGGACTGGTTATTTTGGTGCTGATACTGGCTGTGGTACGGCCAATGCTGAAGAAACTGATTAATCCGACTCAAGAACTGGAAGATGATGCGCATTCGATGCTCGAAGATGACGAGATGATGGGTGACGAGACCATTGACTTACTATCATCTCAGTTTGATGAGAGTTCGGTCGGATTCGGACCCGATGGAAGTTTGCAACTTCCGGACTTACATAAAGATGAAGACTTGCTAAAGGCTGTTCGTGCATTGGTTGCTAATGAGCCTGAGCTATCTTCTCAAGTGGTTAAAGCGTGGTTAAACGAAGATGCCTAATACAGATATTCGCACCAAGCGCAGTGAACAAGATTTTGACGTCACTCAACTCGAGGGCGTCGAAAAGGCTGCTATTTTGCTGCTGAGCCTCTCTGAAGAAGACGCCGCTCAGATACTCAAGCACCTGGAGCCCAAGCAAGTACAGAAAGTCGGCACGGCGATGGCGAGTCTTGAAGATTTTAACCAAGACAAAGTAAATGCCGTTCACAATCTGTTCTTAGAAGAGATCCAGAAATTCACCAATATTGGCTTCAAGAGCGAAGAGTTTGTGCGCAAAGCACTGACATCCGCTTTAGGTGAAGATAAAGCGGGCAACCTGATCGAGCAGATCGTTATGGGTGGTGGCGCGAAAGGGTTGGATTCACTTAAGTGGATGGACTCGAAACAGGTTGCGACTATTATTCGTAATGAGCACCCGCAGATACAGACCATTGTCTTGTCGTACTTGGATGCTGAGCAGAGCGCTGAGATTATGGCGCAGTTCCCAGAAAAAGTGCGTTTAGATCTAATGATGCGGATTGCCAACCTGGAAGAAGTCCAACCTGCGGCATTACAAGAATTGAACGAAATCATGGAGAAACAGTTTGCTGGTCAAGCGGGTGCACAGGCTGCGAAAATGGGCGGCTTAAAGGCCGCAGCCGATATCATGAACTACCTCGATACCAATATCGAAGGACAGCTGATGGACGCCATCCGAGAGCAAGACGAAGAGATGAGCCAGCAGATTCAGGATCTGATGTTTGTGTTCGAAAACTTGGTCGATGTCGACGACCGTGGTATCCAGACCTTGTTGCGTGAAGTTGAGGGTGACACCTTGCAGAAAGCGCTTAAAGGTGCTGACGATACGGTTAAAGAGAAAGTATTTAAGAATATGTCGAAACGTGCGGGCGATATGCTGCGTGATGACCTCGAAGCGATGGGACCTGTTCGTATTAGCGATGTAGAAGCAGCACAGAAAGATATCCTTGCCGTAGCACGTCGCTTAGCGGACGCTGGTGAGATTATGCTCGGCGGCGGTGGTGGCGACGAGTTCTTATAACGAGATGGATAGGAACCTGCAGTCATGAGCGAGCGGCATTCTATGAAAACTTGGGATTTACCTGATATCACCACGGATGAAGCGAAAACGGGTGAGCAACGTAACGCGCTGAACAAGCCAAGAAAGTGGCACTACGAGCCACCTGAACAAGAAGCTGAAGAACAAGAGCCTGAACCGCTGACAGCACAGCAGTTAGAAGAGATACGTGAAGCAGCGCGAGAAGAAGGTTTCAAAGCTGGTTTTGAACAAGGCTATCAAGAAGGTGTCGAGCAAGGCGAACACGCGGGTTTAGAACAAGGTCGTGAGAAAGGCTTTCAGTCTGGTTTTGAGCAAGGTTTGGCCGATGGTAAAGCAAAGATGGCTGAAGCTGAACAGCGTTTAGCGCATGTGATTAATGGTCTAGCGCAACCCACGCAGCAATTGACGGAAACCTTGCGTCAGCAATTGCTTGAGCTCGTGTTAAATTTGACGCGAACGGTGTGTTTAGATGAGCCCCTGCATAACGAAAACATTATTAAGAAAGCATTTCAGCAAGCGTTAGAGGTACTGCCTGTCACTGATCAGCGCGTCATCATCCACTTAAACCCAGAGGATCTTGAGCTTATTCAAGTCAGTCTAGGTGAAGAGCATCTGAAAGAAAAAGGTTGGCTGTTGAGTAAAGATGAACTGCTCGAACGCGGCGGGTGTCGTGTGACGACCGAGAGTTCGAGCGTTGACTACTCGTTATCGAGCCGTATTGACCTGATTTTTGAAAAGTTGCAGGGATCGTCATGAGCGAGGTGCTGACGGAATACTTCACTACCTTAAATAAGCGTGTTAGACCGGCCCCCGTATTGGTGTCTGGCTACTTAACGCGGGTTGTCGGCTTGATGTTTGAGGCGGTTGGTGTGCGTGCCCCGATTGGGGCGACTTGTGCCGTTGAGTCAGCGCATGGTGAGATAGAAGCGGAGGTGGTTGGCTTTGAAGGACAAACCAGTTATCTGATGCCGATGGATGATTCTCATGGTGTTGTCCCCGGCGCTAAAGTCAAACCCTTGACGCGCACTGAACAGTTACCACTTGGACTGGAGTTACTCGGACGGGTAATCGATGCGCGCGGTCATCCGCTTGATGGCAAGGGACCTGTATTAACTGATAATCACAAAGCGTATCGTAGCCTACCAATAAACCCGTTGAATCGCCGCCCCGTTAAGTCACCTCTGGATGTAGGGGTTAATGCCATTAACGCCTGCATTACGGTGGGTCAAGGTCAACGTATGGGATTATTTGCTGGCAGTGGCGTCGGTAAAAGTGTGTTATTAGGTATGATGACCAAAGGAACCAACGCCGACGTCATCGTCGTCGGGCTCATAGGTGAACGGGGTCGTGAGGTTAAAGAATTTATTGATGAGATTCTGGGGGAAGAAGGTCTACAGAAGGCCGTGGTAGTCGCGTCTCCAGCCGATCAATCGCCCTTATTACGCTTACGCGGTTGTGAAACAGCAGCTAAAGTTGCTGAGTATTTTCGCGATCAGGGGCTTAACGTATTGTTGTTGATGGATTCGCTGACTCGCTATGCAATGGCACAACGAGAGATCGCGCTGGCAGTCGGCGAGCCGCCCGCTACGAAAGGTTATCCCCCCTCGGTATTTGCACGCTTACCCGCGCTTGTTGAGCGTGCCGGTAACGGTGGTGGTACGCAAGGTTCTATTACTGCGTTTTATACAGTACTGACAGAAGGCGACGATTTGCAAGATCCCATTGCTGACTCAGCACGTGCGATCCTTGATGGCCATATTGTTCTCAATCGTGAATTGGCGGACTCTGGGCATTATCCCGCTATTGATATTGAAGCTTCGATTAGCCGTGTCATGCCACAAGTGGTTTCTGAGGAACATCTACAGCGCGCAACGAAGGTCCGACAATGGTATTCATCCTATCGTAGAAATCGTGACTTGATATCGATAGGTGCCTACAACAAAGGCTCCGACTCCAAAATAGATGAAGCTATTGCAATGCAGCCGCAAGTAGAGAACTTTTTGACACAAAGAATGAATGAGGTCATTAGCTACGATGAAAGCTTAGTGAAGTTGCAACAACTCACCCAACGCGCGTTTATTAACCGCTAGGAGTTTACGTAATGGCCGAGCTTTCGCAATTAGAAATGCTATTAGAGTTGGAGCAGCAGCGCACTGATAAGTTAGCGCAGCATTTTGGTCAAGCTAAGCAACAGTTACTTAGTGAACAACAGCGGCTCGATGGCTTGGTGCAATATCGCTTAGATTACCTCAATCAATTGCATGCCCGCGGGACGGGCGGAATTCAGTCGATTCAGTTTGGTCAGTATCATGCCTTTGTCGGCAAGCTCGATGAAGGGGTTGAACAACTGCATCAAATGATTCAGCAGCTAAATCAAGTAGTCGAACAACGTAAACAGCAATGGCTGGCGCAACGCCGTAAAGCTGAATCGATTGAACTATTGATTGAGAATAAAAAGCGCGCAGCCGAGCGCACCCGTGCTCGAAAAGAGCAAAAGAATTTGGATGACTTTTCGACTCAGCGCTTTATACGAGGAAAACGTTCAAGGTTGGTATAAATATTGCTTTGATTAGTGTAATCGAATCAAAGTAGCAGAAGCGTCAAATTACTATGCTCTGCCGAATAGGTGACACACTATGCCCAACATCATGCAAGTAGCCGCAAATGCACAAGGCTCGCCAGTAAAGAATGACACCGCAGGTAGTTTTAGCGACGTTGAAATGATCGAAACGAATGGCCGTGAGTTCGCAGCGTTAATGCAATCACCGCAACAGGAGCAGTCCCAGCGGCAATTGTTTGCCCGTCAATCGATCTCAGTTGATGGCGCGCAGAAACGGTTTGACCGTCCCGAACAAACTAATGAGTTACCCCAATCAACACTCAGCGAACAGCTTGCAGACAGACCTAAAAAGGCATCTGAGACCGGTCAGTGGATTGACTCGATCGAGGGCATGCGCGAACTGCTGACGAGTGATGAAGCGATTGGCGACGAAGCCGAAGGTAGTGTCGAACTTGATGCAGAACACAAGGCGATGCTTGATGAAATGGCGCAATGGCTGGAAAAACTCGATGCTGAATTAGCGCAAAACCAATCGGCTGACAGCGAGTTGACGTTAGAGCAACAGCAAGCACTGGATAGCTTGGTTGAGCAAGTCGGCTCAATGCGGCAATTGATTGCCGACGCTGAACAACGCGGGAGTCTCCCTATTTCACAGCTTGATAAAGCGAGTGACGACTTACTGGCACAGCTCAACAGTTTTGAAAGTGAAGTCATTAAACCACAAATCGCTGAGCAGTGGACCGAAGTAGAGCAGGTGTTATCGAACCAGCAAAAAGCGCCTGAGGCAGTTAGCGAACTCGATTTGCCTAAGTTAGATGCGCAGCAGCGCGCTTGGTTGCGTGAACAACTTAACCAGTTTCGCCAGACCCATCCTGACGCCTCGCTTGATGAGGGAATGGCTCACGTAAAAGCATTATTAACTGATAATAAGCCGTTTGACGCAAGTCAGCGCCAGGCAATGGTTGCCTGGGTTGAAAAATATCAATCGAATCTAAGACAAACTGACAATAAAGTCAGTCTTGTAGCCGTCGCTGCGCCTACATTTCAAGCTCAAAAAGCGGTAAGCGAACGTAGTTCGGGTGACGCGAAGTCGCCAACCGTCGGATCGCCAAGTTTAAGTGCGAGCGATGTCGACACGAGTAAGCCGCAACAGGGTAAGAATGAAGATACCAAGCCGTCGGCAGATCAAAGCACGATTGCTAAGATGGTAAAGGAAGAACTGAAAGCCACTACGGACAATGGGAATAGCAATCCGCGAGCTAGCGAGAGTCATATCTCCGCGACGTTAGGCCAATCATCTAACGTCGCGGACAACACCGCTTCTACGCACCAAACACAGCAGTCGCCAAACCATGTAAGTGCGGTAACACAAACTCAGCAGACGCTCACCAAAATTGATGGGATGTCAGTAGCGCAAGCACAAAGTGCGATCGATAAACCGCTCGATCTGCAGCAGCAAGACGCGGCGCAAAAGATGCAAGAGCGAATTCAAATGATGGTGTCGAAGAATATTCAGCGCGCTGATATTCGCCTTGACCCGCCCGAGTTGGGATCGATGCACGTGAGAATTCATACTCAAGGCGATCAGACCACGGTGCAATTCCAAGTTCAGTCTACCCAAGCACGTGATGCGATCGACCAAACCATGCCTCGGCTTCGAGAAATGCTTGAGCAACAAGGTTTGAACCTGGCAGAAAGTAGTGTCAGCGAGCAGCAAGGCGAACGTGGCGACGGCGCTAGTAGCAGAACAGCTCAGGGAGGAAGCGGTACAGCTGATGACTCAGTAACGCAAATGGAGGCAACCGTCGACGATTTTCTTGCGCAAGGTCGACTCGATTTCTATGTGTAAGGGATGAAACCTAGCCCTATTTCGATATATAGTGCTCGTTATTGATTAATGGCTCATTCAAGGTGGCCTCATGGCGGAAGAAGATAATCAAGTAGAAGATCAGGAGCAAACCACTTCTGGCAAGAAAAAATGGCTCATTATGGGTGGTGCTGGCGCGGTGCTTGTAATTATCGTCGTTGTCGTCGTTTGGTTGATGCTGGGCGATGATCAGCCTGCAAGTACGCCACAAGCGAGCACGGCCGAAGCGCCGGCCTCACAGAGCGCTGAAGAGACGGCGCAAGTCGGCAACGCGCTTTATGTCGGCATGCCACGCCCCTTTGTTTTTATCGTGCCCGGTGATGCGCGTGAACGCACGGTGCAGATTAGTGTGCAATTAATGGTTCGCGGCGAACAAAGTGAAGAGCTGACTAAGCGGCACATTCCGCTTATTGAGGGAACCTTGCACGAAGTTTTTAGTTCTTCTACCGCCGATGAGTTAAGAACAGCTGAGGGTAAGCAACGTATTCGAGAGCTTGCCTTACAACAAGTGCGTTCAGCGCTTGAAAGTGTCACAGGACAGGGCTTGGTCGAGAAAGTGTTATTTACCGGTCTGGTCATGCAATAAAAGAGCGAGCAGTGTTTTGAGCGATTTACTATCACAAGACGAGATTGATGCGCTCCTGCATGGAGTTGATGACGTCGAAGAGGAAGATGTTGAATCCTCGAATGCCGCATCAGAAGCATTAGATTATGACTTTTCATCGCAAGATCGAATTGTTCGTGGTCGCATGCCAACACTGGAAATCGTCAACGAACGATTTGCCAGACACATGCGTGTGAGTCTATTTAATATGATGCGGCGCACCGCTGAAGTCTCGATAAACGGCGTGCAGATGCTTAAGTTTGGTGAGTACGTGCATACCTTGTTCGTGCCTACGAGCTTGAACATGGTGCGTTTTCGTCCTCTTAAAGGTACCGCGTTGATCACTATGGAAGCACGTTTAGTTTTCATTTTGGTGGATAATTTTTTTGGCGGCGATGGTCGGTATCATGCAAAAATTGAGGGCCGCGAGTTTACCCCGACTGAACGACGCATTATTCAAATGTTGTTGAAACTCATTTTTGAAGATTATAAAGAAGCGTGGGCGCCGGTGATGGATGTCGGTTTCGAGTACCTCGACTCGGAAGTCAACCCGGCGATGGCCAACATCGTCTCTCCCACCGAAGTGATTGTTATTAGTTCATTCCATATTGAGCTTGATGGTGGCGGTGGCGATTTCCACATTGCTTTACCGTACTCCATGCTCGAACCTATTCGTGAGTTGCTGGATGCAGGCGTTCAGTCGGACAAAGAAGATACCGACATGCGTTGGAGCAAGGCGCTGCGTGATGAGATTATGGATGTGCCGGTGGAAATGGTGGCTAAGTTAGCGGATGTTGATGTAACGCTGCGAGAAGTGATGGACTTCGCTGAAGGTGACATTATCCCGCTTGAAGTGCCGGATAACTTGACGGTGTTCATCGAGGATCTGCCAACCTTCCACGCCAAAATGGGTCGATCGCGCGACAATATTGCGCTGAAAATATCAGACAAAATTAGGCGCCCAGAGACCGTTAAGTCTGACATCCATATGTTGACTCGAGGTGGACGCCGGATAGGCGGGGACGCAGAATTGCGTCAGCTTGAAGAAGATATCGATTTATAGCATTCAGTATTTGACTGAGTTGAGGAATAGCAATGAGTAATAAAGACAACGAAATGGATGATTGGGAAGCGGCTATGGCTGAACAAGCAGCTTCTGAAGACGGCGATGGCGAGGAAAGTACGAATGCCGATGAAGAAGCTGTTCGTACCGCTGAGCTCGAAGAGTTAAGCGCTGAAAATTTAGACGACGATGATAAGCGTAAGTTAGATGCGATTTTGGATATACCTGTCACTATTTCCATGGAGGTAGGGCGAAGCCAAATTAGTATCCGAAATTTACTGCAGTTGAACCAAGGTTCGGTGGTGGAGCTCGAACGTGTGGCGGGGGAGCCGCTGGATGTATTGGTCAATGGAACCTTGATCGCTCATGGCGAGGTTGTTGTAGTTAACGATAAATTTGGGATTCGACTCACCGATGTTATCAGTCAAATCGAGCGCATTCGTAAGCTTCGCTAGTCTTTGGGTCAGCCCTGCGGTTGCCCAAGTAGAACAAGCGACCTCACCGATTGGAGGTAAAGATATTGCCTCAATGTTGGTTGCGTTGATTGCGGTCATTGTTGTCATTATCGGACTCGCCGCTGTATTAAAGCGCTTCAACGTGAAGTTTCAGGGAACTAAAGGAATGAAGCTCATGGGGACCCTTTCTTTAGGTCCTAAAGAGCGCATTAGTGTGGTGCAAATTGGCGATAAAAAGTTTCTATTGGGTATCACACCTGAGCGGGTAGAGTGTTTAAAAGAACTCCCCGACGACTTTGTATTGGGAGAAGAAAAACAATGAAAATAAAGCTTCTCTTGGGATGTTTAGCCTTGCTTGCGCTGGCTATTCCCGATATCGCTCACGCGATGCAAGATATCTCAGCGGTTACTGTAAAAACCAACCCCGATGGCAGCGAGGAATATTCGGTTACGCTGCAAATTCTAGCCATCATGACGGCGCTGACGTTTATTCCGGCGATGGTTATCATGATGACATCGTTTACTCGCATTATTGTGGTACTCGCGATATTACGACAAGCGATTGGTCTGCAACAGTCTCCGTCAAACCAAGTACTCATAGGTATCACGCTATTTCTCACTTTCTTTATCATGAGCCCCGTGCTTAATGAGATCAACGATAAAGCCCTGCAACCTTATTTAAATGAAGAAGTGACGTCGATGGAAGCGGTGGATCGTGCGACAGCACCGCTGAAAGCATTTATGTTGGCACAAACACGAGTCACGGACATTCAAACTTTTGCTGACATCGCTGGTGAAACAGATATTCAAAGCCCACAAGATACGCCTATGTCGATATTGATTCCCTCGTTTATTACGTCGGAACTCAAAACCGCGTTCCAAATTGGGTTCATGCTGTTCATTCCGTTTTTGATTATCGATTTGGTGGTCGCGAGTGTATTGATGGCCATGGGTATGATGATGTTGTCACCCATGATTGTATCGCTGCCGTTCAAACTAATGTTGTTTGTTTTAGTCGACGGTTGGAACTTAACTATGAGCACGCTTGCGGGCAGTTTTGGTGTCTAGGAGGCAAAATGTCCCCTGAAGTATTTCTCGATGTGTTTCAAGAGGCATTAAAGGTCATTGTTATTATCGTGGCTTTTATTATCGTGCCGAGTTTGCTGGTGGGTTTACTCGTTGCGGTATTTCAGGCGGCGACCTCCATCAATGAACAAACCTTAAGCTTTTTGCCACGACTTTTGGTGACATTAGCGGTTATTGGTCTGGGCGGTCATTTTATCGTGGGGTTGTTGATGGATTTTACGATCGAAATGTATAACCGTATACCGCAAGTGGTTGGCTAAGATGGATCTCGTGACTCAGGTGTTGATGGAGTGGTTGCAACAACACTTGTGGCCGCTCACCCGGGTTTCATCAATGATCATGAGCATGGCCTTATTCTCAGGTACATTGGTGAATGCGCGTATTAAGGTATTACTGTCGATCGCTATCGTATTCGCCATCTCCCCAGCGTTACCTGAAGTCAATCCCGGCGTTGAGATGTTTTCGGTGGGCGGTATGGTGGTCACTGCTCAACAAATTGTGATTGGCGTAGCTCTGGGGCTATTGTCATTGCTATTTTTGCAAACATTTGTGCTGGGTGGACAAATTATCGCAATGCAGATTGGTTTGGGTTTCGCTTCCATGGTGGACCCGACCAACGGCCAGCAGGTCCCCGTGATCGCACAGTTTTTCTTAATGTTAGCGAGTCTGATCTTTCTAGCCTTAGATGGGCATTTGTTGATGATTCAAATGGTTGTCGCCAGCTTTGACTCTGTGCCTGTGGCGATGACCGGCTTAGATGCCGACGCTTTCAGAATGATTGCCGACTGGGGCAGTGCTATGTTCTCCGCGGCACTCACAGCGATGTTATCAGGTATTATTGCACTACTTCTTATTAACTTGTCGTTTGGTATCATGACGCGGGCTGCGCCCCAATTGAATATTTTCGCTATCGGCTTTCCTATCACTATGGTGAGTGGTTTGATCGTACTGTGGTTGACGATGGGCGGCTTCATTTTTCATTTCGAGAATCAGTGGCAGGAAGCCATTGGTGTTATGTGTAACGTGATTGGTAGTCAGTGCTGAGGTAATGGATGGCTGAGACAGATCAAGAACGCACAGAGGAACCCACAGAGAAACGAAAACGAGAGGCCCGAGAAAAGGGGCAAGTTGCCCGATCAAAAGAGATGGGTACGGCATTTGTGCTGGTTAGCGCGGCGGTTGCGTTCTTTTGGTTTGGCGAGTCATTGTATTCGGGGGCGCGTAGTCTATTCAGAGATATGTTTACCCTGGAAAGACGACAAGCATTTGACACTACACAAATCTATAAGGCCCTCGCGATAGGGTTTGAGCATATAATCTGGCCTGTAATCATTATCTTCGCATTCATTACCGTTTTCACCTTTTTAGGTAATAGTTGGTTAGGTGGTATCAACTTTTCTTGGAAAGCGATGGCACCTAAGTTCTCGCGGATGAATCCATTGAACGGCTTTAAGCGGATGTTCGGTACCCAAGCGCTCATTGAATTGGTGAAGGGCATTGCGAAATTTGCTGTGGTCGCGGTAAGTGCCTTTTTGCTTCTGAGTTGGCAGTTTGAAAATATCTTACAAATATCTATGGGGCAAATGCCAAATATGATAGAGAACGCCCTTGATATCTTGATGTGGATGTTCTTATTAATTTGCTGCTCAATGTTTCTGATCGTGGTGATTGATGCGCCGTTTCAGTTGTGGAAACACAACAAAGACCTACGTATGACTAAACAAGAAGTGAAAGATGAGCATAAGGATTCAGAGGGGAGTCCAGAGGTTAAGGGTCGAATTCGTCGCCTACAAATGGAAATGGCAAATCGCAGGATGATGCAGGAAGTACCGAAAGCCGATGTTGTCGTTACTAACCCGACACATTTTGCCGTAGCGATTAAATACGAGGAAAATGGTAGCCAAGCACCGATTCTTTTGGCTAAGGGTACGGATGAAACGGCGGCTAAAATACGCGAAATCGCATTGGAATATGATGTGCCTCTCGTCGCTTCACCTGCACTCGCTCGTTCGATTTATCATACCACTGAACTTGAAGCCGAAATTCCACGCGGTTTATTTGTCGCTGTTGCGCAAGTCTTGGCATACGTTTATCAGCTTAAGATGTTTAAGCAAGGTCAGGCGAAGCGGCCGAAAAAGCCGAATACCGACGGGCCGATTCCCGAGGATTTGCGCCACTGATCGGCCGGTTATTTGCCAAAAAACCGCCGCTGCTATACTATTCGCCCCCTGTATTTTTGGTACTGTAACGCTGGATCAAACACTATGTCTGAGCTGTCATTGTGCATGGCACAATTAGATTTTACTGTCGGTGCGCTTCATAGCAACACCAGTCTGATACTTAAAACCGTTGCTGAGCAAAGCCATAAGCACGATATCATCGTGTTTCCTGAGCTGGCTATTACAGGCTATCCACCAGAAGACTTGCTACTTCGAGCGGATCATCAGGAGACTGTTGATAACGCGGTTGAGCAGATTAGTGCTGCGGCATCAGATTGTGTTGTGATTGTTGGTCATCCAAGTAAGGTCGGCGAGCAGCTGTTTAATGTCGTCTCGGTGTTGCACCGCGGCGAATGCTTGTTGCGCTACAAAAAGCAGCGGTTACCGAATACCGGAGTTTTTGATGAGCAGCGTTACTTTGTTCCGGGAGATGAAGGGCAAGTCTTTGAATGGCAAGGCTATCGCATTGGACTAATGATCTGTGAAGATTTATGGCACCCCCAACCGTTAAGTCGTTTGGCGGGCGACCAACTGGACTTGGTACTATCGGTAAACGCGTCCCCCTATGAAATAGATAAACATGACCAGCGGCTATCGGTGTTAAGGCAACGTGTCGCCGAACACGGCTTTCCGATTGCGTATTTAAATAATTGTGGTGGTCAAGACGAGCTGATCTTTGACGGCCACTCCATGGTGATGGATAAGGAAGGCAAGCTAGTAGCTGAGCTGCCTCACTGTGAGAGCACGTTGGCGACGCTAAAACTGAATAAAGATACGCTCAGTTGTGAAGCATTCCCTCCTCACGCCGGTGAAGATAGTGAACTACGTTTGGCGCACGTATATGACGCATTAGTGTTGTCGGTGCGCGACTACGTTAATAAAAATGGCTTTAAAAAGGTGTTGTTAGGCCTATCGGGTGGAATCGATTCAGCGTTAACGCTTGCGATTGCGACAGATGCTTTGGGTGCTGACCGTGTGCAAGCTGTAATGATGCCATTTAAATACACTTCTAATATGAGTTTAGAAGATGCCGAGCAACAGGCTAAAACACTGGGTGTTAAATACGATGTGGTACCTATTGAGCCTATGTTTGATGCGTTTATGGGGCAATTAACTCCATTTTTTGATGGCATGGCGACAGATACCACCGAAGAAAACCTGCAGTCGCGATGCCGCGGTGTACTGTTGATGGCGTTATCGAACAAAACCGGTGCGTTAGTGTTGACGACAGGTAATAAAAGCGAGGTGGCTGTAGGTTATGCAACACTTTATGGCGACATGTGTGGTGGTTTTGCACCGATCAAAGATGTACCAAAAACCTTAGTTTATCAACTTTCTGCGTACAGAAATACGCGGTCTGCCTGCATTCCCGAGCGTGTTATTGAGCGCCCACCTTCAGCAGAGCTAGCTCCAGATCAGGTCGACAGCGACTCATTGCCCGATTATAGTGATCTTGACCGCATCCTTTCGCTGTACGTAGAACAGGACTGGTCGCCCACTGATATTATTGCCGCGGGATTCGAGGAAAGCGATGTACGTAGAGCCCTCAAGCTCGTTGATATCAATGAATATAAGCGTCGCCAAGCGGCTGTAGGGCCAAAAATCACAGCGCGTAATTTTGGGCGTGATAGACGGTATCCAATAACCAGTCATTACCGCTACGAATTAGAACGCCAAAACTAAATTGGAGTGACCATGAAAAAGGTCGAAGCAATTATAAAACCATTTAAACTTGATGACGTGCGAGAAGCATTATCTGAAGTTGGAATTGCAGGTATGACGGTATCCGAAGTAAAGGGCTTTGGACGCCAGAAGGGGCACACGGAGCTTTATCGTGGTGCTGAGTACATGGTGGACTTTTTACCTAAAGTAAAACTGGAAGTCGTGGTTGCTGATACTGAAGTTGAGCGGTGTATCGAAGCCATTATGGAGACGGCA
Source organism: Idiomarinaceae bacterium (assembly GCA_002685255.1). Taxonomy (GTDB): domain Bacteria; phylum Pseudomonadota; class Gammaproteobacteria; order Enterobacterales; family Alteromonadaceae; genus Idiomarina. The sequence goes on from NYWU01000017.1 coordinate 29,412, forward strand.
CAAACAGGTAAGATCGGTGATGGGAAGATCTTTATTTCCGATATCGAGCGGGTTATCCGTATTCGTACCGGAGAAGAAAACGAGCAGGCGGTTTAACCTGCTCGCAACTTTTTAATTACTGACAAGCTCGTTATTAGGAAAGTTACTTCTTAGCACCATAAGTGCATCTTGTTTGAGTTCTTCTAATTCAAGCTGGTCATAGCATTCGACCATAATGGCTAACGCATTTTCTACTTCAGGTGTACTCTCAAAGTTTTCCACAACGTAACGTCCGCGGTTTGCGGCAGCAAGGTACGCTTGGCGTTTCATATAATATTCAGCCACTGCGAGTTCTTTTTTCGCCAAACGACTCTTGATTGATATCATGCGTTTTTTCGCATCAGCCGCGTATTTACTATCTGGGTACTTACGCAACAGTTCGGCAAAGTCTTTGAATGCTTCTTTCGCCATGGTTGAATCGCGGTCAGAGCGATCAACTCCAGCAAACTCGTGAATCGCATTGTACTCAGCACGTTGATTCGTTAATCCACGCATATACAGCGCATAGTCCACATCTTTATGATTTGGGTTCAAGCTGATGAAGCGGTCGATGGCTGCCAATGCCTTGTCAGTATTATCGAGTTTGTAATTGAGATAAATCAGATCAAGTTGAACCTGATGGGCAAATGGACCAAACGGATAACGCGAATTAATTTGCGAAAGCTCTTCTTGCGCTTGGGTAAAGTTCCCTAAGGACATTTGCTCTTGCGCTGATTGGTACATCAGCTCGACTTGCGTGTACTTGAGCTCGCTTTGCTCCTCATCAGTTGACGAGCATCCTGCCAGACTTAATCCGACTGCGGCAGTTAAAATTAGGATACGACGTTTCATAACACCTCAGGTTTTTTAGAGTCAGTCACTTAGATAAGCGGTGTTTTGCCTGTGCAAAGTTCAGTGTAACAAGTTACACTATCATAATTAATACATGATCCGCATTCTAACCCAGCACAATACTCTTTGACAGTCGAAAAAAATTTATGAATGAAACTATTCAACTAGAGGCCATCGTGCCTGAATCCCTCGCGGGGAAGCGTTTAGACCAGATATTGGCTGAGTTGTTCCCAGATTATTCACGTTCACGCATGAAAAAGTGGATTACAGAGGGCAAAGTCTCTGTCGATGCACAGGTCATTGAAAAGCCGCGTGAGAAACTCGAGCTTGGCGCGCTGGTTGCTATCGATGCTGAGCTTGAGCGCGAGGAGCGTTATCAAGCGCAGCCTATCGAGCTCGATATTGTTTATGAAGATGATGACATTTTAATCATCAATAAACCGGCAGGTTTGGTGGTTCATCCAGGTGCAGGTGCACCTGATGGCACTCTGCTAAATGGTTTGTTGCACTACGATCCTGATATTGACCATGTTCCTCGAGCAGGCATTATCCATCGGTTGGATAAGGACACCACAGGTTTGATGGTGGTTGCTCGTAACATCCCAGCACAGACCCAGCTGGTCGATATGATGCAGAAACGCGAGATTACTCGTGAATATGAGGCCGTGTGTAATGGTGTGATGACAGCGGGCGGTATGGTTGACGAACCCATCGGTCGCCACCCGACAAAACGAACGCATATGGCTGTTGTTAGTTCGGGTAAGCCCGCCGTCACTCATTATCGGGTTATGGAACGCTTTCGTGCTCATACGTTACTACGCTTACGTTTAGAAAGTGGTAGAACACACCAAATTCGTGTTCATATGTCGCACATCCGTCATCCTTTAGTGGGGGATTTGACTTACGGCGGGCGCCCACGCCCACCCAAGCAAGCGAGTGATGAGTTTTTATCTTCTCTACGTGGATTTAATCGACAGGCCTTGCACGCCGCAAAGCTTTCACTGCATCACCCAATAACAGGTGAGTGGATGAGTTTTGAAGCCCCACGTCCTGATGACTTCGTCGCTTTGATTCAAAGTATGAAAGATGACCTTGAAGCGCATTCTCACCCCTGATTGGGATTTACCTTCAGGTGTTTCGGCGGCGGTTACCACACGTGCCATGGGTAACCTCGCCGCGCATGTAGGGGATGACCCCGCTGCGGTAATAAGGCGTCGGGAGCAACTTCGTCGACAACTCAACGTGCCTTTTTACGTGCGCTGGCTTCAACAGCAGCACACCACCAATGTGTCTCAGCTTGATGAGCTCACGCAACCGAGTGATGCGGTGTGGTCGGCGAAAGCAAGTATTTGCGCAGTACTTACCGCAGACTGTCTTCCCTTACTAATGTGTACAGGTGACGGCCAAAAAATTGCTGCAGTTCATGCGGGTTGGCGCGGCTTAGCTCATGGTGTTGTAGAGAATACTTTAGAAGCGATGGCAGTTAATCCTGCAAATGTACGTGTATGGATTGGACCCGCTATCAGTCAATCTGCGTTTCAAGTGGGTGATGAGGTGCGCACAGCATTGTTAAACGGCGATGCCAGCTGCGCGGCTTATTTTGCGGACGACGGCGAGGGTAAATGGCTTGCGGACTTAGCAGGCATTGCCAAACAGCGCCTGCTTAACGTTGGCGTTCAAGATGTCACTTTAAGTGGTTGGTGTAGCTTTAATGACGCTGCGACTTGGTATTCTTGGCGACGAGCGCAAGAGCCTGCCCGAATGGCCTCTTTAATCTGGCGAACTTGATCTGTATCACTTGAAAGTGTCGAAAAAGTACCCATATTTACTTTAAGAGAAAGTTAACTCAGGAAGTAAGTATGAGACACGATAAATTCACTACTAAATTTCAAATGGCCATTGCTGATGCACAGTCTTTAGCGTTAGGCCGAGATCATCAATTTATCGAACCCGCCCATTTAATGCAGGCACTTATGGACCAAGCGGGGGGATCGGTGCGCCCTCTATTCACTATTATTGGCGCCAATATCAGCCAGTTCCGTTCGGAGCTAGGTCAGCTACTTGACAAATTACCTGAAGTCCAAGGCGCTGAGGGTGAAGTTCAGTTATCACAAGCAACCGCTAGATTACTCAACCTGTGTGATAAATATGCTCAGCAACGCAAAGATGCCTATATTTCGTCAGAGCTATTCTTGTTAGCCGCAACCGAAGACAAAGGCCCGCTTGGCGAATTGTTTAAAAAACTAGGTATCAAAAAAGATGCGCTAGAAAAGGCCATTAATGACATTCGTGATGGCCAGAACGTTGATGACCCTAATGCTGAGGAAAAGCGTCAGGCGCTTGATAAGTACACGATTGATCTTACCGAACGTGCAGCACAAGGAAAATTGGATCCTGTGATTGGTCGCGATGAAGAAATTCGTCGCACCATTCAAGTATTGCAACGCCGCACAAAAAATAACCCCGTTTTGATTGGTGAACCCGGTGTGGGTAAGACAGCTATTGTTGAGGGATTAGCACAGCGCATTATCAATGCCGAAGTACCCGAGGGGCTGAAGAATAAACGCGTACTATCGCTCGATTTAGGTGCATTGCTTGCGGGAGCAAAATTCCGCGGCGAGTTTGAAGAACGACTCAAAGCGGTACTAAACGAGCTGTCTAAGGAAGAAGGTCGGGTTATTCTATTCATTGATGAACTTCACACTATGGTTGGTGCAGGTAAGGCCGATGGTGCAATGGATGCCGGCAATATGCTGAAACCCGCTCTGGCACGCGGTGAACTTCACTGTGTAGGCGCGACGACGTTAGATGAGTATCGTCAATATATAGAGAAGGATGCAGCGCTTGAGCGTCGTTTCCAGAAAGTACTTGTTGACGAGCCGACTGTTGAGGACACCATTGCGATTTTACGTGGATTGAAAGAACGGTATGAAATTCACCACTCGGTTGAGATTACCGATCCTGCCATCGTAGCGGCTGCATCTTTATCACATCGATATATCAGTGATCGAAAATTACCTGACAAAGCCATTGATCTTATTGATGAGGCGGCGTCAAGTATTCGCATGCAAATTGATTCTAAGCCAGAGGATTTGGACCGATTAGAGCGTCGCATTATCCAATTGAAACTGGAGCGCCAGGCGTTGCAGAAAGAAAAGGATGATGCGAGTAAAAAACGACTCGATCATTTGCACGATGAACTCGCAGAGCTTGAGAAAAAGTATGGCGAGCTTGAAGAGGTGTGGAATTCTGAGAAAGCGGCTGTACAAGGCACGCAACATATTAAAGCACAGCTTGATCAGGCACGGACGGAAATGGATATAGCCCGTCGAGCGGGTGACCTAAACCGCATGTCTGAATTGCAGTATGGTCGTATTCCGGAATTAGAGCGTCAGTTAGATTTGGCTCTGCAAGCCGAGATGCAAGATATGAGCTTGTTAAAAAATCGCGTAACTGATGAAGAAATTGCAGATGTACTATCGCGCTGGACCGGCATCCCTGTCAGTAAGATGTTGGAAGGAGAGCGTGAAAAGTTAGTGCAGATGGAGACGCTATTGCACAAGCGTGTGGTTGGTCAAAACGAGGCCGTTGATGCTGTTGCTAATGCCATTCGTCGGTCGCGAGCGGGCTTGGGTGACCCCAACCGTCCTATCGGTTCGTTCTTGTTCCTTGGCCCAACGGGTGTAGGTAAAACTGAGCTATCTAAAGCCTTAGCAAACTTCATGTTTGATACTGACGACGCGATGGTACGTATCGACATGTCGGAGTTTATGGAAAAGCATTCGGTAGCGAGATTAGTTGGCGCCCCTCCCGGTTATGTGGGTTATGAAGAAGGTGGCTATCTTACTGAGGCTGTCCGTCGTAAACCTTATTCTGTCATTTTATTGGATGAGGTTGAAAAAGCGCATCCTGATGTTTTCAATATTTTATTGCAAGTGCTTGATGATGGCAGGCTGACTGATGGTCAAGGTCGCACCGTAGATTTTAAGAATACGGTAATTATTATGACCTCGAACCTCGGGTCTGATCTTATCCAAGAGCATGCTGCCGATAATACCTATGATGAAATGAAGGCGATGGTGATGGATGTGTTGAGTCGCCACTTCCGTCCTGAATTTATCAACCGAGTTGATGAGACAGTTGTGTTCCATCCATTAGGACGTGAGGAAATTCGATCAATTGCAGAAGCGCAACTGAAACGGTTATATGCACGCTTGGATGAACGTGACTTGACGATTGAGTTAACGGATGAGGCACTCGACTTTATCGCCTCCGCTGGGTTTGACCCGGTATTTGGTGCACGACCGTTGAAGCGCGCTATCCAACACGAGCTTGAAAACCCGTTAGCGCAGCGGATATTGGCCGGGGACTTTAAAGCCGGTGACGCGATCCACGTTGATGTGGCGGATAACCGAATCGTTATTAATTAATCGCGCGCTGAGCCATCAGTTGTGTAGTGAAGAAGGAGGGGAAAATTTCCCTCCTTTTTTGTTCATAGTATTTTAAAGCGTTTTCAACCCTTGATTGCGCTGTGCTAAACTCAATTAAGAGTTAACTTTTTTAGTACCTAAGAGGAATAATAAACATGGCTAACGAGTCGGGTAAGGTAGAAAGCCAGAGCTCACAGAAACGACGTGGTATTTATTTGTTACCTAATTTATTTACTACCGCAGGGTTGTTCTCAGGTTTCTATGCGATCATCGCATCGATGAATGAGCGTTATATCGAAGCGGCCGTAGCTATCTTTATTGCAATGATCTTTGACGGCCTTGATGGTCGGGTCGCGCGGATGACACAAACTGAAAGTGATTTCGGTGCTGAGTACGATAGTATGGCCGATATTGTATCCTTTGGTATGGCTCCCGCGTTAGTTATGTATAACTATGCGTTAGCCGATCTAGGTAAATTAGGTTGGCTCGCGGCATTTATATTTGTTGCTTGTGGTGCGTTACGATTGGCGCGTTTTAATACCAATATTGGTACGGCTGATAAACGTTACTTTCAAGGGTTGGCAATTCCAAGTGCCGCCTCTGTGGTAGCAGGGTTAGTTTGGGTTGGTACGGAGTATGGCATTTCGGGCGATGACTTAGGTGGGTTCGCCGCCATCGTCACGATAGCAGCTGGCTTGCTAATGGTAACTAACTTCCGATATCACTCGTTCAAGGATGTCGATTGGAAAGGTAAAGTTTCGTTTGTTGTTATTTTAGTTATCGTATTGGCATTTGTCGTGGTTGCGACTCAGCCTTCATTAGTACTATTCGGTATCTTCTTCTTATACGCGCTGTCGGGACCTATATTGACTATTCGCAGTGTAAACAAGCTGAAGCTTGAACACGTAGTGGGTGATAATGAGGACGACGACGCTGAGTTCAAAGAGGAAAAACAGGAAAAAAGCTCAAAGAATAACCAGGATGAACAATAACTAACCAGTTAGAAATTAATTTCAAAAAAGTGCTTGCAAGTGCGAATAGGATCTCTATAATTCGCCGCCGTTGTCACAGAGAAAGGCGCGAAAGCGGAAGTGATGACGGCCAGCAAAACGAGTTGAAAAAAGTACTTGACGCGCTGGCAAAGGGATGTAGAATACGCATCCCTGCTTCGGGAACGAAGCAACGCTCTTTAACAAATTATCAAGCCA
>NYWU01000018.1 GCA_002685255.1 Idiomarinaceae bacterium
GGCATACCTCGGCCATCGTCAGTTACTTCGAGTGACTGATCTTTGTGTAATACCACTGTGATGATTTTAGCATGTCCTGCGAGCGCTTCATCGACACTGTTATCGATAACTTCTTGACCAAGATGGTTAGGGCGCGACGTGTCTGTATACATACCCGGTCGACGTTGGACCGGCTCAAGGCCGTTTAAGACCTCGATCGAATCGGATTTATAATCTGTCATGGTTATGATCTAATTTTTGGACCAGCGCGACACATTGTCGTTTATATGGTTGTTATTGTGGATTCAATGTACCGCTATTATCGGTCTATTTGAAGTCGTGTGGTAAAAATTTATCTAAGCGTAGCATCGGCACTTGTCCACGCGTTTTAATGAGCATCAACCAATCAGCTAAAAACTGATTCACTTGATGTTTTTCATCAGGATGTCGCATTTCTGGATTGGGCTGCTGATAGTTTACACGCAGCCGACTCACCCCCTGACTCGAGAGCACCTCTGCCATCCGAACATCATGATATAGACGCACGTCGAGTTGTGTCAGTAAGTAATCAGCTGACCAATGCTCTCGCTTTTGCGCAATGCGGACATCACTGGTGTATTTTGACTCACTCAACTGAGTAATTTCAAACGTTAGGTGCGCGCCAGCACGAATGACATGTGGGTGTTCTGAGTCCGGTACAAGTCGTACCAACCCGGCATAGTTGCGTTCATTAATACGATGTAACTCAGCTACATCAATAACGTACCGCTCATCTCTCATAGTCGACGCTTTACACCTTAATTATTTGGCAAATGGTAGCTTATTAATATGTAATTGAAGCCATTGTAGACCAATCACACTAGCCGCATTATTAATGCGCCCTTGCTCTAACCATTCTATCACGCTTTCGAAGGGTTTGACGTGCACGCGGATATCCTCATGTTCCGACTCGACTCCTGCTAGCTCAGCCGCTTGGCTGGCATCGACTTCAGCAATATAAATAGTTAAGCGCTCGTCAGTCCCCCCGGGGCTTGAATAATAACTCAATGCTTTGACTAACTGCTTAGCGCGCAGCCCCGCCTCTTCAAATAATTCACGATGCGCCACTTGTTCGGGCGTTTCATCGCCATCAAACATGCCAGCAACAAACTCTAACAACCAAGGACCGTATTCGTTTTTCATAGCTCCCATACGAAACTGCTCTAAAACCACGAGTTCCTGAGTGATTGGGTCATAGGGAATCACCACTACGGCATCACCGCGCTCCATCAGTTCGCGCGTAATCGAGGGTCCCCACCCGCCAGCAAACAATTTATGTTTGAGTGTGTACTGGTTTACCGACAAAAATCCCTTATAAAGTGAATCTTTACTTTCAATTTGAACATCATCTTTACTAAACTGTTTCACCATGACTCCTAACTAACGCTAAAAAGAAGCAGCTCATCTATTTGCATACATTCTGTTACACTTAAGCGTGATCTGAAACCTTCTTTCGCTTAAAGTTAAGCCAGATTAAGTTTAAACTGGTAATCATTCAAACGTGTATGTAAACTTATTGAATATTCAAAGCGACTCATACACTGATTACACTGTCGAATACCATCAGCACAGGGCAACGTTAGCAATGAAAAAACATTTAGTGTCCATTACTGTTGGCTTAGCGCTAGCCACAGCGAGTTTTACTACCAGCGCAGAAGATTTACGTGACGTATACCAGTTAGCTGTGAAGAACGATCCAGCTTTACTCCGGGCAGCCGCCGAGCGTGATGCCGCACAAAAGAACGTCGATATCGCTAATTCCGCATTCTGGCCACAGATCGCGGGCGAAGTTGGCATCAGTGATTCTTCATCAGAATCATTCCAGCCAGGCTTAGGCACATACAAGCGCGATTCAAATGGCTGGAGCGCTGGCGTTAGCTTAAATCAAAACATTTTTGACTGGAGCACATGGAAAGAGTCAGATATCGCTAACAAACAAGCCTATCGCGCTGAAGTCGCTTATCAAGCCGCGGAACAATCATTGCGCTTACGCGTCGTAAACGCCTACTTTGGTGCACTGCAAGCAAAAGACGACTTAGCCTTTGCTCAATCTGAAAAACGAGCAATCGAGCGCCAGCTAGAACAGACTAAACAACGGTTCTCGGTTGGTCTAACCGCGATCACTGACGTTCACGAAGCACAGGCTCAGTATGACAGCGCTGTTGCTCGCGAAATTCAAGCGCGTAACGCTGTTGAGATTGCGATGGAAAATATTCGCGAAATCACAGGTCAGTATCCGCAATCCTTAGCCGGTCTCAATACCGATACTTTTTCGCCTTCTGACCCTCAGCCTGCGGAAGTCCTCCGTTGGGTTAAAAAGGCTGAAAATAACAATCTAAATCTCATGCAAAGCATGGTGAATGTTGACATCGCCGAGCAGCAGATCGAAGTTAATCAAGCCGGTCACTACCCGACTGTTGGCTTAACAGCAAGCTACAGTACTCAAGACAGTGAAACCACGATCGACGGTACCACCATAGACTTACCTCGACTTGACACGCGCTCTATTGGTGTAAAAGTTTCTGTACCAATCTTCAGCGGTTTCCGGACCTCATCACAAGTTGCTCAGGCACGCGACAACTATGTTGCTGCAAGCCAATCAATGGTGGAAACTCAGCGCTCGGTTGAGCGTCAAGTTCGCAATGCCTACTACGAGGTCAATGCATCAATTGCGAGTATCCGTGCATTCCAGCAAGCAGTAACCTCAGCCGAGAGTGCACTAAAAGCAACGGAAGCAGGCTTTGAAGTGGGTACTCGGACTATCGTCGATGTACTTAACAGTACCCGTAATTTGTTCGATGCACGCCGTAATCTAGCGCAGGCACGCTACGGCTATATTCGTCAGCGTATCAACCTCGAACAAACGGTTGGGGAATTGCAAGCTGATGATTTGCAAGCCATCAACGAAAGCCTCTCTGAAAATGTTGATAGCACGGCGGCTGAATAAGTCGTTCAATTAAGCTTCAACACTGAACGTGCAGTGAATGGTCGGTTCACTGCACGTTTTTGATTTGTGTTAATCTACGTATTATTCGTTCCAAAATAAGAACTGTGTCCGTGATCGAACAACCCAAGTTTAAACTCTATTTTTTACACCCTAAGTTCTGGCTAACTTGGCTCGGTGTTATTTTCCTTTATTCTGTTTCATGGTTACCGTATCGCCTACAGATCGCCATGGGTAAAGGCTTGGGCCGATTGTTAATGAAGGCGTTACCGCGTCGAGTCGCCATTGCACGCCGTAACTTAGCACTGGCATTTCCCGATAAACCGGCCGATGAGATCGAACGATTAGTTAAGAAAAACTTAGAAAATACGGGAATCGCCTATTTCGAAGTGGGTATCGCGTGGTGGTGGCCGAATTGGCGTATCAAACGCAAGCTGCACGTCCATGGCGAAGAAAACCTAAGAGATGCTCAAGAAGGCGGCAAAGGCGTATTAATGCTCTTGTTCCACTTCTTGAGTTTAGAGGTTCATGCACGTTTACACGGCTTTGTTGAGCCTGCAGTTGGACTCTATCGTCCTCACAACAATGCCGTTATGGAGTACTTACAGACTAAAGGGCGCGCGCGTTCAAACAAGTATATGATCCAACGTCGCGATGTAAAAGGCATGGTCAATGCTATCAAGAACGGTGAAATAGCCGGTTATTTACCGGATCAAGACTATGGCCGTCGCCGCGTCGTATTCGCTCCCTTTTTCGCAGTCCCTGACGCTTCTACAACCACCGGCACCATGCTGTTCGCCAACCACAAAAACTGCAACGTTATTGTCAGTCGTTGCGTTCGACGTGAAGATGGCACGGGCTACGATGTTTACTACGAGCCTAAGTTAGTCAACTTCCCGATAGGCGATGACCTCGCCGACGCAACGCTCATTAACCAACTGGTTGAGCAAGCCGTATTGAAAGCGCCTGAACAGTACCTATGGGTCCATCGACGCTTCAAAACACGACCCCAAGAGGATATGCCGAGCTACTACAGCTAAATGCCGCTCGCATTTTCGCTCAGTAAACGCGACCAAACACGACGAACTGCATCACGCTCTGTGGTTAAGTCGTGTTGGCTTAACGCATCTTCGCCCTGTAATGCCAACGCATGGCTCTCACAGCGAAAAATTTGATACGCGTTGATAAGATCTTGTGCTTCCACAGGATCGATTAAATGACACTGTTCGGCGCAAGTTAGGATACGAATATTGTCCGAATACTCGGTCAATTGTGGATAATCATGCGCATAGTTGAGTACTAGATACTGCGCAATAAACTCGATGTCCGCTATCCCGCCTGGATCTTGCTTGATATCGAAGTGAGTGCCCCCGCTTGAAAGATGTGCCCGCATCTTTTGGCGCATCGCAAGAATATCTTCCCGTAAGCTAGTTGCTTCTCGCGTACGCGACAAAATGGCGCAACGAATATCGTGTAAGTCAGCTTGCACAGCATCGGTCCCGTATATCGGGCGCGCACGCACCAAAGCCTGTAACTCCCAAGTCCATGCATCATCGCGTAAGTAGCGGATAAACGAATCTAACTGCGTTACCAATAAGCCAGCTTGACCAGAGGGTCTTAAGCGTAAATCAACCTCGTATAAAACTCCCGCCACGGTTCGTGTAGTAAATAAGTGCAGAATACGCTGCGCCAATCGCAAGTAAAATTGTTGCACTTCGATAGGTTTGGCACCATCAGTGTAGCCTTCGTACTGCGCGTGAGTCACAAAGACCAAATCAAGATCTGAGCCATATCCGAGCTCCAACCCCCCTAGCTTACCGTATGCCAGTACGCCAAAGCCCGTATCCTGTATCGAACGTCCTGGCGGTGTGCCGTGACGCTGCGCCATTTGTCGCCAAGCCAGATGCACGACTTCTGCGGTCACCGCCTGAGCCAAATAACTCAAGTGGTCACTTACTTTCATAAGCTCTAAGCCACCCGTGATATCCGCAGCCGCAATTTTAAGCTGCAACACCTGTTTCGCTTGCCGTAACGCATCCATTTGTGACTCTAAATCATCTTCGGGCGTGCGTATCAGAAACTCATTGAGTACGCTTGGGTAATCAGTCAAATCAGGTAGTTGGTACAAGTGCTGCGGATCGATCAGCTCGTCGAGTAGAATAGGATGCAGTGCCAATTGCTGCGAAACCCACGGTGAAGCGGCACACAGACGACAAAGTTGAACTCGGGCGCCTGGGTTTTCGGCCAACAACTCAATGTAAGCTGTTCTACTCATAATGGCGCGAATAACAGTAAGCACACGCTCAAGAATCGTCATCGATTGAGGTTGCGCTATCATCTGCCGAAATAACAATGGCATTAAACGCGCTAATGCGGCTCGACCTCGCGGCCCCGAACTTCGCTTACGAGCTTCACTGCGAAATTGCTTGATTAAACGCCAGATACCGTCAACATCTTGCTCACCTTCTGCAGCAATAATTTCCAGTGCCGCGTCGTCTTCGAGCATATCTTGCCATAGCACTTGTAGACTTTGCTCTTCCTCGTCGCACTCAGATCCTTCACCTACCACTTGCTTAAATTCATTGTGAATAAAGTCCATCGCTTGAACAATGCGTTGCTCAAGCTGAGCAAAGTCTTCCTCACCCATGAGATAAGCAAGTTTCTCTTGCGCTGATTCATCGTGAGGTAGCTTTTGCGTTTGCTCATCAGCTAATTGTTGCAGTCGATGTTCAACTTCACGAAGCAACTCATAGGCTTGCAGTAGACGTTTTGCCACTGACCCTTGGAAGATGTCGAGGTTGACCATTGCCTCGTATGCACGATAGATTGAGCGCGTTTGTAACGACTTCTCGCGTCCACCACGGATCAACTGATGGGCTTGGGCAATGAACTCAACTTCTCGTATCCCACCCGCTGCTAACTTAATATTACCCTGTGCGCCCTGTCGCCTGGTCTCCTGAGTAATCAGAAGCTTCATTTTGCGCAGCGCTTCAATAGCACCGAAATCAATGTAACGTCTGTAGACAAACGGCCGGATGAGTTCTTGAAATGCATTTGTCTGCTTCTTGCCTAAACGATTGAGCAGCCGTGCCTTTACCATCGCATAGCGTTCCCAGTCACGCCCTTGCTCCTGATAGTAATGCTCTAAAGCCGCTAAGCTCGTGACCAGCGGGCCTGACTGTCCAAAAGGCCGAAGCCGCATATCGACACGAAACGCTTGACCATCAAACGTGTTTTCATCCAAAACAGCGATTAACGCCTGAGCTAACCGAGTAAAAAACACGGAGTTTTCTACCGACCGCGAGCCGCCCTGTGTTTCACCCTGCTCTGGATAATAAAAAATAAGATCGATATCAGAGGAAAAGTTGAGCTCACGACCGCCGAGCTTGCCCATACCGAGCACATAAAGATGCTGCAGTTCGCCATCAATATCGAGCGGACGCCCTAAACGTTGATAAAAGCGCTGTTCAAGCCAGTGTAATGATTCGATAATCAATGTATCGGCGAGTTCCGAATAAAAGGCGAGTGATTCAGCTAAGCTGCGTTGACCTTGCCATTCTAATAGCGCACTCGCTGCCATGTGAGCATGCCTGAATCGCCTCACAGCAGCTTTTAGTTCATTCTCGGACTCAACCGCTGCAATATGAGTTAAAAAAGCCGCTCGAATCTCATTTGCCGAAATCGGTTCAAGCCACGCTGCGGCTAACGCTTCGGGATACCGCTCAGCTACCTCGCCAATAAAAGAGGAGACGGCGACACCATGACGTAGTGAATTGAGCATGCCTTGCGGTAAACGGATCTGCTCGTGAATACGCTGCCAAACTGGCTCCGAGGCTTCAATAAAGTGTTTTGCCGGTACTCGGTCTAATCGGTTTTGCATGGTCACCCACTTATTGCTGCCAATAAGGTTCACGACGTAATGCCGCCTTGCGTGAGTACTCTAAAGCAGTTAGTAAGGATTCGCGTTGAACTTTTTGCCATTCCAGTAATTTCTCATCGGCAAGATCATCACTGTTTTTTACCATTTCATGTAGAATGTGGAGCGCGTTAATTTCACGAATCCCCCGCGCTAGGTCAAGCCACGGCGAACGGAAGTTATCACGCTGCTGAGCATCGTACAGCTGACCTAAGCAGGTACCTAGCATTAAGCTATGTTGTAAAGCCGGCAACAACTTTAAATAACGCTCTTCTGACATATCCTCAACTTCCTCGAACGCCGCTTGAACGTCTTTCCAGTCGTTGCGTAAAAGTTCTGTACTCCAACTTTGACAAGGCTGCTCAAGCGCCTCGTTAGTCGGCTTTTCCATTAAAAATTGAGACAAATCGAGCAATACACATTGATAACTATCAGAACGCACCACCTTGACCAATTCTGCTAATTGTATCACTTGCTGTTGAGTATCCTCTAAATGCTCGTACAAACTTGATTGCTTTTTTAACGCTCGATGATAAGCGCCATCTTCGGCCGTGAGCTCAGCCAATCCTTCAAAACGCTTTAGCCAGCTTAGCGACTGGTGGATTTCCGCTAATTGTTCAGGCAGATCGCGACAGTCAATGTCGAGACTTCTCAGCTGATCAATGACTGCGCGGCAAAGATAAATTCCGTCGGCCATACCTTGAGCAGCGCGAACGTGGGCGTGATACTCCAGACATGCCTCGTTGTGTTGCCAATGACGCAAACCGTACTCGAGCGCCTTATAAAGTGCGTCGGCGAGCGAATAATCCGAATTAATATCAACAAAGTGCGTTTGAACAAAGGGTTCCAACGCACTCTTTCCTGCTAATAAGTAACCACGCGCGGCTTTACTGAGAGAACCCATTCGTGCGTTCGCTTTTTTCACGAGACGTTCCGCTAAACGATAGACATCAGCAAGGTCGCCGCCTTGTAGCTCTAGCTCCATCTCAACGATTCGTTCTGTTTTTTCACCCGCGACAATCTCACCCATATCAAGCACAAGTTCAATCTGACCATCCCCGCTTGGAATGTGCCATTTGTGGCGAGTGAAGTCCGTTTTGAAAAGCGCTTGTAGATCGCGCTGGATATCGTATACAGGGAAATCATCCGGCCATATCCCCTCATCAAATAAGGTGATATCCGGCTCCATCGAGTCAACATTAAGGTTATATTCTGGTCGTTCGTGCATGCCGCCAAGAACTCGACCTGCCAACTTGATTGTTTGCTCTAATTGATCTCCTGACTGTCTGATACGTAACCCCATATCATACTGTCGTAATCGCAAATCGCTGGTATCAAAATATGCGTTCGCCAATTCGAGCGCCTGATAAGACGATTCTGCTCCGTGCTCTTGAGCCACGGTTCGACATTCATTGAGTGTATTCTCACGCTGTTGTGGCTCAATTAATAGTTTGAGCTCAATTTCTTGTGACATGTTGGGATACCCAGTGCTGGAAGCTTTGTGCTAAAGGTACTGACTTGTTTCCAAAGGGTCAATAAACATTGTTTTCAAGGCTTTATTGACAGCCATCGAGAAAATATGCAACGTAGCTTTGGAAAGTCTTTACCGGCGCAAAAATAATCGTATACTTGCGCCCGATTCCCATCGTTGGGGAAGCACGCCGAGCTTCGGCCTGGCCAAACAGGAGATGCTATGTTCAAAGCGAGTGAGGTGCTATCCAAAAGCCATCAGGCAGAGGATCTGAAGTCCTTGCAGCAAGCAATAACCGACAATTATATCGTCGATGAAGATGCATATATGCGTGAGTTGTTGCCGCTGGTGCCGTCAGATGATGACGCGGTTAGTACAGTGACGGAGCGCGCCGCCAAGTTAGTCGAGCAAGTGCGAGAGCAAGCCGACAACGGTATGGTCGATTCGTTTTTGCAAGAGTACAGCTTAGACACCAAAGAGGGTATTATCCTCATGTGTCTCGCCGAGGCTCTTTTACGTATTCCCGATGCAGCCACTGCTGACGCCCTGATACAAGACAAACTGTCAGGCGGTGATTGGCAAAAGCATATGGGCCAAAGTGCTTCATGGTTAGTTAATTCCGGTACTTGGGGGTTAGCGCTTACCAACGGCGTTATCAATCCCACCGGAAAAGCGATGGAAACGCCACGAGGCACCTTCCGCCGCATGATCCGCAAGCTAGGTAAACCCGTGGTTCGTAAAGCAACGTATGCCGCGATGCAAATTATGGGTAAACAGTTTGTTTTAGGCCGTACGATTGAGGAAGCCTTAAAAGAAAGTCGTGAAAATCGCGACAAAGGCTATACCCACGCTTACGATATGCTCGGCGAAGCCGCATTAACGATGAGTGATGCAGAGTACTACAAGCAACAGTACGTCAATTCGATTAAAACCATCACCAATGAAAAATTCAATAATCCGGATGCACCGCGCCCCACGATTTCTATCAAACTATCGGCGCTGCACCCGCGTTACGAGGCATCGAACCACGAACGCGTATTAACTGAGTTGGCGACGACGCTCACCGACCTCGTCAAGCTTGCGAAAGAAGCTGATGTTGGCGTGACCATCGATGCTGAGGAGGTGGATCGCCACGAATTATCACTCGAGTTATTCGAAAAAGTGTATCGGAGTGGTGTGTGTAAAGGCTGGCCGCGCTTTGGTTTGGTGGTTCAAGCCTACTCTAAGCGCGCATTGCCCACCTTATGCTGGATTACTGCGCTTGCCCGCGAGTGCGGCGATGAAATTCCTGTACGTTTAGTAAAAGGTGCGTACTGGGATAATGAGATTAAATGGAGTCAAGAGAATGGTGTCACAGGATATCCTGTGTTTACCCGCAAGGCTCACAGTGATCTTTCTTATATTGCCTGCGCACGTTACTTACTAAGCGATGATACGGATGGTGCCATCTATCCACAGTTTGCAACTCATAATGCGCAGACCATTATGTCTATTGAGCACATGAACGAGACGCATAAGCGCCGCATTGAGTATCAACGCCTACATGGTATGGGTGATAATCTTTACGACACGCTGATGAAGCAGAAGCCAGGTATGGTTGTGCGCATATATGCGCCCGTGGGTCCTCATCGCGATCTATTACCTTACTTAGTGCGCCGCTTACTCGAGAACGGTGCTAACTCGTCATTCGTTCATAAGCTACTTGATGCTGATACCCCCGTCGACGAATTGGTTGTACATCCGCTGAAGACAGCAATGCGTCACGAAGTTTATGCTAACGACAAGATTCCACTTCCTCCTGCAATGTATGAGGAACGCAAAAATTCATTAGGATTGAATATGAATATTCACTCACAAGCAGATGATTTCATTGCCGCGGTACAACAGTATCGCGACAAACAATGGCAAGGTGGCCCAATTGTTGACGGTAAGACCGTAGAGACCGACCACCAAGTAAGCATCACTAGCCCGCAAGAGACTACAAAACAAGTGGGTAGTATTTATTGGGGCGATAAAAAGCTTGCTGAACAAGCATTGCAAAGCGCTAATAAAGCCTATCGTGCATGGCGTGAGGTGCCGGTTGACGAACGTGCGACCTGCCTCGAAAAATTTGCCGACTTAATGGAAGCTAACCGTAATGAATTAATTGCGCTGTGTTCCGTTGAGGCGGGCAAAGGCTTGCAAGACGGTATTGATGAAGTCCGTGAAGCCGTTGATTTCTGCCGCTACTATGCGAAAGAAGCGCGTAAATTAATGGACGGCGAGATTCAGTTGCCAGGCCCCACAGGCGAAGACAACAAACTGAAACTCGAAGGTCGCGGTACCTTTATTTGCATCAGCCCGTGGAACTTCCCTCTTGCTATTTTCGTTGGCCAAGTCGTCGCTGCACTGGTAACCGGTAACTCTGTTATCGCTAAACCAGCTGAGCAAACTGGGCTTATAGCATATCGTGCAGTACAACTTGCTCTGGAAGCCGGTGTGCCAGGCAATGTCTTGCACTTTATGCCAGGTAGTGGTGCCGAAGTCGGTAGTTTCCTGACTTCTCAGGAAGACATCGGCGGTGTCTGCTTTACCGGTTCAACTTATACCGCTCAAGCGATTAACCGCGCTTTAGCAGCGCGCACTGGTCCTATCGTGCCGCTGATTGCCGAAACAGGCGGTCAGAATGCCATGTTAATCGATTCAACGTCGCTACCTGAGCAAGTGGTCACTGATGTTGTCGCAAGTGCATTCCAAAGTGCCGGACAGCGCTGCTCAGCACTGCGTGTTTTGTTTGTCCAAGATGATATTGCGGATCGTATTTTCGACTTACTGCGCGGTGCGATGGAAGAACTTGAAGTCGGCGATCCGTTGTTGCACGAAACCGATGTCGGTCCAGTCATTGACGGTATTGCTAAAACTAATTTGGAACAGCATATCTCAGATATTCAACAAGCGGGTCGTCTGATCGCTCGAGCGCCGATGCCTGATTATACTCAAGGCGGCACTTTTGTTGCGCCAACGGCTATTGAAATCGACAGCATCAGCCAGTTAGTCAAGGAAAACTTTGGTCCAATTCTTCATGTCATCCGCTACAAAACTGAAGAGTTGGATGATGTAATCGACAGTATCAACGGCACAGGTTACGGCCTTACATTTGGCATCCATAGCCGTAACGAAACGTTCGCGTATGACATCGCAAGCCGCGTTGATGTCGGTAACGTTTACATCAACCGTAACCAAATCGGTGCGATTGTCGGCGTTCAACCATTCGGTGGACGTGGTATGTCAGGTACTGGGCCGAAAGCAGGTGGACCGCACTACCTCACGCGTTTCATTACTGAAAAAACGCATTCCGACAACATCACTGCTGTCGGTGGTAATGCGACACTACTCTCGCTGGACGACTAATCGATCGAGTTGTCTATCGATGCAAACAAAAGCGGCGGCGCCTCAGGCGCCGCTTTTTTGTAGGCTATCGGTTATCCTTAATAACAATGTCGGTTCCCTCAAGCTGCTGCTCAAGAGCTTCATCGTAAATAATATAAACTTCATGTTTACCACCTCCGTCACTAAATTCGACGGCGGCTATATCCGCCTCATGACGGACAACCCGCGGTGGTTCATTTAGCAGATAGTGTTTGGGTGGCAAGATAAAACGCCTTTCAACGAGTTCTCGCCCGTCCCAATACGCAGCTTCCTGTTTTGGTCGGAACTTAATTACGATAATAATAAATATCGTCATCGTTAACAGTACGCCAATAGCTATCAGCCACAACGGAACCTTTCCACCAATATAAATCGCCATCCATAGGGCTAAAAAAAAGCCGCCCCAACCTTGGGGGCGGCGACTATCGCGGTAAAAGCTAATTGTTTGTTTAGAAGTCTTCGTCGTCATGTAAATATAAACTCTCACTACCGTCTTCGATGGCACTGAGCAATGACGAAATACGTGGCAATATCCGCGCAAAATAAAACCGTGCTGTCTTAATTTTGCTCGCCAAGTAAGGCCGTTCGCCTTGTTTTGTCTCTGCAACCAATGCCATACGTAACCATAAGTATGCATACGCAATATAACCGACCAAATGCAAATACTCCACCGCAACGGAGTTGACTTGATTCTCATCATTTTGCGTGCGCTCAATGATTTGTCCGGTCACGCGTTCTAGTTCATCAACGGCCTGCTTGAGTTGATTAAATTGAGCATTCCAGTTGTCGGTGGCAGCTTCATTAACAAATGCTTTAATCTCGGCAACAAATGGATGTAGCAGCTGACCTTTAGAACCAACCACTTTGCGCCCGAGTAAGTCGAGTGCTTGAATACCATTGGTGCCTTCATAAATTTGTGCAATGCGGGTGTCACGAATGAGTTGCTCTTGTCCCCACTCCCGAACATAGCCGTGACCGCCGAAAATCTGTTGTCCATGAATTGTTGACTCAAGACCCGTGTCCGTCAAAAAGGCTTTTGCAACAGGGGTTAGCAGTGCCACCATTGCGTCCGCCTGTTGCTTCACTTCATCTGACTCACCGTATTTTGCTCGGTCCAATTGTTGCCCAACCCAGGTTGAAAACGCACGTCCACCTTCGGTAAGTGACTTCATGGTTAACAACATCCGACGGATGTCGCCATGCACCAATAAAGGATCAGCAGCTGCACTCATATCACGCGTCGCTTTTGCACCGCGTCCCTGAATACGTTCTCTCGCATACTCCAACGCATTTTGATAAGAGCGTTCTGCGGTACCAAGACCCTGAATCCCTACTCCCAGACGTTCATAGTTCATCATGGTAAACATCGCAGCCAAACCACGGTTAGGCTCACCGACCATCCAGCCGCGTGCGCCGTCAAAGTTCATCACGCAAGTAGCTGAACCATGGATTCCCATTTTATGTTCAATGGAGCCACAACTGACCGCATTACGCTCACCGACTGAGCCATCGTCGTTGACTAAAAATTTCGGCACTACAAAAAGCGATATACCTTTCGTGCCAGCGGGTGCGTCAGGCAGTTTTGCCAGCACTAGGTGTACGATATTATCGACCAAATCATGTTCACCACCGGTGATGAAAATCTTGGTTCCTGAAATGAGATAGCTATCGTCACCTTGTGGTTCGGCTTTAGTTTTTATAATCCCTAAGTCAGTACCCGCATGAGGTTCAGTTAAGCACATGGTGCCGGTCCACTCGCCTTGCACCATTTTCTCTAGATAGGTTTGTTTGATGTCGTCGCTACCATGCAAATCAAGCGTCATGATGGCGCCAGAGGTTAGCCCAGGGTAAAGGGAAAAAGCGACATCGGCCGAACACAGCATTTCTTCATACTGAGCTGAGAGTGATTTCGGTAGCCCCATACCACCAAAATCTGGGTTTGCGGTAACCCCGACCCAGCCACCTTCAGCTAATTGGCGGAAGTTTTCCTTATACGCTGCGGGCGTCGTGACTTCACCGCCATTAAAACTCACGCCTTCCTCATCAGCTTGACGAGATACCGGCGCGATGAGCTGCTCAGCGACCTTTGCGGCTTCATCAAGAATCGCTGACGCTGTGTCTTGATCCATCATCTCCGCAAGCATGTCGCTTTTTTGCCAATCGGCGGTGACATTAAATACATCATGAAGGACAAAATCCATGTCATCTCTTGGCGCACGATAATCGGCCATGACCTACCTCTCTTTATACAAAGTTGAACCCGTTCGACGTTTTTCAAACAGGCGTTTAATTCAGTTGTTTAAAGAGTAAAAAGGTCACGCTCAATTGTCAATCATTGGGCGCCTTTCCAATCAACCAGCGCTTCGACCGCGAAAAGCTTACCCTGTCTGCGTAAAACCACTCGTTGTGGCTCGATCTTTACAACTTGCATGTCGCGAAATTGATCGCCAACCATTAGTTTTTGTTGATCAAGCTCTATCCACCGACGACTCTCATCAGAAACGTACATATGTGCATCGTACGTGAACGCACGAATCTGTCGCTGTAACGACGGATTGAGTTTCGATAAAGTAGGAATCACGCTATCGACGTCATTTTGCTTAGCATCGGCCGTTGCTTTAACAGCTTGTTCAAAGCGACTCAGCAAATCCTCAGAAATGCCCTCAGTAGCCAACGCATCTTGCTGACTTGCTGGCTGCTGAGCTGCTTGTCCTCTTGGATTAACAATTATCGGCTCGGGTTCAGCCGGCTTAGGCTCAGGTGCTGCCGCCCAATCGATGGTAGGTACTGTAGCCGCATCTCCCCAACGATAGACCTCTGGTTGCTGGGCCTGTTGCGCTACCGCGTTGTCTTGTTCACCCAAAGGGAGATACAAAACCACTAAACTGCAGGCTATGGCAGCTACACAAGCACCGATAGCCCACTTGGCAGCCCCTGAAGCCGAGTTTTTTTGCGCTGCGAATAGCTCGTTATTAAGTTGGCTTTGTGTGCGCACGATGGGGGACTGCTGTTGCTTTAGCGCTTTTAAGATAGAAGACATCAGTTAACCTCCTGTAAGCGCGGACCGGATTCAAAGTAGCGTGCACTTAACCACGCCAATGTAACTTGATTTAACTCGCCAGTGATCGGTAGTCCAGCTTGTCTTTGAATCGCTTGTAATTGTGCTTGCGCATTCAAACGCTGCTGGGTATCGCTTAAATAACGCGCCAGTTGCTCCTTAACCCATTGTGTCAAAGCTTCAGATTCCGTAGCCCCATCTTGGTATCGAATATCGGGTCGCTGATATAAGCCGATGACTTCTCCTGTCCACCCCTGGGTATCAACCGGTTCCATCGACTTCAATACGATGCCTGTTTGAGTATCTCGCAACAATAGCGCCGGGTAGTTTATTTGCTGTAATTGCGACACGCTGACCGCATTGGTTTTTAAGCAAGCGAGCTGATAATTCTTTACCCAATCACAAAAGGCTTGTTGCCGAGGCGGTTGAGGCAATTGCCACGCAGTCGCCAGTAATTGCGCATTTTGATAGTCATAGTTGCTAATCGGTTCTTCCACCTGAATCTCGGGAACCGACCACCAGCGCATCAGAGCGGCTATTATTACTGCCGCGATTGGCAGTAGAAGCCACGGCCAACGTGACGCCGTCTGAGCGCGTTGTTGAGGCTCGTCAAATTGGCCCAGCTCTTGTGAGGCGCGTTTAACATGCGCTTTGTCGACTTGCATTTGACCATCTGCGTAAGCAACTAAGAGCGCGCGATCGCAGAGTAAATTTAATAGCCTGGGTACTCCGCCCGTCAGTTTGTGGGCCGTCATCGCCGCAGGCTGAGTAAACAGTGCTCGGTTGGCGCCCGCCATCTGACAGCGATAAGCGATATATCGTTCGGTATCGTAGTTGGTCAATGGTAACAAGTGATAACGGGCTGTAATGCGCTGCGCCAGCTGTCGAAGCTCTTGCCGTTTTAATAAGGTTTGTAGCTCAGGCTGTCCGATTAAAATGACCCGTAGTAACTTATTTTTTGTCGTTTCTAAATTGGTGAGTAACCGCAGCTGCTCGAGTACTTGGGGCTTTAAGTGTTGCGCTTCATCAATCAGCACGACACACTGACGATCCTGTTGATGAGCGTCGAGTAGAAACTGACTGATTTTATCGGTCAGTACTTTACGTGTTGCACGTCCTTTTTGATAGCGGATCCCCCACTCATCACATAACGTCGCCAACAACTCATCCTCGTTAAGCATCGGGTTTAGGATAAAGGCAATTTCTGTCGACTCGGGCAGTTGCTCAAGTAACGCACGCGATACCGTGGTTTTTCCCGTACCGACTTCTCCGGTCAGTAGAATAAAACCACCACTGCCTTGCAACCCCTGCACTAAATGCGCGAGCGCTTCTTGGTGACGTTCACTATGATAGAGAAAGTGCGGATCGGGCGCGATCGAAAATGGTTCTGCGGTTAATCCAAAATGCTGTTGATACATAGTCATGCCAAACTTTTTTAGCCTCAGTGTAACGAGTTACTTGCGCTTAAACTAGTGATTCGCGATCATCACCTTAAAGCATGGAGGTGCACTTGGATATATATTTAGTCGGTGGAGCCGTTCGAGACCAGTTATTGGGCTGTCCTGTCGGTGATAAAGATTATGTTGTGGTGGGCGCAACCCCTGACCAAATGCTCGCTTTAGGTTATCAACAAGTGGGTAAGGATTTTCCTGTGTTCTTACACCCACAGACACGGGAAGAGTATGCACTGGCGCGTACTGAGCGTAAGCAAGGACAAGGATACACGGGGTTTCAAGTTAATACAGATACAACGATAACGCTTTCCCAAGACTTAGAACGCCGAGATTTAACCATTAATGCCATCGCTGAAGACGAGCACGGACACCTGATCGATCCCTATGGCGGACAGCAAGATATTGAACGCAAGCTATTGCGTCACGTTTCGCCTGCGTTTGTTGAAGATCCCTTGCGAGTGCTTCGCGTGGCACGGTTCTATGCACGATTTAAACCCTTGGGCTTTACGGTCGCACAGGAAACCAAAAACCTGATGAAAGCCATGGCTCGTTCGGGCGAGTTAAAGACACTCGTTGCAGAACGAGTATGGCGAGAATGGGAAAAGGCGCTCGCCACCGATGCGCCAGCAGCGTTTATTGAGCTATTAGTCGAAATTGATGCATGGTCGCAGGTGATGCCTGAATTGACGATATCGCCCTCATCAGTGAGCGACCTACAACAAATTAGCCAAGTCACACAGTGCACTCACACACGATTTGCAACGCTCATGTTACGCCAAGGCGATACTTTTGAAATTAATTTGTTGAGTCAAAAGCTACGTCTGCCCAATCAGTATAAACGGTTAGCACAAGCAGTGTTTGGTAGCCGCAAGTGGTTATTGCAACCCTCACCACTCAGTCCCGCACAACTATTAGAGCTTGCTAATGGCGCTGATATGTGGCGCCAACCAGAGCGTATCGAGCAATTGGCACACATCCGCCATATCGCACGACCTAATATCAGTGATGGCTGTATTGTAAGTGCCTTAAATCAGGCTCGATCGATTGATGCCTCATCTATCGTTGCACGAGGCCTTAAAGGGCCTGAGGTAGGCCAAGTACTGAATGAGGAGCGCTTGTTAGCGATAAAACGTGGCTTAATTTAAAACGGCAGCCAACGCTCATCTTTGAGTGGAGCTAGCTGTTGTGTTCGGTTATAAGTTTGCCACAAAGCACGATAGGTTTTGCCGTTAACCGGATGTCTGCGCATCGGTGCGATATCCGCTAGCGGCAATAAAACGAAGGCATTCTCTAAAATTTCAGCACGCGGTAATTGAGGCTCTGATTCGCGAACCAAGTCATCGTATAGCAGTACGTCGATATCCAACGTACGGGGACTAAATTTAGGCCCCCCGTGAGTACGTCCATGCGCTTTCTCAATCGCCTTACACTGCTCAAGGACCGATTCGACATCGAGCGTTGTGGTTACTTCAACTACGAGGTTATAAAACGCATGCCCTGCAAAACCAACCGCCTCACTTTCATAGACCCGAGAACGCTGCACCCAGTTAAAGTGCTCGTTGATATCAATCAGACCATTAAGAATATGTCGCTCTCGGTCCGAGTTCGAACCAACCCCCAAAAATACGCACGCCATCGCAATTATCCAAACGGGCCGTCTACGCGAGTGCGCTGTATTTTTACCGCCACATTAGTCGCTGTTGGTACCGCACCGGGCTTACTTACTTTTACCTCTACTTCGGTGACACCAAAGTCCTTAAATAACAATTCGGCAATACCCTCGGCAACCGTTTCTATGAGTGCTCTTGGTTTTGCTTGGATCCAACGCTCAACCGCTTGGCTCACCGCGGCATAATCGAGCGCATCATTAATTTCATCTGACTGGCTGGCGCGCTGGCAATCCCAAGCCAGCACAAGATCAATGACTAGCTTTTGTTGAATACCCTGCTCCCAGTCGTACACGCCAATGACTGCGTCGACTTCGAGCCCCTCAATGAGCACCTCATCTAAACCTTGCTGGGACATAAATTTCCTCATTGGTAATTCAACTAAAAACCGCTTATTCTAGATCTATAAAGCTTAACCTAATCTTGGGAAGAATCGAACCCTATGAGTGCACTGACTTTACTGATGATACTCGTTGCCTATCTACTCGGCTCGATCAGTAGCGCAGTGCTGATCTGTAAACTGTGGCGGTTACCCGATCCGAGGCTATCTGGCTCGGGAAACCCAGGCGCCACGAATGTCTATCGAGTCGGCGGCAAACTACCGGCCATACTGACGTTACTCTTCGACGTACTCAAAGGCATGATTCCTGTTTGGGGCTCTTATTTTCTAGGTATTGCACCGTTCTTCTTAGGATTGATTGCTGTTGCAGCCTGCCTTGGCCATATCTTTCCGTTGTACTTTAACTTTCGCGGCGGTAAAGCAGTCGCGACGGCTTTAGGGTCGATGTTTCCCGTGGCTTGGGAAATGGCGTTATTACTTATTGCAACCTGGCTTTTGGTATTCAAGCTAAGCCGCATTTCTTCCCTCGCCGCCTTGGTAACAGTTTGTCTAGCACCGTTTTATGCTTTTTGGATTAAACCGCAATATACCGTGCCGGTGATTATGATTTCAGCACTCATACTGTGGCGCCACCAAGCTAATATCGTACGGCTGACCTCAGGTAAAGAAACGTCCTTTCGTCGCAACCAATAGCTCTTCACTACGCATGCGGAGCTAAGTCAGTGAGTGGCCAACGAGGGAACGTCTTTATTGCCAACCCTGTTTGTTCACCCGCTTGCAGACGAAATGCCCCAGCAAGCGCAATCATAGCGCCGTTATCGGTACAAAATTCAGTTCTGGGGTAATACACCTGACCACGTAATTGCTTCATTAACTGCTCAAGTTGCTCCCTTAGATGCTTATTGGCACTTACTCCCCCCGCAACAACGAGTCGTTTACGCCCTGTTTGCTTCAGTGCACGCTTACATTTTATCGCCAAGGTGTCGACCACAGCGTCCTCAAACGCCCGAGCGATATCAGCCCGCGTCTGGTCGTCGTTGGGACTATCGGCCAAGGTGTTGGCGGTAAAGGTTTTTAAACCACTAAAAGAAAAGTCGAGGCCCGGGCGATCCGTCATGGGACGCGGAAACTTAAAGCGGTCAGAGCGACCATTTTCTGCAAGCTTGGCGAGTCGCGGTCCACCGGGATAATCCAAATCCATGAGCTTTGCCGTTTTATCGAAGGCTTCGCCCGCAGCATCATCGACGGACTCACCAAGCAGCTCATACGCCCCGATACCCTTCACATCCACGAGTTGGGTGTGTCCGCCAGATACTAGTAGCGCGACGAAAGGAAAGTCAGGTTGCTTATCTTCAAGCATTGGCGCCAGCAGATGTCCTTCCATATGGTGCACACCGACTGCCGGAATATCCCAAGCAAATGCTAAGCTACGCCCTATACAACTGCCCACCAGTAAGGCACCTACCAAACCTGGACCACAGGTGTAGGCAATAGCATCAATATCCTCGCGTGCCAGATGAGCTTCCGTGAGCGCTTCCTTAATAAGCGGTAATACCTTGCGTACGTGATCGCGTGAAGCCAGTTCTGGAACAACCCCGCCATAATCCGCGTGTAACTTCACTTGCGAATATAGTTGGTGGGCTAAGAGCCCGTTTTCAGTGTCATAAATGGCGATACCCGTCTCATCACATGACGTTTCGATACCCAGAACTTTCATACCTATACAACCTGCTGTAAATCTCAATATTCCGCTATTCTACCTTATTTTTTCTCGCCTTACCTAAGAAGGTATGCGATTTTAGCAATACAAAAAAATAACAAGGACCACACTGGCTATGAGTCTTAATACACTCACAAAATCCACATTATCACTTAGTTTCGCCTTAGCGCTGGCCGCTTGTCAGACGCCTCCCGTCCGAACCACTCAGGCCCCTGTTGCGATGCAACAGAGTGAAGTCAATTTCGAATTCGCTCATGCCGATTATCGAACGATCAACCAAGCACTTGAGCAAGGCGAACTCACTTCTGCAGAGCTTGTTACATATTATTTGCAGCGTATTCGAGCGCACAACCAACAAGGCGCCGAATTAAGGGCTGTCATTAGCTTGAACCCAGATGCACTCGCCGAAGCTGAAACACTCGACAAAGCACGAAAACAAGGCGATGTGCGCGGCTCGCTGCACGGTATACCAGTGCTACTCAAGGATAATATCGACACCGCAGACGGTTTGGCCAATACCGCGGGTTCTCTGCTTTTTGCTGAGAACTTTCCCGAGGACGATGCGGCGCTTGTGAAAAATTTGCGGGCACAGGGTGCAATTATCCTCGGAAAGGCGAATCTAAGCGAATGGGCCAACTTTCGTTCAACACGCTCAAGTTCGGGTTGGAGTGGCGTCGGTGGACTTGCGCGCAACCCTTATGACACAACCCGCTCAACATGCGGTTCGAGTGCAGGTTCCGGCGCAGCGGTGGCCGCCGACTTTACCACGTTCGCAGTGGGCACGGAGACAGATGGTTCTTTAGTGTGCCCCGGCGCGGTGAATGGCATTGTAAGTATCAAGCCGACGTTAGGTTTGATTAGCCGCGACGGCATCATTCCAATCTCCCATAGTCAAGATACCGCCGGTCCGATGACCCGCAGCGTCGCAGGCGCAGTGACCTTGATGCAAGCCATGGCATCCTATGATGGCAGTGACGCAGCCAGCTTTCGCACCGACACCGTGTTTACTCAGTACTTGAATG
This sequence comes from Idiomarinaceae bacterium, assembly GCA_002685255.1. Lineage (GTDB taxonomy): Bacteria > Pseudomonadota > Gammaproteobacteria > Enterobacterales > Alteromonadaceae > Idiomarina. The sequence goes on from NYWU01000018.1 coordinate 21,019, forward strand.
AGGACGGTTTAGAAGGTAAGCGGATTGGCGTAGTACGCAACTTGATGGGCTACAATGAATTGTTAGACAACCAGTTTGAGCAGCAACTCGAGGTTTTAGAAGCGCAGGGAGCAACCTTAGTTGATGTCGAAATGCCAACCTATGGCGAGTATGGTGATGCTGAATTCACTGTTTTACTCTATGAGTTCAAACAGGATATGGCAAACTATTTAGCGACCACCCAGTTGCCTTATCGCAACATGGCCGATCTTATTGAGGCCAACAATAAAATGGCGCAACAAGAGCTTCCTTACTTTGGTCAGGAACTCTTTATCATGGCCAACAATATGACCGAGGCTGATGAACCTCGTTATCAAAAAGCGTTGGAAAAAAGTAAACGCTTAGCAGGCGCAGAAGGTATTGATGCAATGCTCGCCGACCATGACCTAGATCTTTTAGTCGCTCCTACAACGGGCCCCAGTTGGAAAATCGACTTAGTGAATGGTGATCACTACGCGGGTTCAGCTAGTTCACCCGCGGCTGTTGCGGGATACCCACATATTACGGTGCCAATGGGCTATATCGAATTACCCAAGCAGCCCAAACTACCGGTCGGCATCAGCTTTTTCTCAACCGCCCACGCTGAGCCGGTATTGATTGAAGCCGCTTACAGCTATGAGCAAGCCACTCAACATCGCCAACCACCACAACTGAGTGCTACTGCAACTCACTTAGATTAATCGTTGTGGAAGACAGCGACCGACCGTTGACGTCACGAAGTGACAATGTCACGGTCGGTTGTTCTAGCCACATAATCTCGATCATACCAAATCGCGTGCTCGGCTCACCCGCCCCTTGTCGCTGATTGAAACGATAAGGCGTTTCATCATCACGGTTAATAGTACCCGAACTGATTTGCCAAACGGGATAATCTAATAATTGAGGTGCTTTGACAATTTGTCCAAAGTGAATACCACCATGACCCAATAAAACATGGTTTACATCGAGGTTTTTTAACAGCGCAAACAGGCGCTTCTGCTCCTGCATAAACAGAGCCCAACTTGGATATCCGTTCTGTGGTGCTATAAATGGCATTTCGGAGAGCAAAATACGTACTTCAGCCTCTTTCGAGAGTTGTTGCTCAAGCCACTGCCATTGCCCTTCGCCAAGTAGTCTATTCGCAGCACCTGCTTGTAAGGGACCAGTATTTTTATCGAAGTAATTGCTGATCCGCTCTAGCAAACCTTTTTTCTTCAACGGTTCGCGTGCCCAACGCGTATCCAATAAAATAACCTGTACCCGTTGCGGTGCTTCCCCGACAATAAAACTTTTTGCGATACCATGCTCTTGAAACATTCGTTCAGATGTCAGCGGTTCACGCCAAAAGGTAAGAAAGTGATTGCGAACGGCATAACGTTTTGGATTGTCGGCGCCGACGTGTCCATCGATACTATAATCCTCCTCACCCCACGTCGAGACAAAAGCGCTATTTCTACGCAACAGGCGTGGGCCTCGGTAGCGGTTAAACACCTCATAAGCGGCGAGCAGATCATCCATATCATCAGCGTTTGCCGCGACGCCATTACCGAGCAGAGCGAATACCTCAGGTTCAGCTAGGTTTAGCGCATCCCATACGGCTTGTCGCTCGCTTTGATCGACACAGCAACCCAACGCAATACGCGTCGATTGCTGCGCCTGCACAGCGATCGAAAGAGTCAAAATGACGAGCGCACACCCGAGTCGTATCACTAGAAATCCTCTTTATTTGCGGCGCAACGGCGCGCCTCTTCTTTATCTATATCGCCCCGCGAAAGCAATTTCTTTAATGATTGATCGAGTGTCTGCATTCCCTTTTCCTGACCCGTCTGTATCACAGAATACATCTGTGCGACTTTATCCTCACGAATCAAGTTCTTAATCGCCGGAGTTGTCAGCATGATCTCGTGAGCGGCCACACGGCCTCCGCCCACACGCTTTAATAAGCTTTGCGAAATGACAGCCCGTAAAGATTCCGAGAGCATCGAGCGCACCATGGGTTTATCGTCGCCTGGAAACACATCAATAATACGATCAACCGTTTTGGGTGCTGATGTCGTGTGCAATGTACCTAATACCAAATGTCCGGTTTCGGCCGCAGTCATTGCTAAACGAATGGTTTGGAGATCGCGCATCTCGCCAACCAGAATAACATCAGGATCTTCCCGCAGAGCCGAGCGCAAGGCGGCTTCAAAGCTACGCGTATCACGATGAACCTCGCGCTGGCTGATTAAGCTTTGTTTGTTCTCATGCACAAATTCAATAGGGTCTTCAATGGTCAAAATATGTTGTGAGCGGGAGCGATTGATATAATCGACCATCGCCGCCAATGTTGTTGACTTACCCGACCCTGTCGGCCCTGTAACCAAAACTAACCCCCGTGGGGCATCGACGATATCTTTAAATATTTCTGGTGCATCGAGCGCTTCGAGCGTCGTGACTTCGCTGGGAATAACGCGGAATGCAGCGGCGATGCCATGTCTTTGCGTAAAAACGTTAACACGAAAGCGCGCAACGGACTCAATCGCAAAAGAAAAATCACACTCAAAGCGTTCTTTAAACTCCTTCTGTTGACTCTCCGACATCACATCGAACAGCATGGACTGGAGTTCCTCATGGGAATGAGGGTTCATTTTCAGTGGTCGAATATCGCCATCTACCCGTATCATAGGCACACTGCCCGCAGAAAGATGCAAATCTGAAGCCGAGTGCTTCATACTAAAGGAAAGCAGTTCGCTCACATTCATTGTTGAATTCTCTATTTGATAAACAAGGAATAATGGTGACCAAGGTAGCAGAAAATATTGTCAAAAGTCTTGAGCAAATTCGCCAAGATATTGATGCGATAGCAGAGCACAGTGACTTCAATGAATCGGTTCGACTCCTTGCAGTCAGTAAAAAGCATCCTGCAGACGCCATTCGCACGGCGTACGACGCCGGGCAACGCGAGTTCGCCGAAAACTATGTACAAGAAGGCGTGGATAAAATTCAGCAACTTAAAGCGCTGGATGTAACGTGGCATTTTATTGGTCCGCTTCAATCGAATAAAACCAAACTCGTCGCTGAGCACTTTGACTGGGTACAAAGCATTGAACGTGAAAAGATTGCTCGCCGGTTAAATGAACAACGCTCAGACGCGTTACCGCCACTCAACGTACTCTTGCAGGTGAACATCGATAATGATCCGAATAAATCGGGCGTGCAAAAAAAAGATGTGCACGCACTCGCAGAGTTCGTAAGTCAGTGCTCGCACTTGAAACTGCGTGGCATCATGACCATCTTAGAAGCAGATACCGATGAAAACCAACAACTAAATAGCTTCGCGGCCATGCGCTCGCTGTACGAACAATTACAGCAAATGCACCCGTCCGTTGACACGCTCTCTATGGGAATGAGCGGCGACATGCGACAAGCAATACACGCAGGTGCTAACATGGTACGTATTGGAAGTGCAATTTTTGGACAACGGGAGTGATAATGAACGATATTCGTAAGATCGCATTTATTGGCGCAGGAAACATGACACAAAGCATTGTTGGTGGCATGTGCAAAAGTGGCTATCCAGCTGACCATGTTTTTGTCAGCAACCCGAGCCCTGAGAAACTTGAAAAGATGAAGTCCAACTTAGGCGTTAATACTAGCCAAGACAATATTGAGGTTATTGAGCAAGCCGACGTTATCGTGCTCTCAGTTAAGCCGCAATTAATGGAACAAGTTTGTGCTGATATTAAAAGCAAAGTCAGTAACCTTGCCGACAAACTGATTATCACCATCGCTGCTGGTATTCGTATGCCGAAATACCGCACTTATTTAGGTGATGACATCACCATCATCCGCGTGATGCCTAATACGCCATCGTTGGTCGGTCAGGGCATGTCAGGTTTAGTGACCGATAGCGCCGATGACAAAGATAAAGCCTATGTGACTGACGTATTCGATGGCGTGGGTGATACCCTATGGGTCGCCGATGAAGATCAACTCGATATCCTAGGCGCCGTCGCGGGCAGTGGCCCGGCGTACTTCTTCGAATTTATGGATAGTTTAGCCAAAGGCGCAATGGAACTCGGCTTTGACCCAGAAAAAGCGCGCGCTATGGTTCAGCAAACCTGTTTAGGTGCCGCACAAATGGCGAAAGAAAGCGACTTAACATTAGAAGATTTACGCAAGCAAGTAACCAGTAAGGGCGGCTCAACCGCAAAAGGCGTAGAAGTCTATCAACAACGCGATCTGCATAACATTTCGGCCGATGCTGTGAAAGCCGCAGTGAAACGTAATCAAGAAATGGCGGATCTGTTTTAGGAGCGACCATGAATAACGCAATGCAGTTTCTGGTAACCACCTTAATCGAACTTTATTCGATCGTGGTTATTTTACGACTCTGGATGCAAGCCGTTCGAGCGGATTACTATAATCCGCTCAGTCAGTTTGTTGTCAAAGCAACCGAGCCCGTGGTGGGTCCTTTGCGCAAGGTCATCCCGTCGCGGGGAAGAATTGACTTAGCCTGTTTAATACTCGCTATTGCGCTAGGCATGCTCAAAATAGGTGCGTTGGTTTGGTTAAATGACATCCCGGTGAACCCCTTGGTGATTGTTGTACAGGGCTTACTGTCCACCGTCAGTGCCTTTTTAACCACACTGTTCTGGATTCTGATTATCCGAGCACTGCTGAGCTGGTTCTCTCAAGGCTATAACCCGATGGAAGCGATGCTGTATCAATTGACGGAACCGTTCCTCGCGCCCGTGCGTCGCATCATACCGCCGTTGGGTGGCCTCGACCTGTCGGTTTTAATTGTCATTATTGTGATTCAGTTCTTGCGCATCTTAATCGGCGTATAGGAGCAAACAATGCAACAATTGAGTCGTTATTTAACCTTTACATTGTTATTGGCAGCAAGCACCTTTACCGGTGCTTCGCTCGCTGAGCAAAAGCAGCAGCTCGGCGAGTGGGATGTCCATTATAACGCATTTAATTCTACATTTTTGACGCCCGAGATCGCTTCGACCTATGATATCCAGCGCAGCGAGAAGACAGGATTGGTCAATATTGCAGTATTAAATCGTGCCAATCAACAAGCCGTTGCAGCCAATATAAAGGGTCATGTGATAAACCCTCGGGGCGGCGTACAAACACTCGAGTTTCAAAAGATTGATGAAGGCACTAGCGTTTACTATATCGCCGATTTTTTATTTGGTGATGAAGAGTTAATGCGCTTTAAAATTGATATCCGCGATGCCGCGGGACATAACCATCGGCTTGAGTTCGAGCAACAGTTATATCAAGAGTGAGCGCCTGCTCACTCTTTTGCTTTAACACCAACCGCCTCAATATCACCAGTCTTGTTTAAACTGCGCACCGTTACTGTCAGCGCGCCAATCAGCAAGCTATCACCTATAACTACACGGCGATGGAACTTTTCCTTAAAGTGATCATTGAGTGTCATGCTGAGGATAGACTCATCCACATCGCCTGCGGGGTATACACTCGCCAATTCGGCAATGGTTAAATCGCCACGTAAGGTAAAGTCACCGAAGAAGCCTTTATCGCTCATTTGCACACCTTTACCACCTGACGCCAAAATACGACTGACCTCATCAATATCTTTGACTGTTGCCGTCACCAACAGCACATCCCCCTCACGCACAATAGGTTGTGTCTCTGGCTGTAACCAATCACCGTCGCGGATCACACCGACAAATGTAGCAGGTGCAGTTAACTTCAGCTCACTCCATGCGTGATCGCAGGCGGGCGAGTCTTTATCGATAGGATAAGACCAAACCTCCAATGCTTCTCGACTCGATACAGACGCCAATGGCATGCGTTGCGCCGGTTCCGGGCGTTTAGGTACCTCTAACTGTAACCAACGCGCGACAGGCGCGATGGTCCATCCTTGAATAATTAGCGAGATCAGTACCACGACAAAGGCCACATCAAAATAGAGTTCTTGTTGTTCAACCCCACTTAGCCAAGGGAACAAGGCTAAGATAATAGGCACCGCCCCACGGAGTCCGACCCAACTGATAAACACCTGCTCACGCCAAGGAAAGCTGAACGGCAATAGACTCACCAAGACTGCTACCGGGCGCGCCACGAATATCAAGGTAAAGGCAACACCCACGGCGACAGGCAAGTATTGAACAACATGTGAAGGTGTTACTAATAAGCCAAGTATAAGGAACATGCTAATTTGACTTAGCCAAGCCAACCCATCCTGTACATGCAGAATATGCACAAGTTGTGGTAGACGCGAATTGCCAATAACGAAACCCATTAAATAGACGGCTAAAAATCCACTGGCGCCTAGGAAAGCGGTCAATGCGTATATCATCACGGCACTGGCAATCGCCAACAAGGGTAGAAATGAGAAGCTCAGCGGTAACTTCCTAGCTGCGATAATAAAGGCACGGCCCGCTAACCATCCCATCGCCAAGCCGCCTGCAAGCTGCCAGGCGACATTTCCCACCATGTGATACCACGCTGAAAATTCGCCAGATGCGGCAGCGCTGGTCATGGTCAGCGTGAGGATAACCGCCATCGGGTCGTTGCTACCCGACTCTATCTCGAGTGTCGCACCGACACGCTCTTTTATTTGTAATCCCTGCGACTGAAAGATACCAAATACAGCGGCCGCGTCGGTAGAGCTTAAAATCGCGCCTATCAATAAGGCAGCCGTCCAAGGCAGATCGAACAAATAGACCGCTGTTGTTGCAACCAACGTGCAGGTTAACGCCACTCCAATGGTTGCCAAACTGATAGCGGGCCAAAGTGCAACCCTAAAACGCTCGGGGTTGGTGCGCATGCCACCATCAAATAGGATAATCACTAGCGCTATCGAGCCAATGAAAAACGCAATATTGGGACTATCAAAACTTAATCCTAGAACACCGTCCGTTCCCGCGAGCATACCCACGATAAGAAACACGAGTAGAATCGGTGCACCCAAGCGATTAGAAATAATTCCTGCAAGGATACTCACCACTAACAAAAAACCACACACTAGAATCAGTGTATTTGCAGCATCCAAGTGCATTCTCCTTTTATTCTTTTATTTTATTCGTGCCGTTTATTATGAATCATTGATTTTAAAAGACACGCTCAAACGGTATCATGATGTCACCCATTTGACTTGAGATTTTTCTATGACAACAAGCGATTTTACTCTGGTGCTCGCAACTGGAAACCAAGGAAAAGTAAGCGAGTTGCAAACGATGCTGGCAAGCCAACCTGCAACTCAATCTTGGCAAGTCCGACCACAGAGTGAATGGGACGTGCCCGAAGCAGAAGAAACCGGCACAACGTTTGTCGAAAACGCCATTATAAAGGCGCGTAACGCCTGTCTACATACGGGGTTACCTGCCATAGCGGATGACTCAGGCCTTGAAATTCCTGCGCTCGACGGTGCTCCAGGCGTTTATTCGGCGCGTTATGCGGGCGAACAAGCCACCGACCAAGCAAACATCGATCGTGTACTTGCGAATATGGCTGGCATAGAACAACGCCAAGCGCGCTTTCATTGCGTACTGGTTTATATGCGCCACGCCGACGATCCAACGCCGTTAATCTGCCACGGGCAGTGGCAAGGCGAGCTATTAACGCACCCGCAAGGTGACCACGGTTTCGGATACGATCCAATTTTCTATGTCGCTGACCAACAGTGTTCAGCAGCCCAACTCGATAAGGCGACTAAACAACAATTAAGTCACCGCGGTAAAGCACTTTCACAACTACTGCTGCACATGGCAGAACAGGCTTAATATGTCACTTACACTTCCACCGTTGTCGCTCTATATCCACATTCCATGGTGTGTTGAGAAGTGCCCCTATTGCGACTTTAACTCGCACAAGATCCAAGGCAGTATTCCTGAACACGCCTATATCGGCCGCTTGCTAGATGATCTGTCAGCCGATCTCGACGGCGTGCAAGGTCGCACTATCCAGTCCATTTTTATTGGTGGCGGTACCCCCAGCGTAATTACTGCAGAGGGTATCCAACGGCTACTCGATGGCGTGCGTAAACGCCTAACGCTTGCCGATGATTGTGAGGTCACGTTGGAGGCTAACCCAGGCACTTTCGAGGTCGAGCGGTTTGCGGGTTTTATCGACGCGGGTGTCAACAGACTCTCTATCGGCATTCAAAGCCTCAATACAGAACATTTACGCACACTCGGCCGCATTCATGACCCACTGCAAGCTCGCATCGCGGCAGAGCACGCCATTCAGTTACCTCTGAAGAGCTTTAACCTGGACTTGATGCATGGTTTGCCCGGTCAATCGGCGCACGACGCACTGAGCGATCTTGAAGGGGTTATTGCGCTAAATCCACCTCATATTTCATGGTATCAACTGACCATCGAGCCCAACACCCTGTTTGCTAGCCGCCCGCCCAAACTACCCGATGATGATACGCTATGGGCCATCTATCAACTTGGACATGAACGTTTACTGAAAGCAGGCTATCAGCAATACGAAGTCAGCGCTTACTGTAAACCGGGCCACCAAAGCATGCACAACACCAATTACTGGGAGTTCGGTGACTATTTAGGTATCGGTTGCGGCGCACACAGTAAAATAACGTTCCCAGAACAAAATAAAATACTGCGTTGCGAAAAGGTGAAGCATCCTCAAGGTTATCTTGATTTAACGCGCCCGTTACGTTACCGAGAGTGGGACGTTGAACCCGAAGAGCGAAGCTTCGAGTTCTTCATGAACCAATTTCGTCTATTCCAGCCTGTATCAAAGCAGCAATTTACTGACTTTACCGGATTACCCATCGAACACGGTGAGCTTGCACTAGCAGAAGCCACGAGCAAAGGTTGGGTCGAATCTGACGGTGACCATTGGCAGCTAAGTCAGCTCGGTCACCGATTTCTGAACGACGTTTTAACTACGTTGCTTTCTGAAACTTAAGGTCCCAGACACCGTGGCCCTTAGTTTCACCACGTTGTTCAAACTTGGTTTTAGGACGCTCTTCTGGGCGCGGAATAAAGTCACCCGCGGTCGATAGGTTGCTCAAACGTGGCTCGCCGGACAACACCTCAAGCATATGTTCGGCGTAGTTTTCCCAGTCTGTCGCTAAGTGAATCACACCCTTGGGTTTAAGCTTTTTACACAGATGAGCAACAAACTCCGGTTGAATTAGTCGGCGTTTGTGGTGACGTTTCTTATGCCACGGATCAGGGAAGAAAATTTGCACCTGCTGTAAGCTCTCGTCAGCAATACACTGCTCAAGCACTTCAACTGCATCATCATTAAATAGGCGTAAATTAGTAACGTCAGCGTCTTCTGCAGCCATCAAACAAGCACCAACGCCTGGTTCATGCACTTCGATACCTATAAAGTTATGATCAGGCGCATTCTTTGCCATTTCAACCAAAGAGTGCCCCATGCCAAAGCCTATTTCTAAAGTGACTGGGTTACTATTATTAAATACTACTTCAAAGTTGAGCAGACCTTGCTCTAGCGCTAGACCGAGCTGTGGCCATTGACGTTCGATTGCGGCTGCCTGGCCTTTAGTTAATCGCCCCTCACGCTTAACAAAACTGCGAACTCGACGTACATATTTTCCAGCCGCTGCGGCTTCTTCAGCGCTTTTAAACTGACTCATTTATTTACACTCAACTGTTGCTGTCACCATAATAAAAAAGCAGGCTCATTTTCATGAGCCTGCTCTCTATTATCACCCAATTAAGGTTGTTAACGCAATTTAGTTCTTTTCAACGGGTACGCGAGTAACGACCTTCAATTCTGCTTCAATGCGGCGGTTTTCTTGACGATCTGCAGCGCTGTTCTCTTTAACTTTCGGCTGGCTTTCACCATGACCAACTGACTTAACGCGGCTAGCAGAAATGCCGTAACTGTTTACTAACACATCAGCGACTGACTTCGCACGACGCTCTGACAACCATTGGTTGTATTTCGCTTCGCCTGTCGTGTCAGTATGACCATGGATAGTGATATCAAGCTGTGGATGCTCCTTCATGAACTCAGCCATTTCAGCAATCGGTTCCATCGCATCTTTACGCACTTTAGATGAGTTTAAATCAAACTCGACTAAAAGCTCCTCGCGGATTGTCTCATTTTTGTACATGACACAACCATTTGCATCAACCGAATAGGTGGCCGGTGTATTTGCACATTGGTCACGGCTATCAACAACACCATCACCATCGCTGTCAACTGGTTGCTGAGGCTCTGGCTGTGGCGTCGGTTCAGTTGGCTGTGCTGGCATTGGACGTGGTTTAGCTTCGGTCACAGCATTACGACCACCAAAGAACCACTGTAGACCAAAGTTTGCAAACCCTTCAGTGTAGTCCTCATCAAAGCCTTGCTGAACACCACCCTCTACACGCCATGCTAAATGGTCGTTAATGAACGAGCGATGACCTACGGTTAGGCGCGCAGCCTTATCAGCAATGCCACCAATATCCGTGCTAACTAAACCTAGACCACCATAAACAAGATCATTGAAGTGATAAAGGATATCCGAGCCATAGCTTTCGCCATAAGCGGTTCCGGTCGGAACTAAGTCTGATTCCATGTAATCATAATAGACACGTGCTTCCCACGCTTTGGTCAGCATCACGCCCACTTCAAGACCTGTTGCTAGCGTGTCAAAGCCGCTATCTACAGGTACAAGCATATTATTGTCGATTGCTACGCGCTCTGAATCAGGAGCAAAAGCGCCGAAGCGAGCACCTACATAAATATCATTCTGTTCAACTTGCGTTTGTTGCGCCATCGCCGTTCCTGTGACGCCGGCACCAACTAAAGCTAAAACTATTGCGTTTAATTTATTCATTGCAATCTCCTTCTTCATGCAATTAAGAGTCTCGTACTTTGCTTATTAATCTAGTACGACAAATAACATATGCAGATCATAATGTTCGTTCATAATATTGAGAATTATAGAGCTATTTTTTCATTTGTCAGATAGGTTTGCGGTTTATTTACACAGCTTTAGACAATAGACTGAATACTATGAGAATAAGTTGATGCTAATCAGAGGCCTTAATGAAAGAGCAGTTTTCAGACCTTGTACTCCGTTGGTTTGATAAGTTTGGGCGCAAAACACTTCCTTGGCAAATTGATAAGACACCCTATAAAGTGTGGCTATCAGAAATTATGTTGCAGCAAACCCAAGTAAATACGGTAATTCCTTATTTTAATAGATTCTTGGAACGCTTTCCATCGCTATCCGATTTAGCTAAAGCGGATCAAGATACCGTGCTCAGCTTATGGACTGGATTAGGGTATTATGCTCGTGCACGCAATCTTCACAAAGCAGCGCAAATGGCAGTTGAGCAGTACAACGGTGAATTGCCTGATTCGCAGACTGAACTTGAATCATTACCTGGTATCGGTCGATCCACCGCAGGCGCTATCTTATCACTTGGTTTTGGCAAACCCGCAGCGATTCTCGACGGCAATGTAAAACGTGTACTTGCTCGATATTTCGGTGAAACAGAATGGCCCGGCAAAACAGCCGTACAACGCTCTCTATGGCAGCAATCCGAAGCACTTACACCGACTGTTAGACATGATGACTATAACCAGGCGATGATGGACTTGGGCGCGCTGGTATGCACGCGCAGCAAGCCTAATTGTGAGGCATGCCCTTTGACGGGTAACTGTATTGCGTTTAAAACCAATACGGTTGCCACAATTCCGGCCCCCAAGCCCAAAAAGGCTAACCCGACTCGTAGCGTTTACCTGCTCATTCAACGGGATACGAAAAGTCGGTCAGTTATGTTAGAGCAACGTCCATCGACGGGTATCTGGGGCGGACTTTGGAGTTTTCCAGAGTATGAAAATAAAGCAGCTTTATTAAACGCGGCCCCCACTCAACCCGAGCAGTTGGTCGAATTATCGCCATTCAAACATGTTTTCAGTCATTTCAGCCTCGATTGCTATCCGATCGTAGTTGACAGTTGCGCTGCAGATGCCATTAATGAAAGACAACAACGTTGGGTACCACTTCACGAGGACCAAGAACTCGGGTATTCCGCCGTAACAGTAAAACTATTTAAAAAGCTAAGGATGTTAAAATGAGCAGAACCGTCTATTGCGAATTTCTACAAAAAGAAGCTGAGGGACTCGACTTTCAGCTCTACCCCGGCGAGCTCGGTGAGCGCATATTTAATCACATCTCCAAAGAGGCTTGGGCGGAGTGGCAGAAGAAACAAACCATGTTAATTAACGAAAATCGTTTAAATATGATGGCAGAGGACGATCGAAAATTCCTTGAAGAACGTATGAAAGAGTTCCTATTCGAAAGAAAGGACGTCACTGTCGAAGGCTATACGCCGCCGAGTCAGTGATAGTCATCATATTTTGCTAACACAGTAATTTATTTTTGACTAATATATTGACAATAGCTTTGGCTTATGAAGCTTTAAAGCTCTGTGAGTAGAGAAAAAAAAGCCAATCTGTTAGACTACTAACGAATTCATGAAAAGGGAGTCTATATGAAAGCGCCATCCTGGCGAAGAGCCGTCCTAAAGGTAGGCAGTGCGCTCATTGCGCCAGATGAAACCGGAGTCAGTACCAAGTACCTACTGCCAATCGCTCGTTTCATCAACGAGTGCAGAGAACGCGGCCAAGAGGTCGTACTCGTTTCTTCAGGCAGTGTTGCCGCTGGAAGAAAGCATATTCCATTTGAGCATCAAAAGTTACCCGTCACCGTTCGTAAAGCCATGTCAGCTGTAGGACAGAACGAAATGATGGCGTATTGGTCGCGCTTTTTTGACTTTCCATGCGCCCAACTCTTGATGACGCACAGTGATTTACGTGACCGTGCACGTTACGTAAGTATCAAAAACACGCTGAATAGATTGTTAGAACACAACATTTTACCTGTTGTGAATGAAAATGATGCACTTGCCACTGATGAAATGAAAGTGGGCGACAACGATAACTTGGCGGCGATGGTCGCAACGCTCGTTGACGCAGATGCATTATTTATTTGCTCAGACATCGATGGACTTTATGACGCAGATCCGAATGTGAACCCAGACGCCAAGAAAATTCCTGTGGTTGAGCAAATCGATGAAAGTATCTTCTCGCTAGCGGGCGGCTCCGTCAGTGCTGTTGGCACAGGCGGTATGAGAACGAAAGTTGAAGCAGCAGAAAAAGCGACTTCACATGGTATCGATACGTATATCGTGAATGGTCGTAAGGGTGAGACTTTTGAGTCGCTGTTACAAGGCGAGATACCTGGCACTTTATTTAGACGTCAATCAGACCCAATTAGCAACAAGAAGCACTGGTTGCGTCACACGCTTGTCGCACAAGGTGAAATCTTAATCGATGAGGGTGCAGAAAAAGCTTTATTAGAGAACGGTGCGTCACTCTTGAGCTCCGGCATTGTCGATGTTCAAGGCGACTTTGACCGAGGCGACGCGGTACTCGTCCGCAGTGCAAATGACACAGACGCAATCGCTAAGGGTATTTGCCAGTACAGTTCTCACGAACTGTTACACATCAAAGGTCAGCAGACGGAAGATATTGCTGAACAGTTTGGTTACAGCCCAATTACAGAAGTGATTCACCGTGACGATTTGATGATTTTGGAGGACTCATGAGTCAAGATTTAGCACAACAGATTGCCAAGCGTGCAGCGGATGCCGCACACGCGGTGGCAACACTGTCAGAAAAAGAGAAGAACGCCGTCTTACAGAAGATGGCGGATGCGATTCGTGCACATCAAGATAAAATTCTTAAAGTGAACGAAACGGATATGAAGACCGGTAAAGAAAAAGGTCTAAGCGATGCCATGATGGATCGTCTTCATCTCACTGAAGAACGTGTTGAAGGCATGGCAACGGCTATCGAAGAGATTATCGATTTAAAAGACCCTGTGGGTGATAGCTACCTGTTGGAAGAACGTCCTAACGGCTTGAAAATCGAAAAGATGCGTATTCCGCTGGGCGTCATTTGCATGATTTATGAAGCACGTCCTAACGTCACAGCCGACGCGGGCGCACTATGCTTTAAATCAGGTAATGCGGTTATCTTGCGTTGTGGTCGCGAAGCAATCGAAAGCAGTAAAGCGATTGCAGATGCGCTTCACGAAGCCTTAGAGCAAAGCGGTTTACCCAAAGATGTAATTACTGTTGTACCAACGCCCGATCGCGAAGTTATGACCGAGCTATTACAGCAGAAAGATTACATCGACTTAGTTATCCCTCGCGGTGGCGAAGGCTTGATCCATTTTGTAAGTGACACCAGTAAGATCCCAGTGATTCAACACTACAAAGGCGTGTGCCATCTTTATGTTGATAAAGATGCCGATCTGGATAAAGCGCTCGCTATCTTACTTAATGGTAAGACACAGCGCACGGGCGTGTGTAACGCGCTGGAAGGTTTGTTAGTACATCAAGACATCGCTGATAAATTCTTACCAATGGCAGCTAAGGCTTTAGCCGAGAAAGACGTAACTATTCATGCTTGCAACAAGTCTGTCGGTTATTTTGAAGGCGCCGACGAGATCTCAGTGGATGACTTTGGCCAAGAATACCTCGCACTTGAGATTGCTATCCGCACTGTCGATGACTTTGATGGCGCACTCGAACACATTAAACGTTTTGGTAGCGGACACACCGAAGTGATCGTCACTGAAAACGATCAGACGGCTAAGCGTTTCATTCGCGAGGTTGACTCTGCGGTTACCATGGCAAATGCATCGTCACGCTTCTCTGACGGCGGTCAGCTTGGCTTAGGCGCTGAGATTGGCATTTCAACCAGTAAGCTGCATGCATACGGCCCAATGGGCTTACAAGCACTTACCACTGAGAAATTCGTAGTGACAGGTAACGGACAGATTCGCGACTAATCATTTAGATTGCGACAGTACAAAAAAGGCCTGCCGAGTAAAACTTGGCAGGCCTTTTTATGAGCCGTTTAGAGTAAGTACTAACCTTTTTCGTAACCGGTCAGTAACTCTGGCCAGTCACGACTTTCTTTCCAGTAAAAAGTATCGTACTTCGACTTTTCTTTTTTCAATGAACGCAAAAGCCTGTCTAGATTTTCCTTTTTCCATTCACCGGGCTCTCTAAACCCGCACTTGTCAAAATCAACAATCCAAGGCTTATCGTTATCATCGAGCATGATATTGTGGCAGTTCAAATCTGAGTGGAACACGTTCTTATCGTGTAATTGACGTATCGCAGCACCTAACGACTGCCATTGTTCTACGTTTAATTGACGTTCGCGGAGCAATCGGTAAACATCCACAGCGCCTGGGATCACTTCAACTAAAATATCTGCGGTGTAGCTCATTACACCCACTTTGCGCATACGTGCAGCGATAGGCCGGGGTACAGGTAAATCTTGATTGCGTAGCTTTACCAGCAAATCAAACTCTGCGATTGCGCGGCTACGTTCTACCGGCTCCCGCATAAACTTATCTTTGTTGACCTTACCCACTAATCCACCACGATAATAGTGCCGTAACACCATGCCGTGGTCACCCTGCTGGATAAACCAAACGGTTGCACGACCCGTTGCATTGCCTGCTATCGCTTTCTTCTGCTGCCAGTATTTGGCAGAAAAAAAGTTATCCTCAAATTCTGGCAACACATCCTTGTCAAACTTAATCACATCACGCTTTGTCGTAAATGTCGCTATCATTTGCTGTCCTATATCGCTAAATCTTTGCGCATGCTTAAGCATACGTCGACTGGCGCCCTGATGCGTGCTAAGCACGTTTTCAGCGGCACTTACGCTCGTTTTTCTCAATGAATCATTATCAAATAAATATTGCAGTGGTGTGGCAAGATCTAAGTCCTTAACCCAATGCACAGCCCGCTGCTCGTCTAACAGCCGATATACCTCGGCAAAATTAAATATCTTTCTTCCGCTAACGACAGCTGAACCTGCCGCTACGGCTTCAAGCGGATTATGTCCGCCGCGCTCAATTAAGCTTCCACCGACAAAAGTCACTTGAGCAATACTGCACCACTTCAACATCTCGCCAATTGAGTCGGCTAGCAACACATTACAGTCCGATGGGACACCTTGATCACTCAACTCACTACGGCGCATCCAAACGAGTTCAGAACTCTGAAGTTGCGCTGCAACTTCATCAAACCGCTCAGGATGACGTGGTGCCCAAATCAGCAGCATCGCTGGATACGTTTCTAACAGTTTTTGATGCGCGCTCAGTACCGCTTGTTCCTCGCCTGGGTGCGTACTTGCAGCCAGCCAAACTAAGTGTTCTCCGCGCAATTTCAGTAATTCCTCTGCGGCTACTTTTTCTGATGTGGGCACGGAAACATCATATTTCAAGTTACCATCAATATAGAGCCTCGTATCTCTTACCCCCAAACATAACATACGCTTTGCTGTGGCACGCGACTGTGCGCCAACATAAGCTAGGCTGTGCCAGCTTTCACGCATGAGTTTCCCGACTCGGGCGTAACCGCGTGCTGAACGTTTTGATAGACGGGCGTTGAGGAGACTCACAGGAATATGACGTTGGCTGGTGTGATACAATAAATTAGGCCAAAGCTCAGTTTCCATCACCCAAATCGCGCGCGGTCTGAGCTTCGACAGGAAGCTTCGCACTGCACAAGGGTGATCGATAGGCAAGTAACACACAGACACCCTATCACCAAAACTTTTCTCGATGAGACGACGTGCAGTAGGCGTCATGCAACTAATCGTGATGGGGCTATGCGGAAACTCTTCAATAGCTTGTTGAATCAACTGACGCGCAGCTATCGTCTCACCGACCGATACGGTATGAATAAGTAGCCCATTTTGCTGGGCATCAGGCACCGCGAGCTTACCGAGTCGTTCAGCAAGGTGCGCTCGATAACCGATATCTTTTCGGCCCCTATAATAGAACCAAGCAAGCGCCAGCGGTGTAACGCCTGTCATTACACCGCTGTAGAGCCAACGTAACATGCTTATTGCCAGTATTCAGCTATCCAACGTGTCGGCAGAACTTTGCGATACCATTTTCCACTACGCCCTGCTAACGCATCATCAGGGTGTGGTTTGCCGTGGAAAATAATGACTCGCGCATCATCGGGGATCCGAGGCTGTTGAAAGAAGCTGAGTGGGAACGGACGGATACAGTGACGTTTGAAGCTACGGCACCATTTCTCTGGCCAGTACTTTAGACGATTTTGGCGGTCGACAAATTGTGTAATATATTCCTGTTCATTACGCACAGGCTCCGTCGCTTTCTCTGGATCAGCTTTTAAGTAATCAAGCGCATCCTCATGAGCACCCGCTTCAAAACGAAATACCGAAGTATTACCCGTAGCATCAGACTTGTCCCACTCTTTAATAACCATGAAGTCGCCTTCAGGCTTAAAAAAGTCGTCGAGTGAGCCAACAATGACGATGTCCAAGTCAAGAAACAGCGTGGGTCCGGTTAAATCCGAAAGTGGATTTGCAAAACACGTTAACTTCAACCACCCATGGGCTTTCGCCCATGCTTTCTTCTCATCGAAGTCTTCAAACCCAATCTTTGGAATGGGCTTGACTTCGACCTCATCACGAATGCCCTCAGCTTCGTCTGTAAAGCATACAAATCGATAGGGTAAACTCAGGTTACGGCTGACCATCGAATACAATGTATTGACGTAGTCGTTCCCGTATTTATCACCCCATTTGATGCAGATTACATTTACTTTTTGTTGTGCGTCGCTCATAACGGCTCCCTAATCATCTAATCTGCCCATAATGCCACAAATTAAAGCAGTTCGGTATTAGATCCTATCCCTAGGTTAGCACGTAACTGAAGGCAAAAGAGGAGTATTCAATTTATGACAAAGCATATCGCTCAGGCCGACTTAGCTAATATGGATAACCGCCGTCGTGTGAATTTCATCAATTCATTATCGGGTTATAAAAGCGCTAACTTAATTGGTACAAGTAGCCGTAAAAATGAAGATAACTTAGCCATCGTCAGCTCAGTGGTTCATTTAGGTGCAAATCCCCCGCTCATTGGCTTTATCATGCGCCCCGACTCAGTTGAGCGCCATACGTTGGAAAATATCGAGGAAACAGGTGTTTATACAATCAATCACGTATCTCAATCGATAGTTAAAGCGGCGCATCAGACGGCAGCGCGATACGATAGAAAGGTATCAGAGTTTGAAGCAACCGGTTTGACCCCTGACCGTTGTAACGGTTTTCATGCACCCTTCGTTAAAGAGAGCCCGCTCTCAATGGGCGTAAAACTCGTCGAAATTACTAATATAACGCACAATGGTACTGATTTTGTCATTGGCGAAATTCAGTGGATTCAGACCAAGGAGGAAGCGATTCAAGAAGATGGCTTCATTGATTTGAATACATTAGAAACCGTCGCAGTATCAGGTCTTGATAGCTATCATAGTGCCTCGAGACTATTTCGACTCAGTTATGCCAAGCCCGATAAAACCCTAGAGGAGATCCCGCTTAAGGGGGCCGATACGTACGATGAGTGACATTAGGGAAGTTCGCTTAATATTGGGCGACCAGCTTAACGCGAAGCACACTTGGTTGCGCACGCAGCATGATAACGTGCTGTACGTGATGATGGAGATGCGCCAAGAAACTGATTACGTCAAACACCATATACAAAAGATCGTTGCTTTTTTTGCCGCGATGCGTAATTTTGCCAGCGCCATTGAGCAAGCAGGTCATCGAGTTCATTATGTGAAACTGGATGATGCAAACAACACCCAGTCACTTACTCAAAACTTAGCAGCCATATTAGCCCAGCACCCCAAAGCGACGCTGAGCTGCATGTTACCCGACGAATACCGGGTTGATCATCAACTCCGAAGCTGGGCTGGGAAAGAAGATATACACATTGACTGGGTCGACAGTGAGCACTTCCTTACCCAACGAACGGTTTTGGCTGAGTGGTTTCCCGATCGCGACAATTTTTTGATGGAGAGCTTTTACCGTCGTGTACGAAAGCAGTTCGATATTATGATGGAAGGCGACAAGCCCGAAGGTGGTCAGTGGAACTATGACCATGATAATCGTAACAAGCTACCAAAAAGTGCCTCAGTTATTGCTCCAAGTTGCCCTGCGACTGATGTTACAGATATTCACCAAATGGTAAGCCAACAGGATATTAATTGCTTTGGAGAAATCGACCCTCAACACTTTATTTGGCCGACCACACGCAAACAAGCACGTGACATTTTGTCATTCTTTTGTCAGCACCAACTAGCTTACTTCGGCACCTATCAAGACGCAATGACAGATACTGAAGTACATGATCATGCGTGGAGCTTGTACCATTCGCGCTTATCATTTGCGATGAACAGCAAAATGTTACATCCAATGGAAGTCGTGAACGCAGTTCTCGCTCATTGGCGCGAAAATGAAGACACCATTAGTATCAATCAAGTCGAGGGTTTTATTCGACAAATTATTGGTTGGCGAGAATTTATCCGCGCCATTTACTGGCATCACATGCCTGAATATAAGAATCTTAATGCGCTCGGACATCAACGCGATCTGCCGAAGTTTTTTTGGGATGGTGAGACACATATGCGGTGTCTTTCGCAAGCCATTAAACAGTCTTTAAAGTACGCTTACGCGCACCACATTCAACGTCTTATGCTGACTGGAAATTTTGCACTGTTAGCGGGCTGCGATCCCGACCAAATCGATGAATGGTATCTCGGTATTTATATTGATGCGCTCGAGTGGGTAGAACTTCCTAATACCCGTGGTATGAGTCAATATGCTGACAATGGTGTACTAGCCACCAAACCTTATATTTCAAGCGCAAATTATATAAATAAAATGAGTCACCATTGTTCTCAGTGTCGCTATAATCCGAATAAGAAAACTGGAGAAGGCTCGTGTCCGTTTAATTCGCTTTATTGGCAGTTCTTGGCTCGACATGAATCACACTTCAGTAACAACCAACGCATGGCGATGATGTATTCGGTGTGGAACAAAAAAACGCAAGAAGAACAAAAGGCGCTTGCCAAACAAGCAGAATATTATTTAGACAACATGGATGATTTATAATCATGAGTTATTTAAACAAGTCGTTACTCGGTCTCTTATCTTTATTTGTGTTGTTCACCCTACCCGGCTGTAAATCCGACCCGACACCCGTGGCACCCACGGTAAAGCAGTTCTCAGCGGAAAAATACTTGGGTAAGTGGTATGAAATCATACGCATGCCGCACAGCTTTGAAGAGAACCTGCAAGGTGTCACGGCAGAGTACCGACTCAATGCTGACGGCACTATCGAAGTGACTAATCGCGGCTACAATGTGGTGGATGATGAGTGGCAGACTGCTATTGGTAAAGCGGAGCCGGTAGAAGGCATGACAGCTGCTTACAAGGTGACCTTTTTCTGGCCGTTTTATGGGGGATATTATGTCAGCTGGTTATCACCCGACTACAAAATGGCGATTGTTACTAGCGATTCACACGACTACTTTTGGTTTTTGGCGCGCTCACCTGATGTCGATCAAAGCGATATTGACTTTGCATTAGCTAAGGCAAAACAGTGGGGATATGATATCGACCAGATGATTATCACACAATCTCTGGCCGACATCGGGGTAGCTAACGCCGATTAATTGAATCGACGTGCAGCAGGTTGACCTTTACGCGGGGCACGGCGGCGATTGTCGCTGTTGCCTTTGCTCGCGCGAGGCGGCATTTTTTTAAGCGGGCTATCCGATAACTCAAGCGCCATCGGCTGCTGACGTACGCGTGTGCGTTGCAACGCTTTCTTCAATTCAGCAGGCATGCCTTTAGGCAGTTGCACCAACGAGTGCTGTGCGAACAATTGGATCTGACCAATGAATTGGCTATCGATCTCAGCTTCATTGGCAATAGCACCCACGATATCGCCTGGGCGCGCACCGTGGTCACGGCCAACCTGAATCTTATAGGTATCGAACTCGCTATCCGGCACACGCTTGGTGTTGGCGCGCACACGCTTCTCACCACGTTGAGGACGTCCGTTATCACGGTCACTACGCTCTGCGCGTTCGGGACGCGGACGACGCTCTTCTTTGACGAACAAAGGCTGTTGCTGGTTACGTTGAGCCAATAGGCTCAGCGCGATCTGTTCAGCGGTCATCGACCCGTCAGCTAACCAGCTGCTGAGAAGCTTCTGAATGTTGCTGTCAACATCCGACTTAAGTTGCTTCAATAGGCTTTGCTGCAATTGCTCTTGGCGGAAGCGACTCAGTTCTTCTGCTGAAGGTACGTCAAAGTACTCAATTGAGCCGTTCGTCAGTTTTTCATAATGACGTAACAAATGACGCTCTTTACCGCGATAGAACAAGATAGCCTCGCCGCTACGGCCTGCACGACCGGTACGACCGATACGGTGAACGTATGACTCAGTGTCACTCGGCAAATCGTAGTTAATGACGTGAGTGATTTCTGGTACATCAAGGCCACGCGCGACAACGTCTGTTGCTACAAGCACTTTAATGTGGCCGCTACGCAATTGAGTGACTGTTTGTTCGCGTTGTGCTTGGTTCAAATCACCACTCAAAGGTGCTGCCCGGAATCCTTGACGCTGTAAAAGCTCTGCCACGTCCATAGTATCTTGACGCGTGCGCACGAACACTAACGCGCGCTGATATTCAGTCACTTCTAAAAGACGCGTCAATGCTGTCATTTTAGTCATGCCCATGACTTTCCATGCGCGCTGACGAATATTTGCTTTTGCCTGCTCAACGGGAGCAATACGGATGTTCACCGGATCCGTTAAGTAGGTTTTGGCTAACTTACGAATAGCGGTTGGCATCGTCGCCGAGAATAAAGCACGTTGTGCAGTGTCAGGCACCGACTGTAGGATAGTTTCGATGTCTTCAATAAAGCCCATGTTTAGCATTTCATCAGCTTCATCCAACACAGCAAAACGCAAACCATCAAGCTTCAACACTTTCTTGTTGAGTAAATCGATCAAACGCCCTGGCGTGCCAACGACCACAGAAGCGCCACGTTTTAGTGCTTGAATTTGTGGGCCGAAAGCGCTGCCGCCATATACGGTCGCGACTTCCATTCCCTTCATTTGCTTTGAAAAGCTTTCGATGGCATCAGCGACCTGAATCGCGAGCTCACGGGTAGGCGTGACAACGAGCATTTGTGTTTGACGTTGGCTGACATCAATAGCCGCTAAAGCGGGCAAAGAAAACGCAGCGGTTTTACCCGTACCAGTTTGTGCTTCACCCAGTACGTCATTACCTTCTAACAAGCTAGGAATGGCTTGTTGTTGGATAGGTGTAGGCTGTGTAAAACCTAACGCTTCAAGTTGACTTAAGACAACAGGAGGCAGTGCCATGTCTTGGAAAGACACAGCGGTAGTATCATTTTTCATAAAAATCTCAAAGTCATAAGGTGGTTATAAACCACGATGTGTGTTCGAGGGTTTCGCCCGGCCACCATTATGCTTTTGAGCATCTCTAGAAATTAGGCTTACCCTTACTCGGTCGCAGATTGCGTGTTTCATATACACGGATTACTGCGAGGCGCGAATTGTACCTAGTTATTGGAAAATTACAACTCATTTGTATACGTTTTATGCATTTACACATAGATAGTCATTTATTTTTCTAAAAAACTGAACCATTCCGTTGGTTTTTGCCTACATTGATATACTAACCCGAATAACAGGAGGCGTTATGTCATCTCACTCTATGTCGTCACTCACAAAACAGGATTGTTTCATTGAGGGACATTGGGTACCGACCGAAAAGCGGTTCGCCGTTACAAACCCTGCCAATGGCGAGGTAATCACAGAAGTGGCCGACGCCGATGGCGATCTAACTAAGCGAGCGATTAACGCCGCTGAAGTAGCATTGGCTAAATGGCGTGCTACATCTACCCAAGATCGCGCAGCACTGTTGCGTAAATGGTATCAAGCCATCATGGACAACAAGCAAGCACTGGGCGAGCTGATGAGCGCTGAGCAAGGCAAACCTGTACCCGAAGCAGTTGGTGAGGTGGAATACGGCGCCAGCTTTGTCGATTGGTTTGCCGGTGAAGCGGAACGAATTAACGGAGATATTCTACCGATTACCGATAGCAGCAAACGTGTCATGGTGATCAAACAACCAGTAGGCGTATGCGCCGCCATCACGCCTTGGAACTTTCCGAACGCAATGATTACACGCAAAGTTGCGCCTGCACTCGCGGCTGGTTGTACCATCGTGGTTAAACCACCTCAACTGACACCCTTATCAAGTCTCGCACTGGCTCAGCTGGCGAGCGAAGTCGGTATTCCAGACGGTGTCATTAATATCTTACCGACCACGGACTCAAAAACCGTGGGCGAAATTCTGGCAACATCAAAACAAGTTAGAAAACTGTCTTTCACTGGCTCAACCGGTGTCGGCAAGATCCTAATGAAGCAGTGTGCTGAGAACGTTAAAAAGATCTCGCTCGAACTCGGTGGCAATGCACCTTTCATTGTGTTCGATGATGCGGATCTAGACGAAGCAGCGGAACAGTTGATGGCATGTAAATTCCGCAACGGCGGTCAAACATGTATCTCAGCGAACCGTGTGTTGGTGCAAGATAGCGTAAAAGAAGCCTTCGTTAAGAAAGTGGTCTCTAAGGTTAAAGCGCTTAATGTGGGTCCAGGTGATAAAGAAGACGTCGATCTGGGACCATTGATTGATCAAGACGCTGTCGATAAAGTTCAACGGCTCGTCATCAGTGCCAAATCCGATGGTGCAGAAATAGAAGAAGGCGGATCGGTAATGACCGATTTGGGCGACCTATTCTATGCACCGACCGTTATCTCGGGCGTGACCCAAGACATGGAAATCACTCAAGAAGAAATTTTCGGTCCCGTCATCGCAATTTCGAGTTTTGAAACTGAGGAAGAAGCGATTCAACAGGCGAACGACACTCCGTTCGGTCTTGCTTCCTACTTTGCCGCTAAAGATACTGCTCGCATATTCCGAGTCAGTGAAGGGCTTGAATACGGCATGGTCGGTGTCAACACAGGCGCGATTTCCCACGCCTACAATCCATTTGGCGGAATTAAAGAATCGGGTATTGGACGTGAAGGGTCAAAATACGGTATAGATGAGTACTTGGAAATTAAGACCATCACGTTAGGCGGCCTTGAATGAGCACCACCCCATCAATAGCTGAGTTATTTGATTCACTCAGTAACACCTACAAAACCGGGCTTTCACGCCCGGTTTTTTGGCGTAAACAACAGCTAGAAGGCATTAAGAACTTTCTCACAAAAGAGCAGTCTTCGATCGAGCGCGCCCTCACGCAGGACTTGGGTAAACATCCGAGCGAAAGTCGATTAACTGAGCTTAACTATTTATTAAGTCACATCGATTACACACTGAAGCATCTCAATAAGTGGGTTAAACCGACGCGTGTGAAAACGCCGTTATTGGCGTGGCCTGGATCAAGTCAACTCTATCCTGAGCCGCTCGGTACAGTGCTTATTCTAGGGGCGTGGAATTATCCCCTACAGCTACTTATTGCGCCGGCGATTGCCGCCATTGCGGCTGGCAACTGTGTGATACTGAAGCCATCAGAACATGCGCCAAACACCGCAGAGGTCATCGCCAATAAGCTGGGCGACTATATCGACAACCATGCGATTAAGGTTGTCACCGGTGATGTCTCGGTTGCTGACGAACTTACCCAACAACCTTTTGATCATATTTTCTACACCGGCGGTAGTAATGGTGCTAAAGCTGTTTTACGTAACGCAGCGCAACACCTGACACCGACAACACTGGAGCTCGGTGGTAAAAGTCCGGCAATTGTAAGTGAAGATTGCGATATTGAGGTCACCGCTCGGCGCTTGGTCTGGGGCAAATACCTTAACGCCGGTCAAACCTGTATAGCGCCGGATTATGTGCTGGTTCAGGACAGCATTCGCGATACGTTGATAAGCAAAATCAAAGAGCAAATCGAACTGTTTTACGGCAATGACCCGCAACAGAGCGATGATTACGGTCGGATTATTAGTGCCAACCATTGGCAACGTCTTGTAAAGCTACTCGACGACACAGACATCATCAGTGGCGGAGACTATCAGCGTAAAGATAACTATATCGCGCCCACACTTATCAACTTAGATGGACTGGACAGCGAGCACCCACTTCATCACGAAGAGATCTTTGGTCCGCTACTCCCAATCAAATCAGTGACGTCCATACAAGCCGCCATTGATTACGTGATAGCAAAGCCTAAACCTTTAGCGTGCTACGCCTTTAGTAAAAATAATCGCACCCTCGAACAAATTAAAGAGCAAGTCAGTGCCGGAAGCTACTGCGCAAATGATACGTTGATGTTTATGCTGAACGAAGAGCTTCCGTTTGGAGGCGTTGGCCAAAGTGGCATGGGTCGTTATCACGGTAAATTTGGTTTTGACACGCTCAGTCATCAAAAGGCAGTCATGCAACGTTCCTTTAAGTTCGACGTAGCGCTGCGTTATCCACCTTACACCAAACTTAAAGACAAGCTACTGGCGTGGCTCAAGTAATGATGCCATTGAATTTCCTTCGGGTTGCCCCGATGTTGCTATGTATTGATACATTTAAATAAAGGCTGACTCATGGCACAGAGCAATATTGTCGACATTACACTGCAGAATTTTCAGCAAGTTTTATTAGAAGGCTCGAAAGAGCGATTAGTGATCATCGATTTTTGGGCTGACTGGTGCGAGCCTTGCAAACAATTAATGCCGGTATTAGAACGTATTGCGAGCCAATACCCCGACGACATTACCTTGGCAAAAATTAATTGTGACGAGCAACAAGAGCTTGCCATGCAGTTTGGCGTTCGTAGTTTGCCTACCGTCGCCTTCTTTAAGGACGGCCAGCCCGTTGACAGCTTCGCGGGGGTTAAATCTGAAACTGAAATTATGACAATGCTCGAACCCCATTTGCCAAGCCCAGCCGATAGTTTTATTCAAAATGCACAACAAGCACTTGCCGAAGGCAACGCTGCGGAAGCCTACACGCAAGCCAAACAGGCTTTTGACATTGATAGTAGCAACATGACCGCCATCAAATTATTGGCAGAAGCAGCGGTCGACCACGGTCGTTTAGCACAAGCTAAGGAGCTCGCGGCGACGATCCCAATGGTCGAGCACGATAGTGACTATCAACGGATCATGAGCAAAATCGAACTCGCTGAAGATAGCGCCGACTCGCCAGAGATTAAAGCACTACAAGCGCAGGTCGAGGAAGAGCCAGATAATAGCGAATTAAAAATCAAACTCGCGCTGCAACTGCACCAGTCGCACCGAGATGAAGAAGCCATTTCATTGTTATTTGAAGTGATGCGCAAGGATCCCGCACGCACTGAAGCTAAAAAATATGCACTCGACGTTATCAATCAATTACCTGACGGTGATCCGCTTGCATCGAAGGCGCGTAGAACTCTTTACAGCATGATGTATTAATGGCTGTTCACTAGCAACGAGTTCGGCCGGTTCCCTCAACCGGCCGCTTTTTTTTATGATAAAGACACAGTATCAAAGCCTTATTCACTCAGGAAAATTGCAAGCGGACGCACTGCAAGCATCGGTGTGCGCTCGTCTTGATATTCTGCGCCAGCAACTTGTTCAATCGGCGCATCCACAATCTGTTTATATATACGGTCCCGTCGGTCGCGGCAAGTCGATGCTAATGGACTTATTCTATAACAGCCTAGCTATTTCAGAAAAAACTCGCTTGCATTATCACCATTTCATGAAGCGCATTCATGATCAGCTCAATCACCACCAAGGTGAGACCGATCCACTGTTAACTATCGCAGGTGTATGGGCTCAAGACTATCGGGTGATATGTTTAGATGAATTTATCGTCGAAGACATCGGTGATGCGATGCTGTTAGGTAATCTCTGGCAGGCGTTGTTTAGTCATGGTGTCACCCTCGTCACGACCTCAAATACGCCACCGTCGGAGCTGTATCGGGGCGGCCTTGCACGGCACCGCTTTGAACCCTTCATTCAGTTGCTCGAGCGACAATGCCAAATCATTGACCTTGATTCAGGTATTGATTACCGCCGACTAAAACAGGGTGAAGCGCCGTATTACTTTATTGAGCAGTCAGCACAAGACTTTAAGCAGCAAGTCGCCGCACACTTTGGTCAGTTGTCTAATAATAAGCCAGTGACCATCATGAACCGCGATTTACCTTGCATAGGGCGCTCAAAAAATACAATTCTATTTGACTTCGCTCAGCTCTGCTCAGGTCCAAGAAGCCAGCGTGACTATATGGAACTCGCGGATCACTACAAGCATATCGCCGTTGATAAAGTTCCACGTTTTACTTTTAAGCCAAAAAATTCGACTCAACAAGGTGTCGAGGACGGCTACCAACGCAACGCGACTCATCAACACGAAAGTCACTTGGATAATGAGGCTCGCCGTTTCATCGCGTTGATCGATGAGTGCTACGACCGTGGTTGCTTACTCATACTTAATGCTGCCGATGAGCCCGAACGCCTGTATCAAGCTGAGTTACTTAAGTTTCCGTTTCAGCGCTGTGTGTCACGAATTATAGAAATGCAGTCTTGGTAAGCGTTAAAACTTCTTAAATTTCCTTATTAAACCTGTGCTTTACACCTTTAATCGCATTACGGGCAGGCGCACGCTTGCCGACTGCCCTGCCCCTTGCTAGGATTGCTTAAATTTTTAGCTCGCAAAAAGAGCTCGACAATAACAATTAAAAAGAAGAAGGAAACTAATGAGCGAACAACGCGATCAATTCAGTTCGAAGATCGGGTTCATTCTGGCTGCTGCGGGCTCAGCGGTTGGTATCGGTAACCTGGTTGGATTCCCTGTCGCTGCAACTAAAAACGGTGGTGGAGCCTTTCTACTAATTTACGCACTTTTTGTTGCATTCATATGTCTGCCTATTATGCTTGCCGAAATGGGGCTTGGTCGCAAAGCGCAGAAAAACCCATTGGGCTCATACTTAGCATTAGGCAGTGGCAAACCATTTTGGAGCTTTTCCGGTTTCCTAGCGGTTCTTACCCCTTTCATGATCGCTATATTTTATATGGTTATCACTGTCTGGATTTTCGGCTACCTTTATCACGCAGCCATTGGTGACCTCAGTAAATTGGCCGACCCCAGTTACTTTGGCCAGTTTGTCAACGACTACAGCTTCGTTGGCTTCCTCGTTGCAGTCACCTTAATCGTCAACGTGATTCTTATGGGCGGCGTTCGCCAGGGTATAGAGAAAGCGGCTAAATTCCTTATGCCAGCGTTATTTATTATGCTGATTTTGCTGGTTATCTTTGTACTCTCATTGGATAACGCATCGATCGGTATCCAATTCTATTTGGTCCCCGATTTCAGCAAAATTGATGGCTCTGTCATCAGTGGCGCACTGTCACAAGCCTTTTTCAGCTTGTCGCTCGGTATGGGCATTCTCATCACTTATGGCTCTTATTTCAGCCGTAAGGACGATATTGTAACCTCCGGTAAGCTTGTCGCGATAACAGACACCGCGGTCGCTTTCACCGCAGGTCTCATGACCTTGCCGGCGATATTCGCAATTAATCCGAATACAGACCCTAACTCACTCAGCGATTCTTCGGTAAGCATGATCTTTTCATTCTTCCCACAAATTTTTATCGCGTTAGAAGCATCGATTGGATATGTTGGCGCCAGCATCGCGGCCACCATTTTCTTCTTGCTGGCTTTTGTTGCAGCCATTACCTCGTTGGTTTCTATTATTGAGGTACCGACGGCAGCCATCATTCAACAACGTGGCACGTCGCGTAAAAAAGCACTCTCAATTATGTGTGTTGCGACTACAGTACTCACAATTATCGCAGCCACTTCATTTGGATTCATTCCAGCATTTACCGAATTTGTTAGCTACGGTGGTGTAACCAAATCTGTTTTTGATGTCATTTATGATGTCTTTTATGACACCATTTTGCCGCTTAATGGCTTGCTCATTTGCTTGTTTGTTTGGTGGCACTGGCGGTATAGCAGCCTTGAAAAAGAGTTATCTGAGGGTAATAGCAATTACCCCAATACCTTCTTAGCTAAATACGTACGTGTGTCCATTACCACCTTTATTCCAGCTATCCTATTTGTGGTATTCATCAACACGGTATTAAGCAAATTCTTTGGCATCACGTGGTTCTAAAACATACTGGCTTTAGGCAATTACATATCATTTCAGATGGGGCTCTTTTGAGCCCCTCTTTCGAAACATGTCCCAACAAACTTTCGCTTTATTTATCTGACTCTGATACCGCAGCCCATGCGGCCACCAACCGTTATAGAGACTTCCTTGGACACGAGTTCAACCAGGTCGTCATTGACTGTCGAAACCAACTGAATTTTGATGCCATAGCCGCTTTGTGTGGCACTTTGATGGCCGGTGGCGAGCTAGTGCTACTGACGCCACAACGGCCTTCTCCCGCGTTAAATCGGCTCATCGATTGTTGGCAAATGCGTTCGCCCATTGAGGCCACAAGCGATGCTAAGCCACCTTCACTGCCTACGGCAGCCCAACAGGACCTTGTCCAACAGTTGCAGGACAAAGAATCCGTGCATATAGTAATTGCATCAAGGGGGCGTGGCAAAAGTAGTTGCTTAGGGACAGCGCTTGCTCAAGCCGACAGCGCAAACCAATGTATTGTTACAGCGCCCAGAAAAGCGAATGCTCAAGTATTACTGAAGCACGCACCTCATGCTCACTTTGTTGCTTGGGACACACTGATCAAACAACACGGCTCGACAGAGCGACTCATCATTGATGAAGCGGCCGGTATTCCTCTGTGGGCGATGCAACAGTTGGTACAGAAATATCCAGCTTGGATGCTAGCCACTACGGTAGATGGCTACGAGGGGTGTGGTCGTGGTTTTGCTATTCACTTTATTGAATGGGCCAAGCGCACATTTAGCAGGGTCAAGGTACATACGTTGCAAGAGCCCCTGCGTTGGTTAACAGGTGACCCTTTAGAACATTGGCTAAAGGAAGCATTACTGCTTAATGCGGCGCCTCAATGCTTAACCCAGTCAGTGGATAGTGGCGTATATCACGCAAGCCAACTACCAGAGGATGTATTGCACCAAGCATTTGAGTTGCTACTCGAGGCTCACTATCAAAGTAGTCCAAATGACCTCAAACTACTGCTCGACGAACCGCTACACCACCTTTACTTGCACGTTAATAATGGTTCCGTCGTCGCGGTTGCTTGGCTCGTACTAGAAGGTCCATTGGCCGATGAGCTCACCTTGCAAGTACAACAAGGTAAACGCCGTCCACCTGGAAATTTATTACCTCAGAGCCTCAGTTACTTTCTACAAAGTCCCCGCTTAGCAGCATTGCGATGGTGCCGAGTGAGTAGAATCGCGGTACAAGAAAATCACCGCCGACAACGCATCGCCTCAGCTGTACTCACAGCCATTCGGCAATGGGCAACGACGCAAAACGTGCATGCATTAGGTACAAGTTTTGGTTACGAATCTGGTTTAGCTCAGTTTTGGCGTGCCAACGGCTACCAGCTGGTCCGACTCAGTAGTAAGCAAGATCGCGTCAGCGCTCGCTATGCTTCGCTTTGGGTCTCCCCGTTAACTGCAGAATCCGAAGCCTTGTGCTCACCGCTGTTTGAATGGGGAACAGCGCAGCTACGTTGGTGGTTTGCTGGACACCTTCCATCAAGTAGGCTCAATGCTACCGCAAACGCTTTACTAAACGCTTTTAAAGAGGGTGTTTTGCCGCTCGATAGTGTTTTGTTAGCCTGCGCGTGGGTGAGTGATCACGATGCTATCCACTTCACGCCATCGGACTTTGCCGTTCCTCAAAACGCGATACAGTCACTCAAACAAACTTATAATGCGGACTCGCTCAAACAACTCAGCGCACTAATGCGTTCAGACATCGCTAAAATTCTGTAAAGCGATTGAGTCGTTGGCTGAGGGTTCATAGAATAGTCAAATAATTTAATCAAAGGGATATCCTATGAAGCACACGCGGTTTGTTAGCCTGTTAATTTTCGCTTTAGTCTCAGCATGCTCGAGCCAAAACGAAAAACCAGCAGCCAAGCCTGAGAATCCCTATGGCTATCCCCCGCTTGCCTCACAATCCGCGACCGATAACTATCACGGCGAAGTGGTCACTGACGACTTTCGCAATTTAGAAAACCAGCAAAGCGCCGAGATACAGCAGTGGCTAACTGCACAGGATGCTTATACGGAACAACATTTGCGTCAGTTAAATAGCGCCGAGTTTATTAGACAGCGGCTAACGGAATTATCAAATTACGAACGAACCAGCGCGCCCACCGAAGTCGCTGGACATTGGTTTTACCTGCAAAACGATGGCTTGCAAGATCAGTTGGTACTCTACGTGCGTCAATCAGATTCGGGCGCACCCCATATTGTGGTTGATCCAAACCAACTTGATCCCGCTGGCACGACCTCGATTCACGACTATAGTGTATCACCTGACGGCACGACTATCGCTTACTCGTTAAGTCAACAGGGGAGCGACTGGGTCGATTGGTACATCACACCAGTGGCTAAGCCAGAACCGCCCACGCAACCCGTGATCAGTGGTGTGAAATTTACTCAGCTCGCCTGGACCAAGGACTCGAAGGGGTTCTACTACAGCCGCTATCCGAAAACCAATGATGGCGATTACGATGGTCAAGCGCAGGTTCAGCCTTACTTCCACCACATCGGTTCCCCACAAACACAAGACAAACGTATCGCCACGGGGCTCAAGCATGATAGTTATATCTATACGTTACCCGATGCCTCCGCAGTGTTAATCAAAGCGACCTCCGGCTTTGATAAAAATAGTTGGTACTTGATGGCTGATGCCCAACAGTCGAAGGAGCTGGTTGAAATAAATTTCCCCGATAATGAATTCGCCACTTTTATCGGAAGCAACGAACAGTCACTTATATTTAAACTACGAGGCGAGCAAGGCCGGGGGTTACTCGTCGCATTAAACATCCAGCAACCGTGGCAATCTCAGCAGATAGTAGTAGAGGAACAACAGCAAACTCTGGCTGACGCTGTTGTGATTGATGACCAGATCATTGCTCATTATTTAGATAAAGCTCAGTCACGCTTAGTTATTTTGAATTCAAAAGGGCATGTATTACGGGAGCTAGCGCTCCCTGGACAAGGCCATATTTCAGAGCTCACAGCACATAAAGCCGGACGCGAGGCTTTCTTTAAATTTGAACAGTTCACTCAACCTGGCAGCATCTATCGCTACCAAGCAGCGCAGCAACGCACGACACTTTGGCGTTCTTTTAAACAGCCGGCAGGGGTCGACAACTACCAAGCAAAACAAATTACGTACACCTCCACTGATGGTCAGCCGATCCCGATGTTTATCGTTGGCAAGGATGTTGAGTCCGCACCTACGGAACGTCCAACGCTGCTCATCGCCTATGGTGGCTTTGGTATCTCGATGCTACCTACATACAACCCTGCTTGGTTAACTTGGTTAGAACTCGGGGGCCAAGTCGCGATAGCGAATGTTCGCGGTGGTGGCGAGTTTGGCGAACAGTGGCATGATGCAGGCCGATTAGCGGGTAAGCTACAGGTGATTGATGATATTGAAGGCGCCGCACAGTACCTAATCAAAAACCAATACACCACACACACTCAGTTGGCGTTTTACGGACGCAGTAATGGTGCAATGCTTGGTGCTGCAGTAATGGTCGAGTCGCCCGAGCTATTTAACGTCGCGCTACTTGATAATGGGTTATTTGACATGCTGCGCTATCAAACAGCCAATGCGAACGCTAAAGCGTGGTCTACTGAGTACGGGTTAAGTAGTGATGCATTACAATTTAAAACGCTCTATAGCTATTCTCCACTACACAACATCGATAGCGCAACCTGTTACCCGGCCACGATTGTCAGCACATCGCAAAACAATACTCGCGTTGCACCCTGGCACAGCTTCAAGCTTGCTGCCGGTTTGCAACGCGCGCAAAGCTGTAATAAGCCGATACTACTACTCACACAGCCTTCTGCCGGTCACTTAAATGATCGACCAACATGGATGTCTATCGAACACGTCAGCAAGCTTTGGACATTTGCAGCAAATGAGCTCAACATGGCAGTTACACAAAGCAAAGATAGCGAATGAAGCACTGATAATTTTATGCTATCTTTCGCAGCAAGAAATGATACCGCATTTACGATAGAGGAAAGAGCGAATGTCTAAGGTTTTAATCATTGGCGCGGGCGGTGTTGCCGGCGTAGTTGTACAAAAATGTGCCAAGTTGCCAGAAGTGTTCTCAGAAATTCATTTGGCAAGCCGTACCCTTTCTAAGTGTGAAGCCTTGCAAGAACAAGCAGGCGACGATCGCGTGGTGGGTGTGTATCAAGTAGACGCTGACGATTCCGCTAAAGTCGCGGATTTGATTCGCCAAGTGCAGCCTAAATTGGTTATCAACGTTGCCTTGCCATACCAAGACTTGCCGATCATGGACGCGTGTTTAGAGACCGGCGTGCACTATCTCGACACCGCTAACTATGAACCTAAAGATGAAGCTAAATTCGAATACTCGTGGCAGTGGGCGTATCAGGAACGCTTTAAAGAGAAAGGTCTGATGGCGCTGTTAGGCGCTGGATTCGATCCGGGCGTGACTAACGTATTTACAGCTTACGCTGCGAAGCACTACTTTGATGAGATTCATTATCTCGATATCGTGGACTGTAATGGCGGTGACCATGGGCAAGCCTTTGCGACTAACTTTAATCCAGAGATCAATATTCGCGAGATCACGCAAAAGGGTAAGTTCTGGGAAAATGGTGAATGGCACGAAACTGACCCAATCAGCGTCCGTAAGGATTTGGATTATCCCAATGTTGGTGAGCGCCCTTCTTACCTCCTGTATCACGAAGAGCTTGAATCTTTGGTTAAGCATTTCCCAACCATTAAGCGCGCGCGTTTCTGGATGACCTTTGGCGACCAATACTTGACGCATTTGCGCGTATTAGAGAATGTTGGCATGACGTCAATCAAGCCCGTTCAGTTTCAAGGACAAGACATCGTGCCACTCGAGTTTCTGAAGGCGGTGTTGCCTAACCCTGGTTCGCTAGCTGAAGGCTACACCGGCAAAACTTGTATTGGTACCTATGTAACAGGTATGAAAGATGGTAAAGAAAAGACCATCTTTATTTACAATAACTGTGACCATGCTGAAACCAACAAAGAAGTGGGCGCTCAAGCGGTCTCGTACACCACCGGCGTACCCGCTATGATTGGAGCAGCGATGATGTTGCAGGGCGAATGGATGAAACCAGGTGTTTGGAACATGGAACAGTTCGACCCAGATGAATTCATGAATCGCCTAAATCAGTATGGCTTGCCTTGGCACGTCACGGAATGTGAGCAGCCGTTCGGTGAGTAATATGAACAAGTACCTGCGTGAGGATATACCCTCGCCTTGTTACGTACTCGACGAGGCATTGCTGCGTAGCAATCTTGAGTTGATGAAACGTGTGCAAGAGGAAAGCGGCGCCAGTATCATTCTGGCGCTTAAGGGCTATTCTATGTGGTCAGCTTTTCCGCTTATTAAGCAGTATTTGAAAGGATGTACAGCGAGCTCGGTTTGGGAAGCTCAACTTGCTGCCGATAAGTTCGGCAGTGAAGTCCATGCTTATGCTCCAGCCTATAAGGCGGAGGATATCAAACAGTTGCTGCCGATTGTTAACCACATCTCTTTTAATAGCATCACGCAATGGGAAGCCTATGCCGGTCAAGCGAAGGCGGCCGGCGTATCTGTCGGTTTGCGGGTCAATCCGGAACACCAAGAGGCCGATACCGAACTCTATGATCCCAGCGCACCGGGCTCACGACTCGGTGTACGCGCAAGTGAGCTCGAAAACGTCTCGTTAGATGGTGTTGAAGGTATACACGTACACAACCTGTGTGAATGCGACTCCTATGCGTTGGAGCGGACGCTCGCAGCAGTAGAGAACAAGTTTGGCGATTTGTTGCATCAGGTGAAGTGGTTAAACCTGGGTGGCGGTCATTTAATGACGCGCGAAGGGTATGATGTTGACCATCTAATTAGCCAGTTGCAACGGTTAAAAGCGACTTACAACTTAGATATTATATTAGAGCCAGGATCAGCGGTTGCTTGGCAGACCGGTCCATTGGTCTGTGAAGTGGTGGATATTGTCGAGAACCAAGGTTCTATCGCACTGTTAGACATCTCCGCTACTGCGCACATGCCAGACGTTCTTGAAATGCCATACCGACCGCATATCGAGGGTGCAGGGTTACCTGCTGATAAACCTTACCGATACCGCCTCGGTGGCAACAGTTGTTTGGCCGGTGACGTCATCGGCGAATACAGCTTTGATGAGCCGTTAAAACCCGGCGACCGATTAGTCTTTGCTGACATGATGCATTACACCATGGTAAAAACAACGTTCTTTAATGGTGTACAACATCCAGATATTGGCATTCTACGTGAAGACGGTAGCTTTGATGTTGTCCGACACTTCACGTACGACGATTTCCGTTCACGCCTATCTTGAACCTACTCATTAAAAAGCCCCTAATTTAAGGGGCTTTTTGCATTTTCAATGACCGACGGTGGCATAAGCTGAGCGAGCTGATTCATCCGTTTTGCAATCGCCTGGTGCGTTGATTCATCAGCGGTTACGGCATGGTGTAACCACCGATAAGCATTTTTAAAGTCGTAGGGACTGCCCTGACCTGCAACCAATATATCGGCAAGCCGCAATTGCGCAGGTATATTCCCGAGTGAGGCAGCCTCTCGCAGATACAATATCGCTCTATCGACATCTTTTTGTACCAGAGTACCCTGATGATAATAACGTCCCAATTGCTCGAGGGCCGCAATCAGACCTTGCTGTGCAGCCTTTTCCATATAGAGAATACCCAACGCTTCATCTTGCTCATAGCAAATTCCCCAAGCGAGCATGTCGCCGTATAAGAACTGATATGTCGGACGTTGTTCAATATCGGCTTGTGCTTCGATATCCTGAACTAGCTGACAACGGTCTTGTTTCTCTACACGATTCAAGTGCGTGTTATTAGCAAACATATCGACCAGATCGGCATCACTGTACAGTTGAACCGCCTCAAGCTCTCCACCCTGTTCCTGCGCTACAACAGAGCCAGAACCAAAGACAGTCAACGCGACTACTATAAAGAACTGCCTCATCATCCTACCTTAAAGCCAATGTTTATGATTCATTATCGGCAGCCACCAGCAAACCCTTAAATACTAAATCATCTTTTCGAAGATAGTTAATGGGTTCTAAGCGGCTCACAGATTGGATGAGTCGTTCGCCATCGCCTCCTGTCACCACAATATCAAACGGTTGGTCATTAAAGTGCTGCCGACTGACGTGAAGCGCCTGACTAATTGCGCCTACTAGTGCGTAATGAACACCATAACTCATTGCGGTCACGGTATTGGTTGCAGGCTCTCGGAAACATTCGTCAGAGAGCTCGCCCTTAACCAATGCCGTTTTTTGATGCATCGATTCGTGCATTAAACGACGTCCTGGCACAATCCACCCACCCAAATGCTGACCCGTTGCCGTCATCCAATCAATTGTCATGGCGGTGCCTGCGTCGATGATCATACAATTTTTACGCGCTTCAGAACGGTACCCTAATAAAGCAAACCAACGGTCAGCCCCCAGCTTCTCGGGCTCTGAATAGGCATTCTTTACATCCCGCCAAGCTCTCGTGCTGGCAAGCCAATCAATTGAGATTGACAGTCTGCTTAGACCTTGCTCAATGGCCCGCTTAACTTCTTGGTTAGCAACAGAGCAGCCACACGATGACTCAATGTCACCCGCAACGTCCGCTAACTCATTGACCCAATGGTCGTTGATAAGCAATTCAGTGTTAACGTATTTGTGTTCACGAACGAGTTGCCTATTGTCGTAGATCGCAAGCTTAGTTCGCGTATTGCCGCTATCAATAACTAGTCGCATCAGCAGACCTCACAGATATCTCGCCACCAAAAAAGCGTTTTACACCACCGTCTACCTCAACTAACAGTGCGCCTGTTTCGTCCACACCACGACACAGCCCATCAACCTTACGCTCACCTAACAATAATCGAACGGGCTTGTTATCGAACTTATCGTACTGTCGCCACAATGAGGCGAACTGTGCAAAGCCAGCATTTTCATACTCTTCTAGCGTGCTGACGAGATATTGATGTATACGACCGGCAAATTGATTCCGCTGTAATGGTAACGCTAAATGGCTATTCACGTCGGTCCACGCTTGATCAATGGACTGAGCGGCTGTCTCTGGCAAAGTCAAATTGATACCTATACCAATCACACAACGTGCACTGCCATCATCAAGGCTGTCGATATCTATCAAAATACCAGCCACTTTTTGATCATTAATGTACACATCATTAGGCCACTTAACTGCAACGTGTTCGATATCAAGTTGCTCGCGAAGAACGCGTGCAATGGCTAGACCTACCGCTAGGCTTAATCCCATAGCGCGCCCCAGGCCTTCTTCTAACCGCCAGTACAAGCTGATATAAAGATTAGTACCAAATGGTGAGATCCATTGTTTACCTCTCCGACCACGGCCTTGTGTTTGCGCCTCTGCCAATATTGCATAACCCTGAGGTAACTGTTGTGTATCGCTTAATTGCTTAAGATCATCGTTAGTCGATCCAACAATTGAGCTTACGTTTAACATATTTTCAGGTAGCCGGCT
Organism: Idiomarinaceae bacterium; assembly: GCA_002685255.1. Taxonomy (GTDB): domain Bacteria; phylum Pseudomonadota; class Gammaproteobacteria; order Enterobacterales; family Alteromonadaceae; genus Idiomarina. Next base: position 58,687 of record NYWU01000018.1, read on the forward strand.
TGTGGCTGTTATATCTTCAGCATTGAGTAATTCAATCGATGTTGCTAGCCGGTAGCCTTTACCTGAAACCGAAAATACGTCAATTCCAAGTTCATCAAGCTTTTCAATATATTGGTTAATAGCAGCGCGCGAGACAGACATGGCTTGACCCAGCGCTTCGCCCGAGTGAAATTCACCATCACTCAGTAACTTTATAAGTTGCTCTAGCCGTTGTTCAATTTTCATAATCATGATCTCTGGTATTTCGTTATATCGTCAATGAGACCATTGCGACCGATCATTCGAACTTCTGGCTCGAGTATGACACCGAACCTTTGTTCGACACGTTGCTGGATCAAGCGACACAACGCTAACACATTATCTCCTGTTGCATTACCTCGATTAACAAGCACCAGCGCCTGCTTATCATGAACACAACAGTCACCACAACAGGTGCCCTTTAAGCCTAACTGCTCTATCAACCAGCCGGCGGCCAACTTATAGTCACCACCTACTTCGAATGCAATGAGGTTAGGAAAGTCTTCAATGAGTTGTTGATAGCGCTCAGCGGAAACCACTGGGTTTTTAAAAAACGAGCCTGCATTAGGTATCTCATTTGGATTGGGAAGCTTTGATGACCGAATAGCAGTGACAGCATCTGCAATTGCTCGCGCCGATATTGAGGTTTGGTTGTTAAGATCTGCGAGTGCGGGATAGCTTAAATTAGGTTGCCAAGCTTTTGATATATTAAAATTAACGTGGGTGATAAGCCAACTACGTGGATTCTTTTTAAAAATACTATCACGATAGCTAAACTCACATTCAGTGTTGGCTATCGTGTGAGACTCACCCGTGTCAATATGAACAGCTTCAACACTTTGGATATATTGACTTACCTCTACGCCATATGCGCCAATGTTTTGTACAGGTGCGGCTCCAACTGAACCAGGAATCAAAACAAGGTTCTCTAATCCGCAGATGTTTTTAGTCAATGTCCAGACGACAAAGTCATGCCAGTTTTCCTGCGCACCAACGCGAATATGCCAGCCTGATTTCTTCTCTTCGTAGGAAATGCCGGTGATGCAGCTCTTTACTATTACACCGTCATAGTTATCTATGAATAGCGTATTAGTGCCTTCGCCTAAGATTAAGTAGTTATCCAGGTTGGCTACGCTTCGTGCTTCGGCAACGCTGGTAACGTTAAACACGTCTGAAGCATAGTTGTTAATTTTAAAGCTGTGATGAGAAGCTAAAGGCCACACAAAAAAACCTCAAATCCAAAAGAATCATCACATTATATCATAACGTCGTAGCGTGCGCCTTGGGCGCACGGGGCGATGTCGATGGTCGCGCAGGATGCGCGACTTACGTGGCACGGTCGTTATCCCCGTCGTAGCGTGCGCCTTGGGCGCACGGGGCGGTGTCGATGGTCGCGCAGGATGCGCGACGTACAAGGTGCGGGCGCGACGTACGTCGGCGAGCAGGCATAAAAAAACCCCAGCCAATTGGCTGGGGTCCTTCTATTTGAAGTCTGGCGCCGCCACAGGCGCTCGCAGAGCTCGCACCGTTCAAGCGGCGTCTTGCCACATGGGTGGCAAGCCGA
>NYWU01000009.1 GCA_002685255.1 Idiomarinaceae bacterium
GTGACTCAATGACCGCCGAAATGGATGTCGAACACACCTACCTAAACAGCACTACCGAACCCGTTCACTTCACAATGACGGTTTATGAAAAGTCTCGGTAGGCGTTTCATAACAACAGTGGCGTCAGGGGAAAGTGAACAGTCGTAGCGCTGGCTTAGCCAATGCGCTTAAATATCACGGTTTGTCTTTTGAAGGCACGCATCACCGAGCTATTGATGATGCGTTAAATATTGTTCGATTGCTGAGGTTTACTGAACTATGAGCTCTCACCTGCGGTAAAACCGCAGGCTACTCAAAGCACGTCATTCTATATTTTGGATCTGAACATTATTTAGATAAATTTAACCTTTGAAAATAAGATACTTACAAATATAAAGCCCACCTAAAAATAAATATGTCATACTTTATGTCATACCAACTACTTATGGCTTCAGCTCCTTGATAAGGATGGAGACTCTTTGCTTGGAAATACCGAACTCAGCTGCTAAGTCCTGTTGCCTAAACTGTTTTCCAGAAGTTCGAAGATCAGATAAGCGTTCCCTTAGTCGCGACCTCAGTTCCTCGTCCCTTCCGGCCCCCCTCTTTGGGCCTGGTTGTATTTCTTTTTCGCAAATGGTCATGTAGACCTCGTGCCGAGCAATAATTTCGAACACAAAGTCCAACCAATATTCAAAGTCCGAATCACTTGCTTTTTTTAAAAAGAAAGCTGGTAATTCGGGCTCGCGATTCTCTCCCTCAAGGTCAGTCATTAGGGTCTTAATGAACTCAAGCCGAGCATAACCAATACTCGCATAACATGACGACAATTTTTTATATGTTATAGGGTAGAAGCGGCCAACTATCTGTTTCACAGAATCAAATATACCTTTAGATGAACCTTTTGATATCCTCACTAATTCAAAGCTGGCTTTTGTTGGATCTATTGTCAGAGCAAGAATGTGCGTTGAAAACATCCGGTAATAACTACTCTTCTTTATGTTCTGAGCCAGCTTATCCCCGTTATTTTCAATGGCGGACAATAGTCTTCTTTTATCTCTAATCTGCACCTTTCTTGTCTTTCCTGAAGCCTGATGTTGCCAACAAAAATACTGCCTTCTTCCGTCATGTCTATTCAGCTCTCTAACGGGCCTCCAACACAATGCGCAAAAAATTGGATACATAAAATCTATACCTAACAGATAGTTAAGATGTCATTAGATTACACACACAGGCGTCAGTCAATAGGGTTATGAAATTAGCTAAAAATAAGACTAGCCAACCCGCTAAGATACTTTTTGCCAAACCAGCCGGCACTGAATGTCAGTGGCGGAAAATGAATACAAGGAAGTCTTATGGAACACAATCAACTCATCATCAGACCCGCTCAACTAGCTGAAATGCTAGGAGTAAGCACTGTAACCCTTTGGAACTGGAGAAGAAAAAAAATCATGCCAGAACCCCTTTGCTTTGGCCCTCGCTTTATAGGCTGGAAGAAAGATGTGATCACCGAATGGATCGACAGTCAGCAAAACACTACCGGAGATTCTTTATGAATTTCTGTTACAGAGATCTTTATTCAGACGAGAGAATTTGTTTTACACCCCATGCACCTGTGGTGCTGCCGCGATGCAGTACGAATTCATTCTCTGACCCAAGCCCAGTGCGAGATCGAAGCGAATTCGGCACCGAATTTAATTCGCTCAACATGCATTCGAAAGCCCTCACCCTATCAGTGGTTTCATTGAATTCAAGGAAGATAAAATGAAAAGGCAAAGCCCAACCAAACAAGTTAGTGTTCGACTACCGGCCCGGGATCATCAACGGCTCGTGCTCGAAGCCGAGCGACAAGGTACAACCGTAGCAGAGGTTGCTCGGCAAAGGATTCAACTTGCGGAGAAGCAGATTGAACTTCGTGACATGATTTCGAGCCTTCTTAGTCACATCACCAAAAATATCTTTGTCATTACCGCGAATGTTGCAGGCCTAAACCCTGATGAGTCTGAAGCGGCAAGAATCAGCATTGAGAAACAGTTGAAAAGGAGGCTCAAATGAAGCGTTCACGTACAGCTTTGTTCTGGGAAAACCTTCTAGTAATGCTCGCTTTGATGGTTATTCTGTGCATTTTTATAGGAGCAGCCATTCTTACCTATTTGCAAGAGTGGGTCATCGCTGAGGCGATTGTTAAATGGCTTATTTTCAGCCTTATGTCCTTTCTCTCACAGGATGCACTACCAAGCCCCCCTGCAATCTCAACAGAAGTTGCGTATGTATGTATTGGCGCTCTGTTCACATCAGCTTCAATGAGTGTCTGGATAACCTGGCAGTTCAGAATCAGAAACTCTAATAGCTCTCAATACAAGCACCTTGAAGGGCCTCGCTTGCTTTTACATCGACAAGCGGTAAAACATTTTAGAAAAAAATCCAAAGGTGGTGGCCAGAGAGGCTTGTATATCCATCCATCAATTAAGTTACCAATTGTTTATGAGGTTTCAAATTTCTTAGTTTGGGGGATGCAGGGTTCTGGCAAATCAAACCTGATAAAGTATCTTGTTCAACAATTGATTGAACGTAAAGATCGGGCCGTCATTTACGACATGAAAGGTGAATACACTCAGGCGTTTTTTCTTGATAAACAAACATTACTATTGAGTCCAAGCGACCAACGGAGTGTTTACTGGTGCCTCGGAAGAGATATCACGACTCCAGGGCTTGCAGAGGCTTTCGCGGAATCTGTAATTTCTAGTTCGGCCACCGACGAAACATTTTGGGTTGATTCCGCCAGAGTAGTTCTGATCGGCGTTATTGTTGGTCTCATAGCAGAACGAAAGCCTTGGTCTTGGAAAGACCTTGCCGAGAGAGTTTTCGCCAGTGACACTAAGCTCTCCGCACTGTTGGAAAAGCACTATCCTCAGGCTGCCACCCTCGTCAACCCGCATGACAAAACCACTCAGTCAATTCGTTCGATGATTGCCACCCAGCTCTCTTGGATAAGTAATATCAATCAACCAAAAGCCGATTCATTAAATGAATTCTCTATTACTGACTGGCTACTCAATAATGACAAGAGAACACTTATTGTTCGAGGCGATATCAACTCCCCTCTCATGAGCAAAGCGCTCATTACGGCATTGATGTCCCTGCTCAGCAATGCCGTCCTATCTCGTTCCGACGAAGATGCGAGCCCCATTTGGTTAGTTGTTGATGAACTTGCAACAATTAATAAAAGTTCGAGTTTTGAGCGGTGGCTTGCTCAGGGAAGAAGTAAAGGTTGCCGGACAATAGCCGGAGTTCAACTGTTATCGCAACTACATTCAACTTACGGCACAAACGACGCAAATACAGTGCTGGGCTTGTTTGGGAACATCGTCACCTTTCGATTAGGTGCGACAGGAGAAGCAAAAAATGTTGCGTCCGACGTCTTTGGTAAACGCCGCATTGAATACCTGTCTGCGTCTTTTAACGCTCAGCAAGAACAGTCCTATTCCCTCCCCCAAGAGAACATAGCTGTTGTAACGCCTGAAGACATCGTTAGTTTACCCCAACCAAGTTTGAAAAATGGCATTGAGGGTTACTTAATGGTTACCGGAATTGCAGCAGCATATCGCTTACGTTGGCCCATAACCAAGAACCTAGAAACAATTGCTCCCGCTCTTGTAGAGCAGGATAAGCAGAACCATCAATCGAAGGTCAAAGTCTCTAATAGACTAAATAGGAGAGAGTCAACATGATGACCTTCGCTAAAATCAATAATGAGGGTAAATACTACTTAGACCTCGCTAGAGAGGACTATTACGTTAATGGTGGCGAACCCGACGGAATTTGGGGAGGTGCGGGAGCAATAATCCTTGGATTAAAAGGCAAGGTTGAGAAAGATCAATTTAAGAAGATTCTGAAAGGCTTTTCGCCATGCGGAAAGAACAGTCTTTGTCAGAATCCCGGCGATGATCATACACCTGGGTGGGATCTAACTTTTAATGCTCCCAAAAGCGTATCTGTACTTTGGGCCGCGGCAAGCTCCAAGACTCGGCAACAAATACAAGCAGCCCAGCTTCTAGCAGTTCGAGAAGCGTTATCCTTGCTTGAAGAGTATGCGGCTTTCACACGGCGAGGTCACGGTGGTAACGAAAGAGAAAAAGTTGAAGGTCTTATTGCAGCAACGTTTGAACACTCAACCAGTCGGGAAGTAGATCCTCATCTGCACACTCACGCAATAGTTGCAAACTTAGCGCCCCGAGAGGATGGAAGCTGGGGAACATTGGACTCCCGCACCGTCATGCTTTGGCAGAAAGCAGCTGGTATGATTTATAAAGTCAGCCTTGCAGACTCGATTAGAAATATGGGCTTCGAGACGGAACTTGATGGCGAAACATTTCATATTCGCGGTATTCCAAAATCTGTATGTGAACACTTTTCCAAGCGCTCAGCGCAAATTGTTGATGCGCTAAAAGAGCGAGGTATTAAGAATCGTTCATCTGTCTCGGGAGATATAGCGTCATTAAGCACACGTGAAGCTAAAGGCGAGATTAATCGAGCAGAGCTGCTTAAAAAGTGGCAAACAGAACTTTCTTCGCTAGGTTTAGCTCAGCAGAATATAAGCAAGTTAAAAGAAAACACACCGGACGAAAAAGATCTATTGAATGAAGCTATTGTTGATCACGAAACGCTCGCTGGTGCTCTTACAGAAAAATCTTCCTCCTTCACTAAGCAGCAAGCCTTTTTCACTGGAGGTATAGAAGCGTTAGAGCATGGCCAATCAGTGCAGTCACTCCGAGCATTGATAAACAATCTGGCTCAATGGGAATCTACAGTAGAACTTGGCAAGGATTGGAAACACACCGAACTCTTCACAACGCAAAACGTACTGAGCACTGAACGGTCATTGATAAAAAAGGCTAAACAACTTGGAGCCGCTGATTGGGCAAACGTTTCCTCAAAGACAGTTGAGCACTGCATTGCTAATCAGTCGATACAGTTAAGCGATGAACAAATATTCGCCGTCCACAATGTTTGTTCTAAATCACAACTTGCTATTTTGCAGGGCTCTGCTGGGTCAGGCAAATCAGCATCCATGCAATGTGTGAGCGAAATTTACCACTCAATAGGAAAACACGTTGTTGGTGCTGCTGTAGCGAGGACCGCGGCGAACAACCTCGAAAATGAAGCTGGTATTCAATCATTTACCATCGCTCGTTTGCTTGCATGGCTAGATACAGATAAACCTCCAATTTCAGAAGGTGACGTACTCATCATTGACGAAGCAGGCCAGGTAGGCACGTTTCAACTTGAGCAATTAATGAACTTTGCGACACAACTCAATTTCAAAGTCATTCTTGTGGGAGAAGATAAACAACTTGATGCTATCGAACACGGCGGTGTTTTACGCTATCTATCTGACCCTGATGTAATCGGGACAACTAGGGTTGAAACTATACGCCGACAAAACAAAGCTTGGGATAGGCAAGCAGTTGCAGATTTTAGAGATGGGTATGCACATCAAGCACTTTCTCAATATCAAAAACGTGGCCAACTTCATTTTGAATCTAGTGATGAAAAAATCAAAGAACGGATTGTCAGTGAATGGACTCAATTTCGTCATACCCAACCAACAAAGCGCTCGTTAGTCATTGCTCAAAGCTGGGCGGATGTGGTGGAGCTCAACAATGAAATGAGAACAAAGCTTCAAGCAGAAGGTATCGTTGGCGTAGAAAACATTCCGGTAAAGGGAATTGTGAGCGAGCGGGAAATTGACCTGCAAGTTTCTTTGGGGGAACGAATCCGGTTCACAAAAAATGACTACGGAAGAAATTATACGAATGGCGATCTCGGAACTGTGACCAAAGTTAAAGTCATGGATGATGGAGATATTTGGATCCGAGTAAAGCTCGACTCTGGTCGTGAAACTCAGTTTATGGCGTCATCTTACGCAAATGAGGAGGGGCGAACATACATAACCCAAGCGTACGCGCAAACTGTTTACTCAGCGCAGGGCTTGACGATTGATGGTGATGTTTTTGTCTATTACTCACCAAACATGGACAGAGCTCACACTTATGTAGCTTGTTCAAGACATAAGGATAAAGCACACATTTTTGTGAATTCTCAAGAATTAGAGGGCAACATTCCGGAAAACTTCATACATGCCCCTCGCGACGTAGGGCTAAGAGAAGCCCTGGCAGCAAACATGTCACGCAATAATAGACCAAAGCTTGCAGTCGAATATTTGTCTAACGATGAATTAAGCGTCGCTCTTGAACAAAAAGTGAAAATCAACGAACAAGAACTCACCATTTAATTACAGAAACTCCTTCCTTTTCAAATTATTCTTGTTTATTCCCTAATTTTCTCATACGCTCATTTTAATCATTAAAGTGAGCATAATTATGAGTGATGAAATTCTCACGCTTAAGGAAGTGGCGGAATATCTCAAGTTAACGGAAAAAACAGCGTACAGGCTTGCAGCTGAAGGCAAGCTGCCAGGATTCAAGGTGGGTGGTTCCTGGAGGTTTAAGCGAACAGACCTTGATACCTGGATTGAATCACAGAAGAACAATGTTTAGAGCAGACAAATGACGCAAAAACTTACATTACCTCGATTAGAGTACCTCTTATTAACTGCGTGTGATGACTTACGTGGCAGCATGGATGCCAGTGAATACAAGGAATACATCTTTGGTATGTTATTCCTCAAACGTGCAAGTGACTTGTTTGACCAACGCCGTGAGCTGCTAAAAAAGGAGCTAACTCAAAAAGGCATGTCCGCTGCGGATATAGAAGAAGCATTGGAAGACCCTGATAATTATTCAGGTAAATACTTTTATATTCCTCCTCGGGCAAGATGGAACGAGCCCTGGGACGAAGAGGTTATGCTTAAGGATAAGGACGGTAACCCGATCCTTGGTGCAGATGGAAATCCAACGTTTGAGACAGTAAATCACCCTGCACTAAAGCATGAAAAAGAAAATGTTGGCACCATGCTCAATAAGGCGTTAGAAGCGATAGAAGATGCCAACCCTGATGCACTGCAAGACGTACTAAAAAGCATTAACTTCAACAGAAAGATAGGTCAGCGAACACTTGACGATGACACCCTTGCTAATTTCGTTCAAAACTTCGAAAAAATACCACTAAAAGACGAAGACTTTGAATTCCCCGACCTCCTCGGTGCAGCCTACGAATGGCTGATAAAATATTTCGCAGACTCAGCGGGCAAAAAAGCTGGAGAATTCTACACCCCCGAACAAGTGGTTCGTATTTGTGTAGAAATCTGTAACCCAAAAGAAGGCATGAGCGTATACGATCCTACTGTGGGCTCTGGCGGCATGCTGATACAGATGCGGGATTACCTGCGTGAAAACGGTGGCGATGCAAGCGAGCTATCGTTGAACGGCCAGGAGAAAATCGGAACTACCTGGTCTATCTGTAAAATGAATATGCTGCTTCACGGTATTTCCCATGCAGACATTCGCCAAGCCGATACCATTCGTGCCCCCCAGCATTTAGATGATGAAACAAACGAGTTAAAGCGTTTCGACCGGGTGCTAGCTAATCCACCCTTTAGTCAGAACTACATCAAAAAAGACCTAAAGTTCTCTGGTCGCTTTCCGGTGATGATGCCGGAAAAAGGCAAAAAGGCGGACCTGATGTTTGTTCAGCACATGCTATCGGTACTAAAGCACGATGGTCGACTGGCAACGGTTATGCCTCACGGCGTGTTGTTTCGTGGTGGAGAAGAACAACAGGCACGCAAGTACTTCATCGAGCAAGGCTACTTAGAGGCCATTATCGGCCTGCCAAGCAATCTTTTTTACGGTACGGGAATACCCGCTTGCATTCTCGTTTTGAATAAAGCCGGAGCTGCCGAGCGCGATCATGTTTTATTTATCAATGCCGATCGAGAGTACCGGGAAGGCAAGGCGCAAAACCACCTTCGCCCAGAGGACATCGATAAAATTATTCATGCTTACCGCTCGGGCAATGACATCCCTGCCTATGCGAGAAAAGTACCTAAAGCTGAAATTGCCGCAGAAGATTACAACTGCAATATTCGCCGCTACGTCGATAATGCACCACCTCCCGAACCCCATGATGTGCGTGCGCACCTGCATGGTGGCGTGCCACTTGTTGAAGTGGATAGCCTCGAGCATTTTTGGGCCAATTACCCAGGACTGCGTGAAGACTGCTTTGTACCAAGGGATGAGACATATCTGGATTTATCCCCAAACATTGCAGAAAAGCGTAACATTGCTGAATTTGTTTCCAGCCATTCAGGTGTGCTCGACCGGCATCTCACATTAATGACACAACTGGAAGCCTGGTGGGAAAATAACTCGCCCCTAATCGAAGCCTTAGCCCCCGATCCTGCCAATCAGCATGCAAAGCCTGGCAACGTTTATAAAATGCGTAGCGAACTGTTAGAGAGTATCGAGCGAGAGCTATCAGGGCAAAACCTTCTCAACGCCTATCAGGTACGCGGCGCATTTGCTCAATACGTTGATTTGCTTAAAGCCGATTTCAAATCCATTGCGGCCAGCGGCTGGGGGCCAGAGCTCATTCCAGACAATGATATTCTTTTAAGCCAGTACCCTGAAGTGTTAGATGAATTGGAACAAGCTCAAGCCAGGCTCGCTGAGCTGCAAGCTCTGTTTGCCGCAGCCAGCGAAGAAGACTTTGAAGATACTGAAGACACCGGTGTATTACCTGCCGATGAAGTGAAAAACAAGAAAGATGAGCTTAAATCCGCAAATGCTGAGTGGAAGGCACAGCTTAAACTGATCAAAGACCTAGCTGGCAATCTTTTTACAGAAATCAAAGCTGCTGATTTATTACCTAAGGGCACAAAAAAAGGCTTCTACTGCACAGAAGGGCTAACGCAAAAGGAACCTACCTTTGATAATGGTAAACGGATATTGGAGCTTGCCAAAGAGGTTGGCTTTGCGTCTGAGTATGCCGAACCGATTAAAGATGCTATCACCCAAGGCAAGCTCAGCTATGAGCAAGCACAAGCCATTACCAAGAGTCTGGAACGTCACAAAGCTCTCGAAGATGAAGCCAAAGCGCTGAAAGCCACGATTAAAGGAATCGAGAACAAACGTGATGATCTGGTAGAAGCGGCTCGCCAGAATATTTCTGCTGATGAAGCGCGCGTCGTAATCTTGGAACGCCTGAAACAAACTCTGCTCAATATATACCAATCGTATATGCGGGCAGACCAACGCGCCTGTATTAATGCCATTGAGAACTTGTGGAGTAAATACGCGGTTCCTGCCACAACAATTGAGGCTGAGCGGGATGCTGCTTCAAAGCAATTACAAGCGTATATGGTGGAACTGGGATATGAATAAGCTCAAATTTGGCAATCTAATTGTAGAGTTACCAAAGTCAAAATTACCAGCTTCTGCTGCGACAGAAAGTGGACCATACTTATTTATCTGTAGTAGTTCTACTCCAAAGGTAACCGACTCTTGGATGCAAAATAAACCTGCTGTTGTTATGGGGACGGGTGGTGTTGCTTCTGTAAGTTACGCTGAAGGAGAGTTTTCCTATTCGACAGATACCTGGGCGTTCAGATCTAATAATGAAGAATACTCCACGGAATTTTTGTATCGAAAGATACAGCAGAATCTATCTAAAATTGACTACGCTGGGTTTGAAGGAAGTGGCTTACGTCACCTTAGAAAAGACTTCGTTAAGTCTTTATTAGTCGATATGCCCGAACCAGCTGCGGCTTATCAAATTACTAAAATACTGAGAGCAACCGATCAGACAATAGAAGAAACCGAAGCCCTTATCGAAAAATATCAACAAATCAAAGCGGGCTTAATACATGACCTGTTTACTCGTGGGGTCACCTCAGATGGTAAACTTCGTCCTTCCCGGGATCAAGCGCCTGAGCTGTATCAAGAAACTCCGATTGGGTGGATTCCAAAGGATTGGCACACTATAAGTTTTGGTCAATGCATTGAAACCTTAACTGATTATCATGCAAATGGTGCATATGAAATACTAAAGAAACATGTGGAGCTTTATGACCATAAAGATCACGCTGTAATGATAAGAACGACTAACTTTGAGCAGAATGACTTTTCGGAAAATCTAAAATATATATCAAAATCCGCTTATGAATTTTTGTCAAAATCTGCTGTTTTTCCCAATGATATCCTCATGAACAAGATTGCAAATCCGGGGGTTTCTTATTTAATGCCAGATTTAAATTTTCCCGTATCACTAGGGATGAACCTTTTTCTTATAAGATTAAAAAGCCAATTTTGCCCCAAGTTTTTTTCTTATTACCTAAAATTCAAAGAAGAATATGTCAAATCTTTTTCGAGTGGAACCGGTACAAAGACTATTACGAAAGATGCGGTGCGCTCATTAATGGTAGCCATTGCTTCAAAACATGAGGAGATGGAAAGAATAGGTATTATTTTAGAAGCGTGTGAGAAAAAAATTGATACTGAAAATCGGTTTTTAAAAAAACTTATTTCTAAAAAACAAGGAGTTATGAAAGACCTTCTTTCGGGAAAAGTTACCGTCCAAGTTGAAAAGCACGAGACTGCCCATGTCTGAGTACACGGAAGTTGAGCAGCCCTTCCTCCAACAGCTTGAAGAGCTGGATTGGGATCATGTGATCGATCAAGGTCCGGATATTCCCCAAAATCCAGACAGAAGTTTGCGCCAAAACTTCCGTCAATGGATTCTGCCAGGGGTATTTAAGTCCTCTGTCACCAAAATCAATAAAACCGGTGATGGCGTTTCATGGCTAACAGAAAAGCAGTTACAAGACCTTCAGGATCAAATACTTCGTCAACCTAACCGCACTTTGTTGGAAGCCAATGAGAATATTCAGAAGCTGCTATTCAAAACTCAGGTTGATGAGAATGAAGTGACTGGCGAGCAAGACCCGGTGGTTAAGCTAATTGATTTTGCTAACCCCGAAAACAATACCTTTCACGCGGTAAACCAGTTCCGTATAGATACACCTGGATGTGTTAAACAATTCATTATTCCCGACATTGTGTTGTTTGTTAATGGCATCCCATTAATCGTGGTGGAGTGCAAAAAAGGCGGGCCGACCTGTGCCAATCCGATGTTTGAAGCCTTTGAGCAACTTCAGCGATATATGAATCGTCGTGAAGAGACAAAAAAACACGGCCTGAAGGAAGGAGAGCCAAGGTTATTCTATACCAATATGATGCTGATCCGAACCTGTGACAATGAAGCCGATTACGGCACATTCACTTCGGGCCTGGAGCACTTCTATCCGTGGAAAACTCAATGGCCTGAAAACGACAGCATTACCAAGGGTATGTCGCAGCAACAGCAATTAATCAGTGGCATGCTGAATAAACAAAACTTACTCAGTATTTTACGTACCTGTACCGTTTTTATGGATACTGATGCCGGGCCCCGAATCAAAGTAGTTTGCCGTTACCAACAGTTCAGGGCCGCCCATAAGATTGTTCAGAAATTGCGTAACGGCCAGACTGCCGCTGAGAAGAGTGGCGTGGTATGGCATACCCAAGGATCGGGAAAAAGCCTGACAATGGTATTTGTGGCGAGGATGTTAAGAGCCTCTCGTGATCTCAGCGATTACAAAATTTTGTTAATTAATGACCGTACTGATCTAGAAGACCAGCTTGCAGAGACTGCCACTATCATCGGGGGGCGAGTCAATACCATAGAAAGCACCGACGCGTTACGTAAAAACCTGGCAACAGATAGCTCAGATATCAACATGGTGATGGTACACAAGTTTCAATTGCGCGATAAGAGCATGCCACTTTCTGTTGCTGAAGCTTTGGGGACATACCAAGCCATTCCAACTGCTGACACCTTCGGCGTTGTGAATGACTCATCCCGCATTGTGTTAATGATTGACGAGGCACACCGCACTCAGGGCTCAGACCTTGGCGATAATATTTTTGAAGCCTTCCCCAATGCAGCAAGAATTGCGTTTACAGGTACCCCGCTGATTACAGAGCGCCACGGTGAAAAACGCACGCATAAGCGGTTTGGTGAGTACATTGATAAATATCGCTTGATGGACGCGGTGAAAGATGGCGTAACCCTGCAAATTTTATATGAGGGAAAAACAGCCGATTCAGCGCTTTATGACAAGCATGGTTTCGAAACTAAATTTGAAAATTTATTTAAGCAGCGCTCAGAAGAAGAGTTGCTCGCAATTAAGAAAAAGTATGGCGCTACCGGCGATATTCTCGAAGCGGAAGCACGTATTGACGATGTCGCTAAAGACTTAGTGGATCATTACCTTTCTAATATTTTTCCCAACGGTTTTAAGGCACAGGTTGTTTGCCATTCAAAGCTCGCAGCTGTTCGTTACCAGGCTGCAATTGAAAGGGCATTGGAAGCTAAAATCGCTGAGTTACTGCAATCGCCAGATGTAAGTGAAAGCGAAGTTAAACGTATTCAGTTTTTGAAGACTGCGGTTGTTATATCAGGCGATGGAACCAACGAAGCTGCATATATAACAGCAGCTCGAAGACAAGCAAAAGAACTGGACGCAGTAGAAAACTTTTGTCGTTCATTTGACTTCAATGACCCTGATAAGAAGAACACTGGCGTCGCGTTTTTGATTGTGTGTGACATGTTGTTGACAGGTTTTGATGCACCGATAGAACAGGTCATGTATCTGGATAAGAAGATCACAGAACATACACTTCTACAGGCAATTGCGAGGACAAACCGGGTCAAAAAAGGAAAGAAACGAGGTTATATAGTCGATTATATCGGCCTGACTGAACATCTTACCGAGGCTCTGACACTCTATGCTGCGACAGACGAGCAAGAAGAACTCCGAGAAGGTTTAAAAAGCATTGAGTCGGAAATGCCTGTGCTTGAAGAGCGTTATCAGCGGTTATTACAGTTATTTAAGTCTCATAAGGTTTTAGAAATAGAGCATTTTGTTACTGGTAAATTTGCTCGAATTGAAGAAGACGCGAAAGTTGTTCACGAGGCAGTAAAAGTCCTCAAAGACGAAAAAATTCGCGCTGACTTCGATGTTTACCTGAAAAAGTTTTTAATGAGTTTGGATATCATTTTACCAAACCCACTGGCGCACCCTTATCGTGTTCCTGCAAAGCGTTTTGGTTATATCTTGCGAGTTACTAAAGAACGATATAAAGATACAAGCCTTGATCTTGGGAATGCTGGTGAAAAAGTAAAAACGCTCATCAATGAACATCTTATTAGCTTGGGTATCAACCCCAAAGTAGCGCCAGTTGAGTTGCTTGCCGATGATTTTATCGAGAATCTGAACAAACACTCGGATGGTAACCCAGAAGCAAAAGCCAGCGAGATGGAGCACGCCATCAGAAAGCATTGCACCGTGCATCATGATGAAGATCCTGCTTTCTATAAAAGCTTGTCCGAAAAGGTGGAAAACCTAATAGACCGTTATCAAGAAGATTGGGAACGGCTAGCAGAAGAGTTAGAAAAACTGCGCGGAGAGGCGCTTGCTGGGCGTAAAGCTGGTGAGGAAGGCATGAGCAAGGAAGCAACGACATTCTATGAGCATATAGCGAATGAGGCGTTTCCTGATGGGAATGTGCCGTCGGATGCTAAACCAACCATGAAAGTGTTAATGGAAGGTATTGTCGAAATTCTTCAAGATGATATTGGCAGTATTGATTACTGGAACAATAGCGATAAACAACGACGAACGCGTAGCCAGATTAAGCAGGCAATTACGTTATCCGGGTTAACTCAATTGAAAACAAACAGAGAGCGCGTCGCAGTGGAAATTATGAAGTTAGCCAAAAACCGGCATGATGCATTGTTGACGGGGACCAGCGAATGAATGCACGTCGAGTAAGAGATATTGATTATCACCTTCTCCCTGGCTCAGAAAGAAAAACAACAGATATTGTCATTGAGAGAAATGGTGTAGTTGCTGTTCGCCCCCCAATTCACTTCACACCTGAGCAGGTGGACGCAGTTGTAGAAAGTAAGCGAATGTGGATTTACCGTAATCTTGCAGAATGGCGAGATCTCAACGCAAGCGCAGTCGCCAGAGAATGGGTAAATGGTGAAACGTTTTTGTATTTAGGCCGAAGCTATCGACTGTCGCTAGTCTCAGGTCAAAAGCGGCACATAATGCTCAAAGAGGGCCGCTTTTGTTTGTCTCGAGATCTCATTGACCAGGGTGGAACACAAGCAGCAGAGTCAGCATTCGAGCTGTTTTACACCGACAAGGGCCATCAACGAATTTCCGACAGGGTAAAATATTATGCCCCAAAGGTTGGTGTTCAGATACAAAGTATCAACGTGAAGGACATGGGATTCAGATGGGCTACATGCAGCAACAAGGGGGCACTTAGCTTCCACTGGAAGTGCATGATGGCCCCTCCTAAGATCATCGACTACATCATAGTTCACGAACTCTGTCATATGCATCATCGCAACCACTCCGATGCCTTCTGGAATGAAGTAGATAAAGTGATGCCGGACTACCGCGAACGCAAAGAGTGGTTGAGGAAGAACGGCGCAGGATTAAGCATATAAAAAAAGGGGGAGCTTGTGCTCCCCCTCGAATGGATTGGTCTCGAGCCTTTCCGGGAACTACCCTCAGTCGAAAGGTGAGACCGTTTTTTTCCGAATCAAAAACCTAAGTACATAAGGTCTTTGATTTAAAACTGTTGATAGCCCGAGTATATCAGAAAAATTGGAAGTAGCAACATGAGAATCGACAAGCACCTCAATAGAGAAGGATTGACCCCCCGCCAGCTTTTTTTTATTGAATGCTGGTCAAGTCTCGCCAACAGAAACAACATAGACACAGACAGAGTAACTTTCAATAATCCTTTGAATGGTATCATTGAGCTGTTGGAGCTTTACAAAATCGGCGATAAGTATAGAGCTCCACAGAAGAGGAGCCATGTTGCAATTGAGCTGTTTGAAATTATTGAAAATGACATTTGCCTTCGTGCCCCTGAATTTAATGAAATCCCCAACCAAATATTGAGTTTGTTTAAGCTAAACCCTTCTGGCCAGAGAGACTTAAGAAATCTTGAAGAAAAGAATAATCTCGTTGTTAGCTTCTTGAGGCAGTTAAAAATACTGATTGAAGAACACTATGTTAAATCTTCCGTAAATATTTTAAGGGACCGTTTAACTGCTTCAAATGATATTGATGAAGCAGAGGGAGATAAAATCTACCAAATCACCAACATGTTGATGAGTACACTCCTCACAATTGGAATGCCTCTTTCTGAATGCTACTTGTTGTATAAGAACTTCCTAATGAAGCGATTCAGAAAACTACCAGACGGTACAGAAAACCTTATTGAGTTTGTCGAATGCTTTGATGCATTTGCGGGAAAAATTAATAACTCGAGTCAATGCATGAGGGTATCACTAAAACTTGTCAGTCAGCGATTGTACACTCTCATTGAGAGCTCAGATAGTAAGACAAATTTTCAAAACTGTGAGTTTGTTTTAATTGAACATCGAAGACGAAATACAGTTGCAGTCAATATCAAAATTGAAGCGATTTCTTATAGCGCTGCGAGAGCAAAAGCAGAAGTCGACTTGAACAACGCCTTAGATATCATTGCATATATGATGAATCGTTCGGATATCCAAGTAGAGAAAGAATATAGTGTTTGTACCCTTCATGAAAATAATGAGCCCGCCAATATAAAAACACTCATCGACTTTGCATCACCACTTGTAAACGCATCCGATCGCCTAAGTTTCAGTGAATTTAATCTATTCATTAAAACGATATCTCACCTGCATGACATTGCTGATGAAAAAACAATCAACAAGGTGAACTCCTCTTTCAGGTTTTACCAAAACGGAATCAATGAGACGAGTCAAGAAAGTAGATTCACTGCTATCTGGTCTGCTTTGGAATCACTTACATTAGGAGTGCATGATGACTCTTTGTCCCATGATCAGCACGTTATTAAAAGTGTTCTTCCCTGTATTGGGCTCGATTATCCAGTCAAACAACTTTATGCATTGAGAGGCGTAGCAAAAGAGCTTCGTTGGCAAACAGTAGAAAATGATAATTCTTCTGTAGACTTTAAAACAGTGAATTTGGGAGAAATGTACAACGCCCTAAAAGATCAGGATATTGTTCAACAGTTACAAGTTGCACTTCAAGACTATCCTTATGCAAGATTTAGGTTCAATAAATTTATTTCCAAGTGCAAAAATCCATATGAGATAGGCTGCAAAATACAAGAGCATCGAAACAAAGTAGAGCTTCAAATTCATAGACTTTATCGAGTCCGAAATGCAATTATTCATAATGCCTCGTTGCATGATCGACTTGATATGCTTGTAGTCAATTTGGAACACTATCTTAGAAGCACATTGAATGCGATGGTATACACAATGAATAACGCTCCAAGCATCGCAACGCCTGAAGAGGCATTTAATAGATACCAACATCTATCTGACGAGATTCTTGTGCAATTGGATCCTTCATTTTTACTATCAGGAAAAAAGAAAGATGCAAAACAGAAAGAAATACTGAATGGAAATATTCGTCATATAGATCAAAAGTTAGTGGCCTGGCTATCGATGCACTCATAGAGAAATAAAAATTTGGATTTTACTTTGATGAAAGTCTACATAGCAAACTTTGGCGAACAGAATTACGAATGGTCTGTTTGCAAGGAAAAGTCGACAGTTGCAACAATGAATGATGTTGATGCCCAGCCACTTTGGGAGCAAGGTAAAAAAGAAGAATACATATCGTCAAGAATTAAAAACGACAAATCCGCTGCGGGCAAAGTACCAACAAGAGCGGTTGCTTCTCGTTGGTTTAATCTTATGACGACCGTCTCAACCACATCGGGCGACATTTGGATCCACAAGGACGGTGAAAAGCTTTTTTGGACAATATCGAAGGACGAAGCTCCACATTTTGTTGAGAAAAAAGAACCCGTAGGGAGAAAGCGGGAAGTTGTTGTGTGTCACAAACCTTGCCATCAATGGTCTGACCGAACTGAAAAAGGTGACCAACTTTTATGGCGAGCTCTTCATCCTAAAGCAAAGGACTTCTTATCTACGGAAGCCACATTGCAAAAGCTTGGCGACGACAACGCTGAATATGCAATTGCCCTAATAAAAGGAAATGACTTATCTCCGTGGCATGGACGAGAGCTCTGGCGAAAGAAAAACGGACTTGCGGCAAACGAATATAGTCCTGTCACCAGCGCATCGAACGTTCAAAAAATCGCGTGTCGCATCTCAATTGAGCAAAGAATGGCTCACACAGCATTAAAAACCACTCAACAAGCAAACGGGCAATTACAAGAAAGAAGTGTCAAGAACAAAGAGTTCCGATTTCGAAATGAATTAGAACTTGAGCAGCATATAGTCGATTTGATTGATTTACAGGACGGAGTCTGCGTGCTCACAGGTCTGCCTTTGGAAATGGATGAAGTGCATGGCGACAGCGAGTTATTCTGCTCATTAGACAGAATTGACAGTGATGGGCATTACGAAGCAGGTAACTTACAAGTAGTTTGTCGCTTTGCAAATCGTTGGAAGGGTTCATCCGATGATGATAATTTCAGAAGAATAATCGCTCTTATTAAAGAATTCGAATAATCTTTAAGCAAAATTCCAATGCCAATCATTACCAGCGCCGTCTGGAAATGCCGGTACTTTGGTGGCTCCAAGAACATTCTCAAAAAATGTCGGATACCGAGGGTTTGTTGAACGCTCTTTAAACAAAATCTGAGTAACAAAAAGCTCTTCGTTCACGACGTTTTTGAGTGCAAAAGCAAGCCTTTTACCAATACCTATTCCCTCTAATTTCCTATTAAGCGCAAAGTGACCTATTTCTAGTTGATTGTTAACAGTGTCATAAACAATTGATTGAATCCACGCGACGTCAAAACCATCTAAATTAATTGTGATATCTTCTAGCGAGAACTTCTTAGTATGAGCTATATATGGATACCTTGGCATATCAGAGCTTATATGGTTGGCAATAATATCTTCGGGAAACAGTAATAACTTGTTAACTACTATCGCGAACCTGTCTTTCTCGGAGAGAATCAAACTTCTTAAAGTGGTACGAATATCCATTTCAAAAATCCCAACAAACTGTTTTTATTTCGACATTATATCACATGTTGGGTCATCGATTTTATCTTGATGTGTTCTTATCAAGTTTTATTTTATCCAGCGTCAGATTTATAATAACTGTGATACCTGATCAGTAAGTTGTTGGTGCGCTGCTATTCTTTCCTCATAGAAAGCGTCTCGATTGTATATACCCTCAACCCCCTTCTTTACATGATTGATACTCTTTTCTGCGACTTCATACCTAACACCATTTTTTGACATTAAAGTGCGTGTCGTACGACGAAGATCATGAATTACAAAATATTCGATTCCGACATCTCCTAGCACGTTACCAGTGCTCGACTTACCTTTACCTGTTTTTCGTAAGCGTAACGCGAACCACACAACCGGCCAAGATAATTGACGCTAGGATGTGAGCTCGATATTCCAGGGCAGTAAGTGGTCGATATTATCGCTGTCGTTAATGAGTGGCCACTGCTTGAACAGGCTCATCAGGTAGTCAATCGGTTGCAGTCCGTTGGCTTTGGCGGTTTCTACCAAGCTGTACAGCATCGCACTGGCATCCGCTCCACCGTAGGTATTGGCAAACAGCCAAGCTTTGCGACCAATCACGAACGGTTTGATAGCGCGCTCAGCGCGGTTGTTATCGATATTAATGCGTCCGTCGGTTAAATACACTTGCAACTTCGACCATTGGTTCAATGTATATTGCACGGCTTTGCCTATCACGCTCGTCGGTGGCACTTGGTTTAACTGCGTATCAAGCCACTCTTTCAAGTCGCTCATTACAGCTGCGGATTCGCTTTGCCGTGCATGCAAACGCTCATCCGCTGACTTATCAGCCATCAGCCGTTCAACACGGTACAGCTTTTGAATAAACGCAATCGCAACATCTGCTTTACCGGTTTTCTTTTTCCCCTGCACGGTTTTGGCGTCCACGAACTTACGTCTGGCATGTGCCCAGCAACCGGCAAGGATAGCATCAGTTTGCTCGTAACCTTGATAGCCGTCCACTTGCAATGGCCCACGGTAACCCTGCAGGAAGTCCTTCGGATGTGACCCGCCGCGACCATCCTGGTAGTCATACAGTACGATGTTGGGTGGTGATGAGGTATTACCGGGCGGCGGCTTATCTGTGCCGCAACCATACACCCACATGTAGGATTTTCTTTTCTCAGACTGGATGACTTTTATTGTTGTCTCGTCCGCCCACAGCA
>NYWU01000019.1 GCA_002685255.1 Idiomarinaceae bacterium
TGATGTACATGAAAATACGATTAGAAATTGGGTTCAACAGCTAGAAAGTGAACAAAGCGGTCAAACGCCTAAGTCCAGGGCGATGACTGCGGAGCAGCAACGAATACAGGAGCTTGAAGCTCGCGTGAATCGGTTAGAGCGGAAAAAATCGATTCTAAAAAAGGCTACTGTAGATTCAAGTGGTCAATGCAACAGTTTTACTATACTACTGATTTGCATGAGTACTTCTGATGAAACGAGCAAAACGTACATTCACACAAGATGAGAAGGATCTGGTCTTTAATTTATGGAAGCAAGGAGCAGGTTTTAGTGATATTGGTCGAGTATTAGACGCTGCACCTGGTACTGTTTTCACCGCGCTACGCGAAAGTGGCGGCATAAAACCAAAACCTCGAATACGAAATAAACAGCACCTGACCTTAGCCGAAAGGGAAGAAATTCGAGTGGCCCTATCTGCTAAAAAGTCTCTTCGTGAAATTGCTGTAATGCTAAACCGTTCGCCTTCAACAATTTCACGTGAAGTCTCCCGTAATCGAGGACGACGTTATTACAAAGCGGTTGATGCCGATAACCGCGCCAAACGTATGGCAAAAAGACCAAAACTAGGGCAACTCGAAATCAATAAAGTGCTCCGAAAGCTTGTTATGTCGAAGCTCGAGCTTAAATGGTCCCCAGAACAAATTGCTGGCTGGTTACGAGTTGAGTACCCTTGCAACCCATTTATGCATGTATCATATGAAACGATTTATAAGTCGATATATGTACGGTCAAAGGCTGTTATTCACTTTTCATTTGCACAACATCTGCGTCGCTCGCATCCTATGCGACATAGCCGCTATCACCGCCGTAGCGGAGACCGAACCTTTACAACTATTGTCAATGGACTCTCAATTCGCGAACGCGATGAAGACATAGAAAATCGCGCCTCCCTTGGCCATTGGGAGGGCGATCTCGT
Organism: Idiomarinaceae bacterium; assembly: GCA_002685255.1. Taxonomy (GTDB): domain Bacteria; phylum Pseudomonadota; class Gammaproteobacteria; order Enterobacterales; family Alteromonadaceae; genus Idiomarina. Next base: position 956 of record NYWU01000019.1, read on the forward strand.
TTCGGGATCTAAAAACACACATATCGCCACGCTTGTCGATAGAAAAGCTCGCTTTACTATCCTATTAAAATTAGCTGGCAAAGACGCGGAGTCGGTTTACCAAGCGTTGTTAAAAATATTTAAACAGATGCCGGCAGAATACCGGAAATCGCTCACATGGGATCGCGGTATGGAGCTGGCTAAGCATGCCGAGCTAACAAAAGAAATTGGTATACCCGTTTACTTTTGCGACCCCCAATCACCATGGCAACGAGGCACTAACGAAAATACTAATAGCTTGGTTCGGCAATACTTCCCAAGAAAAACTGATTTATCTGTTCATTCACAGGAAGTTCTTAACAACGTAGCGACCCAATTAAACGAGAGACCGAGAAAAACATTGAACTTTATGACACCGTCACACATGATTGACAAGGGTGTTGCGTTGATGACTTGAATCTACAACCGCTCTCTTAATGTCCGACGACCTGAAATCTACGCGCTGATAGACCGGTTGAGGGAGCATGAAACGACTGAGTTGGTCTGCTCAGCGCTGGGTGTAGGTGTTAGCAGCTTTTATGAGCGTCGAAAGCGACGTCAACAAATAGAAACTAAGCGGCGACTGCTGCGGGCTCGTATAAAACGCTTATTCATAAAGTCCCGAAATTCGGCGGGGACCCGGACTCTCGTCGATATGCTGAAACACGAAGGCGTTGTCATGGGACGCTTTAAAGTTGGCCGTTTGATGAAAGAGCAAGGCTTAACGAGTAAGCAGCCAGGCCCTCATGCCTATAGGATCGCTAATGTTGAGAGACCGGATATCCCGAATAAACTCAACCGTGAGTTTGATGTAGAAGCTCCGAATAGAGTCTGGTGTGGTGATATAACCTATATCTGGACTGGCTCGGGCTGGCATTATGCTGCCGTCGTTATTGACCTGTTTACCCGTCGGGTTATTGGCTGGTCGATGTCGCCTCGCCCTGACGCAGAGCTTGCTGCACGTGCACTGGATATGGCTTATGAAATGCGCGGTAAACCCGAGGGTGTTATGTTCCATAGTGATAGTAATAATGTCTTTGCTGTATTTCATGGTGTAAACCATCCATCAATGGCTCATGCTTGAGATATGGTACCAATAATGTACCTGACTTTCTGACCCTCATAGCGATAGACCTTTTGTGTCATTCCTTGGATCTGTCGATTGTCTGGTTTCATTATTTGGTGAGGGTAGCCTCGCCAGTATTTGTGACTCAAGAAGGGCCTGGTGATTATCTCATTACTGTCATGTCCAAGTATTCGGTTTGGTTCTCTCGTCCATAATCAAAAAAATGGGAGAAGGGTTATGAATCAAACGAATAGAAAAGATGACCAATATGTTGTTGGAGGCGTCGATACCCACAAAGACATCCACGTTGCAGCTGTTGTAAATGAGTTAAATCAAGTGGTTTCAAGCGAAAGCTTTCCAACGACAAGGCATGGCTACAAAAAAATGCTGACATGGATGTCCTCATTTGGCAAAGTCTCACGCGTTGGGATTGAATGTTCAGGCACATATGGCCTTGGCTTACTACGTTATATGCAATCGAGCGGCATAGATGTTTTAGAAGTAACAGCACCAGACAAATCAGACCGTCGAAAACGAGGGAAAGATGACACTTTAGATGCAGAAAATGCCGCGCATGCTGCTTTTAGTCGGCATCGAACCGTAACGCCAAAAACAAGAGATGGTATGGTTGAGTCTCTCAGGATTCTGAAAAGCTGTCGAAGAAGTGCTGTGGCTGCACGGACAGTAGCGTTGCAGATGATCAGAACAAGCATTGTTTCTGCGCCTGAAGAACTGCGAGACACCTTAAGACATATGACAAGGATGAATTTGGTTCGCACATTAGCATCAACACGCCCCGATTTAACTAATTATAAAGACATCACCACGGCCTATAGAATAACTCTAAAGTCACTAGCTAGAAGATACGTCGAGCTTCATGATGAAATCGCTGATTTGGATAAAATGATTGCTACAATTGTTAAATCATTAGCACCAGAGTTAATTGAACAGAATGCCGTTGGATATGAGTCGGCTGCACAATTGTTAATTACCCTAGGCGACAACCCTGAGCGCCTAAGATCAGAATCAAGCTTTGCAGCTTTGTGTGGTGTTAGTCCAATTCCGGCGTCCTCAGGCAAAACTAGTCGCCATCGATTGAATAGAGGTGGAGACCGAGCAGCAAACAGCGCTCTGCATATTATTGCGGTTGGCCGCCTAAGAACTGAAGAACGTTCACAGGAATATATCAAAAAACGAACGGCCGACGGGTTATCAAAAATGGAAGCAATAAGATGTTTAAAGCGATATATCGCTCGGGAGATTTACTACCTATTAAAAAATAGAAATACGATTATAAATAGTATTCAAATAACGACTTGACACTTAGAAGGGCATCCAAGATACTCAGTATGGAGCGCGAAAGTTCAGGCAAAGGTTATGGCGTTACCAGATAACTCAAAGCATGAGTCGGCGCGGAAACTGTTGGGACAATAGTCCAATGGAGCGAGTATTTAGAAGTTTAAAGTCTGAGTGGATGCCGGCAACCGGTTACCGTTCAGCAATTGAAGCAAAACGAGATGTCAGTTACTTCCTAATGAATTATTACAACTGGGAGCGACCGCATCAATTTAATGATGGTCTACCACCGGCAAAAGCAGAGAAATTAGCTAAAAAGGTGTCCGGGTTTTGTTGACCACTACATGTTATTACTAGCGTCTGTAAAATCGCTTGCACATTCAGCCGCTTATTTATTGACGAGCTTAATTAAGCCACATGTGATCCTCTTCATCCATAACCATGGCTTCAGGTTCGCATTGTGCTAGAAGCTCCTCTAACGAGTACTCAAGCTTGTTGACAGGCTCAATTAGTATTCGCCCATTTTTTATTTTAATTTCAACTTTGTCGTTTACATCCAAGTTTAATTCTTTCAGTAATACAGTGGGGATTATTACAACGTTGAAGCAATCAGTCTTCAGGATAACGGTCTTCATAACTCTCCCCTAAATAGCGACTCTTAAAAAGCTGGTAAAAGGCATTGCAGCAATATCGATAATCAACACTTAAGCTCCTAATAGGGATATAAACTTACAACCATTTTGCTGACCACAACACCGAAAGCACCGAAATGGAAAGTAAGTAGCTCGTCCATACGTTAGGAGGGTTAAATTCGCTCATATGGTTACTGCGTGGGCTGTAACGTATTTAGTCACAAAGCCCACAAGTGGATAACTGAAAATCAAAAAGAGCCGCCAGTACTACCTGGAGGCTAATTAGCCGAAGGCGTGGTGAGTGCCTTCAGGAAGATAACGCTTCATACCTGTAACCGTAGTATGGCAAAGCCTCCAACAGCACGCAAACAGATCTTTACCAACAGTTCGACTCAAGGTAATCCCTAAGCCGGTGACCCTCAATTAGAGAGCCTGACAGCAACATATCCTTAGGCGAATAACCATCAAATTTGATGTTTGTATTTTCTAACCATTCTACCCGATGTTCTGACTGCAAAAATAAAGTCGATAATGCTTTATGGATACCCAAAATAAGTGAAACTCTAGTACGCTGGTCGACGGTCAATGGTTGTCTTAAAGGCTCTTCCGGTAGTTTACTAACGAACCCCAAAGACAGTACTTTTTCCTCATTCAAAAAACACCACTCATCCAAAATTCTAGCGGCAACTTTGAACGCCTTTGTATCGTCTTCTGCCGACCGGGACTGGTGCCAGAGTCTCAGTTTAACTGGATCACTGATAGCCATGTGCTCTTTAACCCCGCATGTTAAATTCACTCGTTCCTGATTCTTACCGATAGTCGTTGAAGCGCCGCCTATTTGGAAGTTAATAAGTTATCCAAGTTACGATATACGTTTTCTGCCCAACGACCTATAGTTTCCTGAGATATTAGCCCTTTTTTTTCAGATGCCTGATGAACAATAAAGAAGTGCCGGCCCTCACCAAACTCGGTATCAAAGTACGCTTTGGGCCAACTAAGCGACTTTTTAAGAAGCCTAACTTCAATATCTGCTAATTTCTCAATCAGTTCCTCTACTTCAGCAACCAGAACAACCTTGGTTGATAGTGCCTTTGCAGCATCGGATGTATCGACCTCCATCAGATAGAAAGGCTTACCTTTAATAGTAACCCTAACCAACATCCAACACCTTGGCGTGGAGTCATCTCGCATTAAATGCATTTTGCATCGTCCGACAGATGGTAGCTTCCTGAAAGCAACATGCTCGACTCTACAATTATGGTTACTTACCAAGTCATCAAGCATCTTAGAAAAACTAGTGAACTTCTTAGCGTACAAATGTATATCATCGGTTTGCTCATCGAGCCCATCCCATTCCGCGCCTGGAAGCTCTCCCAGAGGCGACTGCTCTTCGGTGCTCAATAAACCGGGGCTTTCTTCTCCGCCTGGCTCTCCTCCGGATCCAACTTTTTTACTTTTAGTCGCGGTTTTCCGGGTGCTTACGGCTTTTTTAAATTCGATTTTTGTTTTAAAGCTTCCAATCTGTATCGGATCGTTCTCTCCACTAGAATCCTGACCCTCATCTATCTCATGCTCGGGAGGTTGACCGCCTCCGCTGCCACCCATTTTCCCGCCAGTAATTTCAGGTACATAAAATTTTGGACTAAAGAACTCAACTTCGGCAGGGATATCAGCCGGAATATTTACCATTTCTATAATTTCATACACAAATAACGTATTTGTTGCTTCATCCAGATTCCCACGTACTTTTAGTGAGGCGCCATTTAGTGGTGGAGGCTCGAATTCAAAATGCCAAACCCGATATGCTCCTTTATCAACGCCTGACATCAGCTCATTTTTACTGATACTTTCATACGATAGTCGGGCGTCATCATCCAGTAAAAGCCATGCCAAATAACGTCGATACCCTGGATCGGAAAATACATTAACCGGACACGTGCTATTGGCAAGCACAGTGACTGTCGCCTTGCTTTTATTATAGTCATCGTCCTCAATAGAGAACTCATTCTGCAGTATTCCATGCTCTAAACTAGCTCGTGAAAAGTAAGCGTTATGAAAGAAAAGCGCTCGAGCAAGCTCAAATTGCGGAAGATAAATCGTTAAACCGTTCGCAAGTTTAGTAACAAAGCAGAGGGACTTATGTTCTTTCGGTAGATCATGCTCTCTTGCCGGGCAATCCTCCAAATTACTCACCATCCAGCCTTGCAAGTCAGTTATGGTGAATTCAATTTCGATGCCTTGTCGACGAAAGGGCCATGTATGGTTTATGACATTTTTTCTGACTAAAATCGGTGCCTGGGAGAGCAAGACACTGTCATTACCCTTTATTTTACTAGGATAAATACTTAGATTGACTCCCCATTTACTGCCATTAATTCGTTTAAAAAGTGATCCAATGCCATTGATCCAGGTGTTATCTTTAAAACCGCTCAGTTTAGCCATTCAGTTTATAACTCCAGTACTTCAGAAAGAAATTCTCGCGCTCCCTGAGTTAATCGCTCTTCACTGAGGCCTGCACTGCGCAGAATATCCCAACGTTTCAGTTGTTCGTCTTCCTGAGTACGCTTCGCAGCAACACGCGTCATACGACGAATTTGAAAGTCGGAAATAGTCTCAGAGTACATATGAAGAAACAAAGAGCATTTCGGGAGTTTTCGTAAGTTCTTCTCGAGCTTTGACTTATTGTCTAACTGGCTCAGGTACCAGTTTTTTGATCTTCTTGGACCCTCTAATATCGGTTCTACTTGATTGCGAATAGATATAAGCATTTTTACAGTAGTGAGGTCTTGTGAATCCCAATTAACTCGCTTCGCTAAAGACGGTTCTCGATGCTTTAACTTTGCGTTTAATCCCAGCAGCCAGCTGTTGTCGTACCTATATAGCCAGGTATACAGTCCCGCAAACCCCTCGGCTCTAGCTCTCTTCACCCCTCTGTTCTTTATTGCTTTAAGCCATGCGAACCGCTTTCTAAGTACGACTAATTTATCAACAAATACCGACGAAATCCGAACCAATGAACTACGAGGCTGCTGCCGCCTCACATCTCCGATAACGTCGTTTAACGTTAATTTATCGCCCAAAAATGCATGTAGAACGATTAAGTGTTCAAGGTAGCTAAAGCTTTTACGGTGTTTCCTGAAAAGAGTTCTAAGCCAACACGTTTCAGATTCGGATACATTAAGACCTGAGTGGTTTAGCCAGTCTGCAGTCCAGAATTTAATAACTCGCTCAGCGACCAATTCATGCTCAACCTGTTGCCCTCGATTCAACCCAAAATCACAAGCCATAGCCTTGTAGAATAATCCCCACTGAAAAATACTCGGTACTGACTGTTCAGGCAGTCCTAAAGTTGCCGCTATACTCGGCTCCAAAATGCGGCTGTATTTATCCATACTTTCCTGATGAACCAAAGGGCATAAAGTGCGACTTGCTGGCGTATAAACATGTCGCTTATACGTCATCCTCCTCACAGAAGACATTTTAAGCTTTCCATGTAGCGGGCAACTGTCAATGCCAGCAACTTGCCAGTCTCTGCGCCAGAAACACTCTCCAAGTTCATTCCATTGTTGCTCAATGCATTTGGGGCAATAGCGTAGATAATTAGGTTGAGTAACTCTGGAAGCAGCGAAACCGGACATGACGTGTACTGAGTTCTTTTTATCTGCAATCAGTTGTTTCATTAACTGACACCGGCGCTGCTCTCCAATAAAAGGGGCGTATAACGGGAACAAGGTATGCCTGTAGAGCAGGTCTTCCGGTTGAATATTTATTTCCAGAGGATATAACCCGGCAATTTTGCCCAGATGGCCATGTAAGTCCGATGTCGCAATTATTGTTTTACTCCCGAAGACTTCCTGCAATATTTCTTTGGGGGAAGTCAGCCCACTATGCACTCCATACCGGGCTATCGTGCTATAAATTAGCTCATTAGGATAAGGGATCGGGAAGCCAAGCATTTAGCCCACCCGTTTTAACCGGGATTCCATATCGAAAATATCACGGCCTAACTCAAGTTCATGGTAAAACTCGCTTTTCTTTTGAGAATATTTAAAACGAAGATCCTCCGATGCCAGGGTGTGCCACTCTTTTGGTTTTACTGTTTTAATCTTGGGCTTAGTATTGCCTTTTGACGCAGACGAGGGCTCGTGTTCTGTTTTATACCATTCGAGAACAATACGAGTTAATTCCGGTAGCTCAAGAGCTGCATGTTGTTTGAAAACTTTCTCAACCAGTGCCGGCAACAAATCAGAATCACACCCCATCGCCTGTAGCATATTGTAGAGCCGCAGGGCTTTCTCATTGTTACCAAACGATACCTCTTTTTTCTTTTTTTCCTGCTCCTGCTCAATCAAATTACGGAGCTCAAGTAAGCGCTTATCCACGGAAGGCAAATGCAAGTCTGAATACTTCACTATCAAATCCGCATCATTGCGTCTCAAGGCTTCAAGCATTGGGTGAACCGGAATGAGCTCTTGTTCATAAACCTTACGAAGTAAATCAGTAGTAATGCGCTCAAGACCCGTCGCTATTGCCCTCATCTGAGCCAAGACAAAAAGCTTCACAACGATATCGAGTACACCCTGCGATAGGTCATACCAACAATCCCGAACTTCTTCACTAAGCGTCTCATCACGTCGCTCTAACCATTGGTACTTCCATAGCTTATTGGTAAAAGCTTCCCATTCGGTGAGTCTGGGCTCTCCCGTTTCAGGATGATACCGACGGGATCCTCTTTGCATCGGCTCCCAAAATAACGAACCAAATCCAGCGCTCCGACGTCCTGACTGCAACTCCATTTCGAAAAGCGGTCTAGCTTTTGGGGTTCCAACTAAAACAACCGGAACACCGATGACGTTTACCAGGGCAACAAAGAACTCAAGCATGGACTCTTTGCTTTCTTCACGCTTTAAACCCAGCCTTTGTATGTCATCAATAACGAGAACGCCAATAGCCCTTTGAGTCGCAACCTGTCCCATCAAAGATAAGAGAGTTTCAGGCCCGTGACGCTTTCGACCATACTTGGCCTCATAATTTGTTTGCAATGTGCGGTCGACTTCTCGAAAAAAGTTTAAGCATAAACTCTTAAGTGAACCATCACTTGGACACTCCATACGCAGGTAGGGCAATTGAATCAGGTTATACTCAGGATGAAATATAACCTCCGGGTAAGTCGCTAATATTCGATTAACCGTAGTGCTTTTTCCTGAGCCGGAACAGCCTATCAGAGATAAACATTTTGCTGTTGAATTCGACTGAGAGAAACGAAAATCGCTCGTCGCTCCCTCCATAATGCGTTGATAGCCTTCCTGCATTTTTTTGTTGAGAGAGCCATCCGATGGATTTCGGCCAACATAACCAGCACGGATCATTATTGATAGCTTTTCTTCCAGTTGCCTATGAATAGCCAGGGGCTGGAAAAAGTCATCTAATAGGGCTGCAATACCGTGAGCTCTCTGGTGAGACTCAGCAAAGCGATCTTCCTGTTTAAAATAAACCTTGCCCGTTAGATTATTACGAAGGGTATTGAGATCCATTGTTGGAGGCAGAGCTTCGATGAAAGGGTTTCCCCGATAACGCTCGAAATCAGATGACTTATAGATTGCTGAAACATAATTATCAGGTAAAGGCATCAATCATCATCCTCAAAAAGCTCGTCGATATAATCGGGATAGTCGAGATCGGGACTGGTCTTATTCAGAGGAATAATCTCAGCTGACTTTTTATTGCGGTTGTCAGGCGTAGGCGCTTTGCTCTGTCGCTCTAATTGTTTTTCATTTGAGCGATTGTTTTTTATCGCACTTATCCTTTCACTGTTTGGACGCTCAGATTTATTTGGAGAGCTTGCTTCGGCTTGAGAGATTTTTTCTAACACAAACTCTTCGTGTTGCCGACGACTTTCCTTAGCAGCCACCTTAGCTTTTGCCGATACTTTTTTCTGCTCTTCCTGCAGCTGCCAAACATCCCAAAACGATGATCCTCGATACTGCCTAGATAGATCGGTAAGGCTACATTTCCAGTATTTGTTGCTCCCTTTTTCATAAAAAAGATAGATATTGTCCGCACTTAACGGGTCATATGCCGCCATCATTTTTTTAGGTCGCTTCACATCCCGCCCTCGGTGCGTCCAACCTAAACGGACAATTTCTGGAGATGTATAATACAAACCAGACAGACTGACACCACGCTCGGAGACTGTCACGCTGCTTCTCGGAAGTAGAGCAATTCGAAGCGCATCTGAATCAGTCTGACGTAAGCGTCCGGTTCGATTCTGTATACCCCAGTTCCAGAGGTGAAGTGGAGTATTCGGCAAGTCCGTTGGCATATCCACATCTCGGTCATATTTATCTAGCACTGCAAACTGATTGTGTTGTAATACTGACGACAACACGATTTGGGTAAAGTCAGTGATCGTCAGTTTCGCGTCGAGCCTATAATCTGAGCCCCCTCGTTTTTTTACCAAGTTGCCCGTAACATAACCCGGAACAAAAGGACCGAAAGACTCATGCATAGTTTTGAAGTGCCTTTCTACTATCCCTTTCGCATCCCCCCGGTAGGGCGGTGCGTTCTCAATTCGCATAAAGAAATTACTTTCTAAATTTTCAATTTGATAGCCAAGTAGTTCTCCTCTGTCTGCCAGCAACGCATCAGGTAGCCCTATACAGGGCCATTCATCGTCGGCAATATCAAAGCCAAGTGCATGGCAGTAGTCTGACTTACTACTTATCGCTACGTGCAATGCCTGCAGTGCAGCCGCATATGAGGGATTTTCGAAACCAATATAAAACCCGGCCACCATTCGGCTGAATACATCAATCACCATATAAACAACAGGGCGACCAACTATGTTGCCCCGGTCGGAATCAGAGACCAGATAAACGTCTGCTATCGTTGCATCAATTTCATAACGCGAACCCGGCCCCAGGACTTGAGTATTGGCCGTACTATGCAATGGCCGAATATCCTTGCTGTAATCTTTTTTAGATATTCTTTTTTGCAATGCTTCCGTTTGCACATACTCCCGTTTATAAAAATGTCGCAGCTGCCAAAGACTTGGCAGATTCTCTTCCGGAACATCAGGGAAATAGTTATGGTACATAGTCTCTAAACGACGGTGCGCATAAGGAAATGAATGTCCTTTATCGCTCAGGATGTACTTATCAATCGCAATCCGAAAAAGACGTTCAGTTGGCTCATCAACGATAGCACCGGTGCCAGGCGAATACTTACGCGGACGTCCAAGCTTCTTATCTTTAGCCACCCTCCGTTTCCCCTTGCCTCCTGAGTTTTTATAATCCGGTAGTAAAGCATTAGGTATCTGTCCTCGTTGCCAGTACTTCCTCGCAAGCCGATAAACCGTCTGCTTAGTGGTACCAAACTCAACTACAATTTTCTCTACTACCGGTCCCCGGCTTTTAGAATTATAAAAATCCGGCAACTCAATCAGAGGTTTTAGCAAAGAGAGATTCTTATCCCGCTTTTCACGGGCTATAGTACTTTCGGGCGGAGATTCGTATTTTAAGTAATTATGTGGGTCATCGATTCGCTCAAAAACGTCCTCATCTATAGCTCCATAAACCTCATCAACAAGTATTAACTCGGGGAATGCTTTCTCATCATCGATATTGATCCACACTAGATGCGTATTAAGATTTTCCAGGACACGAAACCGGGTGTCATAAAACCTAACAACTTCATTGATTTGAAACACGATAGGCCTCCCGGACAAAACCTAAATTTGAGGCGCGTAGCGCACCAACCTTTAGTTTGGTAATAGGCATAAAAATATCGAACTCAAAGTAACGTTTTGCCAAAAGACGACGAACCTCATAGAGCGACTCACCGGCATTAAGGCCATAGCTAATATCGAGCTTTTTACATAATGAGATGATGGTTTGGTTGGGGTTTTCGGTGAAGTGATACTTGTAAAATTCAATCTGCTCGACCGCTAATTCATCATCATCTTCGTCACGACCTGCAGGATATAGCCATTTCACGTTTTTACTAACTTCCTTTGGTATCTGCTGATCAGTTATTAAGTACCAGGGCACACCTTTTTCCAGCCAGTAGCGTCGCTCCAATTCAAGTTTTTCAACCGTGCGCTCATCGCCCAGCTTATTTGCATATTTCGCCTGAAACACGAACTTAGGGGCTTCTTCATTTGACGAATCGACTAAGAAGTCACTCGACATAAACTGGTCAACACCATTTTGTGCCGGATGCGTAATGCCTGCATCGGCTGCAATTTTTCTGGTTAGTGTTCGATCTAATGGGAACTGTTCACGAATTTGGGTGACATCCGGCAGCCATTCAAGGAGTAGAAAAACCGAGAGTTCAAGATCTGAAAGTAAGTGGTGTGTTCGTCTGGACTTGTGGCCAAATACTCGATGGACACGACCCAGAGAGGGTAAATCCCTAACAGTGAGCCAGGGACGGTAGTCTTGATTCTGACCGCTACCACGCCCTTCCTTTATCCATTTGAAAAAGGTCGCCTCGGAAATTATTTTTCTTTTCGTTGCCATCGCGAAACCCTGACTTTGACATTAACTCATACTAGTAAGGGCGCCGGTAATTCGCAAATTAAATTCTATCAGTACACCATAAATCAATAAGTTAGGCCATGTTTTCACAGGATATACATCCGAAACATACCAACCACAACTATTCGCAGAGTCTTTTAACTAAGAGACCCAAAGTATGTCAGCAATAAATGATACTCACGCACGATACTTTCAAGCATTAAAGGGTTTTGTTTGGCAAACAAAACCCTTTAGGTTAAGTTTGTTAACTTAACTTGTAATTCTAATGAATACGGAGATCGCAGCATGGATGCAAAGCACGAGAGTTTAACGGAATTATACAGCCAAATAAGTCAGTTAGTTAAAAATGGAGACATTTCCGCGATACCCATCGAAACCCTTCGGAGGGGAGATGAGTTCTTACCGAAAGAAGGAAAACTTTGGGATTTCAAGGAAGCAGTCGGCGATACTAAAGAATCTCACGCCAAAACAGTTTTGCAGATAGTCAGCTTTTACAATTCGTTTGGGGGCTATTTGGTCTATGGTGTACAAGAAACTCAAAAAGATAGCCAGTTCTTGCCCTGCGGGTTTGATGTTTCCAAATTTGACGTAAGTTCAATACGTAACCTTATCAAGCAGTATACGGGTACTACGATAGATATTAGCTTTGGAATACATGATATTGAGTTCGGCTGCAAATCTTTTGGAGTTGGACTTTTGCATATTCCAAAAAGAGGAGAAACTGACGAGATTGTACACTTCTTAAAAGATGGTCCTATGAAAGGGAACAAAAGCATCTTTCAGAAAGACGACACTTATTTTCGCGAACAAGATGAATGCGTACAGGCCAAAAACCCAGGTCATTTTCAATTTTTGTTTTCCGCGCGGAACCTCACAGAACAAGCTAAACAGTTCTCTATAGATCATAATTTGCCATCTCGAGATTTAATTTGCCCGAAATTCATAGGGCGTTCGTCGGTTCTTACACAGCTTTGGAAATGGCTTGGAGATGAGTTTGAATACACCAGGGTATTATCTGGAGAAGGCGGAAAAGGCAAAACATCAATAGCTTATGAATTTTCAAGGCAGTTAGTCAGTAACGCTCCTAAACCATTCGAGAGACTACTCTGGCTCTCTTTGAAAGAAAAACAATTTAGTCCGATCGAAGGGCGGTATGTTCAACTACAAGAATCAGACTTTACAGACCACGAAACTTTTTTGGCGTGTTTGTCTGATAACTTCGCATTGATAGATGAGGAAGTTGGTGAGCTTTCTATTCAGGGGATAAAAAAGCAGTTGAGAGCAAACATGCGCTCTATACCCTCTATAATTGTAGTCGATAATATCGACTCTCTAGATGATGAGGAGCAAAGAAAGGTAATAGACACTTGCCGCCAACTTGGTTCTTCTGAGATAAGGTTTTTAATAACTACACGAAATAGACACGGCTACTCATCGGAATTGATGATACATGTTCCTGGTCTAGAGCAACCAGAGCACAAAGAGTTAATTGAGGAACTTGTCATAAGGCATGGACTCAGTTTATCACTAAATAAAGGTTTATATAAGAAATTACACAGAGATACCGATGGTTCTCCTCTATTAACTGAGTCAGTTTTAAGACTGACTAAGTTCAAATCTATAGATGAGGCACTCACTGAATGGAAAGGGCAATCAGGGGAAGATGCAAGGGATGCAGCACTGAAAAAGGAACTGACTTCACTCTCTGTGGAAGCAAAGCGTTGTTTGCTAGTTTTACACTTTTTAAAAAGTAGCTCTTATACAGAGTTAAAAAACATTGTGAAACTCGGGGATGTCAAACTTCAAAATGCCATTGAAGAGCTACAGTCTCTATTTATTATAAATGAACCTCAAATGATCGAATCAGAGAAAAGATACTCGATTTCAAACACTACTGCTTTAATTGTACATTCAAGGCCAGAAGACTTTGCTTTAGACTACAAAAAGTTAAAGAAAGAGGTTGATAAAACAACCTCATCTCAAGGCGGGGGCAAAAAAGGTAATACTCGTCAAATTGGAAAAGCAATCAATCAAGCTTTAGCGTTAATAAACGACAACCGCATTGATGAAGCTAGGCGAACAGTTGAGGTACAGCTTCAACATTACAAAGATAACCCTGACTTACTTCTTATGCTTGCAAGGTGTTTAATCTCATATCCAGTAGGAAAATTTGATGAAGCTAGGGATATCGTTAAAAATTCTGTTCGTAGAGGACAGCGTAAAGAGCTTGCTTTCGATCTCTGGTATCAGTGTGAAAGGGAATTAGGCAATCCCTTAGGTTTAATAGAGTGTGCAGGCACTGCGATTGAAAAAAACCATGAAAAACATGATAAATGGTATGAAATTTTAGCCAAAGCAACACTAACAAGAGCTCAATCTCGAAACTCTATTAAAGTCGATGATTTACTGGATGCTTCAATAGCTATGTCAAAGAGTGTAAAACGTTCTCAAGAAAGTTATAAGGAAGATCGCCGGCAACTTTTAGAAAGTATGAATGATAGAATTTGGCATCTCCTTGAAACTCAAACAGAGCATGACTGGCTTTTTGCTTCAGATATAATGCGCGAAATTTATCTGAGAGGAGACAAGCGCAGATGCAACATTGACA
>NYWU01000020.1 GCA_002685255.1 Idiomarinaceae bacterium
CACCCACACCCCATGCCATGAAGAAACCGAAAATCCCGGCCATGACAATCAGAATTAAGCCGTAAGAACTGATAATATCCATTGAGAGCTCCCGTTTAGACTCGCGCTAACATCAATTCGAAGCGTGCGCCTACACGTTCAGATAGGTCGGCTAAATCGCCTACCCAGTCGAGAATACGATACAAGAACATTGCATCGAGCGGATTCATGTCGTTTTCAACTTGACGGAATTGCTGACGCAATTTGACTTGTAGCTCGTCAGTATCTGCTTCGATTTCATCAAGCTCTTTAATGAAATTATCGACCAAAGTACGCTCTCGGCCTCGAAAACCTGTTTCCAACAGGTCATCAAATTCTCCGATGGTGTCACGTGCTTTAGCAACTGCGTCAATACAGCGATTTAAGTAGCTGTTAAAACCTTCTACTAAATGAGCTGGAATTTGCAATTGACGGCCTGTAATAAGACCAGAGATATCTTTTGCCTTGTTCGCGATGCGATCTTGCTGAGACACAAGCTCTAGCAAGTCAGTTCGCTCAACAGGCATGAAGAGTCCACCGGGGAGGTTTAAACGGATATCACGCTTTAGCTTATCCGCCGCTTGTTCAAGCGTTACGATACGTTTGCGCTGTTCTTCAGCAGCGTCCCAGTCGCCTTTATAAACCGCTTGAAAGAAGTCTTTCAACGATTCCGCACAACGATGTACTTCATCGATATGTTCAATCATCGGTTTAATAGGTGACTTTGCGAATACACCTAAAAACGAATTTACAGACATAACAGGTCCTTGGATTTTAGCCGATGTTAGCTGGCGCGAATAGTAACGAAATCGCCCCCTAAATAAAACCGCTAACAACCGATATAGCCTCGATTTAAACAGACGTTGAATGTATTGTTCATTCAACAGCTCGACTATGCTGAGCAACGATATTGTCTACTCGCCTAGTCTCCAAAGTAGACGAATTATCGTTATGTGGAAAATATACTACAAAAATATGACACTAATATGACAAAACCCCTTCCAGTAAGACTGCAAGGGGTTTTTTTTAAGCATTTATCAGTTTGCTTTTAGAACGTGTAGACGATAGTCACCGCGGTTTCTGTATCTAAGTTCTCAATATCCTCACTGGCGACTTCAGAGTTGTGCGTACCTGAAACAGACACTTTCAGCGCAAGCGATGAATTGATGTTTGATGAAATTGAGACCTCGGCACGGCTCTTAGTGTTTTCCTCACCTATTTCCGACGAGACCAACGCATTGAAGCGCGAGTTTTCAGAAATGTCCCAAGTCATGCTACCGGCCAAACGTAAAATTGCTGAGCCTTCGGCCTCAAGCGGATTGCGATTCTCATCGACAGGCTTCACATACGAGTAACCAGGACCGATTTCGTAGTCTGCATACAGATTTTCACTGTAGCGATAGCGTGCACCATAACCCACCGCGACAGTGCTTTGATATTCATAACCACTGTAGACATCTTCTTCGTATGAGCCAAAAACAAACAACGAAGACCTGCTCTCTGGGTCAAACTTGTAGTTTGACTGAGCCGAGAGAAATAAACGGTCCGCTGTTTCGGTCGTTTCACCCGTGTCTTGGTTTTCTTGCTCTGCCGTGTAGTAATCCAAAACACCTTTATGACGCCAGTTCCTAATATCTTTAGCGACATTAAGCTTAGCTTTTAAGCTCTCCGTTTCGGTGTTACCGGTAGTAAACAACAGACCGAATTCAGCACTGGCTTCCCATGCTTCTTCTGTTGTCGTGTCCATGTCTTCGGCATCGTCAAACATAAACGTTTGCGCCTGGACACCGAAAGGTAAAAGCAAACTTGCAAATAAAACTGATAAACGCACATTAACCCCGCTTAAAAAGCGAGCCGATCACTCGGCTCGTTCATGAGTAATCACTCTACTTTACGTTACTTTACAACAGCCTTCAAACTACCCGCTTCGTAAAGTTGGAACATTTTTTCCAACGTAATTGGCTTGATCTTGTCAGCCTGTCCTTCGCAACCGAATGCCAAGTAACGATCTTCACAGATTTTCTGCATAGCATCTGTAGCCGCTTGCAAATACTTGCGCGGATCGAAGTTGCTTGGGTTTTCAGCCAAATGACGACGTACTGCGCCCGTGGATGCCAAGCGAAGATCAGTGTCGATATTGACCTTGCGAACACCGTTCTTAATGCCTTCTTTGATTTGCTCAACCGGTACGCCATACGTCTCTGGAATCTCACCACCGAACTCGTTGATGATCTGAAGCCAGTCTTGCGGTACCGAAGATGAACCGTGCATAACTAGGTGCGTATTAGGAATACGACGGTGGATCTCTTTGATTCGGTCAATAGATAGAATGTCACCTGTAGGTGGGCGGGTAAACTTGTATGCGCCGTGTGACGTGCCACATGCGATGGCTAGCGCATCCACATCAGTTGCCGCAACGAAAGCCGCTGCCTCTTCCGGATCAGTGAGTAGCTGGTCATGAGATAGCTTACCTTCGGCACCGACGCCGTCTTCTTCACCCGCTTCGCCCGTTTCAAGTGAGCCCAAACAGCCCAACTCACCTTCAACAGAGACACCACAAGCGTGTGCCATTTCAACCGTTTGCTTGGTTACACGCACGTTATAGTCATAATCTGCGGGCGTTTTACCATCATCAAGTAACGAGCCGTCCATCATGACTGAGCTAAAGCCTAATTGGATAGAGCGCTGACAAACTGCAGGTGAAGTACCGTGATCTTGATGCACAACCACAGGAATATGCGGCCACTCTTCAACGGCAGATTCTATAAGGTGACGTAAAAATGGAGCACCTGCATATTTACGCGCACCGGCCGAAGCTTGCACGATTACGGGACTATTGGTCTTATCCGCTGCCTGCATGATCGCACGCATTTGTTCCAAGTTATTTACGTTAAAAGCAGGAACACCGTATCCATTCTCTGCTGCGTGATCGAGTACTTGTCTCAGTGACACAATGGCCATGTAATTCTCCTTAGTTTTCGGCGTGCGTTTATGCGTCTTTTGCGCGCTGCTCTAAAATGTCGACTGCGGGTAACTTTTTGCCTTCCAAGAATTCAAGGAAAGCACCCCCGCCAGTAGATATATAACTTATCTTATCAGCGATACCGAACTGATCAATTGCTGCCAAGGTATCACCACCGCCTGCAATCGAAAATGCGTTACTATTCGCTATAGCGTCAGCCATCGCGGCTGTGCCTTTACTAAAGGCTTCAAATTCAAAAACCCCCACCGGACCATTCCAAACGATTGTCCCGGCGGCTTTTAACTTTTCCGCCAGCATAGCTGAAGTTTCAGGACCCACGTCAAAGACCATGTCGGAATCACTAATCGCTTCAACAGATTTAGTCTCAGCTAATGTATCCGCACTAAATTCCTGACCGGTAACGACATCAACAGGTAACGGAATTTCTGCATTCTTTGCTTTGGCTGCAGCCATTAACCGTTGTGCCTCAGGTACTAAGTCTTTCTCGTACAAAGATTTTCCGACATTATGGCCTTGTGCTGCGATAAAGGTATTGGCAATACCACCACCCACAATTAACTGATCAACAACCTTAGATAATGATTCTAAAACAGTCAGTTTAGTTGATACCTTAGAGCCACCGACAATAGCCACTAGAGGGCGTTTAGGGTTATCTAACGCTTTGCCTAATGCATCAAGTTCTGCGGCAAGTAATGGGCCTGCACATGCGATAGGTGCGTACTTTGCGACGCCATGCGTCGATGCTTGCGCACGGTGCGCGGTACCAAAAGCGTCCATTACGAACACATCACACAGATTTGCCAGTTGTTGAGCTAGGGCATCATCGTTCTTTTTCTCGCCTTTATTAAAGCGAACATTTTCAAATACCACCACTTGCCCTTGTGTTACTTCAACACCATCAAGATATTCTTTGGCTAGTGATACAGGCTGTTCAAGTGCTTCATTTAAGTAGTCAGCTACCGGAGCCATAGAGTACTGCGCTTCGTACTCGCCTTCTGTTGGGCGTCCTAAATGCGACATCACCATCACTTTTGCACCTTTTTCGAGTGCCAGTTTGATAGTCGGCAATGCAGCTCTTAAACGCGCGTCAGAGGTGATTTTTCCGTCTTTAACAGGAACGTTTAAATCTTCCCGTATCAATACGCGCTTGTTTTGTAAGTCCAAATCAGTCATCGCTATGACAGACATTGAATCCCCTTACTCATTTGAGTTTTATACAATTATTGCTGTGTCATTAATTCAGTCGTTTCTAACAAGCGGTTGGCAAAACCCCACTCGTTATCGCACCAACATAATAATTTCACCAATCGACGATGACTCACACGGGTTTGTGTGCCATCAACAATGCACGAGTGTGGGTCATGGTTAAAGTCGATCGACACCAATGGTTCTTCAGTATAGTCGAGTATCGACGTTAGCCCATTGGAGGCGGCATCGTGAATCAAGCGGTTGACTTGCTCACCGTTTACATCGGCTTGTAAGGTGACGCTCAAGTCCATTGCTGTCACATTCGTAGTAGGCACTCGCACAGCGATCGCTTCGAAACGCCCCTCCAAATGCGGCAAAATGCGCTCAATGCCACGCGCCAGCTTGGTGTCGACAGGAATGATTGAACGTCCTGCGGCACGTGTCCTACGCAAGTCGGGGTGGTAAGCATCTATCACTTGTTGATCGTGCATGGCTGAGTGAATCGTCGTGACGGCCCCCGACTCAATACCAAACGCGTCGTCGAGTAGTTTAATCACGGGTACGATGCAGTTGGTTGTGCATGACCCATTCGATACGATGCGGTGCTCGGGTAATAATATATCTTGGTTGACGCCAAAAATGATGGTCGCATCCATATCAGGCGTGCCGGGTTGCGAGAACAACACCCGATTAACGCCCGCATCTACATAGCGTTCGCCGTCCGCGTGGCTGCCAAACACGCCCGTACAGTCAACAACGATGTCGACACCGTAGGTGCGCCAGTCAACGCGTTCAATTTCGGTTTCATGGCTCAACTTAATCGTATCGCCTGCAACGGTAAGGTCGTCACCAGACAACGTGACTGGAAACTGAAAGCGACCATGAGACGAGTCATACTTCAACAAGTGCGCCATTGCCTCCGATGGCGCGGGCTCGTTCACCAACACAATGCTGAAGCGGTGCTGCCAGCCACGCTCATAAAATGAGCGTAGAAAACTACGCCCGATCCTGCCGAAACCGTTTATTGCGATTTTTTTCGTCAACTCAAACCTCGTTTAGCTCGCCGCGCGAACAACCGCTTCCACGGTAATATCAAAGTGTTCAAAAAGTGCTTTAGCCGGAGCTGACTCACCAAAGGAGTTCATGCCAATAACCGTGCCGTCTAAGCCAACGTATTTGCGCCAATAATCGGCAATACCCGCTTCAACTGCAACGCGCTTACGCACAGCTGACGGCAACACGTGCTCGCGGTATTCGACGTCTTGCTCATCAAACACGTCCGTAGATGGCATAGAGACTACGCGCACGTTCATCTGTTTTGCCGAAAGTTGCTCGTGTGCTGCAACTGCTAAGTCAACCTCGGAGCCTGTCGCAATCAAAATACAGTCCGGTGTGCCATCACAATCTTTTAGAATATAACCACCGCGGCTAATGTTATTCAATTGTTCATTATCACGACTTTGCTGCTGCATGCCCTGACGGCTAAACACCAACGCCGTTGGTTTATCGTTGCTTTGCAACGCACTGCGCCAAGCAACCGCGGTTTCGACTGCATCACACGGGCGCCAGCAATTGAGGTTAGGTGTTAAGCGCAGATTAGCCAATTGCTCAACAGGCTGGTGAGTCGGTCCGTCTTCGCCTAAACCGATTGAGTCGTGAGTGTAAACAAAAATCGAGGGCTGCTTCATTAATGCGGCCATACGCACTGCGTTGCGCGCATATTCCATAAACATTAAGAAGGTTGCACCGTAAGGCTTGAAGCCACCATGCAGCGTAATTCCATTCATTATCGCCGACATCGCAAACTCACGCACCCCGTAAAACACATAGTTTCCACTCGCGTCGTCGGCTGTCACACCTTTAGCGCCCTGCCATAAGGTTAAATTAGACCCTGCTAAGTCAGCCGAACCACCAAGCAGTTCAGGTAGCTTTGGACCCACCTCATTCAATACATTTAATGATGCTTTGCGCGTTGCGGGGTTTTCGGGATTAGCTTGCAATTGTTCAATGTAAGCCTGCAACTCGTTTTCAAAGTCGCCAGGCAACTCACCCGCTAAGCGACGTTTAAGCTCAGCAGCAAGTTCTGGGTAAGCTTGTTCATAAGCCGTCCAATGCTTATTCCACGAGGCCTCAATCGCATCACCCTTGTCTTTTGCATCCCACGCTTGATACACATCCTGTGGGACTTCGAAGCGATCATACGACCAATTCAATTGCTTGCGAGCGAGTGCAATTTCGTCATCACCTAGTGGCGCGCCGTGGCAACTTTCTTGCCCTTGCTTATTAGGCGAGCCAAAACCAATAACGGTTTTACAAATAATTAATGTCGGGCGCTGCGTCTCGCTACGTGCGCTTTCAATCGCCTGTTTAATGGCATCGGCATCATGCCCATCAACATCACGGATCACGTGCCAGTTATATGATTCGAAACGTTTTGCAGTATCGTCTGTAAACCAGCCTTCGACTTCACCATCAATCGAGATACCGTTATCGTCGTAAAATGCGATAAGCTTGCCTAAGCCTAGCGTACCCGCTAATGAACACGCTTCGTGAGAAATGCCTTCCATTAAGCATCCATCACCTAAGAAAGTATAGGTGTAGTGGTCAACTACATTATGTTCATCGCGATTAAACTGTGCCGCCAAGGTCTTTTCCGCTAGCGCCATGCCTACCGCATTCGCGACGCCTTGACCCAAAGGCCCTGTCGTTGTCTCTACGCCCGGCGTGTAGCCATACTCTGGGTGGCCTGGAGTTTTTGAATGCAACTGACGGAATTGCTTGATGTCCTCGATGCTGAGGTCGTAACCGGTTAAGTGAAGCAACGAGTAGATGAGCATCGAGCCATGACCGTTTGATAGCACAAAGCGATCGCGGTCGGCCCAATTGGGGTTGTTTGGGTTGTGCTTTAAATAATCTCGCCACAGTACTTCAGCGATATCTGCCATGCCCATTGGTGCACCAGGATGACCTGAGTTGGCTTGTTGGACTGCATCCATACTTAAGGCACGGATAGCATTGGCGAGATGACGACGTTCAGACATGAAAAACCCCCGATTGGTGACACGCAATTAGATGAACCATAGTTGGTGCGCGTATTGTCCACAATTCGGGGGCTTCAAGCAAATTTATGGGCGAAAAATTCAACACCCGTGCATTAGATATCTTGCTTTAATGCACCGGCCTTATCTGTTTTTTCCCACGGAAATTCATCTCGACCGAAGTGCCCATAGGTCGATGTAGCACGATAAATAGGTCGTTCTAAATCGAGCATTTGAATTAATCCATAAGGACGCAGATCAAAATGTCGGCGCACCAATGCAATCAGTTTTTCCTCGCTATGCGGCGATGTACCGAAGGTTTCGATACTAATTGATGTCGGCTCGGCCACGCCAATTGCGTACGAAATTTGGATCTCACAACGCTCCGCCAAACCTGCAGCAACTAGATTCTTTGCCACGTAACGAGCCGCGTAGGCTGCACTTCGGTCGACCTTCGACGGATCTTTACCGGAGAACGCACCACCACCGTGACGCGCCATACCACCGTAGGTATCGACGATGATTTTACGACCCGTCAAACCGCAGTCACCCATTGGGCCACCAATTACGAATCGACCCGTTGGGTTAATGTGAAACTTAGTGTCACGGCTAACCCATTGCTCGGGGAGTACTGGCTTAATGACTTCTTCCATCACCGCTTCACGCAATGTGGCTTGGTCAATGTCTTCACGATGTTGGGTAGACAGGACAACTGTATCAATCGCTACCGGTTTACCATTCTCATAAACAAACGTCAGCTGACTTTTGGCATCCGGGCGGAGCCAATCTAAGGTGCCGTTTTTTCGCATCTCTGACTGGCGCTGAACAATGCGGTGAGCATAGGTAATAGGGGCAGGCATCAATACCGATGTCTCATTTGATGCATAGCCAAACATCAAGCCCTGATCACCTGCGCCTTGCGCTTCAGGCGACTCACGATCAACGCCTTGATTAATGTCTTGGCTCTGCTTTCCAATCGCGTTCAACACCGCACAGGAGTTGGCATCAAAGCCCATGTCCGAGTGCGTGTAGCCGACATCGCGGATGGCTTGACGGGTTAAATCTTCAATATCGACCCAAGCTGAAGTGGATATTTCCCCGCCCACTAACACCATGCCAGTTTTGACATAGGTTTCACACGCCACACGGGCGCGGATATCTTTTGCTAAAATTGCATCCAGTACGGCATCAGAAATCTGGTCCGCAATTTTATCAGGATGGCCCTCTGAAACCGATTCAGAAGTAAACAGGTGACGTGACATATGCCTACCATTCCTTTATTTTGATTAAAATAACTAGTACTGACGGCGTAATTTAACCGATCAACAAAAAAATTTCTACTTCTAGACGTCCAAAAGTCTGTTTATAAATAAGGAATCAATTGAGTCGTATGAGAGTTCCACGTATTTTTCATCCCGAACCACTCGTGGTCAACAGCACCGTTTCACTCAGTGACGACGCCTTTCAGCACACAGTAAAAGTGCTTCGCATGCAAGAGGGCCAAGCGCTCGAGTTGTTCTGTAACGATGAGTTTAATTACACTGCGGTACTCACTTTAGTCGCCAAAAAAAGCGCGCAAGTTAAAATTATTGATGCAAAAGCTAATACAACAGAATCGCCTTTATATGTTCACTTAGGCCAAGTCGTCTCACGGGGCGACCGAATGGACTTCGCGCTACAGAAATCGGTGGAACTCGGTGTTAATGCCATCACCCCGCTGTTCAGTGAGCGATGCGGCGTAAAATTAAGCGGCGACCGACTCGAGAAGAAGCAGCAACAATGGCAGAAAATTGTCATTTCTGCTTGTGAGCAGTCGGGTCGCAGCCATATCCCTACCGTGCTTCCCGCGGTGTCAGTGGATGACTTTGTACAGACACCTTTTGACGGTTTACGCTTAACTCTCGATCCCTATGCGCAGGTACCTCTCAATCAGATTCAAGGCGCTCGCACAGCCCAACGCATCCAATTGATTATTGGTCCTGAAGGAGGCTTCACTGATATCGAGGTGGAGCACGCGCGCAACCACAGCTTTAAACCGATTCGTTTAGGACCACGTATTCTGCGAACAGAAACCGCTGCGATGACTGCTTTAACAGCCATCCAGTATGAATTTGGTGATCTTAACGCCAGCAACGAATAAGGAACACTGCCATGAAGTTAGCCATGATTATGGACCCTATCGCACACGTAAAAACTGAAAAGGACACCAGTTTCCGACTCTTGCTCGAAGCACAAGCGCGGGGTTACCAGAGTTACTATATTGAGATGGCCGATCTACTCATTGATTCAGGTCGCCCCTATGCGATGGCACGTAAGATCACCGTCAAAGACCAAAAGACAGACTTTTATCAGTTAAGCGATGTGGAGAAGCTACCGCTCGGCGACTTTGATGTGATCATGATGCGCAAAGACCCGCCGTTTGATAGTCAGTTCCTCTATGCAACCCACATCTTTGATTTGGCGCAAGCTGAAGGTGCGCTGGTAGTGAATAACCCGCAAAGCTTGCGAGATTGTAATGAAAAGCTTTATACCAGTTGGTTTCCTGAGTTTATCACCGATAGTTTGGTGTCTGCCAATGCTGAGCAACTTAAGGCGTTTCACAAGAAGCACGGTACCGTTATTCTTAAACCGCTAGACGGGATGGGTGGTGCATCAATATTTAAAGTGAACGAAGACGGTGCAAATTTAGGTGTCATCATCGAAACACTGACTGAGAAAGGTCAACGTTATGCCATGGCACAAAAATATCTGCCAGAGATTAAAGACGGCGACAAGCGGATTCTAATTATTAATGGTGAACCTGTGCCTTACGCACTGGCTCGCATTCCTTCTGCTGGTGAGACACGCGGCAACCTCGCGGCAGGCGGTAGTGGGCGTCCGCAACCGTTGAGCGAAAGTGACGAACGCATTGCGCGTGCTATCGGTCCAACACTTAAACAAAAAGGTTTATATCTCGTTGGTCTCGATGTCATTGGTGAACGTATTACAGAAATCAATGTGACGAGTCCAACTTGTATGCGAGAGATCGAAAACGCCTACGACATCAATATCGCAGCGCAACTCTTCGCAGCTATTGAGCACGATCTACAGCAGCGTCGTTGAATTTGCTGAATAAACCCCGATATAAGTCGTATCGTGAGTGAGGAGTGCTTTATGGAAAGCTTACAAAATCATTTTTTAATTGCTACACCCAGTATGAATGATCCGCTGTTTCGTCGTAGCGTGACTTATATCTGCGAGCACAATGAAGACGGTGCGATGGGATTGATCATCAATCAACCTGCAGAGCTAACGGTTAACTCGTTACTCGACAAACTTGAAATTGTTTACCCGGATAGCGCGGATAGCCTTAAAGGTCCAGTCTATCAAGGTGGTCCAGTGGGTCAGGAGCGAGGCTTTGTGATTCATCCGCCACAACAAAACTGGCGCAGCAGTCTTAAGTTGAGCGACGAGATTATGGTCACCACGTCACGTGATATTTTGGAGGCCTTGGGTTCGTCAGCAGCGCCTCTACAATTTCTGCTGACGCTTGGATACGCTGGCTGGGAAGCGGGACAACTAGAGCAAGAGCTAGCTGAAAATTCATGGTTGGCGATACCCGCCGACCCCGAAATACTGTTTAACACCCCTATCAACCAGCGATGGGAGAAGGCCACCGAACAGCTCGGCTTTGATATTTGGAAGCTAGGACCGGACGTAGGTCACGCATGACAATTATCGGCTTTGATTTTGGCACTAAGAGTATCGGTGTGGCTGTCGGCCAGTCGATAACTGGAACTGCTTCGATATTAAAAGCGCTAAAAGCACAGGACGGCATTCCCAATTGGAATGTCGTCGAACAATTGCTTAAAGAATGGCAGCCTGAAAGAATTGTTGTTGGTTTACCGCTCAATATGGATGGCACCGAGCAGCCGCTCACCCAACGCGCCAAAAAGTTTGGCAATCGTATTCACGGCCGCTTTAATATTCCTGTCGATTTCCAGGACGAGCGTCTGACCTCTACGGCCGCTCGAGAAGCGCTGTTCGAGCGAGAAGGTTACCGTGGTCTCGAAAAAGGTAAAGTGGATAGTGCGGCCGCTCTCCTCATCGTTGAAGACTACTTACGCTCACAGTAGCTATGTTGCCAAATCATTATAATTCGTTATAGTGATCACTAAAAATAGAAGGCTTGGGAGAGTGTCGTGCTAGGCAATGAAGAACCGTTTTCAGTCACAGGTAATACCATTTTATTGCGCAACGAGAACAAAAAGTTGCTGCTAGTCACTGGTGACCGCTATAAAAATATCCTTGTATCGCGCTCTGGCGTAGAGATGAGCGACTGGGGTGCCGAACGTCGGCCTGGCGTGCGCGTCATTTCTCTGCAAGAGATTTTCAAGCGCGACAAGACCTACTTTTTCATCAGAGCAGGCGGCGTGGAGTATCAGGTTGACCTGAAGTTCCAAGAAAGTCCCATCACTGAAATGAAGTTCTAATGAAAACCGGTATTGGCAAGAGAGTGTCAGAGTTTGCCCACGGCATCCTTTTCGCTCTCTTGACGATACTCTGTGCATCCTATTCGCATACCGTACTTGCTGAGCAGTTAAGCTTCGAGAAGTCGTCAAATGATGGCGAACTCCGTTTCGCTTATCAATGGCAAATGCCTAATAATCAAACCGCGTCATTATCCTTTAACGTCGACCGACACGCCTTCATTCGCCCTTTTGCCAAGTTCCGCAATTATGACCGTCGACGAGCGCTGCGAGAGCTAAACTACCGAGTCAATCAGTATATACAAAGACAACGTTGGTATGGTGTGCAAGCCTTTCTTTCTCCTCGACAAGAGCAAATGACCATAAAAGCGCGCACAGCACGAAACGAACAGTTAGAAAAACGCTATCAGCAACAACTCGCAAAAGCACAACAATTCTTTACCGAGCAATGGCAAGATTACCTGTCTGCCAACGCCTATCGTTCACTGACCTTACCGCCTGGAGAAACAGGTATCATCCCTGATGCTGTTGCTATCGCTAAGCAAACACAACCACTACTGAGCAGCCTCGTTGTTGCCATCGGCAACCAATTAAAAGACAACAGCCGACGCAGTTATGTAAATTATGTCGCTCATTTTGTGCAAGCGATCCCTTACGATAGTTTAGAAGATGATTTATCGAGTCGCGGCGACGGCTTTACTCCTCCCAACCACCTATTGCTTAATAATCGTGGAGACTGCGATAGCAAGGTCAGCTTAACGCTAGCCTTACTTCGGCAAATCATTCCACAAGCTAAAATGATTGTTGTGTACTTACCCAAGCACGCCATTTTTGGTATCCAAATGGCAAGGCAGCCTAATGATGCTAAGCTCTCGCACGATGGTACCGAGTTTATCTTACTGGATGTCGCAGGTCCCGCAGTATCACCTGCGGGACAGCTCTCGAACGATGTGCAGTTTCTTATCGATACCCAGCAATACACCGTGGTACCCGCTAACTAAATTACAAATGCTCTTCGGCGTATTCAGCGAGACTACTTCTGACCACACCATTTAAGTTGATGGTAGCGCTGCCTGGATAATCCTTAAAACGTTCCACGATAAAGGTGAGTCCTGAGGTGACAGCAGTTAAGTAGTAACTATCAATCTGCGCTAAGTTTCCTGAAACAACGAGTTTTGTATTCTCCCCACACCGAGTAATGATGGTTTTTAGTTGTGATGCCGTTAAGTTTTGAGCTTCATCAAGTATAACCACCGCATTTTGAATACTCCGCCCTCGCATAAAGTTTAATGATTTAAATTGGATATTCGCCTTCGTCATAATGTAATTAAGACTCGAGTCCATGCTTTCATCATTTTTATGCAATACCTCAAGCGAGTCGGTTATAGCCGATAACCAAGGTGCCATTTTTTCTTCTTCGGTACCTGGCAAGAAGCCTATCGACTCAGCAATCTCAGGCGTATTGCGCGTAACAATTATTTTTTCGTAGATTCCCTTTTCGACGACCATTTCTAAGGCTGCGGCCAGCGCTAATAACGTCTTACCACTACCCGCGGGGCCGGTCAGAATAACCATGTCTAAGCTTGTATCAAGTAGCGCGTGCATCGCCATCGCTTGATATATATTCTTAGGATGAATTCCCCAAGCGCTGTAGCCCATCAAGCGCTCATGTCCCAAGTCCATAAGCGTTACAGAGGTATCATCAAAGGTATCCACTCGTGCTGCGAAATGCTCTGTTTCATCGATAAAGTATTCGTTGTAGAAGATTTGCGGCATGTGTTCGCGCGAGACCGTATGATAAGCATCTCGCCCCTCTTGCAACGTACTAACGTCGCCTACTTGCTGCCAAAAGTCCCCTTCAAACTGGTAGAAACCCTTTGTAAGTAGGCGAATATCGTCAATTAATTGGTCAGTGCGATAATCTTCAACATGTTTTACGCCTGCGCCCTTCGCCTTTAAGCGCATATTGATATCTTTTGTCACCAGTGTAACGGTGCTACCCGCAAACTTAATTTGCAGTTCTAACGCCACTTGAATAATGCGGTGGTCATTTTCGTTCAGCGCCAAAGCCGACGCGCTTTGCTCTAGCTCATAATCTGGAAAAATGGCGAGTGTCCCGTTCGCTTGGTGATCGCCACTGAGTTGCGTCAATGGCACGCCTTCTACAATTTGCTCAGGTGTTGCATCTTTCAGCACCTCCTCCAGTGATCGGATCGCGACGCGCGCATCTCGACTCACGTCTTTGTTGCGATCCTTAATATTGTCTAACTCTTCTAACACGACCATGGGAATAACGACGTTATGCTCATCGAAGCTTAGAAAGGCAAGCGGGTCATGCAACAGAATATTGGTATCTAAAACGAAGTACTTAGTAGCTTGGGAGGGTTGACTAACATTTGCGGTCATAGCGTACACCTTTTGTTATCGTTTGATTAAAGCGTAGACCAAAATTCGTGACACAGGGATGACAGTCGCATTGTTTTTTTCTAATCTCCCCATTACTATTGCCGACCTTTAAAGTTAGCGCATAGGAAGGACGAAGTGAGCGAGTTTAGTTTAGGGCAACGTTGGTTAAGCGAAACTGAAACAGATTTAGGCCTTGGCGTAGTCACAGCCGTGGATGGACGCCAGGTGTCCGTGATGTTCCCCAGCACGGGTGAAACACGAATGTACGCTAAATCCGACGCACCGCTCGCTCGATTTGTGCTGAATGAAGGACAAGAAGCAACACACGCTGACCAGTGGCGTTTTGTAGTCACCGAGGCAAAAGAACACCAAGGCTTAGCCATTTATTTTGGTGAGCGCTTGGATTCAGGTGAAGAAGTGATGGTGCCAGAGTCTCAGTTGGCCCATCAAATAGACACCAATCCAGCTTTAACTCGCTTTATTGCCGGTCAAGCCGACCGACACGATCTCTATCTTCTGCGCATGCAAGGTCAACAACAACTTGCTCAATGGCAACAAAGTACCGTTACCGGCTTACTCGGTGCGCGAGTCAATTTGTTACCGCACCAATGCTATGTCGCTTCCACCGTAGCCAACCGCTATCATCCACGCGTCATGCTCGCTGACGAAGTCGGTCTTGGTAAGACCATTGAGGCCGGCATGATTATCAAGCGCCAGCATGTTACTGGACGCAGTCGGCGCGTGCTCGTAGCGGTTCCTGACAGCCTTCGTCACCAATGGTTAGTTGAAATGAGGCGCCGTTTCGCACTCGATTTCAGTGTATTTGATGAAGCCAGAATCCGAGAAGCGCAACTCGATAGTGATAATCCATTTTCTACTGAACAATTAGTGATTATCAACAACAAGATCCTACACGATGAGCAGTGGCATGACGCACTCATGGGGGCCGAGTTCGACATGTTGGTGGTCGACGAAGCCCATCACCTTAATGACAACACACCAGGCTATGAGCACTTTGCTCAACTAGCGAAAGCCATCCCCGGTTTATTGTTATTGACAGCAACCCCTGAGCAAGAAGGTAACGAAGGTCACTTTAAGCGTCTGCAGTTACTTGATCCAGACCGCTTTAACGATTTCAACGCGTTCGAAGAAGAGCAAACCCACTATCGCGAACTCGCCGAGCAAGCAAATAACCTGAGCGGTGAGGCATTAGACGAACTCCTTGATGAGCACGGTACTGGACGAGTGATGTTTAGAAACCGTCGCCAAAATGTAGGCGGATTCCCGGCACGCCATTTTCATTCGGTAAAATTACCTGAACCCGAGGATGACATGCGTGAGCCTTGGTGGTTAGGCGACCCGCGTGTTACCTGGCTTATCGATCATATAAAAAGTAACCGTGATGACAAAACATTGCTTATTTGTCACAGCGCGAAAACGGTGAATGAGCTCGCTGAAGCATTGCGTGTGCTCGAAGGGATTAACGCTGCTGTATTCCACGAAGGGATGTCATTACTTGAGCGCGACCGCGCTGCTGAATTTTTTGCCGACGACGATAACGGTAGTCCAATTCTATTATGTTCGGAGATTGGCAGTGAAGGTCGTAACTTCCAATTTGTACATCAGCTTGTTCTCTTTGATTTACCTGGGAATCCAGACTTATTGGAGCAGCGCATTGGTCGGCTTGATCGTATCGGACAGACTCAAGACATCCAAATTTACTTGCCGTACTTAGAGGATTCCGACGAAGGTATTTTACTGCCGTGGTATCACACGATGAATGCATTCGAACAATGCAACCCGGTGGGTCGGCGCATGTACGATGAGTTTGCTCAACCAATTAAAAAGTCGTTACTCAGTTGCCAACCGCTCCCGCAAGAGATACTGCAGCAGAGCGCCGAGCTTCATCAGCAGTTAATGAGTGAAGTCGAAAAAGGGCGCGATAAGCTACAAGAATTGAATGCGTGTCGCCCCCAACAGGCCGAAGCCGTTATTTCGGCAATCGAGGAAACGAGCGATACAGCGCACCTGAGCGAGTTTATGACCACGTTTTGGGAACGCTTTGGAATTGACGCCGAGGAACTCGACGAGACGCGAACCTTCGTCAAACCAAGCGAGCATATGCGTGTCGAGGCCATTCCGGGCTTGCAAGAAGAAGGGATGACTATCACCTTTGACCGCACCACCGCACTTAATTACGAGGACGTCGAATTCTTAAGTTGGGATCATCCGCATGTGCAAGAAGCTTTGGATATCGTGACTCAGCAAGACTTCGGTAGCGTGTGCGTGACTAAGCTGAATAACAAAGCCCTTCCAGAGGGGGCTTGGTTCATGGAAGTAGACTTTAGCGCGCACATTAACGCGCCTCAGAATGCGGTAGCACAGGAGTTCTTCCCACTGCAAAACCACCGTATACTGCTCGATAGCCAAGGACGCGAATTGACCAGCAAAGTGCCTCGCGATGCGTTAACCAAGCAGGCTGACTTTATGGATAAAAAAACCTCGCGTCAGATATTAAAACAACTGCGTGACGTGACTAAGTCGCATTTGGAGGTCGCGCGCAGTTCTGCTGAGGCATGGCTTGTGGAACAAAGTGCTGCAATTCGCACGCGTATTAACGAAAGTTTAGGAAAGGAACTTGATCGTTTGACCAAGCTTAAGCAGCGCAATCCTTCGGTACGTGACTCTGAAATTCGTGCCATCGAACTGCGCAAGCAAACGTTGTTAGAAGCACTTGAGCAACCGCAGCTTTCATTGTTTGCAGTGCGTATTTTGGTTAATCACCATTAATGGCGTTACTTCATTATCAGCCACCAACCGACCCTTATCTCAAGATAATATATCGAGATAATGCGTTGGTTGTGGTCGATAAACCAGCGGGAATACTGAGCGTACCTGGCAAAGCGATCGAACACAGGGATTCAATGTACACGCGCTTAGCACGTATTTTTCCAGAGATACGAGTCGTACATCGGCTGGATATGGCGACCTCGGGTGTGATGGTATTTGCACTCGGTAAAGCGTCACAAAGCCATCTCAGCAAACAGTTTCAACAACGCACAACACAAAAAACCTATCTCGCCAAGGTATGGGGGCATTTGCCGGGCAATCATGGTTGCATCGATTTGCCTCTCAGCTGTGACTGGCCAAACCGACCTAAACAACAAGTCGACTTTGTTAACGGCAAGGCGAGCCAAACGTTTTATCAAGTATTAGCGCAACAGTCGCAAACTAGCTTAGTTAAGCTGTCTCCACATACGGGTCGTTCGCATCAACTACGCGTGCATATGCTCGCGTTGGACTGTCCTATTCTAGGTGATAAGTTTTACGCTCACTCCGCAGCATTCGATGCCGCCGAGCGATTATTACTACACGCATTTGAGTTGAAGATAGCTCATCCGCTCACAGAACAACCGGTCACTTTTAGCAGCCCCAGTCCATTTGGTTAAACACCTAAAGACTTGACCACTGCTGACGATAAAGGTGTATGAACATACTTCGATTCGTCATATGCCTAGTGGTCGTGTTAGGGTCTGCGGTTTGCTACGGACAGGATGACCGTGCCCGTTTTGTCCCTCCTCACGAAGTCGTTTGGTTGACCGATTCTGAAACCAATGATGTGTCGTATTTAGCGCTACAGCGCGAGCCATTAAAAAGCTTCGAGCGAGGACAGTTTGTTGCACTTCCTGCCTGGGGGCTACACCCGCTTCAGTCACCGTTGATTAAATCGAGCTATCATCAAGCCGCAGAAATGGGTTGGCGCAGCTGGGCTATTACGCCACCTGAGACGCTGATTGAGCCCGACTCTTTGGGCCATTACAACGCTGACTTAGGTTATTACCAACCCGACGAGAATGCGCTTCAACCTTATCGCAACTTACTGTTTAAGCGCCTTGACGCAATATATGACAAGGTAAGCGAACAACCGGGATTTACAGTGTGGATAGTTGAAGGTATCAGCGGCGCGCTCTGGCTTGATTGGATTAAACAAAACGCTTCTGCCGCTCCCGACGCTGTCATTCTGGTCGATGTCTACATCCCACAGCTACGCCTGAACGAGTTGTTAAGCACCGAAATAGCAAAACTGCCCTTTCCGGTTTTAGACATAAAGACAGCGTCAGCGAACCGTTGGGTTACTGCACAATGGCCCATGCATAAGACCATGAGCAACAAATACCAACAACTTAGCTATCGTCCTCGGGTTTTACTCACCCAAGTGCCCGAAGCGACTCATGAACTGCACAGTGTTATAAAAGGATGGCTCAAGTTTCAGGGGTTTTAGTCATTAACGCATATCGCGGTGCTTTTTTATAACCTCGTAAGCCTGCTGAATATCTTGAGCTCGCTTCTGTGCTTCCTTCATCACATGCTCGGGTAACCCCTTTGAAGCTAACTTATCAGGATGGTGACGCGCCATTAGCTTACGGTATGCCTTTTTTATTTCTGCATCGGGCTGTTCGGCTTTCACACCCAGTACCTCGTAAGCATCCTGCAACTCATTCCGCGACGGCTTTGACTGTTGTTTTCCTGTACCACCTTGCTGGCGATGCTGATGAAAGCGAAAAGCCGCTTTCTGCATGGCTAACCACTGGTCAATTTGAAACCGTCGGAAGCCCAATGCCTTACCAACGTTGATAAGCACCTCATGTTCAGCGCGATCTAATACGCCGTCATTGAGCGCCAATGCCATCAACTGCTCCATAAACAGCTGAGAGACTTCGCGATTACCGTAGAATGATTCGCGGAAACGCTTCATCGTGTCATTCACTGGAAAAGTCGACTGCTTGCCTTCACGAAACGCTTCTTGCGCTTCTTCTTTGGCTTCAGCATCGAGTCTAAAGCGTTTCATCAATTCTGAGGCTTGTGCGATATCACGCTCGGTTACTCGTCCTTTTGCTTTAGCAAGGTGACCCATGACGGCGAATAAGGTATAAAGAAACAATGCGTCTTTCCCTGCATCCCGTTTGCCGTACATGAATTGACCAAAACCACCTCGACTAGCAAAGTCTTGCGCCATTCCTCGGTCGAACCAATGACCAATCAGTACGCCGATAATAGCACCTGGCAATCTTAAAAATAGGTAGCCAGCCAACCCGCCAATCACCTTTCCCCAAATCATTGTTTGTCCTCTACTTCTTGGTTTAATTGACTTAATCGAGCGGGTGTTCCCACATCGGTCCAACGTCCCTTTAATACACAGGCGGACACTTGTTGCTTACTCATCGCGTGCACCAACAAAGGCTTGAGAGGCCGAAAGCCCGCTGCATAGTCGGCGAAAAGTTCGGGCGAATAAAGTCCAATACCTGCAAAAGTGTAACCGTCGTCCTCTGGTTTTTTTTCACTCACACGCCCGTCCTTCAATGCAAAATCACCTTTTGGGTTATGTTCAGGGTTTTCTACAAGCATTAAGTGAGCCAAGTCACCAGACGCGAGTTCTGTTGGTAAGTCACGTAAGTCAGCGTCGATAAAGATATCACCGTTGATTACCCAAAAGGGATCACGGCCGAGTAAAGGCAACGCTTTGATTATACCCCCAGCGGTTTCTAAACCGCCCTCCGGCTCGGGTGAATAGTCGATCTTAACGCCCCAGCGTGAGCCATCACCTAAGCTGTTTTCAAGTTGATCGCCTAACCAAGCATGATTAATCACAATCTCGGTAATCCCGGCGTCGACCAGTTTCTCAATAATGTGTTCAATGAGTGGTTTACCGGCGACTTTTAACAGTGGTTTCGGTGTTAAGTTGGTTAACGGCTGCATCCGCTTTCCACGCCCTGCCGCTAAAATCATCGCCTTCATGCTTGCTCCCACGCGGGAATAATACGTTGCGTTAACCAGTGGTGATATTCATTAAGCTGAGCATACTTGGCACTTACTTTTTGTAAATATCCCAAAGTACGAGGCACGTCCTTTAAGTAGCCTGCTTTATCATCTCTATGTGCGAGTCGAGCAAAAATACCCGCTGCCTTGGTGTGCCGCTGGAGTCCCATCCAATCAAACCAATGTTGCCATTGTTGAGGCGTAACGTCTGATGCTAACTGCCCAGTCGCTTGTAAGTCGACTCTCAATTGCTCAGCAAGTTCACTGACTAAATCGTCTGGCCACTCGATATAGCAATCACGCAACAGCGAGACCGCATCGTAGGTCATCGGTCCTATCACAGCATCTTGGAAGTCAATAACGCCTAGCCCCTGTGGGGTCACCATCAGGTTGCGCGAGTGATAGTCTCGATGCACACCGACTTGTGGCTGTGCAAATGCATTACTGACCATTTGCTCGCAGAATTGCTGCCAGATCTCATCGTCCTGATCATTCCAGTCGATATCAATATGCTGCATTAACAGCCAATCTTTAAATAATGCCAACTCACGATCCAACAAGGCTCGATCAAACTTTGGTAAAGCCCCCTCGGCAGTTTCGGTGACCTGCATCACACGAGGCAAAATGGCTAATGCTTGTTGATAGTACTGACGCGCATTGCGTTGCTGTAATTTTGATAGTAACACGGTGTGACCGAAGTCCGTTTGCAGCATATAGCCTTGCTTCAAGTCAACATTGAGCACCGTAGGGACAGGAATATTAGCGGCTTGGTACGCATCGGCAACCAGTAAAAATGGGCGCATATCTTCTTTATCAGGAGGACAATCGACCGCAATGAGACTACGTTGACCATCTGATGCGCGAAAATACCGCCGAAAACTCGCGTCGCCAGAAACCACTTCAAGTTGTGATTGCGGATGTCCTGTCTGCGCCTCACACCATGCTGCCAGTCCAATCTCACGAGAATCTTCCAAAGTGCCCCCTCTCTATGCCAATATTTGGCGAAATAAGTGCCAAATTAATCTTACTAAAATAGCAGAATACGCAGATTTGCTTTATTATACCAAGCTTATGCCTAATCATTAATTAACAACTAAAAACGGATTAGTATCTTGCCATTGCGTTACAAAGTTGCCAAAGCATCCGCTGTCTTATTTACACTCTTCAGCGCATCAGTTTCTGCTCAGCAGGCGCTCACGAGTGTGTGCTCAGCGCGTTATAGTCAGTGGAGTTTCGAGGAACCCAAATTTGACGTTTCCGAGCAACTGCCGGGCAGCATCTTAGTGCATTCAGATAACTCGAACGTCAGTAACAACGGCGAAGCTCTGTTCACCGGCAACGTCAGCATCCGTCAGGACGGTCAATGGCTCCTCACGGAGTCTGCACGGATTAATCAAGAAAAACAAACCATTGATGCCAATCAAGGCGTGTTGTTTTCAGATGGTTATATTCAAGTAAAAGGTAACTCATTCAACTACAACGGTGTGTCATCAACCGCAGAGTTACGTGATACTAAATATCGAATGAAAAGTACGCAAGCGCGGGGGCAAGCTCAGTTGCTGCGTTTATCAGAGCAACATGTCAACCTGTTTTCTTCGAGCTTTACCACCTGCCCAACCGATGATCCCGCTTGGAAGCTCACAGCGGATCGTATTGAGATCAGCCAAGATGAAGACTTTGGCGAGGCTTGGGGTGCTAAAGTTGAGCTTTTCGATATCCCGGTGATTTATCTACCGTATTTTACCTTCCCGGTGAACGACAAACGCAAAACAGGCTTTCTCTACCCGACGATAGACACCTCGTCTATTAATGGCTTAGAGGTCGAGGTGCCTTATTACTTTAATATTGCGCCCAACATGGACGCCACCTTAGCGCCTGTTTATATCAGTAAACGCGGCACGATGTTGAAGTCAGAGTATCGATTCCTGACTGATAATTACGGTGGTCAAATTAATCTAGAATACTTACAAAATGATTCGCTACGACTCGATAATGCTGACCGTTATTTATGGCATATCGATCAGCAAGCACAATTTGGCGATCACTGGCGCGCCTATGTCGACGCAACTCAGATTTCTGATGATAACTACCTCAATGACTTTGGGAGCGATTTTGCAGGTAGAGCGGACACACACTTGTACCGTGTCGCACAAGTAGATTACTTGAACGACAATTTCTTTGCCCGTATACGCACTGAAGATTATGAGTTGCTCGGCCAGTATCAAAGCCCGTTCCGAACCCTCCCGCAACTATCGATGCGTTACGACCAAGGTAGCTATACGGGGATTAATTGGGCTGTCGAAAGCGAGCTCACTTACTTTCAAAACCAAGATGACGCTAATCAATACGCAACGCGTGCGCACCTTGAGCCGAGCTTAAGTTATTCGGTCGAAGCGCCAGCTTATGATGGTGAAGCCGAATTTTCCTATCTCTACACGCACTATCGTCAGGAGCGCCCGAGCACTGAGTTGTCAGATTCAGTCTCACGCTCGCTTCCACGCGCACGACTTCGCGGTCGTTTGCACCTTGAGCGCTTTTTTGATGGTGACGACGGATCGTATCGCCAAACTTTAGTACCTCAAGTTCAGTATCTATATGTACCGTACGAAGACCAGTCAGATATTGGCATTTACGATACAACCTTGATGCAAGATGACTATTATGGTCTTTTCCGGGCGCAGCGATACTCGGGCTTAGATCGCATTGCAGAAGCCAACCAGATCACCTATGGTGCCACCACAAGTATCTTTGATCAGCGTGAACGTGAGTTGTTACGCTTTGCGTTTGGTCAAATCTACTATTTTGATGAAAGCCGTACCGAACTGTTGGAACAGAACACCGCGCGCACTTCGAGCAATACCGAATGGGTTGCCGACTTAACTTGGGCGATAACACCCAACTGGAGTGTGAAAAGCGCAATACAGTACGACACGGAACTAAACCAGACGAGAAAGAGTCAGACCGCTGTAGAGTATCGTTTTGATAATAAAAACCTCGTCCAGATTAATCATCGCAAAGCAACGAATATCTTGAACAGCGATATTGAGCAAGTCGGGGCGCAAGCGGTTTGGGAAATTAACAATCAATGGCAGGTCGCAGCCAACGTTTACTACGATTTAGTTAATAGTCGTACTAACGACGCTATTTTAGGTGTTCAATATAGCAGTTGTTGCTGGGCATTAAGAGTTAGTGCGTATCGTCGTATTAACCTTAATCTTGAACCGGCAATGGCTGGCACCGCTAACGCTGGCATGATGCAAAACACATTTGCGGCACCAGAGTTTGACAATGGTGTCAGCTTACAGTTTATTATCAGCGGCCTTTCAAGCGACGGAAGCAGTCTTATCGAAATGCTTGAAAAAAGCATTTACGGCTACAGACGACCTTTTTACTTAAGTAACTAGTGGTACAAATAATGAAACAGTTAGTTAAATTCAGCACTTCAATCAGCATCGCTTTGATGATGTGCGTAACAGCAACGGTGGCTCAAGCACAGCAAGTGTTAGACCGCGTAGCCGTTATCGTTGATGATGGTGTCATTTTGGAAAGCCAGATTGAGCAGTTAATAAAACAAGTCAAACAATCAGACAACTTTTCAGCGGCTAATGCACCCTCGGACGAAGTGTTGCGTACCCAAGCAACCGAGCGATTAATTCAGCAAGAACTGCAACTGCAGATGGCTGAACGTATGGGTATCGAGGTATCTGAAGCACAACTCGATCAAGCAATCTCACGTGTTGCACAAGACCGTGGTATGAGTGTTGATGAGTTGCGTGAGACCACGGTTGCATCGGGCCAAAGTTGGCCAGCTTTCCGTGAACAGATTAAAACTGAAATTATCACCAGTCAGGTTGAGCGTGCCTCGGTACAACGTCGCGTATCGGTTACGCCGCAAGAAGTCGAAAACTTAGTTAATCTAATTGAACAAAATAACTCGTCACCTACCGAGTACCGTTTGCAGCAGATCTTGATTGGCGTTGATTCTGAGGCGTCGAGTGAAAAGCAAGAAGCGGCTAAACGTCGAGCGGAAGCCGTCATCGACCGTTTAAACGAAGGTGATGACTTTTCGCAACTGGCTATCCGCTCTTCATCAGGCTCAAATGCCTTGGACGGCGGTGACTTAGGTTGGATGACTGAAAACACGATGCCAACGCTGTTTGCTGAAGTTGTCAAAGGTAAAGGCAAAGGCGAGATCATCGGTCCTATCCGCAGTGGCGTCGGGTTCCATATCTTACGTGTCGCGGATAAACGTGGTGAACAAGTTGTTGAAGTGCAAGAAGTTGAAGCACGTCATATTCTCATCAAGCCATCAGTGATTTTGTCGGATAATAAAGCAAAAGAGATGCTAAGCGAGTTTCGTCAGCAAATCATGGATGGCGAGAAGACCTTTGCTGAACTTGCTAAGGAGCACTCTGCCGATCCGGGCTCTGCATCACGAGGTGGTGACCTAGGTTGGTCACGTCCTGATCGTTACGCTGAAGAGTTCAAACAACAAGTCAGTACACTTGAGAAGGGCGTCATCAGCGAGCCTTTCCGGACTCAATTTGGTTGGCACATTGTCGAAGTGATGGATCGTCGTACCCTTGACGCGACGCAAGAAAGTAAGCGAGACAAAGCTTATCAAATGCTGTTCTCTCGTAAGTATCGTGAGGAAGTCGACACCTGGCGCCAAGAAATGCGTGATCGTGCATACGTTCGCGTAGTAGCTAAGTAACATGCGTCCACTGCTTGCCTTTACCCCCGGCGAACCCGCCGGGGTTGGCCCCGATTTAGCCGTAATGATCGCGCAACAGGATTGGAATGCGGATATTGTTGCCATAGCCGATAGCGACTTGCTGAAACAGCGAGCGACGGAACTCAACTTACCATTGACTTTGGTGCCCTACGACGGGACTCGACCTACCTCACCCATGCAGCCTGGTCAGCTGTTTATTAAACATGTTCCGCTGGCCACGCCGGCTATTGCTGGTGAGTTAAATGTTGCCAACGGTCAATATGTCGTAGAAACCCTAACGATTGCATCTGATGGCAACTTAACTGGAGAATTTGACGCTATCGTTACCGGCCCCGTACATAAAGGCATTATTAATGAAGCGGGTGTCGCTTTTTCAGGTCATACTGAGTTCTTTGCTAACAAGGCCGACCGGTCTGACGTTGTTATGATGCTTGCAACAGAGGGACTTCGCGTAGCGCTAGTAACCACTCACATTCCTCTTGCGTACGTGGCAAAAGCCATCACAGCGGAGCGCGTGGAGAAAATCATCAGTATTTTACATGATGATTTGAAGCAGAAATTTGGTGAGCAGGAACCCAATATATTAGTGTGTGGTTTAAATCCGCATGCGGGTGAAGGTGGACATCTCGGTCACGAGGACGAAGCCATTATTGCGCCAGTAATCAGAAAACTTCAAAGAGATGGTATGCACGTCTCGGGCCCTTACCCTGCTGATACATTATTTCAGCCTAAATACTTAGAATCAGCTTCGGCGGTTGTTGCTATGTATCACGATCAAGGGCTGCCTGTGTTAAAGTATAAGGGCTTTGGTAAAGCCGTGAACATCACCTTAGGACTGCCTTATATCCGCACATCAGTGGATCACGGCACTGCTTTGGATATGGCGGGCAGCCCAGACATTAATCCGGGCAGTTGTCAGCTCGCGATTCAGACAGCAATTGATATGGTAAATAACTCAAAACTATGAGCAAAACTCACTTAGGGCACCGAGCGCGTAAGCGGTTTGGTCAAAACTTTTTAAATGACGAGAACATCATTGAATCGATCGTCGATGCGATTCATCCGCTGAATGGCGAAAACCTAGTTGAAATTGGACCCGGTCTTGCGGCCTTGACGGAACCTGTTGCTGAGCGCTGTGAGCATTTACGTGTAGTCGAACTCGACCGTGATCTGGCGGATCGTTTAGAGTCGCATCCGTTTCTCAGCAAACACTTAGAAGTGATTCGCGCTGATGCCATGAAAGTCGACTTTAAAGAGTTCGCTTCTCCCGAACATAAGCTACGCGTCTTTGGCAACTTACCGTACAATATCTCCACACCACTAATATTTCATTTACTACAGTTCAGTGATCATGTTGAAGATATGCACTTCATGCTGCAAAAAGAAGTTGTGGATCGCTTAACAGCGGAGCCTGGCAGTAAGACCTATGGCCGCATCAGCGTCAGTGTGCAACAGCGTTGCGAGGTACAAAAGGTACTGGATGTACCGCCCGAGGCATTTACACCGCCACCCAAGGTAGAGTCCGCGGTGGTTAGGCTGCGTCCTTATTCTGTGAGTCCTCATCCAGTTAAAGACGTCAGTCAATTACAATCATTGTGTTTGACAGCTTTTAATCAAAGACGTAAAACAATTAGAAACAATCTCAAAAAGCTCATTGATGATACGCAATTAGAAACACTCGGAATAAACCCAAGTGCTCGTCCCGAGACACTTTCGGTTGCAGACTATTGTCGAATCTCTGATTGGCTGACGGATAACCAGAAGTCCCTATGACGGTAAAAACACAGGTTCAAATCGAAGTTACTACACAATATATCGCGGCACAATCAAACCCGAGCCAGGGTCAGTACGTGTTTTCGTATACCATTACCATCAGCAACAATGCTGCTCATGACGTTACCCTGAAAAGCCGCGAGTGGCGCATTACCGACGCAGAGGGTAAAGTAACTCGAGTCGCAGGCGAAGGCGTTATTGGTCAACAACCGTGCATCACCCCAGGTGACTCGTTCACATACACCAGCGGCACTGTGATAGCGACCCCCGTTGGGATGATGGAAGGCCATTATGTAATGCTCTCTGAGCACGGCGAACAGTTCAAAGTAGCTATTCCGTCATTTCGCCTAGCTATTCCAAATATTATCCACTAGTGTAATGGCGACCTATTTAGTTGGCGATATCCAAGGCTGTTACGCAGAGCTAATGGAGCTTCTTGATGAAGTCGGCTTCTCCAGCAAAACGGATTCACTATGGTGCGTCGGAGATATTGTTGCTAGAGGTCCGGACTCTAAGGCTGCTTTAGATTTTTTTGTAGATAGCGGTGCCGCGGTTAATACCGTGCTAGGTAACCACGATCTGAACTTGCTCGCTGTGTTAATGGGCTCACGTGAAGTTAACCCTAAAGACAAACTCAATGCGATCGTCTCATCTACCCGTCGCTTAGACTATATCGACTGGATACGAGAGCAGCCCTTGCTGCATCATTTCGAGCAGCACAATACGTTATTGAGTCATGCAGGTATTTATCCTTTTTGGTCTACCGCGCAAGCCAAAACATTGGCATCAGAAGTTACGCAATCACTCAAAAGTGATGCGATGCCAAGCTTGGTTGAACACATGTTTTCTAATCAACCAAACAATTGGTGCTCAAGTCTCAGCGGATTTGACCGATACCGATTTATAATCAATGCGTTTACGCGCATGCGCTATTGCAGCGATACCGGTGAACTGGATTTTCGCCGTAAAAACCATCCACAACAAGACACGGATGCTCAGTGGAAACCATGGTTTGAATTGTCCCAGAGGAGTGAGCGTGTTGTCTTCGGACATTGGGCAGCACTGATGGGAGAAACTCAAAACACGAAATATGTTGGGTTGGACACCGGTTGCGTATGGGGTCAGTACATGACGCTGTTTCATTTAGAACAACAAAGATACTACACACAACCGTCCCAATCCCAATCGTAGTTATAGCGATGCTGAGGATTGTCTTATGAAAATTACTGTCGCAATGCGGGTTATTGGTGGCTTCGCGCTTATTACCTTGCTTTTGCTCGTTATCAGCTTGAGTTCGTTGTTCAATATCAACAGCATAGGCTCATCGGTTGAACGTCTTAATGATAAAGCCGTTCCAGCACTCGAGAGCGTTGCCGGACTCAAAGTGGATGTACTTCAGTTAGGCGCCTTGCAAAGCGAGACCTATTACGATGAAACCATTGACCAATTGAACACTCATACAAAGAGTTTCGATAGCACGCGTCAACAATTCTCAACGTCCTTAGATGAAACCATGAGCTTGATTCGGGGTGAGGGCTACTCCAAACTGGTTGAGCAGCTTGAAGCCGATGCGAGCCGCTATG
Source organism: Idiomarinaceae bacterium (assembly GCA_002685255.1). Classification (GTDB taxonomy): domain Bacteria; phylum Pseudomonadota; class Gammaproteobacteria; order Enterobacterales; family Alteromonadaceae; genus Idiomarina. The sequence goes on from NYWU01000020.1 coordinate 28,011, forward strand.
TAGACTCGATTGATACGTTGTTTGCTCAACAACGTAAATACCTTGAACTCGAGCAAACGGCGAACGATCAGTTAGACCAAATCGCATTCAATATCGACGACGCTTCTATTATGATGCTAGACACCTCTGATATGTCAGAGGTTCCCGAAGTAAAACAGCTTGCTCGCTCAATAGAGTCGTCTTTATCCTCACTGGTCACACTCATGTATGACCTTAGTAAAGCTGATGCGATTGACCGTGCCGAAGTGATTCAAAGCGAAATTGGTATTAACATCGATTCATTACGCCCTCGCTTAGAAAGTCTGGAGTCCGCTGCAACCGCTGATACCGAGCAATTGGTCACCGATGGGCTTGAACTTATCCGCGGAGCGCTCGGCAACCTTCAAGGTGCTGGTTCTTATCCTGATAATATCGTGAACCGCCTAAAAACACGTGCGACGGAAGAGCAAACACTCGCTAAGTCAAAACAGGAGTTAGATGGTTTAATCGAGCTTGCAAACGAGTTGCAAGCGGCAGTGCGCAACATTGCGGACGAGACCCGTACTAACGTTGAGTCTTCTATTTCTACTTCTAGCTGGATCAACAGTATTCTGACTGTGGTCTCTATCGCATTAGCCGTGATCATATCGTGGATAACAGTACGCAGTATCAGCAACCCACTCAGCAAAGTTAACCACATGCTCAATATCATGGCCGAAGGTAACCTAACTGAGCGTGTCTCTTATGACTCACAGGACGAGTTTGGCACATTGGCCGAAAATACCAACAAGCTCACTGACAACCTGCGCAAATTGATTGAGGGTATTGCTAACCGTGCAACTCAGCTCGCGACTGCCGCGGAAGAGTCTTCGAGCGTATCAGACCAAACCACGCGCTCTATAGAAGAACAACGTAGCCAGATCGAGCAAGTCGCGACGGCCACTCAGGAAATGAACAGTACAGCAAGCGAGATGGCGAGCGGTGCTGACCAAGCTCTGGCAGAGATTCAACACTCTGATCAGGAGGCCAAGCGTGTACGGGGCATTTCTGAGCAAAACCGTTCAACGATTGAACAATTGGCAAAAGAAATCGAAGGTGCATCGTCGGTTATTAACCAGCTTTCGGAAAACAGCAAAAACATCGGTGGCATTTTGGATGTTATCCGGGGCATTGCAGACCAGACCAACTTATTGGCGCTTAACGCGGCAATTGAAGCGGCACGTGCAGGCGAGCAAGGTCGCGGGTTTGCGGTGGTTGCCGATGAAGTACGGACCTTGGCAAGCCGGACACAAGAGTCAACCGAAGAGATCCAAAGTATGATCGAATCACTTCAGACCGACTCTCAACGCGCGGTTGAGGTTATGGAACGTGGTCGTGCACAAGCTGAGCAAAGCGTACAGCAGACGGATGACGCAGCCTCAGCATTGAATGCTATTACCGAATCGGTTCACCAAGCAGCTGATAGCAGTAACCACATTGCCAGCGCGGCACAAGAGCAAAGCCGCACGGCTCACGACATCAGTGAACGCCTTGAAGCGATTGTCTCGATTGCAGAGCAAACTGCGTCGGGTTCTAAACAAACTGCGCAAGCCTCTAATGAGGTCGCTAAGTTGGCGGATGAGTTACAAGACTCCATTAAGAGCTTCACCGTTTAAATTAGGTGCTCGCACACAAAAAAGGCTTGCCTTCTGGGCAAGCCTTTTTTTATCGCCATCGCGAATTAAACAAAGATAATTTTAGCAAATTTGCGCTTTCCGACTTGATATACACCTGAATCTTCTTTGGTGCACATCAGTTTGGTATCAGTGATTTTCTCACCATCGCGCTTAACCGCCGACTGTTTAATCATGCGCATCGCATCCGATGTCGATGACACCAAACCAGCCGCTTTCAATGCATTACCGATCGCAATACCTTGATCGCCTGCTTCAACCTCTACTTCTTCGATATCGTCCGGAATCGCATTTTTCTGGAAGCGTTGAATAAAGTCCTGCTCGGCCTTATCCGCTGCTTCCTCGTTGTGGAAGCGTGCAATGATTTCCTTAGCGAGCAATACTTTTATATTACGCGGATTTTCCCCATTAGCGACTTGTTGTTTGAAGTCCTCGATTTGCTCTAATGGCCGGAAACTCAGTAACTCGAAATAACGCCACATAAGCTCATCCGATACTGACATCACTTTACCAAACATTTCATTGGCTGGCTCGGTGATACCAATATAGTTATTCAGCGACTTTGACATTTTTTGAACACCGTCGAGCCCTTCGAGTAGCGGCATCATGATGACCGTTTGCGGGCGCTGACCCTCTTCTTTCTGCAGTTCACGTCCCATCAACAGGTTAAAGCGCTGGTCGGTTCCGCCCATTTCGACATCGGCTTTCAGTTCAACAGAATCCCAGCCTTGCACCAGCGGATAAAGGAACTCATGAATAGCGATCGATTGATTGGCTTGGTAACGCTTTTTAAAGTCATCGCGTTCTAACATACGGGCCACGGTCTGACGTGCCGCGAGCTTGATCATTCCGTCTGCACCAAGGTTGTTCATCCATTCTGAGTTAAAGCGAATCTCTGTTTTCGCCGGATCGAGAATTTTAAAAACCTGTTCTTTATAAGTTTCAGCATTAGCCAACACGTCCTCTCGGGTGAGAGGCTTACGTGTAACATTCTTACCCGTAGGGTCCCCAATCATGCCAGTGAAATCACCGATCAGGAAAATCACTTTGTGACCATAATCCTGAAATACCCGCAGTTTATTAATTAAGACCGTGTGGCCTAAGTGTAAATCCGGTGCTGTCGGATCAAAGCCAGCCTTGATAATCAGAGGTTTACCCTGCTCTAGCTTCTCAGCAAGTTCACTCTCGATAAGGACTTCATCGGCACCGCGTGTAATTTCTGCTAAAGCTTCGGCCACCTGAGGGGTCATTGAGCCAATCTCCTACGTCGTGAATAAAGTGTAAAAGTGCTAGTTTACGCCATTTATAGCCCTGTTTTAACCTCTTTAATACTGGTATTCTTGAATTTTTCATATTATCCTCAAGAAAATCGCTTTGGGCGATGTTTAACCAAATAACGAAGTGCGCACCCAAATGAATGTTCAAGTAGTACACAAAATCAAACAATTTATTGTTGATTTACCGCGTTCTCATAGAGTGCTTATTAGCTCTGTGAGCGCGCTGTTATTCTTATTGCTGTTTGTGCCGACAGAGCAGGCGACTGCCTCAAAAAATAGCACTAAACCTGAAGAGCTCCTACCCGGACAACGCTATCAGCTTGAGCTGGTATTTGAACCGGAACAGCAGGTCGACAACCAACAACCTGAGCTGTTCTGGCAAACCTACGTTGTCAAAAGTGGTGACAGTTTAGCGAAAATATTCGATACCCTCGGCTTTTCAGCGCAACAATTATATCGAGTTACTAACTCGGGCGATGAAGCTAAAAAGCTACGCAACATGCACCCGGGCGATGAGCTGCGTATTGCGACAGATGACAACGATGAATTGGTGCAGTTGGTTCATCATATCAGTGGTCTACAAACACTCATTATCACCCGACAAAATGATGACTTTGTGTCTGAAATTGAAACACGTGAAGTCGAAACTCGTACCGAGTTCGCTCATGCAGTTATCGATAGTAGCTTTTGGAATGCCGCAATGGGTGCCGGCATGACCGATAACCAAATCATGAGCGTGGCAAATATTTTTGGCTGGGATATCGACTTTGCTTTAGATCTTCGTAAGGGCGATGAATTTAGCGTGCTTTTCGAGCGTGAGTTTGTCGACGGTGAGTTCGTCGGTTACGGCAAGATTTTAGCTGCTGAATTTGTTAACCAAGGCGAGTTGTTCCAAGCAGTTTTGAATACTGAGAATGGTCGTTATTACACGCCAGAAGGCCGTGCAATGCGGAAAACGTTCTTACGCTCGCCGGTCAACTTTACGTATGTAAGTTCTAACTTTAACCCGCGTCGCTTACACCCTGTTACGGGTCGGGTGCGTCCTCATAACGGGACAGACTACGTGGCCGCGGTGGGAACACCAGTCATGTCCGCAGGTGATGGAAAAGTTATCAAAGCCAGCTACAACTCGCTTAATGGTAACTATGTTTTTATTCAACACGGTGAGCGCTACGTCACCAAGTACCTGCACTTGAGTCGTAAACACGTCAAAACGGGTGATCGTGTATCACAGGGTCAGATCATTGGACGTGTGGGTTCAACGGGGCGCGTGACTGGCGCGCATTTGCATTACGAGTTTTTGGTTAACGGTACGCACCGTAACCCGCGCACAGTGGAATTACCTAAAGCTAAGTCGCTTTCAGAGTCAGAGCTACCGGCATTTAGAACGCATGCCCAACAGCTGGTCGCCGTACTCAACGACAACAAGCGAATCTACCTGGCTATGCGCTAATGAGCTTATATATCGGCTTGATGTCCGGCACCAGCATGGATGCAATCGATGCCGTGTTGTGCGACATCAAGCCCGATGAAGTTCAATTTATTAATGCACACGCAGTATCCATTCCAGACGAACTAAAAAGTCGGCTCGAACACGCTTGTCGTCCTGACTTATCCGTTACCGATTATCAAAACCTCGCCCGAGAATACGCAGCGTTATGTGCAGAGGTGACCTTGCAACTGCTAGAAAACACTCAGATCTCGCCCGAGGCAATCACTGCCGTTGCCAGTCATGGTCAGACCCTCTGGCATGCGCCTCCTAAGCAGCGCAACGATATTGGTTACAGTATACAGCTCAATGATGCCGATTGGTTATCAGCCCGAGTCGGCATACCGGTTATTTTCGATTTTCGAGCACGAGATTTAGCATTAGGCGGCCAAGGAGCACCGTTAGTACCTGCTTTTCATCAGTTTATTTTTGCCGATACGGCTCAAACGCCGATAGCCGTGTTAAATCTCGGTGGTATCGCTAACATCAGCTATTTAGATGCCCAAAGTGGTACTGCTATTGGATTTGATACAGGTCCTGCAAACACCTTGCTCGATCAGTGGATCGAACGCCACCAAGGACAACGTTTTGATGACCACGGTCAGTGGGCTCAACAGGGCAAGGTGAACATCGAGCTACTGAATAGGTTACTCAACGACGCCTTTTTTAGCATTTCACCCCCCAAGAGTAGTGGCCGAGAACACTTTAATTTAGCCTGGTTAGACTCGTTTATTGATGAGCACTACCGTCCACAAGATGTGCAACGCACACTCGTCGAACTGACCGCAAAAAGCGTAGCAAACAGCTTTCAGTGGCTTCCCAAATGCCCCGATAAGTTAATTATATGTGGTGGTGGTGCATTTAATTCGTTTTTGTTAGAACGCATCGCACAATGCTTGCCCGATCAAGTTACAGTCGCTGACAGCGCTGAGTACGGTGTCGATCCTCAGCACGTTGAGGCGATGGCTTTTGCTTGGTTGGGTTGGTGTTTTGACAATAAAAAGCCAGCTAACCTGCCCGCTGTAACTGGGGCGAGTCAACTGGCCGTTTTAGGAAAGCGGGTTAACGCTTAGTATTACTCAGCACCGAGAGCTTTAAACGCATCGCGCGTCAAATTCTCGTTGTCGCTTTCGCCAACCACAATACTGTCCTCGATTCGTACACCACCGTATGGACGAAGCTCATCCACACGCTGCCAGTTGATATCTGAGCTACCATCGAACTCCTCCAGCAACTGATCCACAACGTATAAGCCCGGCTCAATAGTAAACACTTGCCCTACTTCCACATCGCGAAGCAAGCGCAAAAATGGATGACGTTCGTTACGCGGGTAACTATCACCTTTATCATTCTTCAAGAAGCCACCGACATCATGTACTTGTAACCCAATAAAGTGCCCTAAACCATGTGGCATAAAGGCACTGGTGATGCCCTTTTCATAAGCTGACGCTGCGTCAATAGTGATGAACTCAAACTGCTCGAGAATCGCTGCGATTTTATGGTGCATGGACACGTGCAAGTCGTAATAGCTCACGCCGGGTTTGATTTCCGTCAGAAGTTCTTGTTGTGCAGCATCGACGGCATTAATGAGATCGGCATAGAAACCTTCTTCTTTTGCGTACGTACGCGTGATATCTGCACAGTAGCCCTTATACAACGAACCCGCATCAATCAAAAATGAACGGCTCACAGCCGGCGCTTCAGTATCGTAAACATCATAGTGCAAGATAGCAGGATGTTCATTTAATGCGACAATACTGTTGTAAGGAACCTGAGACTCGCGGAAGTTCATGGCGGCTAAGTAGTCCGCATGAATTTCAAGTTCACTTTTGCCCGCATAGAAGGCTTCTTTAGCTGCCACATGCGCTTTAGCAGCAAGCTTATTGGCTTCACGTAGGTTGTTCACTTCCCACTCGGTTTTAATCGCGCGATGAAAGTGCAAGTGGTCAATTAAGCTTTGTGGATTGCGTGCTTTAACATTCCAGTTACAGACAGGTTCAGCAAAGTCTTCGCCAATAAATGCAGACTTCTCAAGTCCATCGCCAAGATCGGCGACCATGGCATCCAAACTATCGATGATTTTCAAATCAACGTGTTGTTGCCAATCTTCTTCTGGAATTTTGGCCTGCGAGTGCCAGAAGTCGCGTGCTTGAAATAAGTAAACGGTAGGCTTACCGGTACCTTTTTTATAAAACACAGCACTTTTAGGGCTTTCGAGCACCGGCACCCAGTACTTAAATAGGGGATTAACTTTATAAGGTGCAGGGTTGTCATCTAAAAAGGCAACGCGCGGCTGGCCTGCATAAACTAATACAGACTCAAACTGATTGTCTTCTAACGCTTTATCAAAGCGCTGCGTTACCGTTTCTAAATGCTTTGCGTATAAACTCATAATACTCCCTCAAATCGGAATGGATGGGAGCATTCTACCTAAAGGCTGAAATGAATTCAGCCTATTCGTTATATTGAGAAGCTTGAGCCGCAACCACAGGTGGTCGTTGCATTGGGGTTATTAACGAAAAAGCGCGAGCCTTGCAGACCTTCTTCGTAATCGACAACGCCACCCACTAGGTACTGTAAGCTCATAGGATCAACAACGAGTGTAACGCCATCCTTATCAATCTGCATATCGCCCGCGTTTATCTGCTCTTCAAAGGTAAAGCCATATTGAAACCCCGAACAACCACCCCCCGTCACATAAACACGTAGCTTCAGGTTAGGGTTTTCTTCCTCGGAAATTAATTTTTTCACTTGAGCCGCCGCTTGTTCAGAGAACTCGATCGGCATCGCTTGCTCTACTGCCATAACATCACCTTGGTGAGCGTATTCAATACGCAATTTTCGCTTAAATCGGGCGGTGAGGTCAAGAATCCTGATTCGCTTCTAATTCGAGCGACCGGTTTTGACGTAAGCTTTGTGTCCAGTAAAACCGACGTTCTAATTGTCCTCGTCCACCCTCAGTGAGCGTAACTCTAACATCTACGTGCTCAGGAAGTACGCCCTCCGGTAAAATAAAATCGCCCTCAAGCAAACTGAAGTAGCGCATTGAGAAGTGATGAGGGTGGGGTTCAATATTCGCTAACTCAAGTAAATTGTAACGCTTAACGGTTTTTTCACCAGTTCGCGCCTGCAGTTCGATGGTGATATGACCTTCCACAAACTGTCGGCGCTGTTCGATTTGTAGTAAGGCGAGAGAAAAGTGGAAATGCCGCTTATTTGCATTAGGCGTCAACGCAAATGACTCAATCACCACTCCACCTTGCTCGAGTTCCGGTGCCATGATCTTCTGATAAAAGGCGACATCACGTCGCAATGCGTAGTTATCATTTTGTAACTCAGATAACTCCGCTTGCAATTCTTCATTTGCTGATCGCTCGATATCAAGTTCTACACTCAGTACGTTAGTTTGATATTCCAACGCCTCAATCTGTTGGTAGAGCTGGTCCAGCCGTTCGTCCTGTTGTACTAGCGTTTTATCTTTAACTTCAGCTGACTGTCCACCGACCCAATAAGCGAAGTAAATACTCACACATAGCAGCAAAATGGCACCGAGATAGAAAGCCAGCGCGCCGACACGCTGTTTCAGTCGTTTTAGCAAATTTCCAAGCTTCATATTTGTTAACTTCTGTTTATTCTTAGCAATCGTGGTATGTTAGATAATAAGACTGACAAACCAAACGGTTAGCTGCGTGTAGGACCATAGAACATGCAATTTTCTCGGCAAGCGATAATTAAAAAGGCGCGTAAACAACTCGCTGCCCCGACAACGACTGTCGCGATCTGCGTACTAGGCTTACTCGGAGGTATCGCTGCCGCATTGTTCATTGTCGTTTTTCGATTTGCTATCGATCAAAGTGCCTATCTTGTCGGGAATGTGACTCACTGGCAACAGCCTTTACCGACTTTTTCTCGTTTTGCCCTACCTGTCGGTGCTGCACTGGCGCTCTTCGTTTTATTTAAACTGTCACGGGCGAAACGGGTTCGCCTTGGCATTCCTTACGTTATTCATCGCATGAAGCAGCAATATGGCATGCTACCGTGGCGCAGTACGGTCAATCAGTTTTTTGGCGGCATCATCGCACTCGTTGCAGGTTATAGTGTCGGCCGCGAAGGACCTGCGGTGCATTTAGGCGCAGCCGCAAGTACTTGGTTAGGGTATCATATTGATACCCCTAAAAATGCCGTCCGGACGCTCGCTGCGTGCGGGATTGCGGCCGCGATAGCCGCTTCTTTCAATACCCCCCTCGCAGCGATGGTATTGGTGATGGAGGTCGTATTACGCGAATATAAAGTGCATATCTTTATTCCCGTTATGCTCGCTGCGGTCGCCGGCTCGATAATTACCGATCAAATTTTCGGTCCTGCGACAGAGCTCACCCTATTAAAAGGTCAAGAACTACCTGAGTCGCAGTTCGGTTTTGTCATATTGTTGGGCGTAGCAGTTGGGATTGTCGGGGTCTTATTTAAGAAACTCATGTTAGATGTCATGGATACAGTAAAAGACACGGCCATGCTCACCCGACTGCTATTCGCAGGACTCATTACCGCATTTCTTGCCGTGATCATCCCGAGTAGTTTGGGTCCGGGTCTATCCACCATCCAACAAGTCGTTCAATTTCAAGATCAGCAAGCTGTTTTACTTACGTTGCTATTAGCCAAGCTCGTGGCAAGTGCCATCGCTCTTGGTATGGGAACGCCAGGTGGATTAATCGGTGCCGCATTTGGTGTAGGCGCAGCGGTCGCAGCACTATTTGTTAATATCCTCGTGCAATATCAGTTGATTGGGGCTGAACATTTAGATTCTTATATTTTGCTCGGCATGGCGGGTATACTGGCAGCATGTATTCACGCGCCCATGGCCGCTCTACTCGCCATCGTGGAGCTCTCAGGCAGTGTTGAAATTATCGTGCCGGCCATGTTGGTGATCGTCCCTGCGTATTTGATTTCATCCCAGTTGTTTAGGTCAAAGTCTGTTTTTATTGCACAGTTAGAATTACAAGATCTGCCTTATCAAATTCCCCCTGTGGCGGTCGCATTGCAAAAAACGGGTGTCGAACACGTCATGGAGACACAATTTAAATTATTGCTCGAACCGACCCAAAATGAGCTGTTAGATGTACTAGAGAAAGCGAGCAATCAAACCGTCATCGTAATGAATGTCGATGAAGACAACCTGCCACAATACCGTATCGTGACTTACGATATTGGTGCAGGCGACAGCCCTTCTCTCAATTACATGCCCATTAAAGGTCTTAAAGTCACTTCGACGTTATCTGAAGTATGGGATGAGCTCAGTGGTCAACGTCGAGGTGCTGTGTATATTTTTGATCAAGATAATGGCGAGCCCTGCGGTATTATCACCTGGGAAATCGTGCGTCGTGCTCTGCAACGAGAACTTGCTTAATAGGAGTTGTACCCATTATGTCCACTTTGCTTTGGATTAAAGCCTTACACGTTATTTTTATGGTGGCATGGTTTGCCGGGATATTTTATTTGCCGCGTTTATTTGTATATCACGCGATGACCAATCAACCCGCGGTCGATGACCAATTTAAAGTGATGGAGCGAAAACTGCTCTTTTTTGTCACGCCTTTTGCTATTTTAACGCTGGTTTTTGGTATTACCTTGATGGTGATGTATGGCAGCGCATGGGTCGCCGCATCCGGTTGGCTGCACGTTAAACTTGTACTGGTCGCGTTACTGTATGGCTATCACGGGTATTGTTTTAAATTATTGAGTGACTTTAAAAATAATCGTAATAAGCGCAGCCATCGCTTTTATCGGGTGTTTAACGAATTCCCCGTACTATTACTATTTGCCATCGTCATTTTAGCGATCGTCAAGCCGTTCTGATTTTTTTGCAGTCAATATCTGGTATACTGAGCGTCCAGTGACTTCCGCTGGCAAAGGGCTTAATAAGATATGAATTTCACCGGCTCCAACATCCTCTCGGTCAACCAATTTGATCGCGACAGTGTCGAATACATTTTCTCCGTTGCGGATAAAATGCAACCCTACGCACGACGTCAAAAGCGTACGAAAGTGCTTGAGGGCGCTATCCTTGGTAACTTATTTTTTGAGCCTTCAACACGTACGCGGGTCAGCTTTGGTACGGCATTCAACTTGCTCGGTGGTGAAGTACGCGAAACGACTGGTATGGAGAGCTCAGCCATTGCTAAAGGCGAATCACTTTACGATACAGCCCGCGTATTGAGTAGCTACAGCGATGTTATCGCAATGCGACACCCTAAATCAGGTTCAGTCGCTGAATTTTCCGAGGGCAGCCGTGTTCCGGTGATTAATGGTGGCGATGGCGCCAATGAGCACCCAACCCAAGCTTTGCTCGATTTGTATACCATAGAGAAAGAACTGGCTTATCATGGCCAAACTATCGATAACATGCACATTTGTATGATCGGCGATCTCAAATATGGACGTACAGTGCACTCGCTATCAAAACTGTTAACCATGTACAAAAATGTCCGCTTTACTTTGATATCACCACGCGAGTTATCGATGCCAACGTCAGTGCTCGACGCACTCGACAATGCAGGTCATGCGTTCCATATTACAGAAACGATGGAAGGTATCGTCGATGCGGATATCGTTTATCAAACGCGGATCCAGCAAGAGCGATTCGCGTCGCCACAAGATGCGGATCAGTATCGTGGTCGCTTTCGGTTAAACCAAGATATTTACACTAAGCACTACAAGCCTAATACCGTCATCATGCACCCGTTACCGCGTGATTCACGCTCGGAAGCAAACGAATTAGATAATGATCTGAACCAAAATCCGAATTTAGCGATATTCAGACAAGCCGACAATGGTGTCCTAATTCGGATGGCACTGTTCGCACTCACGTTGGGTGTTGTCGATCAGGTCGATCAATATGAGTGTCCGGTAAATTGGTACAGCGATAAGCGTTAAATCTGTCAAACAAGTTTAAGGAACTGTTCATGAGTCGTTCAGAACAATTATTTACGCAAGCACAAATCAGTATCCCAGGTGGCGTTAACTCGCCTGTGCGAGCATTTAACGGTGTGGGCGGCAGCCCTATTTTTATTGAACGCGCCGATGGTGCATATATGTTTGACGCCGATGGTCAGCGCTATATTGATTACGTGGGGTCTTGGGGTCCGATGATCCTAGGCCATAATAATCAAGTCGTATTAGACGCCACCATCACGGCAGCGCAACGTGGTTTAAGCTTCGGAACACCGACTGAAGTAGAAATCACCATGGCGGAGAAGATCCGCGAGCTAGTACCCTCCATCGAGAAAGTACGCATGGTGAACTCTGGCACCGAGGCAACCATGACAGCGATTCGTTTGGCGCGCGGTTATACGGGTCGCGATAAAATCCTCAAGTTTGAAGGTAACTACCACGGCCACGCCGATGCACTCCTTGTGAAAGCGGGCTCAGGTGCGCTGACACTAGGCGTCCCAAATTCACCGGGCATCCCAGAGGATTTCGCAAAGCACACGCTCACGGTAGAGTACAATAATATTGACTCGGTTAAGGATATTTTTGCTCAATATGGCGACCAAATCGCTTGTATTATTGTTGAGCCTGTCGCCGGTAATATGAACTGTATTCCACCAGTGCCTGGCTTTTTAGAGGGCTTACGCGATATTTGTGACGAGTACAGCTCGGTACTTATTTTTGATGAGGTTATGAGTGGCTTCCGCGCAGCCCCAGGTGGCGCACAAGAGCGTTACAACGTAACGCCCGATCTAACTACCTTAGGTAAAGTCATTGGTGGTGGCATGCCTGTCGGTGCTTTCGGTGGTAAAAAAGAAGTTATGGACCACATCGCGCCAACGGGGCCGGTCTATCAGGCAGGTACGTTGTCAGGCAATCCAGTTGCCATGTCAGCAGGTCTGGCCGCGCTCTCGCAATTGAGTCAGGAAGGACTTTACGAGCAATTGTACGCGCGTGTTGACCAATTACTCGATGGCATGCAACAACTCGCAGACGAAGCGGGTATCCCGTTTACCACTAACCGCGCGGGTTCGATGTTTGGTTTCTTCTTCACTAAAGAGAAACAAGTCACTTCGTATAAGCAGGCGACTGAATGCAATATGGCCCACTTTAAAGCGTTTTATCACAGCATGCTTAAGCAAGGTGTGTACCTCGCTCCGTCAGCTTTTGAGGGTGGCTTTATGTCTGCCGCTCATTCTGAGCAGGATATTGAAGACACGTTGGCAGCCGCTAAGATCGCATTCAGCGAACTCCCAGCTTAACCACCAAATAGACGCTCGAGCCAGCTTTTCTCTTCTACTTGAGCGTCACAATTCATATTGTTGGTAAGCGGTGTCGGCGGTGCTGGTAAAATCACCGCTTGCTGGCAACTATCCGGAATTCGAGTCCCTTGTTCCTTATGGAAACTCTGAAACGTGAGTCCTTCAACGGGTATCAACGATAACGGCTCTGGTTTCACCTGCTGATAGAAGCGTGACACCATTGGTAATGCGCCTGAACTGCCGCTTAGCCATGTCGTTTGATTATCGTCAGTGCCAAGCCAAGCGGTCACCACATAGCGTCCATCTATCGATACAAACCAGCTGTCTTTGTAATCATTGGTTGTACCAGTTTTGCCGGCCATCGGTGTACCTGGAAACGCTTCACCTAAGGCATGTGCAGTGCCCTTACTCACCACTCCGGCCATCGCATAACGGGTCAGATAAGCAACCTTAGCACTCAAAACGCGCTTTTTAACTTGCTGAGGGTTATCATAAACAGGGAGTCCATCATGTGTAGTAATGGCGTTGATGGTTTTCAATGGCTGAAATACACCATCGTTTGCAATACTTGAGAAAACGCGTGAAACCGCGAGCGGTGACATTTCAACTGCGCCCAATGTAAGCGAGGGATAGTCTCGGATCGGTGTCACCACCCCCATCTTTCTGAGCTGCGTGATCAGCGTTTCAATGCCCACTTGCAAGCCAATACGAACTGCGGGCAAGTTACGTGAATAGACTAATGCATCGTAGATCGTCATGTCGCCCCAAAACTCACTATCGTAGTTTTGTGGCTTCCATGGCTTGCCTCGTTCATCGCTCAGTGTAACGGCTTCATCTACCACATGACTGTTAAGACCCATGGATTCAGATTCGCTCATCGCAGTCGCGTAAATAATCGGTTTGATCAATGAGCCTATGGGTCGTAGGGCCTTAATCGCGCGATTAAAGCCCACTTGATTAGCATTGCGTCCTCCGACTAAAGCCACTAACGTGCCGTTGCGGTAATCGCTAACGACAAACGCGCCCTCTAAATCCTTAATATCCCTTCCAGGAACGCCATCCGCCATCACTCGTTCGGCCTGATGCTGAGCTTCAATATCCAATGCAGTAAAAATTTTCAGTCCGTTTTCCTGCCAATTAGGTGGTAATTTGATTCGACTGAGCTCTTCTTTTACGCGTTCGAGGTAATGCGGAAAGCTATCTTCTACTAATCGACGTGAAGCGCGAACTTTGATATCTGTCTCAATCGCAGCGATAAAGTCAGACTTAGACAACAAATTGTTTTCGTACATTAATCTTAGTACTAAATCTCGGCGCTCTCGTACGCGCTCCGGGTACCGCCGCGGATCATAATAGGATGGTCCTTTAACCATCGCTATCAGCATCGCGACCTGATCAGCTGTGAGCTCCTGTACTTGACGGCCAAAATAGTACTGGCTAGCAAGGCCAACACCGTGGATTGCATGGCGTCCGTCTTGTCCAAAGTACACTTCATTGAAGTAGGTTTCTAAAATTGTATTTTTATCAAAGCGATAATCTATCACTAATGACATCATCGCTTCGTGAAATTTACGCCATAATGTTTGGTCGCGCGTAAGATAAAGGTTCTTAACAAGCTGTTGGGTCAGCGTGCTACCGCCCTGCACTGTCCGTCCTGCACGGATGTTCGCAACCAATGCACGCAATACCGAGAGCGGCGATACGCCTGAGTGATGGTAAAAGTTTTTGTCCTCTACCAACAGCAATGTCTCAGTCATCAAGCTGGGAATCATCTCTAAACCCACCAACAAGCGATCTTCATTGCTAAGCGAGTTAATTCGCCCAATTAACTGAGGCTCGAGTTGAATACTGTCGAGTTGGCGCCCATCGGGCCAACTCACGATTGTTGCAATTTTTTCACGGTGAAAATTCAGTTCAACGCGTTGTGACATTTTCGGGCCGTCTGCAAAGTCAAAAGGTCGCCGATGCACCATAAGCCTGTCACCTGAGACCGAGAAATAACCCGTTGCCTCGGTTGAGCCGCTGCGCTGGTAGCTTAAGCGTTCAAGTACATCAATCACTTGCCGCTGACTCATCGAGTCGCCCACACGAAGTGTTTTCTCCGCCGCATACACAAGCGCCGGTGCTTGATAGCGCTGATTAGCAAATACTCGTGTGAGCGTGGCATCCAGATAGATCAAGTAGAAGGTCGCAATAACGACCACAATTAGCCCCAGCTTTAGGCCGGTTTTAATAATGTAGTTTAACCAAGGTTTACTTGTCATTCAGTTGTCGCTTAGTTTTAACAGTCGCAATCGCTTGCGTCGGATCATCAGGCCATGGATGCTTGGGATACCGTCCGCGCATCTCCTTTTTAACCTCCTGATAGCCAGAGCGCCAAAACGAGGCTAAATCATGTGTTCGTTGCAGTAAACGACCGGCCGGTGAGAGCAAATCTAAGGCAATCGCGACTTGTCCATTGAGCACGGTAGGTGATGCAACTTCCCCAAAAGCTTCTTGCAATTTTATTGCAACCTTAGGCGAACGCTCAGCTTCGGTACCACTTGGATAATCAATGACTACGCGTCGACCACTCGGAGCCAACCAGTGCGTTGGGCACTCTGTGTGCAATAATTGCTGTCCATCGTAAGTCAAGGTATTGAGTAACGCCTCATTCGGTTGCCATATCCTTAATTGTCTTAAGCTCTTCATGCCATGCCAATACGGCAATGCCCAATCGGATAAGTGCTCAAGCAGCTCAGCTTCGTGTGGGACGATATTGAACAGTTCAGGTCGTGCGCGATATAAAAATTGTAGTCTGGCTAATAATCCATCGGTGGTCGCGTTCCAGCCTACGGCCTTAAGACCTTCAGCCCGCAACCAATGAGTCAACGCATCAGTTAGCGCCTCATTTGTTAACTCGGCGGGTTCTTGGTGGCTATCAAAAATCAGGGCTCCACACACCTGTTCACTGACTTTAATGAGCCGCTCGCCATCTTTAGTCCAATTGTAAGTAACTCGTTCGACCAAACGAACCGCCGGATGACCAAGTAGCGAGTGTCTGTCGATAGGTAAATAACCCACCAACCGATTATGCCGTTGCTTTTCATTTAAGCTGAGTTGAGTAACAATAAAGTAGGCTGTGCTGTGTCGATTTGTGAGCGAGTGTTCTACATTGTAAATACGCGCACCGCTTATCAATTGCGCCTCATCAACGCTATCTTGACACGCAATGCGATCAGCAAACCCAAATAATACGGCGTCTTCAATACCCTCAAACTGCGTCGGTCCTTGCGTATCGATTGCAAAAACTTGGCACCAATACGCAAAGCGTTTCCACCACATGGTTCCGTGTGACATGGTGCGCGCGTGCTGTTGAGTAGAGACGATATCATTGTTATCACTGTAACGTTTATCAGCTTGTTCATACGTCGCTAACCATTGTGCGAGCGCTCTTTGCTTCGCTTCGGTCAAATTGTTTCGTGCGTGTAAAGCAATGCACGCCAGTCTGATATCGGCCCCAAAGCCTACGACTTCCCGTCCGATCGGCGTTAATCGTTGTTCTTTCAACACCCCCATATCAGCCAGCGTTTCTTTGGCAGCCTCGACCAACGCGTCGTTCGGTGGAGTAAACCAATTGAGCTCATCTACTTCTGTTCCCCATGCTTTAACTTGGGCAACTAAATCAGTTAACTCTTGAGTGGCTACATCGGGTGGGCTAAACGCTGCTAGACGTTGCTGAGTATCTCGACTCCATAATCGGTAGGCTCTGCCTGGCTGCTGCCGCGCAGCACGACCAGCTCGCTGCTCGCTATTGGATTTGGCGATCATGGCCGTCGTGAGAATACTATCTCGATATTGAGGCTGATACACTGACTGTCGCTCTCGTCCCGTATCAACCACAGTATCAATGCCATCAATCGTGAGTGACGTCTCAGCAATATTGGTAGTTAGAACAACGCGTTTGCTTGCGCCCGAACGAATAACCCGCTGTTGCAAATCGGCGGCTAGACTACCATGCAAAATAGACACATCCTCACCTATTAGTATTTCCTGTATACGCTGCTCAACATACTTGATCTCACGCATTCCGGGCAAGAACACTAACACTCCTTTACGTGCTTGATGAAAAGCTTCCGCAATGACAGACACGCTCTCTTCCAGCCAACGCTCAATACGAGAGGGAGGACGATATTGAATATCGAGTTCGAAGCGCTTTACGTCAACCGTTAGCAACTCAAAATACTCAGCTGTGGTATCACTCAACCAGCGTTTCAGCGCTTCTCCCGGCAGTGTCGCCGACATTAACAGTAGATTAAGCTCGGGGCGTAATGGCAGCAAATCTAATACTAAGGCGAGACTTAAGTCACTTTGAATATTGCGCTCATGAAACTCATCGAAGATCACTGTGCAGACATTCTTAAGCTCTGGGTCCTGCTGTAGCCAACGTGTAAATACACCCTCGGTAATAACCATTAGACGTGTTTCGCGGCTCCGTTTAGAGTCGCCGCGAATACTATAGCCTACCGATTTACCAACGGGTTCATTGAGTTGTTGCGCCAAAAAATGTGCTATCGACAAGGCCGCTACTCGTCGCGGCTGTAGAAGAACAATGAGCCCTTCATCATTCCCATGAAGTGAATTAGAAGCCAATAAATGTAAGGGTAAAGCCGTCGATTTCCCCGCTCCCGGTGGCGCTTCTATAACAACTCGAGCGCCTGGACAGCGCTCGAGTAAAGGTTGCTTAATTGCATCAATCGGTAGGTTTAACACGACGTCTTATTTACCACCTATTAATCAGCTAATAGCGTAGCAGCAATCGTGCGCGCGCCCATCGCTGTCGCACCCGCAGCCCACATGGGGGTTGACGACTTCTGATATGCGCCAGCCAAGTCGAAGTGCAACCAACCGTGTCCATCATTCGGTGCGAAACGCAGTAAGAAGCCTGCCGCATTACTCGCACCACCTGCACCGCCACCTTTTTGCGGACGACTATTAGCACAGTCGGCAAAAGGCGAAGGCGTATTTTCCATGTGCCATGTTGCTAAAGGCAAACGCCATAATAGCTCGTTCTCTTGAGCTGCGCAGTTCAGCGCGCGAGCCGCTGCCTGTTCATCAATACTAAACACCGCATTAAACTCATTGCCCACCGCCATTTGCGCGGCACCAGTCAACGTCGCGGCATCTATTACCTGTTTAGCACCTGCTTCACCTGCGGCCATCAAGCCATCGGCAAGCACGAGTCGTCCCTCCGCATCGGTATTCACAACTTCGACACGAAGACCATTTTTATAAGTAATGATATCGCCCAGCTTGTAAGCTTTGCCACTGATCATATTTTCTGCGCAACAGAGGAACAATTTAACGCGTTTGTTGAGGCCACGACGAATGGCCGTTGAAAGCGCACCGGCTAACGTTGCAGCGCCCCCCATATCGCACTTCATGCTCAACATACCTTCACTCGGCTTGATACTATAGCCGCCCGAGTCATACGTAATGCCTTTGCCCACGAGCGCATAATCTACAGGTGCGTTTTCGTCGCCGGTCGGGTTGTAATCGATGACAGCCAGCACGGGCGCATGTTGACTCGCACGACCGACCGTATAAATGCCCATCCAACCTTCATTTTTCAGCTCATCGCCGACAATAAAACGCGCGCTGACATGTTCAGGCGCGACACTTTTTAAGTGTTCACTAACACGCTCGGCTAAGCTCAACGGATAGATTTCTTCTGCCGACAAGTTCACCAACTCGCGGGTAAATTGATTGGCCGCTCGCATATCATCAAGCTGACTAGCGACACCTTGGTCGGTTTCGTTCCAAGCCACCGCATTGTCTGACATGGTTGAGTTGAAACCTTGATAGAATGCCCACTGACTCTCGATATCCCAACCGGCGCCAGCTAATTCAACCGAAGCGTAGCCTTGGCTATCGAGGTGACGACCCGCTTTTTGAATTTTTCGTAAGTTTTCAACGCTGTCAGAACCAATATGAATGTTGACACCTTGGTCGGAGTGACTCACTAAAACCGACTGCTTTAGAAACGCCGCGGGTTTATCTAAAGTTAGAAAAACATTGACTGAACTAGACATCAGAATCATCTCCCATTAATTTGTCGATGTTTTACTTTAGGGTTATGAGGACGGTCATGCAATTTAATACGCCACTTGAAGTGGGCATCTTACGCCAACGATATAAGCGATTTTTAGCGGATATCGAATTTACTACACAACCCCAAAGTATCGAAACAGTTCATTGCCCCAATACCGGCGCCATGACAGGCTGCGCGGAACCAGGCTACAAAGTATGGTGTAGTGTATCAGATAATCCCAAGCGCAAATATGCAAAGACTTGGGAGTTGGCGCAAAACTTTTCCGGTGACTGGATTGTCATCAATACTCAACGCGCAAATCAGGTCGCCGGTGAGGCTTTAAAGCGGGGTCTTGTCACCGAGCTTGCTGACTTCAATGAGTGGCTTGCCGAACAACGTTATGGCGAGCAAAACAGTCGTATCGATTGGCTCGGTACATCTGCTGACGGCAACCGATGTTACGTCGAAGTCAAAAGTGTCACCCTGGTGGAGCAACAATGTGGTTATTTCCCCGACACGGTGAGCGCTCGAGCAATAAAGCACGTGCAAGAACTCGAACACATGTGCGAACAGGGTCATCGCGCTGTCATGTTATACGTGTGTATGCACTCAGGCGCTGATCAGATAAAACCTGCCGCCCATATCGATCCAAACTATGCAAACGCCTGTATTAATGCAGCGCAAAAAGGCGTCGAGTTTTATGCATTGAACACCGATATCAATGAGCAAGGTATACGAGCTAACGGTGTATTACCTGTCATGCTGAGTAACGAATAATACAGGCTGTATGAGTACTCAAAAAGTACGAAAAGGCGTTGCCTTAGGGTGGCCTTTCTGCTATATGTAGCGTCCTTTTTTTCAGCTTGTTTAATTTAAGAGCAGCGAATTAACTGTAGGAGAACCATGATGCCAGAGGGCAAGAAGAAAACGCATGGCATCCTGGCGCTTGCCGGGCTAGAGCCGTACCAAGAGAAGCCGGGCGAAGAATACATGAATGATGAGCAGTTAGCTCACTTTCGCAAAATTCTAGAAGAATGGCGCCGCCAATTACGTCAGGAAGTGGACCGTACGGTTCACCACATGAAAGATGAAGCTGCAAACTTCCCGGATCCGGTTGATAGAGCCGCGCAAGAGGAAGAGTTCAGTATTGAGTTGCGTACGCGCGACCGTGAACGCAAGCTCATCAAAAAGATTGAGAAGACTCTGCAAAAAATCGAGGAAGATGACTTCGGATTTTGTGATTCATGCGGTATCGAGATCGGTATCCGTCGCTTAGAAGCACGTCCAACAGCCGACCTTTGTGTCGACTGCAAAACACTTGCAGAGATTAAAGAAAAACAGATGACCGGTGCGTAAGCCGATTCAGCTGCAGTCGTCTAATAGCTATCGGGGTCGGTTCGCACCGACCCCATCGGGCCCCTTACACTTTGGCTCACTCGTTGCAGCACTGGGCAGTTTCTTAGATGCGCGTGCCCACCACGGCCAATGGCTGGTGCGCATCGAAGATGTCGACAAAACCCGCGCTGTCCCGAACGCCGACACTCAGATACTTAAACAACTGGATGCCCATGGCCTACACTGGGACGAGACAGTTATTTACCAAAGTCAGCGGGACGAAATCTATACGCGTGTACTTGATACGCTCGTAGCGCATACGTATGCCTGCGATTGTAGCCGCAAACAAATACGTACCCAGGGTGCGTATTACAATGGGCATTGCCGAACACGGCAACCACGCCCAACGCCTTATGCGATCCGCTTCAAGAATGACAACGCGAAAACTCACTTATTTGACCGGCGTCACCAACACGTCCAAGCGGAAGTTGAGTTTGCCCGAGAAGATTTTATTCTGCGCCGTCGTGATGGTTTATTTGCTTACCAATTGGCTGTCGTTGTCGATGACCTAGAGCAAGGCATCACCGATATTGTAAGAGGTTCGGATTTATTAATCCCCAGCTTTTGGCAGGCGACTCTATGGCAAACGCTCGGAGGAACGACGCCACGCTGGCTTCACCTACCTTTAGTTACTGATAGCCATGGACGAAAACTGAGTAAACAAAACCATGCGCCAGCGGTTGATGAGGCGCACGCAGTAGATAACCTCATCGCCGCAGCCAAGGTGCTGTCGCTCTCTCTAGGAGAAGCCAAAGATTATGATAATGTCGAATCAGTTTTGAAAGCCGCCACTCAACAATGGCAATCACAGTGGCAAATGATCGTATAATAAAGGTACAATACGCGCGCAATTATCTGAGCGTGCAGACGTAAAGCGGAGAATAGTCATTATCAAGCAATTCAAAAAGCTAGCTGAACGAGCGATGTCGAGCTTTAAAAAGCCATCTAATAGCCGTTTACCACAGCTAACTAAGCTGACTCGCGATCAGCATCCAATATCTCGTAAAAACATAAGCGATAACGCCCTTAAAGTTTTATATCGGCTTCACAACTCAGGCTTTGAGGCCTATTTAGTGGGCGGATGTGTACGTGATCTGCTGCTCGGTATTCAACCGAAAGATTTCGATGTCACGACCAACGCAACACCTGAGCAGGTCAAAAAGCTGTTTCGCAATTGTCGCCTCATCGGCAGACGATTTCGCTTGGCACATATCGTATTTGGTCGGGATATCATTGAAGTCGCTACTTTCCGCGGTCATCACAAAGAAGACAATGATGAAGCAACCTCTCATGCACGTAAGCAACCTATCGCTAAGACCGATGAGAAAGGCTTTTTGGTACGTGACAATGTTTACGGGTCAATCGAAGAAGATGCCGAACGACGCGATTTCACGGTTAATGCCATGTACTACAATATTGCTGACTTCTGCATCTACGACTTTGCCGGAGGCAAAAAAGACTTAGATGCCGGTATTTTGCGACTAATCGGCGACCCTGAGCAACGCTACCGCGAAGACCCTGTGCGCATGCTGAGAGCTATTCGATTTGCCACTAAGCTTAATATGCAAATGGATAAGCAGGTGCAAGAGCCGATTAACGAGATGGCATCGCTTCTCAGGAACATCCCACCTGCGAGGTTGTTTGACGAATTCCTTAAGATGTTCATGTCAGGGAAAGCCAGTGCGAACTTTGAAATGATGGTGCAACACAACTTGTTCCAACAGATGTTCCCTGTGCTAAAAACCTACTTAAAAGATGAACAGTCGCCTGCCGTAGCACTGATTCAGCGTGCACTTTCTGACACTGATAAACGTGTTAATAACGAGCAACGCGTGACACCGGCGTATTTATTGGCTGTGATGCTATGGTATCCGATGGAAGCGCGACGCTCACAGTTAGAGGTTGAATCTGGGCTGCCGCCGATGGACGCGCTTAATATTGCATCTGCCGATGTGATCGATCGGCAATGCCAAACCGTCGCTTTACCTAAGCGCTTTTCACTCCCTGTGCGCGATATTTGGCAACTGCAGTTGCGCTTGCAAAGTACGCGCGGTGGTAAAGCGATGAAAGTACTGGAACACAAAAAGTTCCGCGCGGCCTACGACTTCCTTATGTTACGAGCTGAAATTGAGGGCTCTGATGCACTAATTGAACTCAGTCAATTCTGGACTAAGGCACAGAAAGCACCCAACAAAGTCATTGGCAACAAGCCTGGTCGCTCAGGACCTAAACGCCGCCGGCGTCCTCGTGCGCGCAAGAAGCCCAAAGGCTCTGAGAGCAATGAGTGATGTATACATTGCGCTGGGCGCCAATTTGGGCGAGCCAGCGCAACAGCTCAAACAGGCGTTGTTGCATATTAACCAATCAACGCACCTCAATGTGGTCAATGTATCCTCGCTTTATCAATCCAAACCCATGGGGCCGCAAGACCAGCCCGACTACGTTAATGCGGTTTGCCAAGTCGAATGCCATGATTTAACGGCCGAGCAACTATTGGCGTTGCTCCATCGAATCGAAGATGAATTTGGGCGACAAAGAATTCGTCACTGGGGCGAACGAACGCTCGACCTCGACTTACTGCTATTCGATGACATTCGCTGCGATACTGAAGCGCTCAAATTACCGCACCCGGGGTTATATGACCGCGGCTTCGTGCTACAGCCGTTAGCTGAATTTGCTCCGCACCTCGAGCTGCCGAATAATCATTCTGTATTGCAGCAACTTGCGATGCTTACTGATGAACCGCTTACCGTGTTATGCTCACGCTCTGAACTCATGACTTTGCTCAGTAAAGGATAGTCCTATGGCTGCGATGACCATTGCCAAGCTGCAAAAAAAGAAACAACAAGGCGAGAAAATCGCCTCTCTTACGGCATACGATGCAAGCTTTGCCAAATTGATGGCTGAGCAAGGCGTTGATTGTATTCTCGTCGGCGACTCACTCGGCAATGTTGTGCAAGGCCGTTCATCCACGGTACCCGTCACGATGACGGATATGACTTATCACACCGAATGTGTTCGTCGTGGCGCACCTGATGCGTTTATCATGAGTGATTTGCCGTTTATGAGCTATGGCACGCTAACCGATACTTTAAAAAATGCAGCTCAGCTTATGCAGGCAGGCGCCAACATGGTGAAGCTTGAGGGTGGTGACTGGCTCGTTGATTCGGTTAAAGCACTCACCCAGCGCGGTATCCCTGTCTGCGCACATCTTGGTTTACTTCCCCAATCCGTCAATGTGCTAGGTGGTTACCGGGTACAAGGTAAACAAGAGGCGCAAGCAGTGCAGCTGATTGAACAAGCAAAACAGCTCGAAGCTGCCGGCGCACAATTACTCGTACTGGAGTGTATTCCCAATTCTTTAGGCAAGCGCGTCACCGAAGCGCTCTCCATTCCCACTATTGGCATTGGCGCGGGCCCCGATACAGACGGTCAGATCTTAGTCATGCATGACATGCTCGGTATGAACAGTGAGTACTTACCAAAGTTCGCTAAGAATTTTTTAGCTGAGGGTGATGGAATAGCCGCTGCTTTTCGAGAGTTCAGCCAACAAGTCAAGTCGGGTCAGTTCCCTGAATTAAAACATAGCTACGAGGGTTAGTTATGTTAGTGCTTAAAAACTTGAAAAGTATGCGCCAGTGGCGTTCAGAACAAACCCATTCTGTCGCTTTAGTGCCGACTATGGGCAATTTGCATGAGGGTCACTTAAGCCTAGTCAAAAAGGCACAAACGCTGGCTGATAAGGTCGTAGTCAGTATTTTTGTGAATCCCATGCAATTTGGAGCAGGCGAAGATCTTGATAGCTATCCACGGACGTTGGAGCAAGACTGTCGTCTGTTAAGTGATGCCGGTGCGCACGCGGTATTCACTCCAACTGTCAGTGAGGTTTATCCCCGCGGACTCGAGCAACAAACACGCGTCGAGGTTCCCGGCATCAGCGATATATTATGCGGTGCCAGCCGGCCCGGACACTTTACCGGCGTAGCAACGATCGTATGTAAGCTATTTAACATGGCACAACCCGACGTTGCGGTATTTGGTGAGAAAGATTTTCAGCAACTGCAAGTGATTCGTTTAATGGCGAACGACCTTTCTTTACCCGTTCAGGTTGTCGGTGCACCCATACAACGTGAAGGTTCGGGGTTGGCGATGAGCTCACGTAATGGTTACTTATCGAGTTCTCAACGTGAGCAGGCGAGCCTTATTTATCAACAACTGTGTTGGGTTAAGCAACACTTAAATAATGCCTCTCAGGCAACGTCGTTATGCCGACAAGCAAGCCAACAACTTTCCCAACATGGTTTTGCTGTCGACTATTTTGAAGTGCGTAATGCTCACGATCTGACGGTGGCCTCTGACGACGCCGCGGAGTGGGTGGTGTTGGCGGCTGCCAAACTCGGCAGCACGCGCTTAATTGATAACTTACGCGTCGCGAATCAAACCTAACTCGCGCATCTCAGTGTGCAGCGCACCTCGTAGACTCGTCGCTTTCTCGGCAATTTCGCGCTGCTCCGCAATAATTTCACCTAGCATCTCATGGGTGGTTAGCGGGTTCGCCAATACGACCCTGAATACAACCGTCGGCACACGGTGATAATGCTCAGGCGTCAGCTTTGTGCGGGATACAAACGAGCGTCCACTTTCACGTTGACGCTTCTGAATATACCGAGTGAGTGCGTTCAAGTGCGGAGTTAGGCGCTCCACCTGCTCCGCATTTGCCTCTGTTAGCGCTTGCTTCACGCGTTTAGGTACAAAGCGATAAGTCAATAAACACAACTCAGGCTCTGTGATCACCTCGAAGTCATCTTGCTCAGCAATCAAACGAGAGAAATAGCGTGCCTTTTCGAGGCTATTATTTATTAGCAGTTCATAACCACGGCGTCCGATCACATGCATCGCTGAGAACACCATCATCGCCATACCCGGCCGTGAACCCTCCATGGTGTGAGAGCCCAAAT
The DNA here is from genome assembly GCA_002685255.1 of Idiomarinaceae bacterium. GTDB lineage: Bacteria > Pseudomonadota > Gammaproteobacteria > Enterobacterales > Alteromonadaceae > Idiomarina. The sequence continues at coordinate 53,098 of NYWU01000020.1, forward strand.
CTTTCGAACCCTGACGGATAATGTATTCGGCATGATGCTCAATCGCCTTAACCATTGCAGGGTCCTTAAACAGCACCAAGCCCGCGCCCATGGGTACATACATTTGCTTATGCGCATCAATGGTGACACTATCAGCGCGCTCTATGCCACTTAATAAATGTCGATAATCGTTGGACAATAACGTCGCACCACCCCAGGCCGCATCGACATGAAAGTGAATACCTAATTGCTCAGCAATATCAGCCATGTCAGCCAATGGGTCTATATGCCCAGTCTCTGTGGTTCCCGCGACGCCTACTATCGACAGCACTTCGCCGCCTTGTTCACGTACGTCCTGACAGGCCTGTCGCAACGCATCAATCTTAATTCGGTTATTAGCATCGGTCGCAACGGCCACTAAATTCTTACGACCAATACCTAACACATCAGCGGCCTTGCTCAACGAGTAATGCCCTCGTTCCGAAACTAATACCACCAAACGTTTGTAATTATAATGCGCCAGTCCCGCAGCTAAGCCTTCTGCGGCTATCCCTGCAAAATCACCATCCGGCTTTAACAGTTGGTTGCGCGCAACCCAAAGCGCGGTCATGTTCGCCACAGTTCCGCCCGAACAAAATGCGCCGAGTGAGTGTTGTGCACTGTGCATCCAACGGTTGTAAAACGATGACTCGCGTTGATAAACCAAGTGGTGCAGCATACCAATGACATTACGCTCAAGCGGTGTAAACGCTTTGGAGGTTTCAATTTTGACAAGGTTTTGATTGAGACCAACCATCAATTTCGCGAGCGGCATCAAAAAGTAGGGTAGTGCCGACGTCATATGGCCGATAAACTTCGGTGAAGCTGTATGTACTGAGTGTGCTACTAACTTCTCCAATAAAAACTCGGTATGGTCGGAAACAAACTGAGGATCTTCTGGAATCGACGCTTTCTCAAAGTCGCGTTCGATATCTTGTAATGGCTTTTCTTTTGCCACGATATGATCGCCAAGGAAACCTAAGAGGTTTTCAGACAAATCTTTCTCAATTCGGCTCAGCGTTGAGTCGGGCGCCTCGGGTAGCGTAAAAATCCGATACAACGACTCTTGGTTTACTTCTGCGTATGACTTATCGTCCGCGTCATTCATATGCTTACCTGTCCACATTCTCAACTGCAGTAACCGCAGTCGTTAAATCAGCGGTTAACCGCCATAGTGCCTGTCCACTGGCTAAATATTTACGCTCAAAAGGTGTCATTGCCTGCTCAGGATTAATGGCGAGACAATTAACCGACGCATCCACCTGATTGAGCGTCAGCGCTTGTGCTACTTCGAGCAAGTAGGTACTCCAATTAGAACGCACCTGTAACTGACCGCCTATTTTCACAACCGCTGGCCAAACAGGTGAGCCATGCCAACGACGAGATAAATGCGCCTGCTTGGGCCATGGATTCGGGTATAGAATCGTATGCAACTCAATGGGCCACTCAGCTGCCGCAACCAAACGCCAGAAATCGAGTAAATCTGCTCTCACCAGATAGTAACGCTGTCCTCGCGATGAGCCCTCGTAAAAGTCATGTTTATCTAATCGGTGACTCGATTTATCGACACCCACGACCAATGCGTCAGGATATTGTTCTGCCAACTTAGCGGTACTCTCACCGACACCGCAGCACGAGTCTAAAATAATCGGTCCCTGCCATGCTTGCACGCGCTCATGTACCGCATCGAATGCGGCTTGGTTGTGAGCCTGTATGGGCTTTAAAAACTCCGATCCCCAGTGCCGACGAGCGACACTCAGGGTATCTTCATGAGGACCTGTTTGGTTCGAGTGTACTGGGCGTGCTTCTTGGTTCACGAACGAATTCCCTTACCTTTTTCTAGCAAGTAATAGGCACCTGAGAAAAACACCACGTTAAAAGCAATTAAAACCCACATGGCAGTCGCAATACCCACATCTGACTGACCTAAAAAGCCATAGCGGAATCCATTTACCATATATAAGATTGGGTTTGCCATCGACACGTTCTGCCAGAACTCAGGTAGCAATGATACCGAGTAAAACACACCACCGAGATAAGTTAGCGGTGTTAAAACGAAAGTCGGTACGATAGATATGTCGTCAAATGTCTTACCGAATACACCATTGAGTAAACCACCTAGAGCAAATAGCGTTGAGGTTAATACCACGGTCAGAATGACATACCCGATGTGGGCGATGCTAATATCGACAAACATAAAGGAAACGAATGTCACAATGACCGCCACGATCATTGCACGTGCCATGCCACCACCAACATAACCGAGAATAATGGCCCACGTCGGTACCGGCGAAACCAGCATTTCTTCAATGTTGCGTTGAAACTTTGCACTAAAAAATGACGACGCTACGTTTGAATAGGAGTTAGTAATCACCGACATCATGATGAGACCTGGTACGATAAACTCCATATAAGTCACACCACTCATGGTGCCAATACGCTCACCCACGATACTACCGAAGATAACAAAATAGAGGGTCATGGTAATTGCAGGCGGCACTAAGGTTTGCACCCAAATACGCAGAAAACGCGTGCACTCTTTTATCCAAATTGTTTTTAGCGCTATGATATTGGCCGATGCGTTACTCATTGACTACTCTCCTCTTGTTTTCGGCCGTTCTCAACCATATGAACAAATAACTCTTCGAGACGGTTGGCCTTGTTTCTCATCGATAAGACCTTCGCGCCTTGCCCGCTCAGCTGCTCAAATACGTTATTCAAGCCAGCGTCTTTCTCGACATCAACTTCGAGGGTGTTATCGTCGCTCCAGCGACTGTCGAAACCATCGATTGAGATGTCTTTGTGACCCTCTGCCAAATCTAGAATAAAGGTTTCACGACTTAATTGAGTGAGCAGCTTCTTGATAGAGGTATTCTCCACAATACGACCCGCATCGATGATGCCAATATTACGACATAACATCTCAGCTTCCTCTAAATAGTGAGTCGTTAAAATGATGGTAATGCCTTCTTTATTGATTTGCGTGAGGTAGTCCCACATCGAGCGCCGTAGCTCAATATCGACGCCTGCTGTCGGCTCGTCTAAGATGAGCAGCTTAGGCTCATGCAGTAAAGCGCGCGCGATCATCAAACGACGCTTCATACCACCTGAGAGGGCACGTGCAGGCTGATCTCGCTTATCCCAGAGACCCAATTGTTTGAGGTACTTCTCCGAGCGTTGGTGCGCCAGCTTACGTGGCACGCCATAATAACCCGCTTGGTTAACAACGATCTGACGCACTGTTTCAAACTGATTAAAGTTAAATTCTTGCGGTACGAGACCAATTTGTCTTTTCAGGTCAGCGAGCTGTGTATCGAGGTCATAACCAAATACCGTTACCTTACCTTCGGTCTTATTGACAAGGCTTGAGATCACGCCAATCGTTGTTGATTTACCAGCGCCATTAGGCCCTAGTAACGCATAAAAGTCGCCTTCCTGAACCGTTAGGTCGATACCCTTAAGCGCTTCAAAACCTCCCTTGTAAACCTTTCTCAACCCTTTAATTTCTAATGCATTAGTCATTACTAAAATTTACTCCTTTCCATAACCCCAGCGCTGCATCAACGATTGCTCAAGACCTAAGTGGTCCAGCATCCGCGCGACCATGAAGTCGATTAAGTCGTCGATACTCTGAGGTTGGTGGTAAAAACCCGGTGCAGCGGGCATTACAGTGACTCCCAGCTCACTTAACTGCAGCATATGACGCAAGTGGATTGCCGAAAGTGGCGTTTCGCGAAGCACGACAATAAGTTGGCCTTGCTCCTTTAGAACCACATCGGCCGCTCTCTCTATCAAGGTATTACTGCTACCTAGCGCAACCGATGAAAGCGTGCTTGTTGAGCAAGGGCAAATGATCATACGCTTCGGTGCGGCAGAGCCCGAGGCGACCGGCGAGAACCACTCTTCTTTACCAAACACTTGTAATTGCTTTGGCGCAACTTCAACACCGCGTTTTGCAAGCAATTCGACCCATTGTTGCTGCATTTTTTCGGGCGCGGCGGATAAATTGACCTGATGCTCAGTGGCCATCACCACACGAGCCGCGCTTGATACAAGTAGATAGATTTGTTGTTTTTGTCGTATAAGACATTCTATCAAACGAATAGCATAAGGGGCACCCGATGCACCCGTTATTGCCACGGTAATGCGATTATCATCAGCTTTCATTATAAATCATCTAACCTGTGATTAGTTTTCTTGCAACGCGCTAACTAAACGCTTCTGCATACCTTCGAACCCACCATTGCTCATTATAACAATCGTGTCGCCTGACTCTAAATCCTCTACAGTCTGTTTTAACATCGCTTCTGTCGTACTATAAACGTGTGCTCTAGGTACCGCGCTAGCGATATCCCACTCAATCGACTCAGGAGCAAATATTTTAATACTATCCGCATCGGCAAGTGCGGTTGCCAATGCATCTTTATGAACTCCCCTTTTCATCGTGTTTGAACGAGGCTCAAGCAATACTACCAACCGTCCTGCTTGACTGCTTTTTAGCGCTTCGACTGTAGTTTTGATTGCCGTAGGGTGATGAGCGAAATCGTCAAACACTCTTATTCCGCGGTGTTCGAGCAGTAGTTCCAGCCGGCGTTTGGGGGCTTTAAATGTTGCTAAAGCCTCTGCTGCTTGTTGCGGTAATACGCCAACATGGAAAGCCGCGATCATTGCCATCACGGCATTCTGCATATTATGGGTGCCCACCAGTGGTAACTTAACGACGACTTCGTTGTTATCGCGGCACACAACGAAGGACGAAGCATCTGCTGAACTCGCACGGTACTGCCAGTCTTTCCCAGCGCGGACTACTTCACTCCAGCAGCCTTTTTGAACGACCTGTTCGATGGCGTCAGCCTGATCGGGAATGATAACTTGCCCATTTCCAGGAACAATTCGTAATAAATGGGCAAACTGCTTTTGAATATCAGCTAACGTGTCGAAAATGTCAGCGTGATCAAACTCAAGGTTGTTGATAACCAGAGTGTTCGGTGAATAATGAACAAATTTAGATCGCTTATCAAAGAATGCGGTATCGTATTCATCCGCCTCAATAACAAAAAAGTTGCTTTTACCCAGCGCTGCACTCACATCAAAGTTACCGGGTACGCCACCAATCAAAAAGCCAGGCTGATAGCCATTTGCTTGCAGAATCCAAGTAAGCATACTGGCTGTTGTGGTTTTACCATGCGTCCCAGAAACAGCGAGCACCCAACGCTGACCCAAAACATTGTCATGCAACCACTGAGCGCCGGAACAATAACTAAGTTTCTGGTTCAGTACCGCTTCAACTTCAGGATTGCCGCGGCTCAGAGCGTTACCAATAATGACTAAGTCGACCGCTTTATCCAAGTTATCTGCATTATAGCCCTCTTTCAGGTCTATCCCCAGCGCACTTAATTGGTCACTCATCGGTGGATACACCTGATGGTCAGAACCTGTAACCTGATGACCCAGTTCGGTTGCTAAACGGGCGATACCGCCCATGAATGTGCCACAGATACCAATAATGTGAATATGCATAGTCATTTTTCGAGCTAAAATAAAACGCTAAGTGTATCACTCACGCGCACAATCAACAGGATTTTTGCGCAGAATTAATGTACGATACGCGTCCATACACCTGTCACGAAAAAAAGGGAATGGAACGACATGAAACGCCTGCTTCCAACGCTCCGTGCTGATAATGCACCTGAAGGACTGATTTCAGTTCTTAATACCATACAAATTGCTGCTAAAGAGATCTCTTTTCGGTTACATCAAGGCGCCCTCGCCGGGGTATTGGGCTCAACATTGGATGAAAACATTCAAGGTGAAACACAAAAGAAGCTCGACGTCGTCGCTAACCAACTACTCAAAACTTTATTACTTGAGTCTCCTCGCGTACATGCCATTGCTTCCGAAGAAGAAGACAGCATTGTATTGAGCCCTAATTCTGGCGAATACTTAGTTGCTTTTGATCCGCTTGATGGAAGTTCCAACATTGATATCAATGGCACTGTGGGCACGATTTTCTCGGTGCTACCTAAACCAGAAAATCCATCCAATGATGAGTCCATGTTCTTGCAGAAAGGGCGTAATCAAGTCGCAGCTGGGTACGTTCTTTATGGCCCCTCGACAATGTTGGTGATGACGACAGGCACCCATGTTCGTACATATACTCTTGACCAAACCGTAGGGGAATTTTTACTGACAAAGGAAACCGCGACGATTCCAGCAGACACGCAAGAATTTGCAATCAATATGTCTAATCAACGTCATTGGAGCACTGCGGTACGCGAATATGTTGAGCATTTACTGCTCGGCGAAGAAGGGCCACGACAAAAGAATTTTAATATGCGTTGGAACGCCGCTATGGTTTCTGATGTCCATCGTTTAGTTACACGCGGTGGCTTGTTCACTTATCCTTGGGATGCTCGCAACCCAGAAAAGCCTTACAAGCTACGTTTAATGTATGAAGCAGCGCCTATGGCAATGATTGTCGAAAAAGCGATGGGTGCAGCAAGTAATGGTTATATGCCTATTTTAGATATTGAGCCAGAACATATTCATCAACGGGTTGCTGTTGTCATGGGCTCCTCGAATGAAGTACAAGAATGTGTTGAGTATCATAAGAAACATGGCTAAGGCAGTGGTTTAAGCCCTTGCTCCGACAGCGACAAACGATATAATTCACGAGTTAATCACTTTTTTGATGTAGGAATAATTATGAGCTTAGGTAACGTACCTGCGGGTAAAAATCTTCCAGATGAAGTCAATGTAATCATTGAGATCCCTGCAAACGCAGATCCGATTAAATATGAAGTCGATAAAGACACTGGCGCCCTTTGGGTTGACCGTTTCATGGCGACGCCAATGTTCTACCCATGCAACTATGGTTTTGTGAACCATACCTTGTCTCTCGATGGTGACCCTGTTGACGTGCTTGTTCCTACACCTTACCCACTGCAAGCAGGCTCAGTGATTAAATGTCGTCCAGTGGGCGTGCTTAAAATGAGCGACGAGTCAGGTGAAGACGCTAAAGTCATCGCGGTACCTGTCAGTAAGCTGACCAAAGAGTACGATCATGTGCAGGACATCGATGACCTTCCAGAGCTTCTTCGTGCACAAATCACGCACTTTTTTGAGCGTTACAAAGAACTCGAAAAGGGCAAGTGGGTTAAAGTTGAAGGTTGGGGAGACGCAGCTGCGGCAAAAGAGGAAATCGAGTCCTCTTATAAGCGCGCTCAGAAGTAATCATGGCCTCAGCCATTGAAATTGATCGTCTTGCCTTTGCCTGGCAAGGCGATCAACTCACTTTAGATATTCCCCATTGGCAAGTTGAAGCAGGCGAAACCGTTTTATTACGCGGACCCAGCGGTAGCGGTAAATCAACTTTGTTATCCCTGCTCGCAGGCATCAACGTTGCTAAACAGGGTAGCGTAAAACTACTCGAGCAATCGCTGTCTGAGCTTAGCGGTCGTAAACGCGATAGATTTCGTGCCGATCACATCGGTTATATCTTTCAACAATTTAACCTACTCCCTTATTTAAGCGCGCTGGACAACGTACTTTTAGCCACACGGTTTTCTCCTAAACGCCGCCAACGCGTAACTGAAAGTGGACAGTCGGCGGAACAACTCGCCATTCAATACTTACAACGGCTCGGTCTTAGTGCCACGCAACAACAACAAGCAGCGGCTAACTTGAGTGTAGGTCAACAGCAGCGCGTGGCAGCCGCCAGAGCACTGCTTGGCGCGCCCGAACTACTTATCGCAGACGAACCAACTTCTGCGCTCGATAGTGACCGGAGAGATGATTTTATAAAGCTATTACTCGAACTCAGTGAACAGAATAATACGACCGTGTTATTTGTGACGCATGATGCGAGCCTCGGGCAGTATTTTAATCGCCATGTTGAGTTAAGCGACATTAATCAGGCTGTGGGAGGTTCGTCCCATGCTTAAACTTGCTATTAAAAGTTTGGCTAACCGCAAAACAAGTGCACTACTGACGGTCATCGCAATCGCTGTAAGCGTTGCACTATTGCTTGCCGTTGAACGAGTAAAAGAACAAGTCCAAGCGAATTTTGCGAATACCGTCTCGGGCACTGATTTAATCGTTGGCCCACGTAGTGGTGACGTGCAATTGTTGTTGGCATCCGTTTTTCATATCGGAGCGCTTAACAACAGCATGAGCTGGCAGAGCTACGAGAAGCTCAGTCAAAATCGACAAGTTGATTGGTCAGTCCCCATTTCTTTGGGTGATAGTGTGAGTGGCATGCCGGTTGTTGCGACTACAACTGACTATTTCAAGCACTTTAAGTATGCCAACCGACAACCGCTTGAGTTACAAAGCGGCGTATGGTTTGCAGAGTCAGAGCAAGCGGTATTAGGCGCCGATGCCGCAGAAAAGTTGGACTTTAATGTTGGTGACCAGCTAATTATCGCACATGGCACAGGTGGTGTTAGTTTTAGCGAACACAGTGGTCATCCAATTGATGTTGTTGGCATTTTAAATCGCACGGGCACCCCTGTTGATCAATCCATTTATGTTGACTTAAAAACACTTGAGGACATTCATAGCGGCGAGACGGCTGGCGACGCCGAAGAGCATACGGACGGGCATACCGGTCATGATGAGCACGCTGACCACCATCACCCGACTAGCGCTATAAGTGCGGCATTGGTGGGTTTAAAGTCTCGCCAGATGGCGTTATTTATGCAGCGCGATATCAACACCGCAGATGGTGAGCCACTGACTGCATTAATGCCGGGGCAAACATTGCAACAGCTTTGGAAAACATTACGTGTGTTTGAGCAAGCGCTTAATGGCATCTCCGCTATTGTTGTTATCATTGGCCTACTCGGCATGCTCACAATCTTGCTGGCAAGTCTACGTGAACGTAGCCGAGAGATGGCTGTGTTGCGAGCAGTAGGTGCTGGCCCGGGTACATTGTTCACATTGTTAGTCACGGAAGCGGTTTTACTGACAGTCGTCGCTACCGCTTCAGGCCTGGCGTTACTATATGTCCTGCAAATTTCCCTTGCCGGCCTTATTCAGCAGCAGACCGGCTTATTGTTTGCTCTGCAGTGGCCTACTACGGCAGAATGGTTGAGAATGTCATTTGTGGTCGTTGCAGGTTTCTTAATGAGTCTTGTACCTGCTTGGCGCGCTTACCGCCAATCACTTGCAGACGGTTTAACGGTGAAAGTATGAAGTATAGTTTGAAAGTAATCATCAGCACGACGTTGCTGATTCTCGCGAGTCAAAGTATGGCATTCGCCAGTGACAAGATAGGCTGGAAAGATTTAGTCCCTGAGGGCTTTACACCTCCACCTGTAAAGCCACAGTCATACTATGACCAGAACCCAGAAGAAGCTGAGCAAAAGTTTCTTGATGCGCCTGTGGTACAAGCGTTAGATGGCAAGAAAGTAAAGATTCCAGGCTATGTAGTACAACTCGAAGGTAACGCAGATGCTGTTACGGAATTTCTTTTAGTGCCTTATTTTGGTGCCTGTATCCACGTGCCACCACCGCCTCCCAACCAGATTATTCACGTTAAGTTTGCTGAAGGCGTGCCTTACGAGAATACCTACGATGCGGTATGGGTTGAGGGCACTATCTCAACCCAACGTACAGATAGCGATCTTGCAGTTACAGGTTATTCAATGAAAGCTGATAGTGTGACTGTTTATCAGTAGCTGCCTTAATTAATGTTGGCGGATTGCTTAGCTAGCAATTCTGCCAACTTTTCCGCCGGCATCGGCTTGGCAAAATGAAAGCCTTGTGCTTCGGCGACTTTTAAGTGTTTAAAGTAATTCACTTGCTCTTCAAGCTCAATGCCCTCTGCCAATACACTCATGCCCAGTCGATGAGCCATATTCACAATAGTCTCAATTATGATACGGCCACTGTCTTCATTTGAGTTGTGTACGAATGTCTTGTCGATTTTAATACGATCGAGAGGAAGTTTCTGAAGGTAACTCAACGATGAGAAGCCGACGCCAAAGTCGTCAATAGCAACGTGAATTCCTTGCCGCTTCAAGCGATAGAGTATATCAGCAACAAGATCAGGATCTTCCATCACGATACTCTCGGTTATTTCCAACTCTAGCCGATCCGGGCTGACGTTGTGATTTTGTAGCTGTTGCTCAACAAGTTCAGGAAAGTCACGCATCCTGAATTGGGGCACTGACACGTTAACCGCGACGCGAAGCTCTGGCAAACCCAACTCATCAAACTGGCGTATCTGCTGACAGGCTTCCTCAATTACCCAAGCACCAATATCAACGATTAACCCAGAGTATTCCGCAAGAGGAATGAACTCGCCGGGTGATATGAAGCTTCCGTCCCGCTGTGGCCAACGTAATAAGCTCTCTACACCAATAATTCGTTTAGAGGCTAAACATACTTGCGGTTGATACCACACTTGTAGACGTCGCTCTGCAAAGTCTGCTCGTAGCAGACGCACAATGTGCAAACGACGCTGAGTTTCTTGCTCCATGTAAGGCAAGTAGTAATTATGGCGCTCGAAAGAGTTCTTCTTGGCATTCTTGAGCGCAATATAGGCTTGCTTAAGCAAGCTTTTACCGCTTTCATGCTCACTGTTGGATGCTGCTGTAAAGCCACACGTAATACTAAGTGGGATATGATGCTCACCCGCGCGATAGGGCAGTCTGAACAGCTCATTTAAATTACGAGGTGAAATAATTTCTTCTGGACCAATTAAACCAAACACATCGGCTGCTATGCGTGAGACAAACACATCCTGACCGAGTTGCTCACTGAGTCGTAACGCTACTGAGCGCAACAAAAGGTTACCCACGTCTTGCCCCAAGCCATCGTTCACATCAGAGAAGTGGTCTATATCAATGATCGCAACGACCGTTCGCTCGTCTTTAAGTTTTGCTAATTCGGTTAAACGTCGTGAGAATTCGCCTCGGTTAGCCACACCCGTTAACGGGTCACGGTAGGCTGCGGCTCTCAACTCTTCAAACAAATTGGCATTTTCAAAGCCCACCGCGATGTTTGCGAGAAAGACCTCAAGTAATTCCTGGTCGTAGTTCTCAAGCAGTTCTTCGGTTTCAATATAAGCTGCCGCTTGATGTATCTGACCATCGATAAAAAACACAGACGCGCCATCAAGTTGAATATGTCGCTGCTCACGCAAGCATTGCTTTACCGCATCTTCGATAAATTTAGAATTTAAACTTGTCAGCGAACGGTTAATGCTACCGGCAAAGTGTCCCGCCGCACCCAATACCAATATCTCGTTGTCTTTGTGCGGTGCGCGCGCCCCAACAATACCTTCGGCGCTCAAACCTAACAGTGATGCGAGTTGGGTAACTACGCCCTCAGAAAAATTAACGATCGAATGTTTTTCCATCAAGTTAGAAGCCGAGTGGATTATTTTTCGTAATCCTCGACGATTCTCATTGATGGTACGGAGTTGTTGGTAGGAGCGTATGGCAGCGTAGACCGTTGTTAGCAATCGGCTTCGAGTTAACTCGGTTTTGGTCTTGTAGTCATTGATATCGTAATCTTTAATGACACTCTCTTCAGGCGCATAGCCTGGCTGCCCGGTACGTAACACGATTCTAATTTCGTCATTTCGTAGTTCGCTTCTAATGGCGCGCGCTACTTTTAATCCAGCGTCATCAGACTCCATGACGACATCCAATAGAACCATCGCGACATCATTTTGGTTAGCAAGCACATCCATGGCTTGCTCACCACTGTAGGCATGAATAAATTCAAGTGATTTATCGGCAATAATTACGTCAGATAGCGCCATTTTGGTTACGGCATGAATCTCCTGATCGTCGTCAACGATCAAAATTTTCCAACTTTCTAACGCGGTGACTGCCCTAGCTTCATCATCGTCATCGATAAGAAACAGAGGCTCTTCATTATTACTGCTCATTCTTGCCTGCAAATTGTTAATCTCGATATAACAATCTAGCCATATCGAACTTCAACTGCAAGTATTTATGAGTTGTTCATCAGAAATGAACGTCGACTGACAAATAAGGACCCGAGAAGCGCACATCGCTATAAGTGTCATCGATATCATCTAACTTAATTTCCATATCACGATAACCGAGGCTGACGCTGGCATCGACCGCGGCGTTATCAAGAAACTGGTACTCAACCGATGCGCTGATATCGCGGATATCACTATCATCAAAACTGACGGCACTCGCTTCGGCATTTATCCACCAAGAGGTAAAAGGCAGTCCAATCTTTGTGGCCGCATAGGCCATCGGTACAGTACCCGAGAATTCTACAGGCGTCACGGTAGAATCTGCGACGATGTAGCTACTATTGCCATCAAACCGTTTCGCGTTGACACCTAAGTCAATAGAAACGATATCGTTGTCAAAAATTTCGTAGTACAAAATATAATCGACGTGGCTGAAGTCGCTCTCGGGGTTGATTCCCTCACCATCAACGGTCATATCATTCCAACGCGCTTTAAAATTAGGGATTAAAGGCACTGGATGCTCAAGTGCTACATAGTAACTTGAGAATGTTTCGCTTTGGTCATCGTAATTGCCAAGCTGGACCTGCGGCTCGAATGCCGAAATCGAGCCATCGGCATTACCGTTCCAATATTGCCCACCTGCAAAAATACCAAAAATGGTGTCAGCATTGGCAGCCATTGGAGCGAGCGCCAAGCCAGCGAGTGGTAATATTTTCGCAATATGCTTCATAGTTGAACCTTCTGTAAGTTGCTTAACCTTGTGCTAGCAAGCTGCGTAATTCAATGAGCGCAGCATTAGCACGAGAAATATAATTAGCCATTACCAATGAATGGTTTGCCATCAGACCAAAACCAGAACCATTCAGTACCATTGGGCTCCAGAGTGTCTTCTGTGTTGACTCTAATTCACTAATAATCTGTTGCAAGCTAATTAACGCATTTTTATCTTCCAGAATATCTTTGAAGTCGATTTCGACAGCTTTCAAGTAATGCAGTAACGCCCAAGAAGCGCCTCGCGCTTCATAAAATACATCGTCAATTTCCCACCAACTGGTTTGCTCTCGTACGATACGAGGAGTTGGCGTAGACTGCCGAGCTTTTGCATCACCGGCTAGCGTGATATCGGGCTCAACTCGCGCCACACTCGCACTTAAACGACGCGATAAAGATCCCAAACGTTTCTCTACCTCCGCTACCCACGCTCTCAAGTTATCTGCTCTGGAGTAAAATTGTGCGGAATGGTCATTAGGGTCAGCAAGCGCAAGCCGATATTGCTTTAATTGTTTAATAACCTCGTTAAACTCGCTCTCTGGCGATGGAGCAAACCAGCTTTCGTGATCAATATTCATCGCGGGCTGTGCCACCACTAGGAAGCTATTTTCGGCAGACTGGGACTGAGAACGACTGTATTCGTTACGCATCACTAACATAAGATCGCGCGTCATTTGTACAACGCCGTATTCCCATGCCGGAATATCATCAACCCACACAAAGGGCGGAAGGATATCATTGCTCATGTAGCCACCACGCTTATTTAGCAAGGTATCCAACACTTCGATAGCCGCAGTTGAAGTTGCAAACCCATTGACTGGTTCTAAATTCAATTGCTCTGCTTGCGCCTGAACGCGTTGCTTAACGCTGAACGTGTCGGGTTCTTCAGAGAACCACCAAGCAATAATCCATAAAATAAGCAGTAAAGATACTAATGAAATGAGTAACCATTTAATACTCAGCTTAAATTGACCTATTCGCATAGTCTGCTATCGACCCTCAATCGGAATTGAAATTGTTTGTGTCTGATTATCATCGTACGAAATAGTGAGATTAAAAGTTTGTCCTTCCACCAAAGGCTTTTTCAGGCTCATTAGCATGAAGTGATAACCACCACTTTGGAACACAACCTGTTCACCGGGATCAATCGTTAATTCAGGTACGTGTTTCATCGACATCATGCCATCTCGCATTTCATGTGTATGAATCTGAGTCATTTTGCTGATATCTGAAGTGGCGTGATGAATGGTAATAGGTGTGGATGAAAGGTTCTCTAGCGTCGCAAATGCAACGCCGTTTTGAGAACCCGGAATGGACGCTTTTGCTCGCGCATCAGAAATACTCAAAGTATCTTGCGCCATAGCACTCGTTGATACCATTAGCGCAAGACCCACTAATAACTTTAACATTGGTTTCACCTCAATTTTTGTCATTGAAGTGATGTTACACGGTTTTGCGTCGATCCCGAAACACAAAGTATAAGATCAGCAAACAAACAATGAGTGGCCAAAACATACCAATGCCGGTAAATATTAATGCAATGAATCCTGCAGCCAAACCGAGCAATACACTACCAAACACAGTCATCACGACAAAAAACACTAACCCGACTACGGCAAATCCGATCAGTAGACTGATAGTAAACTCGAGTACTGACCCTACTGCAAAACCTAAGCCTGAAAGTATTTCTGGGGCAAAAAATAGCGCACCTATAACAAGTAACGCGATTAACCAACCTTTACCGGAACTACGTTTATATGTGGACATAATGCCCTCCTCCTGTATCTACGCTACTTTTTTAATTCAATCTCCGTGCCAATTTATAACTATTTGTTTTAATTAGCTTTTATACAGTAACAATATGTGAGTGAGGCATTTCTACGCACATAAAATAAAAAAAACCGCCACATAGTGGCGGTTTTGACTAACTCAATTTAATTAGAAGCGATACTCAACTTCCGTGTAAACATATCCTCCATTAAAGCCTATCGGCGAGTTAGTAAGCGGATATTTAAAGATGCCATTAAATTGATTACCTTCACCACGTTCGTCGGGATATTCATTAAACAAGTTTTGTGCACCAACCGTAATGTCGAACTGATCGTTTAATGCGTAACTCACTGTGATATCAGTAATCCAATTCGGTCCGTACGTCTCTTTACCACTTGAGTAATTGATACTGTAGGTACCAAAATAGCTAAATTGTACGTTACTCGTCCATCGACCCATTTCATGCGTCAGACCCAAAGACGCACTACTTGAGGGCACTGACTCTGTCATTCTCACGCGTTCATCTTCGTCAAACAGGACTTGCTCAAGTCCATCGAGCAACGGCGGTAAGTTAACAGAATCGATCTCTGTATCGTTGTATCCATAAGCGAGTTGCGCTTTTAACGAGCCATAGCTGTCGAGGTCATAATCTTTGCTAACGACCAGATCAATGCCCTGGGTCGTTGTATCCACAGCGTTAACAAAGAACCGAGCATTATCAGCATTTGTTTGTGCAAGTGCTTCCGCAACGGCCGGTGAATCCATTGGTGATACATCGCCCGACAATATGATGCGGTCATCGATTGCGATTTGATAGGCATCGAGTGTTACCGCGAGTCCATCATAGCCATTCCACACCAACCCAAGGCTGTAGCTCTGCGACTCTTCAGGCTCTAAACGTCCAATATTGAGGGCGTTAGCTACATCACTTAAATTGTTAAAGGTACCCGACTGCTCCGGCACTAAACCGTTGCCACGATCAACGAATAAGGTTGATACATTGGTGAAATAAAGTTGCTGCACACTCGGCGCTCTGAAGCCCGTGTTGACTGCCCCACGTATCGCAAACCGATCGGTAATATCGTAACGCCCGGAGAGTTTCCAACTGGTGTTGTCACCAAAGTCGGAGTAATCTTCGTAACGTACCGCAGCGCCCCACATGAAATCTGTAGTAAGCTGATTTTCCGCTTCTAAATACACACCAATATTATCTCGGCTTTGGTCGACCTCAGACTCTGGTGTAAAACCACTAAAACCCTGACTACCTGACGGACGATCCTGGTAACCACCATCGATGTACGAGGCTTCCTCGCCTGCCGTAATCTGATAGCTATTCTCGCGATAACTGATACCCGTGGCAATCGAGAGATCAGAGTTATTCAAAAAAGGAATGAAACGTTGGGCATCGATAGTGACGTTTGTTTCCCTATTTTCTAATGTACCCGCTTCAAACGAAGTCGGCGTAACATTGGGTCCTAAGGAAGCATTAAGCGAGTTTTTTACGTTATATTGAAACTCGCTCATACCATGACCTGCGCTTACATCAATGGTCCACTCATTTAATAACCACTCATAACCTACGTAAGCAGAATAGTCCTTCACGTCAGGCGCGAGAATTGGCAAAAACCCATCAGGATAGATTTCTGTAAGCGTATTGGACTGCAGTGCTCGACGATAGAATGCGCCCGACTCTGATGAGCGATCACTTACGCCAGCAAAAGCATATAAAGTGCCACCTTCAACCACTTCCTGCTCATAGTTTGCGAACAACGCTGCGTTTTCGTACTCTGCATCACCTACATGAAAACTATAGCGATCAAAGGTTTCTTCTCGCGGATCAGGGTCGCCATTAGGTAATTCGGGGTACTGCTGACGTGGATCAGGACCTGCACGATTTGTACGGTTTTTATGATGAAATTCACCTGATAGTGTGAGAGAGCCTGTATCACCTACTTTAAACCCACCACTAGCAGATAGTTTGTATTGCTCGCCGTCACCTTCATAGGTTTGACCGACTTGTGCATTGGCTGTGCCGCCGGAATCATTGTCCTTCAGCACGATATTGATAACTCCAGCGATCGCATCCGAGCCGTAGAGTGCCGCGGCACCGTCGCGTAGCACTTCAATGCGCTTAATCGCTGAAATAGGTATCGCGTTTAAGTCGACATTAGAACTACCACGACCGGTTGTCCCACTTAAATGTACTAAGGCCGATTTGTGACGACGCTTTCCGTTCACCAACACCAACGTATGGTCAGGAGAAAGTCCGCGTAAAGAGGCAGGACGCACAGCATCTGTGCCGTCTGTCACTGAGGACGACGGAAAGTTAAAGCTCGGCACGGCATACTGCAGCGCTTTTGCTGTTTCTGTAATGCCCGTAGCTGCTAAGTCATCTGCTGAAATGATGTCGACCGGCGCCGCACCGTCTGTTGCCGTGCGATAAGATAGCCGTGACCCAACAACCTGAATCACTTCTTCTACGTCCGCCTCGGCTTGATCTTGCTGCTGGGCAAACGTAGGTAGGGAACTAATCGATGTTGCTGTAACAACAGCCATCGCAATTG
Organism: Idiomarinaceae bacterium; assembly: GCA_002685255.1. Classification (GTDB taxonomy): domain Bacteria; phylum Pseudomonadota; class Gammaproteobacteria; order Enterobacterales; family Alteromonadaceae; genus Idiomarina. The sequence goes on from NYWU01000020.1 coordinate 70,183, forward strand.
CATTATATTTTTTCATTACTGCTCTCCATGGGCCCTAACACAAACAAATTATGTTGGGCAATATACCAGTAGTTAGGAGTACGCAGATAATGCAGTTTACGATTATATATAAACAAAAATTATAGGTAGCGTGCGCCTTGGGCGCACGGGGCAGTGTCGATGGTCGCGCAGGATGCGCGACGTACGTGCCCGGTCGTTATCCCCGTCGTAGCGTGCGCCTTGGGCGCACGGGGCGATGTCGATGGTCGCGCAGGATGCGCAACGTGCAGGGTGCGGGCGCGACGTACGCCGGCGAGCAGGCATAAAAAAACCCCAGCCACTTGGCTGGGGTCATTCTATTTGAAGTCTGGCGGTGTCCTACTCTCACATGGGGAGACCCCACACTACCATCGGCGCTGGTATGTTTCACTTCTGGGTTCGGAATGGAG
>NYWU01000021.1 GCA_002685255.1 Idiomarinaceae bacterium
AATTCGGCTTGCCACCCATGTGGCAAGACGCCGCTTGAACGGTGCGAGCTCTGCGAGCGCCTGTGGCGGCGCCAGACTTCAAATAGAATGACCCCAGCCAATTGGCTGGGGTTTTTTTATGCCTGCTCGCCGACGTACGTCGCGCCCGCACCACGTGCGTCGCGCATCCTGCGCGACCATCGACACCGGCCCGTGCACCCAAGGCGCACGCTACGACGGGGATAACGACCGTGCCACGTACGTCGCGCATTCTGCGCGGCCATCGACACCGCCCCGTGCGCCCAAGGCGCACGCTACTTTTCGATGCTGTATATGATGTCGGCACCTTGGCTTTCGGTTGACGATGTGGATTCGAACCACAGGTTATCGGTAAAACGATAGCGAAGGTAAAAGCTCGAGGTCGATTCGATGAGTCCGATACCATATTTAATGTATAAATTTGGGGAAATGTATTTACCGATATATAACGATGTGTCGTTTACATCTGATGTTTCAGAATCGATTGCGACTTCATCTAAACTGAATGTTTCTTTTAAGGACTGGGTTAGCGCACCCGTTGTTTTACCACCCACCAATAATGCCGCCTGCAACTCCAAGTTTTGGCTCTCGCTATTAGATGAGGGGCCACGTCCGAACAACAGATAAGAAAGCACACTGGCATCAGGCATGGTCGGATCAGAAAAGAGATCGAGCTCGGGTCTATTAAGTGTGCCTAGCACACGCGCACCCACAGAATTCGGACCATCAGTCACTTCAGATAGTGAACGTGTTACTCGCAAGTTCAACGCTGGGTTTGATAAGGGGCCCCCGTTAAAAATGAATTGTCCACGGTCAATAGTGAGTTTCTGTCCATAAATTTCATAATCGCCACTCGCTACCGAAATCGTGCCATTACCGATTGGCACAGACTGTCCGGTTTGCACGACGTTTAAAGCGCCTTCTAAGCGTCCTTTGAACCCATATGCATCTACACGCACATCGTCACCTAGAGTAATCTTCAAATCCGTTTTAAGTGAGCGGGATTGTGTATTACCTTGTTGACGCTGGACGACGACGACATCAGGTGACGGTGTGACCGTTGACGAGAGGTCGGGCGGCGTAATATTGGCGTTAGGTATATTTACCTCTCCGGTTAACTCGATAACGTTTTCGCCGATATTTAAGTTAAGGTCGGGTGAGGCGATCAAACGGATGCGAGGGGAGTCCATTACGACAAGGCTGTCGCCTGTTAAGGCAAGCTGACCAGTAAAGCCTTGAAGGTCAAAATCACCATTAAGATCAAACGGACCGTCGCCAACGTTGCCCCGACCCTTGATCTGCAACTCAGACGAGCTAGGACGCCCCGAGACTGAAATCACTGTATCTGAAATAGACGTACCAGTACGACCAATTAGCGCGTTGGCAATTTTAACTGTGGCATTAGGCGTTATCAGTAGTTGTTGATTGCGCGTATCGAGCGTTGCCTGCGCATTTAATGAGCCATCAATTTGTGCGACTTGATTGGTAAAGGTTTGAATGATACTCAAGTCATCTAAATTGGCTGTTATCTTACCCTCAATGGAAGGTTGGCTGAGATTCGCGGCGATCCCTAAATCGGCATTTATATCGGCACCTGTATCGATACTATTTAAATTGAGTGTCACACCAACCAACTTATCGCTAGTGCTTTTATTTAACCTCAATTTTGCTGTATCAAAGTTCACATGCTCTTCGTTTTGCTCAATACGAAGTTCATCAATTCCAAACTGACCCGTCAGAGAAGCGATTTCAATTGAACTGTCTAACTTAACGTTAGCATCAACCTCGCCCGATAGCGTACCGCTAATAACCAAGTCACTTAATGGGATAAAGGGCTCAATCAAGGCGAGCGGTAGTGCAGTAATAGAGACTGAAGCCTGTAATTGCTGATTTTTATTGATAGCTTCGGCACAAATAAGCTCTTGCCGTTGAGTTAGACATAACTTTGAAAGACTCAAACGTTGGTCTCTAAAGTGATAGACAACGTCACTGGGCTCACGAAGTTTAAAACGTCCCACGTTTTCTTGCCTAATAGAGAACTGCTTTATCGTTGCTGCTAGCCTATCCTCTGTAAGGGCTGTAGCTGTATTGATAGATAGGTCGATATCTCGGTAGCTTACTTTTATTTGGGTTGTCTGCTCTGATAAATCGCCGGAAAAGTCTAAGAATAAATCTTCTAAAACACTTTCATCGATTTGAATACTATTCGACTCAATCTTCATCGCCAGACTCGGCGCATCGATTGAGCCTGAAAGCATACCCTTACCGCTTAAACTGCCCGCTAAGCTTATATTTGGGACAGGGAGATCGGATAGATCGCGTGCATTGAGTGTCAAGTTGATCGCTGAGCCCGGACGCAGGTCACCGGCAGCAGATAAGGTGTTATCACGCCAATTTAAGTCCAGCTGTTCAATGAAAAGGTAAGGCGATTCAAAGCGAACATCAGCAGCAAGTTTAATCGGTTCACTTTTCCATTGGCCCTGCAAATCAGTTGTCAGGCTGAGATTATCCAAATTCGCGCGGGCTGTACCAGACACCTGATTGCTATTTTGTGTCATTGTGAGCTGTGAAATATCGAGAACGTTATCAGCAAGTAAAATTTCAGCCGATATATCGATAGCATTTTGGTTTATGGGTTCAATTACAAAGTTAGGCGTTACCTTAAGATTATGTAGCGCCCCTACAATCTGCATGTTCAAATCTGAAAGCGTGGCTGCTTTGATTGATTGTGCGCTAACTTCTGAGCTTGTTACGTTGAGGTCGAATTGTGGCTCCGCTGACAGTGCTACCGTTCCAGCAATCTCAACATTACTTTTCACTAAGCCCTCGGTGGACGCTTTTAGAGGCGCGAATTCGATTTGATTATCGATATACTTTATTTCGCCACTTAATTGAGCAACCTGTTCATTCACTGACAAATCGAGCTTAGGTTTGACCTGTATATTGGTCAAACTTCCCTCAGCTTTAATCTCACCTTTGAGGCTACCGGTTTCAATACCTGATAAGGAGAATGCGCTTACCCACGGTTGCAATTCAGACTTTGCAATTTGCGTGGTGGACTTAAAACTGAGGTCTTGCAGCAGTGCATCCAGGGTAAATCGTGTCTTGCTTTCAATAGCCTTTTGAGTGGCTAGTGTTCCTTGCAACTGATCGGCATCGCCGCTGACCGAGAGCAGGATCTGTGTTTCAGGATAATCAGGCACTCGTATAAAGATATTCGATTCAACATGAATGGATTTGTTGCTGTTTAGTCCCACGCGAGCATCTAACTGCACCGTCGCATAGTTGTGAGTAATATCGAGTTTATTAATAGCGAGCTGGCCATCCCTCTCGAGTGCTACGCCACCCGTGACACCAAATGACTGCGCAGGCTGCTCTGGTAAATGAAGCATTACATCATCAATGCGCAGCTGAGCTAATACTAAATCTAACGGAAGCCTTAGTTCGGGCCATGGTGCTGCACCTGTAGCAGTGTTGTTTTGCTCATCGTTAGCTCTGATCCACGCTTCAGCATCATTGACTGTTATTGCGTCGATTCGAACTGTGCCACCGAAGAGTTCTAGAGGAGACCACTGAACAGATAGCTTTTGACTATGCAAGCTGAAGCTATCAGTATCGATTTTCAGTTCATCAAATTGAAAATCACTCAGCAACGCACCTTGATAACGATTAAAGGAGACTTGTTGGGGTAAGTATTCACTTATTTTTGTTACCAGCCACTGACTACCCGTAGCAGTGCCTAACACGGCATAAAGAGGTAAAATCAGAGCTAGAGATAGGCCGACGAAGCCATATAAAAAGATTTTTGCGAGTCGTTTATAAAGCGTCATAGATCGGGACCAATGGTTAAGTGAATGCGCCAGGGGTTGTTTGGCTCATCGATAGCTTGGGCTAAGTCGAGACGAACCGATCCGATAGGTGATATCCAGCGCAATCCAATACCAACACTTTGCTTGAGTGGCTGGTTCGGTTCTAGCATGGCATTACCGATATCGGTAAAGGCAGCGACTCGCCAATTTTCAGCGAAGCGATAATCAATTTCTGCGCTTGCGACCGCAAGATAACGACCACCGATCACGTCGCCAGACGCATCCTCTGGACCCAACTGTTCGTAGGCATAGCCGCGAACGCTTTGATCACCACCTGCAAAGAAACGTAACGAAGGCGGAATATCTTCGAAACTATTGGTGTACATTGCGCCTATTTCAGCACGGGCAAGTAGGCGCCAATCATCGAGCAATGGAATAACCGACTTGAGTTCGAAACGCCCTCGAATTAAGTTCGCCTCAGAGAACACGTCTTTCGAAGCGGTCTGTAAGCTAAAGTTGGCCCGCCAACCATGGTTGATATTCACTCGCTCATCGGCTGACAAATATCGCCACTCAATGGTTGGAACAAAAAGCTGAGCATTACCGCTTTGTTGACCTATTTCAAAGTCTTCGTTGAGCCAATAGGCACCGACATCGTATTGCCAATGTTTAAAGGCGCGAATTTCCGCCGCTCCTATTTTTATAAGCTGACTTTCTTGGCTGTCTGTTGTTTTGTCTGCAAGTTGCGTGCGAAATTGATAGGAGTCAGTTTGCGGACGGGGTCCCGGGATTTGATATAGAGCTGTTAAGCGACTCTCAAATTGTGACAGTTGCAACTGACTTTTAAACTGATGACCCTCTGGATTTATCCAACGACGGTCATAGCCCGCGGTAATACGTGCGCCTGTATCAGTGCCATAACCCAATCCAAAACGATAATGAGTGCGCTGGTTGGGAGTTGTATCAACTTGAATAGGTACTTGGTTCTGCTCAGCTTGATCCCACAGCGCGTTCACCTGAACGGTTTCGAAGTAGCCACTTTCAGAGATATTGACCTGTAGATCACTTAAACTAGCCGTGTTAAAGGGTTCTGATCTTTCAAAGCGTGGGTAGCGTTGAAGTAAGTCCTCACTAATATACTCAGCGTTAAAGTCGATAGCACCGAATTGATAACGCGCTCCACTATTAAAAGTAGCATTAATCGATGCTGTATTTGCCTCAATATCGACTCGCACATTGGCCTTTTCCCACTCAGCATCGCGGTAACCTCGTTGAGCCGCTAAACTGAGTAGCTGTGTTTTGAGTTGCTCATAAGGGGCATGCTCAAACACATGACCTTGCTTGAGGGGTGAATGCTCGAGCACAGAACGAAACACGCTATCGTCCTTGGCGTCCCCTTTAAGTGTCCATTGGACATCAGTCAAGCGCACGGGTTGGTTGAGTGTTATAGTGTAGCGCGCTTGCCAGCCCTCTTCGGTTGAATCGAGTTGGCTGCTAATTTTTACGTTATAATAGCCAAATGGTTCGAGTGCTGTACGAATCTCACTCTCAGCGCGTTTAAAAAAGAAACGGATTTGAAATGGTCGATAATCCTTGTCTTGATTTAAGTTGGCAATTTGCACATAACTTTTGATATTGTCTAGCAACCTGCCGTCGACACCATCGAAAGCCACGTTCACTTTTGCCTGCAGACTAGCGCAAATCGAGATGGCACACAGTGCGAGAAGATATTTTATACGTTTCTTAATGCGGGTGGACATAATGTTTATTTTCATGCGGTTAACTACGAAAAATAATCGCACGTTGATCTCTGCAAAGTAAACTCTTGTTGAGGAGATTTATTAATGTCAGTTGCTTTGACATCTGAGCAAAAAAAATTACTCACGCAAATGACACTGCCACCTCGTTCAGAGACGTTAGCCGCGTTAAAGCGCGAGATGACAGTCGACGAGCCTCATATTGAGGCTATGGCAGAACTAATCGCCAAGGATATCGGCTTGTCGGGGCAGGTTCTGAGTGTCGTGAATTCATCGGCATATAGTCCCGTTCAAAAGGTAGATTCAATAAAGCACGCGGTAATGATGCTAGGTATTGAACAACTCATGCCATTGATCCGAGCGGCCTCGTTAAAGTCATCGTTAATTAGTCATGGGTTTCTAGCTGACTATTGGCGCTATAACGAATGGACAGCGCAAGCCTGCTTAGTGGTTGCTCGATTACTTGATCGCGAACGCCTTGCGCATTACGCGTATCAATTCGGTCTTTTTCAAGGGGCTGGCGTGCCGCTGCTTTATCTTAATTTCGAGGGCTACGAACAATTTATAAAACAGTCCAATCGTGTTGGGTGGGGTGAAATTGCGACTCAAGAAGAAGCATCACTCACGATTTCTCACGCGACAGCAAGTGCAGCACTTGCGCAATACTGGCGATTACCCGCGACCATGGTGAAAATGTTTTACTTTTACTATCAAGCTGATGCGGTTGAACGAGTGGGCGGCTCATCATCGGCGATAGCTGAAATCATTGCAATCCACAGACTGGCACGCTACAGCATTGACCAGCAAACGCGAAGCATCGCCGGCGATCAAGATTGGCAACGGTTCAAGTCGTCCGCAATGGCAGCTTTCCAGCTAACAGAAGCAGATGTGACAAGGTTGGTCGAGCGTAGCATTAAGCAGGTCTTTGGTTCCTCAGCTGGTTAAATAAACAGCGATCAATCAGGACAGGAGCAGTTTGTGCTTGCTACATTCAATTAGGTCAGTATAATTCTCGACAGCAGTAGGGGCGTAGTTCCAATTGGTAGAACAGCGGTCTCCAAAACCGACGGTTGGGGGTTCGAATCCCTCCGCCCCTGCCACTGCTTCCTTTCTTATTCTGGCATATCTTAGCGCTCTGCTTTAAACTGCATACTAAATTATGCGGATCAAATGCTGATGAAATTATCCAAATTACAATCACGTGTGCTTGATGAAATGGGCATCCCGCGTTGGACCCTCAAATCACAGCAAACTCAAGCACCGAATGAAGAAGTGGCGCATTGGTATCGAGTGGGGCCGTTGTATTTAAAGTCGTCAAAGCCTCTACCCGTGCAACTGCCGCAATGGTTGCAAGATCTCGTTTTACTGTTTGATACGCGCCCGACCGCTATAAAACCTCCGGTTCAAGCCGATTCGGTTATCTCGGTCGATGAAGTGAATCCCCAGATTAATACGCCCTCAGCAAAAAAAGCACTTTGGCTTACTATTCAACAATGTCAAAAATAGACGTTTTTCTGACTGAGCCATGTCCGATTTTATTCGATATTGAGCGCCGAGCTCATGCATACCCTTGGTCGGAAGTGGTTTTTTTTCAACCTTCGAGTATCGGCACCCTTTGGTGGGCTTTAAAGGTTGATGACCAAATCGTAGGGTTTGCCAATACCCAGTTAATCGCCGATGAACTGACTTTACATAATATTGTAATTGATCCCGACTATCAGGGGCGAGGACTGGGTCAGTGTTTGTTACGGCATATTTTGGATTATGCCGATAAGCACAAAGCACTGATGTTTTTAGAAGTCAGAGAGTCGAATGCGCCGGCAATACATGTTTATCAACAGGCAGGTTTTAAACGAGTAGGGCGCCGACCAAATTATTACGCATCGGACACCGGGCGCGAGGGCGCTTTGGTTATGCGAAGAGAATCAATTTAAGAGGTTACTATGAATAAGCAGGCAGCGTTAGCATTTAAGTGCATGGATTTAACATCGTTAGGTAACCACGACACACCTGACATGATAGAAGCATTGTGTGCTAAGGCGAGCTACCAGTCTCATCATGTCGCGGCTATATGTGTCTTTCCAGAACATGTGACAACAGCTAAACGTGCGCTTCAGGCGCAAGGCTTATCGACGGTGCCGGTTGCCACGGTTACCAACTTTCCACAAGCGGGAACGGATATTACGCGTGCTGTCGAGGAAACGCAGCGAGCGATAGCCGCCGGGGCAGATGAAATAGACGTGGTGTTGCCTTACCATGCTTTGTTGGCGGGCGATACAAAAATATGCGAACAGCTGGTCAGTCAGGTCAAGGACGCTTGCGGAACTGATATTTTGTTGAAGGTAATTATAGAGAGCGGTGAGTTGCAAACGGCTGCACAAATTCGTTTGGCAAGCCAGTTAAGTATCGCGCAAGGTGCGGACTTCATTAAAACCTCAACAGGTAAAGTGCCGATCAATGCGACCTTGGAAGCTGCCGAGCAGATGTTGACTGTCATTGCAGAAGACAACCCCCGTTGCGGATTTAAAGCAGCAGGAGGCATTAGGACGTTGGCTGATGCGTGTGACTACTTCAGTTTAGCTGAGCGTATTTTGGGTGCTGATTACGTTACACCTAGTTATTTCCGTTTAGGAGCTAGTAGCTTATTAAAGGACTTAATTGAGCGTCGTTAGGAGAGATTATATGTCGCTTACACGAGAAATCATCCGCATCAAACGTGATGGTGGTGAGTTAGATGAGACATCTCTTGCTGCTTTCATTAAAGGCATTACCAATGAGACGGTGAGTGAGTCACAAATCGCCGCAATGGCCATGGCTATTTATCTTAACGGAATGTCGGACACCGAGACGATGTTACTGACCCGTTACATGCGCGACTCGGGCGATGTACTTGACTGGCAATCGCTACAATTGGATGGCCCGGTATTGGATAAACACTCGACCGGTGGTGTGGGCGATAACGTCAGTTTAATGCTCGGTCCAGTGATTGCTGCGTGTGGTGGCTATGTGCCCATGATCTCCGGACGCGGTTTGGGCCACACCGGCGGCACACTCGATAAATTTGATTCTATCCCTGGTTACCAAACACATCCCTCTAATGACGTATTCAGAAATACGGTTCGGGATATTGGTGTCGCCATTATTGGGCAAACAGGCTCATTAGCGCCTGCCGATAAACGTTTCTATGCAACCCGCGACGTTACATCAACGGTTGAATCATTACCTTTGATCACGGCATCGATCTTATCGAAAAAGCTCGCCGAGGGCTTGGATGGATTAGTGCTTGATGTCAAAGCCGGTAACGGCGCCTTCATGGACAACGAACAGAAGGCCAGAGCAATGGCGGATACTCTGGTCCGTGTTGGTTCGCAATTAGGGGTACCGACACGTGCCCTTATTACAGATATGAACCAACCACTCGCGCCGTGTGCTGGCAACGCGATAGAAGTTCGTAGTGCTATTGATTATTTATCGGGCGCATATCGACCTAATCGTCTGCATCAGGTAACCGTTGCGCTGGCTGTCGAAGCACTGCTTGCGGGTGGGCTCGCAACTGATGAATACACCGCCAGAGCAAAAATTGAAGAGGCGCTGGACTCAGGTGCGGCGCTCGAGCGGTTTCAGCGAATGGTATATGCGCTTGGAGGGCCTCAAGACCTGGCCGAGAAAATGGATAATTACTTACCGCGAGCCGCGGTGATTAAACCCGTGCTTGCAAGACAGCAAGGTTATATCTCTCAGATACATGCACGAGAATTGGGTAATATTGTGGTTAGTCTCGGAGGAGGACGTTTAACGTCAAGTGATACGTTGAACTATAGCGTCGGCATTTCCGACATTATGGAATTAGGTATGACAGTTGAGTCGGGGCAACCGATGGCGGTGATCCATGCCGCGAGTGAAAGCGACTGGCAGCAAGCCGCTGCGCAACTACATGAAGCTATCCATATTGATACCCAACAACCTCCCGTCAATGAGGTTATCTATGCGAGCCAGCGAGGTAAATAACGATGAAACGCGCCATTGTTGTGGTACTCGACTCTTTTGGATTAGGTGAAGCCCCCGATGCCTCAGAGTTTGGCGATGCGGGTGCAGACACCTTGGGCCATATCGCTGAGCATCAAGCTCGTAATAATCAGCCACTCAAAGTGCCTCAGATGGCTCAGTTAGGACTATGGCATGCGCACGCGGGAGCCACTCATAAGCAACTTGTGGAGCTCGGTGACATGACCGTTAACGGACTTTACGGTTGGGCAGCAGAACGTTCATCGGGTAAAGACACGCCGTCGGGGCATTGGGAGTTGATGGGACTGCCCGTGCATTATGATTGGGGCTATTTCTTAGATAAACAAAATAGCTTTCCCGATAAATTGTTGCAGCAATTATGTGAGCAAGCTCAACTGACCGGTGTGCTGGGTAATTGCCATGCCTCAGGTACACAGATTATTGAGCAATGGGGTGAGCAACATCAGCGCTCACACCAGCCGATCGTTTACACATCGGCGGACTCAGTATTTCAAATTGCGGCTCATGAAGAATCGTTTGGATTAGAGCGTTTATATCAGGTATGCGAAATTGCTCGCAACTTAGTGGACGAATATAACATCGGACGAGTTATTGCGCGCCCGTTTATCGGTGATAGTACTACGGGGTATGTGCGTACCAGTCATCGTCGAGATTATGCGACACCGCCTCATGGTAAGACACTGCTTGATCATGTCATTGCCGGTGGGGGTGAAGTTCATGCGGTTGGGAAAATTAGTGATATATTCGCAGGTCGGGGGATCAGTGCTAGTTATAAAGCCAGCGATACATCGGCTTTGGTTGATAAGACATTGGAACTGATGCAAACCCAACAGCAGGACAAGTGCCTTATTTTTACTAATCTAGTCGCTTTCGACACACTTTACGGTCATCGTAGGGATGTTGCCGGTTATGCTCAGGAGCTCGAAGCTTTTGATACGAGGTTGGCTGAGTTGATACAGGCGATGCAACCTGATGACTTACTGGTACTGACGGCGGATCACGGTTGCGACCCGACGTGGCCTGGCAGTGATCATACTCGCGAGTTTGTGCCGTTGCTCTGCTACAGCCCTCGTTTGAAGAGCGGCAGCTTAGGTCAGCGCCAAAGCTTTGCTGATTTAGGGCAAACGTTGGCACATTGGTTGGGGGTTGATGCCACCGAGAGTGGCATCAACATGTTTGATTAATCGACTTTGTAACGTTTGACTAACTGTTCGAGACGTTGCGCGGTATCAGTCAGCTCGCCCATGGTGTCGCCCGCCTCGCGTGTGCCTTGCGCGGTTCGTTCAGCGATTTCGACGATAGTGGACATATTTTGATCGATCGTTTGTGAAACTGACGTTTGTTCTTCCGCGGCTGTTGCAATTTGAGCATTCTGCGAGTTGATGGTGTTCACCGCTTCTAGTACTTGTTTTAATGATTGCTCTACTTCGCCCGCTCGTTCAACGCTTTGACTGCTACCTTCGCGTATCGCTCCCATAACGTCAGACACCTGATTACTGCTTAATTGCAGTTGATCAATCATCTGCTCAATTTCATGTGTGCTGTCTTGAGTGCGTTTAGCCAGGGTTCTTACTTCATCCGCGACAACTGCAAAGCCTCTTCCCGCTTCGCCTGCGCGCGCCGACTCGATGGCGGCGTTGAGCGCTAATAAATTAGTTTGATCAGCAATAGAGCGAATTACGTCAAGTACGCCGCCAATCTGAGCCGATTGATTGGCGAGGTTGTCTACTGAATGACTACCACGCTCGACTTTATCTGCTAATCCATGAATCACGCTAACGGCCTGTTTTAATAAGCTTGACGCGTCATAAACAAGTTTTTCAGCGTTTTCAGCCGCCCCGGACGCTTCAGAGGCGCTCGCTGCAACTTGCTGAGAGGCTGCCGCGAGCTCATTAATAGCGGTTGCCACCTGTTCGCTCTCTAGCTGTTGTTCGCCAACGCCGTCTTGAGCTTGCTGAAGTACACCCGACAATTGTTGTGTTGACTCATTAACCATGGATGCAGATTCGCGCACGCGCACTATTAAATCAGAGACTTGATCACCGAAACGATTAAAAGCGGCGCCTAAATCAGCTAACTCATCATGGCTATCCGTTGCTAAGCGACGTGTTAAGTCACCATCGCCTGTAGCGATTTCATCCATAGCTGCTAATGCTTTAGCGAGTGGTCGCGTGATACTGCGCACTACGGTCAGAGCGATAAACGCGGTAATTAATAGTGCAATGATGCTAGCCAATAAGGTTTGCCAAAGCGCGTCGGCTATTGAGTCTTGTACATTACCTTCGAGTGCGGCTGCACGTTGTTGTAAGCCTTCAACCCAGAATCCGGTTCCGATAACCCAATCCCACGCTTCAATGTATTCCGCATAGCCAAGCTTGGGTGCGACACGTTTATTATTATTTTGCCAATCATAAGCGACATAGCCACCACCGTTTTTCGCTGCTTTAATTAAATCACGAATAAGGTAAACGCCATTTGGATCCTGAAAGTCATAAAGGTCACGCCCATTGAGCCCTTGATTAACACCGTGTGCCACATTAATGCCATCTGAGTCATAAACAAAAAGGTAGCCCACGTCGCCAGAGTCATCAAAGCGCAGTTGTTCTATGATTTGTTTCGCGCGCGCTTGTCGTTCAGCGAGTGAACCTAGTGATGGATCGTCAACTAGGTGTTGAATCGATGACCGTGCTAAGGCAAGGTAATTTGATAAAGAGTTGCGCGCATCTTTCTGCATCTGTTCGGTAAACTGGTCTACTGCCGCGTCACCGATGTTATTCGATTGCTGAAAGTTAAACCAAGTAAGAAAGATGGCAATTAATGCCGGCGGTACGAGTGCCAAAATAAATACTTTAGCGCGAATATTGAATCTCATGGGCGTTTCACTTTTATTGGAATGACTTTTCAAATTCTATAATAGACGATTGAGAGCCTCACTAAGACATTTGTCTTGGTTTAGTGAAAAACCTGTAAACTCTGAGTCGCCTCTCGGCATTGTTTCTAGCGCGTAAATCAGCGAAAATACTCCCTTTAAATCGGCCGATATGCGAGAAAGTTAAATGTCAGATGTGAGCGTCGCGAAACAAATTAAGCAAGAGGTAGATAAACGTCGTACCTTTGCCATAATTTCCCACCCGGATGCTGGTAAAACCACCATCACAGAAAAAGTGCTTTTGCATGGTCAACAGATTCAAAAAGCGGGCACGGTGAAAGGAAAAAAATCGGGTCAGCACGCGAAATCTGACTGGATGGAAATGGAACAGGAGCGGGGCATTTCTGTGACCACCTCGGTGATGCAGTTTCCTTATCACTCTTCGCTGGTCAACTTGTTAGATACACCAGGGCACGAAGACTTCTCGGAGGATACTTATCGTACACTTACAGCCGTAGATTCATGTCTGATGGTGATTGATGGTGCTAAGGGTGTTGAGGACCGCACCATCAAATTAATGGAGGTGACGCGGTTACGCGATACGCCGATCATTACGTTCATGAACAAACTCGACCGTGACATACGTGATCCTTTGGAGTTATTGGATGAGGTCGAAGATGTTTTAAAAATTATGTGTGCACCCATCACTTGGCCGATCGGCTCAGGGAAAAACTTCAAAGGTGTTTATCACTTGTTACGTGACGAGACGATCCTCTATAAAACCGGTCAAGGTCACATGATTCAAGATGTCGATATTATCAAAGGCCTTGATAATCCAGAACTCGACCAGCGCTTAGGTGTATGGGCGGACGAGTTACGCGAGCAAATTGAATTAGTGAATGGTGCGTCGAACCCGTTCGATAAAGAAATGTTCCTTGCGGGCGAGTTGACCCCGGTATTTTTTGGTACGGCATTGGGTAACTTTGGCGTTGACCACATGCTTGATGGTCTCGTTGATTGGGCACCAAAACCTCAACCACGCGAGACCGATGAAGGCGAAGCCGTTGCTGCAGAAAATGCTGGCTTTTCTGGTTTTGTCTTTAAGATACAGGCGAACATGGATCCGCGTCACCGAGATCGGGTGGCGTTTTTGAGAATTGTGTCGGGTAAATACGAAAAAGGCATGAAAATGAAGCAAGTACGCACAGGAAAAGACGTGCGTATTAGTGATGCATTGACGTTTTTAGCGGGGGATCGTGCTCATGTCGAAGAGGCTTATCCAGGCGATATTATTGGTTTGCATAACCATGGCACGATTCAGATTGGCGATACGTTCACCAGCGGTTCTGACTTTAAGTTTAGTGGTATTCCTAACTTTGCTCCCGAGCTATTCCGCCGTATCCGATTAAAAGATCCACTCAAGCAGAAACAGCTATTAAAAGGGCTCGTTCAGCTATCAGAAGAGGGGGCCGTGCAGGTGTTTCGTCCGCTGATTAGTAACGACTTGATTGTAGGGGCTGTGGGTGTGCTGCAGTTTGATGTTGTGGTGCACCGACTTAAAACCGAGTATAAAGTGGATGCAATGTATGAAAACATCAATGTCGCCACGGCTCGCTGGGTCTCCGGTGATGAACGCAAAGTAGACGAGTTTCGCCGTAAAGCGGAAGCTAACTTGGCGCTTGATGGCGGTGATAATCTAACCTACATCGCACCGACTATGGTGAACTTGAGTTTGGCGGAAGAACGCTATCCTGATATCACGTTTAGCCATACGCGCGAACACTAATCGTTATGCCTCTTTACGACACCCACTGTCACTTGGATTTCGCTGCCTTTGACAACGACCGCGAACAGGTCGTTGCGGCAGCTCAAGCGCGGGGTGTCGATCGTTTTATGTTGCTCGGTGTCACAACGCAGCAATGGCCAAAACTCATCAACGTGTGCCAACAGTTTTCTGCTGAGTTTCGGTTTTCGCTCGGGTTGCATCCCTACTTCATCGCGCAACATGAGGTCGAGCATGTGAAAAACTTGGCTAACTGCTTCGAGTCGTTGTCGGGAGTTGCCCAAGCGCAATGCAAGGCGATAGGTGAGATCGGTTTAGATGCCACCTGTGCGAAACCTGAGCTTCAACGTTCATTGCTCGATAAGCAACTCGGTTTAGCGGTGGATTATCAGCTACCAGTCATTTTACATCATCGCAAGACCTTAGATGAGCTTTTAAAAGCAGCACGGAACGCCGGCGTCCAGCGTGGTGTGGTGCATGCATTTTCGGGCAGTTACGAGCAAGCTATCGCGTGGGTTGAGCAAGGTTTCAAGCTCGGTGTAGGCGGCACTATCACTTACCCAAGAGCGAAGAAAACGCGTGATGCCATCACTCGCATCGGTGTTGAGCATTTAGTATTAGAAACGGACGCACCTGATATGCCAATCTGCGGTTATCAAGGTCAACGGAATGAGCCTCAACGAGTCACGCTGGTGCTCGATAGTTTGGCTGAGTTATTGCAGGAATCACCGAAAGAACTGTCTTCTGTGCTTTGGCAAAATAGTCTAGCATTGTTCAACTAAGATACTTTTTGCGTTGCTTTTTAACCCAGCGCCTATCGCGGATGCGATTAAACCCAAGTACTATCATCCCTCCCGTTACTAACGCCAGTAAGAGTAAGGTTTTTCCCTGAGCGGTCAAGTTGACCAATGTCTGCTGACTTGATCTGAGTACCTGCTGCTTGTCGAATATGACTTGCAAATAACCTTGATTGAGGGAGCTCTCCCCAATGGGTTGAATAAAGATCCAAGGTTCGGGTCGGGGAGCGGGGTAATCAATGACCGAATAAGACTCACCGATGGTTAGCTCGTTTACGCCCGTAGCACTTTTTAGTGCAACACTTAAAACCGAGGGACGATTTTCTAGCGATGTTGCAAGTTGACGCAAACCCTCTTGATTGCCGTTGGCAATAAATACTTGAGCCGCAGATGCCGTTTGCTCGAGAACAAAGTTCAACTGTTGTCGCGTATTTCGTTCAAGTTGTTGTTGCGCTTGGTTCGTGGCAATATTCCAAATACTGTACATCAATACTAATAACGCGGCAGCGGCGAGAAAGCGCAGCAGCCTTTTAAACGCGAGCCGAGTTAAGCGTTGCAACTTAGCCGCAGGAAAGCGGTCCATTAGCTCACTTAGCGTGTGTTTTGGCAGTGCGTTATGCTTCACTCGTGGATACCTATTCCAGCCATTAAGGAACCTCTATGCTAAACCATTCTGGGTTGATTGTCTTTGATATGGACTCAACCTTGATTTCAATTGAGTGTATCGATGAAATTGCGAACTTGCTAGGGCAGCGTGACGCGGTAGCAGCGATTACTGAGCAAGCGATGCGTGGCGAAATCGATTTCGCCACCAGTCTTACGCAACGTGTAGCGCTGTTAGAAGGTATCGATGTTTCGCTGTTCAATAGGTTGTTTACTCCCATTCCGTTTACTCAGGGAGCGCAGGCTCTAATTGATTACTGTAAGTCGAAGCACTGGTATTGCGTAGTAGTATCGGGCGGTTTTACTTGGTTTACAGGGCGCGTTGCAGAACAGCTGGGCTTGGATATGCACGTGGCTAACGAGCTCGAAATCCACAATGGTAAGTTGACAGGGAAGGTATCGGGAGCCATCGTTGACGGGCACAAAAAGGCACAGGTACTTCAGAGTTTGAGGCAGCAATTACCAGCTAATGCGCCCGTTGTCGCCGTCGGCGACGGTGCTAATGACCAGTGGATGTTACAAGCTGCGGATCTCGGTGTTGCTTTCTGCGCCAAACCCGTGCTGCAAGAGGTGGCAGATGTCAGCGTCTCGCAACCCGATTTGGCACTGATTATTAATGAATTGAAAGGTCGTTTTTGAACCTATGCTGGTAGCCACTCTTGTAGGCGTTTAACGGCTGTTTCTCGCAACGACTCCGATAGTTGTAAGCCCTGCATGAGTAAGGACGTTACACTGTAGCTATCAGCAACGCCGAAGACACTATCTAACTGCTGTTCAACCCGATCAACTTTGTACTGGGCATAAGCGGCTAAGTATTGCATTTCTGCCTCAACGAACTGCCTATCTGGGCGCCCCGTCCGGCTAAGCTCGACATTGACAGCGATGATGGTGTCATGCAGCAATGCTTGTGTAACGCAATGTTCAACATTGTCTAACGACAACTTGTCCAAATCAAAGTGCGTCATTTCAATCGTGCGTCGGTGGGCTTCATCCCAACCAAGTTGAAAAATGAGCAGGCTTTTGTGCGGAGACTCGCTGCGATCGACGCGAGTTAACCAAGACATCCATTCCTCGAACAAGTCGCTATGGTTAAGTAACTCGGTTAACTGTCCTTTCGGCAGTACGTTAGATGACAGTTGCAGTAATCGGCTCCAATCGGTTACGTGGGGCGGAATCCCTACGCGTCCGAGATAATGCTGCTGGTGCTTCGATTGATAGAAAAATAATGGCACAGCGCTCGCTGCATCACAGTATAAATTACGAAGCCCCAGCTCGAACCCTTTTAAAGAGGTGTTTTCGTATATTCTAGGTAACTGAGCCCGTTTTTCCTGAATAAAACCAGTCAGGAAGTGAGCCGTTGCTTGTGAAGAACCGTCTTTGTCTAATTTAAGGTTAAAGGTGGTATGCGAGTCATCCGCATTAACGATTTGATATTGAATGTCAGTGAGCGGCTCATTTTTGTAATGCTGCTTTAACTGAGTAAAGCTGACACGCATTTCTGAACGACTTTCACCCGGGATCGGCTCGTCCACTTGCACACGTAAACCTTGATTAGAAATATCGAGTACCATGCCATCGCGGATAATAGAACCACTTCTTACACGACAGCGACTGCGCAAATGGTATCTTTGTTCGTTTCGTAAGTCGACGAACTCCAATTTAATTGCCTGCGATCGGTGGGGCAGTGAGGGCGGATGAACAAAAGCACGGAGCTTACTTAATTCATCTTTATCGTAATCTTGCCCACATAGCGGTCGAACCATATCAGTGACGTTATCGAGTGTTGCTACATAATCAACAGCAGCTAACGCTTGTTGAATGTCGGCGGAAAATGGCTGTTCGCGTGCGGGTAAATTGATGTGCTGAGGAACTGCCTGTGGGCGCCAGGCATTGTCAGATTTCACCGATGAGAGGCTAATCCGAAACGCCTGAAAGGACGATTTTTGAGCTGCGAAAGCGGTAAAGGTATCCCATAAGTCGTTCTTTTCTAACTCCTCCACCAAGGCGGAATAGAAGTAAACCTTTCCCTTTGCCGTAATATTAAACGTCAGGATCGTAAGTTCGCAGGATTCGTTTCGTTGCAGTTTATTTATCATAAACTGGCTACGACGTTTGTTCAGAAGTGCACCAATAGCCAGTTCATTAGTTTCTGTGTACCAGTGCGCGAGCGTATCTTCGTTATTTTCAGTAGTAAGCACATACTTACAGATTAGCTCCCGCGTATGAGCTTTAAGGAACAATGTCAGGCGACTCATACGAGGTAGATAAAACTGTTCGTGCGCTTTATTAACTAAAGCGATTTCAGTGTTATCGGTGTTGACCTTATAGCGCCGTTTGTAACCACTAATAAAGCGTGAAATGAAGGCATCAAACTCGGTATTTTCATCATCCTCTGCGCGCTTGAGTGAAATGTAAGTGCGCTTATTGGCGCTTAGCACTTCGGTGATAATGTAGTGAATCGGCACATTGGGGTCGAGCGTGAACTCTTTTGCAAAGCCAGTAAAATAAACTTTTACGCGCTGCCCATTGGATACGGGCATCTGCGTGCGATCCACGCGAACTCTGAGCCCCCCTTGCGAAATGTTATTAGTTACGGCTCGACAGGGTTGCTCGCCGAAAGGCTCGACTTGGACTTCAACGGTGTAATTCATCCGTTCTTCGTCGCGGTAGGGATAAAAGCCGAGTTTAAATTGTTCAAACTCTGTCTTTGTATCACTGCTTGCCGAGGATGTGGCTGTTCCTATTTGCTCAGCTTTTTGTTGCTCATACATCACGCGGTAGTTATTTTCCGCCTGCATGATGCGTTCGTAAGTATCTTGGGTAAATACACCGTTATACTCCTTGAGTCCACGCTCAAAAATATCGCGCGCAACATCGTCAAGGTAGTGAATCCGTCCACGGTGCTCAAATCTCAGGCATTCTCCGTCGACACGCTTTCTTAAATCGAGTGTGCGGGCACAAGGACTTGTTAAACGCCTCACCTCTGAGCGCACTTTAAACTTGCTCGGGCCGTCGAGAGTGGCAGTTAGCGAGCTAAAGTGTTTTTCAAAATCGTCATCAAGAGCAACAAGTTTGAGTTGGTCGATCAGCGGTGTTAATTGTAAGTTCGGCATTCTTCTCGATTATATTTATAATGATGAGCTTAACTGACAGCATCATAGAACGAGAGCAGTGACATGGCAAAGACAAAAACAGCGTATGTATGCACGGATTGCGGTGCCGACTTTCCACGATGGGTAGGGCAATGCAGCGAATGTAAGGCGTGGAATACGGTATCTGAAGTGCGTTTAGGAGCGAGTAAAGCAAGTGCACCGAGCGCGCGCAGCGGATTCGCAGGGATTACGCAAGCCAAGGTCACCACATTAAATGAGGTTTCTCTTGAGGAGGTGCCACGCTTTAGCTCAACCTTTAAAGAATTCGATCGAGTACTTGGTGGTGGTGTGGTTCCCGGCTCTGCTATATTAATCGGGGGCTCCCCAGGCGCTGGTAAAAGTACCCTATTATTGCAAACGCTGTGTCGCCTTGCTGGGAGTATGAAAGCGCTATACGTGACAGGCGAAGAGTCGTTGCAGCAAGTTGCCATGCGAGCAAAGCGACTCGGTTTGCCCATGGATAAGTTGCGTATGCTCGCCGAAACCTCGGTCGAAACCATTTGTCAGCTCGCTGATCAGGAAAAGCCGCAGTTGATGGTTATCGACTCAATACAGGTGATGCATTTAGATGACATTGCTTCGGCCCCCGGGAGTGTATCGCAGGTGCGCGAGTCCGCCGCTTTTCTCACGCGCTATGCGAAACAAAAAGGCGTTGCCATCATTATGGTCGGACATGTCACCAAGGATGGTTCACTAGCGGGGCCTAAGGTTTTAGAGCACTGTATTGACTGCTCGGTGATTTTAGACGGATCGGCGGATAGCCGTTACCGTACGTTACGAGGTACTAAAAACCGTTTCGGCGCGGTGAATGAGCTAGGGGTCTTTGCCATGACAGGCAATGGATTAAAAGAAGTTTCTAATCCGTCAGCTATTTTTCTACAGCGCGGCGAGGAGCAGGGTAATGGCTCGGTGGTGACGGTCATTTGGGAAGGGACTCGACCTCTTTTGGTAGAGATTCAAGCGCTCGTAGATTACTCCGCACTGGCAAACCCGCGCCGCGTTGCAGTTGGTTTGGAAGCAACCCGACTCGCCTTGCTGTTGGCCGTATTACATCGTCACGGGGGACTGCACGTCTCTGATCAAGATGTGTTTGTTAACGTGGTGGGTGGGGTAAAAGTGTCTGAGACGTCGGCCGACTTAGCGCTTATGCTCGCCATCGTATCGAGCTTTAAAGGTGAGCCTTTAGCACGGGAGTTAATTATTCTGGGTGAAGTTGGGTTAGCGGGTGAAATAAGACCCGTGCCGAATGGCCAGGAGCGCCTCAATGAAGCAGCCAAACACGGCTTCAAGCGCGCGATTGTACCGCATGGTAACGCACCTAAGCAGGCGATCGACGGAATGCAAGTCACACCCGTTAAGAATCTGCAGGAAGCGCTCGATGCGATTTAAAGGGCTTGCCGTATGCCTTGTTGTCATATTCTCGGTCTCGGCAGACGCTTCTTCTCGCTGGGTCAGTTTAAATCAATGCCTCGATTATTTGCTAACTGACTGGGCACCCGGGCAGGTGGTTGGGATTACGGGGCTCGATGAGGCACTAATTACTTCGACACATCGCGCCCACTTTGGACGTTTAGAGAACATTTTGCGTTTACAGCCTGATCGCGTGTTTGCAACAGAGTACAATAATCCAAAATTGATTCGGCTGTTACGTCAGTATACTGAAGTCGAGGTATTACCGCAGCCCAGTAGTTTGGCGCGATATCATGAATGGATAGCACAACTGAGCCAATATGCTCAGTTAGCGCCTCATGCGCACGCTCACAAACAGCAGTTAGAGCAAGCAATGAGGCGCGCGCATCAGACTCCGCAAGATGTCATTATACTGATGCCTAACCAGTTTAGTTGGGGAGCGGCGAGTTGGGCTGATGAATTAATTAATGCGATGCACTGGAATAATTTAGCCGCACCTTTTGGCAAAAATCTCGTTTCTTTAACGCTTGAGAATGTGATAAGGCTGGCGCCTGATCGCTATTTGTTGGAAGGTTTTAGCAATGCCAATTATGCATTGGCCAATGAATGGCTTTACCATCCGTTATTGCAACAACAGTTAAAGACAACACCGACTCACCAAATTCCGTCACGGCTTTCGTCGTGTCCAGTGGTGTTTGCTGAAGATTATTTGAAAGCCATTCAAGGAGTGCTATGAAACTGAGTCAGCGGCAGTGTTACCTTATCCTTCTCGGCATCGCTATTTTACTCAGTGTGGTACAGCTTACTGTAGGAGGAAGTTCACTTAAGTGGTGGGCTCCGAACGCACTTGAGAGCGATATTATTTGGGATATTCGGGTTCCACGGACCGTGCTAACTTGGTCGATTGCTATCGCTCTCGGGCTGGCTGGCGCAGTGATGCAGCTATTACTTCGAAACCCACTGGCTGAACCTGGCATCACTGGAGTATCCGGGTGTGCTGCTTTAGTGACGATTACCTGCCTTTACTTTGGTTGGCTACCGGCCTTTTCCTTTGGATTACCTGCGCTGGCGTTGGTTGGCGGTTTGTTCGGGGTGTCGTTACTGATGGTGCTTGCCGGGCAGCGGGCTTCGCCTACGCGATTGATTCTGGCGGGGGTCGCGATAGCAACAATGAGTAGTGCCGTGATGGGACTGTTGCTATATCTCGCCCCAAACCCGTTTGCATTTCAAGAGTGGGCTTTTTGGCATATGGGAAGCTTGGCAAATAAAAGCTGGCATTCGGTGATGCTAGCGCTACCAGGAGTTGTGTTAGCGCTGCCATTGGTATGGTTCGGTCGGCGCTTTCTATATGCCCTAACTTTATCCGAAGAAACGGTTGCGACAATGGGGTTCAATGTGGCGCGGTATCGCAACTTGATGTTGTTAGCTGTGGCATTACTCACGACCGCCTCCGTGGTGGCGGCTGGCGTTATCGGGTTTGTTGGGCTATTAGCGCCCCATGCCGTTCGATTGATAGGCTTTAATCATCCGAAATATGTGTTGTGGCTGTCGCCCATTACCGCAATTCTTTTACTGCTCAGTTTTGACACCATAGCACAGTTAATGAGCACCGCGCGCGAGTTACCCGTGGGGGTTATTGCGGCTTTAGTCGGTGCGCCATTGCTCATTGTACTGTTGGTACGAGAGCGCACCCGTGATGCTTGAGCTTAACGACTTATATTTAGCAGGCATTTCTCGCCCACGCATACGCCATATCAACTTAGCGCTAGCCAGCAATCAGTTAGTCGGAGTGATAGGGGCAAATGGCGCGGGTAAAAGCTCACTGTTACGTGGTATTGCTGCAGTTGAGCCACAACTGACAGGTCAGGTGCAATTCAAACAAAAAGATTGGTTGGGATTGTCGCATCGCAAGCGACAACAGTATTTGGGGTATTTGCCTCAGACTGAAACGCCTGAGTGGGATATTCGTATCGATGAACTGGTAAATCTAGCAGCGCAATGCGCTCGACCGCGGCTTGATGAACATTTAAGAACCTATGAATTGCTCGAACTCAAGGAACGTCGAGTTTCGCAAGTATCGGGTGGTGAACGACAACGGGCATTATTGGCTCGGGCTACATTATTAAAGCCACAATTACTAATTTGCGATGAACCTGTCAGTGGTCTCGATGTGGCGCATCAATTAACCATTATGCAGCAGTTGCGTAATCACGCGCGAAACCACGGTCTTGTCTTGGCAGCTATTCATGACCTAGCGTTGGCCGCACGATTTTGTGACCGCTTACTGTTAATGCATAACGGGGATTTAGTGCAGAGCGGAGAGCCGTTTGAGGTGTTGACTGAAAAAAACTTAGCTGACTGTTTTGGTGTACAAGCCGAGTGGTTTTGTAGAGATCACGGCGTTGGCTGGATACCAACGCCGTTGCAAGCAATAAAAGATTAACCGATCGGTTTATATTTAATGCGGTGTGGCTCCATTGCCTGTTCGCCAAACTTCTCTTTCATGTAGGCTTCGTAATCGCTGTAGTTACCTTCGTAGAAGACCACTTCAGCTTCATCACGGTAATCAAGAATATGGGTTGCGATTCGGTCTAAGAACCAACGGTCGTGCGAGATAACCAAAGCTGAGCCTGGGAACTCGAGAATCGCTTCTTCAAGCGCCCGTAAGGTTTCAACGTCGAGGTCGTTGGTCGGTTCGTCTAATAATAAGACGTTGCCGCCCGCTTTAAGCAGTTTAGCAAGGTGCACGCGGTTACGTTCACCGCCCGACAGCTCACCGATACGTTTTTGTTGGTCGGTGCCTTTAAAGTTAAAGCGACCGACGTAAGCACGTCCTTGAACCTCAAAGTTACCAATACGCAGAATATCGTTACCATCGGTAATTTCTTGGAATACGGTTTTGCTATCATCCATACTGTCGCGGAACTGATCGACGCTCGCCAATTCAACAGTGTCACCGAGTTCAATCGAGCCACTGTCGGGCTGTTCTTGACCACTGATCATACGGAATAGGGTGGATTTACCCGCGCCGTTCGGACCGATGATACCGACGATAGCACCTTTAGGAACACTAAAGCTCAGGTTATCAATAAGCTGGCGCCCTTCGTAGGCTTTGCTAATACCATTCACCTCAATGACCTTATCACCCAAACGCGGGCCTGGTGGAATAAATAGCTCATTGGTTTCGTTACGTTTTTGATAGTCGCTGCTTTGTAACTCTTCAAAGCGAGCCATACGCGCTTTGCTTTTAGCCTGACGACCTTTCGGGTTAGTACGTACCCACTCAAGTTCTTGCTTGATGGTGCGTTGACGCGCTTTCTCTTGACGCTCTTCTTGTGCGAGACGTTTCTCTTTTTGCTCCAACCAAGAAGAGTAGTTGCCTTCCCATGGAATACCATAACCACGGTCAAGCTCAAGGATCCAGCCTGCTACGTTGTCTAAGAAATAACGGTCGTGGGTAATAGCAACGACGGTGCCTGTGTAATCGTGCAAGAAGCGTTCAAGCCATGCAACTGACTCTGCATCCAAGTGGTTGGTCGGCTCATCAAGTAGCAACATGTCGGGTTTAGAAAGTAACAGACGACAGATTGCAACACGGCGACGTTCACCACCTGATAGATTACCGATCTTAGCGTCCCATTGTGGCAAACGCAGTGCATCAGCGGCGCGGTCAAGGATATTCTCGATGTTGTGACCATCTTTGGCCTGAATAAGTGCTTCTAGTTGCGCTTGTTCTTTTGCTAACGCATCAAAATCAGCATTTTCATCGGCGTAGGCCGCGTAGACTTCATCTAAGCGAGTGAAAGCCTCTTTAACATCAGCGACGGCTTCTTCCACTGTTTCCTTGACGGTTTTTTCTTCATCAAGCTGTGGCTCCTGAGGGAGGTAACCAATGTTAATTCCTGCGAGGGGACGCGCTTCCCCTTCGAACTCGGTGTCGACCCCTGCCATAATACGAAGCAAGGTTGATTTACCGGCACCGTTAAGACCTAAAACACCGATCTTAGCGCCAGGAAAAAACGATAATGAGATATCTTTTAAGATAGTTTTTTTGGGTGGAACAACTTTGCTCACCCGCGACATTGAATAGATATATTGCGCCATAGCGACGAACATTCCTACTGTTGGATTGAAAATAGGGCCTAGTTTACTGGTAAATGCAGCAAATGCCCAAATTTGTTGCCGAATTTTTTCTTTACGGCATGTGACGGTTTGCTAGGCAGTTTGGGGTATTTTGCGGTAAACTGCACGACATAATTTGGCTAATGAAATTGATGGATGTCCGAGATGCAGAAAAAAGATCAGACAATTGCCGCGTTTGACGCGGAGTTATGGCAAGCAATGAGTCAGGAAGTTGAGCGTCAAGAACAACACATTGAGCTGATTGCTTCAGAAAACTATACCAGCCCGCGTGTGCTAGAGGCACAAGGCTCACAGTTAACCAATAAATACGCCGAGGGTTATCCTCATAAGCGTTATTATGGTGGTTGTGAATATGTTGACGTGGTCGAAGACCTGGCGATTGCACGCGCTAAAGAGTTGTTTGGTGCTAAATATGCAAACGTACAACCGCATTCAGGCTCACAAGCCAACACCGCTGCATTTATGGCACTTATGGAAGCCGGTGATACCTTCTTGGGAATGAGCTTGGCACATGGTGGTCATTTGACGCACGGTGCGGGTGTTAACTTCTCGGGCAAGCTATACAATGCCGTACAATATGGCATTTCAGAAGAAACCGGTGAAATCGATTACAACCAAGTTGAAGAGTTAGCTAAAGAGCATCAACCCAAGGTTATCGTTGCTGGTTTCTCTGCATACTCGGGTATTGTCGATTGGCAGCGTTTTAGACAAATTGCTGATGAGGTAGGCGCCTATTTGTTAGTTGATATGGCACACGTAGCCGGTTTGGTTGCTGCGGGTGTGTACCCAAGCCCAATTCCTTATGCAGACGTAGTAACAACGACAACACATAAAACCCTTGCTGGCCCGCGCAGTGGTCTTATCTTGTCTGGTAAAGATGATGAGAAATTGCACAAAAAACTAAACAGTGCGGTATTCCCGGGTAATCAAGGTGGTCCATTGATGCACGTTATCGCAGCCAAAGCGGTAGCGTTTAAAGAAGCGCTTGAGCCTGAATTTAAAGCGTATCAAGAGCAAGTACTTAAAAACGCAAATGCAATGGTTAAAGCGCTACAAGCGCGTGGCTATAAAATCGTATCGAATGGTACGCAGAACCATTTGTTCCTCGTGGATTTAATCGACAAAGACATTACTGGTAAAGATGCTGATGCAGCGTTAGGTCGTGCATATATTACGGTCAACAAGAATGCGGTACCGAATGATCCGCGCTCGCCGTTTGTCACTTCTGGCCTTCGTCTAGGTACGCCGGCAATTACGCGCCGTGGCTTTAAGGAAGCGGAAGCTGAGCAAGTGGCTAACTGGATTTGCGATGTATTAGATGACATTAATAACGAACAAACGATTGAGCGTGTTCGTAACGATGTCAAAACGTTATGCGCCGAGTTTCCAGTTTATAAATAACGTTTGAAAAGGAGCGCACTATGCACTGTCCATTCTGCGGAACACAAGATACCAAGGTCATCGATTCGCGGTTAGTTGGGGATGGTGCATCAGTGCGCAGGCGTCGCGAATGTAGTCATTGTCGCGAGCGCTTCACAACATTTGAAACCGCTGAATTAGTAATGCCCCGGGTAATTAAATCGGACGGTGGGCGTGAGCCATTTAATGAAGATAAACTTCGTAGCGGGCTGTTACGTGCACTTGAAAAGCGTCCGGTCAGTCTCGAAAAAATGGAGCAGGCGGTTAATAAAATTAAGTCCAGTATTCGGGCAACGGGCGAGCGAGAGATTACCTCTAACTTTATCGGTAATTTGGTGATGGATAATCTCAAACAAATCGATAAAGTCGCCTACGTTCGCTTTGCTTCGGTTTATCGCTCTTTTGAGGATATCAAAGAGTTTGGCGAGGAGATCGCTCGACTCAATGATTAGTTTGGCACAAGATAAGCGCGACCACCTTTACATGCATCGCGCCCTAGAGTTGGCAAGAAAAGGGCGTTTTACGACTGGACCTAATCCTGCTGTCGGTTGTGTCCTCGTTAAGGACGGCCGTATCATTGGCGAGGGTTGGCATCAGAAGGCAGGCGAACCCCACGCTGAGGTTTTTGCGTTACGCCAAGCTGGCGCGCAAGCCAAGCATGCAACTGCCTATGTAACGCTTGAGCCATGCAGTCACCAAGGCCGCACACCACCCTGTGTTGATGCATTGATTAATGCTGAAGTGGCTCGTGTGGTCATCGCGATGCAAGATCCCAACCCCGTTGTCTCAGGTCGAGGCATCCATAAGTTGCACGATGCCGACATCGAAGTCCGCGTCGGTTTATTTGAAACTGCAGCGCGTCAGTTGAATCCGGGTTTCATTCATCGTATGCAGACTCAATTACCTTATGTGCGCGTTAAGCTGGCGAGCTCACTTGATGGACGTACGGCGTTGAGTAACGGTGTGAGCCAATGGATTACCGGTGGTGCCGCACGTGCGGATGTGCAGGTTTGGCGCGCGCAGGCCGACGCGATACTAACTGGTGCGGATACGGTGCTGGTGGATAATCCGCGACTCAATGTACGTCCTGAACAATGGCCAGCTGGAATCGAAAAACCATTATTTTTTAAGCAGCCTGTGCGTGTGATTATTGACGGGAAAAACCGCATTCATGATGATTTGCGGCTATTTGAGGTTGCAGCGCCTGTATTTGTCGTCCGTACGACGGAAGGTTCTGTTTCTCGGCATCCACACTGCCACGAGATTATTGCTAAAGCAGATAGTCAGGGTCGCGTAGACTTACATGATGCATTAAAAGAACTCGCATTGCGTGAGATCAACTTGGTATGGACCGAGTGTGGAGGTCAGTTAGCGGGTGCTCTTTTCAACGCTCAGTTAGTGAATGAACTGGTCTATTATCAAGCAAATAAAGTATTAGGCAGTGATGCGCGCAGTATGATTGCGTTGCCTGAACTGACTCAACTCGATGATGCGCTCTCATTTAACGTGCTTGAGCGCCGAATGATCGGCGAGGATATTCGCGTGATCGCTCAGCCAATGAAGTAGGAACTATTATGTCATTGCATTCGACAGAAGAGATTATTGAAGATATCAAGCAAGGTAAGATGGTCATTCTAATGGATGACGAGGACCGCGAGAATGAGGGCGACTTGATTCTTGCAGCCGACTGCGTGACCCCCGAAGCGATAAATTTCATGGCGCGTTATGGACGGGGATTGATTTGCCTGACACTTAGCGAGGAGCGTTGTAAGCAACTTAACCTACCGCTGATGGTTGATCGTAACAACGCGCCGTACTCGACAGCGTTTACCGTATCCATTGAGGCAGCAGAAGGCGTGACAACAGGGATTTCCGCAGCCGATCGTGCGCAAACTGTGAAGGCTGCGGTCGCACGTAACGCTCAGCCAGAAGACTTGGTGATGCCGGGGCACATATTTCCGTTAAAAGCGAAGCAGGGCGGCGTGCTTAATCGAGCGGGGCATACAGAGGCAGGCTGTGACCTCGCGCGTCTTGCGGGTTATGAACCTGCTGCTGTAATTGTCGAAGTACTTAATGAAGATGGCACGATGGCGCGCCGCGCAGATCTAGAGAAGTTTGCTGAAGCACACGATATCAAGGTGGGTACGATTGCTGATTTGATCGAGTACCGCTCAGTGCGCGAGAAAACCATTCGCCGTGTAGCCCAGTGTCAATTGCCGACCAGTTTTGGTAAATTCAATATGATCACGTATCAAGACTCAATTGACCAGCAAGTTCATCATGCGTTGGTGCATGGTGAGATTGATGCCGAGAAGGTGACTAATGTGCGTGTGCATTTGCAAGACAGCTTGCATGATACGCTATCGACTGAACGCGCAGCGAAGCGCAGCTGGCCGATTGCGAAGGCGATGCAATATATTGCTGAAAACGATGGTGTTTTAGTGCTTATTGGCCGTCAGCAAACGCCTGAGGATATCATCGCGCAAGTGAAAGAATTTGAGGCACAGGATCAAGGACAGCACAAACCGACTGCGTCGGCGTCTAATGCTTCTCGAAATGTGGGTGTTGGTTCGCAAATCCTTGCTGATTTAGGCATTCACCAAATGCATCTGCTTAGTTCACCGAAGCGTTATTCGGCATTGTCGGGATTCGGACTTGAAGTTGTTGACTTCATCGAAGATAAAGCTGACTGAACTGATGATACAGTGCCGCATGAGTAGGCAGCTTAATGCCTAACTCTGCGGCCTTTTTTAACGCGTAGCCAGTCAGTGCGTCAATTTCTGTTTGCCGGTTAGCTTTTATATCCGACAGCATTGATGACTGGTTTTCAGCGGTCGCCTCGCATACCTGCTCGACTAATACGAGCAAATCCGCAGTACTTAAATTATAGCCAAGCGCTTGACTTAGACTGACCAACTCAGAGACCAGCATACGTCGCTGCTCATGGTATTGTTCTTTGAGGAGTTCACCATTGAGGCACTGATTCACCGCTGTTAATGGATTAATTACACAATTAAGGCAAAATTTTTGCCATTGTCGTGCTTTGATGTCTGCATCAAAGTGCAGTTTTGGAAAGGCGCTATGCAACTGTGCGGTCAGTTGTTGATGATGTTGAATGCGCGCATCGATCCAGTCTGAACCCAATCCTTTGTGCTCGGTCACTCGGTTACTGCGCGTCACGCCATGAGTGGTTATCCATGTATAACAGGGGCGTGATGTGGTTAAGTCTACAAGGCCGTTATGCGCGCAGATAATAGGTCGATCGTGAGGTACACCCAGTGTATCTAGACGTCGAAATACACTCTCAAGATCATAGGCCTTAACGGCTATAAAAACCGCTTGTATTGAGCTGAAGTCACTGCCGTTAATGATAGGAATTCGGCAATGCTCAGTATTCTCGGACCGATAGCGCCTAAATTGATAGTCAAAAAAATCTGAGCGTTGACGAGATGTGCGGGGCAGTGTGACAAGCGGCAACTTGGCACACTGCCATTGATGGGCAATAAGCTGACCTATCGCACCCGCGCCGACGAGTAGTAGTCGTTTAGGGTGGTCACTCATTTTCACCCCAATGTGCCTGATAACTTCGTTTTAGATAGCCGAGTAATAACAAGCTTGGCAGGATAGCTAAGCTGGTGAGAACAAAGAACAGACTCCAATTACCATCAAGCTTATCAACCAGCACTCCACTGTAGGCGGATAAAGTGGTTCGGCCAAAGGTGCTCAGTGATGCGAGTAAGGCATACTGCGTCGCGGTAAAGGTCCGGTCACATAAAAAGCTGATAAAACCGACAAAAGCAACCGTCGACCAAGCGCTCGTAAAGCCATCGACCAGCACTGCGGCAAGAAACAAGTTTTCACTGGGGCCGACGTTAGCAATCCAAGCGAACATAAGGTTTGAGCCCGCCATAGCAATGCCGGCAATCAATAACCCCTTGAACTGACCGATGCGGAGTGTAACGAGTCCACCCAGTAGCGAGAATATAATGGTTATCCACCAAGTGACTAATTTAGAGTATGTACCAATTTGTTCGTTCGAGAAGCCTATTTCTTTATAAAATACAATCGACATTCGACCTAAAAAGGCTTCGCCTATTTTAAAAAGAAAGACA
Organism: Idiomarinaceae bacterium; assembly: GCA_002685255.1. GTDB lineage: Bacteria > Pseudomonadota > Gammaproteobacteria > Enterobacterales > Alteromonadaceae > Idiomarina. The sequence goes on from NYWU01000021.1 coordinate 29,959, forward strand.
AACAGCAAAATTTGTATTGCCAGTTTCGCACCGTTGCGTGAGAAGAAAGAACTAATCGGCTCAATGACGACAGTGCTGATCCGTTTTAATAAGGACAAGGTCGCTATCGTATTTGCTTTGACCTGTGTGTAACGCGCTGGCTTTAAGATTAGAGTCACCAACGCCAACGACAGCATGAGCGCTGCGAGCACGATGTAGGCGTCCTGCCAACGCCAATGGGTGCCATCGACGAGCAGAAACGGAACCGCGCCGAGGCCGGCGTAACCGCTCCACCAACCTGATGTGGCCATGGCTGCTCCGGCACTTTGCATGCGTCCTTCCGACTCAGAAAATGTCTCGATACGGTAGGCATCAATTGCTATATCTTGAGTCGCAGAGCTAATGGCAATGAGTAGGGCGGCGATACCGACTAAATGTAAGTTATCAGCGATGGTTAACGTCGATACGAACAAACACAACGTGGCAATAAGCAGTTGGCAGAGTAAGATCCAACTACGACGTTGTCCCAGCCAACGATTCAACAATGGAAGTTTAACGCTATCGACCAGCGGAGACCAAAGAAAATTGATGGAATAAACCGCGAATACGGCACCGAAATAACCGATAACGGATCGACTTAATCCCTCTTCTTGTAACCATGCTGACAATGCTGAGCCAATCATCACCCAAGGGAACCCGCTTGAAAGCGCCAAGAAAAATAGCGCTATCACGCGTGGCTGACGGTAAACGCTAAGGTCTGTTCGTAGCGTATGCTGCTCTGTCATTGCGGCACAATTTCGATGCGTTTAAGCACGGGCGGATTAGCGGGAACATCGCGCCAACCGGTCTTTTCATCAAATGGCATGGATTCAAGCGCTGCTAATTTTTCGAGCACGTCCAAACCTTCAGTAACACGTCCAAATACGGCGTAGCCCCAATCACCGTCGTCGGGGTTGAGTGAGGTATTGTCGTTCAAATTGAAATAGAACTGACGAGTCGCTGTATGAGGCTTACGTTCCCTAGCCATGGCAATAGTGCCGTAGGTGTTTAACAGGCCATTGCCCGATTCATTCACGATCGTCTCATAGCTCGGTTTGTCAGAGAACTCAGCATCGTAGCCGCCGCCCTGGATTACAAAGCCAGGCACCAAACGATGGAAGATCGTGTCGTTATATTGCGCCTTAGCAACGTAGCGGAGAAAATTAGCAACAGTGATAGGTGCGGCTTCGCGGTTAAGCTCCACGGTAAGGTTACCCTCAGAGGTAACAAAAATGACGGTAGGAAAAGGGTTATCGGGTTGCACTTGTGCTTGCGAATATGAACTGAACAAGACAATAATTGATGTAAATAGCGCGGTAATAGTTTTCATCTTAACCTCGAGTTTCCATCAAACGTAACTGGGGATCGTTAGCAATATCGTTGAGCACCTGTTGTAAAAGACGTTTAAACTCACGTTCAATAGTTGCTTCATCGGGGTTGGAAACCCCTTCCGACTTACTGGTGCCCGTGAATGTCCTTGCATACGACCGGTTCATTCTTTGTGCTTCGACGCGGATGTTTAATTGATAGTCGAGTTGATATTTTAAAGTCGTCTCGGTGTGTTCGACCACCGCTTTATTGATAGATATATACCAATTAAGGTCGCCCTGACCACTGACAATCCCGGACTGCTGAAACGCTTGTTTGACGATTTCTGTAAGCGGCTGTGAGGGTGCCGAAAATTGATTAGCTTTTTGGCTATCACTATCGATGTGACGATAGAGATAGCTGTGAGGTCGTTTATCTTGCACGCTAAGGCGCGAGATACTTTCCGACAGTTGCGATGTGACCGTCGGTGGCTCGACAATCAGATCAGAGTCAATCGTCGAGCAGCTGTTTATTGATAAGAGCGCGACGGCGGAGAGTGCTGTGAGCTTTATTAGGTGACGCATGGCTTCCTCGTTTTAGTCATTCACGTAACACAGTTTCATGCTATCATACGGTAAAATTGTGCCTTGCAAAAATGCTTTACTGATATCTAGCAAAGCGATACGGTGACAAGGCAACGCGTTGTTAATGAAGTTAAAGGTTTTGTCGTGAAAAAATACGCAGAAATTACAGGATGGGGAAAGTGTTTACCGCCAGCAGTCATGACCAATGATGACCTGGCAACGTTTTTAGATACCTCGGATGAATGGATTGTCACGCGAACTGGAATTTCAGAGCGACGCGTCAGTCATGTTGGGACATCTAAGCTCGCTACGGTTGCTGCACAGAATGCGCTGGCGGCCGCTGGACTGAACCCAGACGATATTGACCTGATTATAGTTGGCACTTGCACCGCCGACGAAATCATTCCTAATGTCGCTTCAGCAGTGCAACAAAACATTGGTGCACCGAATGCTGCAGCGTTTGACCTCAATGCCGCGTGTAGCAGTTTTCTTTATGCAATGCACGTGGCTACTCAAGCCATTCAAACCGGCGCTCATAAAAAAGTGTTGTTGATTGGTGCCGAGCGTCTGACCCGCATTCTCGATTGGACCAAACGTGAGAGCGCCGTGCTTTTTGGCGATGGTGCGGGCGCGATGGTATTAGAGGCAAGCGATGAAGAAGTTGGCCTTCTTGCTAGTCACATTAGCTGTGATGCCGATGCGCGTGACGTGTTGAGCCTTGATTTTGGATTGAGCTTCGATCGCTTTGGTTTCGATGGCATTATGCAATTTGACTTTGTCGGCCAAGAAATTTTTAAGCGCGCTGTTAAAGGTATGAATGCGGCGGTTGAGAAGGTATTTCAGCAAACTGGCTTAAGTACTGAAGATGTCGATGCGTTGATTCCGCATCAAGCGAATAAACGGTTAATCGATTATCTTGCGAAGTTATGTAAGGTCCCCTCCGAAAAAACCGTGATAAATATTCAGAACTACGGTAATACATCATCTGCAACACTACCAATTGCTTTTTGTGAAGCGGTAGAGAATGGCACTGTTAAGCCGGGTGACACCATTGTATCTGCAGTGTTTGGTGGCGGACTAACCTGCGGTGCAGGCTTGATCCGTTGGGGGCAGCGCGTCACACCGGTCAACCCACCGACGTATGAACTGGAACCAACCGACTTAACCGCTTTAGATATGATTGTACCGATGCACGAGAAGACGGCCGCGGCTTGGGCGAAGCGCGATAAATAATTCGTCTTTAAAGGACAAATAGCACTGATATTGTGCTGAAAAACTGATAATCTCGTGAGAGTGGTACAACCAGTTTCACGAGATTTTTTATGACAGAACAACATATTATTATTGATAAAAGTGCCAGTGTAGTCACAATCCGACTTAATCGGCCTGCTAAGAAGAACGCTTTTACGCAACAAATGTATTCGGAAGCAACCGCAGCACTAAAAGCCGCTGACGAGGACGAGACGATTAAAGTGGTCGTTTTCGAGGGGAGTGGAGACAGTTTTTCTGCGGGTAATGATCTCAATGACTTCCTATCCATCGAGTCACTGGATGAAACGGCACCTCCTTTTAAGTTTCTTCATTTACTCAATAAAGTGAAAGTGACGTTGGTCGCGAAGGTCAATGGCTTAGCTATTGGTATTGGTACAACCTTGTTGTTGCATTGCGATCTGGTCTATGCGGCTGACAATGCAGTATTTGCGTTACCCTTTGTGCAGCTAGGGTTGCTTCCAGAGGCGGGCTCAAGTTTATTGCTCCCACGTATTATGGGACATCAACGCGCATCTGAATTATTGCTGCTAGGCGATTCGTTTTCTGCGAACAAGGCACAACAGTATGGTTTGGTGAATGAAGTCGTGGCAGCTAACGAACTGAATACTCGTGTTGATGAGATTGTCGGACACTTGGTTAAACAGTCTCGGGGGGCTTTAAGAACCTCGAAAACATTGATTAAAACAGAGTCGGACACTGTATCAGAGCGTATTAGTTTAGAAGCTGGCTACTTTGCCAAAGCGCTCAGCTCTGATACTGCTAAGCAAGCAATCGCGGCTAAACTGAAGAAAAACTAGGCAGTCAGCGCACTGGGGCTTGTTTACCTTAGCTGAGTGCGCGATAATGCGTTTTCACGAGTTATGGTGACCCTGCGGGTCCCCTCGCGACACTAACTGGCAAACCCGGTCAGGCCCGGAAGGGAGCAGCCGTAGTCGGGGATGTGGGCGCCGAGGTGTGGCTGGTAGGGTCGCCACCCGTCCTCTTTATGTTCTAAACATCCCATACTTGATGACTGGCACGAAGCAATTGTGCATGAGCTAATATTAAGCGCGACAAATTGCGTTGATAACCACCACCGATCACGGCAGCCAAACTGATATTATTTCGTTTTGCGTAGTCAATTACAAAATGATCACGTGCAAAAATTCCTTCGATGGACACATCAAGATGCCCGAGATCATCACGGCGGTAAATATCCACCCCTGCATCATATAAAATCAAGTCGGGTTTAAAGTCGTTGGTTACCTTGTGCAATGTATGTTTCACGGCATCGAGGTACGCGCCATCGGTGGTACCCTTGGGTAACGCGACGTCGAGATCGGAGTCTACTTTAGTAAATGGGAAGTTTCGTTCACCATGAATAGAGCAGGTGAAAATATTTTCGTGCTCTCTTAATAGTGTCGCTGTACCGTCACCCTGATGAACATCGGTATCGAATATCAGAATTTTTAAATTAGGTTGTGCTTTCGTGGCCATAATCGCGCTAATGGCTAGGTCATTGATTAAACAGAAGCCGCTGCCCCAATCATAGTGCGCATGGTGGTAGCCGCCCGAGAAATGAATGGCAATACGTTTATCAAGTGCTGTCTTGACCGTTGCGAACGTTCCTCCGGCTGATGTGAGGGTGCGGGTCAGTAATTGCTTGGACCAGGGAAAGCCCACTTTGCGCCATTCTCTTTTATCAAATTCGTTGTTTCTCAACTTACGCACATAATCAGCGCTGTGCACCGCTTTGACCTGAGACCAAGTGAGTGGAGTCGGACGCAAAAACTGTCCCGCACTCGCCCCGTGGTCCAATGCCCACTGATACAGCTTTTTGTATTTATGAATCGGATAGCGGTGACGCTCAGGTAAATCGAGGTCGCTATAAATGGGATCATAAATAAAAGGAACCATTGTTAGCCCTCGTCCATGATTTGAATTTGCTTTTCAACTTGGCTAATGGCTGTCTGACAGCGACTGAGTCGTTTTTGGTACGCCTGCGCTTGAGATAAATCCCCTGCATTTTGGAATACTTCTACTTTGTTCTTTAACCGCACCTCATACTGTCGGTACTTGGCGAGGGTTTTATGTAATTGCCCATGTTGCGCCTCCTGGTGTGCACGTTGGTCGAATTGAGCATCTGGAGGATGGCTGTTTTGTAACAGAGCGCTGAGTGAAAGTACCTGTTCACTCACTTTTTGCGCTAAATAATGCTTTCTCTCGTTATCGGTAATTGTTAGTAACTTATTAACCAGCTGTTCAGTCTCATTAATATAGGCTTCGGCAAAGTGCGAGCGGGTAGCGAAAAGGTTGTCTGCAAACCATTGCTCCGCAAAGCTTTTAGTCGGCTTTTGCTGATCAAATTCACGTGCACGCTGACGTAACAGTGTTAACGCACGTTGGAATTGTTGCAAATATGTAGTATTCATGGTTTGCCGTAAAGTTGCGGTTTTTCAGTATTCTACCTAAATTAAGAAGAGGTTGCTTTTTAACAATCGACAGACCTCACGCATTAAGTTGTTTAAATAACGTTGAAATTTGTAACGGAGTGTTGTTCGTCGATCAAAAAGTGATACTATGCGAGCTAGGGTTCAGCTACGTGAAACTCCGCAAATTTGGAAAAACGTACTGGACACTTGATTGACAGGAAGTTACCGCTCGTAGCGGCTGGAAATGATTTCCGCAGGTAACATGGATGGACGTCGCACGGCTATCATAACGCAGTTAACGCTGTTTCAGCAGGTTGACAGCGTATGGTCATCGTGGGAGTATTCCTGTGAATGTACGTGCTTTTTGTAGGTGCGTACGCGGATAGAATTTAATCTTTTCGTCACTCAATAAAACTGGTGTTTCACGTTGTAAAACGTTGGAGCGGAAGTTAATTCAAATTGGTTGGGAACTATGACCAAAGTAATCAAGAGAACCAAACTCGCCGCAGCCTTAATGGGCGCAATGGCGGTTGCTGGCACCAGCGTTGCTGCTGCACAGCAAGTTGATGTAGCTAAGCTACAGAAAGAAGAGCAGCAAATCTTGAATGCGCAAGAGCAATCACAGAAGAAAATCAATTCTCTGTATGAGCAAAGCCAAGATTTGTTGATTGAGTATCGCTCTGTTGTTGCTGAATACGAGAACCTCAAGGTCTACAACGACCACGTGGCTCGTTTGGTTGCTGACCAGCAGTCGAACATCGATTCACTTCAGCGTCAGATCGACACCATTGAAGAAACCAAGCAAGGCGTGGTTCCTTTGATGTACGAAATGATCGACGCGTTGGAAGAGTTCGTTCAGCTCGATATTCCAATTCACAAAGAAAAGCGTCTAGAGCGTGTTGAGCGTCTTCGCGATATCATGGGTAACGCGAACGTTTCTACCTCTGAGCAGTTCCGTCAAATTATCGAAGCTTACCAAGCAGAGATGGACTACGGACAAATGCTTAACGCTTATCAGGGTAACCTGAACGTCGACGGTGAAGAAGTTGCCGTAGACTTTTTTCACATGGGTCGCGTTGTCTTCGCAGCACAGTCTTTGGACTTGAAAAATGCGTGGTTATACAACAAAGACACTAATGAGTGGACTAAGTTGGAAGACGAGTTCGTGAATCCTCTGACCACAGCGATTCGTATGTCACGTAAGCAAACTGCTTACGATCTGGTGAAACTTCCAGTATTCGCAGCGGAGAGTGCAGAATGAAAAAATTAGTCAGTTCTTTAATGATTGCAGCAGCAGTCACCCTTTCTGCAGGTACGACTCTCGCTGCTCAAGCACAAGACAACCAGCCAGAAGCAAAGAGCTTAGACGAACTGCTTCAGTTGGTTGAGAAAAATCGTATTTCTTCTCGTCAAATCAGCGAAGAACGTGAGCAAGAGTTCATGTCTGCGCGAGCTGACAAGCAGGCTTTGTTAAACAAGGCTAAGCAACAGCTTAAAGACGAGCAAGCACGCGGTAAGCGTTTACAAAACCAATTCTCAGAAAACGAAATCACTTTGGCAAACAAAGAGCAAGAGCTTGAGAATGCTAAAGGTACGTTGGGTGAGATGTTTGGTGTTGTACGTGGTGCTGCTACCGAAACAATCGGTCGTATCGCAACTTCAATCGTAAGCGCTCAATACCCAGGTCGTGAAGACGTTCTTCAGAGCCTGTCAGAAGCTAAAGAGCTTCCTACTTTGTCTGAACTTGAAGACCTTTGGACTGCATTGTTAACCGAAATGGTTCAATCAGGTAAAGTTGTTCAGTTTGACGCGGAAGTATTCAGCTTAGCAGGTGGTTCAGAACAGCGTACTGTTACTCGTATCGGTGTATTTAACCTTATTTCTGATGACCAGTACCTGACTTACAACGACTCGACTGAGCAAATTCAGCCGCTAGGTCGTCAACCAGACGGTTATGTAACCAGCCAAGCTGATACCTTCACTAGCACCGAAAGTGGCTATGCAGGTGTTTACTTGGATCCATCTAAAGGCCAAATCTTGGGTCTATTGACTCAGAAAGCGACCTTAATGGAGCGTTATCACCAAGGTGGAACAGTAGGCTATGTCATTACTGTTGTACTCATCATTGGTTTAATCATCTCATTGTTCAAGCTTGTAACCTTGACGGTTATCGGTGGCAAAATGCGTTCTCAGCTTAAGAACGTAGATAACCCTTCAGACAAAAACCCATTGGGTCGCGTATTGAAGGTTTACCATGAGAACAAAGATGCTGACGCTGAAAACCTTGAATTGAAACTTGACGAAGCGATCATGCGTGAGACGCCGAAGATCGAAAGCGGCATCAACGTAGTGAAAATCTTCGCAGCAATTGCACCATTACTTGGTCTCTTGGGTACCGTTGTGGGTATGATTGGTACGTTCCAATCAATCACATTGTTCGGTACAGGTGACCCGAAAATCATGGCAGGCGACATCTCAATGGCGTTGGTAACAACGGCTATGGGTCTAATCGCGGCAATTCCATTGATTTTGGCTCACAGTATTGTGGCTGCACGTAGTAAATCAATTGTTCACTTGTTGGATGAGCAGGCTGCAGGTATTGTAGCGGCTCACTCGGAGAAGGAGTAAGTTCATGCTTTACCTGATGGAACTATGGGAATCTATCAGGGATTTTATTGCGACCGGTGGCGACGTATTGTACGTCGTCATGGGGGTACTCTTTCTAATGTGGGTACTGATGATTGAGCGTTATTGGTACTTAACGAGTTCGTTCCCTAAGTTGCGTAAAGAAATCATCGCACGTTGGGACGCTCGTAAAGATACCACCTCATGGTACGCACATAGAATCCGCGAAGCATGGATTTCCGAAGCGAACGATAAATTGAATGCACGTATTCTGTTGATTAAGACTTGCGTTGCACTTTGTCCTCTAGTGGGACTACTCGGTACAGTAACCGGTATGATTACCGTATTCGAGATCATGGCAGTGCAAGGTACCGGTAACCCTCGTCTTATGGCGTCGGGTATCTCGATGGCAACAATCCCGACAATGGCGGGTATGGTTGCAGCGTTATCCGGTATGTTCTTTGCGACCCGACTCGAGAGTCGTGTTCGTCGCGCTAAGCAGAACTTGGTCGACAGTCTGCCACATCACTAAGAGAGTATTACTATGGCAAGAAATCGTATTCGTGAAGAGGAAGATGCAGCGATTGACATGACGCCGATGCTGGACATCGTATTCATCATGTTGATCTTCTTCATCGTAACAACCTCTTTCGTTAAAGAGGCTGGTATTCAGGTTAATAAACCTGAAGCAAACCAGGCCAACAAGGAGCCTTCAGCTAACATCTTTATCGCGATTCGCGATACGGGTGAAGTCTGGATGGATAAGCGTCAAGTTGACGTAGAACGCGTGGCAGCAAACCTTGAGCGTATGCTTGCTGAGCAACCTACTGACTTAGTGGTTATTCAGGCAGACAAGAAAGCTGAGCATGGTCGTGTTGTAGAAGTCATGGACCAGGTTAAGGAAGCGGGTATCGATAAGATATCCATAGCAGCGGAGACTAACTAATATGGTGCGCTTTTTAGTATCTTTAATACTAGGTGCGGCCGTTACGTTTGCTCTGTTTGCTTTTATGGCTTACTTAATCGGTGGGGGGGCTAAGAGTAACGAAGCTCCGCCTCCCACTCCGGTCATTGACATCGTAACGTCGCCGCCAGAGTCCGACGTTCAAGAGCGCCGGAGAACACCTCCGCCGCCACCACCGCCGCCTCAGGCTCCACCTGAGACGCCGCAATCTGAACCTGATACGTCAGATGCGGGCGGTGTGAACATGAACATGGGCTTCGACGTCGATGTAGGTGGTGCTGACACTGGTTTGTCAGGCCCCGGTAACTTGTTGAATCAAGATGGTGACGCTACGCCAATCGTTCGAATTGAGCCTCGCTATCCGCCTTCAGCCGCTCGTAACGGCACCGAGGGTTGGGTACAGTTGAGATTCACTATCGATGAGCAAGGTGGTGTGACCGACGTTGAAGTAATTGACTCAGAACCTCGTCGAGTGTTCGACCGTGAAGCACGCCGCGCATTATTGCGTTGGAAGTATAAGCCGAAGGTCGTAGACGGTAAGCCTGTTCGTCAAGAAGGTATGACTGTTCAGCTCGACTTCAACATGGATGGGCAATAAGAAATGAAAACTGTAATGAAGACATTTGTTACTGCCCTTGCTTTCGGCTTGGTTGTAGCTACCGCTCCGGTAGCTGCACAAGACCTCGGTCTTGATCTGCCAAGTAAAGAAACCGTTGAAGCGCAAAAGAAAGCTCGAAAAAACCAAGTCGCGTCACAGCGTGTTGGTCGAGCGATTATGGATGCGTTCGAGTTGTACGAGCAAGAGCAGTTGCAAGAGGCAATCGTTCTTCTTGAGGAAGAACTGCCAGACGCTGAAGGCTACGATCGAGCGTACTTGAGCCGTTTCTTAGGTACGTTGTATGCGCAAGCAGAACGTACTGAAGAGGCGCTGCCAATGTTGAAGAACGCGGCAGACCAAGACGTACTCGGTTGGAGCGACCAAGCGGCTGTCCTTAAACTAGTGGGTCAATTGAGCCTTCAAGAAGAGAAGTATGCTCAATCGGTCACGTACCTACAGAAATGGTTCGAATTCACTGGTGAGATGGACCCGCAGGCGTTGTTCTATGTAGCAAATGCTTATTATCAACAAAAAGAGTTCGCTAAGATTGTACCTTATGCGGAAGCGGCACTTAAGTATGCGGATGAGCCTAAAAAGGATTATTACACGCTACTTATGGCCTCTTACTTTGAGCGTAAGATGTATGACCAAGCCATCGCTACGATTGAAGAAGGCTTAGATGTATTGCCGGAAACGATCCCTTGGTGGCCGCAATTAGCCCAAATGTACATGCTCAAGGAAAACCTTCCTAAAGCATTGCAGACAATGGAAATTGCTTACTTAGCGGGTTATTTGAAAGAGGAAAACCAATTTAAGTTGTTGGTTCAACTCTACGATAATGAGGGCATCCCTTACAAAGCTGCGACAACGATGTTGAAACACATCCAGTCGGGCGATGTAGAGGGAACAGCTAAGAACTACTCGACGGCAGCAAATAGCTTCCACCGTGCCAAAGAGTTTGCTGAGGCAGCAAAATGGTACGGTAAAGCGGCAGAGCTTACGGACGACCGTGAAGATAAAGGCGAGTACTTGCGTAAGCAAGGTAACTTGCTGGTTCAGAACGAGCAGTATGTAGCTGCGACTACACCGCTTAAAGGTGCGCTTGATTTGGCGCGCGGCGATGACAAAGGTCGTATCTACATGTCACTAGCAGAAGCGTTCTTCTATGGTGGCGACTACCGTCAAGCACTGACGTATGTGAACGAGGCGGCTAAATTTGATAATCAACGTCGTAGCGCGCGTAGTTGGAAAGGTTATATCCAGTCTACTGCGAAACGAAAAGGCGTCGATCTGTAAAGTTTAAGCCCGCAAAAGCCCCGCACAAGCGGGGCTTTTTTTTGCCTATAATTTACACCACCCCATACTTTTATAACGGATGGATTTCGAGTATGATCTGCTCCGACTTTTTATGGGGGAATTTTTCATGGGTAGTAACAATTATAAAGATCCTTCTAGCGGTAAATTTCTACTTATTGCTGTTTTACTCTTCGTGTTCGCGGGATGTCTCCCACTTGTTTTACGCTTTGTACAATTGATCGGTGCGTAACCGAAACGTGCGCTCTGCACAAGGATTTTAATGTTATGACAATTTCAACGCTCGTGGTCGACGACAACGCCAACACACGAGCTGATATTGCAAGTAGTCTGTCTCACTTGGATATCGCACTGGTGTTTGCGAATGATGGTCTTGATGGTCTTAAGCAAGCCAAAGAAAGCAACTTTGACCTAATGATCATTGATCACAAAATGCCACTCATGGATGGTCTGACGTTACTTAAGAACCTACGCCAGCTCGAACATTATCATCATACACCGATACTGTTTGTCACTACACAGGATGTGACGGATGTGGAGCCTATAGCGCTTAAACATGGCGCTACGCGCTGCTTGAGTAAACCTTTGGATGCCAAGTTCTTGGGTGATGTCGTAACCTATTATACAAAGCGGTCAGTTGCCTAGGGACACCTATGGATTTGATAACCACTATCCGAAATAGCATCCGGGCTATTCCAGATTATCCTAAGCCTGGGATTATTTTCCGCGATATATCTCCGTTACTACAATCCGCTAGCGCTTTTCGAGCAACTATTGAAGCCTTTGCCCAACGCTACGAAGCACAGGGCATTGATCAAGTTGCAGCGGTTGAAGCGCGAGGATTTATTTTTGGTGCAGCGCTCGCTCAGCGATTAGGGTGCGGGCTGACGTTGCTGCGTAAGCCGGGTAAGTTGCCGGGCCCAGTGGTCAAAGAGTGCTACGCATTGGAATATGGCGAGGATGCGCTTGAGTTACAGGAATGCGCATTCAAAGAGCCTCAACGCGTCGTATTGATGGATGATTTGCTTGCGACAGGTGGAACCGTTGCAGCCGCTGCGCGGCTGTTATCGAGAACGAAAGCGGAGTTGGTAGAAGCTGCTTTTGTAATCACTTTAGACGATCTTCCAGGCGAACAAAAATTGCGAGATCTTGGCATAACGTGCTATACCTTGTGTCGTTTTTAATTAATTAAGAGGCTGTTAATGGCTTATCAAGTGCTTGCCCGAAAATGGCGACCCATGCAGTTTGACCAAGTCGTCGGTCAACAGCATGTCTTGGAGCCGTTATTTCATGCGCTTGAACAACAGCGCTTGCATCATGCTTACTTATTCACGGGCACCCGTGGCGTCGGTAAAACCACCATCGCTCGTATTCTTGCTAAGGCATTGAATTGTGAGCAGGGTGTGGGCGCTCGTCCTTGCGGCGAATGTCAAAGCTGTCAGGAAATCGAGCAAGGCCGGTTTGTCGATTTGATTGAGGTCGATGCCGCATCCCGCACCAAAGTCGAAGATACGCGCGAACTGCTCGATAATGTACAATATCGGCCAACCCGTGGTCGCTATAAAGTGTACTTAATCGATGAAGTACATATGCTGTCTCGACACAGCTTTAACGCGTTACTTAAGACGTTAGAAGAGCCGCCAGAGCACGTTAAATTCCTACTCGCGACAACAGATCCACAGAAGCTTCCCATCACTGTCGTGTCACGTTGCCTACAGTTTAATTTAAGGGCGCTCGACCGTGAACAAATCGTCGGACAGCTTGACTACGTGTTAGAGCAAGAGCGCGTGGCTCATGATACGCAAGCTTTGGCATTATTAGCGCAGTCGGCTAAGGGTAGTATGCGGGATGCATTAAGCTTAACTGACCAAGCCATTGCGCAGGGCCAAGGCGAAGTTAAGACTGAGTCGGTACAACGGATGCTCGGGCATCTTGCTGATGCCCACGTGCACCCGCTACTTGATGCATTAGCTGACTCGGACAACGGCTCTGTCTTTCAAAAATTTGATGAACTCAAAGCACTCGTGCCTGATCCATTAATGATTCTTAATGAATTGCAGCGCGTTATTCATCGCTTAGCATTAATACAGCAGATCCCCGCTATGATGGCGTCAGAGGAGCAAACTCAGACAACGAAAGTACTGTTGCGTAAGTTGCCTGCCGAAGTACTGCAGTTGTACTACCGAATTATTGTTGAGGGTAAAAAGGAAGCACCTTACGCAGTCGATTCCCAAAGCGCGGTCGAGATGACATTACTTAGATTGTTATCTTTCACTTTTGCCAGCCCAAGCGCTGAAGAACAGACCATCGAGCAGCCGCCCGAATCAAACCTTGCGGCCATGGCTTCAGAAGATGTGCTCGACGCGGATACTGACGATAATTCTCCTGAACTTGAGCCGTACACTCATGATGAAGCCGACGATGAAGTCGAAGACGAGTCAGCGCTGATAGCGCAGCAACGAGATATAGAAGCGCAAGCAGAACAACAGCGTGCGCCGGCGACATCGGACGAGGGGTTGGCGTCATTGTTGAACATGCGCCAAGACTTGTCAGCTAGCCAAGAGTCGGAAAAAAAAAATTCTGAAATAGACGTTGAAACACCGAGAGAGCAGCCTCATTTATCAGCTAAGCAGGTAATGAGTGATGAGACTGAGTTAACCCAGTCAACACCCACAAGCTTAGCTCAGATAAAACAGCAGTTTAATTCATCAACACGGTGCGCAGCGGACGTCGATAACTGGGCTGCGATAGTTGATGCGACCGATGTACAGGGGTTAACTCGGCAGTTGCTGTTAAATTCGGTGTTGGAGAAGGTGGAGCATCAGCAATGGTGTATTTGGGTAACCGAAGAGCAACAGAGCTTGCTGAATGACAAGACGATGGCACTTGCGCGTGATGCATTAAGTGATGTGCTATCGGCGCAAGGTGAATACAACTTTAAGATTGGATCGCAGCAGATGACAACGCCGTTACTGATACAGCAAGCGATCGATCAGTACCGATTAGAGCAAGCCAAGCAATGGCTGCAAAACGATGTGGGCTTTAATCAATTATTAAACACATTTGAGGCGGTGACTGACGAAAGGTCGATCAGCGCACGATAAAATTTAGCAACAGAGGATTTGACCATGTTTAAAGGTGGTATGGGAAATATGATGAAGCAGGCGCAGCAAATGCAAGAGCGCATGCAGCAGGCCCAGCAAGAGATCGCTGAAATGGAAGTGACCGGCGAGTCAGGCGCTGGATTAGTGAAAGTAACCATGTTGGGTAACCACAACATCAAGCGCGTTGAAATCGATGAGAGTTTGATGGATGACGATAAAGAGATGCTCGAGGATCTGATTGCAGCGGCGACTAATGATGCAGTCCGTCGCGTGGAAGAGACGAGTAAAGAACGCATGTCGGAAATTACCGGTGGTATGGGGTTGCCGCCCGGTTTTAAGATGCCGTTCTAGGCTTACTTTATGAGTGAAGGAATCAGTCCTGCCATTGATCGCTTGGTCGACGATTTAAAACGTCTTCCGGGTGTGGGTAAAAAAACGGCTCAGCGTATGGCATTCCATTTGTTGGAACGTGATAGAGACGGTGCGCAACGTTTGGCTGATTCCTTACAGAATGCAGTGCAGCGTGTAGGTCACTGCCAACAATGCCGCACGCTGACCGAAGAACCTTTATGTCGTATTTGCGCAAATCCCGCACGCAGTGAGCAAGGTACGTTATGTGTAGTAGAAACACCTGCTGACGTGTTGGCTATTGAACAAACATCGCAATTTAACGGTCGTTATTTCGTTTTAATGGGGCACCTGTCACCCCTTGATGGCATAGGTCCAGAGGACATTGGTTTAGATGAACTTGAAGCACAGCTTAAAAGTGCACCCATTGAAGAAATCATCTTAGCAACTAATCCTACCGTAGAAGGTGATGCAACGGCTCACTATATTGCTGATATTGCCGAATCACTGAACGTCAACACGTCTCGAATAGCGCATGGTGTACCCGTCGGCGGCGAGCTAGGCTATGTCGACCAAGCAACCTTAGGGCATGCATTCACTGGGCGTAAAAAGTTTGGTTAACGCTTGAAATTGCCTACATCGCCCCCATTTCTGACATGAAAAGGTGGTTGAAGTAGGAGAATACAATTATGGCGGAAGCCGCTCAAACCGAAAAACATGGATTTCAGACAGAAGTTAAGCAACTGCTTAACCTAATGATCCATTCTCTATATTCAAATAAAGAAATCTTCTTACGTGAGCTCGTATCGAATGCGTCTGACGCGGCCGATAAATTACGCTTCAAAGCGCTCAGCGATAACGCGCTATATGGCGATGATGGTGAGCTCCATGTACGTATCGCGATCGATAAAGATAACCGTACGCTGACAATAAGCGACAACGGCATCGGCATGACGCGTGACGAAGTCATGACTAACTTAGGGACCATTGCCAAATCAGGTACGGCTGAGTTCTTTGGTCAGTTGTCTGGTGATGAGGCCAAAGATAGTAAGTTAATCGGTCAGTTTGGCGTTGGTTTCTACTCAGCATTTATTGTTGCTGATGAAGTGACTGTGCGTACGCGCTCTGCCTATGAGTCACCGGAAAAAGGTGTCGAATGGCATTCTAAGGGTGAAGGAGAATTTGAAGTCGCAGACACCCAAAAGTCGCAGCGCGGAACAGATATTATTTTGCATTTGAAAGAAGATGCAGATGAGTTTTTAGATGACTTCCGTATTCGTGGGGTGATTAACAAATACTCAGAACACTTGAGTATCCCCGTCCAAATGTGGAAAGAAGCGGTTGAAGAACAAAAAAATGATGACGGCGAAGTTATTACGCCTGCCCAAGAGGCTCAATGGGAAACTGTGAACTCGGGTCAAGCCTTATGGACACGCGATAAAGCCGACATCAGCGACGAAGAATATAAAGAGTTTTATAAGACTGTAGCGCATGACTTTGACGATCCGCTGTTATGGAGCCATAACAAGGTTGAGGGTACACACGAATACACCAGCCTTCTTTATATTCCAAAACGAGCTCCTTGGGACCTTTGGAATCGTGAGCAACAGCAGGGGGTAAAACTCTATGTGAAGCGTGTCTTTATTATGGATGACGCTGAGCAATTAATGCCGACCTACTTACGCTTTGTTAAAGGTCTTATTGATACTAATGACCTCCCATTGAACGTATCCCGTGAAATCTTGCAAGATAACAAGATTACTCGCTCAATGCGTAATGGTAGTACTAAGAAAGTGTTGCAGATGCTCAAGAAATTGGCAAAAGACGACGCCGAGCAATATCAAGGCTTCTGGGATACTTTTGGTAATGTGTTAAAAGAGGGTCCTGCGGAAGACAGTGGTAATCGGGAACGCATCGCTGAGCTGTTGCGTTTTGCGTCGACACATACCGATGAGCAAACTCAAAATGTCAGTTTAGATGATTACGTTGAACGCATGAAAGAAGGCCAAGACAAGATTTTCTATATCGTCGCCGACAGTTTTGAGGCTGCGAAGAATAATCCTGCCCTTGAGATCTTCCGTAAGAAAGGCATCGAAGTACTATTGCTCTCTGAACGCATTGACGAGTGGTTGATGAGCCATTTAACTGAGTTTAAAGAGAAGTCGTTGCAGTCGGTAACGCGCGGCGATTTAGACTTAGGCGACTTAGATGATGAAAATGACAAGGCCGAGCAAGAAAAGTCAGAAGAAGCGTTTAAAGAACAGTTAGAACGCTTTGAAAAAGCACTCGGTGAGCGCGTTAAAAAAGTGCGTGTAACGCACCGTTTGACTAATTCGCCTGCGTGTATCATTACCGATGACAATGATATGAGCACGCAGATGGCTAAGCTGATGGAAGCTGCGGGTCAGAAAGTACCTGAAACAAAATACATTTTTGAGGTTAACCCGGATCATCCTTTAGTCGTAAAAATGCAAGGCAAGAACGATGAGGAATTTGCCGAGTGGGCTCAAGTACTGCTTGATCAAGCTACGCTCGCAGAGCGCGGAAACCTTAAGGATCCAGCGTCTTTCGTGACTCGTCTTAATAAGTTAATGCTTAACGCATAATCACGCTATAGCGCACAGCAACAAACGCTTGCTGTGCGCCTCTTTTCTTGTAAAAACGCCCTCATCGGGGTAAAGTTCCCCTCAGACACTTGAATACAAATATAAACGAGGCTGTTTATGCGCATTATTTTGCTCGGCGCTCCGGGTGCGGGAAAGGGCACTCAAGCTCAATTTTTGATGAATACCTTTGGTATCCCACAGATTTCAACGGGTGATATGCTACGAGCCGCAATCAAGTCCGGTTCAGAGCTTGGTAAGAAAGCAAAGCAAGTGATGGATGCAGGACAACTGGTTTCTGATGAAATCATCATCGAACTAGTCAAAGAACGTATCGCCGAACCGGACTGCCAAAACGGTTTCTTGCTCGACGGCTTCCCGCGCACGATTCCACAAGCTGACGCCATGCGTGAAAACGGTATCGAAGTTGACTACGTACTTGAGTTTGCGGTACCTGACGACGTGATTGTTGAGCGTATGAGTGGACGTCGTGTACACCCAGGTTCAGGTCGTGTTTATCATATTAAACACAACCCACCTAAAGAAGAGGGCAAAGACGATGAGACCGGTGAAGAGCTGGTTATTCGTCCAGACGACCAAGAGCAGACCGTACGCAAACGCTTAGCGGTCTACCATGAACAAACAGAGCCTTTGGTTGAATATTATCAATCACTCGCAAAAGAAACGGACACCGAGTATCATCGTATTGATGGAACTCAGCCAGTCGAAGCTGTAAGTAAGGAACTCGGTGCACTGCTTAAGTAAAGAGTTGCACTGAAAGGTTTTGATAGAGGCTCACCCCACTGGTGAGCCTTTTTAATTTTATGTGTTACCACTTTATCGGAGAACATCATGGCCACCCTCACCATAACGAGTTTATTTGCAGGCATTCTGGCATTGATCTACGTTGTACTTTCGGTTCGCATTATTCAGCTCCGTTGGCGTCATCGTGTAGGTATTGGGACCAATAAAGTTGAAGAATTACAACGCGCTGTGCGCGCGCACGGTAACTTTATAGAATACGTTCCGTTGATGTTGTTGATGCTTGCTCTTATCGAGTTTAGTGGGGTTGGCAGTGCATGGATCTATAGCTTAGGTGGTGCGTTGACCATCGCCCGTATTGCTCACGCTGCGGGTCTATCCTCTAACGCAGGTGTGTCCTGGCCTCGTACGGTCGGTGTCCTCGGCACATTCAGCGTGTTGTTACTGCAAGCGGGCATTTTAATCGGCATCTTTGTTGGCCAGCTATAGGAGACATTGACGTGCAGGAGTTAGCACCCGGAATTTCTTATCTGCCCTCGCAGGGCGAAGTCAAAGGCACCTGTGTATTGCTTCACAGTTCGCAAAGTTCTAACGCGCAATGGAAAATACTGCAACAAACGTTAAGCAATGACTATAACGTTGTAGGGATCGATTTATTGGGCTACGGACGTGCGCCTGACGTAGAGTCTGCGCCGCATTTTCGCTTGCAGCAAGAAATTACGCGCATCGAAAGAGCACTCAAGCCAACCTTGGGTAATCAGTCGCTAATTTTGATTGGTCATTCTTACGGTGGGGCGGTTGCGCTAAAAATGGCGCAACAAAAACATTTTAATATTGAGCGCGTGGTTGTGTATGAGCCAGTCAGTTTTCATGTGTTGGAGGAAGATTCTCCTGGCATGCAAGAAATTCGGCAGGTGAGTGATGCGATGCACGGGAAAGATGAGGTAGAATGCACGCGCACCTTTATTGATTACTGGAACCAACCCGGTTATTTCGATGCTCTGCCAGAGCGTGTTCAACAAGGTATGGTTGCGCAAGCGGCAAAAGTTGCGCTGGATTTCGACGCACTATTAAATGATGAACTAACGCTTAAAGATTATCAGCAGGTTGAAGCGCCTGTATTGATTTTACAAGGTGAATACACACGTCGCAGTGCGCGAGCGGTGGTTAAAGCATTATCCACGGCGCTGACATCAGTGACTGTAAAACCCGTCCTAGCTGGACACATGGGACCTCTTACGCATCCGGCTGAGGTTAACCCACTTATTCTTGACTTTATTTAGGATGTTGTAAGTCATGGCCAAACACACGCACGAAATTAGAAAGCTCGCTAAACTGACCGGCCCTATATTAGTCGCGCAACTGACGCAGATGCTCATGAGCGTAGTCGATACAGTGATGGCAGGGCGTAAAGATGCGGTGGATTTGGCAGCCGTTTCGGTGGGTGGCAGTATTTTTGTACCGGTCACTTTGTTGATGTTTGGTATTGCACTCGCGTTGGCGCCTATCGTTTCGCACTTTGACGGCTCAAAGAAGTATCGCCGCATGGCGAACATGCTACAGCAAGGGTTGTATGCGTGTGCTATTTTTGGCGTGTTAGCTTTGGTGGTCTTGCAGTTTTCGCCCTACATTCTTGACTGGATGGAGGTGGAGGATCGCTTCCGGCAAGTGACGCTAGATTACGTTAATTACATTGCGTGGGGTGTACCCGGTTTTGTTATTTATGTGATTTTAAGAAACTTCTGTGAGGGATTATCCAATACTATGCCATCCTTAGTGATTGGCTTTATTGGGTTACTCATTAATATTCCGGCAAACTATATCTTTATTTACGGTCACTTTGGCGCGCCCGAACTCGGTGGTGCAGGGTGTGGTTTAGCATCGGCTTTGGTGTTTTGGGGCATGGCTATTTCGATGGCGATCTATGTATTCACCAGTCGTCGTTATAAGAAGCTTCACCTACTCAGACGCTGGTATCCACCTAAGTTCGATGACGTGGCGTATATTATAAAAATAGGCTTTCCGATAGCGATGTCACTGTTTTTTGAAGTCAGCCTATTTGCCGCAGTGGCGTTATTGATTGCACCACTAGGTCCAACAGTGGTATCTGCTCACCAAATTGCATTGAACATCAGCTCGTTGGTATATATGGTGCCATTGAGCATTTCGATGGCCGTGACACTTCGAGTGGGTTTTGCTTTAGGCGCTGGTGAGCCCAAAAATGCCATGCTGAGTTTTAAAATTGCGATGGTATTCGGCATGGTATTCGCCGCGGTTAACGGTATCATCATGTATTTAGGTGGTGCTTGGCTGGCAAGCTTGTATACGCCTGATACCGCGATTATTAATCTTGCCGCAACGCTGATGGGATTGGCGGCGATTTTTACGATGTCGGATACGTTTCAAGCCGTTGCTATGGGAACCTTACGGGGATACAAAGACACCAAATGGCCGATGATCATGGCGTTTATCTCGTATTGGCCATTCGGCTTAACAGTCGGCTACATTCTTGGACGCACTGACTGGTGGGTGCCTCGCATGGGAGCCGCGGGCTTTTGGATTGGCTTTATTAGTGGCTTAACAGTCGCCGCGGTGATGCTCACCATCCGCTTGCGCTTCGTATCTAAGCATTACGAGCGCAAGCAGTTCGAGCAAACAGTGAACAACGCCACTTAACGGTGGCGTTGGTGTAGTACCTCAAGCACTTGTTCGAGGCTCAAATCACTCGCTTCTAAAGTCACCAGTAGGTGATAAAGTAAATCGGCACTTTCATTAAGTAACTCATCTTTATCCTGCACAGTGGCGGCAAGCGCAACCTCAACACCTTCCTCACCCACCTTCTGAGCGATACGCTTAATGGGTTGGCTTAATAGTTTTGCGGTGTAGCTTTCGTCAGGTGAGGCGCTGCGACGCGCTTTAATGATGTTGTTTAACTGCACTAAAAAGGGTGCAGGCGCTTCGGCAAAACATGAGCGCGTACCTAAGTGGCAAGTCGGTCCTTGCGGTATTGCTTGGACAAGAATCGAATCATTGTCACAGTCGCGGTAAGCGCCAGTGAACTGTAAAACATGACCCGACTGCTCACCTTTTTGCCAAAGCCGCTGTTTGCTGCGGCTGTAAAAAGTCACTGCTTTGGTTTGCAAAGTTTGTAGCAATGCATCGCGGTTCATGTAACCTTGCATAAGTACTTCGCCGGTTAGGACATGCTGTACAATACAGGGAACAAGCTGATTCATTTTCTCCCAAGCAAGTTGGTCTACCGTGCTTTCAGTAATTAGCATGTTACAAAACTCCTTGTTCGATTGGACGAATAGCGATGCCTTCGTCAATCAGTTGTTGCTTCAGCTCCGCCATGGCGATGATATTCTTATGAAACACCGAAGCGGCTAAGGCACCATCAACATCGGCTTGTTTAAATACATTGGTAAAATGGTTAATGGCACCTGCACCACCAGACGCGATCAGCGGCACTGAACAGTGACGGCGTATTGATGCCAGTTGTTCGACATCATAGCCTTTTCTTACACCATCTTGATTCATACAGTTGAGAACGATCTCACCGGCACCTCGCGCGATGACCTCGTTGACCCAATCTTTGGTCTGCCACTGCGAGCGACGTGATTTGCTCTCGTCACCGGTAAACTGATGCACCTCGTATTCACCGCTGTCTGCATTAAAATAGCTATCAATACCGATGACGACACATTGCTGACCGAACTCATCCACCATCTCATTGATCAGCTCAGGATTCATCAGCGCAGGCGAGTTAATTGATAACTTATCGGCGCCCATGGAAAGGAGCTCACGACCATGAGCCAGCGTACGAATACCACCTGCGACGGTAAATGGAATATCGATTTCGCGCGCGACGCGTTCAACCCAACTCTTGTCTACCGTGCGGCCATCAGAGGATGCCGTAATATCGTAGAAAACCAATTCATCAGCGCCTATTTCCGCATAGCGTTTTGCTAGGGGCAAGATGTCGCCGATCAGTTCGTGATTACGAAATTGAACGCCCTTGACGACTTGACCGTCACGAACATCTAAGCAGGGGATGATGCGTTTTGCCAGCATTGGATCGCCTCCTCTAAACTAAATGCACCGGTCAGTAATGACTTACCTAAGATAACGTGGTCACAGTTCGCTGCTTTCAAGCGTTGTATATCTTCAAGACTATTAACACCGCCCGACGCCTGCCATTGAATGGCTGGGAAACGCTTTTTATAAGCTTCGTATAGTCCCACATTACTACCTTGCATAGTGCCGTCACGGCTGATGTCGGTACACAATACATGGGCGCAACCCAATGCGGAGAAACGTTTGAGTATGTCGTCTAACGTCACGTCACTGGATGACTGCCAACCATGAGTCGCAACACGCGCAATGCCATCCGCGTCAATGTTGACATCAAGTGCGAGCACGATTTTTTCAGCGCCAAATTGTTTAAACCAAGTCTCGACCTGTTCCGGATCGGTAACGGCTTTTGAGCCAATGACGACTCGTTTAATACCACAGGCAAGAATTTCTTCGATATCCTCAGTGCTACGAATACCACCGCCGGCCTGACAGTTTAAATTGGTCGCCGCGCAAATTGTGCGCAGTGTTTCGAGTTGGCGATTTTGCGGATTCTTCGCACCATCTAAATCGACCAAGTGCAGCCATTGTGCCCCCGCGGCTTGGTAGCTTTGCGCTTGCTCAACAGCATCAATGTCGAACGTTGTTTGTTGACTAAAGTCACCTTGATAGAGGCGCACAACCCGGCCTTCAATCAAGTCTAATGCAGGAATCATCATAACGCGTTCTCCAAGAAACGTTTAAGCATGGCACGACCGACCGCACCTGAGCGCTCAGGATGAAATTGAGCACCGATAAAATTATCTTTGCGGATCATGGCCGCGAACGTATCACCGTAATCACAGGTGGCGATGGTGTAGTCATCTTTTGCAACGGCGTAACTGTGAACAAAATAACAATAAGGCTCGGTGTCATTATCGAGCAACGGATTGGTGTTGGTTGCACAGACGTTATTCCAGCCCATATGCGGCAAAGGTCTATCACCGACCTGCATACGTTTAGTTTGCGCAGGGATTAAGCCTAAGCACTCCACGTCACCTTCCTCAGAGTGTGCTGTCATCAGCTGCATACCAAGACAAATACCCAATGTAGGTTGGGTGAGCGCTTTAATAGGTTCAATTAACTGTTTACGTTGCAGATTGCGCATCGCTGCAGCTGCTGTTCCCACACCCGGCAAGATGACGCGATCAGCGGCGCCGATGATCGCCTCATCGTCAGTAATTACAGGCTGATAGCCTAAGCGCTCAATGGCAAACTTTACCGAGGTGAGATTCGCACACTCGGTATCGACAATTACAATTTTCACGCGAGCATTCCTTTACTTGAAGGTAACTGTTGGTCGCCCGTTTTTGCTACCGCTTGACGCAGCGCGCGACCAAAGACTTTAAACAAGCTTTCAACCTGGTGGTGCGTGTTGCCCTCAGTCGTTGACAAGTGCAAGCTAATCGCCATTGCATCGGTGAGCGAGCGGAAGAAGTGCTCAACCATTTCGGTTGATAATTCGCCCACTTTGTCGCGCGTGAAATCCGCCTGCCACTTGAGGTAAGGTCGACCTGAAAGATCGATAAGACACTCAGCACGACACTCATCCATCGGCAATGCAAAACCAAAACGGCCAATACCGCGTTTGTCACCTAAGGCTTGGCGTAGTGCCTGACCTAGTGCCAGCGCCGTATCTTCAATGGTGTGGTGGTCGTCAATGTGTAAATCACCTGTCACATTGACGGTTAAGCTGATGCCAGCGTGTGTGGCAATTTGCTCTAGCATGTGATCAAAGAAGCCAATACCCGTCGAAAATGAGCGCGGTGTTGCATTATCGAGGTCAACTGCAATACGAATATCGGTCTCATGGGTGGTACGGATCACCTTAGCAGAACGTGAGCGTTGGGTCAGGTCGCGCACGATAGCGTTCCAATCTAGGTTGGCACGGTCATATCGAATACCGCGTATACCCATACTCTCTGCAAGTTTAATGTCCGTTTCGCGATCGCCAATCACATAACTATCGGTGAAGTCGATAAGGCCTTTTTGTAGGTAATCCTGCACCAAGCCGAGTTTTGGCTTCCGGCAACTACAGTTGTCTTCCTCAAAATGTGGGCAAATCAGTACGTCGTCGAAGCGCACGCCTTGACTTGCAAAGACAGCCATCATTAAGTCATGGGGCGCGTCGAAGTCGGCTTGTGGAAAACTGTCTGTCCCCAGCCCGTCTTGGTTGGACACCATGACGAGGCGATAACCCGCCTGCTGTAACTTAAGCAGGGCAGGGATCACATTCGGCTCAAATTCGAGCTTACTGACGCTGTCTAATTGTTTGTCGACAGGCGGTTCGAGCACCAGTGTGCCGTCACGATCGATAAATAGCCAACGTTGCTGATTCATTGAGTATCTCCAAAAAAGCATTTCAGTGCATCAATAACAAGTGTGTTTTCTCGTTCATTACCGACGCTGATGCGTACTGTGTTGTCGAGTCCAACCTGGGCTGATTGATTACGTATTAATATACCGTTCTGCTGCATGGTCTGCATGAGGCTATCGGCATCGGCAACACGATACAGTAAAAAGTTCGTTTCACTCTCGGCAACCAACGCCATTGGTAGTTCCGCTAATTCATCGCCGATGCGCTGGCGCTGTTTGACGGTGCGTGTTACGTCGGCTTGAACGCGTTCGATGCCCACAGGCGATAACGCCTGGCTAGCAATTTGAATGGTCAAGTCTGGCAGCGGATAAGGCGCCAGTACTTTCTGCAATACGGTAATGACGTCTTCGTTGGCGAGCGCAAAACCACAGCGTGCGCCGGCGAGCGCAAACGCTTTTGATAAAGTACGCAACACCACCAAGTTAGGATATTTCGCTAACCAATCGACGACACTCGCCTCGGCACAAAACTCGATGTAAGCCTCATCAACGACCACGAGACTGGTCGTCGCGAACTTAAGCACTGCCTCGATATCTTCTTGTGCAAGCCGATTACCGACAGGGTTGGAAGGAGAACACAAGAAAATGAGACGAGCGTCTGCGCTACGCGCCTTGATAGCGTCTAAATCGAGTTGATAAGACGAAGTTAAGGGTACCGAGACCACGTCAGCTCCATGCGTCTGCGCAGAAATTGCATACATACCGTAGGTCGGTGGGCAGATAAGCACACGGTCTTGTTTAGGTTCGCAAAACGCTTTGATAAGCAGTTCGATTGCTTCGTCAGACCCGCGGCAACTTAATACCTGTTCAAGGCGAACATTAGCGTAGTCCGCGTAAGCTTGATTGAGGCGCTGCGACTGAAACGCTGGGTACCGGTTCAACTGTGAGCAATCCAGCGCGTAATCGTATGCGTAGGGTGACTCGTTGGCGTTTAGCCATACTGAACCGCCACTCATCGAGCGTCGCGCTGATGCGTAGGGCACCAAAGTTTTCAAGTGTGGGCGCTGTAACTGTTCGGCTAAGCTCATACGTTGTCCTCCTGCGCCTCTAAGCGAATGGTCACGGCGCGTTTATGCGCATCTAAGCCTTCGATTTCGGCGAGCGTGGTAATGCTGTCAGCGAGATCAGCTAAACCATCGCGAGTCACTTCTTGCAACGTGTAGCGGCGATAAAAGTCTAATAGCCCTAAACTGCTGTAGTTTTTAGCGTAGCCATAGGTCGGTAAGACGTGGTTTGTACCAGTTGCATAGTCGCCACCCGATTCAGGGGTATAGTGACCGACAAAAATCGATCCTGCTGTAGTTAGTTGCTCACTCAATGCTGCTGCCGCATCGGTTTGTATAGCAAGGTGCTCGGGTGCGTAACTTTGTGTAACGGCAACCGCCTCGGCTAAGTTTTTAGTGACAATTAACCGGCTTGAAGCAAGTGCTTGCCGCGCGATGTCGACGCGAGGTAATGCATTACATTGCGCAACAAGCTCAGCTTGCACCGCTTGGGCAAGCGCAGCTGATGGTGTGACTAGAATAACCTGTGAGTCTGGACCATGCTCTGCTTGAGATAATAAATCAGCGGCGACAAAACGCGCATTGGCGGTGTCATCAGCGAGCACTAACAGCTCTGAAGGACCGGCCGGCATATCAATGCTAATGCCGCTATCGTTTTGACTTAATTGTTGCTTTGCTTCTGTCACAAACGCGTTGCCCGGGCCAAACACTTTATCAACTTTAGGTACGGACTCGGTTCCGTACGCCAACGCTGCGATGGCCTGCGCACCGCCACACATAACTAAGGTATCGATACCACATTTTTCTGCAGCGTAGACGACTTCCGGTGACATCTGACCTTGTTTATTAGGAGGCGTCACGAGTACACGGGTTTTGCAGCCTGCAATCTGTGCGGGTACGCCTAACATGAGTGCGGTAGAAGGTAAGGTCGCCGACCCCCCGGGGATATAAAGACCGACCGACTCAAGGGCCGTGTATTTTAGTGTGCAGCGCACACCTGGTGAGGTGTTCAGCGTAATATCTTCAGGTGTTTGCGCGAGGTGAAAGGCACGAATATTGTCATAAGCTTTATCAATCGCCGCTTTAGCTCGCTCGGAAACATGTGCCAGTAACGCTTGCTTCTGTTCACCGTTTAACACCAATTGCGAGATGTCTGCACAATCAAATTGACGGGTGTAGTCAAGTAACGCTGCGTCACCTTCAGTTTTCATGCGCTCAATGATTGAGCGCACGGTTTCTTTCAGCTCACGTGAGCGGCTCTGTTCAGGGCGAGCAAGCGTGGCTTGTCGCTCTGAATTGCTAAGCTGTGACCATTGTGTGATGGCAATGCTTTGTCGCGTTAACATACCGATTATCCCATCATTTTTTCAATTGGTAATACGAGTATTGAGCTGCAGCCAAGGTCTTTTAAATCTTCCATTGTTTCCCAGAACAGCTTTTCTGTACTCACGACGTGCACAGCCACTTGCTCATCAGTGTGACTCAGTGGCAGTACGGTAGGCGTTTCGGCGCCAGGAAGTAATGCGTTGACTTCATCCAGGCGGTTTTTGGGTGCGTGCAGCATAATGTATTTGCTTTCTTTCGCCATTTGCACACCGTCAATTCGCGGTAGTAGCTGGTCCATCATAGCCTGCTTTTCAGCGGATAATGGATTGGCGTTTTGAATCAACTGCGCCTGTGAACGAAAGATGACTTCTTTCTCAACGAGACCGTTAGCTTCTAATGTGGCGCCGGTCGAGACTAAATCACAAATGGCATCGGCAAGCCCAGCGCGTGGCGCGACTTCGACTGACCCGGTTAGAACGACATTCTTTGCGCTAATGCCGTTATTTTTTAGGTAGCGTTGCAGTAGGTACGGGTAAGTACTTGCGATACGCTTACCTTGCAGATCGTCGATAGAGTTGTAGTCGCTTTCGCGTGGCACCGCAATGGACAGGCGGCAACCGCCAAAGTCAAGGCTACGTAGAGCCTTATACTCTGCATTTTCATTGACCGCGGAGCGCTCAAGCGCGACCTCTTCTAATACGTTTTCACCCACTAAACCGAGGTCGACGACGCCATCCATAACTAGGCCTGGAATGTCATCGTCGCGTACTCTAAGTAAATCAATAGGGTGGCTGGTACTGTGGGCGATAAGGCGTGCTTCATTAATGCTGAATTTGACACCGCATGCATTAAGCAAAGATAAAGACTCCTTGCTTAAACGGCCTGACTTTTGAATCGCAATAGTAAGTCGTTCACTCATTGATCTACTCCTGATAATAAAAAAACCCTTCGAAAGCTGCCTTTCGAAGGGTTGTATAGTCATGCGAAAGGCTAGTCAAAATATGGACTAGCCTGAATAATAAACGTAGCTAGCCCAGTGGTTTCAAGTGGTGATGATGGTGGTGCTGGCTAAGGTTCATTTGTTCGCTTCCTTAAAAAAATGGATGTAACTGTTAAGTTGTATAGCACTATAAATAAAAAAAGCACTGAACGCAACTCTATTGGCGCATAAAAGTTGGACGATAATAGTCTAAACTCATGACAAAGAGACGTGTGGAGACGCGATATGGTCAACTTTGATGCAATGATTCCTTTGATACCGAAAGATGCGCGTATTCCGGTGAGTCACAATGAAGAGCAACTGAAAGTAGAGCAAGTGGAGAAAACCCAAAAACTTGCTGCTGTTGAAGAAGAGCAAGAAAATAGTATCAGTGATCGCGATGCCGAACACCATGAGCAAGGTGCGCAATCAAGAGAGGGTGAAGCAAACGAAGAGCAAAGCGAGGATGATGAACGTCGTGATGGTGACGGGCACATCGATACCTATGCTTAAGACAGACACCTAAGTAATGCGATGTCGACACGCAAAAAGTAAGTTATAACCTATCTAGCTGCATGGGATTTAACATTAACAGCGAGCTGGCAACTATGTCATACTATAGCGCTTTAATCAGTCGATATTTGAATTAGGTGTGGGCATTTAATGAGCAAAGTGGCAGCTGTTTTTACGCCCGAGGGTCAACTGGCAAAGGCGATAGAGGGCTTTCAGCCGCGCGATGCTCAGCTTACCATGGCCCAGGCTATTGAAAAATCCATTCGCAAAAAAGGTACCTTGGTTGTTGAAGCCGAGACCGGTACCGGTAAAACCTTTGCGTACTTAGCGCCTGTACTTCAAGCCAAAGGTAAGGCGATTATTTCCACGGGTACCAAAGCACTTCAGGAACAGCTTTACCATCGAGACTTACCCACTTTACGCGCTGCGCTGGCGCCGGAAAAGGTCATTGCCCTATTAAAGGGCCGCTCAAATTACCTCTGTACTCATCGCCTAGAGCAAGCACAGTTACAAGCCGGTCAGTTTAATAGCGAGACACAAACCAAGCTGGTTAAAGTGAAACGTTGGTCAACACAGACCCGAGATGGTGATATTGGTGAGTTGGTGGTACTGCAGGATGATCCTCAGTTGACTGCCTTAGTGACTAGCACCAAGGATAATTGTTTGGGACGCGAGTGCCCGAATTACGACGACTGCTACTTAGTCAAAGCGCGTGATGAAGCTAAACAAGCTGATGTCGTGGTCGTCAATCATCATTTATTTTTTGCGGACTTAGCAATTAAAGATACGGGTTTCGGTGAAATCATACCCGAGTCAGATATGGTGGTGTTTGATGAAGCGCATCAGGTGCCTGATATTGCGAGCCAATATTTTGGCGACTCATTGTCTTCACGGCAATTAATAGAAATCGCTGATGAGGTTCAGCGGTTGTGTTTAACAGAGCTAAAGGACCTCGCTCAAGCGGCGCAAATGGCGCGTATTCTGACACAAGTAGTACGAGATTGGCGGTTACAATTTCCATCGGACCCGACGCGTGGAAACTGGCGTGATAAACGTGATGACTCTTCAATGACCGAGGTGTGTAGCCGTGTCGCAGAGAAGCTCACCTTATTTATCGATGTCATCAAAACAGCGCGTGGGCGTCATAAAGAAATGGATAGCCTCATTGAACGCGCTGAGGAAGCCTATGATTTGTGGCAACAGTTGATGCAAACGGATCAGACAGGTTATAGCTTCTGGTATGAAACAACGGTGCGTCATATTGTTTTGCACCAAACGCCACTGAGCGTTGCTAAGCGTTTTGGTAACTTGGTCAAACACAGTGATCGAGGTTGGGTATTTACTTCGGCAACGCTCTCAGTCAACGAGAAGTTTGACTACTTTGTTAATCGACTCGGGCTGTGGGATGCCGAAACTTTGGTGCTAGCAAGTCCGTTTGACTTCGAGCACCAAGCGATGCTGTGTTTGCCGCGTTATCTACCACCGGCCAACCAGTTTAATCGCGATCAACGACTCGCGCAGTTGGCGCAACAATGTATTGAGGCCAACCAAGGCGGTACGTTCTTATTATTTACCAGTCACAGCATGTTGAAGCGTGTCGCCAATTTGCTTGATGAAAAGCTGGATAGGCCTGTACTGGTTCAAGGTGAGGGCAGTAAACGCAGTATTTTGCAGAAGTTTACTGATGCAGGTAATGCTGTTTTATTAGGCACTTCGTCGTTCTGGGAAGGCGTCGATGTGCGTGGCGCGGCGTTAAGGTGTGTCATTATCGATAAATTGCCGTTTGCCTCACCCGACGACCCGTTACTTAATGCGCGGGTAGAGGACGCTAAGTTGCGGGGGGTGGATGCTTTTCATACTATTCAATTGCCCGAGGCCATTATTGCGCTGAAGCAAGGAGCAGGGCGCTTGATACGCGATCAGCGTGACTCCGGGGTATTGATTGTCTGTGATGACCGACTTGTCACGCGCCAGTATGGTGCACGCTTTATCAAAAGTTTACCGCCGATGGCTCGAACACGCGATCTGAGCCGGGCAATGCTGTTTTTAAAGGATACATATAATGAAACCAACCTTGCTAGCCATTGATACATCGACGGAGAACTGCTCGGTCGCACTTCAGGTTGATAATACGGTCATTAGCCGCGAAATGGAGAGTCCACGCGAGCACTCACAGCGTTTGTTACCTTTTGTTCAAGCTGTGTTAGAAGAAGCCGATATCAAGTTGTCCGATGTCGAGGGGCTGATCGTTGGCATCGGTCCAGGTAGTTTTACTGGGGTTCGTATTGGTGTCTCGATTGCACAAGGCTTAGCTTTTGGTGCCGATCTCGCTGTTCAGTGCGTCAGCAGCTTAGATGCGATGGCACTGGAAGGGGCGCAAAATAAGACAACGGATTGGATTATTAGCGCTATTGATGCCCGAATGGGCGAGGTATACTGGCGTGCTTATAAAAATGATGGCGAGCGATTAGTTACTTTTGCGCCCGCCCAAGTCGCTAAGCCTGAACACCTGAACCTTAGTGAACAGCTCTCTGAGTATGGCTATCGGACGACGGAGTCCGTTGGGTTTGTCGGTACGGGCTGGGAAACCTATGCTGAGCAACTTAAAGCAACAGTGCCCGTAGACCCGCAATCACTTGCTTGCAGGCTACCTACAGCCGCCGCCATGCTGCGTTGGGCTCAACAGCAGAACGAGGCTGCGGTAGCTGCGGATGAACTGGAGCCGCTTTACGTACGTAATGAAGTGACGTGGAAGAAGTTGCCCGGGCGCTAACTTGTAGAATCCATTGGAACTCGCCATAATAAATCGAGTCAAAGTATTTTGAGGAGCATTCTGTGAACCCTGTTCATCAAGTTCTATTAATGGTGTACAAGGCTATCTCTCGCCCGGTCGTCGCATTACACCTGATGAGCGTAACGCTGGGGGGCAGGAAGGTGATCAGCAAACGGCCAATGCTTCTATTCAAATTCCAAATCGGCAACAAAGCTCTGATCAAGCACAGCGGTGGCAGGATTTAAATATTGTTTATGATCAGCCGTCGCAGCCGGCTCAAAAGGCTTTAACGGCTTATCAGGCGGTGGCCCTTAGCGAAAAGCGAGAGCACGTTGAATCGATGTTCAGTTTGGACTTGTATGCCTGAGGAGGCGTTATGTTACGTATCGCGAGTTTAACTTTAGGTGCGCTGTTACTAGCGGGTTGCAGTGCATTCCCAGATTCCATTGCGACAGATAATGAAGACGCATTGGTGTCTTACTCTCAGGTAAAAAATAATGCGTCAACGACTGTAGGTCAGTCGGCGCGTTGGGGAGGCATTATTGCTGACGTTCGCAACGATGAGGGTTTCACTGTCATCGAGCTGGTGCATTTTCCTTTGAAAAGCTGGGGACGCCCCTTGGTCAGCGATGATACCGATGGTCGCTTTTTGGCAGTTATTAACGGTTTTGTCGACCCCCAAGTGTATCGTCAAGGACGCAGTTTAACTGTACTAGGCAAGGTAGGTAAGACTCAAGAAGGCAAAATCGATGATTACACCTACGTTTACCCTGTCATTGAAGCAACAGGCTATCATCTATGGCCGAAAGAGGCTGATCGTGTAGATACGGGCATTGACTATTCCCCGTTGTGGTTTAGACATAACTTTTATGCACCTTATCCTTACCGTCCATACTATTACCCCTACTCGACGCGGGTAAGAGTTCAAGACGACAAGCCCAGTACGAAAAATAAGCAATAGCGTGCTGTATCAGTCGGTACTTGAGCGTGCTCAGCCCATCGAGTACGCTCTTGACTGGGGTTGCCTCAGAGGTCTTGGATGGGGCAATGTCAGTAATCCTCGTTACATACTCCTGCACGGTTGGCTTGATAATTGTCACTCGTTTCTACCTCTTGTCGAACATCTGCTTGAATCCGATGAAGGAATCCTTGCGCTTGATTGGGCAGGTCATGGTCACTCGGATCATCGGCCATCGGGGAATTACTATCATTTCACTGATTATGCGTACGATATTTGGCAGTTGATTAAGACTCAGGAATGGTCTGGTATTACGCTCGTTGGCCACTCAATGGGAGGCTTTGTGGCGAATATGGTTGCGACACTATTACCGAAACAGGTGTCGCACTTGGTGCTTATAGAGGCCTTTGGTCTGCTCACGAGCGACGGCGAGAACGCGCATGAGCAACTTTTGGCTGGTTTTCAGTCGCGTAAAAAGTCGCAGGTTGCGCGTTGGCGTCCTTACACAACTAAGTCAGATGCCGTGCTGGCGCGCGCCAAAACAGCAGATTTTAGCAATCAGCTCGTTGAGGTATTGGTAGAGCGTGGAATCAGGTTGATGGCCGATGGTCATTGGTATTGGCGCGCCGATCCAAAAGTGCGATCAACCTCTCCTTATCGATTGCCGGCAAAAGCGGTTGAACAAATTTTGAACCAGTTAAACGTGCCCGTTGTATTAATAAGAGGGAGCGAAGGCTATGCTCAACTCGATAAAGCTTTGGCTCAGTGGCAGGGTTGCGTACCGCAATTACAGGTGGTTGAGATGAAAGGTGGGCATCATATTCATATGCAATGCCCGAAAGATATTGCGACCTTGGTCAGTGAACAGTCGTCATCTTAGATTGTGCCGAGGGGCGTGATTGAGATAAACTGGTCCGATAAGCTTACGTTTACGTGAACTCTACATAATAATTATAGAAATAAATTTTGGAGCCTAGTATGGAAAAGATTTGGCTTAAACATTACTCAGCGGGAGTGCCAGATACGATCGATCCAGATCACTATGCGTCGTTGCTCGATATTCTCGAAGAGAGTATTGAGAAATACGGTGAAAAGACAGCATTCGTGAATATGGATTGCAACATGTCTTTTGCCGAGCTGGGTGAAAAGGCAAAGCAATTCGCAGCCTACCTGCAAAGCATTGGCCTTAAAAAAGGAGATGCAGTTGCGATCATGATGCCAAATCTGTTGCAGTACCCTGTGGCACTTTTTGGTGTGCTCGCTGCGGGCATGACAGTGGTTAACGTGAACCCGCTGTACACACCACGTGAACTGAAGCATCAATTGAATGACTCACAAGCGAAAGCGCTTGTGATCTTAGAGAATTTTGCAAATACGTATGAAAAGATTGCCAAAGATGTACAGCTCGAGAAAGTGATCACCACGCAAATTGGTGATTTACTGCCTGCACCGAAGCGCTGGATAGTCAACTTTGTGGTGAAATATGTTAAACGTATGGTGCCGAGCCACTCGATTAGTCGACGTGTTGACTTTAACGTTGCGTTAAACAAAGGCAAGCAAAAAGCGTATCAACGGCCTTCGTTAACCGGCGATGATATTGCCTTCTTACAGTACACGGGCGGCACAACGGGTGTTGCCAAAGGCGCTATGTTGTCTCACAGAAACATGGTGGCAAACTTAGAACAGGTTTCGTCGGTCATTACACCGATCATGTCGGATGGCGAAGAGATTATTATTACTGCATTGCCGCTTTATCATATCTTTGCTTTAACGGCGAACTGCTTAACGTTCATCAAGCACGGCGGACGTAATATTTTAATCACTAACCCACGCGATATGCCTGGCTTTGTAAAGGAACTGGGAAAGGTTAAGTTCTCGATGATCTCGGGTGTCAATACGTTGTTTAACGGACTATTGAACACCAAGGGTTTTAAAGATCTCGACTTTTCTAACCTAAAAGTGGCTTTAGGTGGCGGCATGGCGGTGCAAAAGTCAGTAGCTGAACACTGGGAGCGCGTCACTAAGTCTCGTTTGCTCGAGGGTTATGGGCTTACTGAGTGTGCGCCCGTCGTCACGGTAAACCCTTACGATATCGAGCACTACACGGGCAGTATCGGGTTACCCGTGCCAAGTACTGATGTAAAAATTTGCGACCCAGAGACTGGCGAGGAAGTGGCTATCGGGGAAGCGGGTGAGCTGTACGTGAAAGGTCCGCAAGTCATGGTGGGCTACCTTAATCGCCCCGACGCAACAGCAGAGTCGATTAAAGACGGTTGGTTTGCGACTGGCGACATGGCAACCTGTGATGAACGTGGGTATTTTAAAATCGTAGATCGCAAGAAAGATATGATTTTGGTTTCAGGTTTTAACGTTTATCCTAATGAAATCGAAGATGTGCTGGCCGATCATCCGAAAGTACTGGAGGTGGCTGCTGTTGGTGTGCCGCACGAGTCGTCCGGTGAGGTTGTGAAAGTATTCATCGTCAAAAAGGATAAGTCTCTAACCGAACGTGAAATTATCGACTTTTCTAGAGAAAATCTGACAGGCTACAAGGTGCCGAAACTCGTTGAGTTTCGCGATGAGTTGCCAAAATCGAATGTGGGCAAAATCCTACGTAAAGAGCTAAGAGACGAGAAAAAAGATTGACTAAGTTAACTCATCCAGACACTGGATACCGTTATATCAGTAGCGCTGAAGCGCTTACTGAGTTTTGTCAAAGAGCCCGCATCGCGGGCTCATTTGCTATTGATACCGAATTTGTACGAAGAAAAACATATTTTGCTAAGCTAGGTCTCGTACAACTTAATGTCGATGGCGATACCTTTATCATCGATCCCCTAATCGATATCGATTTATCTGCATTGTGGCAGTTGATCGCGGCTCCTGATGTGGCGACGGTGCTGCATGCCGGGGGCGAGGATATCGAATTATTCTTTCATCAGTCCAATGGCGAGAAACCTCGTGCCGTATTTGACACACAGATTGCAGCCGGCTTTATCGGGATGGGCTCATCACTTGGTTATGCTAATTTAGTTGAGCAGCTATTTGATGGCGTTACGCTCGATAAAAGTCAGTCACGCACTGACTGGTTGAAGCGGCCGCTGAGTGAGGCGCAACTCGCATACGCGGCTGCGGACGTGAGCTTTCTGAACACGATGTATCCTTGGTTAGCGGCGCAGGTGGCAGAGACTCATGTAGCAGATATCGTCACTGAAGAAAGTCAGTTACAAGTAAATAAGCGCACACAAACTATCCCCAAGCACTTGCTGTACTTGTTTGTTGGTAATGCGTGGCAACTTAATCAAAAACAATTACAAGTGATGAAGTGCCTAGCAGCTTGGCGCCTAGGAAAGGCGGTCAGCGAGAATATGCCGCTCGGTTTTATTTTCAAGGACGGTGTATTAATCGAGCTGGCGCGCAAGATGCCTGAGTCTAAATCAGATTTGCATAAAATTAGGGATTTAGCGCCGATGACCCGTAAATACTCGGGGGACGAGATTATTGAGCAGATTAATGCAGCGCTCGCTGAGGATGCATCGAATTGGCCACAGACCTTGCAAAGGCTTGACGACATGCCAAACTATAAAGCGGCATTCAATGGTATCAAGAAAGCGGCACAAGGCTTAGCCTCAATGCTTGCGATTGATACGGCATTGGTCGCTTCGCGCAAACAAATTAATGATTTCTTGATGTATCACTGGCAGTTCAGTGCGGATCACCGTGCCGAATTACCTCGGCCTGATTTACAGCAAGGCTGGCGCTGGAGAGCGCTCGAATCTGAATTGAAAGAATATATTTAACGCGAGTTTAAGACCATGCTGTGCGACGTATTTAAAAGCTCGAAAAAAAGCGATACCTATCTATACCTTCCGTTAGGAAGTGAATTTGATGAGTTGCCTGAAGCGCTCGTAAACCACTTCGGCACTCCGCAAAAAATAATGACGATAAATTTAGACAAACGCGACCAACTTGCTCGGATTAGCGTAGAAGAATTAAAACAGCACTTGGTGGAGCCAGGCTATTATTTGCAACTTCCACCACAACAGGAGTCCATGCTATGAAAAAGTTAACTTTGAGCACTTTGGCGCTTATCGTAAGTGCTTCGACGATGGGGTTTACCGCTCATGTAAGTGCCGCTCAGTCTGAGCAAAGTCCGGTGAGCGAGCAAAGCGATAATGTCGAGCAGAAGTTTCAGGCGTATGTCGATAAACTACGTTCTGAAGCGCTTGATCAAGGCTACACGAAAGATACGCTGGATCGCGCGTTTGCCAAGGTAAAATATTATCAACGCGCTGTTGAGCTTGATAAAAACCAACCGGAATTTAAACTCACGTTAGATACTTACTTGCCGCGAGTAGTACCGGATTGGAAGGCACAAAAAGCCGTTGAAAAATACCAAGAGCACAAAGACTTACTTGATGAAATCGGTAAAAAATACGGCGTGCAACCCCGCTTTATTGTTGCGCTGTGGGGTAACGAGACTAATTTTGGATCCTACACGGGTGGTTTTGATGA
>NYWU01000022.1 GCA_002685255.1 Idiomarinaceae bacterium
AGAGTTGGTGCGGACGGAGAGACTTGAACTCTCACGCCGTGAGGCACTGGAACCTAAATCCAGCGTGTCTACCAATTCCACCACGTCCGCACATTTTTAAGATTGGTGGCTACGGCGGGATTCGAACCTGCGACCCCAGCATTATGAGTGCTGTGCTCTAACCAGCTGAGCTACGTAGCCTAATCTTTGTGTTGCGCCTCTCTGTGAGTGCGGCGCGTATTATGCAAATCGCTTGGCTTACCGTCAACCTCTTTTTAAGAAAAAATCACTTAATTTGGTTTGATTGGTTAAAAAAACACTGATTCGATTGAAAACTGAACGGAAGAGCCACAAAAACACCCATTTACCATGGTAACTCTTCACCATTACTATGGAAGAAACTGCCTGAAGTTTCTATCGTAAGCTCATCAATCCGTTGCATGAGTCGCTCAGCTGCCGTTGCTGGCGAAATATCACCTCGCCCACCGACCATTTCCGTTTGTACATAGCCTGGATGCAATAGTACAACGGCTATTGCTTTATCTTTTAGATCGATGGCTAAAGATTTACCTGCGGCATTGAGCGCTGCTTTTGACATTCGATAGCCATAACGACTGCCCGAACCATTATCATCAATAGAGCCCATCCGACTCGTAATCAGTGCGACTTTACTACCGCCCTCAAGGTTACCTAGCAGCGTTTCCGTCACTCGCAGGGGCGCGATGGCGTTGACTTCATACTGCGCACGCAACATACGTGAATCGAGTTCACCGAGCTCATCATGGTTAAGGAGCCCTGCATTATTAATCAATATATCGACGCGCGTACCGCCGAGACTTTCTTTCATACGCATGAGATCGGAGGTTTTGGTGACGTCAATCCCTTCAATGATGTCGACATCGAGTTCGATAAGTTGTTTTGAGTTATTACGGCATACAGCGGTAACGGAGTAGCCGGCCTCTGAATATTGCTTTGCTAACTCAAAACCGATGCCACGATTAGCACCGGTAATGATGACATTCGACATAATAAAATCCTTCAGTCAGATTGTGTTAAATCTTTCGGGTCAAGTAATTTAGCGAGCTGCTCGCGATCCATGTCTGTCATTTCTTCGGCGACGTCGATGATTGGACGTTTCTCTTTATATGCGCGTTTGGCAATATCGGCTGCTTTGCTATAACCGATCACTGGATTTAACGCGGTCACTAAAATAGGATTTTTGGCTAATGCTTTTTCGAGATTCTCGTGGTTCACCTCGAACCCCGCCACCGCTTTATCAGCTAAGACGTGGCAGCTCTGCGTGAGCAGTCCAAGTGACTGCATTAAGTTGTATCCTATTACGGGTAACATGACATTGAGTTGGAAATTACCTTGTTGTGCAGCAGTCGTGATGGTGGTGTGGTGCCCATTGACCTGCGCTGCAACCATGGCGACTGCTTCAGGTATGACGGGGTTTACTTTGCCGGGCATAATGCTGCTGCCAGGCTGCAAGGGGGTCAGCTGAATTTCGCCTAAACCTGCTAGAGGTCCGCTGTTCATCCAGCGTAAATCATTACTTATTTTTAGTAGCGTGGTTGCGAGGGTATTTAATTGGCCATGCAACTGTACATTGAGCTCTTGTCCGGCAATGCCACTAAAGGGATTACGCGATGCTTTAAAAGCAATCCCAGTTTGCTCGCTGAGCGATTGCGCAAATAAATCGGCAAACTGCTCAGGCGCGTTAATGCCAGTACCAATCGCTGTCCCCCCTTGTGGCAGTACTTGCGAGTGTTCACACAACTGCGGAAGTTGTTGAGCCGTTAATTCGAGCTGGCCAGCCCACGCATTCAACTCCTGAGCCATCGTCAGTGGCATCGCATCCATTAAATGGGTACGCCCCGTCTTTACCACATCACGTAGTTCAACCGCTTTTTTTCTAATGGTGTCTATCAGGTGCTTAAGCGCGGGTTGCAGTCGTTGTTCGACAGCCATCACGCTGGCAATTTGAATCGCTGTTGGAATCGTATCGTTGCTCGATTGGCTCCGATTGACATCATCATTCGGATGTACATCAACGCCTTGTTGTTGTGCAATGTGGGCAATGACTTCATTCACATTCATATTCGAACTCGTGCCTGACCCAGTTTGAAAGACATCAATCGGGAACTGGTCGGCGTGCTGACCATCAATAATTTGCTGAGCGGCCGCTTGAATGGCAGCGGCTTTGTCTTCATCGAGGTCAGCACACTGTTGATTAGCCGCCGCCGCAGACCACTTAATGCGGGCGATGGCTTTGATGAGTTCAGTTGGAAGTGTGAGTCCACTGATGGGGAAATTATTAACCGCACGTTGTGTTTGGGCACCGTAGAGAGCGCTTTTGGGGACCTCTACTTGTCCCATACTATCTGCTTCAGTCCGTGTCTCGTGACTCATAATTCATTGCTCCTAAGCCAAAGAATTTGGTTAATTTGAAATACGGACTTACACTGCTAAAGATCAGTACTAAAAACTAGAGACTTGTATTAAGCTAGCAATCTGAGCATTTGCTCTATATTGCTTTTAACTTCTTAATGATAAGGCGACCCATGATAAAAAAGATAGCACTCAGCCTGCTTATCATCGCATTTTCTGTGGCTTCATCGGCGAATGCACAAACCTTTCGAATTTTAGACAAAAACGGTAATCCTATTAAAAGTGCCGTTGTGTTGATCAATAAGGCTGCGTTAGTGGGGGCCCATGTTGTACAAGACGATGTCGTCATTGACCAAGTCGATAAACAGTTCGTGCCCAAGGTCTCTTCAATTCAGCAAGGCAGTACGGTCGTCTTTCCGAATAGTGATAATATTCGCCACCACGTTTACTCTTTTTCGGAAGCAAAACCGTTTGAATTAAAACTGTACTCTGATCAAGAGCGCCCTAAAGTAACCTTTGACAAACCCGGTGTGGTTACTCTTGGCTGTAACATTCATGACGGTATGATCGGCTACGTTGTGATTAATGACGCGCTACAAGGGTTCGTGACAGACGCGTCTGGGCACGTCAGTATTGACATCAATAATGCGGTCAGTGAACAGTCGCAAGCGATAACACTGCGTGTTTGGCATCCTTGGATGGGTGATAATCTTGATGCTGCCGAGTTGATTGAACTCAGGCTTCCAACGCAAGAAAGCGATATAATGTTAGATGTGGCGCCACCAGCGCAAGAAAAAGAAAAAAAATCGCGATTAGAAAAACGCTTTAATCGCTTAGGAGCTTGATGTTTAAACAGTTTAAAGTTCGACTTGCGGTCATTTTTGGCATTCTCATTGCGGTAGCATTGTGTGGTGCCGTACTGGCCGTTTTACTTACCACATCAAATCAGGTCGAACGCACCCTACAACGTGAGTTAACGGTCAGTGAACGGGTCTTCCGCGAGTTAATGGATGGTCGAGCTGAGCAGCTGCGCCGCGCTGCCGAAGTGCTGACTGATGACTTTGGCTTTAAACGCGCGGTTGCTAGCGAAGATCGCGACACCATCGTGTCTGCGCTAATTAACCATGGTGAGCGCATCGGCACCGATCTCATTGCACTGCAGACACCTAGTGGGGAAGAAATAGCTTCAACACATGACTTGAACTTACAGCAATTAGTAAGCGGTGAGCAGGGGGGAAAGGCCTTGCTTGTGTCAGAAGGGCAACTATATCAAGTGGTAACCGTGCCCGTTACAGCACCCAACCTTATTGCGTGGGCGACGCTCGGTTTCGAGGTAAATAATAAACTTACCGAGCAGCTCAAAGAGTTAGCGAACGCAGATATTACATTATGGCTGGAGCAACAGAGCCAGCTGTTGGCTTCAAGCCTACCTTCCGAGCTTCGTGAGGGGTTTGCACAGGCGTTATCGTCCGAACAGCAAATTTACGATAACTGGGTTCAACAAAGCGGTTTGGCGCTCCAAGAGAGTATACTCAATACGGTTGGGGGGAATGTGGTGCACGTTTCTTTGACCACCTCCCGCGCTGAAGCCATGCGGCAGTTTGATGAGTTACTTGTACAAATTTTATTAATCGGAGCCATTGCGCTCGCTATTACGTTAATTGTTGCACTATTTGTCGCGAAGACTATTTCTACGCCAGTAGCGCTGTTATCTGAGGCGGCCAGTAAGCTCAAATCCGGTGACTATTCACCGACTAACTTGCAGTCACGTAAAGATGAGTTCGGTCAGTTGGCTGATACGTTTGAGTCGATGCGTTCTGCTATCGCTTTGCGTGAGCGTAAAGTCCGTTTCCAAGCCACGCATGACCAGTTAACTGAGCTGCCTAATCGGCGTGAGTTGCAACGGCTATTGAGTCAAAAACTCGGTGACACAACGTCGTCGGGCTGGTTCATCCTCATTAACATCCGCAACTTTCGTCGTTTAAATGATAGTGTCGGTCAACGCATGGGCGATGAAGTGTTAAAACAAATTGCCGAGCGACTATTAATGGATGGTCAACAAAGTCATTTATTAGCCCGCTTTGGTGGCGATGAGTTTGCCTTAGTGACGGCAACGGCGACTGAGTCCGAAGTAGCCCATCAATTGAGACAACTGAGTGCTCGACTCGACAAGCCCTTTTTAGTAGGCGGTAGCCAGTTTGAACTTAAATTCAACTGTGGGGCAGTACAATTCCCCAATCAAGCGACTGAGTTGGATAGCCTCATCCGTCGTGCCCAAGTTTCGGTTAAACATGCTAAAGAAAACAATCAGTTTAATGCATTTTATCAAGAAGGGTTTGATGAAGCGCACTTACGTCGGCTTGCGATCGTCGAGCAACTACCTAAAGCGATTGCGCAAGGCGGTTTTAATCTCGTTGCGCAACCTAAAGTGTCAGCGATTAACGGACGCACCGTCGCGGCGGAGATGCTCATCCGTTGGCAAGATGAGGAACTCGGCTGGGTCGGTCCGGATGAATTTATTCCGCTGGCGGAGCAGTCGGGCATGATTACTGAAATAACCCATTGGGTTGTGGATCAGGCCGAGCAATGGGTGAATCAATTACGAGCATCTCAGGATGATATTAAGCTGAGTATTAATATTTCAGCGGTCGACTTAGTCAATGACAAACTCGCTAATGACTTAGTCGCGCTCAGTCAACGCAATATGCAACGCTATTTGATATTGGAAGTCACCGAAAGTGCGTTGATGAATGAACCTGAAAAATCCATTGCATGCCTGCAAATGCTTAGCGAATTAGGTTACGAGATATCGATTGATGACTATGGTACGGGCTATTCTTCGCTTTCTCAGATACGCCGTTTACCCATTAATGAGTTAAAGATTGATAGGGCTTTTATCCAACATTTAATGGCTCAACCTGAAGATCAGTCCATTGTTCGTTCGACCATTCAACTCGCCCACGAACTAAACTTACGCGTTGTAGCAGAAGGGGTTGAAGATGAAGCCAGCTGGCATTGGCTAGCCGCGCACCAGTGCGACGTTCTACAAGGTTATTATTTTAGTAAGCCGATCTCGTTTGACGAATTACATTTACGACTATTGAAGGAAAAAGAGCATGCCTAAACGCATTTTTTATGGCTTATCCGTACTCTTGCTGAGTGCCGTTCAGCCTGCACTAGCGCAACAATTTGAATCACCGGGATCGCGTTTATTGGCAACCGGCGGCGCGAGCACGATAGAGGGGAGTGGCGGCGGTGGTATCGTGCCATGGGCAACCCTCAGCAGTTACGCTGATGAAGGTGAGTGGGGCGCGACTGTACAGATGACGGAAGTACAAGTTGATGATTTTAGTTTAAGTGTGCAAGGCGCTAGCTTTAACTGGAATAACCGAGTTGAAGTTTCCTATGCACGCCAACAGTTCGACTTAGAAACCATCGGTGGCGAACTTGAGCAATCTGTTTGGGGCGTTAAAGCCCGACTCAGTGGTGACTTGGTGTATGGTGCTATGCCGCAAGTGAGTGCAGGCATCCAACACAAAAGAAATCAGACTTTTGCCTTACCTCAGGCGGTGGGTGCAACCGACGACTCTTCAATGGATTACTATGTGAGTGCCGCAAAAGCTTGGCTTGCGGGGCCGTTTTCACGTACCTGGGTGGCCAATGTGACGCTGCGTAATACAGAAGCGAATCAACTTGGGTTACTTGGCTTCGGTGGTGATAAACGGAATAGCCGCGAATGGGTGGGCGAAGCTTCTGTAGCCGTCTTTCTCGACCGCTATTGGGCGGTCGGTGTTGAGTACCGTCAAAAGCCGGATTTACTGAGCTTTGCTAAAGAAGATGATTGGAAGGATGTCTTCGTCGCTTACTTTCCCTCGAAGCACGTGTCCTTGGTGGGCGCATACGCAGATTTGGGGTCTATCGCAGGATTAGCGTCACAAACCGGTTGGTACCTCTCGGTTCAGGCAAGCTTTTAAGGAGTTCACATGAAAATTGGATTGAGTGCAGTATTGTTGTTGCTAGGTAGTATGATATCTGGGGCGGTTCAGGCGCAATCGTCAGAGCTATATCAACAGTTAGGCGAACGAAGCGGCATCGAAACTATCGTTGAAGAAATGCTACTTGGAGTAGCTGATGATGAGCGTATTGCGCATTATTTTGCTGACGTTGATATTCTACGCCTGCATAAACTGATCAGCGAGCAAGTGTGCAATGTCAGTGGCGGTCCATGTGAGTATACTGGTGAGAGTATGGCCGTTTCAC
This sequence comes from Idiomarinaceae bacterium, assembly GCA_002685255.1. Taxonomy (GTDB): domain Bacteria; phylum Pseudomonadota; class Gammaproteobacteria; order Enterobacterales; family Alteromonadaceae; genus Idiomarina. The sequence goes on from NYWU01000022.1 coordinate 6,631, forward strand.
ATAATAACTTGGGGATTAATAATGCTGACTTTAATGCGTTAGTAGAGCATTTAATTGCCGCCATGGAACAGGAAAATGTCCCTGTATCGGCGCAAAATAAGTTGCTCGCATTACTGGCACCGATGCACCAAGATATTGTGGAATAGTGAGACATTGAGTTAAGCATAAAAAACCGGCAATGAATGCCGGTTTTTTTGTCTTAGAAAGATTTATACGTTAAAGCGGAAGTGAATGACATCACCATCTTTAACGATATATTCTTTACCTTCAAGACGCCATTTACCGGCATCTTTGGCACCTTGCTCACCGTTATACTCAACGTAATCGTCGTAGCCGACTACTTCGGCGCGGATAAAGCCCTTTTCAAAGTCAGTATGAATGCGTCCCGCAGCTTGCGGCGCACTGGCACCAATTTTTACCGTCCACGCGCGGACTTCTTTAACACCCGCTGTGAAATAGGTTTGCAAATTAAGCAACTGGTAACCACCGCGAATCACACGATTGAGTCCGGGTTCTGCTTGGCCAAGCTCTTCTAAGAAGGCCGCTTTATCGTCGTCATCAAGTTCAGCAATTTCCGATTCGATAGCGGCACATACGGGCACAACGACAGCGTTTTCTTTTGCTGCGATTTGACGCACGGTTTCTAGATGAGGGTTATTCTCAAAACCGTCTTCATTAACGTTAGCAATGTACATCGTTGGCTTAAGCGTTAATAAGTTGTATGAACGAATAACCGCTTTTTCGTCGTCTGTTAAGTTAACAGAACGCGCCATTTCGCCTTCATCTAACGCTGGCTTGAGCTTCTCTAATACGGCAATTTCTGCTTTCGCTTGTGCATCGCCGCCTTTAGCCTTTTTGCCCAGACGGTGAAGCGACTTATCCACCGAGTCTAAGTCTGCTAGAGCCAATTCAGTATTGATGGTGTCGATATCGTCAGCAGGATTAATGCCGCCGCTGACGTGTACAATATTGTCGTCTTCGAAGCAACGCACGACGTGACCAATTGCATCGGTTTCGCGGATGTTGGCCAAGAACTGGTTACCGAGCCCTTCGCCTTTTGACGCGCCCTTAACTAAGCCTGCGATATCCACAAACTCCATCGTGGTGGGAATCACTTTCTGTGGGTTCACAATACTTTCGAGCACATCAAGACGTGGATCGGGAACCGCAACAACACCAGTATTAGGTTCGATGGTACAGAAAGGAAAGTTAGCCGCTTCGATACCGGCTTTGGTCAAAGCATTAAATAACGTGGATTTTCCGACGTTTGGTAAACCAACAATACCACAGCGAAATCCCATGAGATAAACCTCTATTTACTGGCACGAAAGCTGTGCAACTGCTGTAAAGCAGGGCCCCAACCTTCATCGATTAAAATATCAATAGCACGACTGGCTTCATCGATACACTCGTCGAGGAGTGCGCGTTCGGGCGCGGATGGCTTACCCAATACAAACCCAGTCACTTGTGAGCGGTGTCCGGGGTGACCAATACCGACTCTTAAACGCATAAAGTCCTGAGTGCCCAGTTGGGCAATCGTATCTTTAATACCATTGTGACCGCCTGCGCCACCACCACGTTTGAATTTTGCTACACCAGGCTCAAGATCAAGTTCATCGTAAGCGACGAGGATCTGTTCGGGCGCAATTTTGTAAAAGCGTGCCATTGCAGCAATTGAAAAGCCGCTTTTATTCATAAAGGTCTGTGGTAATACAATGCGGAGATCACGAGTGGCTGTTTGATGTCGACCAATCAATGCTTTCGTTTTTGTATCGGCAGTGAGGGTTACGCCGTGACGGCGGCAATAGGCCTCAACTAACCAAAAACCCGCGTTATGGCGGGTTTTTTCGTATTCGGGGCCTGGATTTCCCAGGCCCACAAGCAACTTAACGTCTGTTCCCATTGGGGGTACCTAACGCTATTACTCGTCAGCGTCTTTTTCGTTCGCTGCGGGCACTTCGTCAGCTGCTGGCGCTTCTTCTTCCGTTTCTTCTTTCTCTACGCGAGGCGCAGTGATTGAAACAACGGCTTGGTCGTGGTCTTCACCTTTAGTTAACTCAACTAATTCAACGCCTTGTGGCAAGTTGAGGTCGCTTAAGTGAATAGTGTCGCCTACGGACAAGTTAGCGATGTCAACTTCCAAGTACTCTGGTAAGTCTTTCGGTAAGACCATGATTTCTACGTCGTTCACGTGGTGAACAACAACACCGCCTTCATCTTTAACGCCTTTAGCGGTTTCTTCATTTAAGAAGTGAAGTGGCAAGTTAGTGTGCAACTTGTGACCTTTCTCAACACGTTGGAAGTCTAAGTGAGTTAACTTAGGCTTGTACGGGTGACGTTGCATATCCTTTAAGATTGCTTGGTGTTTTTTACCATCAATCTCAAGCGTTAGGATGTGTGAATAGAAGGCTTCGTAGTCAGCCATGTTATTCACTTTGTTGTGGTCTAGTTCAAGTGCGATTGGCTCATCTTTACCACCGTAAAGAATTGCAGGTACTTTGTCCGCATGACGCAGGCGGCGGCTCGCACCTTTCCCCTTGTCCGTACGAACGGTAGCTTTGATATTGAAGTCTAATTTAGCCATGTGATTGGGCTCTCATCTGTTTATGATTTAAAAATGTCAAAACTCGCGACCAAGTTTTGACCCAAAACTTAGAAACCGACTCAAAAGCCGGTTTCTAAGGGCGCGGAATAATACCACTGTTAGTGGGTTAAGACAACTATCCCAACGAAGTCGATTAGTAATCAAACATTGCTGAGATAGATTCTTCATTACTCACGCGACGAAGCGCTTCAGAAAGCATGCCTGATAATGTCAACTGATGTACCTTACCGGTCGCTTTCATCTCTTCACTCAACGGAATACTGTCGGTTACGATGAGCTCATCAATCGAGGAATCTTTGATGTTGTTCACAGCATTGCCAGAAAAGACGGGGTGAGTGGCATACGCGAATACGCGTTTGGCACCATGCTGTTTCAGAGCTTCAGCCGCTTTACATAGTGTACCGCCAGTATCGATCATGTCGTCAACAATAATACAGTCACGATCTTTAATGTCACCGATGATATGCATCACTTGCGAAACGTTAGCTGAGGGACGGCGTTTATCGATAATCGCCAGATCGGTATCGTTCATTAGTTTGGCAAATGCGCGAGCACGGACTACGCCACCGATGTCGGGTGATACAACGACAGGGTTATCGAAGTTCTGGTTACGCATATGTTCAAGCAGAACAGGTGTGCCAAACACGTTATCAACAGGCACATCAAAGAAACCTTGGATTTGTTCGGCATGCAAGTCAACGGTCAAGACGCGGTCCACACCGACACTTGAAAGAAAGTCTGCAACGACTTTAGCCGTGATGGGTACACGTGCAGAACGAACACGACGATCTTGGCGCGCATAACCAAAGTAGGGCATGACCGCAGTGATACGACCGGCAGATGCACGACGCAGTGCATCAACCATAACAATCAGCTCCATTAGATTGTCATTGGTTGGGGCACAGGTTGACTGCAATAAAAAAACGTCCGCACCGCGGACGTTTTCATTGATGGCGACACTGATCTCACCGTCACTAAAACGACCTACAGAGGCGTCTCCAAGTTTGATATATAAGCGGTCAGCAATCTTCTGCGCAAGTTCTGGTGTGGCGTTACCAGCGAAGAGTTTCATGTCAGGCACAACAAACCTCGACTAAATTTGGGTTAATGTCCGGATAAGCGATGAACGGTTCTGGCCCTGCACAACATAACTTTCGGTTAGCGAAAGTTGCGCCTGTGCAGCGATAGCTTGTTGCTGATTCGCAAAGCGAGTGAATAAGCAAGCACCTGTGCCAGTAAGCCGAGTCGGACCATAGTTTAGCAACTGCGCGTGTAGCTTGGCAACTGCGGGATACTGCTTAAGCACCACAGGCTCGAATACATTACTGGTGTTTTGCCAGTGCCATTGTGAGGGGGGTAAAGGCTTGCAGTCGCGTTTAAGGCGCGTATCAGCAAACAATGCAGCGGTTGAAATATTGACTTGAGGTTTGACCACTAAATAGTAGTGTTGGTCGGGTTCAACATCGATAAACTGATCACCAATACCGGTGGCGAAAGCACTATGTCCGTGGACGAAAATCGGCACATCGGCGCCAAGCTCAGCAGCGATAAGTAGTAATTGCGAGGTTGTGAAGGGGTATCCCCACATGTGGTTTAATCCGACTAATGTCGTTGCAGCATCCGACGAGCCACCGCCCAGTCCGGCACCTTGGGGCAGTCGTTTATCAAGGGTGATGCGCACACCGAAATATGGCTGATGCTGTTGCTGGCACTCAAGCACCAGTCGTTGTGCGGCGCGAAACACCAGGTTATCAGCGATAGCAATGTCACTGTCGGAGTCAATAAGCTCAATACGCGGCTCTGCGAGTGGCTCAAAGATTAAGGTATCTTCAATATCGATAAATTGAAACACGGTTTCGAGGTTATGATACCCATCATTACGGCGCCCCGTAATATGTAAAAACAAATTCAGTTTTGCTGGCGCTGGCAACGTCAGCGGTCGGTTTTGCGTATCGGTCATTATGATGCTCTAGTTTGCCAGTTGGTTTAATGAGGGCTGAGTTTCCCAAGACTGTGCTTGGATTTTAAGTTTCAGTCGCGGGGTCTCGGCATGCACCTGTTCGGGTAGCAGTTGCTGTGGTTGATAGAACCAAGTTAACTGCCATTGTTCGCCTTTAGGTGTCCGGTAACGCGCACTAATCAAACGTCCTCGTTGATCAAACGTGAACTGAGTAAACTGGGGGTCGAGTCGGCCCAGTAACCAATCTGGCAACTCTTCGACAGGCAAGCGCATGCCTGTGTAACGATATAATAAAGTGTCTGCGGAATGACTTTCTACCTGCTTGCCGTCGACTTTAATCGACGCACGTGTGGAGCGAATATTCAGATGGGCAAGTTCACCGCGTAGCGGGTGAGTAATTACAACGTCTTGCTCTGCTGGCGTGGAACGCCAGCGCAAGTAGGCGCTGTCCCTATTATTTGATTCGAGTTCTGTCAAGGCAAAACGGCCCGATAGCTGCCATCTATTTATTCGTTGCAAGCGTTGTTGGTGCGCCTTTACTTGTTGATTAGAGATATTCGTAGCTGCACTTTGCTGAGGTGGTTCAGGTATGCTACAGCCCGTTACAGCTAAGCCACAGACTAACATCAGCAATGTCCAACGAGATAGTTTTAACAGCACAGGGGAGTTCGCCTTTGTGAATTAAAGTGGATCGTTCGTTTAGCTTTGCGTAGTTGACCAGAATTGTCTGTGACTTTCAATAATCCCTGCAATCACGTACAATCCCATCAGCGTTTTCAACCCTCTGTTAGAGTAAACCGCGACTCCGAATGACCATTTCAATATTAGGTATTAACCACAGAACGGCACCTGTCGAATTACGCGAGCGCGTGGCGTTTGGCCCTGTGCAGCTGGAACAGGCATTGTCTGAAATAAAGCAGTTACCGGGTATTGAAGAAGCCGTTATCGTTTCCACTTGCAACCGCACCGAATTGTATTGTCATGGTCATGCTGAACATCAACCGTTATTACACTGGTTGGCGCAATTCCACGGCATTGGACCGAGCGAATTAGAACAACACCATTATTTTCATACTCAGGAAGATGCTGTAGCGCACTTGATGAGTGTCGCGAGCGGCTTAGATTCGTTGGTGTTAGGTGAACCGCAAATTTTAGGGCAGGTCAAACAAGCCTATCAACAAGCGAAACACTTCAGTGTAGTCGGTGGAATTCTAGAACGGCTCTTTCAAAATACCTTTCGTGTGGCTAAAGCTGTTAGAAATGAGACTGAAGTAGGTCAGAATGCCGTGTCAGTTGCATTTGCTGCGGTGAGTTTAGCAAAACATATTTTTGGTGATTTAAAACATTCGAATGTATTGCTAGTCGGTGCTGGGGATACCTCTGAGTTGGTTGCGCAGCATCTTGTGCAGCAAGGCGTAAGCTCACTGAGTGTGGCTAATCGCACGTTGCAGCGCGCAACGGAACTGGCTCAACGGGTGGGTGCCGAGGCGCACAGTCTGAGTCAACTTGGAGAACTATTGCCGAATGCGGATATCGTTGTTAGTTCGACCGCCAGCACTTTACCTATTATTGGTAAAGGACGCGTTGAAAAGGCGCTAAAGCAGCGCCGACATAAACCGATTTTGCTGATTGATTTAGCGGTTCCGCGCGATATTGAAGAGCAAGTTAACGAACTGGATGACGCTTACCTCTATACGGTTGACGATTTACAAAATATAATTAGTGAAAACATTAAGAACCGTGAGCAAGCCGCGCAGCAAGCTCGCAAAATCATTGCTCGAGAGGCCAGTCAGTTTTTAGACTGGTTACGCTCCCTTGATAGTGTCACTTTAATTAGGGATTATCGGCAACATACGCAAAAAATTGCACAAGTCCAACTCGAAAAAGCATTGGCTATGTTGCAGCAGGGTAAGCCGGCCGAGCAAGTCATGCAAGTTCTCAGTCACAAGCTCAGTCAACAGCTCGCGCATCGACCTACACAGCTTCTAAAACAAGCGGGCGAGCAGGGCGATCAAACCACATTATCGGTACTACAACAATTGTGGCTAGAGGACGATAAACAGAATAAGGAAACCAACTAAGCATGAATCCATCAATAGAGCGAAAGCTTGAGGGGTTAATCGAGCGATACGAGGAAGTGCAAGCTTTGCTCGGCGAACCGGATATTATTTCGGATCAGGATAAGTTCCGCTCATTGTCAAAAGAATACTCTCAGTTAGAAGAGGTGGTCAGCGCTTTCAATGCTTACCGTCAAGCACAATCCGACTTAGCAGCAGCCAACGAAATGGCTGATGATGACGATCCGGAAATGCGAGAAATGGCGGATGAAGAGATCACTGACGCCAAACAACGCGTCGAGTCGCTTGAAAATTCCTTGCAGGTTTTATTGTTACCTAAAGACCCTAATGATGACCGCGCGTGTTACCTTGAAATCCGAGCAGGCGCGGGGGGTGACGAGGCCGCCATATTTGCCGGCGATTTATTTAGAATGTATAGCCGTTATGCGGAACAACACGGTTGGCGCGTCAGCACAGTGAGTGCAAACGAGGGTGAACACGGTGGTTACAAAGAAGTCATTGCTCAGTTGAGTGGCGACGGCGTATATGGTCGTATGAAATTCGAATCGGGTGGACATCGTGTGCAACGCGTGCCAGAAACCGAGTCGCAAGGCCGCATCCACACCTCAGCGTGTACTGTGGCTGTGTTACCTGAAATTCCAGAGGCTGAAGCGATCGAAATCAACCCAGCCGATTTGCGAGTTGATACTTACCGCGCTTCGGGTGCAGGTGGACAGCACGTTAACCGAACGGATTCAGCGATTCGTATTACTCACTTACCCTCGGGTGTGGTTGTCGAGTGCCAAGAAGAGCGCTCGCAACATAAAAACCGAGCTAAAGCGATGTCGGTCTTACAGTCGCGGTTGCAACGTATGGAAGATGAAAAGCGCGCTCAGGAAGAAGCAAGTACACGACGGAGCTTAGTGGGCAGCGGTGATCGCTCAGAGCGTATTCGTACCTATAATTATCCACAAAGCCGTGTGACAGACCACCGTATTAATCTCACGCTGTATCGCTTGGACGAAGTTCTTGAGGGTGGATTGGATTTATTACTTGATCCCATCATTACCGAACACCAAGCCGATCAGCTTGCTGCACTATCACAAGATAATTAATGAGTCTGAGTATCAAAGACGCGCTCGATTGGGCGCGTCAACAGCTCGCTAGCAACGCGGAGCTAACCGACGCAGCGATTGATAGCCGCGTCCTTTTATCCTACCTGCTCGACAAGCCAATCAGCTATTTTATGACATGGCCGGAACGTTGTTTAAGCGAGTCGCAGTTCCAACAACTTCAGCGTTGGGTTGAACGCCGGTGCAGTGGTGAGCCGGTTGCGTACATCGTTGGTGAGCGTGAGTTCTGGTCACTCCCGCTAGCCGTTAACGAAAGTACCTTGATACCGCGACCCGACACCGAGTGCTTAGTCGAGACGGCGCTATCACTTTCATTACCGCAGCAAGCTCGTGTATTAGATCTGGGCACAGGCACCGGTGCTATTGCTTTGGCATTAAAAAGTGAACGCCCTGACTGGCATATCACTGCAGTCGATCAGTCGGTACAGGCCGTTGAACTGGCTAAGGGTAACGCACAACGGCTTGAACTGGAGGTTGATGTACTTCAAAGTGACTGGTTTAAAGCGCTAGATGATTGGCCCGCATTTGACTTAATCGTCAGTAACCCTCCTTATATTGCTGATGATGATGAGCATTTATACCAGGGGGATGTAAGGTTTGAGCCTCGCTCAGCGTTAGTTTCGGGGTACGCTGGGATGGCTGATTTAAATCATATTGCTGCAACGGGCTACGCGCACCTTCAACCTGGTGGTTGGCTTCTTCTCGAACATGGTTGGCAACAGGCGCAGGCTGTTATAACTTTATTACGTGAATTCGGTTATAAAAACGTTAACATATGGCGAGATTATGGTAATGTCGAACGAATCACTGGCGGACAGAAAGTGAAATAAAGAGAGAGAGCATTATGAGCAATCAGTTCATGTTTGCTGATGAGCCGCAACAGGCGCAACCCGCACTACTAAAAGACAAATGGAAAGTGCTGATTGTTGATGATGAACCCGAGGTTCATGCGGTGACAAAGTTGGCATTAAGCGATTTTGAGTTTCTGGGCCGAGGTCTTGAGTTTCACAGTGCTTTTTCGGGTGAAGAAGCACGACAGTTGGTTGATCAACATCCTGACGCTGCAATTTTGTTGCTTGATGTGGTGATGGAGTCTGATGACGCAGGACTTAAAGTGGCGCGTTACATTCGCGAAGACGCCGACAATCATTATACCCGAATTATTCTTCGAACCGGGCAGCCAGGACAAGCGCCAGAGCGTACGGTTATCGTCAACTACGATATCAACGATTATAAATCCAAAACCGAGTTGACGGCGCAAAAGCTGTTTACTGCGGTGATGTCTTCGTTGCGTTCATATCGCGATATTATGTCAGTTGACCAAAGTCGCCAGGGGCTTGAAAAAATCATCGAAGCCTCGGCTAATCTATACACTCTGCAGCCAATGCAACAGTTTGTTGACGGTATCGTGCAGCAGTTGAGTTGGGTGATTGGCGGTGCTCGGCAAACGCTTTATGCCACGGCGACGGATGATGGTCGTGCATATCGCGTGGTTGCTGCTAACGGTGAAGATAGTCAAGTGGCGATGGGGCAAACCTTGCGTTCGGTATTACCTGCTCCAGCACTCGCGGAACTTGACAGCGTGATACAGAACAACAGTCACCATTACGGTGGTGATTTTGTCTTGATGTATTGTCGTAGCCACTGCCGCCCACAGGGCTCGGTTTTATTTATTGGTGGTATGTCACGCGCATTGACCGATGATGATCATCATGTATTGAAGTTGTTTGCAGAGAACGTACAGAAAGCGCAAGACAATGTGGTTTGTATCGAGGATACCGATGTTTTGATGGCAGGAATTGCTGATCAACTGGTGCACTTACAAGCCAGTCATTTTGCTAGCGAGGACGTCGCGGGTTCGGAGGCCATCGCGTATCGCCTTGGCAAGGCGTTATTTGATGAATCGACCGCAATCGATGTGAGTTGTGCGATCACCTTGTATGCACGAGCGAAGCCCTTATTGGCGTGCATTGAACCTAATGCAGCGGCTCACGAGACTAGTTGTCAGCAGCGTATTGCAACCTCGCTGCGAGGCCTTAAAAACGGTCAGCAACAAGCGACTCAGTTCGCTTATACCGCCTTGATGGAACGCTTAGAACGCTGGGACGGTTTAGGTTTACCCGAAGGGAAAAAGGGTAATTCCATTGCTGAATCTACTCAGGTTATCCTAGTATCAGAACAAATTGCCGATTGGCGTACCCAGGGGTTAGCGGAAAGTGATATGATTACGCGTTTGCAAGATGAGCGCGGGCGTTATTACTCTCCCGACTTTTTGGATAAGGTGATTAAGCACATTGGTGTCGCGATAGCGAGCTAATGTCTTGCTCTGTTCCTAGCTCGATAAAACTGTGAGGAGAATTGATTTTGTATATCGCTTTTAAACATCTGCACGTGTTATTCGTGGTGATCTCCGTAGCTTTGTTTATGCTGCGTTTTTTTTGGGTGTTGAAATCCCCTCAACAGTTACAGAAAAAGTGGGTTAAGATTGTTCCCCACATTAACGATACGTTTCTTTTACTGAGCGCAATTGCAATGATCATCATTGTAGGTGGAGCACCGATCAGCGGCGAGTGGCTATCGAACAAAGTGATTGGTCTGGTGGGTTATATTATTTTTGGGTTAATTGCTTTTAAGTCTACTAACGCAGGTATGCGCTGGATCGGCTTTTTAGGTGCGGTGGCTTGGCTATTATTTTTGTTCCATGTCGCTTACTCAAAAATGCCCCTTTTGTTTGCTTAGGCACTGCTAACTTATCTACACACTCGTTTAACTTTAGGTGACCATGTCGTATTCTTTTCTTGAACTCAGTGAACAAGAATGGCTACCAACATTAGATATTATTTGGGAAATAAGTCGTCAGCTTGGCTATCGTCAGGTCGCTGACATTGCTGAATTCTGGCAGCAGGTTGATGACTTTGATGGCTTTGATGAACACGCCTCCGCAGCGGATAAGATGGCGCAACTGGGGCATTATTTTTATCGTGAATTAGGATATAGCGATGCACCTGAATCTTGGGTGAAGTCGCACCGTATTTTGGTTCACGAGGTGTGCGTCCAGCGCACAGGTGTTCCTTTAGTGCTCGCAATGCTATTACATGCAGCTGCTCATCGTCATGGATTACACGTTCAACTGATTGATTTTCCAGGCTATCCGCTACTTAAGTACGAGACGCAAGGGCATGCGCATTTTTTTGACCCGCACACGGGTCAATCGGTACGTTACGAGGATATTGTTCATCGTTTTGACCATCTGATGGATGGGGACGCCCAGTTTTGTTGGGAGTGGGCAGAAGCAACGCCGCAGTCCGGATTAATTGAAGCCTATCTAACGGAATTAAAACAATGTTTTATGGCCGAGGCACGCTTCGAAAAGGCGTTACGTTGTATTGAGATGCTGTTAGTGTTACGTCCCAATGACCCGTATGAGATTCGCGACAGGGGATACTTATATGAAGAGTTAGGGTGTCAACACATTGCGGCTGATGATTATCAGTTTTTTGTTGAGCAGTGCCCAGACGATCCAAGCGCGCAGTTGCTGAAGCTGCAACTTGAGAACTATGCAGGACCGTCGCATATTGTTCATTAGCACAACCGTTTAACAATAATGATTAAGAAATAAGGAGTATCCAGATGCTGGCAGCTGCACCCAAGGTTGCAGAAACGACCGCTTTGATCACCAATGATGGTGTGATTATTGGCCTTTTATTGGCCATTCTAGGGTTAGTTTTTTATACACATTCAAGTAAACATCCCGCGTTTGAGAAGTTCTATAAGTTTGTGCCTGCGTTACTGCTGTGCTACTTCATTCCGTCGTTACTCAATACATTTAATATCGTCGATGGTAATGCAACTGCGGTGACTGACATCACCATGGATTATTTACTGCCAGCGTGTATGGTATTGCTGACCTTAAGCCTAGACCTTAAGGCGGTCATGGGCTTAGGCTCGAAAGCACTCATTCTATTTCTAACCGGTACCTTTGGTATTGTCATCGGTGGTCCAATTGCTTTGTTGTTGGTTTCTTTGGTGTTTCCAGAGTTGATAGGTGGAGCTGGACCTGATGCCGTTTGGCGCGGCATGACAACCATTGCCGGTAGCTGGATTGGCGGCGGTGCGAACCAAGCGGCAATGAAAGAAGTGTATGAAGTGGGCGGTGGCATTTTTTCTGCCATGGTGACGGTCGATATTATCGTTGCTAATTTATGGATGGCCGTATTGCTATATATGGCAGCCAATGCGAAAAAAATTGATCAGCGCACAGGGGCCGATACATCAGCCATTGATGCGATTCGCGCTAAAGTTGAAAAATACGAAGCCGAGCACGTTCGTAATCCAAGCCTGCGCGACTTAATGCTTATATTAGCCGTTGGTTTTGGTGTCGCTGGGTTCGCGCATTTATTGGCAGATTGGATCGCGCCGGCTATTGGCGAGCACGCACCATACTTAAGCCGCTTTAGTCTAGATAGTTTGTTCTTCTGGGTCATTGTTTTGGCAACAGCAGGCGGGATTGCGTTATCTTTTACTCGTGCGCGCTCATTGGAAGCGGCAGGAGCCTCTAAAATCGGTTCGGTATTTGTTTATATTCTCGTTGCCAGTATTGGTCTTCATATGGACGTTACCGCGATCGTTGACGCACCAAAATACTTCTTAATTGGGGCAATTTGGATGATAATCCATGCTGGTTTAATGCTACTGGTGGCGAAACTCATTAAAGCCCCTGTGTTTTACATGGCTGTTGGTAGTCAAGCTAACGTCGGTGGTGCAGCCTCAGCACCGGTTGTCGCTTCTGCGTTCCATCCATCGCTTGCGCCTGTGGGTGTATTACTCGCTGTGATGGGTTACGCTTTAGGTACTTATATGGCTTATCTTGCAGGTCAAATCCTGCGTGTTGTAGGTAGTTAAGGAGCTAATCCATGCAATCCATTAAGATGGGTAACATTACCTTTGATAACCAGCGTCCGTTTGTATTGTTCGGCGGGCTGAACGTGTTGGAATCAAGGGACCTTGCGCTACGCACTGCAGAGCATTTTGTGACAGTGACTGAGGCGTTGGGTATCCCCTATGTATTTAAAGCCTCTTTTGATAAAGCGAACCGGTCCTCTATTCACTCGTTCCGAGGCCCAGGCCTAGAAGAAGGCTTAAAAATATTTGAAGCGGTTAAGCAGACGTTTGATGTGCCTATCATCACGGATGTGCACGAGCCTCATCAGGCAAAGCCTGTGGCCGAGGTGGCTGATATCATTCAGTTGCCTGCGTTTCTAGCGCGTCAGACTGACCTTGTCGTTGCAATGGCAAAAACCGGTGCGGTGGTGAATGTCAAAAAACCGCAGTTTCTTGCACCGCATGAAATGAAACATATCATCAAGAAGTTTAACGAAGCAGGAAACGAACGCATCTTATTGTGTGAACGAGGCAGCTGTTTTGGTTACAACAACCTGATCGTAGATATGTTGGGTATGGACGACATGAAGTCGCTCGCCCCAGTGGTTTTTGATGCGACCCATGCATTGCAGCGTCCGGGTGGTCGAGCTGACTCAGCCGATGGCCGTCGCGCACAGGCAGCTGAATTAGCACGCTCTGGTATGGCGCTCGGTTTAGCCGGACTCTTTATTGAAGCGCATCCGAATCCGGATGAAGCTAAGTGTGATGGGCCCTGTGCATTGCCATTGGCTAAGCTCGAGCCCTACTTAAAGCAAATGAAAGCCGTTGATGATTTGATTAAATCATTTGCTCCACTCGATACGGCTAACTAACACCTAGCCATGTTAAAGCCGTCACATATGCAGGCGCCAACTAAATTAACCGGCGTTGATGCGGCAAAAATTCTGTCGCGCGCAGTGGGCGGCTTGTTGGCGCTACTATCATTGGCGATGCTCATTCCCTTTGCGGTTGCGGTCGCCAATAGCGAAAAAGAGCAGTGGACCTACCTAACGCTTGCAGTGATAGGCTTTGTTGCAGGGACAGCGTTGTTCTTGCAGAAGTCAGGCGAGTCGAAGCTGCGGGCACGGCAGGTGTTTTTGTTGACGACGTTATGTTGGTTTTCGGCAAGCCTTTTTTCTGCGTTACCGTTTATATTTGCCCAACCTTATTTGAGCTTTGCTGACGCATGGTTCGAATCAATGTCAGCGATTACTACCACTGGGGCCACGGTGATTACCGGGCTCGACGATTTGCCCCGAGCTGTGCTGTTGTGGCGTGGCATGCTGCAGTGGTTAGGCGGGATCGGGATTATCGTCATGGCAATGGCAATTTTGCCCTTTCTACAAGTCGGGGGGATGCGCCTATTCCAAGCGGAGTCCTCGGACATATCGGGTAAGTTCATGCCACGCTCGAGCAATATGGTATTTGCAATTGGGCGAGTCTACATTCTTCTCACTATTCTGGTCATGGTGCTGTATTGGTTGGGCGGGATGCAAACCTTTGATGCGATTGTGCACGGTATGACCACCATTGCGACGGCCGGCTTTTCTAATTATGACGCTTCGTTCGGACATTTTGCCGATACACCGTTTTTGATGATTACGTGCACGGTATTTATGGTCGCCGGTGCCTTACCATTCGTTTTATATATCCGTGCACTAAAGGGCGATGTAGGGCCGCTATATCAAGACTCTCAAGTGCGTGCATTCCTTATATTTCTGCTGCTTGCGATTACCTTTATCACATTGGTCCATGGCACGCGCGGACGCGACGTGTTTGACGCGCTGATCCACACGGCGTTTAACGTTGTTTCTGTGGTGACTACCACAGGCTACGCCAGCGAAGATTACGGACAGTGGGGTAACTGGGCACTCATGGTGTTCTTCTATCTGATGTTTGTCGGCGGCTGTACGGGCTCCACTGCCGGCGGTATGAAAATATTTCGTTTCCAGCTGTCGCAATTACTTCTCAAAAAGCAATTTAACCAGCTGATACATCCTAACCTTGTGAGAGTTCAAAGTTATCAAGACCGTCGTGTGAATGATGCGTTGCTCGGTTCGATGGTCGCCTTTTGTTTTATGTACTTTATCCTTGTTGCATTCATAGCCCTGGGTCTATCGTTGTTTGATTTAGATTTCTTAACCGCGATCTCGGGTGCGGCTTCTGCCGTAAGTAATGTAGGTCCGGGGTTGGGTGAGGTCATTGGCCCGTCGGGAAGCTTTGCAAGTTTGGACAGCGGCGCCAAACTGTTATTGGTGTTTGCTATGTTGGCAGGCCGATTAGAAATAATGACCGTACTGATACTGTTCCATCGCCATTATTGGCGACATTGATAGCTTTGTATTAAAACGTAGGGATAAACTATGGATCCGTGGTTGCTTGCCTTTCTTGTGAGTGGTGCCAGCGGCTTAATGACTGCGCTGGGTTCCAGTGTTGTGCTCATTGGCTGGCAGCCGAGTCAGCGTCATACCAATATTTTGCTTGGTTTCGCGGCAGGGGTGATGTTGGCAGCGGCATTCTTTTCATTGATAGTGCCCGCGCTAGAAATTGCGGGCGACCTCTATGGTAATGGAATAGTGCCTCCGCTGATGGCAGTAACAGGCATCCTCGCTGGTGCTATACTCATTGCTCTTATTGATAAGACGGTACCTCATGAGCATTTTATAAAAGGCGCTGAGGGCCCGATTAATTCTCGTCTAAGCCGTTTGTGGCTATTTATTATCGCGATCACCATTCACAATATCCCAGAAGGTTTAGCCGTTGGTATTACCGCTGCGGGCGAGGACTGGGACGCAACGGTGGCGATTGCATCCGGTATCGGTTTACAGAACGTGCCCGAGGGGTTAGCTGTTTCTTTGGCGTTGTTGGCACTGAACTATTCTCGCTTTAAAGCATTTTTGATTGGTGCTTTGACCGGGTTAGTTGAGCCGCTAGGTGGTTTATTGGGTGGGATTTTTGTTGGCTTAACAGAATGGTTACTACCTTGGGGGCTACTACTTTCAGCGGGTGCAATGATTTACGTTATTAGCCATGAAATCATTCCTGAAACCCACCGCGAAGGTGAGCATTCGAAAGCCAGTGGTGGATTAATGGTAGGATTGGTCATAATGTTGTTTTTAGACGTATGGTTAGGTTGAGTTCATTCTACAGAGGACAATGACCCATGTTTAAACGTTCACTTTTGACGCTAACCGTAGCAGCAACTTTGAGTGCCAGTGTCATCGCGGGAGCTCCACAGCAAAAGACCTCGGCACCGGGTTACTACCGTATGATGTTAGGTGATACTGAGGTGACCGCTCTATCTGACGGCACAACGCAACTGCCTGTACACCAGTTATTACAAATGGATGCGGACAAAGTGCGCGACAAACTCGCCGAGTTTTATCGTCAGTCGCCGCTCGAAACATCGGTTAACGCCTACCTAGTCAACGATGGCGACTCGCTTGTGTTAATTGATACGGGCGCAGGCTCTATGTTTGGTGCATCATTAGGTAACTTGGTTCGTAACATTGAAGCAGCAGGCTATTCTGCTGACGACATCGATGAAGTTTATATTACCCATATGCACTCTGATCACATCGGAGGTCTGGTAAACGAGGGTAAACGGGTATTTACCAATGCTACTATCAGGGCGGACAAGCATGATGCGGACTATTGGCTCTCGCAACAGCAAATGGAGCAAGTTCCAGAGGCACAACGAGGTGGCTTCAAAGGTGCTATGACAGCACTGAACCCGTATGTTGAAGCGGGTCAGTTTAAACCTTTTGTGGCAGGTGAAACACTAGCTGCGAATATCAAAAGTGTTGAAGCCTACGGGCATACGCCCGGACATACCATGTATCGACTAGATGCAGGTGACCAAACATTAGTCTTTTGGGGCGACATTATGCATGTTGCAGAAGTTCAGTTTGATCAGCCGAGTGTCACGATCGCCTTTGATAGTAATCAAGATGAAGCGCGTGAACGGCGTATCACAGCCTATGCTGACGCCGCGAAAGAGGGTTATTACGTAGCGGGCGCACACTTACCCTTTCCTGGTATGGGCCAAGTGAAAAGCGATGGCGATGCCTACGACTGGGTGCCTGTAAATTACTCGCCAATGTGGTAACTTGCCATAATATTTCAGCGAACACTTGATCGCTGAAACGACATCGATTAAATTAAACGCATGTTTAAAATGTGTGTTTTTAATCATGTCTAATCTAAAAAGTCATGCTAGCGACGCCCCTTCATCAGTGCGGGCGTCGTCTAACAAACCATCAACACAAAAGCGGATCCTTGATACCGCCGAGCGACTGTTTGCGAGAGAGGGGTTTGAACAAACGTCGTTGCGCCAAATTACCCAAGAAGCGGATGTTAATTTAGCCTCCGTTAATTATCACTTTGGTTCCAAGAAAGCACTCATTCAGGCTGTGGTAGCACGCTATATGGATGTGTTCATGCCTGCGCTTGATGAAGAGTTGCGTGGTCTTGATGATGAGTCAGCGCTAACAACGTTGCAGGTGTTTGAAGCCTTCAAGCTACCATTGTTTTCGTTGAACGGTATTCATAAACGCGGTACCGAGCGCTTTCTTCGGCTACTCGGTTTTGCTTACTCAGAAACTCAGGGACATTTACGGCGCTATACCCAGTCGGCCTTTGGGAATGTTTTACAGCACCTTTTGGCGCTGTTACACCGAGCCAACCCAGAGCTTTCTGATGAAGAAATGTTTTGGCGCTTGCACTTTGTACTTGGTGCGACCGTATTTGCGCAGGTATCCGGGCAGGCACTGATTGAAATCGCCCGAGCTGAGTTTAATCATGAAGTGAATATTAAAACCGTCATTGAACATTTGATCGTATTTATAGCAGGTGGACTCGAACGTCCTTAAAGGCAGACAGCGCTGCTAGGTTGTTCTAGACTGATTGTAAGCCCCATTGTTTGGAGAGTTGAATGGAAATCTTGATATTAATTATCGTGCTGTTGGTCATTGTACTCGCAGTGGGTGATATTCGTCGCAGCTTAATTACTAAGCCTGTGTTCAAACTATTTAAACGCATTCTTCCGCCGTTGTCAGATACTGAACGTGAGGCAATGGAAGCCGGCGATATTTGGTGGGATGGTGAGTTGTTTAGTGGACGTCCAGATTGGCAGAAGCTACTAGAAACGCCCGAGCCGAAGTTGACCAGTGAAGAGCAGGCGTTTGTCGATAATCAGTTAGCTGAGTTATTGGATATGTTGGATGACTTTAAAATCGTTCAACAAGATAGAGACTTACCTAAACCTGTATGGGATTTTTTACGCAAGGAACATTTCTTTGCCATGATTATTGGTAAGGAATATGGTGGTTTAGATTTCTCCCCAGCGGCTAACTCATACATTGTTTCGCGTATCGCTTCACGTTCTATCAGTGCGGCGGTATCAGTGATGGTGCCTAACTCTCTCGGTCCAGGCGAGCTGTTAACGCATTACGGTACGGATGAACAGAAAAACTATTGGCTTCCGCGTTTAGCCGATGGCACGGACATTCCATGTTTTGCACTGACGGGTCCCGAAGCGGGCTCTGATGCAGGTGCTATTCCCGATGAAGGCATTATTTGTAAGGGTGAACACGAGGGCAAGGAAGTCGTTGGTATTCGTCTTAATTGGTCAAAACGTTATATTACGTTGGCGCCTTCTGCAACGGTTCTGGGTTTGGCATTCAAGTTGTACGATCCTGAAAGCTTGCTAGGCGACAAGAAAGAACTAGGTATTACCTGCGCGTTGATTCCAACGTCACATAAGGGTGTGGTCACGGGTGACCGACACTTCCCACTGAATCAAGCTTTTTTAAATGGTACGACCTACGGTGAAGATGTTTTCATTCCTTTAGAGTGGATCATTGGCGGCGCGGATTATGCGGGTAAAGGCTGGCGCATGTTGGTTGAGTGTCTATCTGCTGGTCGTGGTATTTCATTGCCCGCATTGGCGGCCGCTTCAGGTCACGTCACACAACGTATGACAGGTGCGTACGCTTATGTGCGGCAACAGTTCGGTTTACCGATTGGTGTATTCGAAGGCGTGCAGAGCGCTATGGGTAAAATTGGTGGAACAAACTATACCTTAGAATCGATGCGCCGACTCACCGTATCTGCGTTATGTCAGGGCAAATCACCTTCGGTTGTTACGGCTATGACCAAGTACCACATGACTGAGATGGGTCGTGAGGTTATCGAACATGCGATGGATATTCACGCAGGTAAAGGGATTCAGCTAGGTCCACACAACTACCTGGGTCATAATTATATGGCGACGCCGGTCTCGATTACGGTCGAGGGCGCGAACATTCTAACCCGTAACCTGATGATTTTTGGTCAGGGTGCAACACGCTGTCACCCGTATGTCCTAGAAGAAATGAAAGCCGCGTCTAACCCAGATGAAGAGCAAGGTTTAATGGCATTCGATGGCCTGCTGATGAAACATGTTGGCTTTGCCGTTAGTAATGTGTTCAGCAGCCTTTGGATGGGTTTAACAAGTTCGCGCTTTAATGAAACGCCGGTAAGTGGTGAAACGGGTCGTTATTATCAGCACTTAACGCGCTTTAGTCGCGGCTTAGCCATGGCAGCGGACGTGTCGATGCTAATGCTGGGTGGTGACTTAAAACGTAAAGAAATGATCTCTGCGCGTTTAGGTGATGTTTTGAGTCACTTGTATATGGCGTCAGCGGTGCTGAAGCGTTTCGAGGACGAAGGACGACAAGCGGCTGACTTACCTTATGTGCATTATGCAGTGCAGAGCCACCTACATAAGATTGGTTATGCATTTGATGGATTCTTCCGCAACTTCCCGAAACGTTCAGTGGCGGTACTCATGCGCGCAATGGTATTCCCATTGGGTAATCACTTTGCACAGCCGTCGGATGAGTTATTACAAGACATTAGTACTGACATGATGAAGCCGGGTATCACTCGCGATCGTCACACGTTCTTATGCTACTGGAAAGATGATGAGAACGATATGACAGGTCATATGGAGAAAGCATTCTTAGCGATGTTGGATATGAAAGACGTCTATAAGAAGCTTCGTAAGGCCGAAAAACGCGGTGAGCTATCGGGTAACTTAAACGGTCAGGCGCTAGCCGATAAAGCGAAAGAGCTTAATATTATCAGTGCAGAAGAAGCCGATAAGTTGGCTCATACCGAAAAACTTCGCATGACAGCGATTGGTGTCGATAGCTTTGCCCCCGGCATTATTGAAAACAATCAGTTCTATACCACGAAGGGTGATTTACGCAAACAAGCCGTGCGTGATTAACGCACGGCTCTAAACGCGATATTTACTGTAATGTGGCGCGCTTATCTTTCAGGGTGAAGATAGGCGCGTTTTTGTAAGCACGCGTTGATACGTGTTCCATCGCTGCGGTACTCACTGGACACTGACCGTTAACGATGAAATCGCGTGCAGCACCGGTTAGCGGATCGGCAAACTCACCCCAGTCGGCGACAATTGCATCATTTACCTGGCAGTCAGGCGATAGACCGTCATAGTACTGGCCTTGCCCTTCCGAGTTCACGGTTTCAAAATTAATAGCGAAGGTGACCTTATCGCATAACTCTTGCGGTTGTTGACCCACAGGTTTACCACAACTGGTTTCACCTATCGTGGTTACATCAACGTGCGGGCGTAATGAGTTAATCACCAGCTCAGAGGACGAGCAACTCGCTCCTGTAGTAAGTACAATCACATTATCAAGATCGAGCTGACGAACACCATCAACCAAACTAAAGGTCACGGTTTCATTTTGTGCCGAGTTATTATCATTGAAACGATATTCAATGAAGGTTTTGCCCTGTACTTGTGTACCTGCGGTCTGAGTAGCAAGTTGGTTAGCATAACGAATCAATCCTCCGCCGTTGTACCGAAGGTCAATGACTAAGCGATCGACGTTGTTGGCATCCAGTTCATTGAATACCTGATTGAGGTCATCTCCTGTTCGGTTGATAAACGCATCGAGGGTAAAATAACCGACACGTTGGCCATCAATTTGCCAAATTGTTTGGCCCATCACCGTATTTGTTGCGACTTCATCTTTGGTGATTGTTGCCGTTTGCTCATCGCCCGTCGGGTTACGCCAAGTAATCTCTCTTGTGATGCCTGACTCCGCAGGGCCTAACGCGCCGCTGTAAGCACCATTCGCGAGTAATTGTGAAACAGCAACACCGTCGATCGCAATAATTTCGTCTGCACGACGCATGCCAGCGTTCCATGCGGGTGAATCTTGGTAGACGAAACGTAGTTTGACACGATCGGCACTAATCTGCTGTTGGGAAAAACCAAAGCCTGCGTACTCCGCCGAAACAAACATCGCGTCATATTCATCCTGTGTCAAAATATAACTGTAACGATCTTCGGGGGCACGTAATTCTTCAAGTAGTTGATATACGTCGTCATAAGCCTCGGGGTCGATGGTTTGCGGAAGGCTATCGTTCCAAAAATAATCGTCCTGCATGTATTCGAAGAAGCGTTGGTTTTGATCCGCGGTAGAGCACGTGGCAAAACCATTCCCGCTACCCGCGCTATTATCGCTCCCGCTTGAGGATGAACCGCCGCAGGCTGCAAGCACAGAGCACAGTGAAAGTGATAAGAGCGTACGTACTGTCTTCATTTGAGCCACCATTGTTAACAGTGTGTTAATCACCTTATTACATGCTTATTTTTTACATCGGTCAAGCTGTACAATTCAGCTACCTCTGGCAAACTAGCCGTTATTAATCAGAGCAAATGAGATGATGGCATGGCACAGGTAATGATCGATATCGCGGGTACTGAGTTAACCGCCGAAGACAAGCAACTATTGGCACACCCTGATGTGAACGGTCTAATATTGTTCACCCGCAACTTTGTCAGTATCGAGCAAGTGGAAAATCTCGTCGCCGCTGCGCGTGAGGTGTCTGAAACCCCGTTGTTAGTTGCCGTCGATCACGAAGGTGGGCGAGTACAGCGGTTTCGCGATGGTTTCAGTGCCATCCCCGCAATGGCTCGTATCGCTGAGCTGCCGCACGATGAACAGCTAGCTGCAGCACAAGATTTGGGTTGGCTTATGGCACGCGAAGTAAGAGCCGTCGGTATTGATATTAGTTTTGCACCGGTATTAGACATTAATGGATGCAGCGAAGTGATTGGTGACCGTGCTTTTGCAAGCGATGTACAGCAGGTGGCTCATATTGCGCAATCATTTATCGAGGGGATGCATGAAGCAGGTATGGGCGCAACCGGTAAGCATTTTCCTGGACACGGCTCGGTAGCGGCAGATTCACATTTTGCAGTGCCGGTTGACAGCCGCGCAAAAGAAGTCATTTTTAATACCGATCTGCCTGTTTTTGATATGTTAGCCGATCGACTCGCAGGCATGATGCCAGCGCATGTGATTTATGAACAGGTCGATTCGCAGCCTGCGGGATTTTCTCACTATTGGCTACAAACCATTTTGCGCGAGCAATTGGGCTTTAACGGACTCATCTTTAGTGATGATTTGTCGATGCAAGGCGCGACGGTGGTTGGCGATATGCGTCAACGTGCGTTGGCAGCACTCGAGGCGGGTTGCGATATGGTGTTGGTCTGTAATGATCGTGATGCGGCCTTTGAACTACTGCAACAGCCGTTACCTAATACTTCAGCTCGTAGTCGTCAGCGTTTACAAGCGATGTTGGGCGCTGCTAATTACGAGCGTATGGACGAGCTTCAACGCTCAGACCGTTGGCAATCGGCCCAGCGTTGGCTCGAACGAATCGACGGTTAGTTAAGCTTCGTAAGGCAGTGGGTCTTTAACGCCGTTGGCGGCAAAGGCCTCTAGCCGTTCGACACACGCACCGCATTTGCCACAGGCTTTATCGCGTCCATTGTAGCAAGTCCAAGTATTTGAGTAATCAAGTGCCATGCGCAAGCCGTCAGCGAGAATGGCGTTTTTATCAACATCGAGGTAAGGGGCAACGACTTCGATAGGCTCGTAATTTGCCAACTGACTGACAACGTTCATCTGACGAACAAACTCGGGGCGACAATCAGGATAAATCGCGTGGTCTCCAGAGTGGGCTCCGTAATAAACCGCACTGGCGCCCTCGGATACGGCATAACCGATGGCTAGAGACAACAAAATCATATTGCGGTTGGGCACTACAGTCGATTTCATTGAAGACTCTTCGTAATGACCTTCGGGAATCTCGATATCATCAGTCAGAGAACTTCCCGCTAGCAAGGTGTTAATTGCAGTAATGTCTACGACTTTATGCGGAATGCTCAATTCATCACAGACTTTAGCGGCGACATCCAGCTCTCGCACATGGCGTTGACCATAATTAAAGGACAATGCCGATACTTCATGACCTTGCTCTAAGGCTTTATTCAGTACCGTAAATGAATCCATTCCACCTGAATAAATGACAACCACCTTTTGCGACATTCGCTGACTCCCCGTATAATTAAGCTTCCAATCATTTTAGCGAAAATCATGACTTACCGCATTAACGAAATTTTTGAAACATTGCAGGGTGAGGGCACCTTTACTGGCGTTCCATCCATTTTTATCCGCTTACAGGGGTGTCCTGTCGGTTGCCCTTGGTGTGATACGCAACACACGTGGGACGTGAAGCAAGAAGACCAAGTGTCAGTTGCCACGATGATGGCAAAATCTACGGCAACGTCCGAGTGGGCGGAGATGTCCAGTACTGATATCGTCGAACTGATAAAGCAACGCGGCTATCGTGCTAAGCATATCGTGATTACCGGCGGTGAACCTGCAATGTATGATTTGCGAGCGCTCGGTGAGGCGCTCGAAGCGCACGGTATGCGGTTACAGATAGAGACTAGCGGTACTTATGAGTTGCTCATTACAGCGAGTACTTGGGTGACAGTATCGCCCAAGCTCGATATGCCTGGGGGCTATTTAGTGCGTAGTGATTGCTTGAGTCGCGCCGATGAAATTAAGCATCCGGTAGCGATGCAAAAACATATAGATGCGTTGGATAGACTGTTGCAAGGACAAACGCTGAAATCGGATGTGGTAATTTGTTTGCAGCCTATTAGTCAACGCCCTCGTGCTACCGAACTAGCAATGAAAACCTGTATTGAGCGCAACTGGCGTTTATCGGTACAGATGCATAAATATCTTAATATCGAGTAAGTTAATCTTAGATCAGGCCTGCTAGGCTGGGCGAGTCTGGTTTTTCCTTTCTATACTGCCTGTTCCTTTTTCAATCTGAGGAACAGGTATGTGTCAGTTTCATTACGTAGCACCATCGAAATTTAACCAACGCGGTCAGGGGATGACCGAATACATCATCATAGTCGCGTTGATCGCGGTGGCGGCTATTGGCGTGTATTCGATGTTCGGTCAGAGCCTGCGAAATCAAGTCGCAGGGCTCGCGAAAGAGATGACCGGACAAAGCGCTTCAGGGGAGATCAACCAAGCTCGTCAGTCAGCCCGAACCGCCTCAACGGTAGCCAAGAAAAATATCAACTTGGGTAACTACGACGAAGCCAACAAAACGGAAGAGCAATGAGGCGGAGGGCTGTCAGCCGCGGTATGGCGCTACCACTTTATTTGGCTTTTTCAGTATTACTGTGTCTTGCGCTACTCTCTGTTACACAGTTAGGGCAACATGCGCGGCGGCAATTCTACTTACAAAGTGTAGCTGATAATGCGGCAATGAGTGCTGGCGTGCTAATGGCGCGTCAGCTCAATTTTGCAGCGTTGTTAAACCGCGCCTTGATAGGTAATCAAGTCGCTCTCGCGCAGTGGGTTGGCTTACATAGCTGGTTTAATATGATGCTCTCATTACTGAACAACAGCTCCACTGTGTTGTCGTTCGTGCCTGTGTTGACGGGACCTATGGTAACGCTGAAGCGCGCCCTGAAAGGTATTAAGTTGGGCACTGAGCGTGGCTTATCGGCTGTAGTGATGCTTCATGTCGCCATCATTCAAGCCATTTCTGCACTTCAAACCGTGTTACAACATACTCTGATTGCAGAAATTCCCTTCTCCTTGAACGATGTGGTGGCGGCACATGATGAGACACTTGAATGGGACGCCTTTCATGGCGGCGGTATTGTCCCGTTTCCCACCCTTTGGTGGCGTCTTACACAAGTAGAATCGACCCGAGATAAAGAGCAATCAGCGTTCTTTAAAACGCTTGTGTTAAAGAGTCGCGATCCGTTCTCAAAAAAACGTACCTACAATTGGCTCGATACTTATGCATTAAAAATTCGTCGAGCCGGAGGAAGTGACTTGGCAACGCGTTGGAATGGTGAATGGAATTGGCATGCGATCGATACAGTCTCAGCGCATTGGCGTAAGTACTGGGCATTCGGCAGCATGAAAGAGCGCCTGCCGCTGGCTTGGGGGGCGTCTGCACAGTATGTTCGCGTTAAGCGTTGGGCGTCGATTTATGGTGAGTCGGAATGGATAAACCCATGGGCCACATGGCTCGGTTGGAAGTCAATGCCGCGTCTAAAAGTTAAGCAACCTGCATTTCGCTTCGTGCGCTTGCAACATACCGCACGACTGGGGGCTGATAGAATTGTGGTGAAAATTACTGACCCTGAGTCGGAACAACAAGCCGTAGCCAAAGCGGAAGTTTTTTTCTCGCGTCCCAACAGCTTATTTCCGCGCTCAGATGGCGAGCGAGAGCGAGATAATTTATTTAACGCACTATGGCAAGCCCGTATCACGCCGTTATCGCTTGTGGAAAAAACGGTGCTCGGTATTCAAGCTTATGAAAAATCGACCTAAACCTTCGGCTTGTAAGGGACATGTGTTAGTCGAGTCTTTGATTGTTGCAGGGCTATGGGTCGTTCTGATGATTTCTCTCGCTGATGTATTACTGCCAGCCGTCAATACGAGTGAGACAACCCTAGTCGAGCAACGGCAACGCATTTTTGCCGACCCGATGGATTCTGAGAAGCTTCAGCGTTCAAGTGACTACGCGTCGGCTAAAGTAAGTCATCGCTTGCTGGGACCGCTCGATAAGTTAGTAAAGAATGATTTAGACGTCGATAATCTCGTGCAAACAAAACAGCAAACACCACTGTGGACGATGGCTCAATTGCGCAATGACTGGGCCGCCAAAGACGATGCCGAGTTGCGTGACCGCCCAGCAGGCTGGGTGCTTAACCGGGTGCTCGATATGGGATGGCTTAATACCGTGCAGGACGTTATCGCTATTTTGCCGTTTGCACGGGAATTCTCAAGTGAGTCGTTAATTTGGGGGTATATCGATGACGAGATTGTTCCAGAGGAGGAAGAAACATGTTCGCGGATATTCCAGTGGCTTTGCTGATGTGGTCGTGGACAGAACCTGATCCCGCGCACAAGATGATGCGCTTGCAGACCCCAGCGCACCCCGATTGGCAGGTACTGGAACACAAGTTTCCAAACTGTCCGCTTACGGTCGAGCTAAAACTTTGGGTATGTGAAATTGAGCAAAAGATCTGGTTTTTGCATCAGGGCGCTGATCAGGCTTGGTGGCTTTCATCGCTTGATGCGACCGCAAAGGTTACCACGCCTCCGCCTATCAATATCGGACTGAAGCCATTTGGCTACGGGCGTCAACAGGGCTATCAATATTGGTTATTCATTGAACCCGTCGGCCGTGTTGCCATACAACGGCAACTGGAATTTCGATTGAGTCAGCTAAAACGCCAACGAATATCGGTCGATGACACCCAAGAACTTATCCGTATTCCTGCATTAAGTAGCTTGCTTAGCATCTATAACTATCGCCAGTGGACGGTGTTGATATGGTTAAAAACGCATTAGGACAAGCGCTGACTGAGTCACTCATACTACTCCTCATGTGTTGTGTATTTTTGTTTGGCACTGATTGGGGTCAGTCAATAGTTGAGCAACTTAGAGAGCTTGGCCAATTATTGTCACTTCATTTTAAGACCGTATTGAACTTAATCAGCTTTGTACCGGGGAGTGGAATGTGAAGGCAAAAAAGCAATGGATTGTTTTATTGCTGCTCAGCGTCGCGTTGACGGCTTTCACTTTGTGGCTGTTGCGCTCTTATCTAAACTACGAAACCGCTAAGCGATTGAGGGCAGAAACGCCCCCTGAGCAAGGCATTGTCGTTTTCAGTCAAGATTTAGATGCAGGTACGTTGGTTGACACTTCAATGTTGTCACTTCGGCAATACCCTGCTCATCTCGTTAACCCTACGTGGATGACTGAGGACTATGTCGGCAGCATTTTAGATTTACCGCTTAAGCATTCGGTAACGGCCGGAACACCTGTCGAAGAGACGCAATTTGAGCTTAGTTATCAAAAGCGTATGGCGGATACCTTACCTGCTGGGCATTGGGCAATCACGTTGCCTGTTGATGTGATGCAGATTCACAATGGTCAATTGCAGCCCGATGACCGCGTCGACTTAGTGAGCAAAAATCAGTTACGGGAAACGCTGCAGGTTGTCGAAAATATTCGGGTGCTATCGATCAACGGAGTGGACAATGGAAGCGGATTATCAGTCACTTTAGCGGTTTCTGCTCGGCAACGATTGCAACTTGGGCAAATGATCGGAGAGGGAATGCAATGGTGGGTGAAAGCTGCGGGAGAGAAAAGTCGCCCCTGGCAAACTCAGGTGCGTCGATCAGCGATTTTAGATTGGTAGGAGCGAATCCACAATGTTGAGATATTTACTCATCATGTTGTTTGCTGTCATCGCGCAGCCATGCATCGCCACAAATGCTGAAAAGCTCGTCATCACGGTGGGGCAGAGCGAGCGGGTGAGTATCACCCCGAGTACTCAGGTGATGATAGCCAATGAATCCCTAGCGCAAGCGAAGCTCGTTTCTCAAGATACGCTGTTGGTACGGGGGTTAATGCCTGGTACCACGGATATGTGGTTAATTGGGCCCGATGACAAGCGAGTGGTGATTACCGTATTGCATGCTGTGCCAACCAATGTGCTAGCACGTTTGAAGACTTGGCAGAAAGACTATCAGAGCTTTAGCATTCAACAGCATGGGACGCAAATTGAGTTATCAGGCGCCTTACCTGCATCAAAAAGAGCGACGCTTACAAAGCTGATAGAGCCTTATCCAAATATCATTGATCGAACTACATCGACTCAGGTTGCCCACCCGATGTTGCGGCTCAAAGTGACTATTTTAGAAATTAAGCAGCAGTTTGTGCAGCAACTGGGTATTCAATGGGATACCCAAATAGCAGGACCGAACTGGCAGTGGGGGCGTCAAGGTGGCGTTGAATGGAGTCCTCTGTTGATGTCAAATATTCAGCTTCTCGAGCAACAAGGCGCTGCAAAACTATTAGCGACGCCCGTATTAACAACTCAAAGCGGACAACCCGCCTCCTTTCTTGCCGGCGGCGAAATTCCTATTCCTCAGGTCGTCGGGCAAGGTATGCAGGATGTTAGTTTTCGTGAATACGGGGTGCGGTTAACCATTGATCCTGTGGTGGGCGCGGATAATAAAATCACGGCTAAATTGAGCGCCGAAGTATCAAATATTGACCCCGCGGTCGAAGTGAATGGTGTGCCCGGTATTCTCACGCGGCGCACAGAGGCTGTGTTGAGTGCGCAACATGGTGAAACGGTCGTTCTATCGGGTTTGCTCAGTACCGATAGTAGTGAATCCGAAGCCGGGCTTCCGGGCTTGAATCAGTTACCTATTGCTGGAGAAGTGTTCAAGCAGCGCGGTCAACGCAATCAACATACTGAGTTACTTATTTTTGTTACCAGTGAAATTGTCGCGTATGACCACCAACGTCATGCACTGAAACAGCGTTATCGTGAACAAGCTCAGCAATGGTATTTACAAGCAGGCTGCATTGGACTCAAGGAGTGAGCATGGATAAACAACAACTAAGGCAAGCGCTTAAAACTCATCTACAACAGCGACAGTCAGGCTTACAGGACTTGCCTTCGACTGAACTGCGCGAACATGCCAAACGCTATTTACTTGATCTCACCCACCCTCAGTCACAGGTCGCTGAAGATGCCGTAGCTGATGTGATTGACGAAGTGCTTGGGTTGGGACCTATTGAGACGTTGCTTCGCGATGAGACGGTATCTGAGATCATGGTAAACCGTTACGATCAAGTGTTCGTCGAACGCTCGGGACGACTTGCTGACTCGGGCCTAACGTTTAGTGACGAGTCCAGTTTGCGGCGTGTGATTGAGCGTATTGTATTACCGCTAGGTCGGCATGTTGATGATTCGTCTCCGATGGTGGATGCACGACTGCCCGATGGGTCCCGAGTCAATGCCGTGCTGCAGCCACTCGCGGTAAAGGGCAGTTGTATTACTATTCGTAAGTTTTCATCTAAACCATTGATCATCGACGATTTAATTAGACTGGGTTCGTTAACTCCCGCAGCCGCGGAATTTTTAAAGCTCGCTGTTGAGTGCCGACAGAATATTATTATTTCCGGCGGTACTGGCAGCGGTAAAACGACTTTATTAAACACCTTGTCATCGTTTATTCCGAGTGATGAGCGAATTGTGACGATTGAAGACGCTGCAGAGCTTAGATTACAGCACAAAAACTTGGTTTCACTCGAGGCGCGTCCGAAAAATCAAGAGGGCAAAGGTGCGATAAATATTCGTGATTTAGTTATCAACTCGTTACGGATGCGTCCTGATCGTATCGTCGTGGGTGAGTGTCGTGGCGCCGAGGCACTCGATATGCTGCAAGCCATGAATACAGGTCATGCGGGTTCATTAAGTACGGTGCATGCAAATACAGCGCGAGATGCTGTGCGGCGGCTTGAGATAATGGTCTTAATGGGGTCAATGGATTTACCGGTTTTTGCGATTCGTCAGCAAATCGCTAGTGCGGTTGATTTAATTGTGCAAACCTCCCGATTGAGTAGTGGCCAGCGCGTTGTCACGAGTATTGATGAAGTCACCGGGATTGATGGAGAAACTTTGCAGATTGGAACCTTGTTTACACGGCATCGAGACGAGGGCCGTTTGGTGAGCCAAGGCATGCCGGCAAGGTTTGCAGCCTCGCAAGCCCCCGAAGTTCAAGAGCAGTTAGCGCAAACATTGATGGGATAAACCGATGTTAATTGCGGTTATCCTGTGCGTGCTCCTGACGATTGCGATTTGGTTGACCTGGATGCGTCAGCTGAATCGAAATCGTATACAAGCGATTGAGGGCACGTTGGCGCACCACACGCAGCGCTCGCTACAAGAGTTTTTCGTTTTCTTACCGGTTAAGTGGCTAATTAGGGGATATTTGATTGCGAGCTGTATCTTACCGCTCGTGATGGGGATGACATTAGGGTTGCAGTCGGCCGGCGTGACTTTGGCTGTTTGCTTAATATCACCGCCAATGATCTACCGTTGGCTACGAAATAAACGCTACCGTGCTTTACAACGACAGTTACCGATGTTGTTAATGAATCTATCTAATCAATTGAAGTCAGGAATGAGTATGGTGAACGCCATCACTACACTTTTTGACGAGTTTGAGGCACCGCTTGGACAGGAGGTGAACGAAATCATTCGTCAAGTTAAGTTAGGCGATGATTTGCCCAGTGCGCTCGCCAACTGGCAACAGCGAGTACCTATTTTTAGCATTACGCTCGTGGTTCAAGCTTTAATACTGGGATACCGCAATGGTGGCCAACAGTCACAAGTATTGCGGAGGTTGGCGGAGAACTTGGGTCAACAGCAAAAGGTGAGGGACCGTCAACAGGCATTATCAGCGCAAGGGCGTATGCAGGCGTGGGTGTTAATTAGTATGCCGTTGGCATTGTTTCTTCTGCTTAACTGGATGAAACCCACGCATACCGCTTACTTGACAGGAACACTGATCGGTCAGGTGGCACTCGGTGCAGCCGTGATATTGACTTTAATCGGCGCAATGATGGTTAAGCGCATTCTCAATACAGACGATTTTTAATGCAACTCGTTATTATAGTTTTTTGTTTATTCGTGCTTTGCTGTCTTTTAAGTGGCTTATTGATTTGGTTAGCGCGAATTATTCGGCTAACGGAACGCTGGGAGCGTGTCTGTGAACGCGTGTACCAGAAAATCCCTCTACGGACTCAGGTTTTACTGCGGCGCTGGTTCGACTTAGAGCAACAAGCCGCCAAGTTTCATTGTCGGGTTATTAATGTCAGCAGTGTAATTGCGCTGCTGGCGCTTGTGAGTATTTCGCTCCAATTAGGCTGGTTGTTGATGTTATTAATGTTGGTGACCGCATTAATTATCCAACGTGGACAACGGCAATTTCGCAGTAAACAAGCCCGAATCTATCGGGAACTTCCCGACTTTTGTGATCTGCTTGGGATGATGTTGGCATCAGGTTTACCGTTAATTCCTGCACTTGACCGGGTCTCTAACGCGTCGAGTACGGGGTATTTGGCTCGAGAAATACATTATGTTGGACAACAGATACGACGAGGCACTGACCTAGGCAGCGCATTGTTTGGCTTAGCAGATTTATACCGTATTAACGCTTTAAGTGAATGGTGCAAGTTGTTAAATCGAGGCTACCAACAAGGCAATAGTTTAATCGATGCATTGCTGTTTTTCTCTGAGCAACTGCGCGATGAACAACTTAATCAAGCCGAGAAAAAGGCTCAAGAGGCGCCGGTAAAATTGTTGCTACCATTACTCAGTTGCTTTTTCCCAGTAAACTTCTTAGTGATTTTGGGACCCATCTTTATTCAGTTGCACCAAGGGGGTTACTAGTGACGAGTACCATTATTTGGCCCGACACGCAGTACCTAACAGGCTATTTTTCGCGTTTACGGGGTGTTACAGCATTAACCGAGATGACGCCACTGAGTGCAATTTGGTTTCCACGCTGTCGCGCTATACATACCTTGGGTATGCGTTTCCCAATTGATGTGGTCGCGCTCGATAAGGAAGGAGTCATAATCAATGTGAAGCGTTTTTTAACGCCGAATAGAATTTACATTCAGAAGCGGGCGCATACAGTGATCGAACTGTGTGCATTGAGCCCGTATCCACTCGAATCATGGATTGGAGCTAAGCTCGATTTAGAGGCAAGGAGTCAAAATGAAGAAAAGCATTGGGCTACTCGTATTATGTTTGAGCGCATGCACGAGCACACCACAGTCGCCTCAGTACGCGCAATATCAATTAGGTAATGCTAAAGCATGGTACGAACAGGGAGATCTATTGTCGGCGGAGCAGCAGCTCAATGCATTACATCAGAATGGTGCGGGAAGTGCAGCGAGTTGGCGCTTACTCGGTAATATTCATCTTCGGCAGCATCGTTTAGAGGCAGCCCGCGAGGCGTACCGCAAGTCTGTACAGCTCAATCCTCACGAAGCCGATGTGTGGCACAATTTAGCGTTGACGGAGCTGCGACAAACAACAGCGACGTTGATGAAAGCACGCACGCAACTGCAACGCTTGCCCGATGAAGATGAACGCTTACTTGCCCTGTTACTTAAGCTTCAACGCGTCAATATAGGCAATGAGCATCCTTAACCGCGGTTTCGTGATGAGCATCATATTAGTAGCGCTACTGAGTTTAGTGCTACCCGCTGGCGCTATGACCCTTACCTTGCAACGGCAAAGCTGGCTGCAGAGCGCGCTCAGCGGTGAGTATATGAGAATGATTGTTAGTGCTTGGCAAATTCAATCTGAGCATATCCAACGTGCACCCACGATTCAGGAGTTTTCAGACTATTTAATGCGCTCTGAAGTACCTTGGCGAGTGCAATTAACTAAAGTGGCAGGGCGCACGTACGCGGTTATCCAGCCTGTCACTGCACTACAAATGCGTTATTGGACTGATTATACTGAGGGACAGCCCGCACACAATCAGTGGCGTGTTGAGCTACCGGATAACCGCTAATTGTACTGTGGATTAACGCACTGAGTGCTTGAGGATACGTGATTTCTGACGTTGCCAGTCACGCTCTTTAACTGTATCGCGCTTGTCGTGCGACTTTTTGCCTTTAGCTAAATAACATTCCAGTTTAACCCAGCAATGTTTCCAATACATGGCTGTTGCTACGACTGCAAACCCTTCACGCTCGGACGCACCTATGAGTTTGTCTAGCTCTTTCTTTTTTAACAGCAGTTTACGCGAGCGGTCCGGTTCACAATAAACATGACTCGACGCCTGAGTGAGCGGCTGAATTTCCGCACCCAGTAAATACGCCTCGCCATTTTTCATGATGACGTAGCTGTCGCGAATATTGACCTTTCCTTCACGAATACTTTTTACTTCCCAGCCTTGTAGACTGATGCCCGCCTCAAATTTTTCTTCAAGAAAATATTCATGGCGTGCTTTTTTATTCAGTGCGATGGTCGAACTATTTGATTGTGATTTTTTCTTACTCATGGCAACTATTATACCCATGAAAAACTAAAAGAAAATTCATTTTAAGGGCTTCAATGAATACGTGTTTGAGTTATCATTGCGCTAAACGAAGTAAGCGACAGAGGATTCATGCCTAGCATATCAAAAAGCACGCTGGTCTCATACAGCGCTGAGCAGATGTTTGACTTGGTTAATGACATAGAGTCATACCCTGATTTTGTACCAGGGTGTGTTGGCTCTCAAGTACATGAATCTAACTCGGACTTTAAGGTTGCTAGCCTCGATATTAGTAAGGCAGGTATTAAGAAACGGTTCACTACGCGCAACCGTTTATTTAAACCTGAGCGCATCGATATGTCTCTTGAAGACGGTCCGTTTGAATCACTGAGTGGGGGATGGCAGTTTATTCCCCTCGCTGATAACGCGTGTAAAATTCAATTTGACCTGACCTTTGAATTTTCAAACCGATTATTGGGTATGGCTTTTGGTAAGGTATTTAGCGAGGTTACCGCGCGTATGGTTGATGCCTTTGCTCAACGCGCTAAGCAGGTGTACGGGTAGGTATGGCGATGATGGTGATTGAAGTTGCCTACGCGACGCCAGAGCGACAAGCAATCCTAACAGTGACTGTGGCTGAGGGAACCGACGTGAAAACCTGTATCGAACGGTCGGGCATATTGGAACAGTTCACTGATATTGATCTTGGGAAACAGAAAGTAGGCATTTGGAGTAAGGCAACGAAACTCGATGCGCAACCACGGGACGGTGATCGTATTGAAATTTATCGCCCACTTATAGCGGATCCAAAAGCGATACGTAAAAAGCGGGCAGAACGAGCAAAACAAGAAGGGCGCGCCGATAGAGTGACGGGTGGGCGGCCCGATGCGAAACGCCGAACGAGCGACTAAGCGAAGTAGGAGTTGGGATGAAGCTTTATATCATGCGTCATGGGCAAGCCGAACCGATGTCTGATCCTTGGCCGGATAGTGAACGTCGTCTCACTGACGAGGGTATTACCGAAGTACGACATGCGAGCGAATGGCTGATACAACAATGCGATGTTGTTGAGCAGTGTTATACCAGCCCCTACCAGCGTGCGCGAGAAACGCAGAGGGTCATGAATGAGCGGTTAAACTGCCGTGAAGTCAAAGTGTTGGACTGTTTAACTCCGGAAAAGCGAGTTCATGAAACAGTGACTGAGTTAGCCGCTGAACTTGCTATAGTGGGTGTGAAGTCTGCACTCGTGGTGACGCATATGCCACTAGTAAGTTATTTAGTGGCTGAAATCGATAAAACCCAACAGCCGCCGATCTTTTCTACGGCAGCGATCGCTGAAATCGACTTTGACCCGGCAACGGGTATCGGAAAATTGCGACAGCTGATGCAACCGGAGCACTGCTAATCGTTACTCAGGCGCTTGCAGTAGTATCAGTACTGCCGCATCGCCGCCAAACGTTTTTGGTGCCTGATGAAAGGCGCGCACGGCAGGATGTTGAATAAGCCAATGAGGCAGTTGTTTTTTCAGTACACCAGTGCCGTGACCGTGCATGACTGAACAGCACTGTATTAACTCTTTCTCGCAAGCCGTTAACATCGCGGCCAATTCGTGTTTAGCCTGTGCAACGGTTAAACCGTGCAAATCAAGTAACATTTCTGGGGC
Organism: Idiomarinaceae bacterium; assembly: GCA_002685255.1. Taxonomy (GTDB): domain Bacteria; phylum Pseudomonadota; class Gammaproteobacteria; order Enterobacterales; family Alteromonadaceae; genus Idiomarina. The sequence continues at coordinate 41,253 of NYWU01000022.1, forward strand.
GTAGTCACCGCGGCGTAATTGCTTTGCTAAGTAGCTACTTTCACCCGGAGCCGTATACGCCACTTTGTCATCGCCTAAATAGCCTTCGAAGTTGTCAGAAAATGTATCTCGTACTATGTCTTGAACATCTTTAACCTCTTGCTTTTGACGTTTGTGGTGCTTTTGCTGGATTTTCTCTCGAGCTGATAGCGGAGCTATCTCATCGTTTTCTATCGGTTGAATACCCGCCATCGCTTGCCTAAACAGATCGCGATCATCTGCATCGAATACAGCATCTTGATCGTTATTTTTTTTATCACTCGATTTGTATTTTGAAGCCATGATGGATGATTCCTAGCGTCGCTTAAGGTATCTTATACAGCAGTTAAGTATAACCGATTTACTATCAGGGGATAAGTTTGGATTCAGAAGCGACTCAGCAAGCCATTGGTGAATTACACACGATTGATGACATTTTACGTTGGAGTGTCAGTCAAATGGCCAGTGCCGGTGTCTATTTTGGGCACGGATACGCCAATGCCGTGGAAGAAGCGCGAGCGCTGCTCGGGCATGTGGTGTCATTAACGCCTGATGAACTCATTGACATGCGCCACTGCCGTCTGACCACCCAAGAAAAGACCAATTATGTAGCGTTACTCGGTCGCCGAATTGCTGAGCGCACGCCAGCTGCCTACATCTTGAATCAAGCTTGGTTCGCGGGCTTACCATTCTATGTGGATGAGCGCGTTTTGGTTCCACGTTCGCCGTTTGCTGAACTTATCGAACAAGGCTTTCAGCCGTGGTTGACGCAAGCGCCTGAGCGAGTGTTGGATATGTGTACCGGCAGTGGGTGTATTGCGATTGCGTGTGCCTACGCGTTTCCAGAGGCCGAAGTGGATGCCACGGATATATCGACTGATGCGCTGGCAGTAGCAGAATACAATATTGCTGAGCATGGGCTCGATGCGCAAGTGTTTCCTATTCAATCCGATGTGTTTGCTGGGTTGCAAGGTCAACAATATGACCTAATCGTTACCAATCCACCCTACGTTGATGCCGAAGATATGTCGGATTTACCTGATGAGTTTAAGCATGAACCAGAGCTCGGTTTAGCCGCAGGTGATGATGGCTTAAGTTTGGTCGATACGATGTTACTCGAAGCGGCCGATCATTTGACCGACAATGGTTTACTGTTTTGTGAAGTCGGCAATTCTATGACAGCGCTGGATGAGAAGTATCCTGAGACCGGCTTTATTTGGTTAGAGTTTGAGCGCGGTGGACACGGTGTCTTTGTGCTCAATAAAGCGCAACTTGAACATCACCGTGCGTGTTACGGAAATTCGTAGGAGCGAGTCATGGCTGGGAATACGTGGGGTACATTATTTACCGTAACGACTTTTGGTGAAAGTCATGGTGTAGGGCTCGGCGCTGTGGTTGATGGATGTCCCGCAGGTATCGAGCTCAGTCACGAAGATATACAACAAGCACTTGACCGGCGTCGTCCTGGCACCAGCCGTTATACCACGCAACGGCAGGAACCCGATCAGGTTGAGATCTTATCGGGTGTGTTTGAAGGCCGCACAACAGGGACACCGATCGGCCTGGTTATTCGCAATCAAGACCAACGAAGCCAAGACTATAGCGCCATCAAACAACAGTTTCGTCCAGGCCATGCCGATTATACCTACCTTAAAAAATATGGTATCCGCGATTACCGAGGCGGTGGCCGTTCTTCAGCACGTGAGACAGCAATGCGTGTCGCAGCCGGTGCTATTGCAGCCAAAGTGTTGGCTCAGCAGGGGATCAGTATTCGCGCCGCGTTGACTCAGATGGGTTCCGTGCACGCACCGGTACAAGCATGGTCTGCAGTAAAGGAAAATGCATTTTTCTGCGCTAACCCCGATGCGGTTGAGTCGATGGATGCGTTGATACGCGAGTTAAAAAAGCAAGGCGATTCGGTTGGCGCACGCATTTACGTCGAGGCGCAGGGCGTTCCTGTTGGCTGGGGTGAACCGGTATTTGATCGTTTAGATGCAGATATCGCTAAGGCATTGATGAGCATTAATGCCGCAAAAGCGGTTGCAGTGGGCGATGGATTTGACGTGGTGACGCAGCGCGGTAGCGAGCATCGTGATGAAATGACGACTGCGGGATTTCAATCCAATCATGCCGGCGGTGTACTCGGCGGCATTTCAACAGGGCAAACAGTGACTGCGGAAGTGGCATTTAAGCCCACCTCCAGTATTAGTATTCCGGGTAAAACCATCACAACCGATGGCGAGCCCGTTGATATCGTCACTAAAGGACGACACGATCCCTGTGTAGGCATTCGTGCAGTGCCTATCGTTGAGGCCATGATGGCATTGGTTTTAGTGGATCATTTTTTACGTGATAGAGGTCAGAATGCAGGTGTCCAGCGCACCCCACTGTAAGCAACATGCGCGTCACTACCAGCAATTAATCGATATTTTTAACCAGTGTTTTGCAGCAACTGAACGTACGATATTGGTGTGCGGTGACGATGAACCCTATTATCGCCCCGCAGCAGAGGGTGAAACCCATCATCAAGTGGTATTCGCTCACGGCTTTTTTGCTTCCGCACTGCATGAGGTCGCCCACTGGTGTATTGCAGGGCGGGTGCGACGTCATATCTTCGATTATGGTTATTGGTATGTGCCGGACGGCCGAGATGCCATGCAGCAGCAACAGTTTGAAAAAGTCGAAGTGAAGCCCCAAGCGCTCGAGAAATTATTTTCTGAGTGTGCGGGGGTGCCGTTTCAGGTCAGCGTCGATAACTTATCAGGCATTGAGGTCGACCGCGCTGCCTTTGATAGTAAAGTAAGCGATCAACTTTTCGATTTTTTGCGTACTTCATTACCGACGAGAGCGAAAGTTTTTGCTCAAGCATTATGTCGTTATTACCAACGACCCTGGCCTCCGGCTGAGGCGTTGGCACGTTAACATCGAGGAGGAATTATGAAACGCTATTTTGCTATGTTGATTGCGGTCATTGGTCTTGCAAGTTGCTCTACCATTGAAGGTATGGGTCAAGATGTTGAAGATGCAGGCGAAGCTATCGAAGAGTCTGCGGATGAAAATGGAGCTTAAATAACGCATGCAGTACAGCCGTCGTTTCTCGATTGGATTAGTCATTAACCCGTTTGCGGGGATAGGGGGCGCAGTCGCCCTAAAAGGCAGTGATGGCGAGCAAACACGCCAAAAGGCGCTTGCCTTAGGGGCAACCCCAAAAGCCAACCAACGCGTCTCGACGGCGCTACGTGAGTTAAAGCAATTAGCTGACCAAGTTCATTTTATTACCGCTGCTGGCGCCATGGGTGCCGACGTGCTCGACGCGTTAGGCTTTAGCCACGACGTCGTTTATCAATCCAGTGCTGAACAAACTGAAGCCTCGGATACACAAGCAGCGGTGACTGCGATTCAGCAGCACCGCCCCGATGTCATCGTGTTTGCGGGTGGGGATGGAACTGCCCGCGATGTGTATCAAGTTATCGATGACGAACAGCTGGTGTTAGGCATTCCGGCTGGCGTTAAAATCCACTCGGGGGTGTATAGCATCAGCCCCAAAGCAGCCGCGCGCGTGATCGAAAACATGGTCAGTGGTGGGTTATCGAGCGTTCGCTATGCGGATGTGATGGATATCGATGAAGCGTTATTTCGACAAGGCACGGTCAAGGCAAAACGCTTTGGCGAAATGTTAGTGCCTGACGAGTTGCAGTATATCCAAGCGGTAAAAATGGGTGGCAAAGAGAGCGATGAACTCGTGTTGGCAGACTTAGCTGCTGAGATCGAGGAGCGTTTGGATGAAGAATATTTGATTGTAGGGTCCGGTTCGACCATAAACGCTATTATGGAAGACTTGGGGCTGAGCAATACATTGCTCGGTGTCGACTGGGTGCATGATGGTCAGGTGTTGGCACAGGATCTCACTGAGGCTGAACTGTATCAACGGGTGACCGCTTTACCGCAGGGGCAGGTCAAGCTATTGGTGACCGTGATCGGCGGTCAAGGGCACGTTATTGGGCGTGGTAATCAGCAATTGAGTCCACGTGTGTTAGAAGCCGTTGGACGTGAGAATCTTTGGATTGTTGCAACGAAAACTAAACTGAAAGGTTTAGACGGACGCCCGTTACGCATTGATTCAGGGGATGAAGCGCTCGACCACGCATGGTCCGGTATGATTTCGGTCATAACCGGTTACCATGATGAAGTGGTCGTGCGTATTGAGGCGGTAGATTAAAACTGACGCTTAGGTAAGTGGACGACAAGTCCGTCGAGCGCTTCGGTCATTTCAATCTGGCAACTTAAGCGGCTGTTGTCTTCCGGATCTATTGCCATATCGAGCATGTCTTCTTCTTGCTCGGACGCTTCGGGTAGTTTGCTTAACCACGCTTTGTCGACATAAACATGACACGTAGCGCAGGATAAAACACCGCCACATTCACCGACAATTCCGTCGATGAAATTTTCAGTTGCGGCTTCCATGACATTGGTACCCACATCAACGTCGGCCTCGTGTTGACCACCATCGGCATCAACAAAATATACGGTTGGCATCATTCATTCCTTTTACTGCATTCATAATTGTTGCCCGATAGGATAGAATACGCGGCTTTTAAGCTCAATCCAAAAATCGCATTTGTAGCACAAATAGGGTGGGAATTTCATGCAAGCAGTGGCGGCTTGGTTAGATAAATGGTTTGGTTTTTATAGTCGCGGGAGCTCGGTTAAAAAGGAAGTCATTGGTGGCGCGACAACCTTTCTAACCATGGCATATATTATTTTTGTTAATCCATCGATTCTGAGTGAAGCGGGCATGGATTATGGAGCAGTTTTTGTTGCGACGTGTTTAGCCGCTGCAATAGGTTGCTTTGTGATGGGGTTTTGGGCGAACTATCCCGTCGCCTTAGCACCCGGCATGGGTCTCAATGCGTTCTTTACTTACTCCGTTGTTGGCGGAATGGGCTATGATTGGCAGACTGCTCTCGGCGCGGTATTTTTCTCCGGTATTACCTTCTTCTTATTATCGGTGTTCCGCGTGCGAGAATGGATTATCCAGTCCATTCCAATGACGTTACGTCGAGCGATAGCTGCCGGTATTGGAGCTTTTTTAGCGCTTATTGGATTAAAAAACGCAAATATTGTAGTGGCTAATGACGCTACCATTGTGACGCTAGGTCACTTAGGCGATCCATCGGTTATTCTCGCGGCGTTTGGTTTCTTTACGATTATTGGATTAGCGGCGCGAGGTGTGCAAGGTGCTGCGTTGATGAGCATCCTTGCTATTACCTTAATTGCTTGGGTTTTAGGTTACGTAGATTTTACTGGCATAGCCTCAATGCCGCCGAGCTTAGCGCCGACGTTTATGCAGATGAATATCGAAGCTGCGTTTGACTTAGGTATGCTCTCGGTGATC
>NYWU01000023.1 GCA_002685255.1 Idiomarinaceae bacterium
CCCCAGAACATACCCGCAAGGTAGGCAGGTAGTAGTCCTCGCTGTCCACGCAGTTTAACAGCCAAAGGTTGTAGTTTGCGCCACAATGGACGTCCCAATGACTCGAGTTTAACCAGTAACGGCCACCATCCAGTCAAGTATAATCCCAGTAGTATCATCATGAGGGCGGCAAAAACTCGAAGGATAGGGGGGGTGTAGGGCGTGTCGGGCGCTAGTAGTGCCACTGCACCGCCCATAATAGCCCCCAACAAGGCATAAGATGTGAGTCGACCGAGGTTGTAGACTAATACCGTGAGACGGTTTTGATTAACACCCATTGCCGCCGCTAAGCCGCCACACATTGCTAGACAATGTCCAGCCCCAGCGAGCCCCATTATCAGCGGTGTAAACCAGTTAATCTGATCGGTCATGAGTCGATTTTGTTTGCTCTTTTTCGTCGTCGTCATCCATCAGAATATTCATTCCCTGACGTTCTATGTCCTCGAACTGATTTGAGCGAACTGCCCAAAAAAAGATAACGACAGCTAGAATGACGAATAAAATGGCGACCGGTATTAATGCGTAAATAACACTCATAAACGATACAACCTCAATGAATTAGCGACAACCACCAAGGAGCTCAACGACATACCTAAAGCGGCGGCCCAGGGGGCAACTAGCCCCAGTGCTGCAATAGGCAGAATCGACAGATTATACCCAGCAGCCCAAATAAAGTTTTCGCGCATAATGACACGAGTTTTGCGCGCCGTCTCGATAACATCCAAGACGCGAGTGAGTTGATCATTCAGCAACACCACGTCGGCCGCCGTCTGTGCCATATCGGAGGCATGCGCGAACGTCATGGAGAGATCGGCTTGCGCTAAAACAGGGCTGTCATTAATGCCGTCGCCGACCATCCAAACTGTACGCGATTGTTGCTGCAGGCGTTTGATGGTATCGACCTTGTCAGCAGGAGACTGTTCACTTAATACCTCATCGACACCAAGCGCTTTAGCTAACTTTTGCGCGCGAGCATCACTGTCACCCGTTAATATGATAGTGCGGATGCCTTGTCGTTTTAACGCAGAAATGACCTCATGGCTATCCTCACGTACTTGATCATCAACTTGGAACTCTGCCAACACAGCTTGACGCGATGCTAAAATAACATTGCTGTGGGGCTTCGCTCGCCAATTCGGATGCCAAGTCTGAATAAATTCAACGCGTCCCAATCGGTAATCGGTGCCTTGAATGCAGGCCGCGATACCTTGACCTGGATGGTTTTTGACCTCATCGGGTTGTATTGGCTGTTCGCTTAAATCAGCTAGCGCAGCAGCGATAGGATGTTCCGAGCGTTGCTCTAAACCGCTCACAATAGCGTTAGTTTTAGCGACATCGCTGAAATCTTCGCGTGAAATCAGTTTAAACTGCCCGAAAGTCAACGTACCTGTTTTATCAAAAACCACGGTGTCGAGTTGTTTGACACTTTCAAGTAGCTGCGCGCCTTTAACAAGCACGTTCATGCGATTAAGTCGATGCACGGCACCCGTAATCGATGTCGGCGCGGCTAATGACAGGGCACATGGGCAAGTGGCTACCAGAACTGCCAGGGTAACCCATAAGGCGTGTTCAGGGTCAATCCAAGACCATACTAGAAAGGTGCCCGCGGCAATAACCAGTAATGTCATGACAAAATATTGCGCGATATGATCAATCGCTTTCTGTACTTTGGGCTTGTCGGCTAACGCGGCATCTTGCATCGCAACAATACCAGCTAATACAGTTTGTTGTGCAGTGGCGGTGACTTTAATTCTCAGCGTCGCGCTCTGATTCACCGAGCCTGCAACAATACCATCGCCTGTTGCCTTGGTAACTGGTCGACTTTCACCCGTTAACAAACTTTCATCGACAGCGGCCTTATCACTTAGTAGCACGCCGTCGGCCGGAATGGTCTCGCCCGGTTTGATGACTATGGTGTCATTGACCTTAAGCTGTTTCGCCGCAATGTCTTCTAGACCACCTTGATACTCGCGATGCGCCAAGTTGGGCATGTACGTCAGCCGATTGGTAGAAAATTTAAGGGCCTTTTCTTTAGCAAGCAACTCTAAAAAACGCCCCGTCAGCAAAAAGAAGGTAAACATTGAAATGGATTCAAAATAGACCTCACCGCGTCCAATAATGACTGCATATAAGCTCGCAAGATAAGCGCCTATAAGCGCGATACTGACAGGAACGTCCATGTTAACGCTACCTGCTTGGATGCTCTTTAACGCACTTTTGTAAAAAGGTTGTCCGCTGTAAAAGATCACGGGTGTTGCAAACACTAAACTGACAACCCACAAATATTGCTGAGTGGTTGAATCAAGGTCCGAAACCACACCAAAATAGAGTGCAAAAGCAATCATCATTACTTGCATGGTGGCTAAGCCGGCCACACCTAGCCGCTTAATAAATCCTTTACGGCGCGCATTGATGTCAGCCTCGATTTGATTCTGCTGAAACGGCAATGCTTGATAGCCGATACGGGCGAGGCGGGCAATGATATCACTTAATTTAACAACGTCACTGTTCCACTCGATGTGAAGGCGTTGGTTACTGACGTTGACTACCGATTTAATGATTCCGGGAGTTTTTGCGAGCTCTCGTTCGATAAGCCATGCACACGCGCCACAGGTGATATTATTCACGGTGAGGGTGGTTTGCTTGCTATTGTGGCCCGTTTTTCTAACAAAATCTGACTGAACGTCGGGGTTATCGTAAACATCGAGCTCTTTAAGCTGCTCGGGTAATAAGGGCGCTTGTTGAGGTTTATCTAAATCGCGGTGCTTATAATAAGCCGTTAAACCATGTTCAATGATGGTTTCAGCCACTGCTTGGCAACCAGCGCAGCATACCGCTTTATCCTCGCCTTGAAATGCAACCGATAACTCAATGCCATGAGGAATCGGTTGCAAGCAGTGAAAGCAACTACCGTCTTCAACTTCAGACGCCATAGAGGTTGGGCTCCAACAACGTGGCTTTTTCTAACGGAAAATAAAGCTGTTCGCTGACTTTCCAATCAGCACTGTGTGGTGTCACTGTGATGGTGTATTTACCCGAGATGTCGGCAGGTATGTCGGTTCGATAGACGCCATCCGCTCCGACCGTCACTTGGCGCTGGAAATCGTTCGAGGCTTGAGTCGCATGCACAAACTTAATCGTCAGCGCTGTTAATTCTTTTGGCTGCCCCGATGCGTATTGAATGGTGAACTTTCCGTCATGTGCCGTCACATTAAATGAGATACCTAATTGCTTGGCTTTCTCAACATGCTCGATGACCGCATTAATGGTTTTGCCGCGCTTATAGTAGTCATCGACTACCATTGAAAAACCACCTTGGGATGCAGAGAGATAAATAATCGTCGCACACACGCACATAACAGTGACGGGCAGGGCGATTAGAAACCAAGGCCAGAACTGCTTATACCAGGGTTTCTGCATAATAATGATCCTCTTTTACAAAAAACCCCGCCGTAGCGGGGCTTTAAACCAGATTTACTTACTCGTCGTGAGACAAGCTGTAAATGTACGCTGAGACTACGTGTATTTTATCCTCTCCGAGAATATCTTTCCACGCTGGCATCACGCCATTACGTCCGTAGTGTAAAGTTTCTTCGATAGTGGCAATAGAACCACCATATAACCATACATTGTCGGTCAAATTCGGCGCACCTAACTGCTGGTTACCCTTACCGTTTGGACCATGGCATGCTGAACATACTGCAAAGTTCTTTTTGCCTGCAGCGACAAGCTCAGGGTCACGCTCACGTCCGCTTAGGCTCGCAACATAGTTAGCTAATTCAGTAATCTCTTGGTCACTGAACTGTTCACCCCATGCAGGCATGTTGCCTTGACGACCGTTAAGCAAGGTAGTCTTGATGTCGTGCGGAGTACCGCCATATAACCAGTCATCATCAGTCAGGTTAGGGAAGCCACGTCCACCCATTGCGTTTGAACCATGACACTGAGAACAGTTTTGCAGGAACAAACGTTGACCAACCTCTAAAGCGTCCTCATTTTTGATTAGCTCTGGGATTGGCGTCTTCGCATAGGCTTCGAAAATTGGGCCAAACTCTTCCTCTGCGTCACGCACTTCGCGGTCGTACTGCACAATAGAACCGTCATCTTGTGACGCTTTCATGGCTGCGCGCGACTCCGCAAGTGACTGCACATCTTGGTTTGAACTCTTCCAGCCTAATAAACCGTCGAACTTACCGAGACCTGGGTATAGGGCCAAATAAACAAAGCCCCAAGCAAAACAGGCCCAGAATAAGTAGGTCCACCATTTAGGTAGTGGGTTATTGACTTCAACGATGCCATCGAACTCATGGTCCATCTCCTGGCCTTCATCGATGTCCGTATAGTTTTTCATGTTCCAACGCAATAGCCAGATGAGGACAAACAACAACCCCAACGTTAGAACAATGATCCATGCACTCCAGAAGTTACTCATCTTTCTTGGACTCCGGTTTCTCGCTATTTTCGTTAGATGAGGACTCCGACTCATTCTCGTCAAAGATTGAGTTAGCTGCCTCATCAAATTGTTTGTTGGCGCGGCGGCTCAGGTAAACCCAAAGTACAATGGCAATAAATATTACCAGAATCACGATGGAGAAGAGTCCCCGCCAAGTGCCGTAATCTTCGTAACTCATTCGTTATCCGCGCGTTTAAGAGCGGTCCCGAGTGATTGAAGATAGGCAATGAGCGCTTGCATCTCGGTTTTACCTTGAACAGCTTCTTTTGCGCCAGCGATATCTTCATCCGTGTAAGGAACGCCTAATGTACGAAGTGCTTCCATTTTCTTAGCTGTGTATGCACCATCTAAGGTGTTTTCAGCTAACCAAGGGAATGCAGGCATATTTGACTCAGGTACAACGTTACGTGGATTCATTAAATGTACGTAGTGCCAATCATCACTGTAACGACCACCTACACGAGCCAGGTCAGGTCCAGTACGTTTTGAGCCCCAAAGGAAAGGGTGATCCCAAACGCTTTCACCTGCCAGTGAGTAATGACCGTAACGCTCGGTTTCTGCACGGAACGGACGAATCATCTGGCTGTGACAGTTAGAGCAACCTTCACGCATATAAATGTCGCGGCCTTCTAACTGAAGTGCGGTGTATGGTTTCAAACCTTTAACCGGCTCTTGAACTTGGCTTTGGAATAACAGTGGGGTGATCTCTACAAGACCACCAATCGACACTGCGATAATCATCAAAACAGACAACCAGCCAAGGTTCTTTTCTACAAACTCATGTTTTACACGACTCATTGTTATCTCCCTTAGGCTGTTTGTACGACGTTACCTGCGGCAGTCTCGCGACGACCTGCACGGATGGTTTGATAACAGTTGTAAGCCATTAGCAGCATACCGGTTACGATGAACACACCGCCAATAAAACGGCCTGTCCAGAATGGATATGAAGCTTGTACGCCCTCAACAAAACTGTAGGTCAAGGTGCCGTCGGCGTTGGTTGCACGCCACATCAAGCCTTGCATTACACCTGAAATCCACATGGAAACGATGTAGAACACTACGCCGATCGTGTGTAGCCAGAAGTGCACGTTGACCAGCTTGATGCTGTGAATTTGCTTCTGGTTAAACAGACGCGGCACGAGGAAGTACATTGAACCGATAGTAATCATCGCAACCCAACCCAAGGCACCTGAGTGAACGTGACCAATGGTCCAATCCGTGTAGTGTGAAAGGGCGTTTACAGACTTGATTGCCATCATCGGACCTTCGAAAGTCGACATGCCGTAGAACGACAGCGAAACAATCAAGAAACGTAAAATTGGGTCCGTACGCAGCTTATGCCATGCGCCAGACAGGGTCATAATACCGTTGATCATGCCGCCCCAAGAAGGTACGAACAAGATAACAGACATCACCATACCCACTGATTGAGTCCAATCTGGAAGCGCAGTGTAGTGAAGGTGGTGAGGACCAGCCCAAATATAAAGCGAGATAAGCGCCCAGAAGTGAACAACCGACAAGCGGTACGAGTAAACAGGGCGCTCAGCTTGTTTAGGTACGAAGTAATACATCATACCCAAGAAGCCTGCTGTGAGCAGGAAGCCTACCGCATTGTGTCCATACCACCACTGGATCATGGCATCGACCGCACCCGAGTAAATTGAGTACGACTTAATGAAATTGACCGGAATCGCCATGCTATTAACAATGTGCAGCATCGCAATAACCACGATAAAGCCACCGTAGAACCAGTTTGCCACGTAGATGTGCGAGGTTTTACGAATCGCCAACGTGCCGAAGAATACGATTGCATAAGCAATCCATACTACAGCAATCAGGATATCGATAGGCCACTCAAGCTCAGCATACTCTTTAGTGGTGCTTAAGCCCATTGGTAAGGTGATCACGGCCGCCACAATAACGGCTTGCCAGCCCCAAAACGTGAACGTTGCTAAGCGGTCCGAAAACAGCTTGGTTTTACATGTCTTTTGAACAACGTAGTAAGAGGTAGCAAACAATGCACTGGTACCAAAAGCAAAGATAACGGCATTGGTGTGAAGTGGACGGAGACGCGAGTAGGTGAGCCAAGGCGTATTAAAGTTCAGCTCAGGCCACACGAGTTGTGCAGCAATAAGCACGCCCAAGCCCATGCCGACGATACCCCAAATAATGGTCATGACAGTAAACTGCCGAACGACCTTCATATTATATTCGATCGGTTGGTTTTGAAGTGTTTCACTCATCTTGATATTCCGCGGTGATTGAGTTCAGGAAAAAGACGACTTTTACCCGCTTACTTATAAAAGTCAGCTCCCTTGTAAAAGTGCCAATAGTTTACACCTTACGGCTATAAACGTACAGAGGACATATTAACAATATCCCCATAAACTTAAAGGCTATTTTACTCGAAACCGCCTTATCATTTGACTCAAATCAACGCTGTTTTTAATCAGCGAATCGGACACTTGTTTAACCTGTTCACTTGCGTCTTTTGTATCGTAAGTTAGTGAACTTATGGACGTGATATTTTCGCTAATGTCTTGCGTCACACGGCTCTGTTCATCGGTTGCTGAGGCGATTTGTACATTCATACCTGAAATATTTGCAACAGCTTCTTGGATCTGGCTTATCGCTTGCTCGGCTTCAACGGTCTCGCTGCGAGTTTGCTCAGAACTTGACTCTGCCTCGCGTATAATATTCGTTACATCAGTAATGGCGCGCTGGATATTATCCACAATTCCACCGATTTCATCGGTCGATTTTTGTGTCTTAGTCGCTAACTGTCTTACCTCGTCAGCAACCACAGCAAAGCCCCGACCAGCTTCACCCGCACGGGCCGCTTCAATGGCCGCGTTTAGCGCGAGCAAGTTGGTTTGCTCGGCGATGGTGATGATGACGTTTAGAATATCGCCAATTTCTTTTGAACCTTCGGTCAGGGTCTTGGCGTGCTGATTGGCTTGATTCAAGCGCTGAGTAAGCGTATCGATGTTTTGCACGGCACTTCGTACGGTTGTCGCAGAGCGGCCTGATTGCTCGTCGGCAACATTGGCAGATTCTGCTGCTTCACGTGCATGTTGCGCCACTTCTCCCGCGGATGATGTGAGCTCATTAACCGCTGTTGCGACGGCCTCTGTTTGTTGATTTAACCGCGTAGTCTGTGAAGAGCTTGTTTCGCACAGCGCGGCGAGTTGCTCAGCAGCCGCTTGCTCAGCATCAACCGAATCCTGCACGTTAGTCACTAACTGCTGAATTTTATGAACAAAGGTATTGAATGACTCAGCCACTCGTGTCAATTCGTCGTTACCCTCGGTTTCAAGCCGTTTGGTGAGATCACCATCGCCCTCAGAAATGTTTTCCATCGCGTGATTAATGGTTTTGAGAGGACGCACGATGCTGCGAATAATTAATACAAAGAGAATCAATAGGGGGACGGATAGAAAGACCGCCAGTAGCGCTAATTTGAAAAACTGAGCCCAGAGCAAATCAGCGATATTATCGACGTATTGTCCGGTACCGATGATTAAGTTCCATGGCTTAAACACTTGTACTCGACTGATCTTATCAACCAAATTGTCTTTGTCGGCTCCTTTTTGCCAAATATATTCAACCGTTGCGCGGTCTTTACTCTTTACCCCATCCACCATTTGTTGAAACAACCGCGTACCATTGGGGTCTTTGTAATCAAGTACATTTGTATTCACGAGCTGCTTAGCAAACGGATGTTGCACCATGTTACCACTACGGTCGATAGTGAAAATATATTCTTGTCCTTCGTAGCGGATTTCATCAAGGCGGGCAAACGCGCGTTGTTTGGCTTCAGCTTCAGACAGTTCACCTTGTTCTTGCAGACGATGATAATAGCTAACAACGCTTATCGCGGAGTCTAATACGGCATCCAGTTTATTTTTTTCCTCATCAACAAACACACCACGCAGAATAAACATCATAAAGGCAACCATCAGCGCGGTCCCGATTGCTGCAATACCAAGCAAGGCGATGAGTCGTTGAACAATTGAGTAGCGATTGAGTATGGCCATACTGTGCTCCAAGGCAGAGGATTTGGTCGTTATTAGTTAGTTATCGGCAAAATTACAAAATATTTACATAACCATAGTTAATCGAAATCAAATTAACAGTCGTATTATTCGGTGCCCTAATTATTCGAGGAGGCATATTATGTTTCGTAAATTCATGTTTGCAGTAGTAGGCGGTGTACTCGCATTTTCATCAACCCAAGCGTTGGCCGATCATCATGGTGGTAAAAAAGAGATGAAAGGTGATTGGGATATTGTACAAATTGCATCTAAAGATCCGCAGTTCTCGACCCTAGTCACGGCTATTAAAGAAGCCGGTTTAGTAGGCACATTAAAAGGTGACGGTCCATTTACCGTGTTCGCACCGACTAATGATGCGTTCGCGGAGCTGCCAGACGGCGCACTTGACGAGTTGCTTAAAGACAAAGATAAGTTGCGTGCGGTACTTACTTATCACGTAGTACCTGGCAACATTATGAGCGCAGATATCAAAGGTAAAACCACTGATGTCGAAACTGTCGAAGGGTCGACCCTTGCTGTTGATGCAACTGATGGCGTAATGATTAATGACGCGATGGTCATTAAAGCGGATATCAAAGCCAAAAATGGCGTGATCCACGTAATTGATGCCGTGTTGATGCCTGGTCAATAAGTCCAGCTTTGACCCCTTAGAAAAAAAGCGGCAATGATATTGCCGCTTTTTCTATGTCCGCTATGCTATGCTCGTTGAATTAAAATATTAACGAGATAACTATGCGAAAAACCACACACTTGTCCTTCCTAGTGAGCGCGTTATTCTTATCACCTTTTGCTTCGGCAGACGTTGTATCAAGCGATAGTACGGGTTTTCATATAAAACAAACGCATCGCTATGAAGACGGCGCGACAAATGCATATCGCGTATTTGTCGAGGACATTGATAGCTGGTGGCCTGTTGATCACACTTGGTTTGGTGCCGACGGCACGCTGACAATTGACCCTGTCGCCGGCGGCTGTTTTTGCGAGATAGCAGGGGATAGACAAGCTCAACATATGACCGTTGCCTATCTCGATCCCGGCCGTGTACTTCGTCTCACAGGCGGCTTAGGTCCGCTGCAGGGATTGGGGGTAAACGGTACGATGACCTTGACCTTCAGCGATAGTGAGTTAACGCTGGAGTATATCGTTAGCGGATACCCCAGCGTTGATCTTACCCAACTTGCGCCCGTTGTAGACAAGGTCTTGTCGCTACAAATGAGCTCATTTACTGAGTTTACTTCGCAAGAATAGTGCCGTTAATGCCGGTAACGTCGTTACCGTAACAATGGCAGCCCCCATTAAGCCAAACATCACGATGGTGCCGACGCCGCGATAAAGCTCGGTACCTTCGCCCGGAATAAAGACCAAGGGTGCAATGCCGCACAATGTTGTGACCGTCGTAATCGCGATAGGGCGAATACGGCTTTTTAATGCACCGCTAAGCGCGTCTTGAACCGAGCAGTGTTGCTGTTTCTTCAAAAACAGCGTGCGCTCGACAACAAGTATGGGATTATTGATCACGGTACCCATCAAAATCAGAAAGCCCAACATTGTGATCATGTCGAAGGGTTGCTGAAATAGGCCAATTCCATTAAGCAGGGCTAACCCCGCGATACCTGCACTTATCCCCATTGGAATTGTTGTCATGATGAGCAACGGGTGGCCCCAGTGCGCAAAAATCGCAACCATCAGCAAATAAACAATCGCCACGGCCAGTAGATAGTTTTCCATTAACGCGGACTGGGTTTCGGCGAGCTGGTCGGCTGCACACTGTAGGAAATTGTTTTAAGTGCGGGGATAGTAAGCCCGCTCCGTTTAACTTCAGTGTTTTCTGTGACCAATGCAGGATCAAAAATAGCGCGGATCTCTTTAGCGATATTCGACATGGTCGATAGGTTGTAACCCGGTGGCGCTGACATCGTCGCGAAAGTCTTAGCTTCTTCACCTTCCGGCAGATATTCAGCAGGGGGCATTAACCACCACCAAATACCAACAACAACGACCGTAGTAATTCCCACTGTGGTTAAACTACGGCCTCGGTGCTTATATAGCTTTTCAGCACGTGAAGTGATGGCATCTGCCCAATCCATATTTTGCTTTTTAAGTGGTGGAGGAAACTGAGCGGCTAGTAGTGGAACCAGTGTGACGGAGAGGATCATCGACGCGACGATCGCTGATGAAATCGCTATTGCGACATCAGAATATAACTGTCCGGCTTCCTGTTGAATAAATAGAATGGGTAAAAAGACCAACACCGTTGTCAGTGTCGATGTGAGTACTGCGGTCCAAACCTGCTTGACGCCATCAATCGCCGCCTGCATAGGCTTTTTATTTTGCCGCCGCTCACCTCAACTTGAGACACGCCGGCAACCGATGACATGCGCGGTCTTACATTGTCTTCGATGTAATCTCGCATCATTATCATGTCGAGTTGCTGCGGATTCCCTTCAATAGGCGCTACTCGGAAGTACATGAATGCATTACTGGAGAATGACGCTGCAAAAATCTTAGGTTCATCGACATTCTCTGGTTAATTCGGGACGTGAGTTAACGCATTGTTAACTAGTATTAATGTTTCGGCAACGTTAACCGAGTATGGAAAGTCCAATTCAATGGTTGCTTGCCCGGTACTTGCCGTGCTTTCCATGCGCTGTAAGTTCGGAATCGTTCTTAAAAATTCTTCCTGCTCAATGAGGATTTCCTTTTCAATATCTTGCGGTGTTGCGCCTGGCCACTGTGTCTGAACACTGATGGTTCTGACTTCAAGGTCGGGGATCATCTGGATAGGAATGCGAAACGCTGCCGTGATACCAAGTAGACAAAGGATCAGGACTGCAACGATAGTCGTGTGCTTATGTCGGATGAGCCATTCAATCATGTTGATCACCCGACACGATGGTAACTTTTTCCCCATCATTCAACGATTCATTTCCACGCACAACAATCTGCGCAGTTTCAGGTAAACGTTCTTCAATGGCTATAAAGTCGCCAAAGCGATAAGTCACGTTAACAAACTGCTGCTTTGCGAGCATTTGATTACCATTGCTCTCAACCAGCCAAATCGACGTTCGGCCATCACTGTAGCGTATCAGCGCATCCTTGTTTATTACCGTGCTAGGCTCTGACAGCTTTATATCAAATTGAACATCAACGGGCATACCCACATAAAGTGTGTCGCTGGGCAACTCGTTGATACGAACCCGAAATGCGCGCTCGCTATTGGTCGTTGTCGGTACAATGTCTGAAATTGTCGCATCATATTGCTGTATATCACCGGAAAGATCTTTGCGGATGATCGATACATCAGTCGTATTATCAACATAGGGCAAGTAACGAAAAGGTAAGAAGGCATCGATGTACAGCTTATCCAAGCGGGTCAACTCAAAAGCAGCGGTGCCAGGCGTTACCCATTCACCTAAATCAACGTAGCGTGCCGACACGACACCATCAAACGGTGCCTTGAGTGAGTGAAATGCCAATTCAACCTCTGCACGCAGCAATGCCGCCTTACGGCTTTCTAATTCGGCGCGCGCCATGTTGAGCGCCGCACGCGCACGTCTAAGCTCACTTTTTGCCACGGATTGACTCTCAGTGAGTGCGTTCAGTTCGTCAAACTGTTGTTGTTGATCGTCTAATGTCGCTTGGCTTGCGCGCACTCGCGCACTCAACTCAGTCAACTGTGCTTCGCTTTGTTGCTTGTCGAGTTCAGCGATGGTTTCACCCTGAGCCACTTTAGCGCCCACATCAACGTTGTGGGCTTTAAGTAAGCCTTCCACAGCAAAGCTCAGCTGGCTTTGTTCGAGCGTATTGACCACCGAAGGTACACGCACTTCTTTTATCGGTGCACGAAAGTGAGCCTCATCAACGGTAACTTGCGTATCTTGTGCTACAGTCAATGAAGGCGTCACCAGAAGTGATGCCAGTAGTAAAGTGTAGGATTTTATGACAGCCTGCGGTCGTTATTGAGTTTACTTGTATACGCGAATAACGACGCGGTTGGATTTTAATCATTGCCGTGTACAGGAGTGTAGCGATGAGTTTAGCTGAAGCAAGAACGTTTGAATGCCCATATTGTATGGCCATTAATGAACTCGAGTTAGATTGGATTAATGATTTAGGCACACGCCAAATCGTCGACTGCCAGATCTGCTGTCAGCCGATAGAGTTAGAGATCTTACAAATAGGGGACGACGCGCAATTGATTGCGCGCCGCGATGACGAATAAGTTTATAACTGTTCGATTTGCTCGGCTGCCTTTTTAAAACCTTGTTCCCGTGCTTCATCACCCATGTTCATGCCTTCAGCACGAACGACCTCGACATCCGTGATGCCAATAAAGGCGAGGGCATGTTTTAGGTAACTCTCTTGGTGATCAAGTGCTGTGAGATCACCCGTTGAATACACACCGCCGCGACCTGAGGCAATAATCGCTTTTTTACCTGTTAGCAAACCTTCAGGACCTTGCTCTGTGTAACGGAAAGTTACACCGGCTTGTAAAACACGGTCAATCCATGCTTTCAACTGAGACGGAATAGTAAAGTTGTACATCGGTGCACCAATCACGAGTACATCAGCTTCCTGTAACTGGCTTACGTACTTGTCGAAATGCGGTTTTTCTTCTGCCAACAACTCTTCTGCTGTTAGATGAGCAACCGAATTTTGAATGAGATCAACATGAGTAACGCGTGCGTTCTCATTACTTGCTTTTAACTGCGCTACCACATCGGCGCTAAGCTTACGGCTGACTGATTGCTCGACGAAAATACCGGAATCTACATGTAAAATGTTCATAAACTACCTCCAATTATTTGATACTGCTATTGTATGGTGTTCCATAAAATTAAAAAGATGTCTAAAATGAGAACTAGCGTTCCATAATTGGTACACATGATGGCACTTCCGGATATCACTAACTATTATTTATTCGCCAAAGTGGTTGAGGCTGGCAGTATTTCATCTGCGGCTCGGGCGTTAAGCTTGCCCAAAGCCACGGTGAGCCGGCGATTGCAACAGCTCGAAACAGAGCAGGGCATGCGTTTGTTTAACCGGTCTCAGTCGGGGGTGCGGCTCACCGATGTAGGCGAAGCTTTTTTATTACATTGCCAGCAACTGGTCGAAGCCGCAGAAAGTGCACAGCAAGTTACCCAGCGCTTATTAGAAAAGCCACGCGGTCGAGTTAATTTCAGTGCGCCTTATGCATTAAGCCAAAGTTTACTTGTGGATGTATTGCCCGAGTTTATGACACTGTATCCAGAAATAAACATTAATTTAGTAGTAACTAATCGCCCGATTAACTTAATTGATGAAGGCATCGATGTTGCTTTACGGGTGCGTCCAAATATTGAGGACTCGAGTTTAATTGCACGTCCATTGAGCGAATCGCCACTGACATTATTTGCCGCACCGGCATTACTAGAACAACACCCAATAAACGAGCCTAGCGACTTATTAGCGCTGAATCATTTGTCTTTACATTACACCAGCGGTCAGTACCGTTATTTATTGACCCACGAAAAAGGCGAGCAGCAAACCATTAAATTTGAGCCACGCCTAATTACCGACGATATGATTGTTTTGCGTGAATCGGCTATCAAGGCACAAGGTGTGACCGCATTACCAACTTATTTATGTAATGAAGCCGTACAAAACCAACAATTAGTGCAAGTGTTACCCGAATGGACATTGCCAGTGGGCATTATGCATCTCACGTATCCACACCGGCGCGGATTACTGCCAGCGGTACGCGTGTTGATAGATTATCTCACCGAAAACTTACCCAAACGCGCCGAGTTATTTAATTACTGACAGACATACGCAGGGCAGCGCTCACGTAAAAATGTGTAGGTCACACGTATCATTGTCATTAAAAAAGCCCCCGCAAAGACCACGAAGGCCAGTTTCCAAATAACACGTTGTCGACTTTGCTATTGGTATGGCTACCGCTGTCAAATAGAAAAGGCGTTAATATTTCTTTCCATCATGCGATGTCATCCAAATGCTGCGAGTCCAAATCCTAAAACAAGCAACAGCACAAATAATATAGCCGCTAAACCAAACGCTTGAAGCCCCCCTTGTTTGATTACACTAAAGTGAGTAAGTATACCTAAAGCGGCCATAGCCACACATAGCAAATACATTGCCACGCTCGATAAAATATCGATGAATGATGACGGTAATATTTCAAGCGAATTAATCACAATGACGCCGATGAATAAAAATGCGAACCAAGGAACCGTGATTCGTTTCTCAACAGTAGATACGTTCGAACCTTGAAAACGGTACTTTGTCCAGATAGCAACAATCAGTAGTACTGGAACCAGTAATACGACGCGAAACATCTTTTCTAAAACAGCAATATGCGCTGCTGATTCACTTATTGCATCTCCTGCAACAACCACTTGAGCGACCTCATGGATGGATACGCCAGCCCAGAGACCATATTGGTGATGCGTCAAGGGTACTAATTCCAACAATATCGGAAGCATAAGCATTGATAATGTGCCAAAGACGACCACTGTGCTAATGGCTGTCAGAACTTTGTGCGGCTTTGCATTAATGATCGGTTCGAATGCGGCGACAGCTGCCGCACCACAAATAGCACTCCCAGCTGCAACCAATATGGATTGCTCAGTATCTAAACCAAACAGCCGTCTTCCCAGCCACACACCTACGCATAGAATCGTTGCTACCATGATAACCGCACTGAGTACACCATATAATCCAATATCTGCAAACGCTTGAAACGTAATGTTGAAGCCGTATAAGACGATCGCGGTTCGCAAGACAGTGCCTTTTGCTACGTTCAATCCAGACGCTAACCGAAATTTCCAACCGTTGGGTAAAGCGTGGCTTATCACTATGCCTAACGCAATACTTATTAGAAGCGGAGATACCGTTTCTAAAAATGAAATTTGATGCTTTCCCCATAATACAATGGCGGCTATACCCATTGATGCGACTAGCCCGGGAATTATATTTTTCATGTGTTCCTCATCATTATCTTTTCCTAGTATTAAAACTATATCTCAATTAATATTGAATAAAACAAATTATAAATCGATAAAGATAAGTATTATTTATGATTAACTTGAGGCAACTATACATTTTTTCAGTGGTCGCAGAGTCGAATAGTCTCGCGGCAGCCAGTGAGCTGTTGAATATGACGGCTGCTGCCGTTTCGTTAAGTCTAAAGGGGTTAGAACAACAACTTAATACCCGTCTACTTCAACGCGCGCCTGGCAGAAAGAGTACAGACAAAACTATCTTGTTGACAGCAGAAGGAATCTGGTTGAAGCGAAGAGCGCAAGACATCTTAGCGCTTGAAAAAAGCACTCAAATGTATTTTAAGCAACGACAGGAATCTGAGCCGACAGCGCTGAACATTGGCGCGAGTCAGACTGTTGGAAATTATTGGCTGCCCGGTTATATTCGGGACATCAAACAACGCTATCCATGCTGCCACGTCAACGTTTTTATCGGTAACACTGATGAGGCTTTAGATCGTGTGCAAACATTTCGTGACGATATTGCCCTAGTAGAAGGCCCAAATCACCATAGTGCATTGAAGAGCCGATGCTTTAAAAAAGATAGTCTCATGCTTATCGCGCCACCTGACAACGACTTTGAGTCACTACAAACCGCGCCTTGGTTGATCCGGGAACGAGGCTCAGCAACGCGAAAATATACCGAACAACTATGGGCAGAATTAGCCATCGAACCAAAAGACGTGACACAATTAAATACCAATGAAAGCATCATTCATTCTGTAGCATCAGGTGTCGGTATCGCTTATGTTCCTCGAATCACGACACCTCTTCTATTGGATGCAGCTCTGATAAAAGAGATACCTATAAATAATAATTGTTATCGCTCCTTGTTTATTGTGAAACATAAGGAGCGGGACTCCGAGTTGGCTTGGATCGACGGACTAGTTTAGTCTCGTAATTACAACAAATCTAATTATAGGTATTCTGAATAACTGCATTATGGAAGTAGGGCGTTTCAATCGCTGTATTGGTTTCTCATTATTTAACTGGTAAAAAGTCAGCCTTATGGCATTGGCTTAACCGTCCCTAGCATGCCTGTAGCTTCTGTTGGCGAGGAGATGCAGGCTCGGTTTCAGCCTTATACAGTCTATGAAGTCAAAAAAATGACCCAGTGACACACTGTTCAGCAGATAGATAACGCCTGGTACAAAACCAAATGACAGGGTGTGCAAAAAATCACAATGACACGTGCGAACTGCAAATGTGAGCACTTCACCTTGCTCTTATGCTGATATACCAATGATTTAACATAATATACATTATACGCAATGCTAATTTAGGATGGATTTAACCCTAATATTTAAGACTTAAAAAAAGCGTATGTTTAGGCAGAAAAAAGAAATGGATTAGCGACGTCCACCAGAGAAACTGGTTAGCGAATATAGAAAACCCCCGCAGGTTCGGCAAAACCTCGGGGGCACGGTCACCTAGAAACCTTTGTGTAGAACTCGCAGGTGACGTATTTAATGTACTACAAAAACGTTACCTGCTCCAGAAATGGAGCGGATTATGTTTTCAGAATTTATCGCTGATTCTAAGACGGAATCGGCAGTTAGAGAACCTAAGCGAAGCGGTGGTTCTCTTCCTTGTCTTAATAAGAACAACTCAATCGAGAGTTTGCCTTCTAACGTCAAAAAGCAGGTTTTTGCGTTGACTCTAAACACCGAATACTTCATCGATACTTTTGGTATTAATTCGGTTGGTTTTTTAACGTTAACCTTTAAGGAACCTATCGATAAACCTAAAGAAGCTAACCGCCGCTTTAACTCGTTTTCTTCTAATTTTTTGCGTAAACATACAGTGTCGTGGATAAAGGTTCAGGAGCGCCATTTGTCGGGTCGTATTCACTTTCATTTGCTTATTGCTGTTGATTCAGACATTCGCTCAGGCTTTGATTTTGACGCTGTTAGGAAGCGTAACTACTCTTCTGTTCCTGCTGAACTAAAAAGACTCTGGAAGCTTTTTAGAGAGAATTGCCCTAAGTATGGTTTCGGACGTCATCAATTAGAGCCTGTGCGGTCAACTGCTGAGGGGATGGCAAAGTATCTTTCTAAATACCTAACTAAAGACATGGGAAAGCGTTATCCCAACGATAAAGGAGCCCGGCTAGTTTCTTATGGGAAGTACTCTAGAATCGCTAGCAGTCGCTTTTCTTGGGTTTCTGATGGAGCCAGGTTATTTAGAATGAAACTGGCTCTATTTGTTCATTCAGTTGCTAATGATTTAGGTGTAGAGCCAAGCTTTGAGAGCATGAAATCAGCTTTAGGTGATAAGTGGATGAGAAACCACAGGCACCAAATTATAGGCATTGATTTGGCAGGTGCTGACTCATGATTGAATTTAGAGACTTCCGAGCCCTGCTCGTTCATGTTTACGCCTTTAATTACAAGGAAGCAGCAAGCGATTTAGGCGTGACTACAAAAACCATTTATCGGTGGTATGAGAATAATAAAGCCCCTACCCATGTAGTTAAGTATTTAATGATCGTAGCGCGTGGTTATCTGCCTGACCGAGAGCCCTATATACGATGGTATATAAAGGGTGATTATATTCACACGCCCTACGGTCGTTTTTTAGCTGCGGAGCTTGAGTTTTTAAACCATTACAAATGGTCAGCAAGGCGTTACGCAGATATAGCCAGAAATCGAAGAGAGCGAATGCCAGACATAGAAAAGAGGCTTAAGGGTTTAATTGACGAAGCTTCCTCCATGTTATCTATGATCAGAAATTCAGAGGTTGGTTAGCGGTAAGCAGGCAGACAAGCGCAAGCTGGCTGTCGGATTAGCGCTAACAAATTATGTAATTGACAAAGTGTCAAGCTGTAACCAGTGGTTATGACTCTAGTTTTGGGCTTTTAGCGCCTGCTATCGCCTTATTGGGGGTTATTAGGGGGCTTTGCCCCCTGATGGGTGACAAAATGACACACCTAACTAAACTCATTGACTCTAGGCTCCAGTGCGTCCCCGATATGGTTAAAAGCCTTGTACCACGCCCTGCTAGACAAAAAGTCCCGATATGATAATCTTGACTCGACCGTGTGTCGTAACATATCTACTTATCCGTAAGTGCCTGATTTTAATATACATTATACGCAATCAATAATATGGTAGTTTGGGGCGGTCGATAAGCGGCTTCGCTCGCTCGGCCCTTGTCGTAATCGGTTTAAGGATTTCGACTCTAAAATGTGCCTGTTCTTACAGACGTTTCTACGTGAAATTTTGTCCAGCTTTGGCTGTTATGTATCGCAGATTTTGCGTACGCGCTTGTACAATATCGTCGTGCTATTAGCTAACAGCTAAAGCCAACCTGTGCTAACATCGGTCGATTAATTTCATCTAAGATTGATGTGGTCATATTTGAGCTGGCCATAGGATAAGGAACTCGATTTATATGCAGCTGAGCGCTTCGCAACTAACTCCTCAAACACACGCATGGTTATCGCAACGGCCTAAAGAATGCAGTTCACAATTGCTTGTCGGCCAACAACGCGCCTTAAACGGTTTAGCAGCCGCTTTACGGCAAACGGGTGCATACGGTCACTGTTTTGCGATCGTTCCTCGTGGGTTTAACCATAAAGAAGTGTTTGATGAGTGTTTTGCGACGACCACATGGCAACACAGTCGGTGGTTTGATTGGCTTTATTTAGCTGACCCAGACGACGCGTTGCGTCCGCTGTGTGTTAATGTGCCATCGGGTAACGCGTTTGCGGTGATTGGTGCGTTGCAGCATATCTTGCAGCAGCCGCTCGACCAGCGCGATGATCTTGTTGAAGAACTGGTTACGTCGTTCGATACGCGCGCTCTGCGCGACTATATCCAACGTGTTAAGCAAAAAACCTTTGATGATTTTGCGTCCGATCAATTTGCGACAGTGATTGTTGGACATGAGCACCCTGCTCCTTATTATTATTGTGATCGGGTATCAGAATCGCAGTTATTCGGCCAAATGGGTGTACAGTCCATTGGTGGTACTGTGCGTTCAGATCTTCACCTTTTAGAGCCCGGTTGGATTCTAAAAGCCAATGGCGGTGTCCTAGCCATCGACATTGATGCTTTGTTGGACCAACCGGCGATGTACAAGCGCTTAAAAGAAGTGCTTAAGAGTGGCTATTTTGAATGGCCGCAACCAACCATGGAAGCTGGAGCCGCTTATTTTTATCGCCCAGAGCCGGTACCTATCGATATAAAAATCATCTTGGTGGGAAGCCGCCGTAGTTATGCAACGTTAAATGACTACGATGACGATTTTAGTGATTTGTTTCCATTTTTAGCCGACTTTCAATCGCGTTATGACACAACACAACAGTCGATCGCTGAGTATTTCAAGTTTTTGCATTATGTTTGGGACAATGCTGACGTACTACCGTTAACCGAGAACGCTTACGCCGCCGTGTTAACCGAGGTATCGCGTTGGGCTGAACATCAGTATGAACTTAGTCTAGATGCTATTGCCCTACTTCAATTGCTAAAACAAGCAAATGCCGTCGCCGCACACGAGGAAAAAACACAAATAGACGGTGACAGCATACGCAGTGCCGTGAAACAACAACGTGAGCGCGGTGGTTATATAGAAGAAGTGAGTCGGCGCAGTATCCTAAATAACGAAGTCCGTATCGATACGGCGGGTGAAATCGTGGGTCAGGTGAACGGTTTGACGGTCGTTAGTGTCGCCGGTGTTGAGTTTGGAGAACCTTCACGGATTACCGCAACCATCCATTATGGCGATGGTGATATTATTGATATCGAACGTAAATCTGAGCTCTCAGGTAATATACACACCAAAGGTGTGATGATCTTAAGCGCTTATCTAGCTCATCACTTTGCCCGTCATGAGCCTATGTCGGTTTCTGCTACGGTGGTGTTTGAACAGTCTTATCATGAGGTCGATGGTGATAGCGCCTCGCTGGGTGAGCTCTGCTGCTTAATCAGTGCGCTTGCTGATGTCCCCTTCAAGCAATCGGTTGCGCTAACCGGGGCGATTGACCAGTTTGGTCAAGTGCAAGCCATAGGCGGTGTAAACGAGAAGATCGAAGGCTTTTTTGATTTATGTGCACTACGGGGCCTTGATGGCAGCCATCAAGTATTAATTCCTGAGTCTAACCAAAAGCAGTTGGTGTTACGGCCGGATATAGTCCAGGCAGTCGAACAAGGTCAGTTTCATATCCATACCGTTGATCATGTCGACGAAGCATTGTCATATTTATGTGATATGCCTGTGAAAGACTTATACAAACAGGTAAAACTTAACGCGCACAATGAACAGGAATCGGACAGTCGCTCATGGTGGCAACGCTGGTTTAGTTGATTCAACGCACCCACTTCCACTAATCGGAGTTGTTTAGCGTACAGCTGTACGCTAAACTGCAATCTGATTTCAGTGGTATACAACATAAAAGGTCGTTATGAATCAATCGAGTTTTTCTCGCGAAGATCTGATTGCATGCAGTGAAGGCGAATTATTTGGCCCGGGTAACAGTCGCTTACCCGCCCCTAACATGTTGATGATGGATCGCATCGTGAACATTACCGAAAACGGCGGCGCGCATGACAAAGGGTTTATTCATGCAGAATTAGATATCAATCCTGATTTGTGGTTTTTTGACTGCCACTTTAATGGTGACCCTGTGATGCCAGGTTGTTTAGGCCTAGACGCTATGTGGCAATTAGTTGGGTTTTATCTAGGTTGGTCAGGCGGCCCCGGTCGCGGACGTGCGCTTGGTGTAGGTGAAGTCAAATTCACCGGTCAAATCTTGCCACACCATAGCAAAGTCACCTATAAGATCGACATGAAACGTGTTATCAAACGCAAACTGTTTATGGGTGTGGGTGATGGCGTAGTTGAAGTTGACGGCCGCCCTATCTATACCGCTAAAGACTTAAAGGTTGGTTTATTTACCGATACCAGTACATTCTAAAACGATGTACCAACCGCGATAAAAAAACGCCGGCTATTTGCCGGCGTTTGTATATTAATTTGCTGAGACATTTAGCGGAACAAGCCGGTCCCCCTAGCCTCCATGGCATCTCGCCAACCGCCTAACCATTGAGACCTGAAGTCGTCTTGGGTTTGATACGGACACTGATCCTTCGAGCGTCCTGATAATCCGGCTTTAAAGCCTTGAGTGTGGGCTCTTTCAAAGCGATCACGCTTCTGTCTTTTCATAAAACTACCCCTTTTCACTTTTTATTCGGTTGTGATTATCAAAAGAGCGCATTAACTAATGCCCTCCCTATAATTGATAACGCGAAACCAGGATAGTTCAATGCGAAAAAGTAACACTGCCTACTTGCAAAAACTTAACAAGTTGAAACTGTGTTACTTTTTTATGATATTTTCTTTATGATTTTTTGATATTTTTATGCTGACGACGGCGCGAAAGCGTAATAAAGAAACCAAGTAGCGATAAGCCAGCTAGCGGAATACCGCCAAAACTCGCGCCACTGCGTTCTACTTTATTTTCTTCCTCACGGCAATTATTCAACTCGCCTTCAATCGGATCCATTTTGATAGTGACCGAAACTTCACGCGTTTGTGTTTCGCCATTACCGTCAACGTACTCTTCCGTCTTCAATGCAGAAGCCACAATTTCACCTGAGTCAGTCACGGCACGTGCGTCTACGATAAAGTATGGACTATCGCAAGCGATTGCATCGTTCAAGTTAATGAATTCAGCATTTTCTGCAGCGGTATCATAGAGAAAACCAACACGACGGCGAGTTGTAGAGAGTGTCGGTTCAATTTCGCCAGTACCGACAACTAAACCATTATTATTAATGTCACTCGGTACCGTTGATGAACCATTGAAAAAGCCTGGTAGGGTTTCCATAGTGGCACTATCAACGTCGTAATAAAAACCGGTATTACGCAAGTTACCTGCACGTGTCGCTGTTAAATAACCAACCGCACGATTGTTGTCATTAATATCGTTGGCCGAGCCCCAAAAGTATTCATCACTTTCTGTCACCGCAATCGCCTCACCATCCACAAATATTGCGGGCATACGGATCGCACCACGGTCGGGGTGGTAAGTGTAACTTTGACCTACAGCAATACCATTGTTATTCACGGCGTAAGCATAGCTAGAGAAATCAGACTGGTCTTCTTCACGACGCTCAGTCAAAGTACCGAGCTCAGTTGAAGAAATAACCTCACCGTTTGCATCTAACTGCCATAAGTAGCCGCGGATGTCGTAGATCGACCGACGCGACGAATAATTTGAACGGCTGTAATACAAAATAGGTGCAATGTTGTTGGCCGTTGCGTTATGAAGCTCTAACCAAAGTTCAGAGGCACAGACTTCAACCGGACGTGTCTGAATCGACTCACTGTCCTCTTCTGGCGTACAACTTTCTATCGTGGTCGCCGCACCGGGACTTACACCGATACTGGCATAACCCGCGGCTAAACCACTGTCATTAACATCCATGATGGCACTTTCACCGCCGAGAATAGATTGTTCTGGTGGTGCGACCGTCGCAGTTTGGCCATCCTGATACCAAACGCCGCGTGAGATATAGTCACGTACGTAAAAAGTATTGGTCTGTTCGTCACCTTCGCTATCGGTATAGGTAAAATC
>NYWU01000024.1 GCA_002685255.1 Idiomarinaceae bacterium
GGGTTGGCAGAATGGCTATGCAGCGGATTGCAAATCCGTGGATCTCGGTTCGACTCCGGGACCCGCCTCCATGACTTGGTTTACTTTTAGTGCCCGGGTGGTGGAATTGGTAGACACAAGGGATTTAAAATCCCTCGCTGGTAACAGCGTGCCGGTTCAAGTCCGGCCCCGGGCACCAATTCCAAATCGTGTAGCTTGCGCTTTCAGCGCAAGAACACACTCCAAATATGACTCCCCATACTTTTATATCTCGTGATAGCACGCATACACGCGTAGCTTGCGCCTATGGCGCAAGGCAACTGAATTGTCACGGAGCCAACATGAATCAAATTAATCCTGCCAAGCTTCACAATAGCAAATGACCGCCTTAAAACCGATAAATCGCGAGAAGCATTTTCTGGTATCAGAAGTTGAGTACAATGAGGAAGGCGCCGTCATTTCGTGCGTAATCGAGTCAGTGCTTTCAAAGAACGAATACTCAATTGATTGGCGCGAGCTAAAAAACGCAGAGAAATGGGTTCAGGGCTGGAAGATGTAGGTTTTAAATCGTTTTCCTTGCGCCGAAGGCGCAAGCTACGGGCCAAATGCGTGAGCTACCTAATGATAAAGTATATATAAATATGTTATAAAAAGACCTAACAAAAATGAACTTTATTTAAATAAATGGTCAACTCTAGGCGTTTAAACAAAAGGGAATAGGAAAATAAAAATGAAAGCTTTAATTAAAACATTGGGTTGTTCTTTGTTGTTAACGGCCTCAATGAGTGCCAATGCGGACTGGTCTGTTTCAGGTGGTTTTACGAGTTTCCAAGATGATATTGACTCGTCAGAAAGCTTGAGCTTAGGCGCGCTGCACGGTGGATTAGGTTATACGTTTGACCGTGGCAACTTTACCTTCATGCCAGAGCTGCGCGTTGGTTTTGGTGTTGGTGATGATTCCGCTTATGGTTTGGACGTTGAAGTTGATAACCTTGTAATCGCAAGTGTGCGCGGACAGTACAATGTAAACGACTCATTTGGCATATTCGTACAGCCTTCATATGGTCGTCTAGAGGTTTCTGCCAATGGTAGTGGTGCGTCGTTCAGCGGCGGTGACTGGGAAACAGGCATTGGTACCGGCGCTTCTTACAAGTTAGGCAAGAACGCATCAATAGAAGCCATGTACGAGCAATTTGATAGCACAGATGTTGTCTCATTCAGCTTCCGCTACACCTTCTAAAATACAATTCAGACATATCTGCTTGTAACTTGCGCCAAAGGCGCAAGCTACACAGCCCATCAAGGACGACGATAATATGCTTAGCAAACTGAAACCATTGCTCATGAGCGCCTTATTAAGCGTATCGGTTATCGCTGCATCGGGCGTAACTGCTCAGCAGTACCTTAAGACAGAACACCTTTACCCAAAGACGGTACCTGATCGGATAGTTAACGTTTCAGCTGGGTATAAATCTGACTCGTTACCCTATGGTCTGTTCGAGTATATCGATACCTTTGGTAGCACCGAGGCTGAGATTGTGAATCGATTGGGGGAGCCTAAAGAGCGGTTTGAATGGCAAGAAGAGAATCGTCATGAAAGTGATGTAAAGAACACTGTTATTACGCTGGTTTACGACGGTCTTATCATTGAACTTGTAGAGGTAAAGCAAAAAACCTTTATCAAACGCCTTTTTGTCGAGAGCTGCGAGATTAATTCACCATTCCAGACTTATCTTTGTAAACCCGTACCAGCGGTCATAAGTGAGTTGGGTCACCCGACTGTCATTTTAGTCGACGAGCTCATTTACACGCTGCAACATGGTGATGTCGGTTCAACCCCCATGCGGATGGGGGTAAAAAATGACAAGATTTCGTGGATTTATTTGAGGAGTTATATTGATTAGGGACTTGCGCCAAAGGCGCAAGTTACGGGTCGAGGGCGAAATATACAGGCCTAAGGCGCAGGTTATTCCTCAAACACCAAGCCATCGGGATCGGCGCCTAGCTCTTTCAATGCGTTCATTATGCCGTCGTTGAAGGCATCGGGGCCGCACACGTAAAAGTGCTGGTTAAAATTGTTGATATGCTCGTTTAGAAAGGCTTTATCAATGTGCCCATCGATAAATAGGTGATTGCCGTTTGGTTTTTCGTGCGTGATGACATTGATGAATTGATCACCGAGTATTTGCTCGAATTCCTTTTTCAAAATAATGTCTTTTTCACGGCTATTCGAGAAGATGAGTCGGTTATTGCCAATTTCACCTTTGCGTGCTAAATCGCGAAAAATAGCGATAAATGGCGTGACACCTGCACCGCCTGCGATAAATGTACCTTCGCTTTTGTATTCGATGGCACCCCAAGGGTCTTCGATAATCAGCGAATCGCCTTTTTGCAACTGACCAATTTGTTCTGTGACACCATCATGATCAGGATACACTTTAATCACAAACTCGAGCCACGGATCGCTATTGAGCGATGTGAAAGTAAACGGGCGTTTCTCATCGCGCCAACCTTCTTTGTCAATCGCGACCTCGGTGGCTTGTCCTGGGGTGAAATTATAATCGTCCGGCTTTTCTAATCGAATCCGTCTCACGTTGTGAGTGACTTCGGTAACATCGTTTACTTTTAATGTATGGCTCATGGTTTACCTCAATCTTTTTACAAGTGTCTATTATTTGTACACGAGATAAACCATTAAAAAGATCAAAATTAATCAGCTGCCATGTCGAACACCTGAACCCTATCTAAGAACGGACCTCGGCTACCTGTGTTGCCGCCAATCACATAAATGCTGTGACACCAGCCAGTAAAAATGAACAGCGCTTAAAATTATCAAACATCATTTATTCTCTTATACATAGGAGTATGTAATTTTAAGGTGTTCGCAGTGAGATTCAAGGCAAAGGCACAAAATCCTCGGCATCGCCGGGGATTTTTGGGAACGCCTGTTGCTGCCAACGTTCTTTGGCTGCTTCAATCAGTTCTTTATTACTCGCCACAAAGTTCCAATACATATACCGTGTGCCAATCGCGTCGCCGCCAACGAGTACAAGGTGGCTATCGGCCAGAGTCGTGATCGCGACACCCGTCGTATCACCAAATACACCCATGTGGTGTTCAGCGAGTTCAGCTTTATTCACTTGTACTGAGCCTTTAACAACGTAGACCGCAAGCTCTTGCGCTTTGGGTAAAGCGAAGGTTTCGCCCGCTGCTAAATTAACCTCGATATAGAGTGTGTTTGAGAATGTCTTGACCGGTGAGGTCTTGCCATAGGCTTCACCGATCAATATTTTCGCATTGCCGCCTGTGATATTTGCTGAGGGGAGTTCGGCTTCGTCGTAGTGGTGAAAGCTGGGATCGCATTGCTCGTCGGCTTCGGGCAGCGCGAGCCATAGTTGCAACCCGTGCGCGCGGTGGGGCTGTTGTTTGACTTCCGGCGATTGGCGCTCAGAATGCACGATGCCATGGCCTGCGACCATCAAGTTGATGTCACTTGGCTTAACTGTGACATCGGTGCCGAGAGAATCCTTGTGCTGCAACTCGCCTTCAAACAAGTAAGTAACCGTTGCCAAACCAATATGTGGGTGAGGGCGCACGTCGATACCTTCATCCTTGGCAAAGTCCGCAGGCCCCATATGATCAAAAAACACCCATGGTCCCACTGACTTCATGCCGCGCGACGGCAAAATACGCTTCACTTCAAACCCACCGATATCACGTCCCCGCGGATCGATAATACGTTTTAACGCATCACACCCCGATATCGCTTTACAATCACTCTCTAAAGATTTGGCTAGGTTGCTCATCATGGCTCCAATGTTACGCGCGGTATTAAGTCAATTTGTTAAACCTAACCGATCTCTGTATAGTTCGCCAAAACAATAACTTAAAAGATATTCAAAAAATGATTGCTATGCACATGACCCTCTCAGGTCGCCTTATTCCTGTTCTAGGTATGTTCGCTTTGTTAGGTATGGCTGTGGCCGTTGGCGTTGGTGCGACGCTCTATGCAGCCGACTGGGTCGTGTACCTAATGCATTGGGTTTCTGACTTCTTGTATAACGCCGAACTCATGTTTAGCAGTCTCTTGCACGCCGTTGGCCTTACGGACGATATCTCAAGTACCTATTATTCATTTGCCCGTGAAAAGAACGCTGGTGTATTTGCTGGGGGCCTTTACATAGCGACTGAGGTTTTATATCTGGTGGCGGTGGTCGTTGTCGCAACGCGCGCAGCGGTCGAAACACAGACTAAGTCGGTAAAGTCTACTGCTCCTAAAAAATCCGTCTCGCTGTATTTACTGTTGAACATTGCGTACACCGTTGCCTTTTTCTACTGGATAATGTTCGACCTTCAATACGCGCGGAACTACCAAGAGGCGTTGTTAGGGCCCTTGCGCGAGCAGGCAAACAGCCTGTCGAGCGTATTTATCGCGACCTGGAGTTGGAAGCTCATCCTGTTTATACCACTGCAGTTGGCATTAATCGTCGGTGTTTGGCGCAATAGCCCCTGGTTTAAAACGCTTTTTGCTAGTTATCTACTATTTGATGTGGCGTATTACGGCTTGCTGACGGGGTTAACAACAAGTTCACATTCGGGGTTATTTGTCAGTATTGTCGCATTATTATTGTTTACGCCGTATTTGTTGACCGCCAAGCGTTCCTTCTAATCGCTCGGCGTTAACAGACATGGCTTCGCAATTAAACAATAACAACACGCGCAGAAACCATGTCCGAAAACATCGCATACTATTCTAAACATGCCGAGTCATTAGCTGATAACTACAATCGCGTGTCGTTTGAATCGGTCCATAAAGACTGGCTACATGCGCTGCCCGAGCAGGGTATGGTGCTTGATGTGGGGGCGGGCTCAGGGCGTGATGCGCGCTACTTGGCGGC
Source organism: Idiomarinaceae bacterium (assembly GCA_002685255.1). Taxonomy (GTDB): domain Bacteria; phylum Pseudomonadota; class Gammaproteobacteria; order Enterobacterales; family Alteromonadaceae; genus Idiomarina. Next base: position 4,878 of record NYWU01000024.1, read on the forward strand.
ACGCGGTTTAAATGTCGTTGCGGTAGAGCCTGCGCAGGAGCTCCGCGAAGTCGCGCAGCAATATACCGTCAATAGTGCCGTACGATGGTTAGCCGACAGCCTACCCGATTTAACTAAAGTCTTTGCGCTGCAAACCAAATTTGACCTGATCCTACTCAGTGCGGTGTGGATGCATATCCCATCATCGACTCGCGAGCGCAGCCTGCGCAAATTAAGTAGCTTATTAAAGCCCAATGGTAGGTTGGTGATCTCGCTGCGTCACGGTGCCTGTCACGATGAGCGTACGATGTACCCTGTTTCGGCGGACCAGCTGGCGCAACTGGCGAGTCGTTACGGCCTAACCTTTGAATTACTGACCCCTGAGCAACAAACCGATGAGTTAGGTCGCGATGATGTGAGTTGGCAGACGGTCATGCTGACGCTGCCCGATGACGGCACGGGGGCGTTTCCGCTACTCCGCAATATCGTTGTGAATGACAATAAAACATCAACGTATAAAGTTGCGTTGTTGCGCAGCCTGCTCCGCATTGCCGAAGGTCACCCGGGCGCTGTGTTGGAGCAAACAGACGACCACATCGCACTTCCCGTGGGATTGGTGGCGTTGTATTGGCTAAAACTGTATAAACCCTTAGTCGATCATTATGGCATGCACCAAAGCACTAATAGTGGTAAAGGACTCGGCTTTGTGAAACCCCACGGCTGGCAATTACTCAGCGACCGCAGTGCAGAGGATTTTACAATTGGCGCTCAGTACGGTGATGCGGCGATTGTGCAGCCCCTGTACCGTGCCTTAAAAGATATTGCCTCAACGATTAAAAACATGCCCGCCAAATACACCACCATCCCGGGCTCGGGCAATGCTGTATTCGCAGTTGAGCTGAATCGCACGCAAAAGCCAAAGCGAAACCTCACCTTAGATTTACCGTTTTTAAGCGCGCTGGGTACCTTTTATGTGCCCAAGCACATTTGGGATTCATTAACGCGTTTTAGCGTTTGGATTGAACCTGCGCTGGTGAATGAATGGGCGGCGCTCATGGCAAGTTATGCGCCGAATAAGCAAAAAGCATTTAACCGAAGCGATTATTTAGTAGCGCTCGATTGGAAAGACGACACACGAACCACAACACGGGTGCGTCAACGTATTAACACATTGCTGGCAGAGGATAAGGTGCATTGTTGTTGGACCGGTAGACCGATTAAGCCTAACCGCTATGCTGTTGATCATGCGTTTCCCTTTGCCCGATGGCCTAATAACGACCTTTGGAACCTGTTGCCCAGCCAAGCTAAAGTCAACTTAGAGAAATTAGATAGGTTACCCAGTCGCGAACGATTGAGCACCGCACGAGAATTGATTCTGACGTGGTGGCAGCAGGGCTGGCAGATAAATAAAAGTGAATTTTTTACCCAAGCCAACCTGGCACTCCCCAACTTAAGCCACCAAAACCAAAGCTTTGATGATGTATTTGAAGCGTTGGCGCTACAGCGGGATAGAATTAAAGATATCCAGCAGTTAGCGGAGTGGTGAAGTGAATTGAGTTAACAACAGCAGGAAGTTACATGGATAGTGACCCATATCGAAACAGAATCGATTTCTAATATTAACCCGTGGCTGTTTTTTCTAGGTTACTTTGCATCGTGCTTTTATGGCGTTTACTTGTTTAACAAATCAAGAAAACCATGGGTGAGCTTTATTGGCTATAACTTTGTGGTTGTTCCTTTTGGCTTAATCGTTAACCTTGTTGTGAGTCAATATGACCCCGACGTCGTGGCTGAAGCCATCCGAGTAACGGGTATGGTCACTATAGGCATGATGTGCTTAGGCGCGTTGTTTCCTGCCTTCTTCAAAAAGATTTCCGGTGCACTCACCGTAGCGCTCTTGCTTGTGATTGTCGTAGAGCTTATCGAAGTGTTTATATTTGGCGTGCACCACGAAGTGCTTGATTGGGTCGTTGCACTGATATTCTGCGGCTACATTGGCTACGACTGGGGCAGGGCGTGCCAGATACCTAAAACCGTTGATAACGCGATTGATAGCGCAGCGGCGCTTTATATGGATATTATTAATTTATTCCTGCGTATTTTACGCATACTGGGGCGGAAGTAAGGGGAACCTTCACTTCAAAAAGCGTTGGTAACGATGCACGTTACTTAATAACCTGAGCAACAGCGATCGGTGAATAAGGAATTATAAATCGTGGAAGTAAGACTAGACGACTTAAGCGATGGCAAAGTGATCGCATCCAAGCAGTTATTTTATGCAGAGAGTGTTGTGAACAGTCCGAATGTTTAAAGGATATATGCGTGAAACATTTTCTTTTAAGAACGATAAAAATAGGTATTGTTTTAAATCTGCCACCGCTATTTTTAAAACTCATGCTGTTAGCTGAACTCGATATTTTCCCCTTTATTTTTTCGGCATTACTATGGGCAAATATTCCACTGCAGTACCTAGGCATTGGCTCGTTATTTGACTCCAGCCAGCTCACTTGGGGAGAGTTTAGTGTCAGCCAAGCATCGCCGATTGTTTGGTCGGCTATTGTATTGTTCTGGCTAATCGTAGCGGCGCTTATTAGCTATGTCAGTTTGCTAGGGAGAGTAAGACTTGAACGGAATTAATAGGCTATTTTTTAAAGCGGGTTAATTATTGGGGGCTGCTTTGAGCGAACAGCAGACGTTGGTTGTACAGGCTGATATTTCCTTTGAAGCAGCGGGCAACTAGGACCAAGAACTATAGTTGTTCTTGGTCGATGCTAAATATAAATTTAGTATTTCCCAATCATTCAATGACTTCTCATAGTAATCCATTTATCTTACTGATTGCTTTAGACGCATTCTTATTGTTCTCATCTAACAACAGTGATTTTTCATATGCTTTTAGAGCTTTCTTAAATTCTTTATTGGCAAGATAGGCTTCGCCGAGACTGTCAAAGGCGTTTGAGGACTCAGGGTGTTGTTGTGTATTGAGTTCAAAGAAAGCTACTGCAGCACTTAGTTTCCCAACTTCTATCAGTTGATAGCCAAAATAATTTAATCCACGCTCGCTGAAACCTTTGTTCGATTCTTGCAGTAGCCTATATGATTTTATCGCTGCTTCTATTCCATCCTGACGGAGCTCAGAATAAAGTTGATCTTCGAGACGCTTTTTCGCAAAAATAACTGGGCGATCATAAATAATATTAAGAATACCTTCTGTCACAGAGCTAAGTGGTGCGCCGCCAGTGTTGTTTTGGATAATAATAGTAATATCATCTTCAATTACTCGAACGACATCGCCATTGAACCCCGGCATCATACCTGGATGATGTATCTGAGTGAGTTTTTTACCAAACTTATCCTTCGGTAGTTCAGTGATTAACCAGCCATAACCATAATTGCGATGAGGTGACGCTGAAAAAGCTCTTTTCTTAAGTGCTTCACTGAATACCTGATTTGAATACAAGGCCTCGCTAAACAGATATAAGTCCCCGACCGTTGAGTAAATCGAACCCGCAGCATAGGTGACAGTCATATCAATGTTCTTTGCCGGTTTAAGTCCTGCTAAAGTTTTCTCATACCCTTGTGCACTTTTTAGAACAACATAGCCAGAGTAGGAGTCTCCGCTGTTTCTCATCTTTAGCGGATTGAAAATATAGTCTTGCAGAGCTTGTTCATAACTTAAATCAGTTACCTGTTCGATTATTTTACCCAAAATGGAATAGCCGGCATTGCTGTATCGGAACTCACTACCGGGTTCAAATTGCAGATCGCCGCTACAAAACTTCGAAATAAAATCATCGAGTCCATAAGGGTTATTAGCTTCTATGTTTTTAAAGTCAGGCTGACTAAATACGTTTGGAATGCCTGACGTATGATTTAAGAGCTGATGGATAGTTACTTCCCTGCCGGTATCATTGCGGTAGCTAGGTAAGTAATCATTGATTGAATGATTTAAATCTATTTTTCCTTCTTCAACCAATTTTAGAACCAATGCTGCTGTAAAAGACTTGGTTGTCGAAGCTATTCTAAACTTTGTATCGACAGAGTTGGGGATTTTCCACTCCATATTGGCATAGCCGTAACCCTTACTTAGTAACACTTCACCTTGATAAGAAACTAAAACCGAGCCATTAAACTCACCATTTTCGGCGTAGGACTCAACAAAAGCATCTAATCTCGAGGTCTTGATGTCCGTTGCCCCCACAAAGGCACTGATTAAAAGTAGGGCAGAAATGCTGAATAATTTTATATACATAATCATCCTTAGTCGTTCAAAATAAGATAAGATTTTCGTTTCGCTAAAAAACGTACCTGAGTATTAAAAAGGAAACATGACTTTAATGGTCCTTTTGGGTGACTTATGGTGACTAATCTACAAAAAGCATTTAAAATCAAATAATTATAAAACTCAGGGTAAGTTAGTGATGGATGTCTTTAAGGTAGGGAACGACCTTATTTTAGATCCCTTTAACAAGAAGGTGACAAGAAATGGGGACGATGTATCTCTATCGGAACTGTCTTATCGATTACTGCTGGAGCTTGTTGAACATGCTCCTGAGATCGTACCTCATGACCAGCTTATAAAAGCTGTTTGGAAAGACCGAGTTGTTTCTGATGAGAACCTTAAGAAGAGAGTATCTCGCTTGAGAGACTCGCTGGCGGATAATTATTCTGCTCCCAAGTATATTGCAGCCGAACGTGGATTGGGATATCGGTGTGTTGCAGCGGTAAGAAAAGTTAATCATTTAGAGCGCGCAGACAATGATAGTTTTGATTTTCGAGCAATCGATGCGATCAAACGTTTAGTATCTCACCTACCTATGCGGTTGGTGGCTAGCGTTGGGATACTTGCAATAGGAGTGACTTCATTCTTTCTCGTACACCATGAAAACCAGAACCCACTCAATGAAGTAACTGAAGCTATCAATTATGAGGCGGCTCAGAGCTATTTGAAATTTACAGGAAAAGACAACGATACGGCGATTTCATTGTATCAAAATGCGATAAATAGAGATCCTCAGAATGCTTCAAGCCATAGTGGATTGAGCGATGCTTACCTTCAAGGTTACTGGCACTATGGAAAGGATAAAAACTGGTTGGAGCTAGGAAAGCAGCATGCTGAAAAAGCCGTACAAATTAATGAAGACTTGGCTTGGGGCCATAAAGCTCTTGGGCTTGCGTACTATTTGGACGGACAATATGAAAACGCAATTGCCTCATTCAACCTTGCGCGTCAAATTGAACCGAGCTGGGGTGAGATCCCAGCCTATGCTGCACTTGTAGAGATCCAGTTAGGTCACTTTATTAACGCAGATAAACTTGCAGTTACGTCCGTTGAACTTGATCCTAGTAACCCATTTACTAACGCAGTTCTTGGCGAGTTATATCGTCAATCATATCGCTTCTACGCGGCCGAAGAACAGTTCAGCAAAACCTTAAATATCGATCCAAGCTTTTTAGTGTCTAGCCTATTTTTTAGTGAGTATTTGCTAGAAAAAGGAAAACATATAGAGGCTATTTCTGTGTTACGCGATGTGATTCATAAACATGAGAATTCACAAAAAGCGCATTGGTTACTGGGTCTAGCACTCATGATCGACAATCAAGTTGGAGAAGCGATTGATGAATTCTCGGCAGCATCAAGCTTAGGTGGACGTTATTATCTTTCATCTGCAGTCTATCTAGCGGCACTCAAAAAAGATCGTACAGAATTATCCAAGTTGGGTGAGCAAATTGTAAAGCTCAAGTTAAATGGGAACCAGTGGACTGAACTGACTTTCCTTGAGGGGGTAGTGCTATTAGTTAATGATAAAGCGACCGAGGCAAAGGGCAAATTTGAGTCTGCGATATTTGAGGGGTTCACAACGACTTATCGGTACACTCACCTGCCGGTGAATTCAGGCATAACAACTTCGCCTCAATTCACTGGATTATTAAACCTTATTGAATCAAAAAACAAAGATAAGATGCCAAAGCGTATCCCACCGCGAACTTAATGATGTCTCTAGATTTTTTAATACTGAGTTAACTTAATTTTAGAATGACATCGTTCATGCTGTATCTATAAAAAAATTAAAAAGGCGGAGGCGCACCAGCGTGTTGGATCGGTTTCAAACACTCTCGTAGGAAAACACTTCGAATCTATCGCGCTTAAGGTATTCGCTGCAAAAGGCATTGATCTTCAGGGTAACCAAAAACTCTTAGTTGGCATTTAACAACGCCCGTGGGATATTAACGAAACGCTTAAATGTAATTCCAACGACATACAGGAATACCATGACCCAAAACACGGAGTTAGATCTCGACTTAGGAAAGCGGCATATCGTTATTCAACGCCGGTATGAAGCATTAGGCGCGCTAAACGACTTGCTCATCGCAGTCTGGTTTTTAATCGGTAGCTTCTTCTTTTTAAACGAGTCGTTAGTGGATAGTGGGACGTGGTTGTTTATCGTAGGCAGCGCTCAGTTGATCATTAAGCCGTTCATCAAACTAACCAGTTTAATTCACTCGGGCAGGGTGTTTAATAAGCAGCAACAGGGTCGTTAAGCTCCAAACTCTAATCCGCAGTGCCCCTTAGATATATGCCTTTGTGTTAGGCATAATTGACACAATAATTTCAGCATTCTGTCATTTATCCGCATCTGAATTGTCATTAAAGCCACCTATCTTTTGCGCAGACTTTTCAAACGGATGATTGGATATGAAATACACTTTTACACGCAACGTGATTACGCGCGCATTGGTTTTGGCGTTACCTGTTTTGGCTTCGTTTCCGGCGCTGAGTTATGCTCAAGATAAACTCGAACGAATTGAAGTCACTGCGCAAAAACGCACGCAATCGATAGTGGATGTGCCTGCGAGCATTTCGGCGTTTGATGGCAAGCGTTTAGAAGAGCTTGGATTGAGCGAGTTGGATATGATTTCGGATCTGACGCCGGGCCTGGTGATTCAGGAGCAAAGTCCTAACAACCCGGGCTTTGTGATCCGTGGGATTACGTCCGATAGCGGCTCGTCACAAATTTCTCCGCGTGTTTCGATTTACTACAACGGCGTTGATGTGTCGCGTTCACGTGGCTCTTATTTTGAGCTATTTGATATTGAGCGTGTAGAGGTGGTTAAAGGACCTCAGGCGACTTTATTTGGTACTGCAGCAGCAGTGGGCGCTATTAGCGTGATTACTCGCAAGCCAGATGATTTTGATAATGCCGAGTTGGCATTGGGCGCAGGCAACTTATCGCAGCGTCGTGCGGACGGTTTTATTAACTTGGCGGGCGATGATCTGAAAGGGCGCTTAGCATTCAGTTATCGTGAGCGTGATGGCTACATTGATAACATCGCACCTGAGCAAGATGATATGAATGGTATTGAACGTACGGGCGCGCGCCTTTCGTTACGTTATACACCAAGCGATGCGGTCACTGCCGATTTTATCTACAGCTACGAAAAGAACGATGACACGGGTACTGCGTTTAAAAACGGTATTTATGCGCCAACCGGTGGTGATACCAGCCCCTATAGCTTTGTTGAAATGATGGGCTCACCTTACTCAGAGGATGCACTCGGTGCGCCTAAGTTGGGTCTTGATCGCACCATTGATGACTTCAACTTAACAGTAGACTGGCGTTTAAATGACAGCACCACCTTTACATCGGTCACGGGTTATCGCGAATTTGATTCGTTAGAAATTTTTGATGCAGATGGCACTCAAGCTTGGTTCTTAGAATTTGCAGAAGATGCGCAAGGCGAGCAGTGGAGCCAAGAATTACGCTTTAGCCATACATTGGATAACGCGTTTATTCTTTGGGGCGCTAACTATTTCAGCGAAGAAGGCTCTCAACGTGTGCCATTTAGCACCGAGGAATCGATCTACTTTAACTGTGTGGGTGCGTTAGGTACTGGGCTGCCGTGTATTAATGAAGACGGTAGCGTCAATTTGCTTACACCGGTACTAACCGGCGGAGCACTCAATGAAATCGCGTACCAAGGCAGCTACACCAATATGGGTGATAATCGCTCCTGGTCGGCTTTCTTTGATGTAACTTATGATATCAGCGACGAACTCACTGTTTCGGGTGGCCTGCGATATATTGATGAGTCACGTGAAAGCGGCTTTGTGGCCATCATGCCTAATAGCCAATTACTGACTTTACTAGGACAGCCTACGCAACCCTTGCTACCGACGGTTTCTACAGGAGGCGCGGTATTGAGTGACTCCGGTGATGACAGTGCATTACTCCCGCGATTCAATGTGTTGTACGCGCTCAACGAGGATACCAATTGGTTCGCGACCCTATCTAAAGGCCAACGTTCGTTTGTTGTGGATGTAAGTTCAACTCTTAACGAGCAGGGTGAGGTGGTTGCCGCTTCATCCGAGATCCCGGCTGAGACCATTTGGAACTACGAGACAGGTATCAAAGGTAACTGGGCCGATGCAGTTAACTACAGCGCCTCGATCTTTTATCAGGACTATTCAGATTTTCAGGTGACGTTGCAAGATGATGCCGGTAACTTTTATACCGATAATGCAGGTGATGCGACCAACTGGGGTGTTGAAACTGAATTTACCGCGTACCTCTCTAATCAGCTGGAGCTCTTTGGTCATGTCGCCTATTTGGATGCGCAGATTGATGACGATGCGAATAACGGGCAGTTAGCGGGCAACCGATTTAGATTACAACCCGAGTGGACATCCAGCTTAGGTCTTATGAACGATGTGATGGTGAGCGATGGTTTGATGTTGCGTAGCTCTCTAGTTGCGACTTACCGCTCTGAGATTTTCTTTGAGCCTGCGAACGCGCCGATTGCTGGTATACCAATTAAAGAAGACGCCGTCACTCTGTTAAATGGCAGCGTTGGCTTGTACGACGAACAGGCGGGTTGGAGCTTAGTGCTGAAGGGCAGCAACTTACTTGATAAAGAGTATCTTGTTGATGCCGGCAACACGGGCGGTAGCTTCGGTAATCCGACGTTTATTGCTGGACCCAGCCGCTTAGTTTACCTCGAGTTCCGTCAGCGTTTCGAATGGTAAGTATGACAAACAAAAAAGCCGGTGCGTGCATGGAAGCGCGTACCGGCTTTTTCTTTTTGAGCTGCGTGACTAACCGCGGAATTTCGCTCGGTGTGTCCCGCTTAGCTGATAATCTTTTGATTTAATGGTATCAACGAATCGCCATTCGTTATCAATAGCATCTTTACTGATCTGAGTGACCATATAGCCGCGCTCATGCAAGTTGGTGTATTGCAGATCATTGATAACAGTCGGCAATGCCTGCGCCAATTTTTTTGCGGTGGCGTCATCAAGACTAAGATAGGTTTCCATTCCGGGTGATGATACTGAACTGGTACCAAACTCCACACCGACCTGCTCACCCCTATGCGTGGTGAGATGGTTGTGCCAGGCATTATGCGTATCGCCGGCTAAGACAACGATCTTTTTGCCCATTTGTTTTACCTGCTGAAACAAAACTTCACGCTCCATTGCATAGCCATCCCACGCATCGAGGTTATATGGCGTGACGGTATCAATGTAGCGTTGCTGTTGCTCAGTGAGTGGTTGGCCGTTGGCACGCGCTTGCTTTAGCTGGGCGGCTTTTAGCAGTTTATTGGCGATGGTGGAGCGATCTTTCGAACCAATAATGGCAGCGGGGAAGTTCATGCGAGCCATCAACAGTTGCTGCCCGAGGATCTGCCAGCGCGCATTTGATTGAGCCAATTGATTGACCAACCATTGCAGTTGCTTTTTACCTAAGATACTGCGATCGCTTTGCATGGCCGCCTGAAAGCCTTGGCTATCAAACTTGCCGGTGCTTGCGTCGGTAAAGTCGGCGTACGCTAATTGTTTATCGCGACCAATAATGCGGGTGTCTAGCATGATCAGGTTGGCGAGATCACCGAGCTCAAACGAACGGTAAATTTGTAGGCTGGCATCGCCTTGTGGCGGGCGAATTGGCATCCACTCATAGTAGGCTTGAATGGCTGCGGCACGGCGTTGGTAAAAATCACCCTCAGTTTCGGGCTGGTGATTTTGTGCACCGTCTTTGTAAGTATCGTTGGCGATCTCATGATCATCCCACACCACAATAAAGGATTTGGTGGCATGCAGGGCCTTTAATCCTTCGTCTGTTCGGTATAGCGCGTAACGTCGGCGATAGTCATCAAGCGAGACGATCTCTTTGTTGTTGTTATCCGGGAAGGTGCGACCAATGCGCTCGGCATCGTCGTAGCCATAACCACCGGCGCCGTATTCGTAGATGTAGTCGCCTAAATGCAACACAAAATCGATAGTGTCATCTTGGCTTGCATGATGGTAGGGGTTGAAGAAACCCGCTGGATAGTTTGAGCAAGAAAACACCCCTAAACGAATAGCGTCAATGCCTTGTTGAGGTAACGTGGCACCTTCGCCGATCGGTGAATATTGGTCATGCCCAACAAAGCGATAATAAAGCGACATGCCAGCGGGTAACTGCTGGACATCGACCTTCACGGTATAGTCGCGGCGAGCAGAGGTCGTTGCGGTACCGCTACGGATAATGTCGCTAAAACTTGGATCACGCGCCACTTCCCAACCTACGGTAATAACGGGCTTAGCGTTATTTTTAGGTACTGCACGGGTCCATAGCATCAGCGCGTTTGTAGTCGGGTCACCACTCGCCACACCGTGGGTGAAGTCAACGGCGTCCGCGTTATCGGCACGCACGAGCGATGAACAGCCACCTAAAGCGGTGGATACGGTTACGGCGGCTCCTGCCGAGGCGACTACTTTCAAAAAATGTCGACGGTTGATATCAAGCATTGCAAACGCTCCCTTTTTTCTGCGTGATAGCAGATTAGCGAGGCAGTGTGACAATGCGGTGACAGATTAACGACGCGTAACTATTATTAAAAGGATGCCGCACAAGCGAATACTACGGATACTCACTTAGGCGTTATGCTCGCTTTTTGCTGTGTTTTGCTTTATCACTGACAAACCCTGCTACAAGGATAAGCACCACACCGGCTGCAATTACATACCAGCCCCATTGTAGCTCAATGGTATTGAGGATCGTCTCAATTGAGCCCTCAAACTCGTAGTCAACCGATTCGGTTCTAATACTTTCTTTCATATCGCGTACTTGCAGGTACATATCAATAAAACTGTAGCCTGCAAACACTAAGCTCATGGCACCTGTTGCAACAAGTCCTTTGCTATTGCGGGCGAGGGCAAAGTACATGGCAAACACCGAGGCTGAGAGCACGATGATGCGATCAAACCGACCGTTTTGAAAATACGTAATATCGTCGATCGTTGGCATGCTGAATACAGGTAAAAACATACCCACAAACAAAAGTGCCGCACCGAGCATACCCATTATTCGTTTGTCCACGACTCAAATCCTTGTATTAACTCTTTGATATAAAGCTGAGAAGTTTAAAAAGACTAACACAAAGAGGCGCGTTGATCTTGCAAACATCAGTGCGTGCGCCGCAGCGCACGCTTTACGTATCAAGCGGCGCGTGCTTGATGGGTCATTTTAACGAGGTGCTGGCGCACCTGTTGGCCATTAGTTGCAAACGCTTCAAACGGTATGAAAATGGAGCGCTCATCGTAGCTGAGGTGAAAGCCGTCAGGATAGACACTGCGCATAGTGACACTGCCCGCTTCGAACGTATTGTCTTTCTCATATGAGTGTTGGTTTAACTGCTGTTGCAAGATCAGTGCACAGGCATCGGCATGATCCTCATTCATGTGCGTGATCATGCCAAGTGCCGCTTTATGATCCCACTCGGGCGCGGATACTAACCACTCGTTAGGCTCCAGCCAAAATATCTCACCAAAGCCGCCAATAAAGCGAATATGCTCTACGTTGAGTTGCCAAAATTTAAAATCGTGTGCTTTTTTATAGCCCTCGGCACTTGGAAAGCGTTGGTAGTAGCGCTCGGCTAAGTCGTTGTTGTCAATCACTTGGGCATGACCACTGAGCGTGAGTCGACCTTGGGTATTTTGATCACCTTTATCGGTACTGTCGTAAAGCGTGACGCTCAAACGATTGTCGTGATTAAGGTTGCGCGCATGTTGGGCAATATCAGAGACATAAAACACGATATGCCCCTCATCGGTCAGCATCACCGGCGATACGGAGCCAAACGGCATACCACCAAGTTTCTTTGATAAAGTCGATAAGACAGCGGTGCTATTGCGTTGTGCAAGCGCCCGTGCTTGTTGAGCGGCGTGTTGACGTTCGTTCATTTTTTGTCCTCTTTGTGTTCGTTGTTATAGGTGTCTGGGTTCGGTAAAAATCATGGGCTTGCGAATGCTCGGGTGCTCACTGATATAGACCGGACTGCGATAGGTTTGTTCAAGTATCTCGGTACGGAACACCGCCTCGGGTTTGGCAAAATGCTTAAGTTCGCCGTCGGCAAGCAGCAAAATATTGTCCGCATATAGCGAAGCTAAGTTCAGATCGTGCATCACTGCGATAACTAAATTACCTTGCTGAGTAAAACGACGCAGTTCTGCGAGCACGGAATGTTGGTGATAGACATCAAGCGCAGAGGTCGGCTCATCGAGCAGTAGCATTTGCTCGCCGGGCACCGTGACATCGAGCTGACACAAGCACCGCGCGATATGTGCTCGCTGCTGTTCGCCCCCAGACAGGGTATCCATGGTGCGCTCGGCAAACTTGGCGGCATCCAGCCGTTCGAGCCAGTTCAGTGCGCGTTGGTGTGCTGCATAATCAGGCTCATGAGACCAAAATCGCCCCATGCCGACAAGCTCTGCGACGGTGAGACCAAATGGCGCACTGAGTTTTTGCTCCATCACCGCGCGAACAGGTGCTAGTTGGGCCGGTATCCAGCTTGTGAGTTCGCGACCGTTGAGCTGAATACTGCCGTGATAGTCGAGCTCGCCCGCCAAGGTATTGAGTAGAGTGGATTTACCCGCGCCATTTTCACCGATCACGGCAACAAATTCGCCTGCTTCAAGGGATAGGTCGAACGCGCCCAACAGCCGTTTGTGACCGTAGTTAACATGAGTGATATTAATATCCAGCATGAAGCCTCCGTTTTTGTTGGATGAGTAGGTAGATAAAGAAAGGAGCACCCACCGCTGCGGTGATTATCCCGATAGGCAATTCAGCGGGCGCAACGATGGTTTTAGCGATCCAGTCGGTGAGTACCAAAACTGCGGCACCAAACAACATGGATACGGGCATCAGCCAACGGATATTAGCGCCCACCAGCATGCGAGCGATGTGGGGTATAATTAAACCGACAAAGCCGATCATACCGGTCAACGCGACTGCGCCGCCCACACCTAATGCCACCCAAATAATCAGTTGCCGCTTAAGTGACACGGTATTCACACCTAAGTAACGCGCTTGACGTTCACCCAGTAGCAGCGTGTTAATAGGCTTGCGCAACATAAATAATGCGATTGAGCTGACACCCATGAGTACTATGCCTAAGGGTAACTGCTGCCAACTGGCACCCGCGAGTGAGCCCATTTGCCAAAAGCTCATGAGTCGCAGAGCATCGTCATCAGCGTAATAACTTAGTAAGCCGAGTAATGAGCCGGCTAGCGCGTTAATTGCCACACCGGCAAGTAACAACGTGGCGACGTCGACGCCTGTTTTACCGCCAGCTAAGCGATAGACAACAAAGGTGGTGAGGAGGGCGCCCAGAAAGGCAGCCAAAGACACCCAAATACTGCCTTGTATACCTATTTGTTCACCCAATGCGATCACTGCCAGTGCGAATACGGCCGCGCCGCCTGAGATGCCGATGAGTCCTGGGTCAGCCAGTGGGTTGCGACACAGAGTTTGCATCGCTGTGCCGCTTTGTGCCAATACCGCACCGACTAAAAGGCCTAAAACCAAACGAGGTAAACGTAACTGTGTGACGACGGTTTGCTCGAGTTCGCTCATGGGTGTGCCGAAGCCAGGCAACCACATCAACGGTAGTCGCCAATCGCTTAGCACGGGGCCGCTCGATAACAGCAGCCAGCTACTTGCCAAGATCCCGAATGTGCCGGCAATTAGCCAGCGGCGTCGCTCAAAGGTCATTAACATACGCTAAAAGCGCCTCATGTGCTTCGGCAATGCGCGTGGTCATCCCCAGTGCGAGTAACGAGTCCATCACCAATAGCTGGCAGGATTGCCCCGCGTTTAATAACTGTAAAGTTGCGTTTTGGCAGAATCGCTCGCGCCCCCCAGCAGCATCGACGACATGGGAGGGGGCGACGATAAAGTCAGGCTGGTTTACCAATAAATGCTCCCGCGATACGGTTTTGAAGCCTTTATGGTCAACCACATTGGTAATGTCCGACTGGCTGAATAGTAAATCGGGTACGCTGTCGTGACCCGCGGCTACAACACCGCGTTCGGATACTTGCAAGACAAAAAGGCCACTGAGTGGCTGCGCACGCGAAACGGGATGAAACTTGTCTTTAATGCCGTTAATTACGGGCTCAGCGCGTTCAGGCGTAGCGAGCTTTTCGGCGACTTGATGAATCAGGGCATACAGCTCAGATAGCGTTGTGGGCTTGCTGAATTCGCTAACAGGTACACCGGCCGTTTCGATTTGCGCTAATGCGCGTTCACTGCCGGCACCTTCGAGTACCCATACTTGTTTCGGATTAAAGCTGAGCACGCCCTCGGCGGATAGATTACGGTAGTAGCCGATTTTGGGGAGTTTATGCACCTTACTGGGTGAGGTGCTTGAGGTATCCACGCCAATCACTTTGTCGCCGCCCCCGACGGCAAATACGATATCGGTTAGTGTGCCACCTGCGGTAATAATTCCGCCTTGAGGTGAGTTTTGCGCGTGAGTAAGCAAGGGCAGGGTTGCTGCCAACATAAGCAACGAGTGTTTAAATCTTCTGTAAAACCGCGTCATAGGAGCCTCTTATCGTTCTGATTTGCGATTGCGTAAAATAAAATAGTAAGTTTTAGTTGCAAATGCAAATAGTTTTCGTTTAGATCTAATGCGTTTTCACGATGCCTGTTTTGTCATTCAAAGAAATTGGAGAAGCTTGTGAACGTTTGGATTAAGAAAACTGACTCTTTTAAACCTTCGCTATTGGCGGCTGCCATCGCGGCAACTATGACCAGCGGTGTGTATGCCGCAGAAGTGAATTTGCCTGCAGCCGACCAGAGCGTTGATGAGATTTTAGTTGTAACTGGATCGCGTACCGAAGAGAAACTCGAAGACGTCGCCGGTGCAGTGAGCGTTATTTCGGCAGACGATATTGATGTGCAAGTGAGTAATGGTCTCGCGGATGTGTTCCGCTATGATCCGAGTATTCAGTCGACGGGCACCCAAGGTCAGGCGCAAACCTTATCGATTCGAGGAATCGGTGGTAACCGCGTGGTGTACATTAAAGATGGTCGTCGACTTAATGATGCCTATGCCGGCGGAGGCGGTTATTTAGTGGGGCGCGGTTACTTAGATGTGGCGCAGGTACAGCAAATTGAAGTGGCGAAAGCGGCCGCATCACCGCTCTATGGCTCTGACGGTTTAGGTGGCGTGATTGTTATATCAACGCCCGATCCGGGGGATTTACTAAAGGGTGATGACAGTGCAGCACGCTTGAATTTTGGTTTTGATGGTCTGACCGAAGAGACAAAGCTCGGCTTTAGCGGGGCGCGGCAGTTCGATGGCTCAAGTGCGATGATTCAGGTGTCCGCGCGACAAGGCGAGGAGACACAGAACTATGAGGAATCTTTGCCCGGTTATGATTACGACAGCCAGAGTATTTTAGCAAAATGGACGCTTGATATCGGCAACGATGATGAGCTGAAGTTTACGTTGGATCACTTTCAGCAGGACACTGAACAGTTTCTCGCGGAAACCAATCAAACCGACGACGACAATCGTCAAACAGCACTTTCGGTGGACTACCAGCGTAATCAGGCCAATACCTTCGCCGACTCGCAGCATTGGCAACTGTATGTGACGGATTATGAGCAAGGCAGCGACCAGGTCAGCGCGGGAGCCAGCCAAGCGGGTGCGTATACCGATTACAACGACTATGGTTTTGAACAACGCATTATGGGTGCGCGTTGGCAGGCACAAAAGCAACTTGATGCCGCCTCAACACGTCATGATCTCGTGTATGGCTTTGATGCTGACTACTACGACACCGAGCGACCGCGTTTCAAGACACGTATCGCTACCGATGGCACGGTAATGCAAGATAATGAGCCACAGAAAGCCTTCCCCGGTGCCGAAACATGGCTTACAGGTGTGTTTTTGCAGGATAACATCGCGTTTAAAGAAACCGCCTTTAGGTTGATCATTGGTGCGCGAGTTGACCATTATGAGATGAGCCCAAATGAGAACATGCTGTACGATATGTCTGAGCTTGCAGATATCAGCGAGACGGCATTCTCACCTAAGGTGGCGGGCATTTATACCTTTGACTCGGGCGTACGCGGCTACTTGCAATACGCCGAGGGCTTTAAGATCCCACCGCATGACCAAGCCTATCAAAACCATGGCATTGAGCCGTTTTATGCCATCTTACCTAATCCAGACTTACAGCCAGAAAGCAGTCGCGCCGTAGAAGCGGGTTTAAAGTTTAGTAATGACACGACGCGCTGGAACCTTGCTGCGTTTTACAGCCGCTTTGATGATTTTATCGAGACTGCGGTTGTCGGCACGAGCCCCACTTATATTCCGGGCGTTGACCGGGTTGAATATCAGTATGTGAACCAAGACGAAGTGACGATAAAAGGGGCTGAAGCGAGTGTGACGCACTGGCTCACTGACTTTGTCCGTATCGATACTTCGGCCGCGTACGTGACAGGTGAGAATGATGCGACGGGTGAAGCACTGACCTCATTGTCGCCGCTGTCGGGTAATGTCTCTTTTGGCTATTTTGCCGATAACTGGCATATCCGAGGTATTGTCAATGCCGTCGCTGAAATGGATGATGTACCGAGTGCGTCGGCCGAGTCGGGACCTTATATCGAAACGGCGGGCTATACCACTGTGGACGTTTTGGCGGGAATGCGTTTGGGCGATTGGCAGGTGAACGTGGCGGCGCTCAATTTAACGGATAAGTATTATGTGCCTTATCAACGTGTCGCAGGACTGTCGGCCGATGCGCCGACCGAGCAGTATAGCCAGCCCGGTCGGTCCTTTGCGATACAGGCATCATATCGTTTTTAGTCGTTAAACCAATGTCGCGTGCGGTTAGCAAACCACACCAATGACAGCATGACAGGTACTTCGACTAACACGCCTACCACGGTGGCGAGTGCAGCGCCCGAGTGCAGGCCGAACAATGAGATGGCAACCGCCACCGCGAGTTCGAAAAAGTTTGAAGTGCCTATCATGCAGGCGGGCGCAGCTACGTTATGCGGCAACTTCATTTTCTTCGCTAAGAAATACGCCACTGCGAAAATACCGTAGGTTTGAATCAGTAGCGGAATCGCTATGAGTACAATCGCCTGCGGTTTTTCGATGATGGTTTCGGATTGAAAACCAAACAATAGGACAACCGTCGCGAGTAGCCCCACGATCGACCAAGGCTTCATGGCTGCAAGAAAGTTGTTCAGCCGTGTGTGGTCGTTGCCTTTATCCAGTTTCTTGCGCGTTAATGCGCCAACAATGAGTGGTATCAACACATACAGTACGACGCTCAGCAACAAGGTATCCCACGGCACTGTGATATCCGTTACGCCCAAAAGTAAGCCGGCGATAGGTGCGAATGCAAATATCATGATGACGTCGTTGATAGAAACCTGCACTAAGGTGTAGTTAGCGTCACCCTTTGTCAGTTGACTCCAAATGAACACCATCGCTGTACAGGGGGCAACACCCAGTAAAATCATACCGGCGATATACTCGGACGCGGTTTGTGGATCGACCCAATCGGCAAACAGCCCCTTAAAGAACAACCATCCCAGTAGTGCCATGGTAAACGGCTTGATCAGCCAGTTGATGACCAAGGTTAATACCAAGCCTTTTGGTTTTTTGCCGACATCTTTAATGGATGAGAAGTCAACTTGTACCATGATCGGGTAAATCATGAGCCAGATGAGCACCGCGATAACTAAGTTAACGTGGGCATACTCAAGCTCTGATACCACGGTAAAAGCGCCGGGGACTGCAATACCCAGTGCGATACCGGCGATGATGGCGAGAGCCACCCAAACAGACAAATAACGTTCAAATAAACCCATGCTAGCTCCTTAAAGCGCTCGTTGGTTAACGCGTTGACTGACTTCTTCGGCAGACTCAACACGCTCTGAGTATCGGTCGACGAAATAATCTTTGTTGTTTCTGAGTAATAAGGTGAACTTCATGAGCTCTTCCATGACATCCACAATGCGGTTGTAATAAGGCGATGGCTTCATACGGTCGTTATCATCAAACTCAAGAAACGCCTTTGGTACACTCGATTGATTGGGAATTGTGACCATACGCATCCAACGACCTAAAACCCGAAGTTGATTGACCGTATTAAATGATTGTGAGCCCCCACAGACTTGCATAACCGCAAGCGTTTTACCTTGTGTAGGGCGCACACCACCAAGATTGAGCGGGACCCAGTCAATTTGGCTTTTGAACAAGCTAGTCATCGAGCCATGACGCTCCGGTGAGCACCACACTTGTCCTTCTGACCACATCATTAAGTCGCGCAACTCTTGTACTTTTGGATGGTTTCCGTCATCGGTGTCCGTCTGGGGCAATCCTTCGGGATTAAATATCTTAACGTCAGCACCCATGTGGGTAAGAATGCGCGCTGCTTCCTCGACCACTAAACGACTGAACGAGCGCTTGCGAAGCGAACCATACAACAGCAAAATTCGGGGCGCATGTTCTGCGGGCTGAGGTAGGCACTTCTCGAGTGTCGGTTTATCCATCAAATCACTATCGATATTAGGTAGTGAGACATCAGAAGACATAGGTTACTGTGCTCCTAGTTGGTTCAATGCGTTTTTAAGTTGTTCGCGCTCAAGTGATTGCACGGCAATTCCTTGCAGTTGACTCACGCGGTGTTTAATTTCTTCGATACAGTCACGGAAAGCGGCGGCAATCTCTTCTTCGGAGCCTTCAAGCTTTGATGGGTCGGCAAGTCCCCAATGCACTTTAATCGATTGTCCGAACCTCACCGGGCATGCTTCGCCCGCCGCCGAATCACAAACGGTAATGACGACGTCGGGTTTAAAGTCTTCAAATTCATCCCACGATTGGCTTTGTAACCCATCCGTCGGTATGCCGGCTTCGTTCAAATAACGCAGTGAAAGAGGGTGTACCTCGCCCGCGGGCTGGCTCCCAGCGCTTTTTGCCTGAATATGATCGCTGGCAAAGTGATTGGTGATCGCTTCAGATAAAATGCTGCGACAACGATTATGCGTGCAGATGTAGAGTACCTTCATAATAAACCTTTTAGTTAGCAGGCAGTGCCCTGTGACTGTGCGTGTTTAAGCTTGTCGAGAGCCGTTGAAAAGTAGTCCAAATTATTTTGCGCGACCTGAGCAATCATATCTTTTGCCCATTCGGGTAATTCGGGATGTAGTTGGTAATACACCCACTTACCACGGCGTTCACCCAGCACGATATTGCACTTACGCAGTTCAGCGAGGTGGCGCGAGACCTTCGGCTGGTCAAGCTCCAGCGCGCCCATCAGATCGCAGACGCAAGCTTCTTCAAGCGTGCTTACAATCAGCACGGACTTTAAACGGGTATCATCCGATAGACATTTAAAAAGCTGTAATGGGGTCATCGTGTCCATTCCTATTTAATATATATGGTAAATCATATATATGAAAAAACATATGTCAAATGATTTGAGTGGATTGGTGTGGACAGAGCGTCGCACCAGAGGCGCGACCTAAAAAATAATCAATTATTATTGGATATTTTCAGCAGAGGTATTATCATATTCAAATATGGAATATATATATTCATAATTAATATATCTTGATGTGGAGTGGGTTATGCGCATGTTAATCTTGATGTGGAGTGGGTTATGCGCATGTTAATCTTGATGTTAGTGTTGCTTCCGATAATCAGCTATGGGGCAGAGGAAAACGATCGATCGAATGAAGATTTTCGTTCCGCAGCTATGTTGTTAGGGGCGGAATTAAAAAGTGTATTGATGACGACTATCCAGAAAGATGGATACATAAAAGCTGTTGATGTCTGCAACCATGAAGCCCCCGAAATCGCCAGTAAAATCACTGAAACAACAGGGCTTAACGTTGGACGCACATCGTTGCGTGTACGTAATCCTGAAAATTCACCGACAGAAGAGCAAAAACAGGTGCTTCGTGAGTTCGAGACGCGCTGGAGGACGACTCAAGCAAACCCTCCAGAAACCTCTTACGTAGATAAAGAAGGCAACACAGTTTGGATGAAGGCTATTGTGATGCAGCCACAATGTGTTGCCTGTCACGGTGCCAATTTAGCGCCTGCATTGAAGAAAGAAATCCTCTCGCGTTACCCGAAAGACGAAGCGATTGATTTCCAACCGGGTCAGCTAAGAGGTGCTTTTGTGGTTACGTCTAAGTGATTCGTTATTTATTTAAGGTCATCGCTGTGAGGTATTATGATGATAGATCTTGACCCCCTCGTGCTTTCGCGAATTCAATTCGCGTTTGTCGTGTCATTTCATGCCATATTCCCCGTGTTCACTATCGGTTTGGCATCATATATTGCACTCATCTATGGTCTTGCATTCAAAACTAACAACCCGAAGTGGGAGCGCTTAGGTGCCTTCTGGACCCAAGTGTTCGCTGTGGTTTTTGGTATGGGTGTGGTATCCGGTATTGTTATGTCTTTTCAGTTCGGTACGAACTGGAGTAACTTCGCGCTCGCGACATCCAACTTTTTAGGCCCGATATTGAGCTACGAGGTGGTGACAGCGTTCTTCTTAGAAGCGGCGTTTCTGGGGGTGCTTTTGTTCGGTCGCGGTAAGGTACCGAACGGTGTTCACTTTTTTGCTGCGCTGATGGTGTCTATCGGCACCTTTATTTCTAGTTTTTGGATCTTGTCGGCCAATAGCTGGATGCAAACACCGGCTGGGGTTGAAGTACGTGACGGTTTCTATCACGTAGTCGACTGGTCTGCTGCAATTTTTAACGATTCGTTTTGGTATCGTTTTACTCACATGGGGCTTGCCTCATTTCTGACTGGCGGCTTCGTAGTGGCAGGCGTGAGTGCGTGGTTTATTCTCGAGAAACGTGATACCGAATTGCACCGTAAAGCTCTTTCAATGACGTTATGGCTATTACTGATTATTGCGCCACTGCAAATCTTCGTCGGTGACATGCATGGACTCAATACGTTGAAACATCAACCGACCAAGGTGGCCGCGATGGAGGCGAATTGGGAAACGCAAAGCAATGTGCCCCTGCTTTTATTTGCTATTCCTGATCAAGAGGCACAGAAAAACCACTTTGAAGTGGGTATCCCCAGTATGGCGAGTTTGATCTTAACTCACGAGTGGGATGGTGAAGTGCCCGGTATTAAAGAGATGCCGAAAGAGTTACAGCCTAATGTTCCAATTGTTTTCTGGTCTTTTCGAGTGATGGTCGCGATGGGTGTGTTAATGGTGTTATTCGCCATTACTGGCCTCATTTTACGCAGAAACAAAGCGTACGCACGTAATCGCTGGTTCTTACAAGGATTACGGTTAATGTCACTGGCACCATTTGTCGCTGTACTGTCGGGTTGGTTTGTAACCGAGGTGGGACGAGCACCTTATCTTGTGTACGGTCAGATGACCCAAGCCGAAGCGCTGACGCCATCGTTAACCGGTGGTATGGCATTGTTCACCTTGATTGGCTATATCGCAGTGTACGCCTGTGTATTCGCAGCAGGGGCTTATTACCTAACACGCGTCATCCGTGCAGGTACTGAAGCCGCTGAGCAACACGACGACGAGAAACATCGTGCTAAGCGTCCACTTTCTGCTGCAGAAGCCGACTTTGATTAAGGAGCA